>NZ_CP192577.1:4800000-6642500 GCF_050632145.1 Roseateles chitinivorans
TGGCCGCCGACGATCGCGCCGATCGCGGCGACGAGCGCCTGCGCCGTCATCGCCTTGCGCGTGCCGCGGGACACCTCGGCGGCGACGCCGATCGCGTCGCCGTCAGGGCCCGGCACCGCGAAGGCGGCCACGCGTCCCTGACGCACCAGATCCGGCTGGCGCTCGATCGCCGCCTCGATGTCCTGCGGGTACAGGTTGTGGCCGCGCAGGATGATCAGGTCCTTGATGCGCCCGGTCACATACAGCTCGCCGTCGAGCAGGAAGCCGAGATCGCCGGTGCGCAGCCAGCGCTCGGGGCCCTGCTCGAGGAAGGTCTCGGCGCTGATGTCCGGTCGGCCCCAGTAGCCCTGCGCCACGCTGGGTCCGCTCACGCGGACCTCGCCCACCCGGGCCTCGCCGAGCGAGGCGCCGGTCGCGGGATCGACGATGCGCAGCTCGTGGCCGGTCGCCACGGCGCCGCAACTGACCAGCTGTTGCGTCGCACCGTCCGCGGGGTTCACGTGAACCGCGCGGTCCGCGCGTTCCAAGTCAACACCCGCGTCGACGTCTGCTTCGACTTCCTTGACCTCTTCGATCGGTTCCGCCCGGCCCTGCTTCAGGGCCTCGATGGAGAAGCGACGCGTCACCGCGCCATCCCCGCGTTGCCCGCCGGTGACGAACAGCGTCGCCTCCGCCAGGCCGAAACTCGGATAGATGGCGCCGGCGCGGAATCCGAAGGGCGCAAACGCCGCCTGGAACTCGGCGACCGTGTCCGCCCGGACCGGCTCCGCGCCGGACAACGCGACGCGCCAGGCGCTCAGGTCCCAGGCCGGCGCGGTGGCCCGACCGTCCTGGCCGTCCCGCTCCGCGCGCCCTGCCCGCCCTGCCCACCCCGTCCGCCTCACGCGCTCGGCGCACAGCCGGTACGCGAAGTCGGGACCGGCGGTGAGCGTGCCGCGATGACGGTGCATCGCCTCGATCCAGCGCATCGGCCGGGCAAGGAAATGCGACGTCGTCATCAGGACCAGCTTTCCGCCGGTGAAGAGCGGATGCAGCAGGCCGCCGATCAGCCCCATGTCGTGGAACGGCGGCAGCCAGGAGACGGAGACGTCCTGCGCCGTGGTGCCCATCGCCGCCTGGATCGCGCGCTCGTTGGCGATCAGGTTGCCGTGACTCACCATCACGCCCTTGGGCGTGGACGTCGATCCGGACGTGTACTGCAGGAAGGCGATGTCGGTCGGCCGCGGACGGTGCGGCGTCCAGGCGTCGGCGCATGCGGCATCGATCTCGTCCACGGCCAGCGCGTGCAGGGTCCCCGCGCCGCGGGATGCCGCGACACCCGCGACACCCGCGAGTCCTGCGGACCCTGCCGTTCCACCGCACTCCCCGAAGCTGCCCGCCTCGATCACGGCGCGCGTGGCGAGCACCGCCGCCGCGCCGGCATCGCGCGCGATCGCGTCGAAGCGATCGAGGTGTTGCGGTCTCGTGCTCTCCGGCGGGAACACGGGCACCGCGATCATCCCGGCGTACTGGCATCCGAGGAACGCGACGAGGTAATCGTCCGTGCCGTCGAGCGCGATGAGCACGCGCGCCTGCGCCGGCAGCGCCACGGCCTGCAAGGTCGCGGCCAGCGCGAGCGAGCGGCGGCGGAGCGCCCCGAAGGTGACGGGCCGCTCGCGATCATGGCGTCCGTTGTCGTGTCCGCTGTCGAGTCGGCCGTCCAGTCCGTCATCGCCGACCACGATCAAGGCGGTGTCCCCGCCCGCGCGGCGGCCAGGCGGTCGAGGTGCTCGACGAGGGTCGACGCCGCGCCGTCGGGCACCGGCAGGGACGAAGGAGTCGTCATCGCGGCAGGCATGTCGCGTTTCTTTCAGTGAAGGTCTCTGGGCAGCGGGCCCGCGGCGCCGGGCGCCGCGCGGTCACGCGAAGGCGCCGGGCGCGGCTCGCGCGGGGGCGCTCATGGCGCTCAAGGCGGTCAGGTGGCGGGTGAGCGCGGTCAGCACCGCGCCCTCCTGCTGCCGCACGAAGAAATGGCCGCCGTCGAACCAGTCCAGCGTGGCGGGCACGTCGGACGCGAGCGACCAGGCGGCGAGCCGGTCCGGCGCGATGTCGTCCTGGCGTCCGGCGAAGACATGCAGGGGCACGGGCAACGGCGCCTGCGGGACATGGCGGAAGCTGTCGCACACGCGGTAGTCCGCGCCCAGCACGTCGAGCGTCAGGCGCAGCAGCTCCGCGTTGGCGAAGACTTCCTCCGGCGTGCCGCCCTGGCGGCGCAGATCGGCGGCCAGCGTCGCGTCATCGGCCAGCGCCGCACGCAGCCGGGACGTGTCGCGCCGCGACGGCGCCGCGCTGCCCGAGGCGATGAGCGCGCGTGGCAGGCGCTCGCCGCGCTCGCGCAGGCGTTGCGCCATGCCGTGGGCCAGCAGCGCGCCCATGCTGTGGCCGAAGAACGCGAAGTCCGGTGCGTGACCCGACGGGCCCGTCACGCCGCGCATCACCGCCGCCTGCTCGTCGCAGAGCCGGTCCACGAGCGCTCCGAAGTCCTCGACGAAGGGCTCGCCGAGGCGGCTGCCGCGGCCGGGCAGTTCCACCGGCACGATCTCGATCCAGCGCGGCAGCAGCCGGCGCCAGCGCAGGTACATCGTGGCACTGGCCCCCGCGCACGGCAGGCACAGCAGCTGGAGGGCCATCGCCGGCATCGGCTTCAACCCGCGGTCGTGGGCTGGCCGGCCTGCTCCTGCTCCGCCATCCAGTCGCGCAGCGACTTCGGGCGCATGTCGGTCCAGGTGCGGTCGACGTAGGCGAGCACCGTCTTCTTGTCACCGCGGATCTCCGGCACCACGGACCAGCCGCCGGGCACGGCCTTCCAGTGCGGCCAGATCGAGTACTGGTCTTCGTGGTTGACGAGAACGATGAAGGTGTCGTCTTCGCGGTCGAAGCAGCTGGTGGACATGAGAACGCCTCTTGCAGGATAGGGATGGGGGCGTCCCCGTGCCGGTGGAACCGGCGACGGGGCCCTGTCCTGTCAAGACGTTTCAGCGTCGCGGATGTTCACGCGGATCGCGTGCCGCGGTGTCGTCGGGATCCAGCGCGCGGGCCGGCACCTGCCCGGCGAGCGCCCACAGCCGCGTCGCCTGCTGATACTGGCGCGCGTGTTCGGGATCCTCGGCCAGCCAGCGCGCGAGGGCCTGGCGGGCGGCGTCGTCGAAGTGCTCGCTATCGAACTCGCGTTGCACCCAGGTCCAGGCGGCGGACCAGACGGGATCGTCCTGCTCTTGTGTCATGGTGGGGTTGGCGGCGGCGTGACCCGGAGTCGTTGGCGCAGGGCCGGTCGACCCTGCGGCGCGAGCTTACTCCAGCGTCGCCGCGCGCCGCGCGAGGGCGCGCAACGCGGCCCGCGTCGCCCCGCGCGTCAGTCGTCCGCCAGCAGGTGGCGGCACCCGGCGATGGCCCGGGCGGCCTCCGCGATCCAGGCATTGACCAGGCCGAGCGCACATCCCATGCGCTGCGCGATCTCGCGCTGGGTCAGGCCTTCCAGACGATAGAGCTCGAACGCCTGGCGCGTCTGCGCGGGCACGCAACCCAGCGCGCGGTCGATGGAGCAGATCACCTGCTTGTCGCGCATCGACTGCTCGGGCGACACCGTGTCGGGAATGTCCAAATCGTCGGCCTCCACATCGAAGGCGCGGTAGTTCGCCTCGACGCTGTGCTTGCGGCAGTGATCGAGCGCCATGTTGCGGACCACGCGCGTGCAGTAGCCCAGCGGCCGGTCGGCCTGACGCGGCGATTCCCCATGGGCCAGCTTCAGGTAGGCGTCCTGCAGCACGTCGTCCGCCTGCTCGGGCGTGCGCACGATGCCCTGCGCGATCCGCCGCAGCCGCGCCCGGTTCTCGATGAAGACATGGGTCAGCCCCGGCTCGAGGCACTCGATGGTCATGACAGTGGTACTCCCTGTGACTTCGAGGTCACTTGAATGATAATAATTCTCAACAAGGCGCGACTCTACCGTCATCGCGACACGATTCCCGCTATCCCGCCGACCGATCAGGGACATGACACCGACGCTTCATATCGCAACAGTTGGAGACGACGCGTTCGTGCCTGCCCCTGTGTGCGACACCGCACCGACGGTGCGCGAACAACTGCATCGCCTGGCCCCGGCGCGCCTGCGCGAGATCGACGCCCAGATGACGTCGGCGCCGCACACGCTGCCCGCGCCGGTCGTCGGGCGCGGCATCGACCTGACGCTGCTGGACCGGCTGACGCAAGACCTGACCCTTGACGGACTGCCGGCGGTGATACGGCGGTCGAGCCGCGCCCGCCAACTCGGTTATCTCGGGGGTCGCCTGTGCGCCGAGACGGCGCTGCTCGACCTGGCGGACCGGTGCGAGGTCCTCACCGCGGCCATGACGGCGGCCATGAACGCGGCCATTCCCATCGGCGACGGCGGCGCGCCCCAATGGCCGGAGGGAGTGATCGGCTCGATCGCCCACACCCGCGACGGCGCCTGGGCCGCGGTCGCCCCCGGCGCGGCATGCGCGCGCCTGGGCATCGACAGTGAAGTCATCGTCGACGAGGCCGGCTGCCGCGACATCGTCGCGGTCTGCTGCACGCCGCGGGAACGCCGGCGCTGGTTCGAGCTCGCCGATCCGTTGCGCGCCACCTTGCTCTTCTCGGCGAAGGAAAGCGTCTACAAGGCGATCCATCCGCAGGTGAAGCGCTTCGTCGATTTCGATGAGGTGGAGATGGTCGGGATCGAGGATCTGGCCGGCACGCTGTGCCTCCACTTCCGTGCAACCCCGGAGGGGCCGCTCGCCGGGCGGATCCCGGCGCTGCAGGTCCATGCCCGGGTGGTCGGCGAGAGGGTGCATACCGCGATTGCCGACCTCCAGGACCGAGGCACGACCTGACCCCACGACCGGCGGCGCGACAAGACGAGAATTCCTCGCATTTGAGAATTGGTTGCATTTACACTGCGCCGCTTCAACATTCGCACGACCTCGCAAGATGTCCCTGCTCTACCTCGCGCTGGCGATGGCCGCGGCGATCGCCTTCTATCTGGGAAGCCGGCATCAGACCCTGCGCGCGGTGGCCCATCCGCGACGCCTGCGTCTGGCGGGCGGGTGGCTGCTGGTGCTGGCCTGGGCCGCGGCCTGGCGTGCGCTCGGCTTCTGGGGCGGCGGCTTCGCGATGCTGACGGCCTTCATGCTGAGCGCCGTGGCCCTGCCGTATCTGAACGCCTGGGTGGCGGGCCGCAGGAACGGGGAGACGCGCCATGTGGGGTAAGTCGCTGGCCGCGGCGCTGCTGGGTCTGCCGTTGACGGCGGCCGTGATCGGTCTGGTGACCCTGAGCTGGCCGGGCCGCTCCGAGGTCGTCACCCTGCCCTGGCTGCTGATGTCGTTCCCGCTGTGGATCGGCGTGATGGCGACCGTCTTCACCGCGCGCAGCGGTCTGCGGGCCTGGGCGTGGATGGGCGGGCTCACGGTGCTCGGCTACGCGCTGCTGCACGGTCTCAAGCTGATCGGCTGGATCCAGGTCGTCGCCCCATGAAGAGGAAGCTCAATCCCGCCACCCTGCGCAGCTTCCTGGCGCTGCACACCTGGGTCGGCCTGGCGGCCGGACTGCTCCTGTTCATCGCGTTCTACGCCGGCGCGATCACGGTGTTCACACAGGAACTGGACGGCTGGCGCCGCCCGTCGGCCGAGGTCGACCAGGTCGCCAGGCTGGCCCGCGCGCAGACCCTGCTCGACAAGGTCCAGCTCGCGCATCCGCACTCGCACAACCTGAAGCTGCAGCTGGCGCCGGCCGACCCGGAGCTCGACTGGTACAACGAGAACTACACCGAGCACCGCCGGTACGTGCTGGACGCATCGGGACAACACCTGACCCCGGCGGCGGCGCACGGCGGCTTCATCCAGCTGATCTACGAGCTGCACTACACCGCGGGACTGCCGGCGCCGTGGGGCACGCGGCTGTTCGGGATCGCCTGCGTGCTCTACGGCCTAGCCCTGGTCAGCGGCATCGTCATCCACGCGCCGGTGCTGCTGAAGGACCTCTTCGCCCTGCGCGCCGGGCGCAACCTGAAGCGCCTGTGGCAGGACGCGCACAACGTCATCGGGCTGCTCTCGCTGCCCTTCCACGTGATCTTCGCGTGGAGCGGCGCGGTGCTCGCGATCGGCTACCTGATGCTGGCGCCGTTCCAGTTCTTCGTGTTCGAAGGCAAGCTGCTGAAGATCATCAAGCCGGACCTGCAGACGGCGACGCACGTGGAGGCCGAGGCGTCCCCGCACGCCCTGCTGCCGCTGACGGAGTTGCTGCGCCGCGGCCGGGAACAGGTGCCGGGCTTCCAGCCCTCGGAGGTGTCGCTGCACGACCCGGGCGATGTGAATGCGCAGGTCACGCTGGTGGGGCTGGTCGACCAGAAGATGCTGAGCCGCCGCGTGGCCGTGGCCCTGAACGGCGCCACGGGCGAGGTGCTCGGCGTGGACCAGCCGGCCACCTACTCGCCGGGCAAGCGCTTCCTGAACGGGCTGACCTCGCTGCACTACGGCAACTTCGGCGACACGCTGCTGAAGTGGCTGTACTTCGTGCTGGGGTTGGCGGGCGCCTTCCTCTTCTACAGCGGCAATCTGCTCTACATCGAGGCCCGCCGCCGCCATCAGCAGACGGAGCAGGCGCGCGGCCCGCGACTGATGGCGCGCCTGACGCTCGGCGTGTGCCTGGGCTGCATCGCGGGGGTGTCGGCGCTTTTCCTCTCCGGCGCGCTGCTGCGCGACCGGTGGGACCAGGCGGTCTACTTCGGCGTGTTCTTCGCGAGTCTCGCGTGGGCCTTCCTCCGTCCGCCGGCGCGGGCGGGGCATGAACTGCTGTGGCTCTGCGCCGTGCTGACGGCGGCGATCCCGGCGGCGGCGTGGATGGCGACGGGTGTCTCCCCGCTGGGCGCGGTGCTGGACGGACACTCGCACCGGATCTTCGTGGACCTGACGGCGCTGCTGCTGGCCGCAGCCTATGCGCGACTGGCGGCGGCGACGCTGAAGCGCGGCCTCGACGGGCCGGCGAACAGCGTGTGGGCGTTGGCGCCGAAGACCAGCAGGAAAGCCGTCCCGCAGACGACCGGGACCTCCCGCCCGCTCCCGCCCTAGGACTGAGGAGGCCGGGCCGGACGGGAGAAATACGGCACCTCGTACATACGCCCCCACGAGGCCTCCGGCGGCGAGGTCCAGAACACCGTCAAGGCCTGGCGCCAGGTCGAGGCGTCCAGCGCGGCGATCGCGGTGTGGAAACCGGGGAGCGCCGCCAGTTCCCGCACCCGCGCTGCGGCCCTGACCTGCAGCTCGCCGATGTTCTGCGCATCGCCAACGGCAGCGATTTCCTGCGTGGCGTGACGCGGCGTCGTCGCGGCCGCGTCGTCCGCCTGCCGGTGGGCCAGCGGCAGCCACTGATCGACGACGGGTCGGCCGTACTTGTCGACCAGCGCCTGGAACGCCGCCGAGGACAGGAAGGACTGCATGCCGCCGAGGTCCTCCCACAGATAGAACGGTGAGTAGCGCGCGGGCGCCTGCGCCGTGCGTTCGCTCACCAGGAAACCCTTGTAGCGCAGCCCCGGCAGTGCGTCGAAGCGCGGACCGATCTCGACGGCGCGCTGGCGGACGGTGTCGATGTCGAAGGTCTCGGGGAAGTCGAATCCGTATTGCATGGAGAACATGACCGCTCCGCGTCGTCAGTGGACAGGGACCGCAGTCTGATCCTGCGGGCATCGCCGGACAACGTGCCGGACGGCAAAGGGCCGTTGCGGGCGGCGCAAGGCAGCCCGAGCCCCCCGCTCGACGGTCGACGCGTCGAGCGGCAGTCCACTCGGCGGCCCACCCGGCGACCTGTCGCCGCTTTCGCATTCCGGATAACGCGGCGCACCCCGAGAAACCTAGAGTCGCACCTCCATGCGCGGCATCCGCCCGACTTCGATCGAGGAGCAGTCCCATGAGTTTCCATGCCATCAATCCTCCAGGACCGGGCATCCCCGGCCTTTCCCAGGCCGCGGCCATCGACGGCGGCCGGCTGTTGCTGCTGTCCGGCCATGTCCCCTTCCGAGCCGACGGGTCGGTCGCGGGCCCGGACTTCGAGGCCCAGCTCGAGCAGGTGTTCTCCAACCTGGAGGCAACACTGAAGGCCGCCGGCAGCGACTTCGCCCAGGTGGCGAAACTGACCTACTACGTCACCGACCTCCAGCCGGACCTGCTGCCGACGCTGCGCGCCGTGCGGGATCGTTTCATCGACCCGAAGCATCCGCCGGCCAGCACGCTGATCGGCGTGGCGGCGCTGTTCCGCCCCGACGTGCGCGTCGAGATCGAGGCGGTGGCCACGGCCTGATGGCCTGACGGCCTGGGCTGGGGCTCGCCGCCTGCGCCCCCGATCCCCGCCCGGTCTCCTCGTCAAGGCATCACGGCATCACGATGCAGAATCCCCGCACGATGGATCCGACGCTTCCCCCTCCCGCGAACCCGCGTCTCACCGTCGTCACGCGCGACGTGCTGGCCGACGTCGAGGATCAGGCCAGGAGCCTCGCGGGGTGGGGCCAGCGATACCAGCAACTGAGCGGCGGACGTTTCCGGGGCTCGATGCTCGGTTGCTCGGTGGACGGTCTCCAGTTCTTCGTGGAACGTCTGAACCAGGCGACCCATCAGACGGGACCCGGCCCCGCGGGCGCGATCGCCCTGGCCTTCCCGCTGGCCTGTGAAGGCTCGGGGCGCGTCTTCGGGCAGACGTATGACCGGGACACCCTGGTCGCCCTGGCGCCTCGGCAGGCCAGCGATTTCCGCTCACCCGCGACGCTTCAGCTGGCGGGCATCGCGATCGAGGCGGACGCGCTGATGCGGTACGCCGCGTGGTCGGATGGCGAGACCGCCGTCGCCGCCGCGGTCTCCCGCGCCGTGCTGACCTTGGCGCCTGCGAGCAGCGCGCGCCTTCGCCGCCGCCTGCATGCCGCGGCGAGGCTGGTGGCCGATGATCCGGCTGCGCTGCAGCGGGGTCAGGTCGTGACGGCGCTGCACCATGCGCTGCTCGGCGCCTTTGTCGAGGCCATCGGCGCGAGCTGCGCCGCTGATGCTGGCACCGCCTCCACGCCTCGGCCGCGTGCAGCCGCAGGCCGCTCCCGTCATCGCATCGTCCGGGAGGCAGTGGAGTTCATGCGCGCCGGGGTCGACCAGCCGCTCGACATGGTCGACATCTGCGCCGCCGTGCGGGTGCAGGCGCGCGTGCTCCAGTACGGTTTCAACGAGGCGTTCGGCGTCACGCCGATGGCCTTTCTGCGAGGGATCCGCCTCCACGGCATCCGACGCGAACTCCGTGCGTCCACCGATGAGCCCATCGGGGACATCGCGGCCCGCTGGGGCCTCTGGCACCTCAGCCGCCTCGCGGCGGACTATCGCGCCCTGTTCGGGGAACTGCCCTCGGCAACCCGGCACCGCCGCGCCTCAAGCGCGTAGATGCCGTCCGGCGCCGCTCGACGTCGCCCGCCCGCGCGAACGGACAACGCCGCGGCGCGTGGTCACCCGCGCAGGGCGGCAGCGACGGCGTCGGCCAACGGGGTCGTCGGCCGGCCGAGCAGGCGGGACAGGTCCCGCGAGGTGTCGTCCAGCTCGCCCTGCCCCGACTTCACGCTGGCGTCGACCACGACATCCACGATCATCTGCGGCAATCCCCAGCCCTGCAGCGCGGCGGCGAACTCCGCGGGCGCGAGGTCCCGGTAGCTCACCGGCCGGCCGGCCTGCCTCGACACTTCCGCGGCGAACTCGGCCATCGAGAAGCTGTGGTCGCCGACCAGTTCGTAGGTCTTGCCCACGTGGCCGGGTTGCGTGAGCACCGCGACCGCGGCGCCCGCGTAGTCCTCGCGCGAGGCCGAGGCCAGTCGCCCCTGCCCCGAGCTGCCGATGAGGGCGCCGTGCGTCACGGCATCGGCCAGACCGGCCGTGGTGTTCTCGAAGTACCAGCCGTTGCGCAGCAGCACGTGGGCCAGTCCCGAGCGCTTCAGGTACTCCTCGGTCTGGTGGTGCTCCCTTGCGAGCGACAAGGTGGACGTGTCCGCACGCAGCATGCTCGTGTAGACGACCAGCTGGACGCCCGCGGCCTGCGCCGCGTCGATGACGGCCTGGTGCTGCCTCAACCGCTGCCCCGGCACGACGGCGGACACGAGCAGCAGCTTCTCCACGCCTTCGAACGCCGCACGCAGGGTCTCGGGGCGATCGTAGTCGCCCACGCGCAGCTGGACGCCCAGGTCCCGCAGCGCGCCGGCCTTCTCCACGTCGCGCACGGTGGCGACGATCTCGTTGGCCGGCAGCGTCTTGAGCAGCTGCCGGATGGCCAGCCCGCCGAGGTGTCCGGCGGCGCCTGTGATGGCAATCATGTCGATCCTTCGTTGGTTTGATTCAAGCCGCCACTCTAGTGATCGGACCGTTGGCTGAATAATGTTGAAGATCAATGACGGTTATCGAAGGATTGGATACCCCGATGGAAGTTCGTCAGCTGGATCTGTTCCTCCGCGTCGCGGAGTTGGGAAGCATCAACCGGGCCGCCCAGACGCTGCAGCTGTCGCAGCCCGCCTTGTCGCGGCAGATCGCCCTGCTGGAGCAGGACATGGGCGCGCGGCTCTTCAACCGCACGCAGGGCGGCGTGCTGCTGACCGACGCGGGCCGGTTGCTCTCGGAGCGGGCGCGCCCGCTGCTCAAGCAGTTCAACCTGCTGAAACAGCAGGTCGGCGAGCAGGCCGCCGGACAGCTCGCCATCGGCATGCCGCCGGCCTGGCGGCAGCGGGTGGCGTGCCCCTTCATCGAGGCCATCGCCGCGCAGTTGCCCGGCGTCAAGCTGCGTATCTGCGAGGGGCTCAGCAACGAGCTGCAGGACGACATGGCCGCAGGCCTGCTGGACCTCGGCATCGTGCCCTTCAGCGCGACGCCGGCGCACAGGCACACCCAGACCGCGCTCCTGCGCGAACCCGTCGTCGTCGTGGGTCGCGCCGCCGATCAGCTGACGCCGGACAAGCTGCTCCCCCTGACCGACCTGGACGGCAGGCCCCTGGTGCTCCCCGAACGCCCGAACGTGCTGCGCGTCCAGCTGGAGCAGGCGATGGCGCGACGCGGCCTGGACTGCCGCGTCGCCGTGGAGACCGACGCGGTCGACATCTGTCTCGACATGGCCCGGCGGGGCGTGGCCCTCAGCGTCGTGCCCGCCTCCGCGCTGTCCGGCATCGCCGGCGACGCGTCGTTCAGCTGGGCGCCGCTGCGGGCCCAGCAGGTCACCTGGGCGCTCTGGGAGAACCAGGCCCGCGCCCACTCGGAGGCGGTCGTGGAAGGCCGGCGGCTGCTCCTGCGGCACATCGGCGGCCTGATCCGGCGCAAGCAGTGGTGGAAGGCCGAGCTGCTGGTCGACTTGAAGGCATGATCGGCGTCCGTCAGATCTTTCTCATCCCGGTCCCGCCATGATCACCTGCCACCTCCGCTACGTCCTCGACCCGTTCAAGCTCAAGGAGTTCGAGCACTACGGCAAGCTCTGGATCCCGCTCGTGCGCCGGTTCGGCGGCGTGCACCACGGCTACCTGCTGCCCTCGGAGGGCGCGAACAACATCGCGCTGGCGTCCTTCTCCTTCCCCTCGCTCGCCGCCTACGAGGCGTACCGGATCAAGTCCCTCGAGGATGCGGAATGCCAGGCCGCCTTCCGGTACGCGGAAGAAACGCGCTGCATCGTCAGCTACGAGCGCACGTTCTTCCGGCCTGTGTTCGAGTGACCTGACGGGAGATCGCCGGCCCTAGGTCATCCACGGCCGGGGCCAGCTGTTGCGCTTCGCGACCTGCTGCAGGTCGGCGACGCAGTCCGAGCACATCGGTGCAGCCTGACGAGGGAACACCTGCGTATGGAGGAACTGGGTCAGCAAGGTGCGGCGGCACAAGCCGCAGATCCCGCCTTCGTTGGGTAGGAACGCGGTGCCGGTCTTCTGGCATTTGAACGGCACCGTCGTCATGGTGCTGCGCTCCCGGAGATGCGGATCCAGTGGGGCATGGCGTCCTCGCAAGTCGGCCCGGAGGGATGCAGGGTCTGATGCCAGCAGATTGTCGAGGCCAACGCTTGGAAGCCGGATGGCGCTTTCCCCACCTCCTAAGAGGTAGAGCCCTTCGCAACCCTCGTTGCATCCCTGCAAGCATTGCAACCGGGCCGTCGCATCCGCGCGCTCCCGACGCACCTCGACACAGCGCCCGGTCACGCGTCCCTACAGTCCCTCCACCTCGACGCCCCGATGGCGTCGCTGCTGGAGAACCCCTGTGACCGTTTCCCGCCGCACCTTCCTCGGTACCGCCGCCGGCGTCGCCGCCTCCGCGCTGCCGCTGTCCCAAGCGATCGCCGCCAGTCCGGTCGGCGACGTCGTCGGCAAGATCACCGTCGGCTACCAGGGCTGGTTCGCCTGTGCCGGCGACGGCGCGCCGATCAACGGCTGGTGGCACTGGGCGCAGGACTGGGGTCGCACGCCTTCCCCGAGCAACCGCGCGATCATCTCGTGGCCCGACATGCGCGAGTACGCGTCCGGCTACGCCACCGCATTCGACCGGCTGGGCAACGGCGCACCGGCGACGCTGTTCTCGTCCTACGACCAGTCCACCGTCGACACGCACTTCCGCTGGATGCAGCAGAACGGCTGCGACACCGCGGCGCTGCAGCGCTTCAACCCCAACGGCGGCGAAGGCGCGACCCGCGATGCGATGGCGGTGAAGGTGCGCAGCGCCGCCGAGTCGTATGGCCGCAAGTTCTACGTGATGTACGACGTGAGCGGCTGGCGCAACATGCAGCCCGAGATCAAGGCGGACTGGCTGAACAAGATGTCCGCGCTGGTGGCGTCCTCGGCCTACGCACGCCAGAACGGCAAGCCCGTCGTCGGCATCTGGGGCTTCGGCTTCAACGACGACAACCATCCCTGGTCCGCCGCCGCCTGCCTGGACGTCATCAACTGGTTCAAGGGCCAGGGCTGCTACGTGATGGGCGGCGTGCCGACCTACTGGCGCGAAGGAAAGAACGACTCGCGCGCCGGCTACCTGGACGTCTACCACGCGCTCAACATGATCTCGCCGTGGATGGTCGGCCGCATCGGCGACGCGGCCGGGTCCGACTGGTTCTACCAGAACGTCAACCTGGCCGACCAGGCCGACTGCAACGCACGCGGCATCGACTACCAGCCGTGCGTGCTGCCCGGCGACCTGAGCGTACGTCAGCGCAAGCACGGCGATTTCATGTGGCGCCAGTTCTACAACCTGGTCCGCCTGGGCTCGCAGGGCCTCTACATCTCGATGTTCGACGAGTTCAACGAGGGCAACCAGATCGCCAAGACCGCCGAGACCGCGGCCTTCGTGCCCGCCGGCTCGGGCATCCTCGCGCTGGACGAGGACGGCACGGCCTGCTCGTCCGACTACTACCTGCGCCTGACCAACGACGGCGGGCGCATGCTGAAGGGCCTGCTGCCGCTGACGCCGACGCGGCCGACGCAACCGGTGGTCGGCACGACGCCGCCCGTCGCGCAGGTGGTGACGCTGCGCGCCCGCGTGAACAACCGCTACGTGACGGCCGAGAACGCCGGCGCCGCGGCGCTGATCGCCAACCGCGACGCCATCGGCGGCTGGGAGCAGTTCGAGCTGCTGGACGCCGGCAGCGGCAACATCGCGCTGCGCGCGCGGGCCAACGGCAAGCTGGTCTGCGCAGAAAACGGCGGCGGCTCCGCGCTGATCGCCAACCGGACCGCCGTGGGTCCGTGGGAGTCGTTCAAGCTGATCCGCAACCCGAATGGCTCGGTCACGCTGCAGTCGATCGCCAACAACCGCTACGTCACCGCCGAGAACGCCGGCGCGGCCTCGCTGATCGCGAACCGGACGGCGATCGGACCCTGGGAGCAGTTCGACCTGATCACCGCCGCGCGCTGAGCCCGCGGGCCACCCGGCGACCGGCGACCGGCGACCGGCGACCGGCGACCGGCGGCGTCCGGTCGCGTCCGATGACGGCGTGACTGCCCGGCGTCTGCATCCGTCCCGCGAGGAACGCCGTATATCCAGGCATCGACACTACCCCGAAAGGGTGGGAGCCTTGCCGTGATCACGCACCATCCGCGGGCAACCGCAATGAAGGCCGCACGGGCGCGATGGGGATGTCGCGCCGCCGAGGCGGCGGTGACGAACAATCGCGCCCAGCCCGTCGTCCCGCCTTCCGGCAGGGACGTGACCTCGTCGTCCGCGGAAGTCGGGCCGCCGCAGTTCCCGCGTTGTCCGCGAGGAGCTCGCCGCGGTCCGCCGTCCCGGCGTCCTGATCCAGGAACCATGAACGCCAGCGCCGAAGCCTCCTCGCCCGAGACCGCCGATCCCCTGCGCCAGCTGATGGCCCGCGTCGCCCTGCGCGACCGCGGCGCCTTCGAACGCCTGTACCGCGCCACCTCGTCCCACCTGTTCTCGATCTCGCTGCGCGTGCTGCGCGACGAGGGCCGCGCCGACGAGGTGCTGCAGGAGGCCTACGTCAGCATCTGGCAGAAGGCCGCGAGCTACCAGCCCGACGCCGCGACGCCGATGACCTGGATGATCAACATCGTCCGCAACCGTGCGATCGACGCGCTGCGCGCCGGCCGCAACGAACGCGACAGCACCGTCGCACTGGACGACGAGGCGATGGACGTCCCCGCCGACGCCAGCGGCGACCCGCACGCCCTGCTCGACGAGAGCCTGACGAAGGCCCGCATCGACCAGTGCATGCACGCGCTGCCGCCGGCCCAGCGGCAGGCCCTGGCGCTGGCCTACTACCGCGGCATGGTGCACACGGAGATCGCCGAGATGTTGCGGTCCCCGCTGGGCACGGTGAAGAGCTGGGTCCGCCGCGGACTCGACCAGCTGAAGTCCTGCCTGGACGGCGCGGCGGTGCGCACATGAACTACCTCCGCCCCGAACGCCTCGACGCCCTCGCCTGAGAATACGCGCTGGGCACGCTGGCGGGCGGCGCCCGCCGCCGCTTCGAATCCCTGATGCGCGACTCGGCCGCCGTGCGCCTGTCCGCGCAGATCTGGCAGCAACGCCTGTCGGCGCTGGAAGCCGCCACGCCGCCGGTCGCACCGCCGCTGGGCAACTGGCCCGGCATCCAGCGCCGCCTGTTCCCGGATGAACGGCAGCGGACCGACGCCGCGGCCGCGGCTGGCTCAACGGGGTCAGCGGGCTCAATAGGGTCAGCGGGGTCACGACAGGCCCACGGCGGCTGGTGGCGCTGGCTGGTGCCCGGCGGTGCCCGCGGCGCGGCCGCCGTCTCCGGCTGGGCCGTCGTCGGTGCCCTCGCCGGCGCGCTGGCCTGCGTGGCCGTGCTGCGCAGCTCCCCGACGTGGATGGAAAGCATCCAGGCCGACCAGGCCACGCCCGCGAGCTACGTCGGCCTGCTGCACGATGCCCAGGGACAACCGACGCTGGTCGCGAGTTCCCGCCGCCACGGCAGGCTGATGACGCTGCGCCTGCTGCAGCCGCTGGCCTTGCCCGAGGGTCAGGTCGCGCGGCTGTGGGCGCTGCCGGACCACGGCGCCCCCTTCCTGCTGGCGACTCTGCCGGCCAAGGACACGGCGCAGGCGCCCATGGCCGACACGTCGGAGAAGCTCTTCAAGTCGGTGCGCCGGCTCGCGGTCACCATCGAACCTGCGGCCACCGCGCCGGGCGCGCCGCTCACGCCCTTCGTCTGGGAAGGCGACTGCGTGAAGGTCTGGTGACGGGCTGACCCGTCATCGCCGCGACGCCATATCGCCGCGGCGCCGCATCGACGGCGCGCGGCGGCGGCGGCGGCGCGGGGCAGATCCGGACGATCCGCCGCCGTGAAAGAAATTCCCGCCTTCGCCCGCATCCGGGTGACGGCCGTTTCCGTAGATGGATCCATGAGCCGCACTCCCACTGCCGCCGGACGGACCGGCACCCGCCCCGTCCCGGGCGCCACGCCCGCCGCCCGGTTCCTCCACCGCCTGCGTTCGCTGAGCCTGCTGGTCAAGTTCAACGTGATCTTCCTGGCCGTGTTCATCGTCGGTCTGGCCGGCACCGCGGTGCTGGCGCGCCACTGGCTGCAGGCCAGCGCGCAGGAGCAGGTGACCGACCGCGCCCGGCTGCTGATGCGCAGCGCCGGAGCCGTCAGCACCTACACCGCGGACCACATCCGCCCGCTGCTGGAGGACCACCTGCGCGAGCGCTTCGTGCCCGAGTCGGTGCCCGCCTTCTCCGCGCACGAGGTGCTGGCCACGCTCTCCAAGGCGTACGAGGACTACGGCTACAAGGCGGCCATGCTCAATCCCACCAACCCGCGCAACCGCGCGGTGAGCTGGGAGGAGGACGTGATCTCGCAGTTCGCGCGCCGGCCCGCGCTGACGGAGTTCGTCGGCCGTCGCGAGACGCCGGGCGGCGAGGCGCTCTACATCGCGCGACCGATCCGGATCACCAACGCGGCCTGCCTGGGCTGCCATGCGTCGCCGCAGACCGCGCCGGCCACGCTGGTCGCGAGGTACGGCCCGTCCAACGGCTTCGGCTGGCGGCTGAACGAGACGCTCGGCGCCGAGGTCGTCACCGTGCCCATGGCGCTGCCGCTGAAGCAGGCGGCGCAGACCTTCTGGCTGGTGATGGGCGCGCTGACGGCGACCTTCCTGGTCATGGGCGCCGCGCTCAACCTGATGCTGTGGTCGCTGGTGATCCGGCCGGTGACGGGCCTGGCGCGCATCGCCGACCGGGTCTCGCTGGGCGAGGACGCACCGGCCTTCGAGGTCCGCCCGGGCGACGAGATCGGCGTGCTGGCCGCATCGTTCGGACGCATGCGCCGCAGCCTGGACCAGGCCATGGCGATGCTGGAGAGCGGGACATGAGCGGCAGCGACCCGGGTTCCGGCACCGGCACCGGCACCGGCGGCAAGGCGGCGCGCGCCACGCCGCACATCGGCAAGTACCTCGTGCGGGGCAAGCTCGGCGAAGGGGCGATGGGCGTCGTGTACCGCGCGTTCGATCCGCACATCCAGCGCGAGGTGGCCATCAAGCTGATCCGGCGCCAGGTGGAGGACGCCGAGGAGGCGGCCCGCGAAGACTCGACCTCGGCGCGCTTCCGCAACGAGGCGCGCGCGGTCGGGCGCATCGCCCATCCGGGCGTGGTGACCATCCACGACTTCGGCGAAGTGACGAGCGCGGACGGCCTGAAGGGCTACGCCTTCCTCGTCATGGAGCTGGTCGACGGCCGCGGGCTGGACCAGATCCTCAGGCGCGAGATGCCGACACCGCCGCTGGCGTGGTCGCTGGGCGTCATGGACCAGTTGCTGGACGCGCTGGCCAGCGCGCACGCCCAGGGCGTCTGGCACCGCGACATCAAGCCCGGCAACCTGCTCGTCACGCGCGACGGCCGCGTGAAGCTGACGGACTTCGGCATCGCGCGGATCGCCGACCACCACCTCACGCAGGCCGCGTCGCAGATCGGCACGCCGGGCTACATGGCGCCGGAGCAGATCCTCGGCGGGGCCATCGACCATCGCGCCGACCTCTTCGCCTGCGGCGTGCTGCTGTACCGCCTGGCGACCGGCCGCATGCCCTTCAGCGGCGCGCTCGAGGCGGTGATGTACCAGACGCTGCACCAGGCGCCGCCGGCACCGACGTCGCTACGGCCCGGCGAGCTGCCGGCGGCGCTCGACGCCCTCGTGCGTCGCGCGATGGCCCGCGACCCTGGCGAGCGTTTCCCCGATGCGACGGCCATGCGCGCCGCGCTGGCCGCCATCGCGCGGGAAGTTCCCGGCGACGGCACCTTCGAGCCGACCCTGCCGGTCGGGGGCGGAACAGGGGCGGGAACCGGTGCCGGCACAGGCTCGGGTTCCGGGACGGGTTCCAGGACGGCAGCAGGCAGCGGAACCGCCGCCGGCAGCCGCACCGGCACGAGGACGGCGGGCGGACTGGATGCCACCCTGATCGCCCAGATCGAGCGCGCGCTCGCCTCCCACATCGGGCCGCTGGCCAGGCACCTCGTGTCACGCGATCTGGCGCGCCACGGCGGCGGCGACATCGACACCCTGTCCCGTTCCCTGGCGCGCCATCTCGCCGACGAGCCGGAACGGGCGCAGTTCCTCGCCGCGACGGACGCACTGGTCGCCGCGGCCAACAAGGCGCCAGGAGTCTGAGATACTGTATATAACATCAGTCATGAAACCTGACCCCTGTCGTGCCCTACACCGTCGCCGTCCGCGAACTCTGCGAGTTCACTGCCAAGGAAGGCGATCTGGACCTGCGCTTCACGCCCGCGCCGACCGCGCAGGAAGGCATCGCCGGCCACGCGCTCGTCCATGAGCGCCGCGGGCCGGACTACCGGCGGGAAGTGACGCTCAGCGGCGAATTCGGCGACCTGCGCGTGCGCGGACGCGCCGACGGCTTCGATCCGGCGCGGCGGCGCCTCGAGGAGATCAAGACCTTCCGCGGCAGCCTCGATCGGCAGCGCCCCACGCATCGACGGCTCCATTGGGCCCAGGCCAAGGTCTACGCCTGGCTGCTGTGCCAGGCCGAGCACCTGCCCGACATCGAGGTCGCGCTGGTCTACCTGGACCTCGGCAACCAGGAGGAAACGGTCCTGACCGAACGCTGCACGGCGGCGGAACTGCGCACGCACTTCGAATCGCTGTGCGAGCGATTCCTCGCCTGGGCCGCGCTCGGACTGGATCACCGGGAGCGGCGCGATGCGGCGTTGCAGGCGCTGAGCTTTCCCTTCGGCGATTTCCGTGTCGGACAGCGGCCGCTCGCCGAGGCGGTGTACCGCGCGGCCGCCTCGGGCCGCTGCCTGCTCGCGCAGGCGCCCACCGGCATCGGCAAGACGATGGGCACGATCTTCCCGTTGCTGAAGGCCGCGCCCGGACAACGCCTGGACAAGGTCTTCTTCCTGGCGGCCAAGACCTCGGGCCGGCAGACGGCGCTGGATGCGATCGAGCGGCTGGTCGACGACCGCGGCGGTGTCGTCGACGCTTCCGGCGGCGTCGGTGTCTCCCCGTCGACGAAGCGCGTCGTGCCGCTGCGCGTGCTGGAACTCGTCGCCCGCGACAAGGCCTGCGAGCATCCGGACAAGGCCTGCAACGGCGAGTCCTGTCCGTTGGCCGAGGGCTTCTACGACCGCCTGCCCGCCGCGCGGGCGGCGGCCCTGCGCATCGGGCAGGACGTCGGAACGGGTGCCAGCGCGAACACAGCCGCGGACACAGACGCGGGCATCGCCCTGACCCGCGCCGCCGTGCGCGACGCCGCGCTGGCCCACGCGGTCTGCCCGTACTACCTGAGCCAGGAACTGGCCCGCTGGGCCGACGTGGTGGTCGGGGACTACAACTACTACTTCGACCACGGTGCCCTGCTGCACGGGCTGACGCAGGTGAACCAGTGGCGCATCGGGCTGCTCGTCGACGAGGCGCACAACCTCGTCGAGCGCGGCCGCAAGATGTTCAGCGCGACGCTGTCGCCGGAGCGGCTCTACCAGGCGCGGCACTCGGCGGGCGCCTCGGCCTCGCCGCTCGTGCGCCAGGCCCTGGACAAGGTGCGCCGGAGCTGGCGGGCGATCGACAAGGCGCAGGCCGAACCCTACGCGGCGTACGAGCAGTTCCCCGAGTCCCTGCTGAGCGCGCTGCAGCACGGCATCGGCGTGGTCGCCGAACACCTCGCCGCCCACCCCGACGAGGCTGACGAGGCGCTGCTCGACTTCCACTTCGAGGCGATGCACATGACGCGCGCGGTGGAGTCCTTCGGGCCGCACTCGCTGGTGGACGTGCAGAAGCCGGAGGGCTTCCACGCCAAGCCGGGCCTGCCCGTCCTCTGCATCCGCAACATCGTCCCCGCGCCGTTCCTGCGTCCACGGCTCGCGGCGGCGCAGACGAGCACGCTGTTCTCGGCGACGCTGCAGCCGCAAGCCTTCCACGCGGACCTGCTGGGACTGCCCGAGAACCACGCGAGCGTCGAGGTGCCCTCGCCCTTCGACGCCAGCCAGCTGCAGGTGCATGTGGCGTCGCACATCTCGACGCGTTACCAGCACCGGCACGCCTCGCTGCAGCCGATCGCCGACCTGATCGCCGCGCAGTACGGCCGGGCGCCGGGCAACTACCTGGCCTTCCTCAGCAGCTACGACTACCTGGAGCAGGTGGCGGCGCTGCTGGCCGAGCGGCATCCCGACGTCCCGCAATGGCGCCAGTCGCGCCGCATGAGCGAAGGCGAGCAGCGCCAGTTCCTCGACCGCTTCACCGTCGACGGCCAGGGTGTGGGGTTCGCGGTGTTGGGCGGCGCGTTCGCGGAAGGCGTCGACCTGCCGGGAAGGCGCCTCATCGGCGCCTTCCTCTCCACGCTCGGGCTGCCGCAGGTCAACGCGGTCAACGAGCAGATCCGGGCGCGCATGGACCAGCTCTTCGGCGCGGGTTACGACTACACCTACCTCTACCCGGGTTTGCAGAAAGTCGTGCAGGCGGCGGGGCGGGTAATCCGCACCACCGAGGACCGCGGTGTCGTCCATCTGATCGACGACCGGTTCGCCCGCGCCGAGGTGCAGCGGCTGCTGCCGGCGTGGTGGGCGCCACCCCTCACTAGCGCGCCCCGGTCGGGCCCCATGCTTGCCAAGGGAGCCTTGACCATGACCTCTCCCCGCGTCTATCGCTGCACCTGTGGCCACCGCCTCTACTTCCGCAACAGCGCCTGCCTGGCCTGCGCGGCGCCGCTCGGCTTCCTGCCGGACGACCTGACGCTGCACGCGCTGCTGCCCGGTCCCGCCACCGCGACCTGGCGCATCGCCGGCGTCGACGGCCTCTTCACCCGCTGCGCGAACTTCCACACCGCCGCCGGCTGCAACTGGCTGCTCCCGCTCGATGACCGCCGTTGCGGTCCGCTGTGCGTCGCCTGTGCGCTCAACCGCACCATTCCCGATCTATCGGACCCGATCAACGCCGAACTCTGGGGCCGCCTGGAACGCGCCAAGCGGCGTCTGGTCTCGCAACTGCTCGGCCTGCAGCTGCCGGTCGCGCCGAAATCGGAGGCCGGCGACCGCGGCCTGGCCTTCGACTTCCTGCGCACGCTGCCCGGCCAGCCGCGCGTGATGACGGGACACGCCTGGGGCGTGATCACCATCAACATCGAGGAAGCGGACGACGCCAAGCGCGAGGCCGCCCGGCAGCGCATGGGCGAGTCCTACCGGACGCTGCTCGGGCATTTCCGCCACGAGATCGGTCATTACTACTGGGACCGGCTGGTCGCCGGCACGACCTGGCACGAGCCATTCCGCGCGCTGTTCGGCGACGAGCGCCTCGACTACGCCGGCGCGCTCCAACGCCATCACGCCGCCGGCCCGCCGCCGCACTGGCCGCAGCGCTTCATCACGTCGTACGCCAGCGCGCATCCCTGGGAGGACTGGGCGGAGACCTGGGCGCACTACCTGCACCTGCGCGACACCATCGACACCGCCGGCAGCTTCAAGCTGCTCAGCACCGTCGACGAGGCACGGCCCCTGCCCTATGGACCCGACGACCTCTGGTCGCCGGCCCACGCCAGCGGCCCCGACTTCCTGCGCCTGCTGCGCGACTGGCTCGCCATCACCAGCGTGATGAACGAGATGTCCCGCGCGATGGGCCAGCCCGACTTCTATCCCTTCGTCCTGCAGCGCCGGGTCGTCCCCAAGCTGCACTTCATTCATTGCGTCGTCGAGAACGGCAGGACCTCATGATTCGCCTCGATCTCCACTTCGAACTGGACTACCGCATCGACTCGCCCACCGGCGATTTCGTGTTCAACATCCAGCCGGCACAGACGGCGGCGCAGCGCGTGCTGCAGGAACAGGTCGTCCTGACGCCGGAGGTCCCGTGGCGCTCGGACACCCTCGCCGGCAGCCGCAACCGGCTGCTGCGCGTGCGCGCACCGCAGGGGAACTTCCACCTGACCTATACCGCGAGCGTGACGATCGACCACCGCATCGGCGATCCGGTCTCGATCGAGGAAACGCCGGTCGACGAACTGCCCAGCGAGTGCCTGTGCTACCTGGCGCCGAGCCGGTACTGCGAATCCGACCGGCTCGTCCAATGGGCCGATGCCGAGTTCGGCCATCTGCCGCCGGGCTACGCCCGTGCCGCGGCGATCGCGCGCTGGGTGCAGCGGCACATCGCCTACTCCGCCTTCGGATCGACGACGCAGACCTCGGCGCTCGACACCCTGACGGACCGCGTCGGCGTCTGCCGCGACCAGGCGCACGTGATGATCGCGCTGTGCCGGGCCTTGTCGATGCCCGCGCGCTACGTGACCGGCACCGACTACGGCGCCGACCCGACCAAGGCGCCCGACTTCCACGCCTATGTCGAGGTCTACCTCGGTCGGCGCTGGTACACCTTCGATGCGTCGGGGACCGGCATCCCGATGGGCTTCGTGCGCATCGGCACCGGGCGGGACGCGGCGGACGTGCCGTTCGCGACCCTGTTCGGCCAGGTCCAGGCGCCGTTCGCGCCGCTGGTGCGGGCGACGGCCTGCGGCGGGTCCGGGCTGCAGCTGCCCGTCGACGTGGGCCTCGCCCTGTCCACCGATGGCGATTCGGCGGGGTATAACCTCGCGCCGGTCGCGGCCTGAGCACCGCCCACCGCAGTTCGCACCATGACGGTAAAGGCCGGGCTTCCGGCCTTGCCGCTTTCGTCTGATCGTATACGATAGACGAATGCTTCCCTGGATCAACGACACCTCCCCCGACCTGCTCGCCGATGTGCGGGACACGTCGCTCGCCAAGCTCGTCCGTGACGAGGTGCTGAACGCGATCCTGCGCGGCGACCTGCCGCCGGGACAGCGCATCAACGAGCCCGATGTCGCCGCCCGCCTGCGCGTCTCCCGCGTCCCCGTGCGCGAGGCGCTGCGCGAGCTCGAGAGCACCGGCCTGGTCGCCGCGCGCAAGCACGCCGGCGTCTTCGTGCGCGTGCTCGATCCCAAGGAAGTCGCCAGCCTCTACGAACTGCGCAGCCTGCTCGACGGCCACGCCGGGCGACGCGCCGCCGCCCTCGACCGCCCGCGGCGCGATGCGCTCGTGAAGCGCCTCGTGACGTTGGGCCGTGAGATGAAGGCCAATGCCCGCCGCCGCGACGTGCAGGCCTATTACGCCGCCAACCTCGCCTTCCACTGGGCCATCGTCGAGGCCACCGACAACGAGCCGCTGACGCGCACCTACCAGGGCATCGTCCAGCAGCTGCACCTGTCGCGGCTGCGGAACCTGTCGCGCGACGTGGGCATGAAGGTCTCGATCCAGGAGCACGACCAGATCGTCGCGGCGCTGGACGACGGCGACGCCGCGCTGTGCCAGCGCCTGCAGGAACACCACGTCAACGCGGCGCACGGCCGGCTGCTGGAGACGGAGGAAAGAACGACGGCGACCACCCGGGCGATCGCCTGGGCGATGGCATGAGCTAGGCCCGGGACCCGGGGAACGCCGGCGCACACCCCACCAAAGCAAGAACGAGGGCCATCACAAGAGCCCCGCTTCATCCGGAGACAAATCCATGACGAACCGACGATCCGTGCTGATCGCCGCTCCCGCGTTGCTGCTCGCCGCACGACGCGCCTGGGCGGCGGACGCTTTCCCCAGCAAGCCGATCCGCTACATCGTGCCCGTCGCGGCGGGCGGCGGCAGCGACTTCATCGGCCGCGCGGTCTGCGAGCGCTGGGGCCATGCGCTCAACCAGACCTTCGTGGTCGACAACATGGGCGGCGGCGGCGTGATCGCCACGCAGGCCACCGCCAAGGCGCCCGCCGACGGCTACACCCTCATGCAGGGCTACGTGGCCACGCACGGCACCAGCCCGGCCACGCGCAAGCTGCCCTACGACGCGGTCAAGGACTTCAGCCCCATCGGCATGATCGGCGGCACGCCCAACGTGCTGGTGGTCAACACCTCGGTGCCGGTCAACGACCTCAAGGGCTTCATCGAGTACTGCCGCAAGAACCCCGGCAAGCTGAGCTACGGCTCCTCCGGCGTGGGCTCGCTGACGCAGCTGGTGATGGAGCTGTTCAAGCAGCAGTCCGGGGTCTTCATGCTGCACGTGCCGTACCGCGGCATCGCGCCGGCCTTCACCGACCTGATGGGCGGCCAGACGCAGGCGATGTTCCCCGGACTGGCCGCGGCGCTGCCGCACATCCGCTCCGGCCGCGTGAAGCCGCTGGCGGTCACCGGCACCGCGCGGAACCCGACGCTCAAGGACGTGCCCACGCTGATCGAGGCCGGCTTCAAGGGCTTCGACGCGATGCAGTGGTACGGCGTCGTCGGTCCGGCGGGCATCCCGCCGGCCGTCGTCAAGCAGCTCAACACCACGCTCAACACCATCCTCACGGCGCCGGACATGCGCGAGAAGCTGGCTGGAGAAGCCGTCGATCCGACCGCCATGAGCCCCGAGCAGTTCGGGCATCACATCCAGGCCGAGGTGGCCCGTTGGACCGCGCTGGCGCGCGACCGCAAGATCCAGGTCGACGACTGAGCGGCCGACCGGACAGACCACTGCAGACACGACTGAAGAACGAGAGAACCCCATGGCACGCAACACCCAGGTCGTCGCTGACCACAACGCCCCGCCCATCACCCAGATCCTCGCCCGCTACGTGGCCACGCATCCGTCGCGCGGCTGGAGCGACGCGGTGGACCACGAGGCCCATCGCACCTTCATGAACTGGGCCGGCTGCGCCGTCGGCGCCGCCGGTCACGAGGCGATGCATGCGGCGCTGTCCGCCGTGCAGATGCTGGAACCGTCCGCGCAGGCCAGCGTCCTCGGCCGCGCCGAGAAGGTCGACATGGCCGGCGCCGCGCTGCTCAACGGCATCAGCTCGCACACCTTCGACTTCGACGACACGCACCTGAAGACCATCATCCATCCGGCCGGTCCGGTGGCTTCCGCCGCGCTGGCGCTGGCCGAGCACCTGGGCCTGTCCGGCCGGCAGCTCATCGACGCGTTGGTGCTGGGCATCGACGTGTCCTGCCGCATGGGCAACCTGGTCTACCCGGAGCACTACGACCGCGGCTGGCACATCACCGGCTCCACCGGCACGCTGGGCGCCGCGGCGGCCTGCGCGCGGCTGCTGGCCCTGGACGAGCGCCGGACCCAGATGGCGCTGGGCATCGCCGCCTCGCAACCCGTGGGCCTGCGCGAACAGTTCGGCACGATGACCAAGCCCTTCCACCCGGGCGGCGCGGCGCGCGCCGGTCTGCTGTCGGCGCTGCTCGCGAAGCACGGCTACACCGCCAGCCCGCGCGCGCTGGAAGCGCCGCGCGGCTTCGCGCAGGTGGTCTCGACGAAGTACGCCTGGAACGAGGCCACGGACGAGCTCGGCGAGCGCTTCGAGATCTCCTTCAACACCTACAAGCCCTTCGCCTGCGGCATCGTCATCCATCCGAGCATCGACGCCGCCGTGCAGCTGCGCGAGCAAGGCGTGAGGCCCGAGGACGTCGAGCGCATCGAGCTCAAGGTGCATTCGCTGGTGCTGGAACTCACCGGCAAGAAGGAGCCAGCGGACGGCCTGCAGGGCAAGTTCAGCGTCTATCACGGCGTGTCGGCCGGGCTGATCTTCGGCCGCGCCGGCGAGCCCGAGTACGACGACGCGATCGTCAACCACGAGGACGTCGTGGCGCTGCGCCGCAAGGTCGTCGCGACGGTGGACGACGGCATCGACGAGGCTTCCGTCGACATGACCGCCGTGCTGCGCGACGGCCGTCGTGTCCACGTGTTCGTCGAGCACGCGATCGGCTCGCTGCACAAGCCGATGAGCGACGCGGCGCTGGAGGCGAAGTTCCATTCGCAGTCCGACGTCGTCATCGGCGCCACGCGCAGCGATGCGCTGATCGCGGCCTGCTGGAAGCTCGGCGAACTGGCCGACGTGCGCGAGCTGACCGCGCTGGCGCGGCCCTGAGAGCGATCGCACCATGCGCGGCTACACCCTCCAGCATCGGGACGGTCATGTGGAGCTGCTGCTCCGCGACGACCTGCCCCGCCCTTCCCCCGGTTCCGGTCAACTGCTGGTCCGCGTTCGCGCGGCCGGTCTGAACCGCGGCGAGTTCCTGGCCGGTCACGGCCTCCATGGCGCCGGTGGCGCGCCCAAGCCGGTGGGCGCGGAGGCGGCCGGCGAGGTGGTCGAGGTCGGCGACGGCGTGCAAGGCTGGCGCGTCGGCGACCGCGCGATGGGCCGCTGCGCCGGCGGCTTCGCCGACTTCGCGCTGATCAGCGAGGCGGAAGCGCTGCACGTGCCCGAAGCGCTCGACTGGACCGAGGCAGGCGCGATCCCGCTGGCCTTCCTGGTCGTCTACGACATGCTGGTGATCCAGGGCCGTCTGAAGGCGGGCGAGACCCTGCTCGTGGCGGGCGGCAGCTCCGGCGTCGGCGTGGCCGCGCTGTCGGCGGCCAAGGCGATGGGCGCGCGCGTGATCGCCACGTCCGGCAGCGCGACCAAGCTCGAGCGGCTGAAGACATTGGGCTTGGACCTCGGCCTCGAGACCCGCTCGCCCGACTTCGCGGCCGCGGTGCGCGAGGCCACCGACGGTCGCGGCGCGGACCTGGCCATCGACACCGTCGGCGGCACCGTGTTCTCCGAGTGCGTGCGGTCGCTGGGCTTCCAGGGACGGCTGGCGATGGTGGGCTACGTGGACGGCGTGCTCAAGGCCGAGCTCGACCTGGAAGCGCTGCACGCGCGGCGCCTCCATCTGTTCGGCGTCTCGAACAAGCTCCGCTCACCGCAGCAGCGCGCGGAACCGGTGCCAGGCTTCCGGGCCGACTGGTTGCCCCTGTTTGCCGCCGGCCGCCTGCGGCCCGTGGTCGACCGCGTGTGCCGCTTCGAGGAGCTGGCGCAGGCCAAGGCGGCGATGGAACAGGGCGAGCACCTGGGCAAGATCGTGCTGGCGGGTAGCGTGGACTGATTCACCAAGGACATCGACATGAACGTTCAACGTCGTGAACTCTGTGCGGCGGGCGCCGCTTCCCTGTTGCTGAATGCCTGCGCATCGCCGACGGCCGGCGCCAGTGGCGGGTCCGGCATCGGATCGGCCGGCACGGCAGGCCCGGCCGATGCCCGGGCCGCGGCCGCCGAGTTGAGCGGCACCGGCAAGCTGCGCGCCGCGATCAACCTCGGCAATCCCATCCTGGCCAGCCGCGGCGCCGACGGCGAGTTGCGCGGCGTGTCGGTCGACCTCGCGCGCGAGGCGGCGCGGCGATTGGGCGTGGGCATCGAGCTCATGGCCTTCAACGCGGCAGGCAAGGTCGTCGAAGCGATCAAGGAGAAGCAGGTCGACCTGGCCTTCGTCGCGATCGATCCGCTGCGCGGTGCCGACACCGACTACACGGCGCCCTACGTGATCATCGAAGGCGCCTACCTGGTCCGCAACGACGCGCCGCAGCGGCGCAACGAGGACGTCGACCGCACGGGCACGACCATCGTCGTCGGACGCGGCAGCGCCTACGACCTGTACCTGACCCGCGAGATCAAGTCCGCGACGCTGGTGCGCGCGCCGACGTCGCCGGCAGTGACCGACATGTTCCTCGCCGACCAGCTCGACGTCGCCGCCGGCGTGCGTCAGCAGCTGGAAGCCGATGCGCGCCGGGTGGGCGGCGTGCGCCTGCTGCCGGGCCGCTTCATGGTGATCGAACAGGCGATGGGCGTGCCCAAGGGGCGCGTCGCGGCGCAGCGCTGGCTCAGCGGATTCGTCGAGGAGATGAAGGCCTCGGGCTTCGTCGCCGAGGCGCTGCGGCGGCACGGGATCGAGGGGGCACTCGTGGCGCCGCCGGCTCGGAAATGAAGATGTAGCCTCGGCTCATGCGTCCAGATCGAGGAACTGCGGGTCATCCACGGGGCCAGCGCCAACGAAGTTCCGCCATCGGAACAGAACCTTCCTGAAATCTGGAGTGACCATGAACTCAGCGACAGAAAAACTTCAGCTATATCTCTGCGGTCATTCATCCATATGGATTTTGGTCCGCAGAAACGCTAGGTATTTCGGGTCTTCCAGTTCGAAGACCTCCAGCCCGGCGCCCATGTAGGCCCGGGTGAGCTCATCGGCAGCCCGGTCCATCCGGCCGTCTTCGAAGGCGATTTCTCCGAGCCGCAAATGGATGAAGGGCTGCCCCAAGCCACCGGGCCCACGCACCGCCGAATTGAAATGTTCGTGGGCCACCGCCAGGTCGCCGCTGAGATAGGCCATGTCTCCCAGAGCGCAGAAGATCCAGGTCCCCATCTCCCAATCCAGCGGATCACCGGGCATGAGCTGGAGTGCTTCTTCGAACTTCAGCTTCGCGTCGGCAAGGCCGTCATCCTCCTCGGCCAGCGCATCGCCTTCAGCGCAGAGCGCGGTAATCCGAGCATAGAGCTCATCGGTCATTTCCATCATTTCCCTCGTCTTCCATTGCTCGTGTTATCTGTTCGCTCGCTTCCGGTGGCGGTCGCCTGCCCCAGCTGCCGCCGTGCACCGCAGGATGGACGACTGTCCTACACCGCCGAAAGGAGGCAGACGTTAACCTCAAACGTGGGCGAATTTTCTGAAGGAAGCACCATGGAAGCCACCAACCACCAGTTCCACGAGTTGTTCGACCAACTCGGCCTGCCCTCCTCCGAGGCGGAGATCCGCGAGTTCATCTCCGTGCACCGCCCGCTGCCGGGCGACGTGAAGATCACCGAGGCGCCGTTCTGGACCGAGCAGCAGTCGCGCCTGCTGAAGGAGCTGCTGTTGCAGGATGCAGACTGGGCCGAGGTGGTTGATCAGCTGAACGTGGCGCTGCACTGATCGAATCGCTGAGCGTCTACAAGCTCGGCGACATTCCTCCGTCGACCCGGAGATTGATACCGGTGATGTACCCGGCCAGCGGACTGGCAAGGAAGGCAATCGTGTCCGCGATTTCCTCCAGCCGTCCCACACGGCCGACGGGCACCTGCGCGAAGATCGGCAAAGCCACCCGTTCGACATCGGGCCAGGGTGCCTCCGGCTCGGCCAATCCACGCTCCGCGGCGGCTTGACGGAATGCCGTGTCCAGCGCAGCGCTGTGGATCGTGCCGGGCGAGACGGCGTTCACCGTCACGCCGTCGCCGGCCACCGCCTTCGCCATCGATGCGGTCAACGCGTTGATGGCGGCCTTGCTCGCTGAATAGTCCGCGCGCGCGGCCGGAGACATCGTTGCCGCAAGACTCGAGAGGTTGATCACGCGGCCCCATCGCGCCTCTCGCATCCCCGGCAGCAGTCGCTTCGTCACGCGCACGGCGCTCAACACATTGCGGTCATAGGCCGCCATCCAGGACTCGGGTCGGGACTGCTCCCAGCTCTCGTTCGATCCGCCTGAACCGCCGGCGTTGTTGATCACGATGTCCATGGCACCGGCGAACTGCTCTGCGTCGTCGACCAGGCGTTGCACGTCCTCGTCGCGCGTGAGATCACCGACGACCGCGTGCGCCCTGCCGCCTCCGCCTACGACCTCGTCCACCACCTTCGCTGCCAGGAGCCGGTCGCGCCCATGCACGATCACGATCACGCCCTCGCGCGCAAGCCTCCTGGCGATGGCTTCGCCGATTCCCTTGCTGCTGCCGGTGACGAGCGCTTTCCTGCCCTTCAATCTGAGATCCATGCGAGAGAACCTCTTCCAAGTTGCTGATGTGGTGACAGCGTAGAGTGAGGTCATGAGCCAGACAATTACGCACCTTGCGGTGCCTATCCCCCGCGAGCAGCGCGAGGCATGCCTCGGTCCCGAGGGATCGGCCGCGCATGTGATCCGCGTGATCCGGATGATCCAGGGCCAATGGAAGCTGCTGATCCTCTTCAGGTTGTATGCGGATCCGTCCATCCGCACCCTGCAGTTGAAGCGCGACCTGGCGGGCATCTCGCAGAAGGTCCTGACGCAGCAGCTCCGCGAGCTGGCCGGCCACCGCCTCATCGAGCGTATCGATTTCGGCGAAAAGCCGCTGCGCGTCGAGTACCGGCTTTCAGAGATGGGAAGAGAGCTGGTGCCCATCCTCGGCGCGGCGAAGGGCTTCTCGCTGAGGCATCCGAATTGAAAGACCTCGACTGGAACGACCTCCGATTCGTCGTCGCCGTGGCCCGCGAGGGATCGGCCGCCGCCGCGGCGCGGGCGCTCGGCGTCTCCAACGCCACGGTGCTGCGCAGGATCTCGGCGATCGAGGCGGACATCGGCTCCCCGCTGTTCGACCGCCTGGCCACGGGCTACGTCGCCAACGAGGCGGGCCGCACGCTCACGCTGGCCGGAGAGTCGATGGACGCCGCCATCGTCGATGCTCGGCGCAGCATCGAGGGCAAGGCCTCCGCGCTGTCCGGCACCGTCCGGTTCACCACCACGGACTCGCTGGCCTTCGGCGTCCTGCCCGCGTTGCTGCAGTCGTTCCGCGCGAAGTTCCCCGAGATCCAGGTCGAGCTGCTGGTGACCAACAACGCGCTCAACCTCGACCGGCGCGACGCCGACGTGACCTTGCGGCCATCGACCCATCCGCCCGAGACCTGGGTCGGCATGAGGTTGCTGCGGATGGATTTCGCGGTCTACGTCGCGTCGGCGTCGGCGTCGGCCCCATCGCACGACGCTGCCGCGATCGGCGCCACGATGGCCGCCGCAGACTGGCTCTGGCCCGACGGTTCCCTGAGCGGCGCCGCCGCCAGCCGGTGGCTCGCGAGCGCCGTCTCTGACGAGCGCGCGGTGCTGCGCGTCGACTCCTTCGTCGCGATGCAGGCGATGGCGGGCACCGGACTGGGCGCGGCGCTGCTGCCGCGTTTCCTGGGCGAGGGCCAGCCCTTGCTCAAGCGCGTGGCCGACGCCCCGCGGGAGGCGTCGGCCGACCTGTGGATCCTCACGCATCCCACGCTGCGGCACTCGCCGCGCGTCCAGACTTTCCTGTCGCATCTGTCGGAAGGACTCCGCCAGATGCGCGAGCGCTTCGAGGCGCCGGACTGACCGGCCCGCCCGTTCAGGGCGCCGTGTACACCAGGTAGTGCAGACGGTCCTCCCAGACGCGCTCCGATTCACGGCTCTGGCTCATCGTGCCGCACAGCGGGAAGAACGGGAACTGGTCCGAGGCGACCGGACTGCCGGCGGGGAAGAGCTCGCGGTTGTTCATCTGCTTCGTCAGGTCGAACGGATCGAAGGCCGCCGGGATCGGCACGCGGTTGATGTTGGTGATGTTGGTGCAGAGCTGCTGGCGGTTGAAGTCCTCGACGTGCGTCACGGTGTCGCCCTTGTTGCCCTCCTTCCAGTGGAGCTCGAAGACGTTGCACGCGATCTCCCGCGCCTGGAAGACCACCTTCTCGCCGAAGGCCGGCCCCTGCATGTAGTTGGCCGGGAACGGCGTCGCGGCGTTGTACGGGACCTCGGGGTTGTTCTGGCGCGGATACGAGAACGTCATCGTCCCCGTCGTGATCGGGCCGAAATAGCCGTCGCCGGGCGCGGCCTGGAGCGTGTTGATCTTCAGGCGGAACCTGAACGGTGAGGCTGCGCCGCCGGTCGTGGCGGTGAAGTCGACGACGTTGATCTTGTCGCCGCCGACCCAGGATTCGAAGCTCTGGGGCGTGCAACTGGCCTGCGCCTGGGGTTGGACTTCCGCGGCGGAGACGCCGCCGCAGGCTTGCAGGGTCAGGCAGACGGCGGCCCCCACGGCCGCCAGGATCGATCTCAGGAACATGGTCGTTTCTCGGTAGTGGAATGACCGGGAAATCCTAGGGATCGATGCGCTGCGAGAGTAGCCACGCGGCCGCGCAGGCCCTGTGCGGCGATGGCGCTGGACGCGAGCGAACGCGCGTGCTCAGGGCGGCCGGATCAGGGCCGAGGAATCAGTTCAACTGCTTCGGATCGATCGGCCCGAGGCTCTCGCGGACATGCGCGAGCGCGGCGACGACCTTGTACGAAGGCACGCCCGAGTCAAGCAGCCGGCGCGCCGCCTGCAGCAGCACCAGATCCTGGAACGTGAAGCGCATGTCGCGGGTGGGCGCCAGCAGGTCGTCGGAGATCAGCGCCTTGATGTAGCTCTTCGGCAGTCCGGTGATGTGGCCGGCCTGGCTCATCGAGAACGGGGCGGTGGCTGCGGTCATGGTGATGCTCCTGAATGCTGAGCCTCCACGGTACGGTCCGGGCGTTCACGCCGGGACCGGAGAACGGACCGAAGCCTTGTAGGACAAGGTCGGTGATGACGGCCGTCCTCAGGTACTCAGACGCGGGTTCCGCAAGTGCGGTCGCCACCCGATCGCTTGCCCATTCATCGTCACGCCGGCAGGATTGGGCAAAACTCCGGCAGCTTCGTGCGTTGCCCGCGGCCGGCCGGCGGCGAACAATCCGTCCCATCGACACGATTCCCCGTTCACCCTCTGCGGAGCCGAAAGCCATGAACAACTTCAGCCTCAACACGCCCACCAAGATCCTCTTCGGGAAGGGCCAGATCGCCGGGATCGCCGGCGAGATCCCCACCGACGCCCGCATCCTGATCACCTACGGCGGCGGCAGCATCAAGAAGAACGGCGTGCTCGACCAGGTCCGCGAAGCGCTGACCGGCCGCACGGTGTTCGAGTTCGGCGGCATCGAGCCGAACCCGACCTTCGAGACCCTGATGAAGGCCGTCGAGGTCGTCAAGGCCGAGAACGTCGATTTCCTGCTGGCCGTCGGCGGCGGCTCGGTCGCGGACGGCACGAAGTTCATCGCCGCAGCCGCGCAGTACGACGCCGCCAAGGATCCGTGGGAGATCCTGCTGACCCGCGGCGCCAAGGTCACCGGCGCCGTGAAGATGGGCGTCGTGCTGACGCTGCCGGCCACCGGCTCGGAGTCCAACAACGGCGCCGTCATCAGCCGTCAGGCGACCGGTGACAAGCTGCCGTTCTTCTCGGCCTTCACCTACCCGGTGTTCGCGGTGCTCGATCCGGTGACCACCTACAGCCTGCCCGCGCGCCAGGTGGCCAACGGCGTCGTCGACGCCTTCGTCCACACCGTCGAGCAGTACCTGACCTATCCGGCCGAAGGTCGCATCCAGGACCGTTTCTCCGAAGGCATCCTGCTGACGCTGATCGAGGAAGGTCCGCGCGCGCTGGCCGAGCCGGAGAACTACGACGTCCGGGCCAACGTGATGTGGAGCGCGACGCAGGCGCTCAACGGCCTCATCGGCGCCGGCGTTCCGCAGGATTGGGCAACGCACATGATCGGCCACGAGCTGACCGCGATGCATGGCCTGGACCACGCGCAGACGCTGGCGGTCGTGCTGCCGTCGGTGCTCGAATACAAGAAGGAGCAGAAGCGCGCGAAGCTGCTGCAGTACGCGGACCGCGTCTGGGGTCTGCGCGACGGCAGCGAGGCGGAGCGCATCGACGGCGCCATCGCCGCGACGCGGGCCTTCTTCGAGCAGCTGGGCGTCGGCACGCGGCTGTCGGCCTACGGACTGGACGGCAGCTCGATCCCGGCGATGATCGCCAAGCTCAAGGAACACGGCGGCACGGCGCTGGGCGAGCACCAAGACATCCGCATCGAGGACAGCCAGCGGATCCTCGAAGCCGCCCGTTGATCCTCCGCTGAGTCCTTGCCGATCCACCGCTGATCCTCCGCTTTCGTGGCGCACGCGGCCTGCAGACCGCGTGCGCCCGAAGTCATTTGAAGACCCCATGGCCACCACGCTCAACGCCGGCATCCGTCGGCGCATCATCGACACCGCGATCCGCTACAAGTCGGGCTCGTTCTCGACGCCTTCGCCGGTGGCCGGCGTGCGCATCCTGTACTCCGAGACGGCGCATCCGCGCACGCCGGTGCTGTACGAGCCCTCGATCGTGATCGTGGCGCAGGGCGCGAAGGTGGGTCACGTCGGCGAGAAGACCTTCCGCTACGACGCGGAGAACTACCTGCTGCTGACGGTCCCCCTGCCCTTCGAGTGCCAGACGATCGCGAGCCAGGCGGAGCCCTTCGTCGGCGTGTCGATCGACATCGACACGGCGGTGCTGCAGGAACTGCTGATCGAGCTGGAGGACGAAACGCTGGACCGCCCCGCGAGCCTGGAGGCCGCCGGCGTCAACAGCGCGGCGTTCACCGAGGACGTGCTCTGCGCGATCGAGCGGCTGTTCGACGCGATGAACCGTCCGCGCGACGCGAAGGTGCTGGGCAAGCTCATCCTCAAGGAGATCATCTATCACGTGCTGTGCGGCGACAGCGGCGCGGCGCTGCAGGCGCTGGCCAACCGGCACACGCACTTCGCGCAGGTGACCAAGGCGCTGCAGCACATCGAATCCAACTTCGCCAAGCCGCTCAGCGTCGAGCAGCTGGCCGGCCTGGTGAACATGAGCGTGTCCGCCTTCCATCACAACTTCAAGGCGGTGACCAACACTTCGCCGCTGCAGTACGTGAAGAGCTACAAGCTGCACAAGGCGCGGCTGATCATGCTCAACGAGGGCGTGAAGGCCGGCGTCGCCGCGACCCGCGTCGGCTACGAGAGCCCGTCGCAGTTCAGCCGCGAGTTCAAGCGCTACTTCGGCGCGACGCCGGTGGATGAGGTGGCGCGGCTGAGGGCGTTCAGTCCGTCGGTGTCTTAAGGCGCCGGGCGCGCCGGGAGCGCCGGGCGGGCGGTTGTCGGTGTTTTGCCGACACGCAGTGCGGTGCAAACCGGACGCGGGACACCGAAGTCCGGAGATACCGCGCGAGGGGGCCCGGCGTCACACTGCGGCAACGCCATCGCACCCAGCCCACGCCATGAAGATCCTTCTTGTCGACCCCTCCCCGTCCTGGATCGCCACCCTGCGCTACCGCCTCGGCGAAGTGCCGGGCGTCGTCGTGGTGGCCCAGTGCGCCTGCGAAGAGCACGCCGTGATCACCGCGGCACTGTGCCAGCCCGACGTGGTCATCTGCGACGTGGCCTTGAGCGAAGGCTCCGGCCTGAACACGGTGGCCCGCATGCGCAAGTCGGGCTTCCGCGGCGCGGCCTTCGCGATCAGCAACGCCGACGAGGTGCTGTTCGGCCCCCGCTGCATGGAAGCGGGCTTCAACGCGTTCTACAGCCGCGAGTTCGAACTGGACACGCTGCGCGAGTTCGCGGACACGCCGCTGACGTTCAACCTGCCCAAGCTGCGGCAACTGGCCGTGGCGGCCTGACTCTGACCACGCCGACGGTCAGAGCCGGGTGCGATACGACGCCGGCGTCTGACCGAAGGTCCGGCGGAAGACCTGGATGAACGCGCTCGCGGTCGAGTAACCCAGGTCGAGCGCGACTGCGGATACCGCCGCGCCCGCGGCCAGCATCTCGAGCGACCGCATCATCCGTGCGCGCTGCCGCCACGCGCTGAAGTTCAGCCCCGTTTCCGACACGAAACGCCGGCTCAAGGTCCGAGCGCTGACCGCCCCCAGTCGGCCCACTGCTCGAGCTTGCGCTCGTCGGCAGGATCGTCGATCAAGGCACGGGCGATGCGCTGCAGCCGGGAATCGCTCGGCAGCGGCAGGCCCATCGGCTCCGGCAACGACGTCCTGATCTCCTCGAGTATCACCGCCGCAAGATGGGCTTGCGAAGCCGCCCACGGCGGCGTCGGTCCGTCGATCGGCCAGCTGCACGCTCGCAGCACCGCTTCGCGCAGCAGACCTGATGCGCGGATCGTGCATGGACGCTGCGGCAAATCCGCACAGGTCGGCTCGGCGACGTACACGCTCCAGCCATGGAAGGGACCATGGGAACGTCCCGCGTGCGCCTCATGCGGCGGCAACCAGACCGCATGGCTGCTCGGGACGAGCCAGATGCCTTCTTCCACGCCAACCGACAACAGCCCGCGCAGCGATCCGAAGAGCTGCCCGCGCGCATGCCGGTGCGAGTCCGCCAAGAGCTCGTGGTGCTGGCTGTCCTCGACGGCGAGCAGCAGCGGTCCGTCCGCCGAGTTCACCCATTGATACGCGTCGTCCAGTCGCTTCGACATTGGCGGATTCAAGCTATCTGATGGCGGCGCTAGTGTAGGGCCGCCACCTGCTGGCGTCTTACGCTCGGGTCATTGCAACCACGAGACCCTTCATGCAAGACCTGACCCCAAAGAATCAGAATGACCTCCGCTCGCGGCTTGGCGCCGGGATGGGACGGGTCGACGCCCGCGACAGCCACTCGGTGCGTAGCGCGTGCTGCGTCACGCCGTGAAGGGGCAGCCATGCGATTCGACACCTCGAGATTCCCGCTCGTCTTCCTGATGGAAAACACGCAGGCGGCTGGCCCGACGGAGACAGTGGAAGCCCAGTTGATCGCACTGCTGGACCGCGGCGAGCGCTTCGTGCTGCTGACCGACCACCTGCCCGGCGATCATGCCGAGGAGTCGCACGAAGAGCGCAAGGAGCGTGCGCTCTTCTTCAAGCGCAACAAGGACCGCATGAAGCGATTGTGCGGCGGCCTCGTCTTCATCACCGGCGATCGCTCCGTGTCGGCGGCGGTCCGGCTGGCGGCTCAAGGTGCCGGCAAGGTCCTGGGGCTGGGTTTTGCGTTCGTGCCGTCCGAGGACGAGGCGACCGGCGAAGCGCTGCGGCTGCTCGCGAAGGGATCGCCTTCCACGACCGCATCGTCGAACTGAGGGCAAGCTCATCGGGGTGCACGGGCTGCCGTTTCCGCAACAATCAGATCCATGAAACACGCCGTCCTCTGGCCCGTGCTCGCGATGATGGCCGCCCTGCCGCTGGCCGAGGCCGGCGCCTCGCCGTCCGACAGTGGTCCTCCCGTCCGGATGCACGTGAGCCTGTGCGGGGCCGAGCCCACGACGACCGAAGGCGATGCCGCGACGCAGACGATCGTCAAGCCACGGGGCCGGCCCGTCGGCGACGTCGCCGTCCAGCGCTACTTCGCAGCGCATCGCGACAGCGCCCGCCTTCGTCTGGACGCCTCGACAGGCACTGTGTCCCTGGAGGGCACCATCAGCCAGGCCACGGTCCGGACCCTCGCCGGCGCGCTGGAAAAGCAGCCGGTGCCCCGTCACCTCGTGGTCAATTCCTTTGGCGGGAACGCGCGCGCCGGCATGGCCATCGCGGACCTGCTCCGCAGACATCAGCTGGCGATGACCGTGCGGGGCTTCTGCATGTCTGCCTGCGCGGTCTACCTGCTGCCCGCGGCCCGCGAGGTGCACCTCGACGACGCGGTGATCGGTCTGCACGGCCGCCCGGCGACGTGCCGCGAACAGCTGTCCCCGTGGACCGGCATCCGCCAATGGGGCCTGTCGAACTACCTGGAGTTCATCAAGGTGGCCAGGCTCGACGCCGACTTTGCGGCGGGGACGCCTCGTATGGGCGAGGCCGTCAGCCTTTCCCAGCGCTCCGATCGGGGCGCGATGGATGGCCGTGCCAGGGACTGGCTCGTCGTGAGCCCCTCACAGGTGGCGCGGCTGGGCATCCCGGTCGCGTCGATCTCGTCGACCGACACCTTCGACGCGATCGCCTCGGATCGCGACCGCTCGCTGATCGGCGGCATCCACGTCTACTAGCCGCTGCGCGGGCAGGCCCGCGGAGTGCCCGCGGAGTGCCCGACGAGTGCTCCACGAGCGCCTAGTCGTGACCCGCCCCGATCGCGTGTCGCAGGCCCTCCAGGGCCGGCTCCACCACCGACATGTCCGCGCCTTCCGCGAATACCGCGTAGGCCGGATAGAGGAACTCCGGCGCGCCGCGGATGCGGCGCAGCTTGCCGCTCTCGAGGTGCTTGCGCACCACCGCCAGCCGGAAGTAGCCGGAACCGCCGGCCGCCAGCACGTATTCCCGTCCCAACGGACCCAGCCCGGCGGACACGCCCGCGTGCCCCATCTCCGGGAATGCCAGCGCGTGCTGGGCTGCGAACTCCGGGCCCCAGTCCACGTAGACGTAGTCCTCGGGATCCAGCTGCTGGCCGCGCTTGCGCGTGGTGACGAGCACCAGCTTCTCCTCGAGCAGCAGCTCGATGCGCAGGCCCGGCCGCTGCTGCGGCGCGTAGACGACCGCGACGTCCAGCGTCCCCGACACCACGCGATCGATCAGGTCCGCCGGGAAACCGACCTCGGTGCGCAAGGCCAGATGCGGCGCCGAGGTGCGCATCCACAGCAGCCAGTCGAGCAGCAGCGGATCCCACAGGCTCAGTTCGCAGCCGATCGTCATCACCGACTCGCGCCCCGGCGGCAGCGCCACCTGATGGCGCGCGCGCTCCCACACCTGCACCAGCATCGACGCGTAGCGCGTGAACTGCTCGCCGGCGGGCGTCAGCGTCGCGCCGGCCTTGTTGCGGACGAAGAGTGTCGTGCCGAGCTGCTCCTCCAGCGTCCGCACCCGGGCGCTCACCGCGGTCTGCGTGACGTGCAGGGTCTCCGCCGCGCGGACGAAGCTGCCCGCGGCCACGATCTCGAGAAAGGTGCGAGCCAGCGTGATGTCCACGGACGTCCCCGTCGTTGCGCAATGAATGCAACTATTCTGCACTCAAGCAGCAATAAGACTCGCTTTACCTGCATCCAACGCTGATCGACGATGACGCCATCGACAGGCCCCTCAGGGGCGACAGGAGTCCGTCATGAGATCCGCAACGACACATGTGATCCACGCCCGCCGCGCCGCGCCCTCGCCGCGGCAAAGGATTCCCGCGTGGCTGGACAAGCTGCTGACCTGGCTTTTCAGCGGCCTGCGCGACGACGCCTGCATCCACTGATCCTCCGTCACGGCGTGCGGGTCAGCACGGCCGTCGCCCGCCAGCGCTGCGGGAACAGCTCGCGCAGTTGCGCCACCTTCGGCAGATCGTTGATCACGATGTAGGGGTGGCGCGGGTTGCGCTCCAGGAAGTCCTGGTGATAGCCCTCGGCGGGATAGAAGGCCTTGCCCGCCTCCAGCTTCGTCGCGAGCGCCTTGGGAAAGGACTTCGCGGCGTCCAGCTGCGCGATGTAGGCCTGCGCCACGCGCGCCTGCTCGGCGTCGCGCGGGAAGACCGCCGAGCGGTATTGCGGGCCGGTGTCCGGCCCCTGCCGGTCCAGCTCCGTCGGATCATGCGCCACCGAGAAGAAGATCTGCAGCAGCGCGCCGTAGCTGACCTGCCTCGGGTCGTAGGTGATCTCCACCGCTTCCGCATGGCCGGTCATGCCGCTCCCGACCATCTCGTAGTGCGCGGTGCCGGCATTGCCGCCCGCATACCCCGAGACCACGCGGGTCACGCCCTTCACATGCTGGAACACGCCCTGCACGCCCCAGAAGCAGCCGCCGGCGAAGACGGCGGTTTCCGTCGTCCGCGCGCTGTTCGTCGCGACATCCACGGCCGGCGCCGCGACGACGGTGGACGCGTCGGCAGACCGCCCCACGGCGAGCTGCTGGGTCCCGAAGACGGCGAGCGGCAGCGCGACGGCGCCAAGGAGCAGCAGTCGCCGACGGTTCGCGGCCCTGCGGGAGGAGGTGGTGTCCGGACCTGCCGTCCGCGCGTCGAGAGGGGTGTTCATGGTCATCCTTTCGTGGCCTCGCGGGCCGGGTTCAACCGAAGGTGAAGGCGTAGGCCAGCACGCCGGGGTCGAGGAACTCGATGCTGAAGTCGCGGTCCTTCAGCGGACCGTCGCCCTGGCGGATCAACTGGTACAGGCGCTCGCCGCCGACGGTGCCGTTGCCGTCGGCGTCGACGTCCAGGCCGTGCGCCGCGCCCGGCCGCTGGCCGTCCAGCGTGACGCGGAACCGCACCGTCTTGCCAGCCGGAGCACCCAGCACGAGGTGCAGGTCGCGGGCATGGAAGCGGTAGACCACCCTCGCCTTCGGGCTCAGCGCGGCCGCCTGCTGCGGACCGACACGCCACTGCCCCTCCAGCGCCCAGTCGTTGAGCGCCAGCTGCGCGGGCGCGGCGTAGGTCGCCGGCTGATCGTGCGCGGCAGCCGGCCTGGCCGCGAAGCGCTCGGCGCGCTCGTACCCGACGTAGGTCTCCGGCGATCCGACCTCCTGGCTGCCCCCGGCCGACTCGACGCCCTGGGCCTTCACGGCGACGGTGCCGGCGTCCGTCGGCGCGCTGCCGTTCTCGCGCAGCAGCTGCTGGATGACCGCCTCCGAGTGCGCGTAATCGCCCTCGCCGAAATGCCTGAAGCGCACGCGCCCCTGCGCATCGACGAAGTAGTGCGCCGGCCAGTAGCGATTGGAGAACGCGCGCCAGATGGCGAAGTTGTTGTCCACGGCGATCGGATAGGTCACGCCCAGATCGCGCGCGGCCTTGCGGACGTTGTCGATGTCGCGCTCGAAGGCGAACTCCGGCGCGTGCACGCCGATGACCACCAGCCCCTGGTCGCGGTACTTCTCCGCCCACGCCTTCACGTAGGGCAAGGTCCGCAGGCAGTTGATGCAGGAGTAGGTCCAGAAGTCGATCAGCACGACCTTGCCGCGCAGCGACTCCGCGGTCAGCGGCTTCGAGTTCAGCCACTGGACGGCGCCGTCCAGCGACGGGAGACCGCCGAGGTCCGGCAACGCACCCGCACCGCCGTGGCCGCCGGACATCATCATGGCGCCGCCCGATCCGCCGGCCGCACCGGTCATGGCGCCTGACATCACGCCCGACATGGCACCTCCCGTCGTTCCGCCCATTGCGCCTTGCATCGCGTCCTTGGGCGCCATCGCCGCATCGGCGCCGGCCATCATGGCCGACTGCGCGGACGGCGCCATCGCGTCCACCGTGGTGTCCGCCTGGAGGCGCTCCAGCAATCGCTGTTCGAAGCCGCCGGTGGACGCGATCGACAGCTGCGACAGCGCGCCCGTGTCGAGCCCCAGCGCGATCGCGGCGACGCCGGCCAGCATCGCGGCGCCGAGCCCGCGGCGCAGCCACTCGCCGCTGCCCAGGTGGCGCTTCATCGCGGCGAACACGCGTTGCCCCGCCAGCAACGCGACTGCCAGTGAGCTCGCCGCACCCAGCCCATAGGCCAGCAGCAGCAGGCTGGTGTGGAGGCCCGCGCCCTGCAGCGCTGCCGTGGTCAGCACCAGGCCCAAGATGGGCCCCGCGCAAGGTGCCCAGAGGAGCCCGGTCGCGATGCCCAGCACGAACGAAGACCACGGCCCGCCGCGTGCCGAAGGCGACGACTGCGCGCGCGACGACAGGCGATCGCCGGCCGCGACGAACGGCCGCGCGACGGCATCGGCCAGGCGGGGCCACAGCAGCGCCAGCGCGAAGACCGCCATCAGCACCAGCGCCGCCGTGCGGCCCGCCTGGTTGGCGCGGACCACCCAGCCCCCGCCGACCGCGGCCAGCGTGGCCACCGCCGTGAACATCAGCGTCATGCCCGCGAGCATCGGCAGCACCGACCGCGTGAACGGCTGCCCGGCCCGGGCGAAGACGAAGGGAAGCACCGGCAGGATGCAGGGGCTGACGATGGTCAGCACGCCGCCGAGGTAGGTCAGGAGGAGCAGCAGCATTCGGAGGTCCGGAATCTGGAAATCGAGGAAGGGACGGTCATCAGGGCGACGTCGACCGTTGCGTCATCAGGTCGCGTCGCGTCGCGTCACGTCATCTCATGTCGAGCCGGCGAAGCTCATCGACACGCCGTTCATGCAGTAGCGCAGCCCGGTGGGACGCGGCCCGTCGTCGAAGACGTGGCCGAGGTGCCCGCCGCAGCGCCGGCAATGGACTTCCGTCCGCGCCATGCCCAGGGTCCTGTCGGTGCGTTCCACCACGGCGCCGGCCAGCGGCTGCCAGAAACTCGGCCAGCCAGTGCCGCTGTCGAATTTGGTCGATGACGAGAACAGCGGCAGGGCGCAGCCCGCGCAGGCGAAGGTGCCGCGCCGGTGCTCATCGTTGAGCGGACTGCTGTACGGCCGTTCGGTGGCCTCGTGTCGCAGGACCGCGTAGCTGGCCGGGGACAATTTGGCCCGCCACTCGGCGTCGGTGAGGACGACCTCGAAGCGTTCGACCGTCGGCTCGGCCGTCGGGGCGGCCTCCGCCGCGGCCACCAGCCCGGGCGCACCCGTCGACGGCCAGTGGCGCGCGGCGGCGCCGACGAGGACGGCTCCGGCGGCGGTGCCGCCCAGGACGAGGAATCGGCGTCGTGTGCTCATGGCATGGCTCCTGATCGAGGTCCCGGTCCGGGGACGATGCTCGTCAGCGTACGCAGCGGGTCTCCCGAAGTCCTCACGCAAAGTTCAAATAAATGTGAGAACTCCGGACCGCCGTCCGGGCCACGGCAGCGGGGAGAATGCCCGCCATGGTGAGCGATCCGCTGAAACATCCGCCCAAGCGCCTGCTGCTCGTCGAGGACGACGCGCACATCGCCGAGCTGCTCGCGCTGCACCTGCGCGACGAGCACTACGAGGTCGTGCATGCCGCCGACGGGCACGAGGGACTGCGCCTGGCCGAGCAAGGCGGCTGGGACCTGCTGGTGCTGGACGTGATGCTGCCCGGCGTGGACGGGCTCGAGATCTGCCGCCGCGCGCGGGCGATGCCGCACTACGTGCCCATCGTGATCATCAGCGCGCGGGGCGGCGAGTTGCATCGCATCCTCGGCCTGGAACTGGGCGCGGACGACTACCTCGCCAAGCCGTTCTCGGTGCTGGAACTGGTGGCACGCGTCAAGGCGCTGCTGCGCCGCGCCGAGGCGATGTCCCGCAGCGCGCGGCTGGATGCCGGCAGCGTCGGCCTCGACGGCCTGTTCATCGATCCGGTCGCGCGGCAGGCCCAGCTGGACGGCCGCGTCATCGAGCTCACGCCGCGCGAGTTCGACCTCCTCTACTTCTTCGCCCGGCAGCCCGGCCAGGTGTTCTCGCGGCTGGACCTGCTCAACGCCGTCTGGGGCTACAACCACGAAGGCTACGAGCACACCGTCAACACGCACATCAACCGGCTGCGCGCCAAGATCGAGACCGACCCGTCGAACCCGGCGCGCATCCTCACCGTCTGGGGCTGCGGCTACAAGATGGCGCCGCCCGGGGGCCTGGCCGCGTCCTCCGGGTCCCCGGCGTCTTCCCAATCCACGGGGTCTCCCGGGTCTCCCGGACCGGCCGGGACCTGACGATGCGGCCCCGTCTGTCCCTTCGCCTGAACCTCACCCAGCGGCTCGCGCTGGTCTTCGCCGGCTTGCTGCTGCTGTGTTCCGGCGCGTCCGCCTGGCTGCAGGTGCGCTCCAGCCGGATGCATGAGCAGGAGGTCGTGCAAGGCCTGTCCCGCGACCTGGCCGCGCACATCGCGGCGCAGGCGCCGTTGATGGACGAACGCGGGCCGATGCCGGGCGCGGTGCGGCGGCTCTTCGGCCAGCTGATGGCCGTGAACCCGAGCGTCGAGGTCTACCTGCTCGACAACGACGGACGTGTCGTCGAACACGCGGCGCCGCAGGGCCATCTGGTGCGCGAGCACGTCGATCTCGATCCGGTGCGCCGCTTCCTCGCCCACGCGCCGCTGCCCATCACCGGCGACGATCCGCGGAGTCCCGCGCGCAAGGTGTTCAGCGCGGCGCCGCTGCGTGTCGGCGACCGCGACGCGGGCTTCGTCTATGTCGTGCTGCTGGGCGAGGCCCACGACCGGCTGGCCGGCCTCGACGCCACCGGCAACGCGTTGCGCGCGGCGCTGTGGTCCATCGCGATCGTGGCCCTGCTCTGCCTGGCCGCGGGTCTGATGGCGTTCGGCCTGATCACGCGACCGCTGCGCCATCTGGCGGAGGCCGTGCGCCGGCATGACATCGACGACGCGACCGCGACGGCGCTGCTCGTCGACGAGCGGTCGCCGGACGCCGCGACGCGCGACGAGATCGCCGTGCTGCGCGCGGCGTTCTCGCAGATGGCGACGCGCATCGGCGAGCAATGGCGTCGGCTGTCGCGCCAGGACGAGCAGCGCCGGGAAATGGTGACGACGATCTCGCACGACCTGCGCACGCCGCTGTCGTCGCTGCACGGCTACCTCGAGACGCTGCTGCTGAAGGACGGCCAGCTCGATGCCGCCCAGCGACGCCGCTACCTCGAGATCGCGATCGAGCAGAGCACCGCGGTGGGCGGACTGGCGCGATCGCTGTTCGAGCTGGCGCGGCTGGAGCAGGGATTCGTGGAACCGCAGATGGAGACCTTCCAGCTGACGGACCTGGTGCAGGACGTCTTCCAGAAGTTCGAGCTGGTCGCGGCGCAGCGGCAGGTCGTCCTGAGTGCCCGTTTCGACGAGCCCGTGCCGCCGGTGGAGGCGGACCTGGGCCTGATCGAACGGGTGCTGACCAACCTGCTCGACAACGCCCTGCGCCACACGCCGCCGGGCGGACAGGTGCAGGTGGCGCTCGAGCGCATATCGTCGGAACCGCCCGCCTCGGTGCGCGTGACGCTGGCCGACACCGGCCCCGGCATCGACCCCGCTCGCCGCGCGGATCTCTTCCAGCGCCCGTTCAACGTCGACGGTGCACGTCGCGGCGGCGGCCTGGGCCTGCGCATCGTCCACCGCATCCTGGCGCTCCACGGCGCCGAGATACGCCTGCTGGAGGCGCAGGGCGCCGTGTTCGAGTTCGCGCTGCGCCAGGCGCCGGCCGCGGGACGCGCCACCTCGTCGCCACCGGCACCGCCACCGGAAGCGCCGACGTCCTGACGCCGCCCCGACGGGGCCACGCGCGGGTCAGACCGCCCGTTTCCCCGTGTTGCGCATCTCCTCGCACAGCGCGTCGACGGCCTGCTCGATGACCCGATGCGCCGCGTCGGCGCGGACCTGCAACGCATCGCGGGCGGCGGCGCTGGCTCGCGCCGCCGTGTCCACGGCCGCCGCCGCGGCGCCCCGGGCCACGCGCTGCGCATTCGCCGTCGCCTGCGGGCCGGTCGACTGGTCCACCTCCGCGCGCCGGAGGGCAAGCGGGCCGGCCTCCGCGCACAACAGTCCCTGCAGGCGGTTGACCTCCAGGTGCTGCCGCTTCAGGTCCGCCTGGGCGAGGCTCAACGCAGCCGTCAATCGATCGATGCGTTGCTGCACCTCCGCAGCGGGCGGCTGCGCCGCGACGCCTCCCGCCGTGTTCCGCGGCAGCGCCAGGCGTGCCCGCTTCAGGTCCGCGAGCCGCTCGGTCACGCGCTGCTGCAACGGTGCCAGCCGCTCCTGCGCGGCGGCATGGCGCCGGGCGGCCTCGTCGACGCGGGCCTGCAGCAGCGCCGCCTCGTCGCGCGCGATCAGGGCATCGCGCGCCTGCACCGCGACATGGGCCGTCGAGTCCGCCAGCCGTTGCTGCGCCTGGACCGCCGCGCCCGCGTCGGTCAGCGCGGCCCGTGCCGCGGCCGCATGCGCCTGCAGGTCCGGGGTGTGGGCGTCGACGACCGCCGCGAGCGCCTGCCGGACTGTCGCCAGCCGGGCCATGGCCGCCTGGGCCGCCGTGAGTCGCAACTGCGCGGCGACGTGATGGTCCGTGGCCGCCTGCAGATCCGCCTGCGCAGCTTGCAGCTGATCGCGGTGCGTGCTCACCGCAGTCCGGTTGATCAGCAGGTTGTTCCGCGCCGCGGTGATCGCCTGCTCCTGCTGGACGGTGTGCTGAGGATCCCGGATCGCGCGGTCCAAGGCCTGCGTCAGCCCGGGGGTCGCGCCTTGCGCCGCCGCCAGCAGTTGCCGGTGCTGTGCGACCCGTTGCTTGAGCAGCGGCAGCGCATGGCGCGCCTGGAACTCCGCCGCCAGGGCCTGCTGCTGTTCGGCGATGCGCAGCGGATGCTCGATCGCACCGGCGTTCTCGGCTTCGGTGCGGCGACGCCGCAGCTCCCGCATCGACCGCTGCCGCTCGCCCAGCACCGCCAGCGCGGCGGCCTCGGCGTCGACGCGCATGGCCACCTGCGCCTGCGCGGAGAGCAGCGGCCCCGCGAGCCGGGGCAAGGGCTTCGCCGCCTGGACCGATGGCGCGTCGGATCGCGGGAACAGGCCCGGCCGCGGCGTCGTCTGTCGCCACGCGCCGTCGTCCGCGCCGATGGCCAGCATCGGGGACAGGGACGGCAACTCGTCGGCGGCGTCCATGTCCGCGAACCCCATCGCGGCGGGGCGCATCGCACCCCGGGCGTTCATCGGGCTCATGGGGTGAGTCGGCGTCAGCGAGACCGATTGGCTGCCGGCGGAGAAATTGACCATCGACCGTCCTCCTGATGAGTGCCGCCTGCGTGTGGGCAGCGTGTCGCCTCACTGTGGGACGTCGTTGTTGCCGATGGAAACAAGGAACCGAAGCGCCCGTTGACGACCCGAAGTCCTCAACGATCACTCGGCGATCACTCGGCGATCAGCGCCCGGGGGCGGGCTCTCGCGGCGCGGCGCCGTCGGTCCCGGACGCATTCGCGGAATCGGCGGGGCCGACGTCCAGCCATCCCGCCGCGATGATCACCACCAGCGCGGCCACGGCGGCGAGCACCGCGCCCCAGCTGGCGATCCGCATGCGCGGCGAGCGGCCCACGCGCTCCGAGGCTTCGGGGCGCACCCCTTCGATGCGGGCGGCGCTTCGTCCAGGCTGGATGCGTGATTCGGGGCCGACGATGCGCCCCGCGCCGTCGGCCGCATCGACGCCTTGCGCCCACACGTCGTCCTCGGGCGGGGCGGAACGGCGCGCGGATGCCGCGCCACGCCGCGTCACCGGATCCGGGGTTCCACGAGGTGGCGCCTTGCCCTTGGCGCCGGTGGCGACGCGCGCGCTGCTTTTCCCAGCGCTCTTCCCCGCCCCTTCCGCGCCCGTGGCGGACGACGTGGACGCCGAGCCCGAGCCCATGTCACGGGACGACTCGCCGGTGACGCGCTCCTCCTCGACATCGTCCAGCAGATGCCGCGTCACCGCGCCCATCAGGCGGCTGGCCGAGGCCTGGCGGCGACCGCTGGCCTCATCGCGCCGGCGCGCCGCCGGATCGCCGGGCAGCGGCCGGACCTCCTCGGCGGAGGTCGCCGACGCGCCGGACGACGCCGCCGGTCTCGCGGGCAGTCGAGGCGGATCGCCGCGCATGGCGCGGGCTCAGACGCCGTCGACGGAATACTCGCGCCGGCCGGCCACCGCGCCGCCACCGAGCGAGATCGGCAGCACCGGCTCGATCGTGTTCGTCATGCCCGATCCCGCGGAGCCATGACCCAGGCCGCTCCCGAGTCCGTTCCCGGCCACCGCTGCCGCCACGGTCGCGGCGATCGACGGCAGCTCGGCGAAGCTCGGCAGGCTGGCCGTGGCGCTCGGCGTCTCGCCGAACTGCTGACGGTAGTTGTGGGCCAGCGTCGAGCGGTTGGCCATGCCCCAGCGCGCCGCCACCGCCAGCACGCTGTCGCGTCCGGCCATCTGCTGCAGCTCGGTGCGGATGCAGGCCATGCGCAGCTTGCGGATCACCTCGGCCGGCGTCAGGCCGAGGTTGGCGCGGAAGGCCATCTGCAGCGCGCGTTCGGTGACATCGATCTCCGCGGCGATGCGGCGGACCGACAGCGCGCGATCGTGCAGGTGATCCAGGATGTATTGATAGGCGCGGCGATAACGCGGCGGCAGGCGCAGTTGATCGGCGTCGGCCTGCTCGGCGCGTTCCTGCTGCTCGAGGAAGCGCGAGTACGGCACCCGCGTCAGTTCGAAGCGCAGCCGCGCCAGCGACAGCTGCGCATGCTGGCGGTAGCAGCGCAGCGCGTCGGAATGGCGGCCGTTCATCGCATGCAGCTTGGACGCGCAGTAGCGCAGTTCGATCGCATGGCGGTGGTGGAGCTGGCGCGCATCGTCGATGGCCAGCGGCCCGAGGATGTCGTAGGCGGTGCGCGCCTGGCCGCGGTCGAGCAGCGCCAGCGCGGCCTCGACCCGGGCGCGTTCTTCCATCGGGGCCAGGCGGCGGTCACGGTACCAGCGCACGCCGTCGAAGAGGCCGTCCACGCCCTCGGTGCCCTGGCCGGCATGACCGGCATGACCGGCCTGCGCTGCCATCGGCGCGGGCTCCTGCGCCACGAGCGCCACCAGGAACTCGAGCCGCGCGACCACCACCGGCAGCGCCGACAGCAGCAGCGCCGACGAGCGCAGCGCCGCGCGCACATCGCGGTCACGCGGCAGCTCCGCGCCGGCCATGTCGTCGTAGTGCCGCAGCGCGCGGCAGACCTGCAGCTCCAGCTCGATCGCCGTCAGCAGCGGCATCATCAGCGACGGCGCCGGCGCCGCCTCGACGAGCGCCATCGCGAAGGCCAGCGTGCGCGCGGCCCGACGGTGCTCGCCCATCGACTGCATCGCCTGCGCCATGCCGGCCAGCGCCTCGACCCGCAGCGCCAGCGGCGCGTCGTCCGCGTCGGCGACCACGTTGAAGGTCTCGGCCGCGCGGCCGGGCTTGTTCAGGTGCAGGAACAGGAAGCCGCGGTCCATCGACGACAGCCAGCGCACCTGCGTCCGCGGCAGGCCTTCATACATGCGCAGCTGCTTCTGGAAGAGCTCCTCGGCCTGCTCGTCGCGGCCCGCGGCCAGCAGCGCCTGGCCGAGCACCTGGCCCAGCGCCGCGAGCCGCTCGGGATCGCCGCCTGCCCCACGATCGAGCCGACCCAGTCCCAGCCGCAAGGCCTCCTGCACATCGCCGCGCGCCACCGCGGCGGCGACGTCTCCATCCTGCTCGGCAAGCCTCAGGCTGCCCAAGGTCAGCAACAACATGTGAACTCCTCTTCCATGCGTATCGAGTGCGTTGTCGGATACATCCTGATGCGCCTGAACGTGCATTGATCACGGTTCCGTCGCGGAGGCATCACCCGCCGTGTGCGTTTCGGCGTGGGCTCATGCTAGGCAGCGGTCCGCGTCGGGAGGCTCATGTCTTCACGATGAAATCCTCAACAATCCTCAACACGAAGTGATCGGAAGGGGGCGCGACGGGGCGGTCCCACCTCCACCTCCGCTGGCCCTCACCCCCGACCTCCCCTGCAAGCGGGAGAGGGAGTCGGCCCTCCCGATTTCGCGTCCGCGCAAATCGCTTCGCCCCCTCCCCGTCCCCCGTCGACGCCCGCAGGGACAGTGCGCCTCAACCCCGAGGAGCCGACGTGTCCCTAGCCCTTCCTCTCGCGGAGAAGAACGCCAACGCGGTCTCCGATGTCATCGCGCTGCGTCCCGCCACGACGCAGGACGCTGCGTCGGTCGCGGCGATCTACAACGCCTCGCTGCGCACGCAGCCCTACCAGCCCGACGGCGTCAGCGAGACCGACGCCGCGCGGTGGCTCGCCGAAGAGCTCGCCAAGGTGAAGGACAAGGACGCGGTGCGCCACACCAACTACGTCGGCCCGATGAGCGTGCCGATGGCGAAGCTGCAGATCGAGCTGCACCAGTTCCATCGACGCCCGATGATGGTCGCGACGCAGCGCGGCGAGACGCTGGGCTGGCTCGGCTCGCTGGGCCTGCACGACCGGCCGGGACTGGGCGGGCTCTTCGAGCTGGCCTACTACGTCGCGCCGCGCTGGCGCGGGCGCGGCGTCGGCACGCGGCTGATCAAGTACCTCGTCACGAACGCGGCGACCTGGCGCGTGGACCGGCTGATGGCCATGGTCTGGAGCGACAACGCCGCCAGCCTGTCGGTGCTGCGCCGCGCCGGCTTCAGCACCTGGGGCGAGCTGCCCGGCGCGGTGACCGCCTTCGGCAAGCGCCGCGACATGGTGCTGCTCGGCATGACACTCGAGGACATCGCCCGCGAACCCGACGACGACCGCGAACTCGCGATCCCGGGCGCCCCGGTCGCAACACACAGGGCCGATCCAGCGGTCGCGGCGGTCGCGGCACACACCACGAACGCCGCGGCTTCCTGAGCCATGGGGGAAAAGACCGAACAGCCCAGCCAGAAGAAGCTGGACGACGCGAAGAAGAAGGGCCAGTCGCCCAAGAGCCAGGACATCAACGCCGCGGCCGGGCTGCTGGTGATCACCGTCTGCCTGAGCGCCGCCAGCGCGACCGCGCTCAGCCATCTGGAACGGCTGTTCTCGCTGGCCAGCGGCGTCGGGCTGCAGGCCAAGACCGACAGCGACATGTTCGCGGTCGCCTACGACATCGCGATCGAGGGCCTGTGGATCGTGCTGCCCTTCGTCGTCGCGGCGGTCTTCGTCGGTCTGATCGCGTCCTTCGCGCAGGTCGGCTTCAACATCACCTTCGAGCCGCTGACCCCCAACTTCGACAAGGTCAACCCGGGCTCCGGGCTCAAGAAGCTGATCTCGATGCGCTCGATCATCGAGTTCATCAAGACCGTGTTCAAGGCCATCCTGGTCGGCAGCGTGATCGCGATCATCACGATGGGCCTGATCCCGCTGATGGTCGGCGCCGCCACGCAGACGCCGGTGGGCGTGGCCACCGTGGCATGGACGGCGATGCTCAAGCTCTTCGTCGCGACGGTGATCGCGCTGGTCGTGCTCGGTCCGGTGGACTTCGCGCTGCAGCGCTGGCTGTTCATCCGCGACCAGCGCATGGACAAGGACGAGCTCAAGCGCGAGTACAAGGAAATGGAAGGCGATCCGATGGTCAAGGGGCAGCGCAAGCGCCTGGCCTTCGAGATGGCCAACAGCGATCCGAAGAAGACGGTGCCCAACGCGACCGTCGTCGTCACCAATCCCACGCACTATGCGGTCGCGCTGCGCTACCAGCCCGGCGTGACGCCGCTGCCGCTGATCGTCGCCAAGGGCGCGGACGCGCAGGCGATGGAGATCCGCCGCATCGCCGAGGCGTCGGGCGTGCCCATCGTCGGCGATCCGCCGCTGGCGCGCGCGCTGTTCAAGATGCCGGTCAACGAGACGGTGCCCGAGGCGCTGTTCGAGGCCGTCGCCACCGTGCTGCGCTGGGTGGCGATGCTGGACGGCGTGGGGACCAAGGGTGGTGGTGGCGGTGGCGGTAAACCAAGCGGGAGCAAGGCATGAGCAAGGCACTGGGTGACAAGAGCACCCTCGGCAACGACCTCGCGATGAGCTTCCTGGTGGTGGCGATCGTGGGGCTGATGATCCTGCCGCTGCCCACGGTGCTGATCGACAGCCTGCTGGCGGTCAACCTCGCGGTCAGCGTGCTGCTGCTGATGACCTCGCTGTTCATCCCGAACGCGGTGGCGCTGTCGTCCTTCCCGTCGCTGCTGCTGTTCACGACGCTGTTCCGGCTGTCGCTGAACATCGCGTCGACCAAGTCCATCCTGCTGCACGCCGACGCGGGCCACCTGATCGAGAGCTTCGGCGAGCTGGTCGTCGGCGGCAACCTGGTCGTCGGCATCGTGGTGTTCATCATCATCACGGTGGTGCAGTTCATCGTGATCTCCAAGGGGTCGGAGCGCGTGGCCGAAGTCGGCGCGCGTTTCACGCTGGACGCGATGCCCGGCAAGCAGATGAGCATCGACGCCGACCTGCGCGCGGGCCTGCTCACCGGCGACGAGGCGCGCCGCAAGCGCGCGCTGCTGGGCATGGAAAGCCAGATGCACGGCGGCATGGACGGCGCGATGAAGTTCGTCAAGGGCGACGCGATCGCGGGCCTGATCATCACGCTGGTCAACATCCTGGCCGGGATCGTCGTGGGCATCATGTACCACGGCATGACGGCCGGCGAGGCGGCCAACCGCTTCGCGGTGCTGTCGATCGGCGACGCGATGGTGTCGCAGATCCCGTCGCTGTTCATCTGCGTGGCCGCTGGCGTGCTGATCACCCGCGTGGCCGACGAGCACCAAAAGAAGCCGCGCTCGCTGGGCCAGGAGATCGTCGCGCAGATGACCGCCAACGTGCGGGCGATGTACCTCGCGGCCGGGCTGACCGTGGCCTTCGCGGCGGTGCCGGGCTTCCCGGCGATCCAGTTCCTGGCGCTGGGCATCGGCCTGGCGCTGGCGGGCCGCTACCTGGCGCGCCAGCGCAAGAGCGGCGAGGCGCAGAGCGTGTCCGCCCCGATCGCCGCGTTGCAGCGCGAGGGCGGCAAGGGCGACGCGCCGTCCATCATGCAGGAGGCGCCGCACTTCTCGCGACCGCTGGCGGTGCGCATGTCACCGGCGCTGGCCGATCTGCTGCTCCCCCACATGCTCGACCTGGCGATGGAGCGCGAACGGCTGCAGCTGCAGTCGATGCTGGGCGTGCCCTTCCCCGGCGTCTGCATGTGGGTCGAGCCGACGCTGGCCGACCTGCGTTTCGAGGTGCTGATCAACGACGTGCCGGTGCGCCACATCGAGTTGCCAGGCCGGCTGCTGATGATCCCGGCCGCGCTGGCGGTCGAGCCCTGGGCCGCCTCCGCCGCGACGCACGGCGCCCTGCTGGACCAGCCCGACTCGCGCTGGCTGCCGCCGGCACAGGTGCCCGAGGCCGAACGCGTGAAGTGCCTGGACATCGAGCAGGTGATGGCACGGCAGGTGATGCTGCTGCTGCGCCGCAACGCCCACCAGTTCATGGGCGTGCAGGAGATCCAGTGGATCGTCGACAAGGCCACCGCGGACTATCCGGGCCTGGTCGCCGAGGTGCAGAAGATCCTGCCGGTGCAGCGCATCGCGGAGGTGATGCGCCGGCTGCTCGAGGAACAGGTGCCGATCCGCAACGTGCGGACCATCTTCGAGAGCCTCATCACCTGGGGCCCGAAGGAGAAGGACATGCTGCTGCTGACCGAGTACGTGCGCGGCGACCTCGGGCGCTACCTCGCGTTCGAGGCCAGCGGCGGGCGCAACTACGTGTCGGCGATCCTGCTGGACGCGGGCGTCGAGCAGGCGATCCGCCAGTGCATCAAGCCGACGCCGACCGGCAACTACCTGGCGATGCCGCCGGAGAGTGCCGCGGCCATCACCGAGAAGGTGCTGCGCATCGCCGGCGAGACGCCCGACGCCGGCGTGGCGGTGATCACGTCGATGGACATCCGGCGCTACGTGAAGAAGATCATCGAGACGCGCATGGAAGGCCTGCGCGTCTACTCGTACCAGGAGCTGGGCAACCAGGTCGAGCTGCGGCCGCTGGGCCGCGTCGCGGCCTGAACGTGGAACCGCACGTGATCGGGCGCGCATGAGCGACGAGGAGATCCGCCGCATCCGGCGCCTCGTCGTCGGCGATCCGCAGATCCCGCCGCCGCTGCCGGACCTGCGCCAGGCGGAGCGTTTCCATCGCGCGCTCGGCGCGGTGAGACGCGTGGCGTCGGCGAACGACGCCGCACCGGAATCCGCGACGGCCGCCGCTGTGCCGCCACCGGAACCCGTGCCGCCGCCTCGCCAGGAAGGAACGCACCCATCTCCTGCATCCGCCGCCGCGCCGCCGTCGCGCGAGCGCGCGGAACGCCACGAACGGAAGGACACGTCCCCGTCTTCCCGGAAGAGGGACCCGTCCCGCCCCGAGGGCGCCCTCGTCGTCGACGGCCATCGTCCGCGCCCGCCGGTCCTCGCCGCGGCGGAGGCCGGTGCGCGCGAGGCCAGCGAGGCACAGGAGGCCGACGCCGACCAGGACGTCGCGCTCGATACCGTCACCGCGCCGCCGATGCCCATCCCGCACGTGGCGTGGACCCCACTGCCCGAGGGCTGGGAGCGCGAGCTCGCCGACACGGTCGCGACGCTGTGCCGCAGCAGCGAGCCCAACTTCCACAGCTGGACCATCCAGGTGCCGGTCGACGCCGAGACCCTGCCCCACACCGAGCTGCGCCTGTCGTTTTCGCCTCACCAACTGACGCTTCGCTTCAGTACGCAGTCGACACGCTCGCTCGCCCTAATTTCGGCCCACCAGTCACAGCTGCGCGCGTTGCTGGTCCGCGCGCTGCCCGGCGACCGGCACATCGAGATCGACATCACATGAACCGGCCGACCTCCTCCGCATCGATCCCCCGCCGAGCGCCGCCGTGGCCGGATCGGCGACGCTCGCCGGCCGACTGCCGTCGATGAGCGCCGACGACGCCGCGCTGTCCCGCGTGGCGCATGACGCGCGCTTCGCCGACTGGCTGCGATCGACGCTCCAGCATGCCGGCATCGGCATCGCGCGGCAGCGCCAGGCGATGCCGTGGCGACTCACCGTCGAGTCGGCGCACGGCCGCTTCCGGCTCGGCCTGGACGCGGTGGATTCGCCGGCCCTGCAGCTCGCCTGCGCGCACCAGCCGCGCGACACCGCCTGCGCGGTCGTCACGCTGCTGCTGGCCGGCTGGGCCGAGGCCTTCGCGCCGATGCTGGGCGCGCTGCGGGTGGTCGACATCACGCCGCTCACCGAGGCGCAGGCCGACGCGAACGCGGACGGCACGCCGCGCCTCGCACCGATCGTCCTCGGCGGCGCGATGCCGGTGGCGCTGCTGGAGGCCGATCCCGCCGTGCTGGCGCGCGTCGCCGCCACCGCGGCCGCGTCCGGCGTCGACCTGACGCCGCTCGCGCCGCTGCCGCTGCGACCGGTCATCCGGCTGTTCGCGCGTGCCTTTCCCTTGTCGGTGCTGCGCGGGCTGCGTCCGGGCGACACCGTGCTCGCCGGCGGCCAGCCGGCCCTGCTGCGCTGCGGCGTGGGCCGCGTGCTGCGGGCTTCCCTTCACATCGATCCCCAGGAGTTCACCGTGCACCTTGCCGAGCCGCCCGCCCTCTCCGACGACCCGGCCGCCTACGACGCCGGACAGATGGACGCCCCGATGTCCGGCGCGAGCACGGAAGCGCCGCAGTCCGCGGGCACGCTCGACGAACTGCAGCTGCCGGTGGCCTTCGAACTCGACACCGCCCGCGTCAGCCTCGGCGAGCTGGCCAGCATGCAGCCCGGCTATGCCGTCGAGCTGGACGTGCCGCTGCGCGAGGCGACGGTGCGTCTGGTCTGCCATGGCCGCACGCTGGGCCAGGGCCAGCTGATCGCCATCGGCGACCACCTCGGCGTGCGCATCACCCGGCTGGAGTTCGCGCATGACGCCGCTGCAGCACGCTGATCCGGTTGCGCTCTTCCTGGTGCTGCTGGCGCTGGCGGCACTGCCGTTCGCGGCCATGGTGGTCACCTCGTACACCAAGATCTCGATCGTGCTGGGCCTGCTGCGCAATGCGATCGGCGTGCAGCAGGTGCCGCCGAACATGGTGCTCAACGGGGTGGCCATCATCATCTCCTGCTACATCATGGCGCCCGTCTTCATCGAGGCGACCAAGGGCATGAGCGCCGCGTCCGGCGGCGGCGGTTCCAGCACGCAGACGCTGATGGAGGCGGCCGACTCGGCGCGCGAGCCCTTCCGCAAGTTCCTCGACAAGCACGCCGAGGAGCGCGAGAAGCAGTTCTTCCTGAAGTCCGCCGCGATCATCTGGCCCGCCGACAAGGCCGCGGCGCTGAAGAAGGACGACCTGATCGTGCTGGCGCCGGCCTTCCTGCTGAGCGAGCTGACGGCGGCCTTCCGCATCGGCTTCCTGCTGTACCTGGCCTTCATCGTGATCGACATCGTCATCGCCAACGTGCTGCTGGCGATGGGCCTGTCGCAGGTGACGCCGAGCAACGTCGCCATCCCGTTCAAGCTGCTGCTGTTCGTCACGCTGGACGGCTGGTCGCGGCTGGTGCACGGGCTGGTGCTGACCTACCGATGAAGGCCCGTCCATGAACTACGACGTGGTGGTGCAGCTGACCTCCGAGGCGCTGATGATGTGCGTGCTGCTGTCGCTGCCGGCGGTGGTGGTGTCGGCGCTGATCGGGCTGATCGTGTCCTTCTTCCAGGCGATCACGTCGCTGCAGGACTCGAGCATCTCGCAGGGCATCAAGCTGCTGGCGGTGACCGGGGTGGTCGTGGTGACGGCGCCATGGGCGGGCTCGACGCTGATGAAGTTCAGCGAGAACCTCTTCACCGCGGTGTTCCAGAAATGAAGCTCGACCGCGCGCGCCAGGGCGCCGAAGCCCAGCAGGCGCGGGAGGCGCAGGAGGCCGCGGGCAAGGGCCAGACGCGCGGCAGCGGTTCGTCCGGGTATGCGGGCGGGATGCACAAGGGCAATGCGTACCGGCATGCGCCGCGGGCGCAGGTGCCGGCGCGGCGCAACACCGGGCCGGCGCCCAGGCCGCGGCCGCGGCCGCCGTCCAACGGCGCACAAGGGGCCCACCACGAGGACGAGCATCCGCAGATGCCGATGGACGATCCGCGGCAGATGGCCCTGGGCGGAGCCGGCGCGAACACGATGCGGCCGGTGCAGGGCAGCGGCGGCAAGCCGCAGAAGCAGGACGTGGGCGAGCGGCAGGAGAAGGGGTCGATGAGCTCTCCACCGCGCGCGCGCATGCCGCCCCCGCCACCGGAGGTCCGCGAAGGCGCGGCCTTGCGGCGCAGCGCGCTGCCGGCCGCGGTGATGCTGCGCGCGACGCCGACGCCGGAGGGCAAGCCGCCGACGACGCTGCTCGACGCCCTGGCGTCGCTGTATTTCAAGGGCGGCGGTGCGGGCATCGCGATCGGCGCGGTGCGGCTCGCGGCGATGACGGCGGTGGCCCGGCACCTGCCGACGGACGCGACGCCGTCGTTGCCGGTCGTCAAGGCCGCGGCGGTGGCCTGGCGCGAGGCCAACGGCCCGCCGCCCTCCGCGACTGAGGCGCAGCAGAACGCCAACCTGCTGTTCCCGCTGAACGGGCTGCGCGCCCTCTTCCGCCCGCTCGACGCACTGCGCGAGGTCGCGGAGGTGCGCAGCACGCAACTGCAACGCGCGCTGGCGCCGCTGCCGTCCGCCGTCGCGCCCCGCAACCAGGATCCCCAGCCATGAGCGTCGAGCACTACCAGCACCTGATCGTCGGCCTGTGCGAGGCCGTCGGCCTGCCCGACGCCGAGACCGCGCTCGCGCGCAACGCCATCGAGGTCGAGGGCTTCGAGGTGCTGCTCGGCTACTACGACAACGATCCCGAGGCGATGTACCTCAACTTCACCTTCGGGAGCGTGACGTCGGGGCGGAGCCTGCGGGTCTACCGGCTGATGCTGGAGGCCAACCTGAGCCTGTACGCGCAGGACCAGGCGCAGCTCGGCCTGGATGCGGACTCCGGCGTGGTGCTGCTGGTGGTCCGGGTGCCGATGATCGACGGCGTCGACGGGCCCTACCTCGCCGACACCATCAACCACTACATCGAGCACGGCCGTTATTGGCGCGAGAACATCCTGCTGGCGGAGGACGAGATGTTCGAGAGCCTGTCGCTCGGCGAGTACACCTGGATGCGGGCCTGAGCGACAGGCTACGCGCCGGCGCGCGAGCCCCAGGTATTCGCCATCTCCACGAACCTCGCCATCGCCCGCGTCGGCTGTTTCCTCGCCTGCGTCACGAGGTAGCACTGCCGGCGCATGACCGGAAGCGTGGTCGTCAATGCCACCACCTTGCCGCTGCCCAGCGCATCGTCGACCACCCAGCGGGACAGGCAGGCCACACCGATCCCGGACGCGGCCGCGCCGAGGATCGCTTCCGAGCTGCCCAGCTCCAGCGTGCGCCGATACCCGCGCAGATGGGGCAGCAGCAACTGATCGGTCACCTCTCGCGTGCCTGATCCCGATTCGCGCAGCAGCCAGACCATCGCCTCCAGCCGTTTCGGCGTGAACGCCCGCGTCGCGTCCTCCAGCAGCGACGGCGAAGCGACCAGCACCATCTCGTCCTGCAGCCACGGCGTCAGGACCAGCTCGCCGATGCGCGACGGCCCCTCGACCAGCCCCGCGTCCAGTTCGAAGGCCGCCACGGCCTCGCAGATCGCTTCCGTGTTGCCGATGCGCACCTGCGCCAGGCGCGACGGCCGTTCCCTCGTCAGATGGTCCCCGAGGAACTGCGGGAGCAGACGCGGCAGCACGTAGTTGCCGATCGTGGTACTCGCGCCGAGCCTCAGCGCCAGCGACAAGGGACCGTCCTCATCCAGCAGCCGTTCGATCGCCCCGGCCCCGTCGAGCTGCGCCAATGCCCTCGGCAGCAGCGCGCGGCCGTTGTCGTTCAACAGCAGCCGCTTGCCGGCGCGGTCGAACAGACGCAGGCCCAGCAGGCGCTCCAGTTCGTTGAGCGCCGAGCTCGTCGCCGACTGCGACAGCGACACCACGTCCGCCGCGGCCGAGGTGGATCCGGTCTGCGCCACCGCCGCAAAGATCTGCAACTGGCGCAGCGTCAGTCGCAAGGTCGACATCGTGGACGCGTAAGAGATTGAATCGCTTGATCCTACAAGGATTACTCGTTGGACGCATAAACAGCCAGTTCGTAATCTGACGGCCAGATAAGCCTCCGCCCTCGCCATGACCGTCAGCCTCCCCCTTGTCCACCCGCAGATCAGGCCTCGCCCGTCCATCCGGCATCGGCCAGCCGGCCGCTGCGCCCGCTGCCCCGCCTCTGCGCTCTGCCACCGCCGTTGCCACTGCTGCCGGGCCTCGCGACCTCGATCGCGTTGGCCGGTGCCTCGATGCTGCTCGGCAGCCGGCCCGGCATCGATCTCGCGAAGAAGCGGCTGCTCCGCCTCGGCGTCGTGCTCTACGGCTTGCGCCTCACGGTCCAGGACATCGACCATGTGGGCCATGCGGGCGTCCTGGTCGACGCGGCGATGCTGGGCTCGACCTTCCTCATCGCCTGCTGGCTGGGCCGTCGCTGGCTGGGTCTGGATGAGAAGACCTCGATGCTGATCGGCATCGGCAGCGCGATCTGCGGCGCCGCCGCGGTGGTGGCCGCCGAGCCGGTCGTCCGCGCCCGCGCCGAACAGGTCACAGTCGCGGTCGCCACGGTGGTCGTCTTCGGAACGATCGCGATCTTCGTCTACCCGCCGATTCACGCGGCGTTCGCTTCTGCCGGATGGGCACTTGCGAGCCCTGCGCATTTCGGCCTCTTCATCGGATCGACCGTCCATGAGGTCGCCCAGGTCGTCGCCATCGGCGGCAGCATCGGGGACGCCGCCGCGGACACGGCAGTCATCACCAAGATGGTCCGCGTGATGATGCTTGCGCCCTTCCTGCTCGGCCTGGCCGCATGGCGGTCGCGCGATCAGGGCGGCATGCGCTCCGGACACGCCGGGCACGACGGGCACCCTCCCCTGACCCGCGAGATGGTCCCGTGGTTCGCACTCGGCTTCGTCGCGGTCGTGCTCCTCAATTCGCTCGGCGTCGTGCCGGACGCGGCGCGACCGTTGCTCAACACGGCCGACACGATGCTCCTGGCCACCGCGATGGCGGCGCTCGGGATCTCGACGCGCGCAGGCGCCCTCCGGCAGGCGGGCGTCAAGCCGCTGGTACTCGGACTCGCGCTGTCCGGCTGGCTGACGATCGGCGGCGCGGCCGTCAACGCCGCGCTGATCCGGGTCATGCATTGACCGGACGCGCGGGGTTCAACCGGTGATTCGCGGGTCAGCCTTTCCCGATCGTGAGCACCTGCCCCACGTCACGGCGATGCAGGGCGCAGTCCGCGAGATACGCAGCCACCGAACGTTTCGATGCCGTCTCGAACGACGTCCACCGATCGCTCTTGTCGACCAAGGGAACCTCCTCCGGATCGTCGGTCAGGCCAGGCGGCCGGAGGATGGTCCACGTCGCGCCGGACGCCTTGATCACGGCCTCCGCCGCCGCATGATCCGCATAGGCATCCTTGAGACTGGTCATGCGCAGCACCGCGCGAAACAGCAGCGCATGCTTGGGAAGGTCGTCACCGACACCGAAGGCGCTGAGGTAGATCAGGTGCTGCCGTCCTCCGGCGATCGCGGCCACCGTCGCGGCGGCGGCCCGCTGAAGCAGATCCGGCGGCGATACGCGGGCCGCAAACAGGCTCTTGCTGCGGCGCCGTTGGCCGAGGCAGGAGATGACCGCATCGCAGTCGGCGAGGGCCTGCCGGAGAAATGCCGGACTGGTCACCTCCCCCACCCGTTCGACGACGTCTCCGTGTCCCGTCGCGTCCTGGCTTGAACGTCGAACCACACGCACGACCTGCGCGCCATCGCGGAGCAGGCGCTCCACCACCAGACGCCCTGTGGAGCCCGATGCCCCGATCACCGCGACTTTCATGCGCGACGCCAACCCACTGCTCATGCCACTGTCCTCAGGAACAAAATGTTCGTGGAAGTTAGCATCCGGTCCATCGAGGCCGCAAGAACGCATCAGAAGGTGCGTCACGCACATCGAGGTGCGTAAACAGCCTTGGCCCGTCCAGGAGTCAATGATGAAGAAGGAAACGAGTGCCGCCCCTCCCACCCCGGTCGAGGAGTGTCGAGGTCTGGCGCAGATCATCGATCGCGTCGGGGACAAGTGGACCGTGATGGTCGTCGGCCACCTGTCCAGCGGCACCTTGAGGTTCAACGAATTGATGCGATGCATCCCGGGCATCTCGCACCGGATGCTCACACTCACCTTGCGCGCGCTGGAGCGGGACGGACTGGTCGACCGCACCAGCTATCCGACCAGTCCACCGCGCGTGGACTACGCGCTCACCGCGCTCGGTCAGTCGCTCACCGAGCCGCTGCGGCTGCTGGCGGTATGGGCCTCGGATCGGCGCGAGGACATCGCCGCGGCCCAGCGCGCGTACGACGCCAGACTCAAGGGCTGAGTTCCGGGGCCGAGGCCGGCACGGAAGCCGGGGCCGGCTCGGCGGTCACCGTCGGTCCCGAGGCCGCCTGCGGCCCCGCCTTCGCCGCCTCGGCCTTTCTCGCCCACTGCGCCAGCTCCGCCGACAGGCTCTGCATCGACAGCGCCGGTCTCACCTGCTCGAAGAACACCGCCACCAGCAGCGACAGCATCGCGATCGCGACCGCGCCCTTCACCGGCTGCGCCAGGTTGTTGGGTTCGAGCTTCTCCGCCGTCTTCGACAGGATGCCGAAGCCCAGGTCGATCAGCATCAGCACCAGCAGCGCCGGCGCGGCGATCTTGACCATCAGCTCCAGGTAGTGCCCCGTCTGCACGCGGACGAAGTCCTCCAGGATCGTCGACCACGCCGGCGACAGGCTGCCGATCGGCCACCAGTGGAAGGAGTCGAACAGGATGCCCGTGAGCATCAGCATCCCGCCCAGCAGGTAGAAGCCGCTGATCGCCAGCTGCGACAGCAGGTTGCCCACCGGCGTGCTCTGCTCGCCGCTGAGCGGGTTGGTCTGCTGGACGTTGTTGTAGCCGGCCTGGTTGTCGATCAGCACGCCGACCCCCTCCGCCACCCAGAACACCGTCGACGCGGCGAAGCCCAGCACCACGCCGATCAGCGCCTCCTTGGCGATCGTGGCCACCAGCTGGACCATGTCCATGCCGTGCACCAGCCCCGCCGGCTGGCCCCACGCGATGAACAGCGCCAGGCAGATGCACACGCCGTTGCGGATCGGGCCCTGCAGCACCTGGTCCGTGGTCGCCGGCAGCACCAGGAACACCGCGTAGACGCGCAGCAGGCAGACCGCCAGCAGCATCACGCCGTCCTGCAGCGTCGTGCCGAAACCGATCACGCCCGCGAAGGTGTTGAACATCTCGTTCATGCGCCGGCCTCCGCCCTCGACGCGGCCGCCGCCGCTTCGGTCGCGCGCCGCTGTGCGACGCGGCGCGCGACCGCGGCCTCCTCGCTCTCTTCGTCCTGCGTGTCCTCGGCTTCCTGGTCGATCTCGACGAGGCGCTTGCGGCGCCGCTCCTCGAGCTGCTCGATCTGCTGCTCGGCACGCTGCAGCGCCTGTCTGGCCGCCACCAGCCTGGCCTCGGCCTGGGTCACCTGCGCCACGGCCGCCTGCACGCCCGCCTCGGCCTGCCGGACCAGTTCCTGCAACCCTTCGCGGACGTAGCTCAGCGTGACCGCATCCTGGGGATTGAAGGACACCGACGTGGCCAGCCCGTCGATCTTGGCCGCGCAGGCCTCCTCGTCGGCCACGCAGCCCTGATGGCGCGCCTGCGCCGCCTGGTGGGCCGCCAGCGCGGCGTCGCGCTGCGCGGACTCGGCCTTGACCTGCTGTTCCAGGGGTTCGAGCCGGCGGCGCTTGGCCCACAGCAGCAGCTTGAGCGAACGCAGGTCCTTCATCAGCCGTTCACCAGCGCCTGCAGCTCAGCCACCGTCTGCTCGATCGGCCGCAGGTCCGAGGTGGCCTGGTTCAGGAACTCGCGGATCGCGGCATGCTTGCGCACCGCCTCGTCGGCGAAGGGATCGTTGCCAGGCTTGTACTCGCCCATCTGGATCAGCAGCTCCATCTCGTCGTACTTGGCCATCAGCTTGCGCAGCCCGCCGTTGGCGGCCTGGTGTTCCTTGGGCACGATCTGCGACATCACCCGGCTCAGGCTGCCCAGCACGTCGATCGCCGGGTACTGGTTGCGCGCCGCGATCTTGCGCGACAGGATCAAGTGGCCGTCCAGGATGCCGCGCACCTCCTCGGCGATCGGGTCGCTGCCGCTGTCATCCTCGGCCAGCACCGTGTAGAGCGCGGTGATCGACCCCTTCGCGCCCATGCCGGTGCGCTCCAGCAGCCGCGGGATCTCCGCGAACACCGACGGCGGATAACCGCGCCGCGCCGGCGATTCACCCGCCGCCAGGCCGATCTCGCGCTGCGCGCGGGCGAAGCGGGTCAGCGAGTCCATCATCAGCAGCACCCGCAGCCCGCGGTCGCGGAAGTACTCGGCGACCGCCGTCGCGACATGCGCCGCCTTGGCGCGCTCGATCGAGGAGCGGTCCGAGGTCGCGCACACCACCACCGAGCGGGCCATCCCCTCCTTGCCCATGATGATCTCGATGAACTCGCGCACCTCGCGGCCGCGTTCGCCGATCAGCGCGATGACGCTGATGTCGCACTGCGTGCCGCGCGCGAGCATGCCCATCAAGGTGCTCTTGCCGACGCCCGCCGGCGCGAAGATGCCCATCCGCTGGCCCTCGCCCAGCGTGATCATCCCGTCGATGATCTTCACCCCGGTCGGCAGCGGATGCTCGATCATCTCCCGGTCCATCGGACTGGGCGGCATCGCGAAGACCGGTCGCCGTTCCTCGCAGACGATTGGCGGACCGCCGTCCACCGGCTGCCCGAGGCTGTCGATCACGCGCCCCAGCAGCTCGTCGCCGACGGCGATGCTCTGGATCTCGCCGAGCCCGACGACCTGCGTCTGGCCCGCCGCCACGCCCAGGATGGAGCCGAACGGCGACAGGATGGTCTGGCCGTTGGAGAAGCCGATCACCTCCGCCACCTGCAGCAGCCCGCCGTTGGCGTCGAGCAGGTGGCACATCTCGCCGAGCTTGGCCGACAGCCCGCTCGCGCGCACCAGCGTGCCGATCACCTCGACGACCTTGCCGGTGCGGTTCAGTGTCTCGGCGCCGGCGAGCTCGAGCTCCATCCAGCGACCCAGATCGTCCAGGTTCAGCGGTGCGAGGCGGTCAGGAGCGTTCATCGGGGGCAGTCTCTGCAGGAAGCACTGGGGATGAACTCGGAATGAGCCGGGGGAGTGAGCCGGGGAGTGAGCCAGGGATGAACGACGGTCGGCGCCCGGTCAGCTCTCGGCGACGGCACGCTTCACGGCGCGCGACATCGCGGACCGCAACGCGTCGAGCTGCGTCTTCAGGCTGGCGTCGACGACGCCCATGTCGGATTCGAAGAGGCAGCTGCCGGCGGGCAGCGCCGGATCGACGATGACCTCGACGGACAGTCCGGCCGATTGAAGTTCGGGCACCGCGGCGATGCCGTCTCGCGCGGCGTCGAAGTCGGCGCTGCTGACCTTCAGCGTCAGCGCCGTCGCCGAGCGCGACAGCGCCTGCACGCTGCGCAGCGCGCGCTGGTACAGCGCGGCCCGGCCCTCGGTCTGCACGATGCGCTCCACGGCGCTCGTCACGACCTCGGCCATGCGTTCATGCAGCCCGCGCACGGCATCGGCCTGGTCGACCGCGCGGCCGGCCTGACGCTCGTGCCAAGCGACCGCGGCTTGGCGTTCGCCCTCGGCGTGGCCCGCCTCGCAGGCAGCGTCGATCTGGGCCTGCGCGTCACGCAGCAGCGCCTCCGCCCGCGCCTGCGCGTCGGCCACGATGCGCTCCGCTTCCGCCTGCGCCTGCGCGAGCAGCGCCTCGGCACGGGCGGTCGCCGTCTGGCGGATCTCGTCCTCGTGCCGCAGCAGCGTCACCTCGCCGGCGCGCAGGATGCCGTGCGGCGCGCCCGCGGCAACGCCCTCGTCGGCGTGCGTCGATGTCTTCCACCAGATCAGCATGGCCACTCCACCTCGGCTTCCGCCAGGGCCGCGATCGACACGGCCACGTTCCGTTCCGCCGCGACCGGCGTGGCGGCCAGCACCTCATCCACCGCCGCGCGCGGCAGCGACCAGCGCACCATCTGCCGCACCGGGGCGTCGTCCGGGGTCAGCGCCGCGGACCAGTCCGAGAAGCCGACGCAGGCCCATTGCACCGGTGTCCATGCGGCCTGCTCGGCCTCGACCGGCCGGCCGCGCGCGCTCATCGCCACCAGCGGCGCGAAGTTGTCGCCGAGCGCGCGTTGCAAGGGCGCGCGCACGGCGCGGTCGATGCAGCAGCGCAGCACGCCGGGACGGCGCGCCAGCGCCAGCGTGCACAGCCGCTGCAGCAGTTCGCCGCGCGGCAGCAGGCCGAGCCGCGGCAGCGGGTCGGCGAAGCGCCCCAGCGCGGGCAGGCCGCCTTCCGGCGCCATGCGGTCGCGCCACAGCCGAGGCCACAGCGCCGCGGCGTTCTCGGGCGGCAGCGCCTCCAGGAAGCGCCACGGGCCGAGCAACTCGTCCTGCCAGCTCGCGTCCAGGTCGTCGACCAGACCGCGCAGCTTGCCGTCGAAGCTGACGGCCCAGGCGGCGAGCTGATCGGGCGCGGCCATCGTCATGCGCCGGCTTCGGCCACCGGCACCGCGGCCGCCCCCGGCGCGAGCCGTCGGGACAGCGCCTGCGGCAGCAGACCGGGCTTCTTCCAGGCGATCACGCCGATGGCGCCGCCGGCCAGCAGCAGCACCGCCAGCAGCCCGCCGGCGACCCAGGCCCAGGTGGCGTCGGCCACCGCGTGCCGCGGCGAGGTCGGCAGCATCGCGCCCGGCACCAGCGTCACGGTCACGTTCTCGTAGGTGAGGCCTTCCACGCTGCGCGCCACCATGCTCTTGATGGACGGCGCCAGCTGCGGCACGTCGATCTCCGGCCGGTACTTGACGAACACCGACGCACTGGACGGCTTCACCGTCGTCGCCATCGGGTCGTTGTTGGGCAGCACGATGTGCACCTTGGCCACGATCACGCCGTCGATCTTGGACAGCGTGCTGGAGAGCTCCTGCGACACGCCGTGGATGAAGCGCACCCGCTCCTCCGTCGGCGTGGAGATCAGCCCTTCCTTCTTGAACATGTCGCCCAGCGACACGTACTTGTCCGACGGCAGGCCGTTGGCGCGCAGGATGTCCAGCGCGTTGACCACCTCCTGCTCGTCGACGGCGACGTTCCAGGTCTTGCCCCCGTCGCCGCTCTTCTTCTCCGCTTCCACGCCGCGCTGCAGCAGCGCCGCGACCATGTCGTTGGCCTCGGCCTCGGTGCGCTTGGTGTAGAGGTCGGTCTTGCATCCGGCCAGCAGCGTGATCAGCAGCACCAGTGCCAGCATGTACAGCACGTGCCACGAGGCCCGCGACCGGCCGCCCGCATGCGCGCGCGGATCTGCAAGAGGATGGGCGCTCATGTCACTGGTTCTTCATCAGCGTCTGCAGGCCGTTCTTGCTGCTCTGCGCGACCGAGGTGCAAGCCGAGAACTGCAGGCCCTGCGTGGCCACCTGCAGGTTCAGCTCCATCGAGCGCGCGGTCAGCTCCTGCAGGTTCATGTTGGGGGCGTCGGCGACGTAGCGCTGCATGTCCGAGGTCACCTGGCGCGACGCGTCGTCCAGCGTGTGAAGCGTCTTGGTCATCGTCGAGTCCGTATGGCCGATCGCGTTCGCATGTGCCGCCGCCGGATCGGGCTGCGGCTCGCGCGCCATCAGCTGCTCGAATTTCTGCGTCTGCGCCTGGAGGTCGGGCGTCGGCGTCGCCGCCTGCCGGATCATCTCGTGAGCGGAAATGGCCTGGATGGGATCGGTCATGGCTGCTCCTCAGGCCCGCATGTAGGCCATCTGCGAGAGGTCGATCGTCAGCGCCGGCGGCGTGGTCGAACCGGACTCGTCGTCGGTGCCTTCCGAAGCCGCGGCGTCCTCTTCCGGATGCAGCAGCGAGCGCACCATGTCCAGCGCCTCGGCATTGGTGGAGGTGTGCAGCACGTCCTCGGCGGTCGCGCGCCATCCGGCGTCGCCAGTGGCGAACTGGCAGTAGGCGAGGAAGGCCTTCGCCGTCGACCATTCCGGTGCGGTGGCGTCGAGGTTGCGCAGCGTGCGCATCGCGTCGGCCCAGTGACCGCGTTTCATCGCGATCCAGGCCTCGAAGAAGTCCAGCTGGGACACCTTGGGGCGCAGCAGGCGCACGGCGCCCAGCAGCGTCTCGGCGTCGTCCAGCAGCTCGCGGTCCACCGCCAGGCTCACCAGGCCGACCAGGCCGGAGACGAAATCTTTGCGTTGCAACGAGGAATCGATCATGTCTGCTCCATGGCTGTGTCCAGCACGGCCGGTCTCAGGAAAGCATTGGGGCTCGGAGTTGAAGGATGCTCGGTAACCCATGGCGGACGGGGCCCCGACTGGGGATGCGGCGCTAGGCGCAGACCGGAGCCATAGCAGCGCTATGGCGAGGATCTGCAACGACGCGCCGCGCCCCAGCCGGGGCCCCGGCGGCCGTGGGTTAGCCGCGCTTGAGGGTCTTTTCCAGGTCAGCCATGCTGTACTTGTTGTCGCCCTGCTGGTCGAACTTGCCTTGAGAGGTCTGCAGCGCGACGTCCGTGCCCTTGTTGAGCGCGGTGTCGTTCACGAACTTCTGGGCGGCCTGTTGCAGCTCGAACGACGGCAGGATGCCGTTGGGCATCTGCTTGCCCTGGGCGACGTCCTTCATCGTGTCCAGGTCGAAGGTCTTGCCGTCCTTGGACAGCGCGTCGAAGTTGTTCTTCAACGTCGAGATCGTCGAGTGCTGGTCGGCGTTCAGACCCTGCTTCTGGATGGAAGCGGTCAGGTCGCCGATGCCGATCTTGTCGTCGCCGCCCTTGTGCTTCAGGGCCAGACCCATCTTGCCGAGCGCGTTGTCACGGTCGGCCGTGTCCAGCTCGCCCATCTTCTTCTCGCCGGCTTCGCTGCGCAGGAACTTCGCGGCCTGCTGGAATTCAGGCGTGAAGTCCTGGGGACGCATGCCCTTGGGGCAGATGCCGTTGGCGGCGTCGTCCAGTTCCTTGCCGCTGATCATCTTCATGCCGGAGTCCGACATGGCCTTGAACAGCGCGCGTTCCGCACGATTGCCGTCCATCGGACCGGTCTCGCCCTGCGGGCTGATCGATCCGCCCAGCGGGGCCGCGCCGCCGCCGGCACCGGCGCCGACCAGCGAGCCGGCCGCGCCCAGCGCATTGCCCAGGCCGCCGATGGCCTGGCTCAGGCCGCCCAGCAGCTGCTGGGCGCCAGCGCCCTGCCCACCCAGACCGCCCAGACCGTTCGCGGCCTGGCCCAGACCGCCGAGGGCCTGGTTCAGTCCGTTGAGGCCCTGCGACAGGCCGCCCAGTGCGCCCAGCGCGCCGGCGAGCGGGCCGCCCTGGCCGCCCTGCAGCGCGTTCAGGCCTTGCGTCAGGCCGCCGAGCGCCTGACCCAGGCCGCCCAGGCTCTGGCCGATGCCGCCCAGGGCTTGGCCCAGGCCGCCCAGCGGCGAATTCTGTGCTTGACCCAGCTGACCGATGGCCTGGCCGATGGCCTGCCCGGCGCCGCTCATCGCGGCCTGGATCGGGTTCTGCATCAGCTGCTCCAGCGGCCGCAGCAGCTGGGTCAGGCCTTGCAGACCTTGTTGAAGTCCTTGCAGCGCCTGCTGGATGCCGGCCAGGGGGCTCTGTGCCCCTTGCAGCATGTTCAGCGGCGATTGCAGCAGTTGTTGAATGCTCATGTATGTCGCTCCGACAGAGGTTGGATGCGGTGACGCGTCGTGCGCGCAGCGCGGGTCACACCAGTCCCTTGACGCTATCGCCGCCGGCCTTGAACTTCTTGCCCAGCGCTTCCGACATGGCGGCCTGCTGGCTCATGCGGCCCATCTCCAGGTTGTTGGCGATGGTCTGCTTGCTTTGAGCCTTGAGCTCGTCCATGAACATCCGCGACGACGCGGAGGCTTCGGCCGACTGGGACTGAACCAGGGGCGCTCCCGGGAAGGTTGCGGACATGGGGTTCTCCTTGCGGGGCACGGAGCGGCCGCGACGGACCTTGGCAGGCCCGAAGCGGCCGCCGCGGCGTCAGACCAGGCCTTTGACGCTGTCGCCGGAAGCCTTGAACTTCTTGCCCAGCGCTTCCGACATGGAAGCCTGTTGGCTCATGCGGCCCATTTCCAGGTTGTTCTTCATCTGCTCGGCGTTCTGGGCGCGCATTTCGCCCATCATCTGGTTCATGTCAGCCGACGAACCAGCGCCTTGGGTGCTCACGTTGTTTGCCATGGTTTCTCTCCTGTTGAATCCGGAAGCTCGCTTCCGGAATGAAAGTGCACGAGGCACCGTTTGCCCGTGGGACGAACCCTTCGTCCCATCGGATCCTGGGATCGACCGCCTCGCGTCCTGCGAGCCGGTCGACGTCAATGGGGATGTGTCACTGCAGCGTGGCGGCGTACTCGAGCACGCCGTTCGCGGCCTGTCGCACGTTGTGGTCGGCGCTCGTCGCCAGCACCTCGTCGAGCACGCCCTTCCAGCGCGCATCGCGCGCCAGCAGGAAGGCCGTGGCCAGCGCCACCTTCGCGCCCTCGTCCTGCGGGTGGTCCTCGACGTGCTGCACGAGCGTGGCCGACGCGTACTCGGCGTCGCCGCCGATGCTGTGCGCGATGGCGCGGCAGATGCGGAACGGCGACGGATCGGCCATCGTCAGCTCCACCGCCGCGCTCACCACCGCGGCGTCGTCGCGGGCGCGGTACACCGCACCCAGCAGCCCCACCGCCATGAGGTTGCGGTAGACCAGCGGGTAGCTTGCGGTCGCGCCGGCGGCGTCGGACGTCGAGGCATCAATGGGCAACGCGGACATACGGGAGCTCCTTGTGCGGTCAGGCCGGCAGCGACGCGGTGTGGATGGTTTCCCACACGTGACGGACGATGCGCTGCGAGGCGCGGAAGCCCTCGATCAGCTGCGAGCTCAGCTGGCGCTCGGCATCGGGCAGCGGCGTCTGCATGTGCGCCTCGGTGCTCTGCGCGACCTGGTCGAAGTAGCTCAGCATCGCGCGGGTGCGCTCACCGCTGAGGTCGTCGGTCAGGGTCTTCTCGATGTGCGCGAGATCCGCGAACACGGTCTGTTCCAAGGGGTTGTCCATCACGGTTCTCCGGTGGGGGATGAGGAAGACGGATCCCCGGCGGCGGCGGTGCCGTCGTCCACGGGAGTCCGGAGCGAAAGGTGCTTGGTGCCGTCGGCCGTCTGCACGTACTGCAGGCCGTCGTCGCCGGCCAGCATCGAGCCGACGCGCACGCGCGCGGTGGGGAGCGTCTGCTCGACGGCGACGTCGATGCGGCGCACCAGCGGGCCGATGTCGGCGGCGATGCGCCGGACCTCGTCCTGCAGTTCGGCGGGATCGAGCGCCTGGCCTTCGACGGCGAAGACGCCCTGGCCGCGGTGGACCACGCGCACGCCGGGCCGGTTCAGCGCGTCGCCGATCTGGCGGACGATGTCGCCGGCCGAGGCGTAGCGGTGCAGGAGCTGGCCCTCGCCGAACGGCTGCAGCGCGGCACGGGCACGGGCCATCTCGGCGCTGCCGGGCAGCAGGCCCTCGACCAGCAGCCGGCGGTCGACGCGGCGCACGGTGAGGCCCTCGACGCCGGCCTGGCGCAAGGCCACCAGGACCTGTTCCATCGGGCTGACCGGCGGCGCGGTCGACGCCGCGGTCTGCGTGCTGAGCACCGACGCGAGTCCGGCGATCAGGGCCGCGGCCGCGACCAGCGCGCTCAGCTTCAGGCCGAGTGCCGCCTTCGTCTGCGGGGCCGCGTCGGCCACCGCGGCGGCGGTGGCCTTGATCTTGGCGACGGGCCGCATCAACGCGTCCATCAGCGCCATGTCGCTGGGCCAGGCCGCGGCATCGGGGCCGGCGCACAGCACGATGTCGCCGAAGCGCCGCGGCAGGAAGTCCTCCAGCAGGCCCTGCGGATTCGCGGGCGTTCCGTCGTCGGCGATGAGGTGGAGCGCGGGAGACACGTCGGAGCCTTCTTCCTCGAACGTCAAAATCAGCGGAGCGTGGGCCCAGTCGCTGATCTGGAGGTCGGCGTCCTCATCGCTGGCGATGCGGTACTGCCGACGGGTCAACCGTAGCTGGACCCCGGCATGCAAGCCTGTGAGGATGCGAAGCTGCTTCATGGTTTGCGAATCCCGAACTTCTTTGTCGCTTCGTGGTGGATCGACAGGGGCGTCGCGGCTCAGCCGCCGCCGCTGCCCTGCAGGAAGGAATCGGTCGGCGGCGCCGATGCGCGGGACGGCCCGTTCAACGCCGGTTGCGATGGCGCCTGCGCCGGCAATGGCGAACCCGGCGACGAGCCCGATGCCGACGGGGCTTGCGGCCCGCGGCCGTCCGCCGTCATCGCCACCGCGCCCGACGTCGCGGCGCCATACGGCCCCGCCGGGAACGTCGGCTCGCGGATGATCCGCGGCGAGATCAGGAACAGCCGTTCGGTCTGCCCGGCGCTCTCGTTGGTATGTCGGAACAGCCCGCCGAGCAGCGGCACGCGGCCGAGCACCGGCACCTCGTCGCGCTGCGAGGACTGGCTGGTCGTGGTGATGCCGCCGATGAGCAGGCTCTCGCCTTCGCCCACATGGGCCTCGGTCATGATCTCGGTGCGCTTGACGATGGGCACCGTGTCGACGACGCGGTCCTCGAAGCTGCCGTCCTCGATGTAGAGCGACAGCTTGATGCGGCGCGACACGCCGCCGTTGTCGGGCACCGAGGTGATCTGCGGCGTGACCTGCAGCAGCGTGCCGGCCTCGACCTGGAAGAGGTTGGCCTCGAGGTTGCCGGCGACCTTGACGGTGACGACGCGTTTCTCGCGCATGACCGCGGGCCGGTTGGCCACGCCCAGCACCTTCGGCTTGGCGATCACGCGGGCCTTGCCGCGCGCGCTGAGCGCGTCGATGCGCGCCATCAGTTCGCGGCCGGCGTTGGACCACAGCGTGCTCAGCGTGAAGGTGCCGGGGTTGCTGCCCGGCGGCTGCGTGACGCCGAAGCTGCCCTTGCTGCCGCGCACGCTCCAGTCGATGCCCAGCGAATCGATGCTGTCGCTGCTGACGTCGATGATGGTGGCCTCGAGCTCGACGAGCACCGGCTGCACGTCCAAGCGGCGGATCAGCTCGACGTACTCGTCCATGCGCTGCGGCCGGCCGTGGATGATGACGGTGTTGGTGCCCTCGTCGGCCTGGAAGATCGGCGGCGCGTCGTCGTCGACGGGGCTCTGCAGGCCGCGCGCGCTGCCCTGCGGGGCGGCACCCGACCCGGGCTTGGCCGACTGGCCGGCCGTGACCTGCGACGGCTTGCGCGCGACGATGTCGGCGAGCCGCGTGTCGCGGCCCATGACGCCTTGCAGCGCGGTGAGCTTGCCCGGATGGATCTCGCCCGCGGACGCCGGGGTATCCTCGTCGCCCTGCGCGCCGCTGTTGGTGCCGCTGTAGAGCGAGGTCAGCACCGAGGCGACGCCGCGGATGCGCGTCTGTCCGAAGACGCGATCGCCGGCGGAGGCGAAGCGCAGCGGCACCACGCGCACCGACTTGCGGTTGCGCTCCATCGCGCCGACGTCGAGCGACTCGACCGCGGCGGCGATCAGCTCGACGTGACGCGGCGGGCCGTAGACCAGCAGCGTGCTCTCGGCCGCGTTGAAGCGCAGCGGGAAGCGCGCGTCGCCGAGCTGCAGCGAATCCAGCAGGTCGGTGACCTGCTCGCGACGGAAGCCCTTGAGCCGGAAGAGCCGGCTCTGCACCGCGCCCGCCGGATAGAAGTACAACGCGGTGCCGTCGTGGTACCAGATGACGCCGTAGGCCCGGTTCATCGAATCGAGGAACTTGTCGGGCGTGGTGTCGAAGTTGGCCTGCACCATGCCGTCGATGCCTTCGGCGAGCACGGCCGGCAGGCCCTGGCTCGCGGCGAAGTCGAGCAGCACCTCGTTCACGCGCTTGCCTTCGGCCTTGTAGACGAAACGCGGGCTGCGCCATTGACGCGAGACGTTCTTCGTCGGCACGCGGTCCGACCTGACGACCTTCGCCGCCGGTGGCGTCGACGAAGTCGGCGATGTCGCCGATCCGGCCGGCGTCGACGTCGACGTCGGTGCAGTCTGCGTCAAGGTCCTGGCCGGCGGTGCCGCCAGCGGCGCGGCGATCGGACTCACGCCGGATCCTGCAGCAGCACTGGCGCCCGGTGTCGACGACGGCGACGGCGACGGGGCGGACTCACCGACACGCGCCGACCAGCTGAGCGGCGCCGCGGCGCACAGCATCAGCGCAACCGGCAGGCGGCCGACCCGCATCGCGCGGCCCGGGGAACGAAGACGACGGGACATGAAGTTCACAGCGCGGGATGTCGATCGGCTTACTCGTCGTCCTGCATGGACGCCTTGATCTGGTCCGACACCTTGGTCATGGACTTGCTCATCGCCTGCTGACCCTGCTGCATGTTCATCATCATTCGCTGCGCCATCATCGATTCCATCTGCTGCATGTCGGTCGGCCCGGTGGCGGCGGCAGGCGTGGACGGGGCGTTGGCGGCGATGGGAGTGGTCATGGCAGGGCTCCGTGGATGGGATGGAGCGGAACATAGGGACCGGACGCCGGGCAGCATTGAGACCATGCGAAGGCGATGCGCGCCATGCGAAGGTGAGCGGCCAATGCCGCCTGCAGAGGCCGGGGCGTTGGATCTCGACAACTACCTCTGAAGAGTGGATTCGTTCGGTCGTCGCGCGCTTCGCGTCGCGCAGCACCGCCCTCTCCATCAAGACCTAGCGTCGCGCCCTCGCAGTCATCGATGGAGCGCCACATGAACGATCGTTCGTTCGTTTCCTTCCTCCGCACGTTCGTCGTGACGACCCTTGTCGTCCACGCGGCGGGCGCGATGGCGCAATCGATCGGCGCCACCAGCGTGGCCAGCGCCGCCAGCTTCAGCACCGCGAACGAGCGACCCGTGGAACAGGTGAGCCGCTATCGCTGCACGCTGATCGACGGCAGCACGCGACTGCTCATCGAAGATCCCCGCGAACGCCATCCCGGCCTCGCGGAAGACTGCACCGTGGTGCGCGTCGCCGTCGCACCGCTGCGCCCCGGTGCCGCGGACGACACGCCCCCTGGGTCGGCTTCGCCGCCCGTCTCATCCAGGGCCCGGGCGGCATGGCACCGGACCTGACCTCCTTCCTCCGCGAGGCCACACGGCCGATGCCGCCCGAGATGGCCGAGATGGTGCGCACCGCCAGCAATCGCCATCGTCTGGATCCGGCGCTGGTGTCGGCGCTGATCTTCGTCGAGTCGCGTTATCGCGCCGACGCCCGCTCGCCCAAGGGCGCGATGGGCCTGATGCAGCTGATGCCGGCGACCGCCGCGCGTTACGGCGTGTACACGCGCGCCGACCTGCTCGACCCGCGCGTGAACGTCGACATCGGCGTGCGGCATCTGCGCGCGCTGCATGACCGCTACGACGGTCGCGTGGACCTGATCCTCGCCGCCTACAACGCCGGCGAAGGCGCCGTCCAGCGCTTCGGCCAGCGCGTTCCACCCTTCCCCGAAACCGAAGACTACGTTCGCCGGATCACGACTTTGGCTGGCGTGCCTGAAACCGCTTTCACCCCCTGAACGAGGGGTCATAAATGAAAATGAATGTTCCGTAAAGGACATGAAATGCCGGCGTTGGCGACAGTGCGTCCGTCCTCCGGTTTTCAAGGTCCACGTGAAAGTCGCCACCCTCTGCCCTTCCCGTTCGCTGGAACACTTCGCCGCAGCCGCGCTGCGCGATGCCGGCTACGACCCCACCCCCCACACCCACCTGAGTTCGTTGATCTCGGCGTTGCGCACGCCAGGCGCCGACGCGGTGCTGCTGGAGGACCATGACACCCACATCGACGGCTGGCTGGCCGCGCTGCGCCTGCACGCGGGACGCGGCGTGCCGATCGTCGTGCTCGGACTGGGCGACTCGGTGGGCATCTCACGGGCGCTGCAGCGCGGTGCCGATGACTACGCGGTCATCTCGGACGGTGCCGGCCCGCTGATCCATCGGCTGCGCGCGCGCATCCAGACGCGCACCGACGGCGTGCGCGCCACGTCGCTGCGCGCGGGACCGTACGCGCTGCACGCGCCGACGCAGAGCCTGTCCACCGGCGTGCGCGAGGTCAGCCTGACGGCGCGTGAATTCGCGCTGGCGTGGACGCTGTTCGAGAACCTCGGCCGCGTCGTCAGCACGCACACGCTGTCGACCGAGATCTGGGGCCGCTCCAGCGACATCGGCAAACGCACGCTCGAGCAGCACGTGTACAAGCTGCGGCTCAAGCTGAACCCGGGCGGCCCGCGGTCGCGCGCGCGCACCATGGACGGCACGCCGGTGCCGCGCATCCAGACGGTGTACGGCGTGGGTTACCGACTCGACGTGTGAGAGGGAAGGCTTGGCCGCGGACTGCCGCGGCCGCCGGCCCTCACCCCTGCCCTCTCTCCGGTCCTCTCTCCCGCCCGCGCCTGCAAGCGGACAGGGCGCAGGAGGCAGCGATCAGGGCTGCGCGCGTTGCGCCGCGGTCCGCTGCGCGGCATTGCGGCTGCGCACCGTGTCGTTGAGCTGATACGACGCGACCGTCAGCGCGAGCAGCGTGCCGCCCACCAGACCGGCGACCAGCGCGTGCACGCCCGCCTGCGCGGCCTGCCGCTGGTCGGTGCTGACGCCGGGCTGGGTCAGCGTCGATTGCAGCGCCTGCACGACGCCCAGCGCGATGAGGCCCGGCACCATCGTGTTGAAGACGCGCGCATCGGCGCGCTCCGCCTGACGGCCCAGCTCGTTGCGGGTGAACGGGTTGCGCAAGTCGACATGCAGATGCCGCACGTGGGACGGATCGGTCTGCTGCATCCGGCGCGCCGAGGCGGTGTCGACCAGATGGTCCTCGACCGAGGATGTCAGCATGTTGCCCACGCCCGCGATGGCACCCGCACCGACGGCCAGGCCCCGCGCGGCCTGCCAGGCGGGCTGACCACCCAGCGTGCGCTGCATCAGCAGTTGCGCGCCCATGTCGATGGCCGCGGCAGCGGCACCGAAGGTGCCACGCATGGCGCCCGTGACATCGGCCGGGCGCAGGTTGCGCCCTTCCGGCGGCTGCGCGACGTTGCGGTCGCCGTTGCCGACGTGCACCGTGTTGATCGCGGGGCGGAGCGCCTCGCGGAACTGCGCCTGCAGATGCGCGACCACCTGGATCGCGGCGGCGGACTGCGCCACGCCCGCCAGCGCCGGGTGGCTGCGGGAGGCGATCGTCAGCGCCAGCGCGGCGAAGTCGCCGCCGGCGATGCCGGCCGACTGCACGCCTTGCCACAGGCGGCGCGGCAGGTTGTTATCCCGCTGCGCGACGTCGCCGCTGAACGCCTGGTTGGCCACCTGCGCGCTGCTTTCGCTGTGGATCTGCGAGACCACGCGCCGGCCCAGCGAGTAGGCCGTCAACGCGGTCTGCGCCGCCAGCGCGACGTCCGGGTGCGAGACCACGGCGCGCGCGAGCTCGGGCGCGATGACGCCCTGCACCACCGTCCGCACGGCTGCCACCGGCACCGCGTGGCGCACGTTCTGCGCCACGAAGAACGACAACGCGCCGGCCTCGCGCGGCGCGTGGCCATGACCGGTCGCCGCAGCGGTTGCGGGCCCCGTCGTGGTGGGCGCCACGGCAGTGGGTGCCACTGTGGTCGGCGCCACTGTGGTCGGCGCCACTGTAGTTGCCGGCATTGTGGTTGCCGACACTGTGACGGTCGGAACCGTGACGGCTGGAACTGCGGTGGTCGGGACTGTGGCAACCGGCACCGTGGGCGTCGGGACTGGGGACGCCGGGCGTGTCGATGGCGTCGTGGTCGGCGTGGCGTCTCCGCTGGCTGCCGCCGGTCGGCGCAGTTGCTCGAGCGGGCGCCGCGGCGCGAGCGCCGCATCGGTGCCCCGCGAGGGTCCGGGGTCGGAGTTGCGCCGAGCGTTCAGGCCGCCGAGTTCGGACGACATCCGGCGCGGCGGCGTCGCGCCGCCCTGCGAAGCACCTGGAGAGGCCGGCGACGTGGGCGTCGTCGGCGCACGCTGCAGCCGGTCGAGTTCGATGGCGCCGGCGTTGGTCGACAAGGCGGGCAAGCCGGCGGGCGGCGTCGTGATCGTCATGGGAGCGGTCCTGCAAAGAGCTGCCGCCACTCTCGACAGCCCGCATGACCCAACCGTGACGGTGGGAGCCGTGCGGAACGTGGTCCCGCCCGACCGCTTCGCACGGGCGCGAGCCGCTTCGCACGCCCCGGGGACCCCGGCCGTCCGCACGCGTCCCGGTCGATTCAGCCGCTCGATGCAGCCGCCGCCCTCAGCCGATCGTCCCGATCGTCCCGATCGCTCGCGCTGGCCGCGCCAGCCGCGTCAGCCGCCCCGGCCGCCGAACGACGCCGCGACCCCCGCCGTCCGCGCCAGCGCGGCGACCATCGCGCGCGGCTCGTCCCAGCGGTTGCCCTCGTCCTGCAGTCGCGCCATCGAGAAGCCGTCCAGCCGCGCGCGCATCCGATGCACCAGGCTGCCCCACGGCGGCAAGGGATCCGCCCGGATCGGCGAGTACGCCTGCCCCGCATACCCCGTCAGGCGCGCCGCGTCCTGATCGCGCCCCTCCTCGAACGCCAGCCAGGCGAAGACCGGCAGCAGCCGGTCGAAGGCATCGCTCTCGCACTCGCCCGGGCTGTCGGCCGGCCCCTCGCTCCGGCTGTCGCGATAGAGGCCGCGCGACGGCTTCGGCGTGACGATGCCGGTCAGCACGTCCCGTGCGTCCTCGGTGCATCCCTCGGCCAGAAGCACCGCGGCCAGGCACCCCAGCACGCGCTGGAGGAACTCGCCGTTGGCGGTGTTGATGCCGCTCGCGCGACTGGCACCGTCCTCCCACTGGCGCACCAGCGCCGCGGATCGCAACGGCTGGCCATGTCCGACCTGAAGCTCCATCAGCCGGTGCAGATCGTCCAGCACCCATCGGGACGCGCCGATCTCCTGCGCCAGCTGCAGCGAGGCGCACATCGCCTCGTCGGCTTCGGCCGCCTGACCCTCGACGCGCCACACATGCGCCCGCGCCGCCAGCCCCCACAGTTTCAGGCGCGCCGCATGCGCCCCCTCGCAGCGGCCCGCCAGCGCGACAAGCTCGCCCATCGCGTAACGCATCGCGGCCTGGCTCAGTTCGCGGTCCTCGACGACCTGGCGGCACAGCGCCAGGTAACGCAGGGCCGGATCGTCCGCCGTCCGCGACACCGTGACGCCGCGCCGGTACCAGATCGCGGCGCGCTTGGGATCGTGCGGCGCGAGCAGGCCCGCGTGATCGATGCAGTAGCGCGCCAGCACCGCCGGTGGCAGCTCCGCCGGCAGCTCGGCCTCGTAGGCGGCGTGCCGCCACGCGGTCTCCTGGGCCAGCTGCAGCAGCTCGAACAAGGCCCTCGAATGCGCGAGCAGTCCGAGCCCCCGCACCGGCTCGTGCTCCAGGCACCAGTCGAGCGCGGCCCGCACGTTGCCGAGCTCGGGCGAGAACTCCGCGATCCAGCGCGCGTCCGGCATCATCTGCAGCGCCCGCTCCGCACGGTCGAACAGCTGGCTCATCGCGCGGGCATGCTGGCACCGCGCGATGTCGACCTCGCCGGTTTCCTCGAGCAGCAGCAGCCCGTAGGCGCGGATGCCGTCGAAGAGCCGGTAGCGCGGGCGATCCTCCGCGTCGACCTGGACCAGCGAATGGTCCACCAGGCCCTCCAGCGCCTCCGCCACGGTCCACGCGTCGAGCTGCCGGTCCGACAAGGCGGCCGTCGCCATCTCCAGCGTGAAACCGCCCTCGAACGGCTCGAGCCTGCGCAGCACCAGCTGCTCCACGTCGTCGAGCAGCGCGAGGCTCGCATCCATGCAGGCCCGCAGCGACTGATGCCGGCGCGGCCCCGCCTGCGTGCCGCGGGTCAGCAGCCGATAGCGGTCGCTGAGGCGCTCGCACAGCTGGTCGATGCCGAACATCGCCAGCCGCCCCGCCGCCAGCTGCAGCGCCAGCGGAATGCCGTCCAGCCGGCGGCACAGCGCCGTCACCTGGGCCACGTTGTGCAGGCCGAGCGCGAAGGGCTGACCCAACGCCCGCACCTGGTCGACGAACAGCGCGACGCTGCCGTGCATCAGCGACTCGTCCACGCCCGCGCCGGCCGGCGGCACCGACAGCGGCGGCGTGCGCAGCACGCGCTCGCCCGGCACGCGCAGCACCTTGCGGCTGGTCACCATCAGCGCGACGTCCTCGGTGTTCTCGAGCACCGCGTGACAGAAGGTGGCCGCACGGGCGCCGGCGATCTCCGCGTTGTCCAGCACCAGCAGCAGCGACATCGGCCGCAACAGCGCCAGCAGGGTCTGCAGGTCGGTGCCGGGATCCAGCCCGAGCGCACTCGCGACCGCGGGCAGCGGATCCGACGGATCGTCCCCGCTCAGCAGGTCCACCCACACGGCACCGTCGCGGGCCGCCTGGCGGCGTTCATGCGCGCAGGCCAGCGCGAGCGTCGACTTGCCGACACCCGGCGCGCCGACGACGGTCACCAGCCGATGTCGCACCAGGCGGCTCAGCAGCGCCTGCAGGTCGGCGCCGCGACCGTGCATCGCGACCGGCACCGACGGCAGCGCCCGCGGACGGACGATGGGGGACGGCGGTTCGACCGGCCGGTCGGTCGAGTCGAGCGACGTGTCCTCGTCCTGCCGCAACGGCAGCGCGAACCGGTACCCCTGCCCGGCGACCGTGGCGATGGCTTCGCGACCCAGCGCGCGCCGCAACGCCGACACGTGCACGGCGGCGTTGTTCTCTTCCACGGCCTGCCCTGGCCAGACCCGGTTCAACAGCTCGTTCTTGGACACCACCGCACCGCGATGCGCGACCAGCACGCCCAGCAGATCCAGCTGCCGGCCGCTGAGCGGCACGGGCACGCCCTCCGACAGGAGGACGCGCGAGGCCATGTCAAGCACGAACCCTTCGAAGCGAAAACGACTCGTCACTTCAGCTTGCCCTTCATGGCTGTCACCGACGGCAGGACCCTGCACGCCGTACGCCATCGCACCCCGGAAATCCTCGCCGTCTGCGAGGAAGGGGTCACGAAAGTGGGCGCGAGTTTAAGGGTGCGTCATGACAACGTCCAGGGAACTCGGGACGTACCCGAAGGGGTCAGGCCTTGACAGCGCTGACTGTCGCGCACATGTCCGCGGCGTGACGATCGAGGCCGCAAAAGGCGTGCGGATTCCCGCACAGCTGTCAGGAGGATGTCAGAGCGCTGCCACGCAGAACGGCCGGGATCTGCGTGTTCATGGGGCATCCGGGCGATCGCGTGCGCAGACATGGTGCGACTTTGGTCATGTCAGCGACGGGCGCCCAGGTCGTAGTTCCAGCGCAACTCACGACCTGCGGGAATGTCCTCCGACGCGCGGAACGCGTGGATGCGCGCGGTCCAGCCATGACGCAGACGGACAGGGAACGACTCGCCGCGCACGTTGTAGCCACTGGTCGGATGACCGTCCGGCCGCCCTTGCGCATCGAAGAGAAACAAGGTGTTCATCAGCGACAGCAGGTTCTCGCCATTGACGGCCACCTGACCGATCGGATCGGAGGCCGACATCAGGTAGCGGTCGTCGTCCAGCAGGAACAGGTCGACCTCGTCGAGCAGCTGGCCGCCGTACACGCCGAGGCAGGTGCCTGCCGCGATGTCGTGACGCGCGAAGAGCCCGCGCTGCCCGATGAGCGCGGCCTCCTGCGGCGAGCGCAGGTCCGCGGCCTCGATGCGACGGGGCTCCAGCAGCCGCAGCGCCTGCGCGGCGCGGGTGCGTCGACCGATGCCGGCGTCGGTGTAGGGGGCGACGTCCGCGAACGCCTCCGCGCGATCCAGCACGTCCACCACGTGGACGACGCCGTGATCGGCATCGCGGAACGGCGGGTCGCCAGCGGACTCGGCGGCGTACTCGCGACGCGCCACGCGCTCGCGATGGCGCAGCCGCACCTGCGCGAGCAGCGCGAGCCAGCGCTCGGTGCCGTAGGACATCAGCGCGAGCTGGCGCGCGCGCTCGTCGGTCGGCGTGGCCGCCTCGTCCGTGGGCATCAACGCCAGCACGCGGTGCTGGCAGTCGAGCACGTGGGTCATGTGCGCGCGGCGCCGCTGCGGCGAATCCGGCATCGTATCGATGCGACGGTAGCCGTCCCACAGCCAGCGGTCCACGTCCGCGCGGTCGTGCGGCCGTACCGTATCGATGAGCACCTCGTCCATGGGGCCTCCGGAGGATGGAGGACCGAGTCTGGTCCTCCCTCCGCCGAAGACCCCGTCGCAGGCGAAGCGAACGCCTCGCCCGCGAAGCGCGCTTACTGCGTCTTCGCCGCCGAGACCAGCCGATCCATCGCCTGCGCCGGCGTGATCGAGTCGCTGTTCCAGAACTGGCTGACCACGTCCTTCATCGCGCCCTCCGCCGATGCCCGGACCGCCATGCCATGGGCGATCGACGGCAGCAGCGTGTTGGCCTTGCCGGCTTCCGCGAAGTCCGCGGCCGAGGCCTTGGCGCAGTCGTCGTACTTGGCGAGGCTGACGCCCTTGCGCACCGGGATCGAGCCCTTCTCGAGGTTGAAGGATTCCTGCACTGCCGGCGACAGGATGGCCGAGGCCATGTCGCGCTGGGCCTGCTGGTTCGCGTCGCCCTTGACCTTGAACATCGCGAACGAGTCGACGTTGAAGGTATAGGACTTGGCCGTGCCCGGCGCGGGCACGCACAGGAAGTCCTTGCCCGCGGTCTTGCCGGCGGCCAGGAACTCGCCCTTGGCCCAGTCGCCCATGATCTGCATGGCGGCCTCGCCCTTCATGACCATCGCGGTGGCGAGGTTCCAGTCGCGGCCCGGCGCGTTGCGGTCGGTGTAGGCCTTCAGGCGGCGGAAGGTCGTCAGCGACTTCTCCATCGTCGGGCTCTTCAGGCTGGCGGGGTCGAGCTGGATCAGCGCCTTGCGGTAGAACTCCGGCCCGCCGGTGCCCAGCACCACGGTCTCGAAGGTGGTGAAGTCCTGCCACGACTGGCCGCCGTGGGCCAGCGGCGTGACGCCGGCCTTCTTCAGCGCGTCGGCCGCGACGAAGAACTCGTCCCAGGTGGTCGGCGGCTTGACGCCGGCCTTGCGCATCACCTCGGGGTTGATCCACAGCCAGTTGACGCGGTGCACATTGACCGGCACCGCGATGTAGTGGCCCTTGTACTTGACGATGTTGCTGATCACCGGCAGCAGCAGGTCGTCCCAGTGCTCGGCCTTGGCGACGTCGTCGATGTTGGCGAGCATGCCCTCGGCCGCCCAGTCCTGCAGCAGCGGGCCCTTGATCTGCGCGGCGGTGGGCGCGTTGCCCGAGATCGCCCGGGACTTCAGCACCGTCATCGCCGCGTCGCCGGCGCCGCCGGCCACGGCGAAGTCCTTCCACTTGTGGCCCTTGGCCTGCAGCTGGTCCTTCAGGCCGGAGATGGCCTTGGCCTCGCCGCCGCTGGTCCACCAGTGCAGGACTTCCAGGTCGCCCGCGCGGGCCGGTCCGGCCGCGACCGCCAGCGTCGCCATCGCGGCGGCGGCCAGCAGGCCTCGGCGGGTCCACGGGGTGGTCGTTGTCTTCTTGATCGATGTCTTCATCGTTGTCTCCTCTTGTCTCCGGGGATGGAGTGGTTGTCGTTGATCGACGGGATGGAAGGTCAGGCAACCCCTTCCGCTTGAAGCTGGTCGTACAGGCGCGAGACGGTCGCCGCCTCCGGCGGCGTGGCGCCCCGCTGCAGGCAGGCGGCGGACCCGGCCGCCAGCGCCGCATGCAGATGCGCGCGCAGCGGACGGTCCGGGTGCCGGTGCAGGCTGTGAAGCAGCCCCGCGACCGCCGCGTCGCCCGCGCCGACGGTGTCGGCCACGGTGACCGCCGGCGCGCGCGCCATGCAGGCCGCGTCGCCGCGGGACAGGTAGGCCACCCCGCCGCCACGCGTCAGCAGATAGAGCGCGTCGGGATTGAAGGCGCGCAGCCGCGTCATCGCGTCGTCGAGCCCGAGTCCGGGGAACAGGCCGCGCAGATCGTCGTCCGACACCTTGATCACGTCGGCCACCGCGCACATGCGGCGCAGCGTCGGCTCGTAGCCGTGTGCCATCAGGTTGCGGAAGTTGGGGTCGTAGCTGATGGCCACGCCCTGCTCTTTCAAACGCTCGGCCAGCGCGATCAGCCGCGACGCCAACGGCTCGCGCGCCAGGCTGATGCCGCCGAAATGCGCGCGGCGCGCTTCACCGGACCAGCCCTCGGGCAGCGCGTCCGGATCGAAGTGCAGGTCGGCGCTGTCACCACCGACGAAGAAGTAGCGCGGCGGTTCCCCCTGCTCGACGATCGCGAGCAGCGGCGCACGATCGACCTGCTGCAGCAGCCGTGTATCGAGGCCCACCGCCGCGCTGGCGCGCACGAGTTCATCGCCGAACAGGTCGCGGCTCACCGCGCCGGCGAAGGCCGTGCGCGCGCCCAGCGCCGCCAGCGCGCGTGCCACGTTCCAGGTCGAGCCACCGACGCGGCTGATCCATTGGTCGGGCGCCTGCTGCAGCATGTCGGTCAGCGCCTCGCCGATGCACAGCAGTTCGGGCGCATCGGGCATCGCGCCCGTCGCCGTTCCGGACACCACGTCACGCATGGCGGGCTCCCGGATCGACACCCCGCATGCCCACGCCGTCCAGCACGTCGACGATGTCGTAGCACGCGCCCATCGTGTGGTAATCGACCTTGCCCGCCGGACTCTTCTCGTCGCTGTACTTGCGGTTCTCGCCGTCGAGGATCCGATACCACGCGCCGTGCGCGTGATCGACGAAATGCGTCCAGCTGTAGCCCCACAGGCGCTGGTACCAGTCCCAGTAGACGCCGTCCCCGGTCCGCGCGGCCAGACGCGCCGCGGCGGCGGCGCTTTCAGCCTGCACCCAGAAGTACTTGTCCGGATCGCACACGCTCAGGTCCGGCGCCAGGGAGTAGCAGAGCCCGCCGTGCTCGGCATCCCAGCCGCGCCGCACGGCCACGAGGAACAGCCTGCTCGCGGTGGGCAGCACCCAGTCCAGGTCCTGGTCGAGGTGCGCCGCACGCGCTTCCAGCTGGAGCAGCAGCTTGGTCCACTCGGTGAAGTGGCCCGGCTGGTAACCCCACGGGCGGAAGAGATTGGCCGGATCGTCGCGGTTGAACAGCCAGTCCGGCTGCCAGTGCGCGTCGTAGTGCTCCCAGACCAGGCCGCCGCAGCGCTCGGCCTGGCGGCGGGTGATGTTCTGCGCCAGCAGCGCGGCGCGCGCGAGGTAGCGCTGCTCGCCCGTCGCGTCGAAGGCCGCCAGCAGCGCCTCGCACGCATGCATGTTGGCGTTCTGGCCGCGGTACGGCGACAGCTCGTGCCACTGTGGGCTCGCTTCGTCGGCGTAGAGGCCGCCAGCCTCGTCCCAGAAGTGTTCCTCCAGCTGCGCGAAGGTCTCGGCAATCCACGGCCGCGCCTCCTCCACGCCGGCCATGGCCGCATGCGCGTAGGCCAGCAGCACGAAGGCCAGGCCGTAGGCGTGGCGCGTGGCGTCGAGCACCTGCGCCTGGCCGTCACGCCAGTCCAGCAGCCAGGCGTAGCCGCGCAGCGCGTCGTCGTAGTGCGCCTCGCGCAGGAAACGCACGCCGTGGCGCACGCCGTCCAGGTAGGCCGGATCGCCGAAGCGGCGGTAGGCCATCGCATAGGTGAACACGTAGCGTGTGCTGCTCACCAGGTGGCGCTGATGCGCGTCGTAGACGGTGCCGTCGTCCTTGAAGAAGTGGAAGAAGCCGCCGCTCGGATCGATGCAACGCGGGTGGTAGAAGTCCATCGTGTGCCGCGCATGCGCGAGCAGCACGTCGCGGGAACGGAAATCGGGCAGGTCGCCGGTCACGGAGGAAGTTGTCTGTGTCATGCGATGGAGGGATGGGGTCAGTCGTTGCTGCTGGTGCTGTCGCGCACGACCAGTTCCACCGGCAGGGTCAGTTCTTGAGGCTCGTCCGCCGATGTGCCGAGCAGCAGCGCCACGCCCTTGGCGCCGAGCGACTCCTTGTCGACGCGCACCGTGCTCAGCGGCGGATGGGCGACGGAGGCGCCGCCGATGTCGTCGAAGCCGACCACGGCGATGTCCTCGGGAATGCGCAGCCCCTCGTTCAGGCACTGGCGCATGGCGACCAGCGCCGCGCTGTCGTTGAAGCAGACGACCGCGTCGGGCCGCTTGCGGCGCCCGAGCAGCTGGCGCATGGCCTCGATCACGCCGGCCTCGCCGTCGCCGAGCTGCGGCGCGATGACCTCGAGGTCGGGATCGGCCTGCACCTGGGCTTCGAACAACGCGCGGCGGTAGCCGCAGGCGCGCTGCTCCAGGCTGTAGTGGGCCGGCGATCCGGAGATCAGCCCGATCGTGCGCCGCCCGCTGCGCAGCAGGTGGCTGGTCGCGAGGAAGCTGCCGTGCTGATGGTCCGGATTCACCGAGGTCATCCCGCGGCGGTGCATGTCGACGAGCACCGTCGGCTTGCCGCTGCGCTTGAGGGCCTCGAGGACCTCGGGCTCGAAGTAGCCGACGCACAGGAAGGCGTCGAGCTGGTGGCCGCGGGTCTGTTCCACGATGGGCTGGCCCGGGCCCGCGACGATGAAGGACAGCGACAGGCCTTCGCGCCGGCAGACCTGCTCGGCGCCGTGCAGCACGGCGGAGAAGAACGGGCTCGATGCGAGCGTGTTGTGCTGGCTGTGCAGCAGGAAGCCGATGCGCCGGATCTTGTTCTTGCGCAACTGCGTGAAGTCGTAGCCCAGGCGCAGGGCGGTGTCGCGGACGACCTGCCGGGTCTCCTCCGACAGGCCGGACTGGTTGCGGAGACCGCGCGACACGGTGCCGATGGACAGGCCGGCGGCCTTGGCGATATCGCGGATGGTGGTGCTGCTCATGGGTGGGGACGATTCTTGAAGTGCCCTTTTCAGGGGTCAACAAAGTCCCGCGAGTTTCCCAAGTGTTTAGGCCGCCGCGCTAAACACCCCTTCCCGACCTCGACATCCGTGTTCAGCGCCCCTGCCCTGGCGCCTCCGGCAGATAGGGCCACGCCACCACGATGGCGATCATCATGGGCGCGGCGACCAGCGCGGCCGCCAGCGGCGGCTCGAAGCCGACCGCCAGCAGCCCCGTGGTCACGAGCGCGCCGCCCGCGCCCGCGAGGCCATAGACCGCCCGGAGGGCCGGCGTGCAGCTCCGGCGGATCGACACGGCGAGCGCTTCCGCCGACGCCTGCATCGCCACGTCCAGCGCGCCGCCGGCGACACCGGCGGTGAACAGGCCGGCGGCCAGCAGCGCCGGAGATCCCGCGAACGCCAGCGTGGGCGGCAGCAGCGCCGCCCCCAGGCCCGCGACGAGCACCTGCCGCCGCGCACCGGTCCGGGACCATCCGGTGCCGAGGCCCCGGGCGCCGAGCCAGGCGCCCGCCATCAGCGCGAGCACGGCCGTGGCGAGTTCCATCGCGTCGAGTGCCAGGTGATGCGCCAGGCAGGGCAGGAGCGCCAGGACGCAGGCGATCCCGCAGCCGGCGACGATGAAGGCCAGGCGCACGGCCAGGCGAGCCTCCGGCCGGTCCGCGGCGGGATCGAGGGACCAGCCGTCGTCCAAGGCGCTCACTCCGCCGGATCGACCGGGAGGACCTCGGCCCCGGTCTGGCGTAGCGCGTCCAGCACGCTCGCGCCGACGTCGCGCTCGATGACGACGGTGTGCAGCGCCTCGAGGCCGGCCACGCGATGGGCCGCCCCGGCCTGCAGCTTGTCGCGGGTCACGAGCCCGACGACATGGCGGCTGCGCTCGATGAGGGTGCGCTTGAAGGCGGCCTCGCGGAAATGCGTCGTGAGGATGCCGTCGCTCATCGACAGCGCGCAGACGCCGACGAAACCGCGGGCGATGCGCAGGCGCGACAGGCTGTCCACCGCGGCCGCGTCGACGCAGCCGCCCAGGTGCGGATCGACCTCGCCGCCGATCATCAGCAGGCGCAGGTCCTGGCGCCGCAGCACCGCGGCGGCGACGTCCACGGCGTTGGTCGCCACCGTCAAGTCCGCGTCCTCGGGCAGGAACTCGACCAGCGCGAGATTGGTACTGCCGGTGTCCAGGAACAGCAGCTCGCCCGGCCGGACCGTGGCCGCGCCGGCGCGCGCCAGGGCGGACTTGCGATCGGGCGCCTCCTTCATCCGCGCCGCGAGCGGCCGGTCGTTGGCCGCGATCGGCACCGCGCCGCCGTAGACCCGCCGGCACAGGCCGTCCGCGGCCAGCGCACGGAGGTCACGCCGGATGGCGTCCTCGGACAGGTTGAACTCCGTGGCGAGGTCGGCGGCGACCACCGCCTGACCGGCGGAGAGCCGGTCCGCGATGACGTGCCGGCGGGCGTGAGGAAGATCGGACTGCGACATGACACCCCAGGGAGCGAGTCGCGATTGTGCACGTTATTTCATGTTCATGCACGATCATGCACAGCCCGATGAACGATCGGTGGGCCGATCGCCCTCACTCGATCTGCACGTTCGCCTCCTTCACGAGCTTGGCGAACTTGCCGGTCTCATTGCGGATCTGCGACGCCAGCTGCTCGCTGGTGCCACCGGTCGTCTCGGCGCCGATCTCCTCCATGCGCTTGCGGAATTCCGGCGCCTGGAGGACCTTGACCATCTCCGTATTCAGCTTCGCGACGATGTCCTTGGGCGTGGCCGCCGGCGCCAGCACGCCGAACCAGGTGCCGATGTCGAAGCCCTTCAGGCCGGACTCCTCGAGCGTGGGGACATCGGGCAACGCGCTGGAGCGCCGGGCCGTCGTCACCGCCAGCGCGCGCAGCTTGCCGGCCTTGACGTGCGGCAGCACCGGCGTGACGGTGTCGAAGGACATCTGGATCTGCCCGCCGAGCAGGTCCGTCGCCAGCGGCCCGCTGCCCTTGTAGGGCACGTGCAGCAAGGTCGTGCCGGTGAGGTTCTGGAACTGCGTGCCGATCAGGTGCTGCGCCGTGCCGTTGCCGTTGGAGCCGTAGGTCCACTGGCCGGGCTTGGCCTTGAGTTGCGCGACCAGTTCCTGCACCGTCTTGGCGGAGGTCTGGCTGGCGTTGACGACCAGCACGTTGGGGACGAGCGCGATGCCGGTGATCGGCACGAAGTCCTTCTGGAAGTCGTAGGGCAGTTTCTTGTAGACGCTGCTCGCGATGGTGTGGTGGACCGCGCCGATCAGCAGCGTGTAGCCGTCGGGCTTGGCCTTGGCGACGTAGTCCGCGCCCAATGTCGCGCCGGCGCCGGGCCGGCTCTCGACGATCACCGGCTGGCCCAGGCTCTGCTGGAGTTTCTCGGCCAGCGCGCGGGCCAGCACGTCGGTGGTGCCGCCGGCGGGGAACGGCACGATCAGGGTGATGGGCTTGGCGGGCCAGGGTTGGGCGGAGGCCGGTGTCGCGATGCCGAGGGCGGCGATGCCCACTGCGATCGCCGACACCGCGATCAACGACCGGCGGCCCGAAGAGGTCGGAACTTGACTCATGGTTTGTCTCCTGGTCGATGGCTCTGACGGCCATTCGAAGGGTGGTCCTGCGTGAGACCGTCAGTCGGTCTGGCGCAATGCGGCGATGACCGCCGCGGTGACGTCGGTCGTCTTCGCCTTCCCGCCGAGGTCGCCGGTGTGCAGCGACGGGTTCGCCGTCACGGCTTCGATCGCCCGCATCAGGCGCTGGGCGGCGTCGGGCTCGCCGAGGTGTTCCAGCAGCATCACCGCGGACCAGAAGGTGCCGACGGGATTCGCCAGGCCCTGGCCCATGATGTCGAAGGCCGAGCCGTGGATCGGCTCGAACATCGAGGGATAACGGCGCTCCGGATCGATGTTGCCGGTCGGCGCGATGCCCAGGCTGCCGGCGAGCGCGGCCGCCAGGTCGCTGAGGATGTCCGCGTGCAGGTTGGTCGCGACGATGGTGTCCAGCGTCGCCGGCTTGTTGACCATGCGGGCGGTCGCGGCGTCGACGAGTTCCTTGCCCCAGGTGACGTCGGGGAAGTCCTTGGCCACCTGCGCGGCGATCTCGTCCCACATCACCATCGCGTGGCGCTGCGCATTGCTCTTGGTGATCACCGTCAGCAGCTTGCGGGGCCGCGACTGCGCCAGCTTGAACGCGTAGCGCATGATCCGTTCGACGCCGGTGCGCGTCATGATGGACACGTCGGTCGCGGCCTCGATCGGATGCCCCTGGTGGACGCGGCCGCCGACGCCGGCGTATTCGCCCTCCGAGTTCTCACGCACGATGACCCAGTCCAGGTCCTTGGGCCCGCAGCGCTTGAGCGGCGCGTCGATGCCGGGCAGCACGCGGGTCGGGCGCACGTTGGCGTACTGGTCGAAGCCCTGGCAGATCTTCAGCCGCAGGCCCCACAGCGTGATGTGGTCGGGGATGTCCGGATCGCCGGCGGAGCCGAACAGGATCGCGTCCTTGTCGCGCAGCGCGGCCAGGCCGTCGGCCGGCATCATCTCGCCGTGCGCGCGATACCAGTCGCCGCCCCAGCCGAAGTCCTCGAACTCGAAACGGAAGCGGTCGGTCGTCGCGGCCAGCGCCTCGAGCACCTCGCGACCCGCAGGGATCACTTCCTTGCCGATGCCGTCACCGGGGATGGTGGCGATGCGATAGGTCTTCATGGGGGTCTGTCTCCAGGTGATGTCGGGAATGGCCTGGTCCGACTCTAGGAGCGCCCTGCCCTGCGGATCGCAGCTAAAGTCAATCCGTCTTCAACCTGGATTCAACAATCGGCAGGGTTCCTCCATGGCTTCAAAACCTCGCAGCGCGCTTCGGCCGCTGGCGCCATGAGCAAGATCGTCACCACGAAGGCGCCCAAGGCGTCGACCAACGCTGCGGCGATCGCACCGGCCGATCTGGGCTTCTTCTCGGCGCTGTGCAGCGCCGGCAGCCTGAGCGCGGCGGCACGCGAGCTCGGCATCACGACGGCGGCGGTCAGCAAGCACCTGACACAGATGGAGAGCCGGCTGGGCACCGCGCTGCTGAGCCGGACCACGCGCCGGATGAGCCTGACGCAGGAAGGCGAGCTCTACCTGGAGCACGCGCGGCGGATCCTTGCGGCGATCGATGACCTGCAGGAAGTGATGAGCGCCAGCGGCGGCACGGCGAGCGGTCTGCTGCGCGTGAACGCGACGCTGGGATTCGGGCGGACGCACATCGCGCCGCTGATCTCGGGTTTCGTGCGCCAGCATCCGAAGCTGCAGGTGCAGTTGCAGCTGTCGGTCAATCCGCCGCCGCTGAACGAGGATGCCTTCGACGTCTGCATCCGATTCGGTCCGCCGCCGGATGCGCGGGTCATCGCGCGGCGCATCGCCGCGAACCGCCGGTTGCTCTGCGCCTCACCCGCCTATCTGCGCTCGCACGGCTCGCCGAAGACGCCCGCGGAACTCGTGCGGCACGACTGCATCGGCATCCGTCAGGGCGAGGAAGCGTACGGCCTGTGGCGGCTATCGTCCAAGCGCGGTCGCAAGACGGTCACCGAGGCGGTGAAGACCCGCGGTGCGTTGACGACCAACGACGGCGAGATCGCGGTGAACTGGGCGCTCGACGGTCACGGGATCCTGATGCGCGCGGAATGGGACATCGCGCGTTACCTCGCGACGGGACGATTGGTCCAGGTCCTGCCGGAGTGGGAAACGCCCGATGCAGACATCTATGCGGTGTACCCGCAGCGGGTCCAGGGCACCGCGCGGGTCAGGCAGTTCGTGGCGCATCTGGCCAAGGCGCTGGGGAAGACGAGTTGATCGGTCTCATGCCGGCCCATCGAAGCGGCTTCGTCGCCTTCACCGTCGTCAGTGCGACTTGATGAAGGGAGACACGGCGGCGAACACCGTGGCCGCCAATCCGATCAGACCGAACACGAAGCCGACGGACCACTTGATCGCGCCGAAGATCACGCCCTGAGTCGCCAAGTGATGGTCGCTGGTCGTCTTGTGCATCTCCGCCCGGCCCGCTCCCAGCCCCTCCTTCATTTCCGCACGCAGTGCACCGATCGTCTCGTTCACGGCCGCAGTGCCATCCTTCATTTCCGCACGCAGCGCGCCGATGGTCACGTTGACGGCGGCAAAGCCGTCCTTCATCTCGGCGCGCAGACCGCCGATCTCCGCTTTTGTTTCGGTGCGGAGCGCGCCGATCTCGGTGCGCAGAGCTCCGGCCTCTTCCTTCAGCTCCACACGGACCGCACCGAGACCTTCCTTCATCTCTCCGCGGAGCTGCTCCAGCTGGGCTCGCGTGGCGAGCGTCGGCAGGACCGTCTCGATCGCTTGCACCCGGGCGATCAGCTCCGGATCAGACCGAGCGGCGCGCTCGGCCGTGCTGCTCTCATAGGGATTCACTGGCATCGTCTGTTCCTCGATAACGGCGGGCCCCTGCCCGCCATGGAGAGCGACTCTGCCACCGCAGACGCGGCCCGAAATCGAATTCGGCCACCGTTCCCCCATCAGTCGGTCTCAATCTCGGCGCTCATTGCGGCGCGTCAAAGGTCAGCAAGAAAACTTCATCCCGATGGGGGTGACACGACCGCACAGACAGCCTAATGAGGGATGGAGGCAAGACCCGACACCGTCCTACACTTTGCTGGCACCCGGTCCTCGGCGGCAAGAAGTGACGTTGACGCGACCGGTATTCTGGGAGTCTTTTCACATGCGCAAGATCACCCGTCGCGCCAGCCTGACCGCCTCGGCGGCGCTGGCCACCGCGAGCCTCTCGTCGCCGTGGCGCGCGTTCGCCCAGCCCGCCGCGCCGGCCGCCAGCGGCGCATCGGGTCCCGCGATGAGCGACGCCGCGTCATCGCCTGGGCCATTGCCATCTGCCGCATTGCCGTCCCGCGAGACTCCCCTGCACGACGGACCGCAGGGCGCTCTGCTCGCCGAGCGCCTGAAATACGAGGGCGTCGCCCTCGCCGCCATGCGCATCCGCGACGGCGCGACGGCCTTCAGCGGCGCAAGCGTCCGCGGTCCGGTCCCCGATCCACAGGCGCTGTTCGAGCTCGGCTCGATCACGAAGACCTTCACCGCGCTGCTGCTGGCGGATGCGGTGACGCGCGGCCTGATCAAGCTCGACGACCCCGTCGAGGCGGTATTGCCCGATCGTCTCCCACTGCGCGACAGCCAGGATGCACCGCTGCGCTGGGTGGACCTGGCGACGCAACGCTCGGGCCTGCCGAGACTGCCCTCGAACCTGGCCGTGCGTCCGGAGCTTACCGATCCCTATGCCACCTACGACTGGACGCAGATGGCCGCCTTCCTGTCCGGATGGAGGGCGGACAAGCCGCGCGACACCGCCTACGAGTACTCGAACCTCGGCTTCGGTCTGCTCGGCCAGGCCTTGGGCTTCCTGCAGCAGCGGGACTATCCCGCGCTGCTCCGCGAGCGCGTGCTGGTGCCGCTGGGTCTCGCCGACCAGATCTTCCTGAGTCCACCGCCCGGCCGGCGCTTCCTCGACGGGCATGACAAGGCCGGCAAGACGGTCGACCACTGGACCTTCCGTCCCGCCATGGCGGGCGCGGGAGCCTTGCTCGGCAGCACCCGCGGCATCGCGCGTTATGCGCAGGCGGCGCTGGGGCAGTTCGACCATCCGTTGAAGGAGGCGTTCGCCCTCTGCCTGCGTCGCCACGGCGCCCGCGACATCCCGGGCGCCAGCATCGGCCTCGCATGGAATGCCGGCGTGCTGCCTGGGCGTGTCGCGTTCAATCACGACGGCGCGACCTTCGGCTTCAGTACCTCGCTGTGGCTGGATCCCTCGAAGGGCAATGCCTCGGCGGTATTCGCCAACGCCGGTGTCGGCGTCGTCGATCTGGCGCTGCATCTGCTGGAACCTGCGATCCCACCGTCAGACATGTCCCTGACGCGCCAGTCGACGGTCACGCTGTCGGCAGGACAGCTGAAACCCCTGGTCGGCGTCTACGTGCTGTCGCCGTCGATGAAGATCACGGTGCACGCGGACGGCAACCGGCTGTTCGCGCGGGCAACGGGCCAGCAGGGGTTCGAGCTCTTCGCGAAGTCTCCGCTGACCTTCTTCGCCAAGGTCACGCCGCTGGAGATCGTCTTCGAGCCGGGTGAGGACGCCGCGCCGGCGCTGACCGTCAGGCAGGCGGGCAGGAATACCAGAGCTCCGCGCGAGCCTTGACCGCTGGCGGTCTCCTGACGCCGGCAGTCGGGCCATCCCCGGCGCATGCATCCTGTCGACCCCGCAAGCCGGTCTGTCGCCTGATCGACGCGTCGACCCGCCACGCGCGCTAAGGTGCCGATGTGCCGTGCCAACCGATCACGGCCTCACCAAGGAGTGCGTCATGGGCTTCGTCGGCCTGCTGTTCTGGTTGGTCCTCTTCGTGCTGTGCTGGCCGCTGGCCCTGCTGGCGCTGGTCCTGTGGCCGATCGCCTGGCTGTTGACGCTGCCGTTCCGGCTGATCGGACTGAGCGTGGAGGCGGTCTTCGCGCTGCTCAAGGCCCTCCTGTTCCTGCCGGCCCGGGTGCTGGGCTGGAAAGAGTCGCGCTGACCGGGCGCCTGGCGCTGGTCGCGCCGGGCCGGTCGTCGTCGATCGGTCGTCGTCGATCGGTCTTGTCGGGCGCGAGAATCCGCAGATGGACCTGCTCAAGACCTTCCTGCTTTTCGCCTTGACCGCACTGGCCGAGATCGTCGGCTGCTACCTGCCCTACCTCTGGCTGAAGCAGGACAAACCGGTCTGGCTGCTCGTGCCGGCGGCCGGCAGCCTGGCGCTCTTCGCCTGGCTGCTGTCGCTGCACCCCACCGCCGCGGGCCGCGTCTACGCCGCCTATGGCGGGGTGTACATCGGCGTGGCGATGGTCTGGCTGATGCTGGTGGACAAGGTGAAGCCCTCCACCACCGATTGGATCGGCGTCGCCGTCAGCCTGGTCGGCATGGCCATCATCATGCTGGGGCGGAGGACGCCGGGCTGAGCTGAGCTGAGCTGAGCCGGGCCAAGCCCGGCCGGGCCGGCGCCTCCGCCAGCCGCCGCGTCCCGCAACGGCCTCCAGCTCAGTAGTGCACCACCGAGCGGATCGACTTGCCCTCGTGCATCAGGTCGAAGGCCTCGTTGATGCCGGTCAGCGGCATCGTGTGGGTCACGAACGGCGCGAGCTGGATGTCGCCGCGCATCGCCTCCTCGACCATGCCCGGCAGCTGCGAGCGGCCCTTGACGCCGCCGAAGGCCGTGCCCTTCCAGGTCCGGCCCGTCACCAGCTGGAACGGCCGCGTCGAGATCTCCTGACCCGAGCCCGCGACGCCGATCACGATGGACTGGCCCCAGCCGCGGTGCGCGCACTCGAGCGCCGCGCGCATCACATGGATGTTGCCGATGCACTCGAACGAATGGTCGACGCCCCAGCCGGTCATCTCGACGATCACCTGCTGGACGGGCTTGTCGAAGTCCTTCGGGTTCACGAAGTCGGTGGCGCCGAAGACCTTGGCCAGCTCGAACTTCGACGGGTTGGTGTCGATCGCGATGATGCGGCCGGCCTGCGCCAGCTTCGCGCCCTGGATCACCGCCAGGCCGATGCCGCCGAGGCCGAACACCGCCACCGAGTCGCCCGGCTGCACCTTGGCCGTGTTCTTCACCGCACCCAGGCCGGTGGTCACGCCGCAGCCCAGCAGGCAGACCTGCTCCGGGTTGGCGTCCGGGCTGATCCTGGCCAGCGACACCTCGGCCACCACGGTGTACTCGCTGAAGGTCGAGCAGCCCATGTAGTGGTAGATGGGCTTGCCCTGGTAGGAGAAGCGCGTCGTGCCGTCCGGCATCACGCCCTTGCCCTGCGTCGCGCGCACGGCCACGCACAGGTTGGTCTTGCCGGACTTGCAGAACAGGCACTCGCCGCATTCGGCGGTGTAGAGCGGGATCACGTGGTCGCCGGGCTTGACGCTGGTGACGCCCTCGCCCACCTCGACGACGATGCCCGCGCCTTCATGGCCGAGCACGGCGGGGAACAGACCTTCCGGATCGTCGCCGCTGAGGGTGAACGCATCCGTGTGGCACACGCCGGTGTGGGTGATCTTCACCAGCACTTCGCCCTTGCGGGGTGGCTCGACGTCGATCTCGACGATCTGCAGCGGCTGGCCGGCTTCGAACGCGACGGCGGCACGGGATTTCATGGGAGGGCCTTTCGGAACTGTCGGAGGAATGGAAACGGGGCGCGGGCACACGGGAACCCGGGAACCCGGCGGCGGCGGCGAGGCGGGCGTGCGGATGCGCCCGCCGGGGCGCGCCGTTCCGGGTCAGTCTATCCCGATGGACCGGGCGCGTGCGCGCTCCTCAACCGGTGCGATCGTCCCTGTCTGTCCGGCCGCCGAGCCCGGTCTCGCCGTGGCGGCTGGCGAGCAGCGCCGCCTCGACGCGACTGCGGACCTGCAGCTTCTGCAGGATGTTGGTCACGTGGTGCTTGATCGTCTTCTCCGACAGGAACAAGGCGTCGTCGATCTCGCGGTTGGTCCTGCCCGCGCCGATCAGCGACAGGATGCTGCGCTCGCGGTCGGTCAGCTCCTGCAGCGGATCCGGCGCCTTGCGCTGGGTCAGGGACACCAGCATCTCCGCGGCGATCGACGGCGACACGTACACCTCGCCGGCCACCGCCGCGCGCAGCACGCCGGCCAGTTCCTTGCCCGACACGCCCTTGAGCACGTAGCCGCGCGCACCGGCCTTGAGCGCCGCGAGCAGCTTGTCCTTGTCCTCCGACATCGTCAGCATCACGATCGCCGTCGCCGGGCAGGCCATCGCGATGCGCTCGGCCGTCGTGATGCCGTTCCAGCCCGGCATGCTGATGTCCAGCAGCACGGCGTCGGGCAGCAGCGCCTGCGCCAGCGCCAGGGCCTCCTCGCCGGAGGCGGTTTCCCCCACGACCCGGAAACCCGGATCCAGCGCCAGCGAATGCACCACGCCCTGGCGGAACAGCGGATGGTCATCGACCACCAGCACCTCGATCGCATCAGCGCTCATCAACCGTCCTTGTCACGTTCATGCCGTCCTCTCCGCCAGGGCGCGCCGTCAACGGCAGGTCCACGCGGATGCTCGTGCCCGCCCCCGGCGCGCTGGTCACGCCGAAGGTCCCGCCCTGCGACTCCACGCGCTGGCGCATGCCGCTCAGGCCCAGCCGCCGACGGGCGCTCGCCTGCGCGGGATCGAAGCCCGGGCCGTCGTCGTCCACGGCCAGCCGGATGCCGGACGCATCGGTCCGCAACGCGACGCGGCAGCGGCTCCCGCGCGCATGCCGGAACACGTTCGCCAGCGATTCCTGCAGCAGCCGGTACAGCGTCGTCTTGATGCGCAACGGCGAAGGCAGCGCCGGATCGACGGCGGTCTCCAGCGTCACCGGCACGACGCCCTGGGTCTTCGCCTCGAAGTCGCGGACCACGCGCGCCGCGACGGCGTCGAGCGACAGCGGCTCCAGTTCAGGCAGCTCCAGGTCCGCGGAGATCGCCCGCAGGTCGCGCATGGCGGCCTGCACGGCGTCGCTGATGCGGTCCAGATCGCCGGCCAGCGCCGCACCGGCGCTCGTCCCCGCCGCCGCCGCGCCGACCTTCGCGACGGAGGCCGCATCAGCCATCGCATCGTCTATCGCATCGTCTATCGCATCGGACGTGCGAGCCGCCTGGGCGTCGCGCAGGTTCTTGATCTGCATCAGCGCGAAACCGAGGTCCTGGCTCGGGCCGTCATGCACATCGGCGGAGACGCGCTGCAGCAGCGCCTCGTTGATCGAGATCGCATCCTCCGCCGCGCGTCGGACACGGGCGTTCAGGGCATCGTTCTGCACATGCATCGCGGTCAGTTGCGCCAGCTTCTCGCGCAGCTCGTTGCGCTGCGCGACGATGGTGAGGCTGCCCCGGCGCACGAGCAGGAACAGCAGCAGGTAGGTCGCCAGCATCGTGCCCGCGACGATCAGCCAGCCGCGCCGCTGCGCGCTGCCCGCTTCGCGGTCGATCTCGTCGGGCATCTGGTAGAACTCGGCGATCGCACCGATGTGCCCGCGCCCGGCGGTGTGGATCGGCGTGTAGGTCTCGATCATCCGCTCCAGCGGCTGGCCATGATCGGCCTGCTGACGGCCCCGTCGCACGGTGATCTCCGAATAGACGCTCCCGGCCGCGGCCACCTCCAGGCCTTCGTCGACCTCGAGCTTCTGGCCGACGCCCTCGCCGTCGCTGCTGAACAGCACGACGCCGTCCGGGCGCCAGATCCGCAGCGACACGATGCGACGCGCCCAGTCCGCGTCGACGACCAGCGCTTCCAGAGCGCGCCGGTCCGCATCGCCGATCTGGCCCGTGCGATTCAGGCCGTCGAGATGCGGCGCGATGAAGCCGTCCACGTACAGCGCCGTGTCGCCGCCGATGCGGTGGACGACGCTCTCCTCGACCTGTCTGCCGACCCACCAGCCGATGACCAGCGTGGACGCGAGCAGCACCGGGAAGCTGACCAGCAGGAACTGCTGCGACAAGGACAGGGACGACGACAGGGACGACGACAGGCGCCGTGGCGTCTGGAGCGGGGCCGGTGAGGTCATCGGGCGGCACTGTAACAGCGTGCTTCCGGCCCGCCCATGGACCAAGGTCCCGACCGGTCGCGACCTTCGTCCCATCGCGATCCCGCCCTTGTGCCCTGGGCGCGGAAGCGACGGATTCCTAGCATCGCGCTGTCTTCAGACACCCTTTGCGCACAACCTCCCGGGAGCACTCCATGACCTCGACCCGTTCCTCCTCTTCCCTGCGTCGCGGCCGCGCGCTGCTGACGGCCCTGGCGCTGACCGCCGCGAGCGGCCTGGCGATGGCCGCCTCCTCCAAGGGCTGCGACGGCGGCGGCTTCCGCGTGCTCGGCCTGAGCGGCAAGGCCAACCAGACCGTGGCCGCGGGCAGCGTGCCGGCGCGCTTCCTCGTGCAGGGCAAGTACGTGCAGTTCGAGGTCGACGCGGCCAGCTTCGGCATCCGCGACTACGTCCTGACCGGCGCGGCCAATCCGCTGGACATGACCGGCGGCGTGCCCACGCCGGTGTTCGCCTCGAAGCTGCCCGACCACCGCGGCGCCGCGCTGACCGGCGGTGTCGACGTGGAACTCGACACCACCGACATCGTGCTGATGCGCGAAGGTCCGCAGGTCGCGATGAAGATCCAGGCCAAGGACTGCGCCAACGGCGGCGTGTTCCAGATGGAAGTCGCCCGCACCGACGGCACCTCGACGGTCTTCACGCACGTGCTGGCCACGCACCCGTCGAATCCGAGCCTGAACGCCTTCTACTTCGACAACCGCAACTTCCGCAACCTGGAGGGCGACGCCCTGCCCTACAAGGACACGACCGTCGTCGTGACGCCGCGGGTGAACTTCGGCAACGACTACTCGTCGCGCTTCGTCGGCCGCGACAGCCCGCAGGTGGCGACGCGCATCAGCGATGCGGCCTGCGTGAACCCGATCGTCAAGCGTGACGGCACGATCGCCAAGGTCAGCCATTGCGGACTGACCTCGCGCTGGGACGTCAGCAGCGGCGGTCGCATGGGCATGGTCTTCGGCGAGGACGCGACCGAAGTCGCGCCGCCCGCGACCATCTGCACGCACAAGTGCCAGGCGCAGAACCAGGTCAAGGGCCAGGCCCGCTCGCTGGGGTCGCCGTTCCCCGTCGCGCCCGCCGACCGGTTGCTGCCGCGTCAGTGAGGCCTCGTCCGTGATGCCTCGTCAGTGAGGCCTCGTCAGTGAGGCTTCGTCCGTAAGGTTTCGTCCGTGAGGACGTCCTGAAGCGACATCGGCGACCCACCTCGCGCGGTCGCCGATGTCAGTGCGTCAGCAGATAACGCGCCATCAGCCGCGCCTGCGTCTCGCTGACGCCGAGCGTCGGCATCGCGTTGTGCGCATCGATCGCCTGCGGATCGCGGATCCAGGCGGTCAATCCCTCCTCCGTCGGCGCCGCCTTGCCGCCGATGCGGTCGCGTCCCGCGAGGCCGCTCAGGCGCGGACCGTTGGACGTGTCCGGCCCGACCACGCCGGGGATCGTGTGGCAGGCCGTGCAGCCGTGCTGGCGGAACGCGCGCTGGGCGAGCTCGACGGTCGGCAGCGGCGGTACCAGCGGCGCGGGCGCGTCGACGAGACCGTCGCATCGTGCCGCCGTCGTCGAGGTCGCGGTGCGCTTCCCCCTTCCGTCGTTGCCCCGCCCGTTTTCCCGACCTCGACCGGAGACTTTTCCGTCGATGCGGTCAACACCCGGTACTGGTCCGGCGTCATCAGCGGCAGCGCATCGAGGAAGGCGACGATGCCCCAGAGTTCGCCCTCCTCCAGCCGGTATTCCCAGGCCGGCATGCCGCTCATCTTGATGCCGTTGCGGGTGATCCAGTAGAGGTCCTGCGGGCGCCAGTGGCGGGTCGCCTCCACGAGCGAGCTCGGCACCGGCTGCATGCCGAGCGCGAACGCCTGCGGCGCCACGCCCGGCGCGCCGTGGCAGGCGACGCAGCGGTCGCGGAAACAGGCGGCTCCCTGCATCACGCGATCGCGGGTGAGCAGGTCGGGCGGCGGCGGGTGGGCGTCCGCGCGCCGCTGGACCGCGCGCTGCAGCGCGATTTCCAGCAAGGAATGCACCGGCTGCAGATGCGGCCCGGTCGCGGACACGTCGTAGACGCCGAACCAGACGAACGCTGCCGCGCCCGCCGCCCCGATCACGCCGGCCGCGGCGCCGGCGGCCAGGAGGGCCTTCACAGGGGAGAGGCGACGCGGCGGTTCGGTCATGGTCGCAGCAAGGCAAGCGCGATGCCGGGGCCCGACAGCAGGGCGGGCACTTCGTGTGCCGGGGAGCGCGCATGACGCGCCCCTGCCTCCTGTCGATCGCCCTGGGTCTGCTGCTCTCGGCCTGCGGCCCCGCCCCGGACGAGCCGCTGCGGCGCTGGCAGGTCGAGGCCGCCGACCTCGAGCGGGGGCGCCACCTGATGGCGCAGTTCCAATGCGGCAGCTGCCATGCCGTGCCGGGCGTGCCGGGCGGCGGCCAGCGGGCACCCGCGCTGGAGCGCTTCGGCCGGCGCGCCTACATCGCCGGACAGCTGCCCAACTCGCCCGAGATCCTGCAGCGCTGGCTGCTGGATCCGCCGGCGCTGCTGCCCGGCACGACGATGCCGCGACTCGGCCTGTCGGAGCGCGACGCGCGCGACATCGCCGGCTACCTGCTGTCGCTGCGATGAGCGCGGGCGGCATGCTCCGGCCCGCCGGTCCGCAAGCGGAGGCGCTGGCCGGCGTCATGAACACGACGCTGATCGTCTGCGCCTTCGCCTTCGTCTTCGCGATGGCCTGCCTGGCCGGGGCGCTGTGGTGGCGGGGCCGTCGGCCGGTGTCGACCGCGCTCTGGCTCTGGGGCGGCGGCCTGGTGCTGCCGGTCCTCGTCTTCGGCGGCCTGCTCCTCCACGGCGAACGGAGCGCCTACGGCCTGGACGATCCGTCGCCGCCGGGCGCACTGCGCGTGGCCGTCACCGGCCACCTCTGGTGGTGGTCGATGCGGTACGAGGCCGAGCCGGACGCCCCCGCGTTCGCGACGGCCAACGAGTTGCGCGTGCCGGTCGGCCGGCCCGTGACCCTGACGCTGGCGTCGGACGACGTGATCCACAGCTACTGGGTGCCGGCGCTGGGCGGCAAGGTCGACATGGTGCCGGGGCGGCTCAACCGGTTGACCTTCACCGCCTCCCAGCCGGGCGTGTTCCGCGGGCCGTGCTCGGAGTACTGCGGCACCCAGCATGCGGCGATGGTGCTGCAGGTCGTCGCGATGCCGCCCGACGACTTCGCGCAATGGCGGCGCGCACAGGCCGGCGCCGCGCCGGAACCGGCCTCGCGCCAGGCGCTGCGGGGCGCCGCGCTCTTCCGCGAGAACGGCTGCGCGACCTGCCATGCGGTGCGAGGTCCGGCGCGACAGGCCGTGGCGGATGCACCGCCGCTCGGGCCGGACCTGACCCACGTGGCGAGCCGCCTGTGGCTGGGCGCCGGCGCGCTGCGCAACCGTGATCCGCTCGGTGATCCGCGCACGGCGCTGCGGCAATGGATACGCGACGTGCAGCAGGTCAAGCCGGGCGCGCGCATGCCGTCGTACCAACACTTGCGCGCCGACGAGATCGACGCGATGGTGGAGTTCCTCGCCGGCCCGCCGGTGGCGGGCGGCGGGTCGGATCGCCCGCTGGTCGCGTCCACCGTCGACGCGCCATGAGTGACGTGACCGACACCATCAACGTCATCGACGACCGCCGCGCGGGCCCGGCGGACGCCGCATCGCCGCCAGACAACCCCCGCCCCTCCAACCGGCTGCCGAGGCCCTACGGTGAACTCGATCGCCTGCGCGCCGCATGGGATCCGCCCAAGGGCTGGCGCGTGATCGGCAGCGTCAACAACGTCTTCATCGGCAAGCTCTACATCGCGACGGCCTTCGTGTTCCTGCTGCTGGGCGGCGTGCTGGCGCTGCTGATGCGCGCGCAACTGGCCGCGCCGGACCAGACGCTGTTCAGCGCGCCGGTCTTCCAGCAGCTGTTCACCATGCACGGCACGGTGATGATGTTCCTCTTCGCCGTGCCGATGGTCGAGGCGATCGCCGTCTTCCTGCTGCCCAACATGCTGGGCGCGCGCGACCTGCCCTTCCCGCGCCTGTCCGCCTACTCGTTCTGGATGTACGCCATCGGCGGGTTGGCCTTCTACGCCACGCTGTTCTGGCAGCTCGCGCCCGACTCGGGCTGGTTCATGTATCCGCCGCTGAGCAGCGCGAAGTACTCACCGGGGCTCAACGCGGACTTCTGGCTGCTGGGCATCGGTTTCATCGAGATCTCCGCCATCGCCGGCGCGATCGAGCTGATCACCGGCGTCCTGATGACGCGAGCGCCCGGCATGACGCTGAGCCGCATGCCGGTCTACGCGTGGTCCATGCTGGTCGTCGGCCTCATGATCGTGCTCGCGTTCCCGGCGGTGATCGCGGGCACGGCGTTGCTGGAGATCGAACGCGCCTTCGACTGGCCGATCTTCGATGCCACGCGCGGCGGCGACCCGCTCTTGTGGCAGCACCTGTTCTGGTTCTTCGGCCACCCGGAGGTCTACATCATCTTCCTGCCCGCGGCGGGGCTGGTCTCGACGATGGTGCCGGCGCTGGCGCGCACCACGTTGATCGGCCGCCACGCGGTCAGCACGGCGCTGGTCGCCATCGGCGCGGCGAGTTTCCTGCTGTGGCTGCATCACATGTTCACCGCGGGTCTCGGCGGACTGGGGCTGAGCCTGGTCTCGATCTTCAGCGTCGCCATCGCGATCCCGGGCGCGCTGCAGGTCTTCGCCTGGATCGGCACGCTGTGGCGCGGACGCCTGCAATGGACCACGGCGACCTGGTTCCTCATCGGCTTCCTGGTCACCTTCGTCGTCGGCGGCCTGACCGGCGTGATGCTCGCGCTGCTGCCGATCGACTGGCAGGTGCACGACACCTACTTCGTCGTCGCGCACTTCCACTACGTGCTCATCGGCGGCATGGTGCTGCCGATGTTCGCGGCGCTCTACCACTGGATCCCGCTGTGGAAAGGCCGCGCGATGTCGGAGCGCGCGGGCCGCTGGGTGTTCGGGCTGATCTTCGGCGGCTTCCACCTGACCTTCTTCCCGATGCACATCGCCGGCATGCTGGGCATGCCGCGCCGCGTGCACACCTATCCGTCAGGGCTGGGACTGGAGCTGCCCAACCTGCTCTCCTCGGTCGGCGCCTTCGTCATCGCCGCGGGGGTGCTGCTCTTCGTCATCGACCTCATCCGGAGCCAGCGCGGTCCGGAGCAGGACCACAACGATCCGTGGCGCTCGTCGACGCTGGAGTGGCTGCCGAGCAAGACCTACGGCACGCGCAGCATCCCGCAGGTCGAGCACCACGAGCCGCTGTGGCATCGCCCCGCCTTGCATGCGGAGGTCGAGGCCGGCGAGCACTGGCTGCCCGGCACGATCACCGGCGATCGTGAGACGTTGCTGACCAGTCCGGTCCAGGCGCGCCCGCTGCGGGTGGTGCTGATGGCGGGGGACAGCCTGTGGCCGGTGCTGGCGGCGATCGGTACGGCGGCCTTCTTCCTGTTGATGACGGTGAAGCACGTCAGCGGCACGGTGGCGGGCGGTGTCCTCGCGATCGTCGCGATCTGGGCGTGGCTGTGGCAGACCGACCGGGCGCCGCCGTTCGAGGAGGCCGAGGCGGCCGACGGCGTGATCCTGCCGATGGGGGTCACGGGTCGCCAGGCGCCGTCGTTCTGGGGCGTCGTGATCCTGATCGTGGTCGAGGCGACGATCTTCGCGTCGATGGCCTTCGCGCACCTGCACGTGGCGATGAAGCTGGACGTCTGTCCGCCACCGGGCGTGGGCCTGGCGAGCCACACGACCTTGATGATGCAGACCCTCGGCTACGCGCTGAGTCTGGTCTTCGTGGTGTGGGCGGGCCTTGGCGCCTGGCGTGCGCCGGTGTCGACGTGGCGTGCCCTGCTGCTGGCACCGGCGTTCGGGCTGGCGGTGCTGGCGTTCTACAGCGGATTGCAGACGGCTTGGCCAGCGGAGCGTCCGCCGACCTTGGATGCATGGACGGGCACGCTGGCCGCGCTGCACAGCCTGCAGGGCTTGCAACTCGCGGTCGCGCTGATGCTGGCGCTGTACTACGCGGCCCGGATCGGATCGGGGCTGATCCGACCCCGACAGCACACCACGCGCGAAGCGGTGGTGTTGCTGTGGGGATGGATCTGCGTGCAGGGGGTGATCACCGTGTGGTGGCCCTGGCTGGTGGCATGAGGCTGGAGGGAGGTGTGCTCAAACCCCGAGCAGCGAGACGGCCTTGGTATTGAGGTAAGCCTCCAACGCCTCCGGCCCGCCTTCCGACCCATACCCCGAGTCCTTCACCCCGCCGAACGGCATCTCGGCGGACGGCGTGGCGGGCTGGTTGACCCACAGCATCCCGACCTCCATGCGCTGCGCCAGCAGATGCGCGTTCTTGATGGACTTCGTGAACGCATACCCCGCCAGCCCGAACGGCAGCCGGTTGGCTTCCGCGATGGCTTCCTCGAGGGTATCGAACCCGCGGATGGCCGCGATCGGTCCGAACGGTTCGTCGTTGAACACCGACGCGTCGAGCGGCACGTCGGCCAGCACGGTGGGCGCGAAGAAGTTGCCGGCGCTGCCGACGCGTTCCCCGCCGGTGGCGATCTTGGCGCCGCGTTCGCGGGCTTCGGCGACGATCTTGGACATGGCGACGACGCGTCGCTCGTTGGCGAGCGGGCCGAGGGTGGTGCCTTCCGCGAGGCCGTCGCCGAGCTTGAGGCCCTGGGCGTGCTTGACCATCGCCGCGGTGAACTCGTCCTTGAGGCTGTTGTGCACGAGGAAGCGGGTCGGCGAGATGCAGACCTGCCCGGCGTTGCGGAACTTCGCGGCGCCGGCGGCCTTGACCGCGAGGGCGACATCCGCGTCCTCCGCGACGATGACCGGCGCATGGCCCCCGAGCTCCATGGTGACGCGCTTCATGTGCGCGCCGGCCAGCGACGCCAGCTGCTTGCCGACCGGCGTGGAGCCGGTGAACGTGACCTTGCGGATGACCGGATGGGGGATCAGGTAGCTGGAGATCTCATGCGGGTCGCCGAAGACCAGGCCGACGGTGCCGGGAGGCACGCCGGCGTCGACGAAGGTCTGCAGCAGCGCCGCGGGCGAGGCCGGCGTCTCCTCCGGCGCCTTCACCAGGAACGAGCATCCGGTGGCGAGCGCCGCGCCGAGCTTGCGCACGATCTGGTTGACCGGGAAATTCCACGGCGTGAAGGCCGCGATGGGGCCGACGGGTTCCTTGAGCACGAGCTGCTGCGCGGCCAGGTTGCGCGACGGCACGATGCGGCCGTAGACGCGCCGGCCCTCGTCGGCGAACCACTCGATGATGTCGGCGCCGGCGAGGATCTCGCCCTTCGCTTCCGCAACGGGCTTGCCCTGCTCCTGCGTCAGCAGCTTCGCGATCTCCGGCGCGCGCTCGCGCAGCAGCGCGGCGGCGCGGCGCATCGTCGCGGCGCGCTCATGCGCGGACACGTTGCGCCAGGCTTCGAAGCCCTTCTGCGCCGCGTCCAGGGCACGGTCCAGGTCGGCCTTGCTCGCGTGCGCGACCTTGCCGATCACGGTGCCGGTCGCGGGGTTGCGCACGTCGATGGTCTTGCCGCCGGTGGCGTCGACCCATTCGTTGGCGATCAGCAGGCGGGTGTCGGGATAGGAAGCGGTGGTGGTCATCGTGGGGTCCTCGAAGACGTGAGAAAACGTGAGAAGGCGTGATGGGTCACTCTACCCGCTCGATGCCGGCGGACGCATCACGCGACGGCATATCCGACATCACCGGACGCCATACCTGGCGCAGGGCGTCCGGAGGGGTCGCAGAGCGCCCCGATGACCCGGGACCGCCGCTTGCCGCCCAGGCGGCACCCTGGTTTCCCGGTGACTGGATGACTGTTCTCCCGACTCCCCTTGCCTGCCGGTCCTCCGGCCGCGCGCCGCGCCTGCTGACGTGGTTGTCGTGGGCGCTGCTGGTCTGCGCCGTCACGCTGTCGGCGCCCGCCTTCGCGCAACACCCGGCGCCCGAGCCGACCGACCCGGCGAAGTTGCTGGACATTTCCCGCACCGAACTCAAGGCGATCCAGCCCAAGCCGGGCAAGGAACTGACGGCGGAGGACCTGGGCGACATCAAGGACAAGGTCGGACGCGTGCAGTCACGCATCGAGCAGGCGGTGTCCGCCCTGCAGCCGAGGTTGAACGACGCGAAGTCGCGCCTGGAGCAGCTCGGCACGCCGCAGGCGGACGTCAAGGAGACGCCCGAGGTCGCCCAGTTGCGCGCGCAGCTGGGTCGCGAAGTCGCCACCATCGACGGTCAGATCAAGGTCGCGAACGACCTGGCCGGACAGGCCGAGAGCACGTTGCGCAGCGCCACGGCCGCCCAGCGGCTGCAGTTGAGCGCCCGGCTCGGCGAGCGCGTGCCGTCATTCCTGCAATCGGGGTTCTGGCGCTCGCTGAGCGCCGACCGCGCGGCGGACCTGGAACGCGCGCGGGTGTTCGGTGCCGAACTCGGCGCGCTGTGGGCCACGGTGCCGGCCACGGCGTGGCTGACCTTGTGCGGCGCCGCGGCGGTCTGGCTGGTGCTCTGCCTGGGCGCCCGGCGGTTGACCGCACGCCTGTGCGCCACCCGCCTGCCGCAGGGGCGCCTGCGCCGCTCGCTGTTCGCGGTCAGCGAGGTGCTCCTGCGCACGCTGCGGCCCGGCCTGATCGCGCACGGGCTGGTCCTGACGCTGACGGCCAGCCTGGTCGACGGGGCCCCGCAAGGCCCGGACTCGCTGGCGCAATGGCTGGACACGGCCGAGATGATCGTCTGGTTCGGTGGATTCATCGCCGGCCTCGGCGCCGCGCTGCTGATGGCGCGCAAGCCGTCATGGCGTCTGCTGCCGGTGCCCGACGTGGCCGCCTTGCGGCTGGCCTGGCTGCCGCGCACGCTCGCGGCGGCCGTGGTGCTGGGCTGGTTGTCGTCGCGCACCGCGGCGACGCTGGATCTGAGCGTCGCCGCGAGCGGCGCCGTGCAGACGCTGGCGTCGCTGACCTTCGTCGCGGTGCTGGGCCTGGCCATCGCGCAACTGCGGCGACACACCGGCCTGCCGCAGGACGCGCCGGATGCCGCCGATGCGGGCACCGGCGCCCCACCCGAACTCGTCATCCGCCCGCTCTGGCTGTCGGTGCTGCGCGCCGCCGCGTGGCTGACGCTGGTCGGTGCCTCGCTGGCGCTGCTGACCGGCTTCGTGTCGCTGGCGATGTTCGTCCTCAACCAGGTCGTCTGGGGACTGATCGTGCTCGGCGGCGCCTACCTGCTGACGGTGCTGGTCGACGACCTCTTCATGACGCTTCTGGCGCCCTCACCCGCCGCCGCCGCCGCCTCGGGCGAGGGCAAGGGGGACAGCAAGGGCGACGGCAAGGCCGGCGACAAGGCGAACGGCAAGGCCGCCGCCACCGCCGACGGCCCCGCGCCGCCGCGCACGCGCGAGCAGACCGCCCTGCTGCTGTCCGCCGTCTGCCGCGTGTCCATCGCCTTCTTCGCGCTCCTGCTGCTGCTCGCCCCCTACGGCGAAGGGCCGATGGACCTGGTGCGCCGCTCCGGCAGCCTGCAGGACGGCCTCACCATCGGCACGCTGGAGCTCAATCCGCTCAAGCTGCTGCAGGCGCTGGCCGTGCTCTTCGTCGGCCTGGCCGCGGTGCGCCTGCTCAAGGGCTGGCTGTCCGAGCGCTACATGCCGACCACGCGCATGGACGTCGGCATGCGCTCCTCGACGACGACGCTGTTCGGCTACGTCGGCACCGTCGCCGCGATCGCCGCGGCGCTGACGGCGGTCGGCTTCAGCCTGCAGAGCGTGGCCTGGGTCGCCAGCGCGCTGTCGGTGGGCATCGGCTTCGGCCTGCAGTCCATCGTGCAGAACTTCGTCTCCGGCCTGATCCTGCTGGCCGAGCGGCCAGTGAAGGTCGGCGACTGGGTCTCGCTGTCCGGCGTCGAGGGCGACATCCGCCGCATCAGCGTGCGGGCGACCGAGATCCAGATGGGCGACCGCTCCACGGTGATCGTGCCGAACTCCGAGTTCATCACCAAGATCGTCCGCAACGTGACCTACGGCGAGTCGCTCGGCATGGTGCAGTTCAAGCTGCCGATGCCGCTGGCGACCGACACCGACCGCGTGAAGGCGCTGGTGCTGGCGGCGTTCCAGGCGCACGGCGGCGTGCTGTCGACGCCGGCGCCGAACGTGCAGCTGGACGGCGTGGACGGGACCAACCTGGTGCTCAACGCCTCGGGCTTCGTCAACTCGCCGCGCGCGGCGTACGGGATCAAGAGCGAGCTGCTCTTCGACGTGCTGTCGCGGCTGCGCGCCGAGGGCCTGCTGCCGGGCCAGACCTCGCCGCCGGCGCCGGTCTGAGGCGTACGGTCCGCAACCCGGCCCCCGCGACCCGAGGGTTGAATCACGGACCGGAACGCGGGCCGACGACCGCCGTCACAATGGTCGCCGCCATGAACACGCCCCTGAACGAACGCCTGAATCCCCACGTCGCGCCGGTCCCGCTGAACAAGGCCTACCGGCTGCTCAACCACGGACCGACCGTGCTGGTGTCCGCCGCGCACGGCGGCGTGCGCAACGCGATGGCCGCGGCCTGGTCCTGCGCGCTGGACTTCCAGCCGCCGAAGGTGACGGTGGTCCTCGACAAGGCGACGCGCACGCGCGAGCTGGTCGAGGCCAGCGGCTTCTTCGTGCTGCAGGTGCCGACGGCGGCGCAGGCCGGGTTGACGCACCGGCTCGGCAACCGCAGCCTGCACCAGGATCCGGACAAGCTCGCCCACGCCGGTGCCCGGCTGGTCGACATCGACCTCCCGGCCGATGCGAGCGTGGGTCCGGGCGCGGGCCCGGCCGCGGGCGCGGCTCCGGCCGTCGCCGCGGGCCCCGTCCCGCTGGTGGACGGCTGCGCCGCGTGGCTGGTGTGCCGGGTCTTGCCCGAACCGCGCAACCAGGGGATCTACGACCTGTTCATCGGCGAGGTCGTCGCGGCCTGGGCCGATGCCCGCGTGTTCAGCGACGGGCATTGGCACTTCGAGTCCGCGCCGCCGGAACTGCGCACGCTGCACTACATCGCGGGCGGCCAGTTCTACGCGATCGGCGAATCGATCGTCGTGCCGGACACGCCCGCGGCGGGTTGAGGGGCTTGGGGAGCTTGGGGGGCCGAGCCGGTCAGAACCGGTGCTGGATCCCCAGGCCGACGCTGGACTGCGTATCGGCGAAGCCGTTGTCGTCGCGCGAGACACTGACCACGCCGCCGTCGCCCGACTTCGCCGTCGAGGCGACCGCGTACAGGCTGGTGCGCTTGGACAGTTCGTACTTGGCGCGCAGCGCGTAGAGCTTGGGATCGTCGGTGCCGCTGGCACCGCTGGAGATGTTCTGGAAGTAGACGGCCGGCGTGATGCTCAGCGCGGGCGTCGCCTGCCAGGTCGCGCCCAGCCAGGTCATCGTGCTCTTCGCGTCGGCGCCGCCGACGGCGAATTCCTTCTTGTAGACGCGCTGCGCCAGGAACAGCTTGACCGGTTTCCAGTCGTAGGACGCGGCCCAGTGCAGCGCCTTTTCCTTGTCGTAGCGGCCGTTGGCGGCGATCGTCGCGCCGTTGCGCTGGTCGACGACCAGCGTCGCCGAGAACGGTCCCGCCGTGTACGCACCGGCCAGCGCGAAGAAGCGGCCCGCCGAGTCCGAGCCCGTCACCTCGCCCAGCGCGTAGGTCGCGCCGACCTTCACCGGGCCGAAGGTCCCCTGGTACTTGATCAGGTTGGACATGCCCGTGATCATCCCGTCCTTGCGCGGCTGCGTGGCGATCTGTCCGCCGGACGTGGCCCACGAGTAGAACGGCGCATAGCCCATCGGATCGAAGGGCAGCAGGAAGTCGTAGGTGGTCGTGTACGAGCGGCCGGCGACGACGCGGCCGAACTCGCCCTCCAGGCCGACGTTGGCCTGACGCCCCCAGTACGACGAGCCGGCCATGCCGGTGTCGAAGGCGACCTCGGCCTCGAGCTGGAACACGGCCTTCAGGCCGCCGCCGAGGTCCTCGGCGCCGCGCAGGCCCCAGCGGGACGTGTTCATGCCGCCCGAGGTGACGCCGAAGCGGTGGTCGCCGGCGGCGTTCATGTGGTCGCGGTATTCCAGCAGGACGTCGGCGATCCCGTAGACGGTGACGCTGCTCTGCGCGAAGGCGGAGGTCGCGCACAGGGCCAGCAGGCCGGCGGCGCACAGGGAGTTCAGTCGGACCTTGGTCGTGGCCGTGGTGGTGGTCGTGCGGGAGGATGTCAAGGGAGTCTCCTTGTTGTCGTTGGAAAATCAGGACGCAGGGGCGCCCGCGGTCCTCAATCGGTGAGGGCCGGTTCTGGGGGATCGGGAAGCGGGAAGCGGGACCGGTGCCTGGACGCGCTCAGCGTCTGAGTCCGAAGCGGGTGGCGAGCTCGACGTACTCGCGGTTCTGGCGGTCGATGACGGCGCGCAGCGCCGGCCCGGTGAGCGCGAGCGGGAACAGCCCGTGACGCGCGCGGACCTCGTCGAAGGCCGGCGCGGCCATCAGGCGGTCGAAGGCGGCGGTCCACGCGGCGACGTCGCCGTCGGAGACCTTCGGGCCGACATAGAAGCCGCGGATCGCGGGCCAGACGATGTCGACGCCCTGCTCCCGCGCGGTAGGAACGCCGCCCAGCGGCCCGGGCAGGCGCCGCTCGGCGAGCACCGCCAGCGCGCGGAAAGGACTGGCGGGACCGAGCTTGTCGAAGACCTCCGACGCATCGCCCATGTAGACCTGGACGTGGCCGCCCTTGAGCGCGGCGATGGCCTCGCCGCCGCCCTCGAAGGCGACGAAACGCATCGACTTGTGGTCGACGCCGCCCGCTCCGGCGACCAGGGCCGACTTGACCCAGTCCTGGCTGCCGATCGTGCCGCCGGCGGCGAAGCTGATGCGGCCCGGATCGGCCTTCAAGGCGACGAGCAGCTCGGGCAGCGTCTTCCATGGCGACTGGCGGCCGACCAGGACCACGCCGTAGTCGACGCCGACGGCGGCGATCCAGCGCACGTCGTCGACGCTGCGCTTGCCGAAGCGGCCGTGCGAGAGGTTCAGCAGGGAACCGCTGGAGAAGGCCACCAGCGTCTGCGGCTCGGCGGGGCGTCTCGTGACGATCTGGTCGAAGGCGATGGCGCCGACGCCGCCCGGCATGTAGCTGATGCGCATCGGCGTCTGCGTGAGGCCGGCCTGCTGGAACGCGGCCTGCGCGAGCTTGCAGCTCTGGTCGAAGCCGCCGCCGGGCTTGGCCGGGGCGATGCATTCGGGCGCGGCATCGCCGCCCGGCAGGGCTGACGCCGCGGGCGCCGAGGCGCCACGGCCCGGCTGCGCTGCGGCGCCGGAGGGCGCGGCCAGCCAGAGGACGGCGGCGAACGCGGCCATCCAGTGCCGCGCGGCTCGAAACCGCACGGTCGTGCAGCGGCCCGCCCGGGAGGTCGGGGTCGATTCCATGTCTTGTCTCCTCGCGGTGGTCTGTATCGCCGCCGTCCGTCGTCGATCGCGACCGGTCGCGATTCGTCGACAGGACGCGCGGTCGCCCGCCACCTGCTTGCGGCGGACTCTAGGGAGACGGCGCTTTCAGCCGGCTTTCAGCGTGACAGGAATTTCGGTCGGCGCGCGCAGCGGAAGCCGAAGCGTCACCGCCGTGCCACGCTCCAGGCCGCCGGCATCGACGCGCGCCGCGGTGATCTCCATGTCGCCGAGGTGGCGGCGCGCGATCGCCCGCACGATGGCCAGCCCCAGTCCAGAACCCGGCAGGTCGACATTGCTGCCGCGGAAGAAGCGCTCGCCGGCGCGCGGCCGCTCGTCGGCGGGAATGCCGGGGCCGTCGTCGACGACGCGGATCACCGCGAGCCGTCCATCGCGGTCGTTCGCGCCGTCGGCTTCATCGGCTTCATCGGCCCTGCCTGCCTTCCCGGTCTCTGCCGACACGCCGGCCCCGCGGCGCTCCACGCCGACCTGCAGCGTCACCGCACCGCCGCGCGGCGTGTAGCGCAACGCGTTGTGCAGCAGGTTCAGCAGGGCCTCACGCAGTTGCCCCTCGTGCCCGAGCACGACGATGTCCCCGTCCGCGCGCTCGAAGCCGAGATCGATGCCCTGCTCCCGCGCCAGCGGCCAGGATTCGCGCGCGCAGCGGTCGGCCAGGCGGTCCAGCGAAAGCGGCGTCATCGCGACCTGCGCGGTGTCGGCGCGGGCCAGCGCCAGCATCTGGTTGGTGCGCCGCACGGTGTCGTCGATCTGGCCCTTGAGCGCGGCCAGCGCCTCGGCGAGCCGCGCCGGGTCGCGCTCCCGGCGTGCGTACCCCACCATCGTCGCCAGGGTGGCCAGCGGCGTGCGCAGCTGGTGCGAGGCGTCGTCGACGAAGCGCCGGCGGCCATCGATCAGCTCGCGCTGCCGGGCGAGATGGTGGTTGATCGCCCGCACCAACGGGGCCGCGTCGGCGGGCACCCCGGTCTCGTCGACCGGCGAGAGGTCGTCGTCGGCGCGCGCCTCGACCTCGCGCCGCAGCCGGTCCAGCGGCCGCAAGGCCCAGCCGATCACCAGGGCCAGCGTGCCCGCGACGATGGACACGGTCAGCAGGTCGCGCCACACCGCCTGCAGCAGCAGCGCGCGAGAGAACGCATTGCGCGAGTTGGTGCTCTCGGCCACCTGGATGATCATCCGCCGACCGGGCCGCTCGGGATCGAGCTCCCGGGCCCAGGCGCCCACGCGCACCGGGGCGCCGAAGTACTCGGCGTCGATGAAGCGCGGCACGCCGGTCTTCAGCGGTTGACCCGGCAGCGGCAGGCCGGCGTTGCCGATCTCGACGAGGCCGTCCTCGGTGCTGACGCGGAAGAAGACCTGACCGCTGGCGGTGAGTTCGAAGAACTCCAGCAACCGGTACGGCATCTCGACGGACAGGCCGCCGGTCTCGGTCGAGACGTTGCTGTCGATCGCCTTGATCGCGCCGAGCAGCGAGCGGTCATAGGCGGAGTTGGCCGCCTGCAGCGCGGTGCCCCAGGTCAGCGCGAGCTCCAGGCCGACGGCCGCCAGCATCACCGGCAGCACCAGCGCCAGCAGCGTCCGGCGGACGCTGAACCGGTGCCACCGGGTGGGTAGCGAAGGCCAGCGCAGGCCGGGGCGCTTCGCCCCCGGCGTCTGCGCCCGGGCCGGACTCATGCCGCTTCCAGCACGTAGCCCAGGCCGCGCAGCGTGGTGATGCGGACCTTGCCGGACTCGATGCGGCGGCGCAGCCGGTGGACGAGGACCTCGACGGCCTCGGGCCGCACGTCCTGCTCGTCGGAGAACAGGCGCTCGAGGATCTCCTGCTTGGACATCGGCTCGCCGCTGTGCTGGATCAGCGTGCGCAGCACCGCGTGCTCGCGCGGCGACAGCGCCAGCGGTTCCCGGTCCAGCGTGAAGAGCTTGGAGGCGGCGTCATACACCAGAGGCCCGCAGGCGAAACGCGGCTGGTCGCGGCCGCGCGAGCGGCGGATCAACGCGATCAGGCGGGCTTCGAGTTCCTGCAGCTCGAACGGCTTGGCGAGGAAATCATCGGCGCCTTCGTGCAGCGTGCTGACGCGTTCCATCAGCGAGTCGCGCGCGGTCAGCACCAGCACCGGGACGCGGGAATCGGCGTCCCGCAGGCGGGCCAGCACCTCGTGACCGCCGAGCCCCGGCAAGCCCAGGTCCAGGATCATCGCGTCGTAGCGCATGGCGGCGAGCTGGTTCAGCACCAGCCGCCCGTCATCGACCCAGTCGACGACGAAGTCGTTCTGGCCGAGCGCCTTCACCAGCCAGTCGGCCAGGGGCTTTTCGTCTTCGACGAGGAGGATGCGCATGGCGCGCGATGCTAGCGCCGCGGTCGACGGTGTCAGCTAGTGTCTTTCCACATCCCACCGGTACCTGCGCCCGTTACGTCGGATGTCCACCGGTGTCGCCATTTCCGAGATTTCCGCTGCTGTCGACATCTGGGGAATCCAACCACCCCAGTTTGAACATGACGAACCCAGCGAATGCAAGAAGAGCGGCGTATACAACACCAGCCGCGGCCCAGGAGACCAAGAATTCACGCAACATGGAATGCCTTTACAAAAAGAAAGTAATGCCCGTAGGCGTTGAAAATAACCAACCACCACATCGTCAGAAAAGAAAGAAACTGACGGAATCGCCCCTGAGGGGTCTTGGCGCCTGAAGTCAAGCATGGTTCGAGCCATCGGACAATGACCATCCAGATTGCCAACGACACGAAGATCAATGCCGGCACGACAGGAGGAAGTAGCGCCCTGACAGCCTCGTTGGGTGTATTGCAGACCAGATCTCGAATGGAGATTGCCGCCGTGCCATCAAATACTAGGAACAGCAGCGCGGAGTCAGCAGCAGAACTCAATAGCGCGGCCCTGCCTCGTAGCGTCATGTTGAGAATCCAGGTCACCGCGGGCGGGCAGATTCCAGCAAGCCAATAAGCCAATACCTCCGGCGTCATGGGAACTCCAAAGTCGTCCGATGCATCAGATGCTAGATCGACGGGAGATACCTGAAAACGACGCGAGCCCGCGCTTTGCGAGGTTCGTGCCATCAAAACAGTGCAAACAAGTAGTCCGGCCTTGCAGCCGGACAAAACGGGGCTAGCGAACCGCGCGGAACGCGCGCAGGACCGATGGAGAAATACCCCTGATCAGCCGTGTCGCAGGCAGAAGCGCCGCGCGCCCGGGCCCTGATCGGCACCGTCTCCCGACGGCACGAGTTCCCGCCGCACCGTGGCCGCGAAACTCGCCAGGCTGGCGCTGCGCAGCGCCAGGAACGGCACCTGATGCCGCTCGCTGAGGCGCTTGAGGTTCAGCGCCGAATCGTGATCGATGCAGTCGACCGGGAACACCACGAGATCCGCGCGCGGCAGCAGCGCCGCCAGCAGGCCCTTGCGCGTCTCGAGGCCGCCGTCGTGGTGCAGGAATTCCCCGTCGCGGCTCTCGACGAAATCGCGGATCGCCGGCGTCGAGCTCGGCCGGCCGCCGACGTAGAGGATGCGACGACCGACCAGCAGCGCCGCGCCATCGCTGCCCGCATCCGGGACGCCGGCGCTGAGCCGCTGCAACTCGGCCTCGGCGGCGGCCAGCTCCTCGGCCTGCGCGCGGACATGCGCCTGCGTGCGCTCCAGCTGTTCCTTCAAGCTCTCCCGTTGCCGCACGGCGTCTTCAGCCACGCGCTCCGCGCGCTCGCGGCGCTCGGTCTGCACGGCCACCTGCGCGAGGAGATCCTGCGCCGACGCCGACGATTCCGACCGCATGACGCTGGTACGCACCTCCGCCATCTGCCGCTCGGCATCGACGGCCTGCCGGCGCATCTGCTCAGCCATGCGGTCGCGCTCCTGAAGCGCATCGTGCCGGCGCGCCTGCTCGCGCTCCAGCCGCTCCTCCAGTTCGGCATGGCCCTTCTCCAGCGCGACGAAGCGCTGCAGGTCATGCCGGTTCGCCGACGCCATCAGGTGGGACAGCATGTGGACCTCGCCGAACACGGTCTGCCGCAGCGCGACCGTCACCGCCTTGTGCGTCAGCACGGCCCAGTAGGCGCCCTGGATGTCGCCGCGCCGCCAGGCCTCACGCCAGGCGGTCTCGAGCGCCGCCTCGTCCGTCGCGGCCGCCAGGGACCGGACGGCGCCCGCGTGCCGCTGGTCGAGCGCCTTGTGCAGCGCCTTCGCCACGTCACCGCCCTGCGGCGCGAGGGAGACCGCGGTGTGATGGACCTCCAGGTCGCTCATCCCCGCCACGTCGACGTGGCGGCTCATCAGCCGGCGCAGTTCCGACGTGCCCAGGCAGTTGCCGATCACCGAGCAATGCAGATGGGGATCGAGTTGATGGAGTCGCGACCGGTTCGCGACCGGCGTGTCAGGCGACGCCGTCGAATGGTCCGACGGCTCGGCGAGTGGCGACCCGAAGGACGTCGGCCCGGTCGACGCCTGCCCGACGATGGACGCTTCTTCGTCGCAGCAGGCGATCGGGGCCAGGCGTCCCGGCATCGCGTCCTCGGTGCGCGGGGCGTCCGCGCCGGCGAGCGCGGCCAATCCACGGGGACGGAGCTTGAAGGGAGGCTTGTGCATGGCGGGCGACGGCTGACGACCCTTCGCAATATACCGTTGAATATTACGAAGCGCATTCCGCCACCCGCCACCCGTTACCAGCTACCCGCCGGCGGCAGGCTGCCGGCGGGGCTGCGCCGGTTCGTCGCCGATCAGGCCGCCGTGCCGCGCGCCGCGTCGATCGTCGCGATCGCCTCGACGGTGTCGCCGTGGCGGACCAGCCAGCTGACCTTCTCGAGCTGGCGCAGATCGCGGGAGTTGTCCGGATCGCGCTGCGCCATCAGCTGGCGACGGACATCGCGCAACAGATGCATCGCGTTGTCCTGGTGATCGCAGTAGAGCTCGACCTGGACCGCGCGCAGCTGCTGCTGGATCGTCGCGCGGCGCTCCGACCGGCGCGCCATGTCGTCGGGATCCGTCGAGGCCTGGGCCGACGCCGCGGCGAACCCGGCGACCATGGCGAGGATCGGGGTGGACTTGCTCATGTGCTTCTCCTTCGACTCGGCGGGCTCCGCGCCGGTGGCGTCTTGTGCAGGCGTCGCCGTGGGCCGCGGGGCCGGTCGGGCCGATTGCGTCAAACATCGTGTTGCCCTGGGCGTAAGGTGCGCCCACCGAATTAGGGCCTGCTTAAGAATTCGCGCGATCGGGCGTCGGGAACCTCGTCACGGCGCTGGGCGCACCGGGTTTTACGCGGCCGCAACGTCGCCGTCACGGACCGTCACACGAGGGGTCGCTCCATGACGGCGCGTGACCTCGCCCCCGCGCAAGTGCAGAGGGTCGCCAGGGTCACTTTTGGCGGACGGTCCGCCTTTGTATGCCAGTGTGTCCGCCGCCCGGCTCGACATGCGCCGTGCCAATTCACCGGGGCCGTCACACATCGTCGATACATCGGACCGATGAAATGCGGGCCATGCAGCAAGTGACGCTGCCCTACTGGAGCCCGCCATGTCCTCGATCACCGACCACGTTCAAGTCCTCTACACCGCCAACACCCGTACCACGGGCGGACGCGACGGCCGCGGCCAGTCCGACGACCAGCGTCTGGACGTCCAGCTGGGTTCGCCCGGCACCGCCCGCCCCGGCACGAACCCGGAACAGCTGTTCGCGGTCGGCTGGTCGGCCTGCTTCATCGGCGCGATGGGCCTGGCCGCCCACGCGATCGGCGTGCGCCTGCCCGCCGACGCGGCCGTCGACGCGGCGGTCGACCTCAACAAGGGCGTCGACGGCTACTTCCTGAGCGCCAAGCTGCGCGTCAGCCTGCCCGGCCTGCCCCGCGACACCGCCTACGAGCTGATCAAGCGCGCCCACGACACCTGTCCGTACTCGAAGATGACGCGCGGCAACATCAACGTCGGGCTGGAGCTGGCCTGAACCCGCGGCCGCCGGGAGTGCCGTCGTGACGCGATGGCTGTTCGCCCTCCTCTTCCTCCTGGGCGGCGCGGCGCACGAGCTGCGCCACCCGGTGCAATGCACCGCGATCACGGGCGGCGCAGGCCCTCGGGGCTCAGGACGCCGGGATCGCGATGCCCTGTAGCCGGAGGGCCTCGCGCAGGACCTCGCGCGACACCGGCGCGGCGATCTGCCCGCCGTAGTAGCCCCCTTCGGTCGACTCGTCGATCAAGGTGGCCACGATCAGCCGCGGCCGGCTGATCGGCGCCATGCCGACGAACAGCGAGCGGTACTTGCCGATGACATAGGCCCGGCCTTCCAGCTTGCGCACGGTGCCGGACTTCCCGCCGATGGCATCGTCCGCATCGAAGGACGCGTCCCTCGCGCCACCCGCGGCCAGCCAGAGCATGCGGCGGATCTGTGCCGCCGTCTTCGCCGAGTACACCGGGACCGGGGCACGCGCCGGCGTCGACACGCGCAGACGCAGCGGCCGCACCGCCCCGTCGCCGGCGAAGGCGGTATAGGCGCGCGCAATGCCCAGCAGGCTGGTCGAGAAGCCGTAGCCGTAGGACATCGTCGCCTGCTCGATCGGCTTCCACCGGGCCCAGGGCCGCACCCGGCCGACGGCCACGCCGGGCACCTCGTCGAGCGCCCGTTCGCCGAATCCGAGCCCCCGGAAGCGTTGCCACATCTCCTCGGCGGACAGTGACCGGGACAGCAGGGTCATGCCGACGTTGCTCGATTTCTCGATCACGCCCTCCGCCGTCAGGACGCCGAAGCAGCCGACATCCGAGATGGTCGCCCCTTCGAACCGGAGGTGGCCCGGGCCGGTGTCGAAGACGGTCTCCGGCCTCACGCGACCCAGGTCCAGCGCCGTCGCCATCGTGATCGGCTTGGCGACCGATCCCGGTTCGAAGGCGTCCGACGCCGCGCGGTTCCTGAGCTGGTCCTGCCGCCAATGGCGACGTTCGTTCGGATCGAAGCTCGGGTAGTTGGCCATCGCGAGGATGTCGCCGGTCCGGGCATCGAGGACCACGACGCTGCCGGACTTCGCCGCATGGCCGTCCACGGCGTCCTTGATGCGGCGGAAGGCCAGCAGCTGGATGCGCGCGTCGAGGGTGAGCCGGACATCGCGCCCATCCACCGCGCCGACCGTTTCCGGCGCGTCCGCGATCGCCCGACCCAGCCGGTCCTGGATCACCGCGCGCAGGCCGTCGGTGCCAGCCAGTTCGGGATCGAAGCTGCGTTCCGCCCCTTCCTGCCCGCGATGGTCGACGTCGGTGAAACCGACCACCGCCGCGACGATCTCGCCGTCGGGATAACGTCGCTGGAAACCCTGCCCGGACGCGCGCGGCACGCTCGATGCGAGGACCGTTCCGTGACGGTCCTGGATCTGGCCGCGCCGCGCCGCCACCGGCGCTTCGGCATGCACGCGCCGGTCGCCCTGCGACGCGTAGAAGTCCTGGCCGAGCAGCTGGATCCATGCCGCGCGCGCGGCGAGACCCAGGAAGCCCGCGAGGAAGAGGAGCTGGACGAATCGCGTCCGCCAGACCGGTAGCGCCACGGTCAGGAGATCGCTCCTGTGGAAATGCAGGGGCTGCTGGTGAACGTGCTGGTGAACGTGCTTGTCGGCCATCGCGGCGCAGCCTAGCGGCGCGGCGCGGGGCCGCGGGCGGGAAGATCGGTTACGGCGGTTCCACCTGCGGCGGTGGGTATAGTGAATTCCACCGCCACTCCGCCGCGAGCGCCTTTCGGCCATGAGCCCCGATTCCCCCGCCATCACGATCGCCGCCTTCCACGACGAGCGGACCGGCACGGTCAGCTACGTGCTGGCGGATCCGGCGACCCGCCAGGCCGCGATCGTCGACCCGGTCCTCGACTTCGACCTCAAGTCCGGTCGCACCGCCACGACCCAGGCGGACCGCCTGCTCGCGCACGTCGCCGAGGCGGGGCTCACCGTGCAGTGGATCCTCGAGACCCACGCCCACGCCGACCACCTGTCGGCGGCACGCCATCTGCAGGCGCATGTCGGCGGGCGCATCGCCATCGGCGAGCACATCCGCGAGGTGCAGGCGGTCTTCCGCAAGCTCTACAACCTCGAGCGCGACTTCCTGCCCGACGGTCGCCAGTTCGATCACCTGTTCCGGGACGGCGAGGTCTTCCACATCGGCGGCATCGCGGCGCAGGCGATGCTCGTGCCGGGCCACACGCCGGCCTGCATGGCCTACCGCATCGGCGATGCGGTCTTCGTCGGCGACACGATGTTCATGCCCGATGTCGGCACCGCCCGCGCGGACTTCCCCGGCGGCGACGCGGCGACGCTCTACCGCTCGATCCGAGGCCTGCTGGCCCTGCCGCCGGCCACGCGCCTCTTCGTCTGCCACGACTACCCGCCCGACGGCCGCGCGCCGGCCTGGGAGACTACCGTCGCCGATCAGCGCGCCCGCAACATCCACGTCCATGACGGCGTCAGCGAGGCGGAGTTCGTGGCGCTGCGCACCGCGCGCGACGCGCGGCTCGAGGTCCCGACGCTGATCCTGCCCTCGATCCAGATCAACATCCGCGCCGGGCAGCTGCCGCCGGCGGAGGACAACGGCGTCAGCTACCTGAAGATTCCGTTGAACACGCTGAGCCGGCAGTGAGCCGCCAGTGAGCCTGCGGTGGGCCGGAACAAGACCGGCCGTCGATCAATGCCCGCCCGCCGGGGCGCCCAGGTCCTCGCGGTCGACCGCCACCGGGAACGGCGCCAGCCACGCCAGCACGATCGGCGGGATCGAGAACACCAGCACCCAGCCGAAGAAGCTCGCGTAATGCTGGCCCACGCCCGCGTACAGCCAGCCGCTGACGCTGCCCGTGGCCCACTTGGTCAGCGCCATGACGCCGGTGGCCATCGCGTAGTGGGTCATCTTGAAGGGTCCGGGGGCGATCTGCTGCATCATGTACAGCATGTGCCCGACGGAGCCCATGCCGAAGCCGAACTTCTCGATCGCGACCACGGCGCCGATCCACCACAGGTCCGTCGGCAGCGCGTGGCTGAGGTAGTAGTAGGTCAGGTGCGGCAGGTTGAGCGCGATCGCCAGCAGCAGGAACGAGCGCCGCAGCGTCATCTTCGCAGCGATGAAACCGCCGAGGAACGCGCCCGCGATGAACGCGATCGTGCCGGCGCTGCCGTAGATGTGACCCAGCGCCGCGTTGTCCAGGCCGAGCCCGCCCGCCGTGCGCGGATCCAGCAGGAACAGCGGTCCGAACTTCTCGATGAAGCCTTCGCCGAAGCGGTAGAAGAACACCACCGCCAGCATCATCCAGATCGACGGCTTCCGGAACAGCGTGATCCATGATTCCCGCAGCGACACCATCGCGCTGGACAAGTCCTGACCCTGCACCGCCGACGGCGCGCCCGGGGGCAGCACGCGCAGATGCCACAGCCCGAAGCCGCCCATCATCGCGGCCGCGCCCAGCATCACCGCCATCCAGCACTGCACCCAGGTCCAGCCCAGCGAGCCGTGCAGCCAGCCGGTCAGCGACACCAGCAGCCCCGAGGCAACCACCGCCCCCAGGTTCCAGCACATGCCTTGCAGGCCGGCGTAGCGCGCCTGCTCGCGCGGGCTCATCGTCGTCATGAAGACGCCGTCGGCCACGATGTCCTGCGTCGCCGAGGCGAAGCCGGTGATCCAGAAGAAGGCCAGCGAGGCGCGGAAGAAGCCGTCCAGCGGCAGGCAGAACGCGACGGCGCCGATCGACGCCATCATCAGGAACTGCATCGTGATCACCCACCAGCGCTTGGTCCGGTAGGGTTCCAGCAGCGGCGACCACAGGGGCTTGAGCACCCACGGCAGGTACATCTGCGAGGTGTAGAGCGCGATGTCCTCGTTGGACACCCCCAGGTTCTTGTAGAGGATGGCGGCGACCAGGCCGACCAGCACGTTGGGCAGGCCCATCGCCAGGTACACGGACGGGACCCAGGTCAACGGATGCCGGGCGTGGACCGGCGTCGCCCCGCCGTCCGGCGTTTCCGCCGACGCCCCCGCCGGCGCGCCTTCCGCGCGCGGCTGCGCGCCGCCACCGGCGACCCGGGATAGATCTGCACTCATCGATTCGTCTCCTCTTGTGGGACGAAGCATAGAGCACGCTGACAACGTTGTCATACCCGGGCAATTGCGGAGGCGGCCATCGGGATGCTCGCCGAGCCGTGGACACGGCGGGCCCGGTCGTGCGTCGTACGGTTCCCTCCTCTGGCGTGAACGACTGCGCGGCAGGTCGCCGGACGTGGGGACGACAGCCTCACGCGGCGTTGAGGGGCCCCTCACGGACAGGTTTCTGAAGGCTGTCGGGCGCAATCTCAGTACACCTCTCGTAACACCCGGCCTCCCCCGGTCACGACCATGTCCATCCTCCGCAATTTCCGCATCGGCAAACGCCTGGCGCTGGCCTTCGCCGCCGTGCTGGTGCTGCTGTGTTTCATCGCGGCCTTCGGCATCCAGCAGATGTCCCGCATCAACGACAACGTCCAGGACCTGAACACCAACTGGCTGCCCAGCGTCGCCAAGCTGGCCGACATGCAATCTGCCGCCAACGAGACGCGCCGCCTGTCGCTGCGCGGCGCGCTGGAGATCGACGAGGGCGCCCGCGCTGCGCTCGTGAAGCAGCACGACGCCTCGGTCCAGGCCTTCGACAAGGCCGCCAGCGCGTACGAGCCGTCGATCAGCGGCGACAAGGAACGGCAGCTCTACGGCCAGATCCGCGACGCGTGGAAGGCCTACCTCGACGCCGACGCCGAGATGCAACGCGCCATCGCCGGCGGCGAGGCGCAGCATGAGACGGCCCGCAAGCTGGCCGGCGGGCGCTCCTCCGCCCTGTTCACCGCACTCGCCAAGGCCGTCGACCTCGACGTGGCCTACAACCGCGACGGCGGTGACCAGGCCGCCAAGGATGCGGCCACCTCCTATGCCAACGGCCTGCGCGTGACGCTGGGCGTCGTGGCCGTCGCGCTGGCGATCGGCATCACGCTGGCACTGCAGGTCACGCGTTCCATCACCACCCCGATCGCCCAGGCCGTCCGCGCGACCCAGGACGTCGCCGCCGGCGACCTCACCGTGCAGATCCACGCCGAAGGCCGTGACGAACCCGCCGACCTCCTGCGCGCCATGGGTCGCATGGTGGAACAGCTCGGCCGCCTGGTCGGCCAGGTCCGCGACAGCAGCGAGAGCATCGCCAACGGCTCCAAGGAGATCGCGCAGGGCAACGCCGACCTGAGTTCGCGCACCGAGACCCAGGCCAGCAGCCTGCAGCAGACGGCGGCCTCGATGGAGGAACTGACCAGCTCCGTGGCCCAGAACGCGCAGTCCGCCGGCCAGGCCAGCCGCATGGCCGCCGACGCGTCCGGCGCCGCGGGCGAAGGCGGCCAGGCCGTCAGCGCCCTGGTCGAGACCATGCAGGGCATCAGCGACGCCTCGCGCCGCATCGGCGACATCATCGGCACGATCGACGGCATCGCCTTCCAGACCAACATCCTGGCGCTGAACGCCGCCGTCGAGGCGGCCCGGGCCGGCGAGCAGGGACGCGGCTTCGCGGTCGTCGCTTCCGAAGTCCGGGCGCTGGCGCAGCGTTCCGCGGCTGCGGCCAAGGAGATCAAGGACCTGATCCAGGCCAGCACCCAGCGCGTGGACACCGGTGCTCGCCAGGCGCAGAGCGCCGGCGAGGTCATGCAGCGGGTGGTCGCGCAGGTCGGCCAGGTCGACACCCTGATCCGGGAGATCTCCGCCGCCACGCAGGAGCAGAACGGCGGCATCCAGCAGGTCGGTGACGCCGTCACCCACCTGGACCAGGTCACCCAGCAGAACGCCGCCCTGGTGGAGGAAAGCGCCGCCGCGGCCGAAAGCCTCAACGGCCAGGCCCAGCAACTGGCGAGGCTGGTCAGCCAGTTCCGGGTCGGCGTCGCCGCCTGACGGCGGCTGGTTGGGGGAGGACGATTACCTAAGTCACCACCCCGAGCGCCCCCCGCTGGCTATCCTTTCTTTCGGTCAAGAAGGACAACCAGATGCTCACGCCGCGTTCGGGACACCAAAACCCCTCTCCCTCACTCGCAGGGCCGCCGTCGCGGCCCCGTTGGCCTTGGGGGCGTTGCTCGCCCTGGGCGCCTTGGGGGGCTGCTCGTCCCTCGACAAGATCAACCCGTTCTCCAGTTCGGACAAGCCGACGGAGGTGACCAAGGGCAGCATCCAGGCCTCGGCCCAGGTGAACCCGAGCGTCACCAAGCGTCCGTCCCCGCTGCTGGTGCGGGTGTATGAGCTGAAATCGGACGTCGGCTTCAATGCGGCCGACTTCGTCAGCCTGTACCAGAAGGACCAGACCGAACTGGGCACCGAGCTCGTTTCCCGCGAGGAGATGACGCTGCAGCCCGGCGAGGCGCGTCCGTGGTCCAAGAAGATCCTGTCGCCCGAGACGCGTTTCGTCGCGGTCTTCGCCGCCTACCGCGACCTGGAGCGTGCGCGCTGGCGCGCGGTGGTGCCGGTGGTCGTCGGCAGGAAGCAGGAGATCCTGATCCAGGCCGACGAGCTGTCGGTGAGCGCGACGGTCAGGCTGCCGTGAGCTGGCACAGCAAGGTCATCTGGTCGCAGGGCATGTTCCTGCTGCCGCACCATTTCCAGCAGGAGACGCGCTACCTCGAGCATCTGGTGGACAGCCGCGCCCGCGCGCTGGCGCCGCACGGCTGGGGCTTCACCGAGCTGGTGCTGGACGAGGCGCTGCTGAGCGTCGGCCGGCTGGGCATCGTGCGCGCGAGCGGCGTGCTGCCCGACGGCACCCCGTTCCAGATCCCGCAGGCGGACGCCGCGATGGCGCCGCTGGAAGTGCCGGCGGACCTGAAGGGCGACATGGTCGTCCTGGCCGCGCCGATCGCCCGACCGGGCACGGACCAGGTCGCGTTCAACGGCCACGATGCCGGCGAGCTGCACCGTTATCACGTCGTCGACCAGGACCTGCGCGACCAGACCAGCGCCGGCGACGAACCCGAACCCGTCCAGACCGGCGCGCTGACCTTGCGCCTGCTGCCGGCCCGCGAACTCAACGACGCCTATGCCGCGCTCGGCGTGGCCCGCATCGCGGAGCGCCGCGCCGACCAGCAGCTGGTGCTGGACCGCAGCTACATCCCGCCGCAGACCCGCATCGACGCCAGCGGCCACCTGTCCGCGATGGCCTCGCTGCTGCACGGGCTGGTGCGCCAGCGCGCGCAGCTGCTGTCGTCGCGCATGGGTCAGCTCGGCAACGGCGTGTCCGAACTGGCGGACTTCCTGATGCTGCAGGCGCTGAACCGCGCCGACCCGCTGTTCCGCCAGCATGCGGCCTCCCCGCACGTGCATCCGGAAACGCTGCACCGCGACTGCCTGCAACTGGCCGGCGACATGGCCACCTTCGTCAGCGACACCCGGCTGGCGTCCGAATACCCGCTGTACCGCCACGACGACCTGCGCGGCAGTTTCGCCCCGCTGCTCGAGGACCTGCGCCGCATGCTCAGCGTCGTGCTGGAGCGCAACGCGCTGCAGATCGACCTGACCGAACGCACCCACGGCGTGCGCACGGCCGTCGTCCCCGACGCCGACCTGCTGCGCAGCGCGAGCTTCGTCATCGCGGTCAACGCGCAGGTGGCGGCGGAACAGCTGCGCCAGCGTTTCCCCGCGCAATCCAAGCTCGGCCCGGTGGACCGCATCCGCGACCTCGTCAACCTGCAGTTGCCGGGCATCAGCATGCGCGCGCTGCCGGTGGCGCCGCGCCAGCTGCCCTTCCACGCGGGCTTCCACTATTTCGAGCTGGACCGCGGCGGCGACCTCTGGAAGCAGCTCGAGCGCAGCGGCAGTCTGGCGCTGCACGTGGCCGGCGATTTCCCCGGACTGGAACTGGAGCTCTGGGCCATCCGTCAGTGAGCGCCGCTCACCGCGACGCCGGGCCCCGCCCCATTCCGCCACCGATCCAAGACAAGTAACCTCCGGGAGCCGGCATGGACCCCTCCGCGCTCAACGATCCGTTCGCAGGCTTCGACGATCAGCGCACCTTCATCAAGCCCCGTCCGGGCGGCGCGCAGGCGCCGCGCGGTGCCCTGCCGTCGCCCGACTCCGTCCAGCCCGACGCCGCTCCGCCGGCCGCCGGGCTGAACCCGTTGCTGACGCTGGCCAACCCGCTGCTGCTGCTGGTGCCGCAGCTGCGGGCGACGCGCCGCGTGGACGACGTCGCGGTGCTGCGCAACAACCTCGCGCAGGGCATCCGCGATTTCGCGGCCCGCGCGGCGGCCGCCGGCATTCCGCCGGAGCGCGTCATGGCGACGCGCTACGTGCTCTGCACGATGATCGACGAGGCCTGCGCCGACACGCCCTGGGGCGGTTCCGGCGTCTGGGCGCGGCACAGCCTGCTGTCGATGTTCCACAACGAGACCTGGGGCGGCGAGAAGGTCTTCCAGCTGATGGCGCGCCTGGCCGAGAAGCCGGAAGCCAACCGCGACCTGCTGGAACTGATCTACGCCGCGCTGACGCTGGGTTTCGCCGGCCGCTACCGCGTGATCGACAACGGTCCGGCGCAGCTGGAAGCGGTGCGCGATCGTCTCGCGCAGATCCTGAAGCAGCAACGCGGCGACTATCCCGCCGCACTGGCGCAGCACTGGCAGGTCGAGGCCATCACGCAGCGCCGCCACATCGGCTGGCTGCCGCTGGCGGCGACCGCGGCGCTGACGGCGCTGCTGCTGGTCGGCGTCTACCTGTCGCTGACGCTGTCGCTGGCGGAGCGTTCCGACCCGGTGTTCGGCCAGATCCAGGGCCTGCGCCTGTCGCCGCCCGTGGTCGCGCCGCCGCCGCCGCCGGCCAAGCCGCGGCTCGCGCAGTTCCTGCAATCCGACATCAAGGCCAACCTGGTCACCGTGCGCGATGAAGTCGACCGCAGCGTCGTGATCATCCGTGGCGACGGCCTGTTCGCGCCGGCCAGCGCGTCGATCGTGCCGGAGCGCGAGGCGCTCATGGGACGCATCGCCGATGCGCTGACGCAGGTCCAGGGCACCGTGCTCGTGACCGGCCACAGCGACAACACGCCGATCCGCACGGCCCGTTTCCCCTCCAACTGGCACCTGTCCGAGGAACGCGCGAACACCGTGCGCGAGCTGCTGATCGCGCGCCGCGTCGCGCCCGAGCGCATCCGCGCCGAGGGCCGCGCCGAGGCGGAGCCGGTGGCCCCGAACGACACGCCCGCCAACCGCGCGCTGAACCGGCGCGTCGAAGTCAGTCTGATGGTCAATGGCCGGGCGCCTGAAGCGCCGGCGCGCGGAGCTTCCCGATGAAACGCGTCCTGGGATGGATTTTCAACCGCTGGGTGCTCCTGGCGGTGCTGGTGCTCGCCGTCGCGCTGCTGATCTGGATCGTCGGTCCGCTGGTGGCCGTCGGCGAGGCACGCCCGCTCGACACCGAACGCTCGCGCTGGATCACGATCGGCGTGCTCGTGCTGATCGTCGCGCTGTGCATCGCCTGGAGCCGCTGGCGCGCCAAGCGCGGCAACAGCGCCGTCGTGAACCAGTTGCTCCAGCAGCCCGCCGGGGACGCGCCCGAGCGCGAGACCGCCGACATGCTGGCGGTGCGCGAGCGTTTCCGCCAGGCGCTGCAGATGCTGCAGCGCTCGCGCTTCGGCGCGGAAGGCTCCGCGGGTTTCGGCGCCAAGCTGCGCTCGCGCTTCGGCGGCCGCTATCTCTATGAGCTGCCCTGGTACCTGATCATCGGCGCGCCCGGTTCGGGCAAGACCACGGCGCTGCGCCACAGCGGCCTGAACTTCCCGCTGGCCGACCAGATGGGCGACCACGCGATCCGCGGCGTCGGCGGCACGCGGCACTGCGACTGGTGGTTCACCGACCAGGCCGTGCTGATCGACACCGCCGGCCGCTTCACGACGCAGGACAGCGATCCCACCAACGACAAGGCGACCTGGAGCGGCTTCCTGCAGATGCTGCGCCGCTCGCGCCCGCGCCAGCCGATCAACGGCGCGCTAGTGACGGTGTCGGTGACCGACCTGCTGTCGCGCAGCCCGGCCGAGCGCGCCCAGCATGCCGCGACCGTGCGCGCCCGCGTGCAGGAGCTGCAGAAGGACCTGGACATCCGTTTCCCGGTCTACCTGCTGGTCACCAAGGCCGACCTGCTGTCGGGCTTCATGGACTACTTCGCCACGGCCGACAAGGATCAGCGCGCGGCACCGTGGGGCTTCACCTTCCCGCGCAGCAGCACCTCGCCGCTGGCCGGTTACGGCGCGGAGTTCGACGCCCTCGAGCAGCGCCTGCAGAACGGCCTGATCGACCGGCTCCAGGCCGAGCGCGATCCGCAGCGTCGCGCCCGCATCTACGGCTTCCCGGCGCAGTTCGCCAGCCTGCGCGCCCTGCTGGCCGAGTTCGCCGAGGGTGTCTTCGCGCCCTCCCCGTATGAAGCCCAGCCGCTGCTGCGCGGCGTCTACTTCGTCAGCGGCACGCAGGAAGGCACGCCGATCGACCGCGTGCTCGGCTCGGTCGCGCGCAGCTACCAGATCGAGAACGCGGTGCTGGCGCCCAACCAGGCCAGCGGTCGCAGCTACTTCCTGAACCGCCTGCTCAGCGAAGTCGTCTTCGCCGAAGCCGGCCTGGGCGGCACGCACCGCGGCTGGGAACGGCGCCGCAACGCGCTGGCGCTGGCCGGCTACGCCGTGGTCGCGGTCGCCGGCATCGGCCTGATCACGGCCTGGACCGTCAGCTACTTCAACAACAAGAAGTACCTGGAAGAGACCTCGGCCCGGGCGGACCAGGTCCGCGAACTGCTGCAGGCCACGCCCAACCGCGCCACGGCCGACCTGCTGCCGATCCTGCCCGCGCTGCAGGCGACGCGTGCGCTGGCGGCCGTCGACGACCACGTGCCGTGGACGATGCGCCTGGGCCTGTTCCAGGGCAGGAAGCTCGACAGCGCGGCGCGCGCGTCCTACCAGCGGATGCTGGGCGACGCGGTGCTGCCGCGGCTGGTGCTGCGCATCGAGGAACAGCTGCGCCAGGGCGCGGCGACGCCCGTCACGCTGTACGAGGCGCTCAAGGCCTACGTGATGCTGCACGACCCGCAGCACTTCGACGCCGCGGCGCTGAAGCAGCACGTCGAGAGCGACTGGGAGACCACGCGCCGGGAGCTCACGCCCGATCAGCGCGCGGCGCTCGGCGCGCATCTGGACGCGCTGCTGTCGCAGGGCGGCATCGCGTCCCCGCTCCCGGAGGACGCCTCGCTGCTGACGTCGGTGCGCACGCAGCTCGCGACGCAGCCGCTGCCGCAACGCATCTACAACCGGCTGCGCGCGCAGGGCCTGGGCACCGAGTACCCCGACTTCACCGTCGCGCGCGCCGGCGGCCACAACGCGCCGCTGCTGTTCACGCGGGCCAACGGCGCGCCGCTGACGCAGGGCGTGCCGGGCTTCTTCACCCGCGACGCCTACCTGCGCGGCTTCCAGCCGCGGGTCGGCCAGGTCGCGGACGAGCTCGCCGCGGAAGAGCCCTGGGTGCTGGGTGTTGCCGCCGCACCGAAGAATCCGCAGGACCTCGTGCGCGCCAACGCGCCGCTGGTCGACGACGTGCGCCGGCTCTACCTGAACGACTACGCGGCCTCGTGGGAGTCCTTCCTCAACAGCGTCAAGCTGCTGCCGATGGCCACGGTGCCGCAGTCGGTGGAGCGCTCGCGGATGCTGTCCGCGCCGGACAGCCCGCTGGGGCCCTTCCTGAGGGCGGCCTCGCGCGAGACCACGCTCGCGCAGCCCGGCAACGCGATCGAGAACGCCGAACGCCGCGCTGCGGACCTGGTGCAGCAGACCCGCGAGAAGGTGGCGGGCATGTTCTCCGGCAAGCCCGGCCAGCAGAACCCGGCGGACCCGAACGCGCCGCGCATCGAGAACATCGTCGACGACCGTTTCGTCGGCCTGCGCAGCATGGTCACGGCCCCGGCCGGCGGCGGCAAGTCGCCGCTGGACGACACCGTCGGCCTGATCGCCGAAGCCAACATCATGCTGACGGCGGCCGACTCCGCGCTCAAGGGCGGCAGCGCGCCGCCGCCCTCGCCGGTGCCCACGCGGCTGAAGGCCGCCGCCGCGATGAGCCCCGAGCCGCTGCGCACGATGCTGGACGACCTCGGCAGCAGCAGCGCCCGCGTGTCGCAGGGCGCGATGCGCCAGAACCTCGGCATGGAGGTGCGCTCGCAGGTCGGCGAGTTCTGCAACCAGGCCGTGGCCGGGCGTTATCCGCTGGACCGCAACTCCTCGCGCGACGCCACGCAGGCGGACTTCGCGATGCTGTTCGGACCGGGCGGCAAGATCGACCAGCTCTTCCAGCAGAAGCTCGCGCCCTACGTCGACACGACGACGCGGCCGTGGAAGTTCCGGGCCGTCGAAGGCACGCCGCTGGGCGGGGACAGCGGCACGCTGCCGCAGTTCCAGCGCGCGCAGGCGATCAAGGAGACCTTCTTCCCCGGCAGCGCCACGCCGTCGCTGCGGCTGGACTTCAAGCCCATCGAGATGGACACCACGATCCAGCAGTTCATCCTGGACGTGGACGGCCAGATCGTGCGCTACAGCCACGGCCCGCAGATCCCGACCTCGGTGCAGTGGCCGGGTCCGCGCGGCAGCTCGCAGGTGCGGGTGCAGCTGAGCCCGGTCAGCGCGAGCGGCTCGTCGGGCCTGGTCAACGACGGGCCGTGGGCCCTGTTCCGGCTGTTCGACCGCGTCAAGATCGAGAAGACCAGCGCCCCCGAACGCTTCAAGGCCACCTTCGAGATCGAGGGCCGCAAGGCGGTCTTCGAAGTCACCGCCAGCAGCGTCCGCAACCCGTTCCGGCTGCCGGAGCTCAACGAGTTCCGTTGCCCGGGCGGCCTGTGAACCGCATCAGGAGAACCCCACCATGAGCGCGCTGCCCGAAGCCCTGAACACCGCCGGCGATGCCGTGCCCGGCTGGTACGGCAAGGTCGCCGCGCTGGGCGACTTCGCCCAGCGCCGGCTGCCGCAACACTGCGTGCAGCATTGCGATGCATGGCTGTCCGGGATGATGCAGGACCTGCCGAAGACGCTCGGTCCGCGCTGGCTTGACACCTACCTGACCGCACCGGTGCTGCGCTTCGCGTGGGCGCCGGGCGTCGTCGACATGAAGTGGTGGTTCGGCGTGCTGATGGCCAGTTGCGACAACGTCGGCCGCTACTTCCCGCTGGTGATCGCGCAGCCGCGCACGCAGCCGCCGGTGGACCGCGCCGGGCTGGACCACCTGGACCGCTGGTACACGGTGCTGGCCAACGCGGCGATGCGCACGCTGGACGACACCGCGACGGTCAACACGCTGGAGGCGGCGCTGGCCGCCGCCCCGCCCTGGCCGTCCAGTCACGCGGCGACCCTGCCCGCGCCGGAGAACGCGGTGCAATGGGTCAGCTACACCGCACCGGCGAGCCTGCTCACCGCGGCGGTGCCGATGCTGGCGGCGGGCGAGCTGCTGGAGCGCCTGGCCGGTTGCACGGTGTGGTCGCCCAACCCCGAGCCCGGGGAACAGGTCCACATGCGCTGGGGACCGGGGCTGCCGTACGTGGAGGCCTTCGCGGCGCTGCTGACGAAGAAGTCGGGCTGATCCGGCCCGGCCGGGCCGCCGCCGACGGCCGGCGCGCGACGGAAGCGTCCTCCTGTGCGACATTGCGTCCCAGGGAGAACAGGCAAATGAAGACTTTCGGACGCAGCCTCGCGCTGGGATTCCTGCTGGCCGCGCTCGTGCTCTGCGGCGTCGGCACCGTCGCCATGCGCAGCGCCTACCTCATGGAAACCGCCGCCGACGGCGTGACGCAGAGCCACCAGGGCCTGCGCATCCTGGCCGAGCTGCTCAACGACGTCGCCGAAGCGGAGGCCGCGCAGCGCGGCTTCATGCTGACCAAGGACGCCGTCTATCTGACGGCGCTGGACAAGTCGACGGCCGAGGTCAACGCCGACATGGCCGAGATCCGCGTCACGCCCGCGTGGCGGTCGCGCGCCGTGGACCTGGACAACACGGAGAAGGACATCGCGGCGCTCCTCGTGCTGTTCCGTGAACGCATCGCCGATCGTCAGACGATGACCTTGGAGGAGGTCACCCGCTCTCCCAAGGTCAACCAGGTCCGCCAGCGCATGGAACGGCTGCGCGGGCGCTTCAACACCATGGAGCAGGACGAGGTCGAGCACCTCGTCGCACGCTCAGCCGAGATGGGTCAGACGACACGCCTGGTCAAGGCCGTGGGGCTCGGCGGCACGGCGCTGGGCCTGCTGATCGTCGTCGTCACCGGCCTGGTCCTGCAGCGGCTGCTGATGCAGATGGTGGGCGCCTCGGCCGTGGACGTGGCCGCCCGTGCGCGCGAGCTGGAAGCGTCCTCGCTCAAGCAGGCCGGGGCGACGAAACAGACCTCCTCCGCCGCCGTCGAGCTCACGGCCACGATGCACGAGGTGCAGGCCGCCGCCAACCAGATCGCGCAGCGCTCGACCGAGGTCGAGGAGATGGCCTCGGCCAGCACGCGCGCCGCGAGCGCCGGCAGCCAGGCGATGGCCCGCGCGCGCGAGGCCACCGTGGGGCTGAGCCAGCAGATCGACAGGGTCGTCACGCAGATGACGACGCTGGGCAAGGAGGTCCAGGGCGCCTCGACCGTCCTCGGCGCCATCGAGGAACTGGCGGAACGCACCAACATCCTCGCCATCAATGCCACGATCGAGGCCTACGGCGCGGGCGATGCCGGCGAGCGCTTCCGCGTGGTCGCCGACGAGATCCGCCGGCTGGCCGAGAAGGTGCGCGCCGATGCGGTGGACATCCGGCGCCAGCTCGATTCGATCCGCAACGTCTCCAACGCCACCATCATGTCGACCGAGGCCGGCGTGAAGGCGGTGGCGGCGAACTCGTCGCTGTTCTCGGAAGCGGAGGCGATGTTCTCGCTGATCTCCGAACGCGTGGCCGCATCGGACATCGCGAGCAAGGAGATCAAGATGGCCACGCACCAGCAGTCCAGCGCGGGGCGCCAGCTGGAGGTCGCCCTGACCGATGTCGGTCGCGCGACCGCCGACGCGGAACAGGTCGCGCAGCGCAACCTGGAGACGGCCGCGGCGCTGTCGAAGACCGCGCAGCGGCTGAGCGCGTTCGTGGCGTCGCCGACCCGGTGGCCGGCGGCAGGACCCGCCACGGTCACCGCACCGCGCGGCGCGCCGCGCACCTGAAGCAGTCGCGCCTGGCGGGTCGCCACGGCGCGCCACGGGGGTCGACGCTCAGAGCGGCATGCGCCGCGTCGAGTCGTCCTCCTCTTCCAGCGGCACCGGACCGGAGTCGACCGTCGCATCTTCCGCGGCGGTGCCGGCCTCGTCGGTCGGTGTCTGCACCGCCGTCGCCAGCATCGGCTCGCCCACCCACAGCGCGATCGCGCTGAAGTTGTCCTGGTCGGGCAGGCCGCGTTCCTCGATCACGGCGCGCATCGCCGCCAGCCAGTCGTCCGGCGACGCCGCGGCGCGCAGGGTGTCGTGGATCAGCGTGTCGCCCGCGCTGCCCCACCAGCCGTCGCTGCACAGCAGGAACACGTCGCCGTCCTGCAACGGCTGCGGCGCGGTGGTGTGCGGGTTCAGGTCATCCTCGATGCCGAGCGCGGCCACGAGGTGGTTCTTGTGCGGATGGTCCTCCGCCTGTTCCGGCGTCAGCAGGCCGGCCTCGATCAGCATCTGCACGACGCTGTCGTCCTGAGTGATCGTGTCGATCTGGCCGCCGCGGATGCGGTACAGGCGCGAGTCGCCCACGTGCGTCCACAGCGCGAAGTTGCGCTGCGCGTCGACGCACAGCGCGACCAGCGTCGTGTGCATGCGGTCCCGGCCCGTGCCCTCGACGCCGCGACGCACGTCGTCGTGCGCGGCCAGCACCGCGCCGGTCAGCAGCTCGGGGCGCCACGGCAGCGTCGCGTCGCCCAGGCTGGTCTGCATGCGGTGCACGGCCCGGCGCGCGGCCTCGGCCCCGTTGCGGTGGCCTCCGGCGCCGTCGGCCAGCACGGCGTACCAGCCGGGGCCGTTCTCGTGCGCCACGATGGCGTCTTCGTTGTTGTTGCGCGCGCCTTGTTCGCTGCAGGCGGCAACCCTGATCTTGAGCATGGTGTGAACGACGTGTAGGACAAACGGCGGGGCTCAGGCCCCGCTCTGCTGTGCTTGTTGTTGTGACGGCGAGGTCGCCGAGGGGCCCTGCCCATGCTGGCTCAGGCGCTCGAGTTGATCTTCGTAGGCCTCCAGGAAGGCCTTGCCGAACAGCGTGTGGAAGTCCTCCTGTGCCTCGTCCCGGATGGACTCGAAATGCTGCAGGTAGAGCTCCCAGAGCTTGGCCTTGCGGTTCATCGCCAGGACGCTGTCCAGCACGGAGCGGCTGGTGAGCTTGGCCTCCAGCGCCTTGGGCTGGAAGCGCGTCAGCACGCCCTCCAGCGCGGCGCGCGTGCCGGCCATCGTGCCGATCGTGTGGCCGACCAGGTCGCGCATCGCGTCCTGCATCGCCGCGGGACCGGGCAGGAAACCGCGTACCGGCGGCTGCAACAGCTGCTCGAGCGCCGACTGGGCGTCGGGCGAGAACTTCAGCGGGTTGTTTTCACGCGAGCGGATCACGGTCACCTGCGCGCGCAGCTCGTGTTTCGTCGCGGCGCGCACGGCCATCATGCGCAACGCGCCGTCCACCGAGGCGTTCAGCAACGATCCGATGACCCGCATCAGGTCGGGGTTCAAGCCCTGCGGCGGCGCGGCCATGCGGATGCCGGCCCCTTCGCAGAAGGCTTGCCAGAGTGCCGCGGTGTCGGCGGCCTGACCCGGCGCGACGGGCGCTACCGGTACGGCAGCCACGGCCGGCGCGGGCGGCGGCATGCCAGGCGGCACCTGAGCCGGCGGGACAGCCGCCAGCGGCGGAGGCGCGACCGGTGGCAATACCGGTGGCATCGCGGGCGGCAGGATCGGTGCGACCACGGCCGGCGGCGGGACCGGCGCGACGGTGGCCGCCGGCGGTTGAATGGGCCCTTGAACCGGCGGCGACAGCGGCGGTGGCGTCCTGACTTCCGGCGGCCGGAAGGCCGAATTCAATGCCGGCGTGTGGTCCGGCAGCGCGGGGGTCTGGGGTTCGGTGTTCGTCGCCGGCGCCGCGGCGCCGAACAGCGCCAGCGGATCCGAGCCCACCGAGTCGCGCAGCGCGTCGCCGGGCTTGGAGGCGCCGGCCATGAACCCGGCCAGCGGATCGCTGCCGGCGGGCTGCAGCCCGAAGAGATCGTCCAGCGAGCGGTTGTTGTCGCCCGGCACGAGGTCGGCGAAGGCGCCGCCGAAGCCGAGGTCGTCGTTGCGCGCCGCCGGCGGCGGCGCCGCGGGCGGCGGGGCCAGGTCCAGCCCGCCGAAAGGATCGAAGGACGACGGGATGCCGCCGGCGCCCGAGGTCCCCGGCGCGGCACGCGGCGGAGGCGGTGGCGCGAACGGATCGAAATCGTCCGGCAGCATCATCGGGCCGGCCGGCGCCGGCGGCGGCGCCTGGACCGGCGGCGCCGCGAAGGCCGAGACAGGCGGCGCGGACGCCGGTGAAGTGCTGAAAACGTCGGGCGCCGGTGCCGCGCCGCCGAACAGGTCGGCGAACGGATTGGAGCTCGACAAGGCGGCCGGCGCCGGTGCGGGCGAAGGTCCGAGCGTCGAGGGTCGGCTCAGGTCGGGCGCGCGGCGGATGACCGTGGCGCCGTTGTCGGCGTTCGCCTCGCTCTGGACTTCCAGCAGGTAGCCGCCGATGCGGACCTGGTCCAGATGGCGCAGCGGCACCGACTGGCCCTGTCCGACGGGCTGGCCGGACACGGTGATCGGATTGGCGCTGCCGACGTTGCGGATGACGTAGCCGCCGGCCTCCGCGCTGATCTCGGCCTGCTGGCGCGAGATGTGGCGCTCCGGATCGGGCAGCGCCATGGTGTTGTTGTCGGCGCGACCGATGGTCCCCCCGGTGGCGTCGAATCGCGCGGTGATGGGCTGCGTCAGGGGCAGGTCGTTGAGCGACACCGCGCGCAGGGTGAGGGTCATGTGGCTTGCCTTTGGGACCTCGGGAGACTGGCATGGGATGTTTGCGTGACAATGGTCTCGCTTCAATGAACGAAAGTCACCTGAGAGGGGCTTGTCGCTGTTTCATACTGCACCCCGCTCGAATTCCGACGTGATGCCGATGTCGACCACCCTCCGTTCCGACGCTCCGATCTCCCTGACCCCGACCGCGCAAGCGGCGCGGGGTCGTGGTCATTCCACCCTGTCCGTGGGTACGGCCCTGCTGCTGAGCATCGCGCTCGCCGCCTGCGTCACGCCGAAGCCCCCGCCGCCGCCGCCCGAACCGGTGGTGACGGCGCCGCCGCCGCCCCCGCCTCCGCCGCCGGAGCCCGTGCCGCCGACCGCGGCCGAGCAGGCGCTGTCGCAGAAGACCGCCATGCAGGCGATCGAGCTGCTCGAGGCCGGCCAGGAAGACCAGGCCCGCAACGAGCTGCAGCGCGCGCTGCAGCTGGATCCGGCCAACAAGCTGGCCAACAACCTGATGCGCCAGATCACGGTCGATCCGGTGCAGCAGCTGGGCCGCGAATCCTTCGCCTACACGGTGCAGTCCAGCGACACGCTGTCGCGGATCGCGGGCCGCTTCATGGGCGACATCTACTCGTTCTACATCCTGGCCCGCTACAACGACATCCGCGTCCCGCGCCAGGTGTCGGGCGGCCAGGTGCTGCGCATCCCCGGCAAGCCGCCGGCGGGTCCGTTGTACCCGCGCCCGTCGTCGAAGCCGGATCCCAAGGCGACCGCCGCTGCGGCTGCTGCGGCCGCCGCGCAGGCACCGACCCCGCCGGCCACGACGACGGTGGCTGCCGCCCCGACGCCGGCCGCTCCGCCCGCACCACCGCCGGCGCCGGAACCTCGCCCGGCGAGAAGGCCATGCGCGCCGGCGATGCCCACGACCGGGCGGGTCGCTTCGACAAGGCGCTGGAGGAGTACCGCCGCGCCGAGGCGGCCGATCAGCCGGGCGCCGGCGCCAAGATCGAGGCCGTCCGCAAGAAGCAGATCGCCAAGGCCACGCTGAACGCGCGCACCGCGTTCGCCAAGCAGGACCTGGCCGGCGCGATCAAGGGCTGGGACAACGTGCTGCAGCTCGATCCGGACAACGAGCTCGCCAAGCTGGAACGCCAGAAGGCGGTCACGCTGAAGGCGAAGGCCGACCAGTTGAAGTGACCGGCATGACCGGTCCCTGATGACCTTACGCGAAAGGGGCGCCTCGGGCGCCTCTTCGCTTTTGCGCCGGGTAACGCGCGTAACCCGACCGCAGCGTCGCCGGATGGCCTGCGCCCGCTACGATCGCCGCCCCTTCACGACGCTCACGCCATGGACGCCCGTACCCCGCGCAACTTCGCCATCGACTGCCTGCGCGGCGTGGCCATCCTGCTGGTGGTCGTGCACCACCTGGCGCTGCCGTTCCGGCTGCCCCTGGCGCCCAGCCTGCTCGGTGCCTGGGTGCCCCGGCGCCTGACCGACGCCGTCAGCTTCAACGGCTACGAAGCGGTGTTCATGTTCTTCGTGATCTCGGGCTTCCTGATCACCACGCGACTCCTCGAGCGCCATGGCGATCTCCGGCGCGTCGATCTCCGCGGCTTCTACCTGGCCCGCGTGCGCCGCATCGCCCCTTTGCTGCTGGTCGTGCTGACCGTCCTGACGCTGCTGGCCGCGCTCGGCGTCCCGGACTTCGCACCGTCGTCGAGGCAGTCGCTGGGCGGCCTGCTGGGCTCGGCGCTGACCTTCACCTTCAACTGGTACGAAGGCCGGACCGGCTGGGCGCCGGCCGCGTGGGACGTGCTGTGGTCGCTGTCCATCGAGGAGGTCTTCTACGTCGGCTTCCCGCTGCTGTGCCTGGCGCTGCCGCGCCCGTTGCTCGTCGTCGCGCTCGCCGTGCTGGCGCTGAGCCTGCTGCCGCTGCGGTCGCTGGTGCCCGTCAGCAACGAGGTCTGGTGGGAGAAGGCCTACCTGCCCGGCATGTCCGCCATCGCCTGGGGCGTGCTGGCCGCCCTCGCCGCCCGGCGCTGGAAGCCCGGCGCGCGCGACGCCCGTGCGCTCGCGCTCTTCGGCGGTTTCTGCGTGCTGCTGGTCATCGGATGGGGCGATCTCGTCCACCGCCATCTCTTCAAGAGCGGCATGTACGGCCTGTGCCTGGGCACCTGCGCGATGCTGATCGCCTTCCGGGCGCAGGCAGCGCCCCCGCGCGCCGGGCTGAACTGGCTCGCGCGCATGGGGCGGCTCAGCTACGAGCTCTACCTGAGCCACATGGTCATCGTGCTCGGCACGGTCGCGCTCTATCGCGCGCTGCTCGGTCCGTCGCAGGCGTGGACCTTCGTCGTGTACGTCCCGGCGGTCATCGCCAGCATCGGACTGGCCGTGGCGCTGGAACGCCTCATGGCGCGTCTGGGCGCCTTCGCGGCGTCGGCGAAGCGCACGACGCTCCTGAGGCGCAGCTCCCGGCCATCCCCAGGGGAAACCACGGACATCGCCCCCGACCACTGACCACGCCAGCCGAAGAAACTGTATATTCATACAGTATTCAATCTCACCGGCATGTCATGGATCTCTCCCGCAAGCTCGCCATCCTGGCGGATGCCGCGAAGTACGACGCGTCCTGCGCGTCCAGCGGCACGGACAAGCGCGATTCCCGCGGCGGCACCGGCATCGGCTCGACCGAGGGCATGGGCATCTGCCACAGCTATGCGCCCGACGGCCGCTGCATCTCGCTGCTGAAGATCCTGCTGACCAACCATTGCCAGTACGACTGCCTGTACTGCGTGAACCGCTCGTCGAGCAACGTGGCGCGCGCGAAGTTCAGCGTCGAGGAGGTCGTGGCGCTGACGCTCGACTTCTACCGGCGCAACACGATCGAAGGCCTCTTCCTCAGCAGCGGCATCATCAAGAGCCCCGACTTCACGATGGAACAGGTCGTGCGCGTCGCGCAGGTGTTGCGCGAGGAACACGACTTCCGCGGCTACATCCACCTGAAGACGATCCCCGATGCCAGCGAGGAGCTGCTGCGGCGCGCCGGGCGGTATGCCGACCGGCTCAGCATCAACGTGGAGCTGCCGACCGACGAGGGACTGAAGGACCTGGCGCCGGAAAAGGACACCGCCGCGATCCATCGGTCGATGGGTCGGCTGAGGCTGCACATCGACGACGCGAAGGCGGCGCAGAAGGCCGCCGCCGAGGCGCCGATCCGTGTGCTGCCGGGTGCGGCCGCGCGCCCGGCCCGGCCGCCGCGCTTCGCGCCCGCCGGCCAGAGCACGCAGATGATCGTCGGCGCCGACGCCAGCGACGACCGCAGCATCCTGCGCAGCAGCGCCACGCTGTACGGCCGCTTCCGGATGCGGCGCGTCTACTACTCGGCCTTCAGCCCGATCCCCGATGCCGCGCGCACGCTGCCGCTGAAGGCGCCGCCGCTGGTGCGCGAGCACCGCCTCTATCAGGCCGACTGGCTCATGCGCTTCTACGGCTTCGACCACGAGGAGATCGTCGACGACGGCACCGGCCTGCTGCGGCTCGACGTCGATCCCAAGCACGCCTGGGCGCTCGCGCATCCGGAGCGCTTCCCGGTCGACCTCAACCAGGCGCCGCGCGAGATGCTGCTGCGGGTGCCGGGACTCGGCGTCGGCTCGGTCGACAAGCTGCTCGTGGCGCGACGCGTCCGCCGGCTGCGCGCCGAGGATCTGCGGCAACTGAAGCTGCCGGCGCGCAAGGTGCTGCCGTTCGTGATCGTCGACGGCCACCGCCCCGGTCCGGCGAGCAGGGTCCAGGCGCTCGATGCGGCGATCGCGGCGAGGTCGCCTGTAGACGCCGCGCCGGCTCAGATGGGGCTCTTCTGATGGTTCGCGTCCAGCTTGACGGTCCCATTGATCTCGAGGGCTTCCGCGAGGCGGCGAAGCGGCTGATGCGCCTCGGCATCGCCCCGCACGACGTGGTCTGGCGGACGGGTCACGACGAACGTGGGCTCTGGGCGGACGACTCGGTCGAGGTCGAGGACGAGGACGCGAGCGAGGCCGGACGGACCTTCGTCCAGAGGCGGTCCGGCCAAGACACGGGGAGCACGCGAAACACACAGGATGCGCAGGGAACGCAAGACGCGTCCGCCGTGTTCACCGTCCCGGCGTCCTTCCTGTCGCTGTGCCGCACCGCCCTGCTCCACGCCGAACCCGAGCGCTTCACGTTGCTGTACCGGATGCTCTTCCGGCTGAAGACCGAACCGGGCTACTGGCACGACACGCTGGACCCCGACCGTCGCCGCGCCGAACGGCTCGAACGCGAGGTGCGGCACGAGATCCACAAGACCCACGCGTTCGTCCGCTTCGTGCCCGTCGAGGAGATCGACGGCCAGCGCCTCGTCGCGTGGTTCGAGCCGACACACCACACGCTCGAGGCCGCCGCGCCGTTCTTCGCCCGGCGTTTCGCCAACCTGCGATGGTCGATCCAGTCGCCGCGCTGCTCGGTGTCGTGGGACGGCACGTCGCTGCAGGTCGGTCCGGGCGGCCGGCGCGAGGACGCGCCGCCGCCGGACGCGGGCGCCGACCTCTGGCTGACCTACTACCGCAGCATCTTCAATCCCGCGCGCCTGAAGGTCGCGATGATGGCGCGCGAGATGCCGCGCCGCTACTGGACCAACCTGCCGGAAGCGGCGCTGATCGAGCCGCTCGTCGCGCAGGCCGACGGCCGCGTTCAGACCATGCTGGCGGCGGAGCCGACGTCGCCGCGACGCATCCGGGAGATCGCGCGTCCGCGCAGACCCAACGCCGCCACGCCGACGATCAGCAGCGCCCAGGTCGACGGTTCCGGCGCCGGCGAGGCCAGCGCCGACAGCGTGTAGTTGAAGCCGGACGCCGACGCCACCGAGTAGTCGATGACGTTGCCGTTCCAGTCGGTGACCTGGGAGATCCCGCCCCAGTAGATCGTCGGTGCGTTGGCGGCCATCGAAGCCGTCGCCGACGGGCCCGCCGCATTCAGGCGGCTGTTCATCTCCAGGTACAGGTCCATGGTGGTCGCGCCACCCGCGAAGATCGCCGCGGAGAAACTGTAGACCGCGTACACGTCCCCGATCGGGCTGCTGTTCCACTGGTTGTCGGTGACGACGCTGCCGTCGTGGGCCAGCGTGGTGGTGCTCTGCCAGGCGGTCGTGTAGAAGCCGTCGAGCTGGTGGACGAAGGTCCAGTCCAGCGATCCCGCCTGCGTGCCGCCGGCGCCGCCACTCATGGCCGCCGACGTGCCGCCGGCGATCACGATGTTGTAGTGGACGATCAGCTCGTTGTCGAAGTTGCCGTCGTTGCGCGTGAAGGTCAGCGCATCGGTCTGGTAGGCCGTCAGCGAGGTCGTCGCGGTGCCGCTGCCGGTCACGCTGGTGGCGAGGCTGCCCGACAGGTGCCCCGGTCCCATCCGGGTCGATGCCGACGCGGATGAATTGAAGGCATTGCCGGAGGCATCGATGCCGTGCTCGCTGGCCGACGCGTTCAGCCATCCCGGCGTGCCGTGGTTGGAGCGGCTGTCGGTCGCGTTGCCGGCGTGGATGTCGATGTTCTGTTCCGGTCCGGCCGGCGGATTGAATTGCGCCTGCGCCTGGGGCACGACGGCCCAGAAGAGTGCGGCAAGGAAGAGCGGTTTCATGAAATGGATGCCTTCGGAGACGTGCGAAGCACGAGAACGATGGCGCGAGCAAACGCGGGGCCCGTGACGCGCCCGCGCTGTCCCGGACTCCTGGGGCGAGGCCGACGCGCGGCGCAGCAGAAACGAGCGTCATGGGCGTCGCAGGCGGACAAGAACGCGGCTTGCCCCGTCTCTTCCACGATGGCGCGCTCCGGACGATGCGCGCCCGACGTCTTCAAGGAGAGCCCCATGGAAACGCAGGAACTGCATCGCGGACGCCTCATCGACCACCTCCAGCTCGTCGTGCGGGACCTGCCCGCGAGCCGGAAGTTCTACGAGGCGATCCTGCCGCCGCTGGGCGTGCCGATCGGCGGCTCGGGCGACGACTACTTCTGGGCGGACGAGCTGTTCGTGTCGACCGCGGACAGCCAGGCCGCGCAGGGTCATCTGACCGGGCGACATCACCTGGCCTTCCAGGCCAGGGACCGCGCGGCAGTGGACGCCTTCCACAAGACCGCGCTGGCCAACGGCGGTACCGACAACGGCGCGCCGGGCGAGCGGCCCTACCACCCGGGCTACTACGCGGCGTTCGTGCTGGACCCCGACGGCAACAACATCGAGGCCGTTTTCCACGGCGAGGCCAGGCGCAGCGCGGCGTCGGTGAAGGTCACGTTCTGAGTGGCCCGCTCGGGCGCGCGCCCATGGCGAGCATGGCGGCCATGACGCCAATGAAAAACGGGGCCGAGGCCCCGTCGTTTCCCGTCGCCATGGCGGCCTGAGCCGTCACTTCCTGTCGACCTTGTTCTTGGCCGTCGCCGCGGCGGCGGGCGCCGGCGCGGACGACTTCGCCGCCGACTCGTCGATCAGCTGCCGCATCATGGCCGTCGCGCGCGCGTTCTTCGGATCCACGCGCAGGCACTTCTGCAGCACCACGATCGCGCCGGACCGGTCGATCGCCGCGAGCTTCTCGGCCTTGCGCACGTAGAGGTCGGCCAGCAGCCGCTTGGCCGACGGATCGTTGCGGTCCTGCGGCGCACGTTTCTCGAGCAGCCGGATCGGCTCGTCGACCTCGCCCTGCGCGGACAGCATGGCGATGTGTTCCAGCTCGTTGCGGTCCGGACCGGCCGCGACGGCCGGAGCCGGCTCCTTCGCCGGAGCGCCGGACGTGGCGGCCTGGGCCTTCGCCGGTGCGGCCGGCTTGGCCGCGACCGGCGCGGGCGCCGCCTTGCGCAGCGTCACGCGGGCCGGTTTGCCGAGGTAGCTCTTCTGGTTGCGCTCCTTCTCGAGCCCGCGCAGCGCGTCGGCGGCCGGCTCGTTGTCCGGCTGCAGCGACAGCGCCGACAGGTACTGCGTGGTCGCGCCGTCCAGGTCGCCGCGCTTGTGCGCGGCCTTGGCCTTGTCCAGCCGCTCGGCCACGCCGGCGTCGATCTGCTGCCGTGTCGCCGCCAGGCTGTCGCGGTAGCCGGCGTTGTCCGGACGCAGGACCGTCAGCGCCTCCCAGGTCCAGGCGGCATCGGCCAACTGGCCGTCCTTGCCCTGCTCCTGCGCGCGCTGGACCTGCGCCAGCTCGAAGGCCGAAGGCGGGGCGCCCGCCGTCCCTTCCGGATTGCGCAGCGCGCCGGGGCCGCCGGTACAGGCCGCCAGCACGACGGCCGTCAGGAGCGCCAGTACAACCGAGGCTCTCATGGGGTCGGTCCGATGCGTCGGCTGGTCTGCAGCCGGGCCTTGAAGGCCTCGAGGTCGTGGTCGCCGAAGATCATCGTGCGGCGCAGCATCAGCGGCTGCGCGTAGAAGGCGTTGCCGCCGGGGTTGACGGTCACCGCCAGCGTGTACTTCTGACGCGTGAGCGTGTCCAGCACCAGCTCGTTGGCGTCGCCGTAGGGATAGGCGTAATGGCGCACCTGACCGGCCGTGCCGAGCTTCTGCTCGATCAGGTCGCGCGGGCCCGCGGTCTCGGTGTCGAGGTTGCGCTTGTAGCGCTCCTCGTTCTCGCCGGTCGTGCGCTCGATCAGGTTGCGGTGCGACTTCGAGTGCGACTGGATGTCCATCAGCCCCGAGGACTGCATCTCCGCCAGCTGCGTCCAGCTCACCGCGTCGCCGCCCGCGCCGACGAAGTCGGTGTAGACGAACATCGTCGCCGGCAGGCCGAGCTTGCGCAGCACCGGGTAGGCCAGCTTGTAGACCGATTCGTAGCCATCGTCGAAGGTGATCACCACCGCCTTGGGCGGCAGCGGCTCCTTGCCGTCGAGGTAGCCCGCGAGCTGCGACAGCTTGACGACGCGGTAGTCGTTCTTCGCCAGCCATTCCATCTGGGCGGCGAAGTTGCCTTGCGAGACGGCCATCTTCCCGCCCACCGTGCCGAGCCGGTGGTAGCAGAGGATGGGCACCGTCTGGAGCTGGCCCGAGCGCACGCCCAGCGGGCTCATCGGCTTGAGCGGCACGATCAGCGGCTGGCCGGGCTCGGCCTTGGTGACGCCGCTGTTGGCCTCGCTGATCTGCCAGTCGCGGTCCTCGCTGCCGAGCAGCCGGCCGGCGATGCCGCGCAGCGATTCGCCGGCCACCGGCACGTAGATCAGCAGGCGGTCGCTGCGGGCGACGATCTCGCCGTTGGCGGTCGTCGACGGCGCCTTGACCGGCGCGGGCTCGTTCAGCGGCGGCGTCGCGGTCGGCGTCGCGACGCAACCGGTCAGCGCGAGCACCGCCGCGGCGACAACGCCGGCAAACAGCGCAGGACGCGGTCGAACTCCCTCTCCCGCTTGCGGGAGAGGGTGGGGATGAGGGCCAGCGGCCGTCGAAGTACCGCGTGTCACCACGGGCATCAGGCTACCCGACATCAGGCGGCTCCCGGCGTCGATGGCGGCACCGGCGGGGCGGGCTGCGTCTGTTCGTCCGCGGGCGCGGCGGCGGCCGGCGACTGGGGGTCGGCCGGCGCGGCCTGAGCCGCCTGCTGCCGTGCCGCGGCCAGCGCGCCGGAACGACGTCCGATCGTCGTCGGCGCCTCGGCCTTGGCGGCGGAGGCCGCCAGCGCCTGCTTGTCCTGCAGCGCCTGCGCCATGCGGTCGAAGGCGGCGTAGAGCAGGCCGAATTCGTCCTTGCGCTGCTCGCGGATGCGGAAGTCGACGCGGCCGCGGCCGATCTCGTCCAGCGCCTCCACGGCCAGCTTGATGGGTCGCGAGAACCAGTTGGCGACGAAGAACATCGCGATCGCGACGGCCAGCACCGTCGTCACCGCCAGCACCGCCATCAGCGTGCGCGACAGCCGCGCGACGCTCTCCAGCGGCCGCTCCGGCAGGCCGAGCGCGACACGCCCGACGGTCTTGTCCTGGAAGGTGATCGGCGAGTCGAAGCCGAGGATCGCCGCGCCGCCGGCCGCGTGATACCGCGTGCGCTTGACGGCGCCCTGCTCGCCCAGGATTTCCCCGGGCGGTGCCTGGTAGGGCTTGCCGACCGTCTCCGGCAGGCTGGACGCCGCGACCACGCCGGCGCGGTCGATCACGCTGACGCTCTCGAAATCGCCCGTCTTCATGATCTCCTGCAGCGAGACGTCGACCGACACCCAGTCCTCGCCGAGCGCCGCGGTGGCGTTCTGCGCGCCGATGAAGCGCGACAGCGCGGTGCCGTAGTCGGCCACCTGCTGCATCAGCGCGGCGTTCTGGCGCTGGCTGATGATGGAGCCGCTGACCGCCATCACGATGGCGACGATGCCGGCCATCATCGCGGCCCACTTCACGCGCAGCGGGATCAGCTTGGCGCGGCCCTTGTTGCGGGCCTCCTCGTCGATCTCGCCCAGCACCTTGACCAGCGAATCGGCGAGTTCCGCGCCGGTCTGGAAGCGGTTGTCCGGCGCCTTGGCCAGGCAGCGGTCGACCACGCGGCGCAGCGACGCCGGGATCTCCGGGCGCAGCTTGTTCAGCGGCGTCGGGTCGTCCTTGGCGATCTTGAGCGCCAGGTTCACGACGCTGTCGCCGGTGAACGGACGCACGCCGGTGAGCATCTGGTACAGCACGATGCCGACCGAGAACAGGTCGGAGCGGCCGTCGATCTTCTCGCCGTTCATCTGCTCGGGGGCCATGTACTGCGGCGTGCCCAGCACGTCGCCGACGCGGGTGCGCTGCTCCCCCTTGGTCGACTCCATGTGGGCGATGCCGAAGTCCATCACCTTGATGTCGAGCGTGCCGCGCACGCGGGCGATGTTGCCGGGCTTGATGTCGCGGTGGACGATGCCGCGCTTGTGCGCGTAGTCGAGCGCGCGCGCCAGCTGGATGGCCATCACGACGGTGTCGCGGATGGGCAGCGGCGTGCCGGGTTCGAGCAGGTCGGCCAGCGGCTCGCCGTCCAGCAGCTCCATGGCCATGTAGGGCCGGCCGTCGACCTCGCCCACGTCGTGCACGGTGACGATGTTGGGATGCGACAGGCTGCCGGAGGCGCGCGCCTCGCGCAGGAAGCGGGCGTGGTACTCCTCGTCCTCGCACAGCGAGGCGTGCAGGAACTTGATCGCGACGTCGCGGCCGATGCTGGGATCGTGGGCCTTGAACACGCTGGCCATGCCGCCGCGGCCGATGCGGTCCAGCACCTGGAAGCGGCCGACCTGGCGCACGGGCGCCTCGTTGCTGGCGACCTTGGCCGCGAGCGAGCCGCCCGGCAGCGTGCCGGTGGACGGCTTGGGATCGGGCACCGGCGGCATCGCGCGCAGCGCCGCCACCGCGGCGACGGCGTCCGGGTCGAGGATGGTTTCGGCGAATTCGGAGGCGCCGAATTCGGATTCCTCGGCCTCCGCCACGACGGGCGGCGGCGTGACGGGCGGCGCCACGGGCGGTGCTGGCGGCGTCACCGCGGCCGCCACCGGCGGCTTCGCGGGCGTGGCGTCGACGGGGGCCGGCTTGGCCGCGGCCAGCTTCGAGGCGGGCACGATCACGGTTTCATTGCCGGTCGCGGCGGATTCGGGGATCGGCGTGGCGGGTGGCGTCGGTGCCGCTGGCGGCGAAGTCTTGGTCACGGGATTCAGGGCAGCAGGGGCAATGACGGTCTCATTCCCGGTGGGAGAGAACGTGTCCAGGGGCGAAGCGGTGGTGGGCGCAGGCGAAGCGGCGACCGGGACGACCGGGACGACCGGGACGACGGGGGCGGCAGGGGGAACCGGGGCGTCGGGAGTCGCCTCCGGCACGGCGGTGGCGTCCGTGGCAGCGGCGGGCGCATCCGGCATGGCGGCGACCGGCGCGGGCGCGGGCTCGGCGGGAATGGGGGCGGGAACGGGCGGGCTCGCGGCCGGCGGCTCGCTCGCCGCCTGGGGCTTCAGCATCGCGGCGGGGGCGATGATGGTGTGGTCGGTGTCGACGGGGATGTCGGCCGGCTTGCGGCCGGCGCGCATCGAGAAGGTGTCGGGGAACGTGGGATCGATGAAGCTGATCTCGCGTTCATGCTGGACGGTCTCGGGGCCGTCGTCATGCGGCGGCGCGGTCTCCTGCCCGCCATCCGGCTCGGAAGCAGGAACGGCGCGGTTGGCGGCGGTGTTGAGCGGCATGCGGTCCAGCGGGGCGCCGGCCGGCACGATGCGTGTCGCGTCCGGATCGAACGTGGAGTCGTCGGCCGCCGCCGGCGCCTTGCCCGGCTTGGCCGAGCGGGGGTTACCTTCTTTTCGTGACATCGAACGCCTCGCCGCGACGAGGATCGCCGCCCAATGCGCATCGTCCCTGTCACGGGGATCGGGGGCAATGAACGAAAGTCACCAGAGGGTGGTTCCTGAAGTGGATAGGCCCTGCGGCGGAGGCGTTCAGAAGAAGCGCGCGACCCATTGATCGCCGACTTCCGGCTCGATCTCCGGGTAGCTGATGTTGCCGATGTAGTCGTCCGACGCCCAGACCGGGCGTAACGCGCACGCCACGGCTTGATACGCTGGCAGGCGATCGTTCCGATTCACGTCGCCCGCAACGGGCTCCGGCCCGGCGCGGAGCACGACGCTGCCGCCCGGCAGGTCGACGACCTCGCAGGGCTGCGGCAATTGGGCGCGCAGCGCACCCGCGCCACCCAGTCGGTCGGCCCATTGCGGTCCGAGCGCGGTAAGCCAGTGAATCGTCATCAGCCCGGCCGGCGCATGCAGGACATGGAAGGTGAACGCGCCGATGTCCAGCCCGGGGTGCCGCAGCAGCTTCGGCACGGTGTGGGTCTTGAACGCCCGCGCCGAATCGTTCTGCTCTGAACTCCAGCAAGGCGCCAGCCCGCAGAGTGCCACGCGCAGCGGAAAACCGTCGATCAGGGCGACGAACAAGTCACGCAAAGCATCTCCACCATGCCCCGCCTCCTCGATCGGTAGTCGCAACCGGATACCGACTCGAGCGAGCTCAGGGGACGGTGCGTAGTGCACGGCGTCGAACATCGGCGGCCGCTGCTCCGCCTGCGGGTCGCCGGCCTGGAAATGCGCACCGAACGAGCCGCTGCCCAGGCTCAACGGCGCATCCAACCAGCGGGCGACGTCTCGCCACTCGTCCGGCTTGAACGGGCGCATCTCTTTTTCGTCGTAATCGTAGGCAAGACGGATGCGATCGCCGTAGCGGGCCATGAAGTCGTCGTAGAGGCGCTGGATACGCGGCATCGCCGGAGCCAGCGGCCCGTCCAGCACGATCACGATCTGAAGGCAGAGATCGACCAGTCGGCGGCCGTCATGGTCGACGGCGACATCCACAACAGTCATGGTCGTCCTATTCAGGCGGAGGCGACGCAACACCGCCGTCGAGCCGGCGACGGATCCACTGTCCCCTCACGACTCGTCGTAGACGATCGCGCGGAGTGGGATGCGTCGATTGAGTCGCGCAAGCATCCGTCCGACGCGCGGCTGCCAGTCCAAAGGATCGGCATGCAGGGCGTCGATCCAGACCTGGATGTGATCAGGCTCCAGGAGCGAAAGCGAAGTCGCGCCCATGTCGGCAAAGACATGACCCCCCAAGGGACGCAGTCCGATTGCCAATTGCTCCAATGTGCCAAGTGCATCCGCCAATCCATCCAGAACCGGCTCTTCCACCGGATCCGCGAACCAGAGGTGCAGGTGGAACGGCTGGCTGAAGTCGGTCGATGCCGCACCGGAAACGACTGGAAGCTCGCCGACGACGCGTTCGTCGGCTTCGGCTACCGCGGTGGCCAGCGTCTGCGCCTGCCTGACGGCCGATTCGTCGCCATCGCTGGCGAGCAGGTGCAACACGCCCCTGCGAACCAGCGCGATGTCCTCGACGGCAAACGCATGAGGAAGCCCCGTCAGTGCGATTCCCAGATGGTCGGGGGCCCATTCCACACCGAGGGCCCCATCGATGCCGACAGAGTCCTTCACGGTCTGCTGGGACCACTCGACGAGGAAGCCGAACCGTCGCGCGCGCTCGATGGCCTGCAGAAACGCCAGGACCTCGGCGCGCAACGTCGGTCCGATGACCTTGAGCGTGTGCGGCAACGTCAGCATGGACGTCAAGCCGCTCCGAAGAAACGGCGGTACCAGACGATCCGGGACTCGAAGTCCATGTCCGCGATGGTCTGGAACTTGGCCCGCTCGTCAGGCATCGCAAGCGGGGCCAGCACTTCACCAACCTGGCGATATGCAGGCAGCAGGTCCTGGCGATTGACATCCCCAGTCTCCGGCGCGGGGCCAGCCTGGATCTCAAGGACTCCCGGCTCCACGATCTCGCTGCCCAATCCTCGGGCGGCAGCCGATTTCGCCAAGTCGGCGAGATCCTGACCACGTGCCTTCGCCGCGGCCTCGGACACAAACGTGAGCCAGGACGTCGCCAGCAGGCCGTCCAGCATCAAGTTGGCTTGGCCCAACGGCGCTCCGACTGACACGCCCGGATAACGCAGCAACCAACCTGGCAGATCACGGTCGATGACTTCCTCCGCGTCGGAGAAACCTCCTCCGGTGTAGTACGACCAGCCGCAGTGACCGGCGAGCAGCGGGAAGCCTCGTAGGAGTTTGCGCGCAAAGGATTTCAGTGCCGCCGGGGCCGCCAGGTCACTCTCCGGCGGCAGACAGACGCGCAAGTAGGACCGCGTCGGCGGATTTCCTGCGCCGGAAGTCAACTTTGTCGAGAACCAATCGATGGAGGGAAGATCGAAGGCGCTCGATTTCTCGCCGCCAAAAACTCGATCCCCGAAAGCTTCGCGGGCTTCTTCTCGTCCGCAACGACGAAATTGCTGATCAACGTCGTCGCGTCCGGCGCGATGGCCTTGGCCGTCGACATCGTGTTGGTCCGGTAGTAGCGCAACGCTCCGGTAAATTGGTCTTCAACTGCCTGCGCGGCTCCCGCCAACGCGCTCTTGAAAGCGCCTCGGGCGTCGGTGCCATAAAGGTGGATCTCCAGGCACGGGCGGACGTTGCCCTTCTTCAAGGTCGCATGCGTTGTTCGCAAGGTTTCGATAAATTCGTTGCGCTTCATTCTTGTCCTGTTCAAAAAGGAGCGGGATCAGCAGCCGCAGCTCTTCCTGTCCAACTCAACCAGCTTTTTCTTCTCTCCACGCTGTTTGAGGCGATCTTTAGCCGCAGCCTGATTCTTCGTCGGCTTATCGTCAATTTTCACTTCGAAGAAGCGTTTGACGTTGTCCTCAGTCATGCCCTTGGTCTTGTCCTTCAGTAGCGTGAAGTCCGGCCTCCAGCCCGGGACCTCGTTTTTTCTCAGCGTGTTGATCGCCCCCATCTGACTGCTCGGCGCCTTGACGCCAGCGACTCCTCCCAAGAGTCGACTCTTGGACAGGCAGGGTATCAGCGCCTCTGCGACGTCTTCGGCCATGCCCCAGGTCGCCTCCGTCAGGAGGTTCTCATAGCCGGCCTTAGGCTCGTGGCGGGGCGGGCCGTTGCTGAAACGTTTCGCGATCTCGTCCTGATGGTGCTTGCCCTCGGGAAGCTTCTCACCGTCATCCGACTTCTTGGCAGCCTTGCAAACCTCTTCGCAGATCTCGTTGGCCAGCTTCACCTCTTCATCGTCGAGGTTGTGAGCGGCCACGACCGACTGGATGACCCCCGCCAGGTTCGCCGCGTTCTCGTGGTTATGGAACATCTTGTCCATGAACCGCGCAGCGTTCTTCTTGTTCATCTTCGTGTCGAAGGAGTACAGGATCCAGGTCGCCTCCTTCATGAAGGTGCTGGACTTGACCCCGCCGAGCGTGCCCGGGTTGTCACCGTTGGACATCGCGAACTTCGAGCCCTTGATGGCGGCCATCGTCTTGTCGCCCTTGACCGTCGTCGTCCCGTCGGACAGCGTCACGGACTGGGCGATGTTTGGGTAAGGGATCGGCACGGGGCCGCCCGGGCTCGGCGTCTTGCAGACGTCGGGGATGGTCGCGACGCTGATGCCGTTGCTGAACTTGTGCACCAGCGAGTTGACGGTGCCATTGACCTTGATGGTGACCGGCATGGCTCAGTCTCCCCGCCCAAGCGCTGCAGCAGCCGCTGCTGACGCCAGGCCGGCGCATCGACCGGGAACAGCGGCGTGCCCGGCCGCAGCAGGCACAGGTGCAGCGCCGCGAGCGCCCTCGCCCGCTGACGGCCGCCGTGCAGCACGCGCAGGCAGTGCACCTCGCTCAGCGGCTGGCCGATGAAGAGCCGGCCGTCAGGCGACAAGGCCGGCAGCCGCGACTGGTGCGCCAGCCACCAGGCCCGCACCTGCTCGACATGGGGCCATGGCAGCGCGACGTCCACCGGCACCTCGACGTCGTCGTCCTCGGGATCCTCGTTGGGGCCTTCCTCGAAGTCCTCCGGCGGCGGCGCCTCCAGGCCGTCGGTGTTGACGTCCGCGCCCGTGATCAGGCAGAAGGCCTCCAGCGCGATGCGCGCGGCCTCCGGCCGGGTGGTCATCTGGTCGATCAGCCACGGCACGTAGCGCAGCTGGCCGGACAGCCCCGCGCCGATGATGCGCAGCCGCGCCGCACCGGCCATCGTCTCCGCCTCGACCAGCAGCCGATGGCCTTCCTGCACCGGCAACGCCAGCACCGCCAGCCGGAATGCGTCCATCTGTCGCGTGCCCGGCCGCAGCGCCGCACCGGTCAGCGCGGCCAGCGCCTTGCCCCGATCGCCCAGCAGCACGCCGGACCACAGCGCCCAGTAGCGCGGCTCGCTCTTCTCATCGCCGATCAGGCCGAGCACAGGCTCGATCCCTTCGACACGTCCCAGCTCGCCCGCCAGCCGCAGCGCGCGTGCGCGCTCGCCGGCATTGGTCGATCGCATCGACACCGACCAGCGCTCGCCCGCATCCAGCCGGTGAGCGCCGTAGGCCTCCAGCGTCAGCCGCCGGCTCAGCGAATCGTCCGCCGGCATCAGCGCCTCGGCCTTCAAGGCCTCGTTGGCCGAGACCCAGCCCAGCGCCGCCGCCAGACCGGGCGCGGTCTCCGGCGCCTCCCGGGCCCGCCGCACCAGCGGCAGCCAGTCGTCCGGCCGGCCGTTGAGCGCCAGCACGCCGGCGACGAAGAAGTCCTCCGCACAGTCGTTGACCAGCGCGGCCTGGCACGGCGGCCAGGCCTCGTCGCCGGCCTCGACCAGTCCGTCGATCTGCGCGGCCAGCTGCTCGTCCAGATCGGCGAACTGCTGCGGCGAGTAGTGCGGCGCGTCCAGCGCGTCGCGGCGCTGCGTCCAGAGGAACGCGGCCTCGTCGCGGAAGGTCTCGATCTGGTCGGCGGTCACCGGTGCCGCGGAGCCGGCCTCGAATCGGGCGTTGTCCATCGTCATGCCCGCACCGCCACGTCGGCGCGGATCACCGCCGCGCCGCGCCCGCCGCCGTCGGAGCTGCCCCAGAGCAGCGTCAGCGGCCCCTTCGCATGGCCCTTGCGGCCGGCCGAGGCCGCCAGCAGCAGATGCAGCGGCAAGCCCGCCGCGCCCACGTCGCCCCAGCAGTCCGCCGGCGCGAGGAAGTCCGTCGGATCGCGCAGCCGGTCGCGCACGCGCAGGCCGCAGAAGCCGTATTCATCGGCGCGGTACGCCTCTCCGTTCATGTCGCAGACCACGTTGTCGATCACACCTTCCCCGGCCACTTCATCCAGCGCGCGGCGCAGCGCCTGCGTCAGGCCTTCGCCGATGCAGACCTCGCCGCTCTTGTTCAACTTCGATTCGCGGCCGAGTCCGACCGCGAGCACGTCCGCCCAGCCGCCCGACGTTGCCGCTCCGGCATTCGCGAGCAGCAGCGCGCCCGCCGCCTCGCCCGGGATGAAACCCCAGGCGTTGTTCAAGGGACCCGCGCCGTGCAGTTGCTCCTCGGCTTCGAGCCATTCCAGCGTCTCCGGCGCCAGGTACGAATCGACGCCCGCAACGACGACAGCATCGACCTGCCCGGCACGCAGCCAGGCGCGCGCCTGGTCGAGCGCTTCGAAGCCGCCCGCATGGCCGCTGGCGAAGAGTTGGAGAGGGCCGAGCCGTGCACCGAGGCGATCACGGCACAGGGCGCGCACCGCGTCGGTCGCTTCGTCGGGACCGCCTGGACGCGTCGGCGGCCAGGCGACGGCGACACCGATGCGGCCGTCATGCGTCGCGTTGGCCGCCCCCGCGGACGCGAGGATGCCCGCCAGCGCCTCCGTCAACGCCGGTGTCAGCAGCGCGACGAGACGTTCCGCACCGCGCAGGTCGGCGTCGACGCCCGCGACCTGCGCCACGCGCATCGGCTCGCCGGCGGTGTCGATCATGTAGGCGTGCTCGCGGAAGCCGCACAGCCCGGCGCGCACCGCGGCGGCGGTCGATCGCGCGTCGCCGCCCACCGGCGTGAAGGCGCCGATGGCCAGCACGCGCAGCGCCGGCGGGGCCGGTGAGGACGGTGGGGTCGTTGACATCTGGGCGGTCCGTTCCTGGCGCCTGTCAGGCCGCCTGCGCGCGATGGCCGACGGCCTCGACGCCGTCGGGCTCCGGCGCGCCGAGCACGCCGTCGCGCAGGTCCTGCTTCAGCCAGATCCGCGTGCGCTCCAGCTTGAGCACGCGCGGATGACACGGCAGCGCGCTGTGGAAGACCAGCGAGACCCGGCGCTCGTCAGGCACGAGGATCACGGTGTGCAGTCTGGGCGGCGGGTGGACCTCGCGATGGCCGTCATTGAAGAAGGTTTCCAGGCCGAGGAACACGCGCGGCAACGCGAAGCGCCATTGCCCGCCGCCCGGAGACAGGTTCAGCAGCGTGACCGGCTCGCCGCCGCGCAGGAACCCGGCGTACTGCTGGTCCGGTGGCGCGCACTGGTAGTGGCGGTCGTCGAAATCGTCGGGCAGCAGCGGCAGGCGCTCGCGCTGCCAGCGCTCGTCGTAGGTGCCGGCGAAGCGACGGCGCTCCGTCCAGTGGCTGCACAGCGCGCCCAGGCCGACCGGCACGGGCCGGTCCTTCCAGCTGCGGATCAGGTGGTCGGGGTCCTCGATGTTGGGCAGCGGCCGGCCGTCGACATGGTCGCCGTCGACCGCGTAGCCCTGCCCCAGCGGATTGCGCTCGTCCCAGGTCGCGGGATCGGCCTTCGGATCGACGCCGCCGAAGGCGCGCTCCCACACGACGGGCATCGCCGTGAACGGCGCCGGCCGGCCGATGCTGCGCCCCTGCCAGACACGATCGCCGAAGACCTTGAGCACCTTCGCGCGACCGCCCACGGCCACGCCGACGTCGAGCTCCGTGACCGGCGTGCCGCCCGGCGCATGCGCCTGACCGTCGACGATCACGTCGGTCGCGGTCTTGGTGCGGATCAGGTCCGCGTCCGCCGTCAGGCTGGTCGAGGCCGCGTCGCCGCGATGCGCCGGGCCGCGCAGCACCTCGGGCTGCTGGTCGGCCACGCGCGGCGTGCCGTCAGGCTGCAGCGTGAAGCTCGCCTTCACCGCCACCAGCCAGATCTCCGTGCCGTCGCGATCGCGCACCCAGCCGCGCTCGGCGGCGAACGGCGTGCGGTTCTGCAGTTGCCACATGGGGGATCCTGGCGGTGACGGGGACCGTCAGTTGATGTCGACGAACGCACCCTTGATGCGGTTCGCGCCGCTGGAGCGGCTCAGCACATAGGTGCCCTTGATCAGGATCTTGCCGGCGGCCGTCAGCACGATGCTGGCCTCGCCGCAGCGCAGCTCGACCTGCTTCGCGCCGTTGAGCACGACGCGTTCGCCGTCCACCGTCACGCTCTGCCCCCGTCGCGTGAGTGCCGGTCCCGGCATGGCCTCGACCGCCGCATCGGGTTCGGCGACATCCGAGGGGCCGTCTGCCGGGGCGCGCGGCTCGTCCGCGGGCGAGTACGCGCGTTCGTCGACGGACTCATGCGCGGGCAGGTCCGGGCGGGCGGCGTGACGTGGCGCCTCGGGTTCGGCGTACCGCATCGCGCGGCCCAGGATGACCGGCCGCGACGGATCGCCGCGCTCGAGCGAGACGATGACCTCGTCGCCCTCGTCCTCGACCTTGAGGCCGACGACGGACATCGCGACGACCGGCGGCAGGCCCTTGGCCATGCGGACCAGGAAGCGGCCCTGCGCGTCGAAGCCGCAGAACATGCCGACCAGCACGCCGGCGTCGACGAGCCGCACGCGGTCCATCAGGTGCTCGGCGGCGGCGACGGCCGCGCGGGTCGGATCGCCGCGGCGGCGGTTGGGAGGGGGGCGGCGCCCAGGGGGCCCGCGTTGCCTGCTTGCTCGGCCATCTCAGTTCTCTCCGATCTTGGCGCCCTTGACGGCCACGCCGCCGCTGCCCTTGATGCCGACCGTGCCGCTGGCCTTGATCGTGATCTTGGCGGCGGAGATCGTGATCCCGCTCGAGTCCATCACGATCTTGCTGCCGCCGGCCTTGAGCGTGATCGTCGGCGCCTCGATCGTGGCGCTGGCGCCGGCCTTGGTCTTGTAGGTGCTCTTGGCGGTCTGGCCGATGCTCGCGGCCGACAGCTTGTGCGGTCCGCCCACGCCGATCGACTGCAGCGCGCCGACGTTGACCCGCTGCAACCCGCCGATGGACACCATCTGGGCGCCGCCGACGTTGATCGCCTCGGCCGCGCCCACGGTGTGCATGCGGGCCGCGCCGACGGTGTGGGCCTCGGCCAGCGAGACAGTGGTGGTCTGCGCGCCGTTGACCGTGTGGCTGCGGATGCCGTTGACGGTGACCGTCTGGCCGGCGTTGATCGTCACCGTCTCGCCGGCGCCGACGGTCTCGGTGCGATGCGCGCCGATGGTGATGGTCTCGTTGGCGCCCACCGATTCGGTGCGGTTGGCGCCGACGCTGACCGTCTCGTTCGCGCCGATGGACTTGCTGCGGTTGGACCCGACGCTGATCGTCTGGTTCACGCCGACGGTCTGCGTCTGGTTGTTGCCGACGGTCTCCGAGTCGTCCACGTCCACCGTGTCGGTGCGGTTGTTGTGGATGGTGGAGGTCTGGTCGTGCTCGATCGTGGTGGCCATGTCGTACTGGCCGTGGATCGTGATCATCTCCTTGCCGGCGGTGTCGTCCATGGACATCTCGTTGTAGCCGGCGCCCTTGTGGGTCTTGGACTTCATGCCGCTGATGACGGCGGCGGCCGGCAGGCCGTACGGCGGCATCTGCTCGGCGTTGTAGACGCGGCCCGTGATGAGCGGCTGGTCGGGGTCGCCCTCGACGAAGTCGACCACGACCTCCTGCCCGATGCGCGGGATGGACACGCCGCCCCAGCCCTTGCCGGCCCAGGGCTGCGAGACGCGGATCCAGCACGAGCTGGTCTCGTTGCGCTGGCCGCGGCGGTCCCAGTGGAACTGCACCTTGATGCGGCCGTACTTGTCGGTGAAGATTTCCTCGCCCGACGGGCCCGTGACGATCGCGGTCTGCGGGCCCGGCGCCATCGGCTTGGGCGTGCGACGCTCGGGACGGAACTGCTGGTCGGCGGGGATGGCGTTGAAGCGGCAGCGCAGCTCGGATTCGCCGGAGGCCGACTCCGTCGAGGCCTGTCGCAGCTGCGTGACCGTGCCGGTGATGAGGTACTTGGCGTTCTGGTCGTCGCGCGGATGACGGCTCAGCGACAGCAGATGGCCGGTGCGCACGCCCTGCGCGTTGGTGTCGCCGTCGAAGCGGGCGAAGGCGGTCTGGATCTCGTCGAGGCGGTCCTCGACGTACTGCGCGCCGTCGCTGCCCTGCACGTAGCCGCCGGGGTAGTCGAAGACCTCGCCGTCGGACAGGTCGTAGTCGCGGGTGCGGTCCAGCGTCGTTTCCAGCGAGGTCGAGGGCCGCTCGAAGTCGTAGTCCGTGATGACGACCTTGCCGGGCTTGAGGCTCTCCTGCGTGACCCAGGTGTCGACGTACTCGAGCTCGGGCGGCGCGTTGTTCGTGCCGCCGTAGAACGGCAGGGTCTCGCAGTCCGGGGCGCAGTCGTGGGCCGAGGCGGCGTCGGTCAGCACCAGCGTGTGGCCGGACTCGTCGTGGGTGAAATACCAGTAGATGCCCTCGTTCTCGAGCAGCCGGGCGACGAAGTTGAAGTCGGTCTCGCGGTACTGGACGCAGTAGGTCCAGGGCCGGTAGGCGCGCATCAGCTTGAACTCGTGGCGCGCGACCGGGTGGTCGTCGAAAACCGCCTTGACGATGTCGGGGACGGTCATCTCCTGGAAGATGCGGCAGTCGGCGGTGCGCGTGAGCAGCCACAGCCAGGGGCGCATCGTCATCTGGTAGACGGTGTGCTTGCCCTCGAAGCCGGTCTGCGCGAAGCGGGTGACGTAGCCCGCGAGGTGGCGCGGGGCGTCGTCGCGCAGCGCCATCGTCAGCGTCGCGGACTTGCCCAGCAGCTCCGAGGCGCGGATGTCCTTGCGCTCGCTGAGCAGGGTCAGCGTGGTCTCGCCGAGGTCGCTCAACGCCTCGCGCGACGCGCAGGCGTGGACGCGGAGGACGTCGTCGTCGAGGGCGGTCTTGAGGCGGAAAGGAGCTGCCATGGGCGGACCGCGAGAGCGGACCTGAGCAATCGATCCTTCACGGTAGGCCTGTGCGCCAACCACCGAAAGCGACCAAAGTCACCCGCCGTGGCGCAGAGGCGGGCAGTCCGCGTCGTTGCAAATCCTCACCATGGCGCTGCCATGGCTCCGGTTTGCGCCTAGCGGCCCCTCCCGCCTCTGCGCCACGGCCGTCGCGTGTGCGAAACGGGGCCAGGAGGAGCCAGGAGGCGCCAGGAGGGGCCGGGAAGGCGGGCTGGGCGTGTCACCCGAGTGGGTGACGCAGGCATGCGGGCGCATGCCTGTGATCGTCACATCGGCAGCGGCAGGGAGACGGTGATCGTCAGCACGGCGCCGTCGTCGGCGTAGTCGGCGGTGACCTCGCGGCCCTCGACTTCCCACTGTTCCCACTCGAACACGCCCTCGTCCTCTTCGCCGTCGACCGCTTCGCCGTAGGCGGCGGTGGCGGCCTCGCGGGTGCCGACGGGCGTGGCGGCGAACAGGGCGTTGTCCTTGTACGGATCGACTTCCTCGCTGCCTTCGGGGTAGTAGAAGATCGAGCTCAGCACGTGGGTGCCGGGGCCCAGCGGCTCACCGTAGTCGACCGCGTGGGTCTCGCGCGGGGAGAAGGACAGCACGACGCCGGCCTCCTTCAGGTGCACGAAACCGGCGCGGATCTCCTTCTTGCGCTTCTGGGAGAGCTCGGTCGGCACGGGCGTGCCGGCGGGCGTGGTGTGCGCGAGCACGGCGGCGATGAGCGGAGCGTCGACTTCGGTCAGGCCGAGGAGGCTCGGGAGCTCGGGGAGCGTCGGGATGGAGGTGGTGGTCATGAGGCTGAACGATAACCCGTAATCGGGCCACCGGGCCGGTTCACCAGGCCGGACCGGCGATGAGGATGGAACTCAGGCAGTTCCAGTCCCGCTCGGCGAAGCCGAAGGCCAGTTTCCCCCACCGCTCCCGACGGGACCACGAGGTCTCCTCGTCGAGCGAACCGCCCCGCGGATGCCCGGTGATCTCCATGCCTTCATGGCGGCGGAGCACATCGGTCCGCAGCACGCACGGTCCGGCGATCCGCAACACCAGCCCCCAATGCGCTTCGGGGTCCCGTTTGCGCATGCGCAGGAAGGCCTCCTGGACGATCACGCCGTCGGCGAGCCGCACCGGACCGCCGAAGAAGGCGTCCGTCCACTCGTTGGCGATGTCGCGCTGTTCCATCGGGGACTGCAGCACGGCGGCCAGCCTGGGTGCGTCGATGGGCGCCTGCGCGACCAGCAAGGGAAGCATGGCCCAGAGGTCCAGGGGAAGGTCAGTCACGGTCGATCGGCCGGGCGGCGGCGAGGAAGTCGGTGAAGGAATCGGCGACGAAGCCGAGGTGGTCGTGGGACATCGGATGCGGGATGTGGAAGGTCGACAGGAAGTAGACCTTGCCGCGTCGCTCGCCTTCCAGCCCGAGCATGAACTGCGAGTTGCCCGGATCACCGCCGATCGGCAGCAGCCCGGGCGGATGGAGGTGCTCGTTCCAGAGCAGGTTGTCGTCGAGGTTGCAGCCGCTTCGGTAGGGCGAGTCGGTCCCCTTCTCTTCGAAAAGGCTGTAGGTGCTGTTCAGTTCGGCCTCGTCGCCGTAGGAACCCGCGGGCCGGCCGCCCCAGTCGACCGGCATGGCGATGGCGGCCCAGCCGCCGAACTGGTTCCGCATCATCGGCGGCGAGCCGCGGTGGTCGAGCAGGAAGGCGGCGTAGTCGGGCGGGAGCTCGAGCTGGTTGCGGGCCTCGAAGGCGCGGATGTCCTCGAGGGTGATCTCGGGATACTGGTCCTTCCAGGGGAACTCCATCCGCCATTGGAAGGAGGCCCAGCGGGCGGCGTGGGCCTCCGCCCTCGCCCGCTCGGCGAGTTCGTCGGCCATCTGGCGGGCGAGCGCCTTGGCGTTCCAGGCGAGCTCGCGCGCGGGCGCCTCGGCCCGGCGGCGTTCCAGCGCGGCTTGGAGATCGGCCTTGGCCTGGTCAAGTTCCTCGCGCGTGGCCGGCGGGTACGGGCCAGGGCCCTGCGACTGGCGCAGGGCGATGACGAACTCGGCCCAGTCGTCGTCGGTCAGCGGGGGGCTCCAGTACTCGTGCTCATGCGGGAGCCAAGCCATGTTCCCGGTCCGCATCGTCCGGCAAGGAAATGCCGACGTACGAGAGTTGGATCAAAGAAGCATCCGCATAGGAAAACACGACCACCAGCCCGTCGATGAAATAGGACATGCCGACACCGTCGCCGACGGGGACCTTGCCCTGCGTCCGTGGCGCACCCAGCAGCGCGCTCACCTCCTGACCGGAACGTCGCTGGTCCACCCCAAACGGCAGATCGCCAAGGTACGGCGCCTTCTTCGAGACGAGCTCGAAGTTGATCTTGCTGAACACGAATCCGCCGTCGCTCTTCCGTGGGATGCCGAGATCCTCCGGATCGTCTTCGAAGCCGAGCGACAGCCCCGGCACCGCACTCTTGATCGCATACGGGTAGCCATCGGTGTCCCTCGGTCGTCTCTTGACGCCGTTCGCTTTCAGAAAGGCATCGAACGGTGCATGGATGCTGGAATGACCCAGGAAGGAAATCAGGGTGGAGATGTTCATTTTTGAGATGAAGCCGGTGTAGCCGCGATCAGGCCAGGCCATGCAGGACGTGGTGATCGGCCCTGATTCCAATTCTCGCGAACTTCAGTGCCGCGCCTTCGGCGTCCGCGTACTTGAACTGAAGCACGATGTCGCCAATCAGATAGCTGGCAAAAGCACCGGGGAATTTGGGATTGAGGCTGTCTCGCAGCACGCGCGGCGCGCCGATGGCAGTCTGGACCTCGCCCAGCGATCGGGCAGCGCCGATGCCGAACGGCATCTCACCGACGAACTCTTCCTTCTTCGGATTGAAGTCGAAATAGATCTCGTGGAAGACGAACTGGCCCTCGCTTTTCCGGGCCATCCCCTGAGCTTCCGGAGAGTCCTCGAAGACCAAGGCAAGACCCGGCACCGATGAAGCCACCTTGTAGGGAAGACTGTCGGATAGCTTCGGGCGTTTCTTGATGCCTTGGGCGGCAAGAAAGTCGTTGAACGGTGGGTGAACCGTCGAATGACCCAAAAAGGTGGCCAGTTGATTGGTATCCATATCGGTCACAGCCCGTCGCGCTCTTCTGCGTGAGTTTCCATAGTCATCTGTTTCAAGGAGCTAAGCCTTGTTGTCGGTCGAACTTCGTCGGGACACACAAACGCACAAAACTCATGACCGATCCGGCCGCGTCGTCGAACATGAAGATGCAGACGAGGCCGTCGATGAAATACGTCTGCCCGAAACCGTCGTCGGTAGCGCCCTCGATCGTCGAACGCGGCTCGCCGAGGCGCTTGATGATGTCCGTCGAGGTCCTCGCGTCATTCACGCCGAACGGCAGATTCCCCTTGAACGGATTTTTCTTCGACTCGAGATCACAGTAGATCTCGGAGAAGATGAACTGGCCATCACTTTTCGTCGCGATCTCATACTTCCGTGGACTGTCCTCAAAAGTCAGCGTGATTCCCTCCGCTTTGACATCCACCTGATAGGGGTAGTCATCACTCGCCTTGGGACGCTTCTTGACGCCGTGGCGGGTCAAATAGTCATTGAAAGCGTCGTGAATCGACGAATGCCCGAGAAAGGCAACCAACTGGTCGATCTCAATTTTCACTTCATTCTCCTTCTCAGATCGACTCGTCGTTCGGGTGACCAGCGCGGGCTTCTTCCAGAAGCGGCAACAAGCTGGCCCGCCGGCATCAGCGGAAGTCGAATGCACTGAACAGTCGCGTCCACTTCTCGCCGTCGTATAGACACGCCCCGTATGGACCGGCGGTCAGCAGGTGCTTGCCGTCGGGACTGATATCGATGCGCCCCGTCACCATCGAGCTGGGAACGCCGTCTTCGATCGTACCCAACGGCACGAGTTCCTTGTCGCCGCTGATGACGTACAGACCTTCCTGAGCGCCGAAGAGCATGCGGCCCTTGAACCAGAAGGCGTCGACGGGCTGCGATCCCCAGCTAAGTTCGCTTGCTGCGACCTGGGCCCAGGTCTCTTCGCGACCCGCCCACACGTTGCCGTGCAGGTCGGTCACATACACCTTGCCGTCACCGGCGCAGCAAACGGTCTCCAGCTGTGCTTTGGTGGACAGCGGACATTGGTACCAGGTCTTGCCGTCGAAGCGCCACAGGTCGCCTTCACCGCCGGCAGCGTAGAAGTCGGTGTCGCTGAAGGCACTCAGGTCCTTGAACCCGAGCACCCTACCCCAGTCCGTAGGAGAGGTCGTGTAGTCCGCAGGCGTCGGGGCACCGCGCCCCTCGGTATGCAGGTCTACCCAGTTGTCGATGCCCTCGCGGCGATACAAGCGCCGATCGCTGCCGATCGCGTAGACCTTTTCGGCCACTCGTGCAACGCGGTTGATCACGACACTGTCGCCTACGTCAGTCTTGAGACTGATGAGGTCTTCAATTGGAGTTTCGAATTGCCTGGACCTGCCACTGGTACTGAATACATTGCTCGCGGTATCGACAACGACGTACTCGGCAGGACCCAAACCGCAGGCGATCGTGGCGAACTTGAATCGCACGGTTTGCGCGAACGGCACGCCGCCTGATGTGGAGATCGACCGGTCCGCGATGATGGTCACAATCCGAGTAGCCGGCAGAGGATCTCGACCCCCTTTTCCTCGACGAGAAGGAAGCAATAACCCTTCTCTCTATAAATGGCGCAGTCGTGGATCGTGTAACCCTTTAAATACCTGTCCCAAACATCCCTGTCAATCATCACGTCTCCACTCAATCGAAGTGGCAACTCAGCGGAAATCGAATGCACTGAACAGCCGCGTCCACCGCTCGCCGTCGTATAGACACGCTCCGTAAGGACCGGCAGTCAGCAGATAGTTCCCATCGGGACTGATGTCGATGCGCCCCGTCACCATCGAGCTGGGAACGCCGTCTTCGATCTCACTCAGCGGCACGAGTTCCTTGTCGCCGTCGATGACGTACAGACCTTCCTGAGCGCCGAAGAGCATGCGGCCCTTGAACCAGAAGGCGTCGACGGGCTGCGATCCCCAACCGAGTTCGCTGCTCGCGACCTGCGTCCACCTCTCTTCGCGACCCGCCCACACATTGCCGTGCAGGTCGGTCACATACACCTTGCCGTCACCGGCGCAGCACACCGTCTCCAGCTGCGCTATGGTGGGCAGCGGACATTGGTGCCAGGTCTTGCCGTCGAAGCGCCATAGGTCTCCCTTACCTCCGCAGGCATAGACGTCCGTGCCACTGAACGCACTCAGGTCCTTGAACCCGATCTCATGGCCCCAATCCGCATTCGGCTTGGCCGCATAGTCGGCTGGCATCGGTGCACCGATCCCTTCGCCGTGCAAATCCACCCAGTGGTTGACGCCGTCTCGTCGGTACAACCGCCGGTTGTTGCCTACTGCGTAGACGCGGCCTGCAGCTCGCACGACTTTTCGGATCGTCACCATGGTGTCGTGCGGCGTCTTGAGGCTGATGAGATCCTCAATAGGCGTTTCAAACTGATTCGACTTCGCGTTGGCGCTGTAGACCTTGCTTGTCAAGTCGACTGCCAGATACTCAGCAGGAGTGATCCCGCAAGCGATGGAAGAAAAAGCAAAGTTGTCGGTCTTCCCAAACGGTACATTTGCGGTCGTGATCGGGCGATCAGCTATCACCGTCACAAATCGCGTCGTTGGCAGCGTGCGGCGATCACTCTGTTCTTCAACGAGGACAAAGCAATATCCGTCGCGCCGAAAGATTGCACAGTCGTGGACAGTGAATCCGTCGAAGTACTTCTTCCAGACGTCCTTACTGAGCATCACTTGTTGACCCAATGGATGTGCGAACTCGGAAAACCGAGTGCGCAGAAAACCTCTTTTTCCGCTCGTCGTCGCCGAGCTGCGCCTCGTAGGTCGAATGCCAGCTGAAGCGGCCCGCACTCGAACTCAAAGGTAGGGCTCCACGATGGTTCGCCAGTTCTCACCGTCAAAGACATTGAGCCGTTCGACGCCAGCAACGGCAAGCAGACCGTCGCGGGCATCCATATGGCCATTGAGCCAAAGCTGCCTACCCTCATGCGTGACCGGCGCCAAGCTCTTTCCATCCCAGTGCCGGAACTGGAAGTCCGACGACAGCCAAAGCTTTCCCTCGAACCACAGCGCGTCGTTCCACAAAACGCTTGAGTTTCCCTCGTAGATGCGCTTCCAGCTGGACTTCTGCCCCACCCACAAGCTGCCACCTTCGCCACTGATGTAAACCTGCCCATCTCCCGCGCAGGTCACCGTACCCAGTTGCACATTGCTGGGGAATTGCATGTGGCTCCAGCGCTCACCGTCGAAATGCCAGACGTCGCCATGGCCGCCCACGGCATACATATCGCCTTCACTGAAGGCATCCATATCCTCAAAGCCGTGACTGGTCACAGCTTCAATTGCCGGAAAACCTTCATTGAACGGCAACCAGCTTCCGATATAAGCTCGCTTGTAGATGGAACGCCCCTGCCCCACCGAATACGCGCACCCGAACAAGGTCTTGACCCGGTGGGTCATCGGGTACTTTCCGGGAGCAATGAATTCGTCGGAGAAGTCGCGTCCTCCGCCAAGCAGGACCACCTGACCATCGGCGTTTCTCGCGACCATCATTGCCTGCGCGACTGGGACCGAGCAGACGCCGAGCTTTGGCAACTTGAGGCCAGCGTAGGTCCGGTCCCCAAAAACGTTCTCATCTCGATTGATGAACAGGTTCATCAACCTGGACGGAATGTCACTGTCGGCAGTCCAGCTCACGTCCTCCGGGTCGACCTTGCGGCGCAGACACAAACTGATCACATCCCGACTACGCACGGCACAGTCTGTGATATTCCAGCCTTGTATTCGATCGAGCCAGATTTCCTGCGAGACGTGCATCATTCACCACCCTTCATGATTTCGCTCTGACAAGCGGCGGAACGCGGAGGCACGTCGGCGTGACTCCCGGATTTCCCGGTCAGGAACTTTTTCATTTCGCCTCGGCAAGCAGCATCTTGTCCATGCACCCTTTGGTGAAGATGCTGTGCCACTCACCGTTCTCGCGGAAGCAGGCGCCGCCGAGACCGGCCATCAGCATCACGCCGTCGTTCACGTAGAGATTGCCGCTGCAAACCGCGATCTCGGGTTCAAGCAGGTGATTCTGAAACTCCACCTTTCCATCCTTGATCGCCCAGAGCCCGTTCTCGCTGACGGCCCAGGCCCGATCTTCGAACCACACCATGTCCCGCCATCCGAGGTAGATGCCCCCCTCCTGAATCTGGGTCCACGTGTCGTCTCGCCCCATGAAAGTGCGGCCTTCATAGCCGGAGATGTAGACCATGCCATCACCGCCGCAGCACACGGTGTTCAACCAGGCGTTCGTGGACAAGTGAATCTGGCGCCAGGTCTTGCCGTTGAAGTGCCAGACGTCGCCCTTGCCCCCGGCGGCGTAGACGTCATCCTCGGCAAACATGTCGAAGTCGGCGAAGCCGTCGCGCAGGTACAGCGGGTCGTCCTCCGGAACCTCGGGGATGGCATCGGTGTAGCTCTCATATTTGTCGACGCCCAGACGCTTCCCGAAGCTCCGGTAAGCCCCGCAGAGGAACGCGTGCCCCTCGAAGGTCTTGATCCTGTCGACCAGACCGAATGGCGGGAGGTTCGGGTTGTCACGATTCAGCGGCACTTCAAAGCCTGCCTCGCCGGATCCGACGACGTAGACCTGCTGCCCATGCTGCTCGAAGAGCAGCAGCTGACTCTTGGGCGCCGACATGGCACCGAGTCTCAACGGCCCCCACTCCTCGAATTCTCTCGCTCCATAGCGCGCGCCCTCGGGCTTGTCGCGAAAGAACGTGATGAGTCGTTTGGGTCTGAGCGATCGGTCCCAGCCATTTCGCTGCTCTTCATCGACCTCCTCGTCCGTGAAGATCGCATCGAGCGCGAATGCGAAGATGTTCCTGTCTCGCACGGCGCAGTCCACGATGCAAAAGCCGTCGAAACTCCCGCTGTATTCGTCGCCTGTGATCCATGTCATTGATCCACCATCTCGATCACAAGGGCCTTGATGCGCTGACGAAGGGCAGGAGCGCCCTCTTCAACAGCAAGAGTCAAGAACCGGTCGCCCAGGAAGTGGAGGAGAACTCCGTCCACAACGAAGGAAGATCGAGCAATTCGTCTTCATGCGGATCCCGAATCTGTGTCCCCTCGATCGCGACAGGTTGTAGTTGGACACGTTCAGCCGGCGGCGCATCGGGCGTAATGTCGATTACCACCGCAGCCTGTACGCAGACGCCTTGGCGCCACCGTAGAAGCAGCGGCAGGTCCGGCGGTACGAAGCCATTCAGGAACTCGGCGTGATCTTCCAGATCCAGCCACATGGGTAGCACGTGACGGGGCATGCCTACAGCCAACTCATCGAACGCGGGTCGCAAGCGTTGGCACTTGCCGCACCACGACTCCGCGCCGAGGACCACAAGCAACTCCGCGCCCGGCTCGCGGAGGCGTTGAGCGATTTGCTGAGCATCCAGCCATGGGTCCAATCGCTCCTGGCCGCTCACTGCGGGATCCCCATACGGGCCAACTGCGCGGCTTGCACCGCAGGACTGGCGCGCAGATTCAGCGCGTAGGCGGGAAGCACCTGTTCCAGCGCATGCCCCGCAACGAAGCGCAGCGCCTGGGAATGATTGGCGGAGGGATCCAGCAGCGCGCGCAAGACATGGGCCTGCACAGGCTGTCCCATCAGGCAGCGCTGGTCGATGGACAACGCGACGCGGCTGGCCGGGTGCGCGACAACCGCTGCGGGGTCCGGCAGAGGCAAACCATGGTCCGAATCTTGCTGTGCTGCGCTGAGCGGCGCATCCAGGTCGAGTGGCGCGTCAGGCAAGGTCAAGCCGGCTTCCTGAGGGTCGACGCCGGTCAGGCTGCGCCAGACCCAAAGTGCCCAACGAGCGGTGTCGGGCCGCTGCAAGGCCTGCAGCACGAAGCCAAGCTGCCGCGGATCGCCGTGATGCAAGACGAAGCTGAGGGCCAGGCGCGGCGGCAACTGGTTCAACAGTTGCGGCACACCCGGATGCCCAAGCGGAGCGAGCCAGGCGAGATGACGCAGCCAACGTGTCAGACGCCGCTGCGCCTGCATCCTGTGCCAACCCGTGGCGGCACCCAGCAACTGCAATTGTTCTGAAACGCAGCACCACAGCACACTGGCGGCCTGGGCCGAGTCGTCGGCACTTCGTGCGCTCGACGGGACCAGCCTCGCCCAGGCAAGCACACTCTCGGCGCGGACGGCAAGGTCGACATCCGTGCGCAGCGCGAGCAGGACGCTCGTCGCCTCGACCGGCGCTGCACGGCACGCCGCCGCACGGACGAAGGCGCTCTCATGTCCGGCCTGTTGCTTCCAATCGGATACCACTAGTCCGCGCAACGCCATGGCACGTAACGATGCCACCCGTCGCACCACATCGTCCCGGAACGAAAGGGTCAGCCACGGTTCGACGTGAGTCGGATCGGCCCACGCCAACGCGGAGATGGCGCCGCGCAACAGCGAGTCGGGCGCGCGCGTCACGGTCGCGAAAACCCTTTGCACCGCGCGAGTCTGCTCTGCTCCAGGCGCCACGGCGAGCGCTGCGTGCAACGCGGCAAAAGCCTCACCGGGCTTTCGCCACCGTTGCAGCGACTCCAGAGAGACATCCCGGCCTTGAGCGCCGGCCAGACCAAGCCCCTCCAGGTGCAAGGTCAGCAACTCGGCGAAATGACGGGCTCGCCGCGCGGGCAGTTCGGTCGCGCCGGCACTGCCGGCCAGTTGTTGCCAATAGAACGCGGCGTCTTCCGAATGGCGACGCACCAAGGGCAGCACGACGGGACGGTCTTGCGTCTCCTTGAGAGGCGCCCTGGCCCAACGCTTGGATGGACATTCAACCCCTCCAGATCTCGGCAGCACTCACAGCAACCGATGCCATTGCCTGCCGTCGTGAATGGCGGCGCCGTTGAGACCCGCCACCATCAGGATGCCGTCGGCGGTCGACAGGTTGCCGGAACATGCCGTGGCAAGCGCCGGCGCGTCCGCGTCGACCAGCTTGCCGTCCTTGCCCACGGTCCATAGACCGTACTCCGACGTGCACCACAGCTGATCCTGGTACCAGACGATGTCCTTGAACGGCACGGTCATGCGATCTTCATGAATGACCTGCCATTCGTCCCCACGCCCGCGCATCAGGCCGCCGGACTGCAGTCCGACGTACACATTGCCATCGCCCGCGCAGCGAGGCTCTCCATGGTCATGTTGGTCGGCACCTGGCACTGGCGCCAGGTCTTGCCGTCAAAATGCCAGAGATCACCTTCACCGCCTGCAGCATAGATATCGTCGGCGCCAAATCCGGCGATCGCCTCAAAGCCGAATCGGCTGGCCTTCTTGGGGTTTGGGGGATCCGGCAGGTTATGACGGATCGACACCCACTCCCGTGCGTCGCTCAGGTAGCAAACATGTCGCCAACCCGCGCAGACATAGAGCTTCCCGCCAATGGTCGCGACATTCGTCGGCCCGGTACTGATGGGGCCTTGCGGAGATTTAGGAATATCGGGCCACATCTCGCCCCCGCCCTCGCCATGAACGGCCACACCATCGATACTGCCAAGCATGACCGAGGTCTTTCCGAGATTCGGCGCCACGCCGAGCATCGGGAAGGCGAACCCGTTGAACTTCTTGCCTCCCAGCTTCGCGTCAGCGCCGAAACTGACCGTGCCGAGCGCACGGTTGCCGTTGTCTTCCGGGCCGTTGTCGAAGAGGATAAAGCTGACCGTATCTCTGTCGACAACCGCACAATCGTAGAACCAACGGTTCTCGAAGATTCTCTGGCGGAAGGACTCCGAAATTTCGTAGTGGCTAGTCAAAAGTCATCTCCAGAAGTGTTCCCAGCTCCAACCTTATTGTCCTTGATGCCCGATTCCTTCTTCGGCTTGCAGTTGATCTTCTTGTAATAGTTTTCCAACTGCGCCTTCAGGCATTCCTCGCTGCATTTCGACTCGGGGAATGTCTTGCGGACAGACTCGACCCCAGCATCGATGGCATCCGCTTTCGTCATGGTCTGGCCGAAGGCTGTCCCGCGGTGGTTCGTGTCCAGCACGCGGAGCAGCGAACGGTGGGCCTTGCCATGGGATCCCAGGCTGTTGGTAGCGCCCTCGACACACATCGTGGGCGCCCTGGCATGCTCCTTTGAGCCGTAGTTGGAGCAATGGTCGAACATTGCTTCCGGCAACAGGTGGTGGCCGGTCTGTCCCGGGCAACAGCCCTTGCCCGCCATCGCAGGCCCACTACCGGTCTGGTTATATGGGACCAGCATGCAGCGCCGCGCCGTGAGGCAGTCATTGGTGCGAGCGGCAAGCTCCATCATGTCTGAGGCGATCGCATCCTTCTTGAGCAGGCCTGTCTTCGGATCGCGATAGTGATCCAGCGCCTTGTTCACGTCCGTGACCTGCTTCTTGGCCGATTCCAGCGCCCGCTGCGCGTTCTCGACTTCCTTCTTCATCTGCGGGAACTCTTCGACGGCCCGCTTCACATCATTGATCGCATCCGCCGTCATGGCGACGTTCACCGCGACACCGACCACCGGCCCGCCTAGGAACGAGAACACACGGATGAAGCCCTGCTTGAGCGCCAACTTCGCGAGCTTCTTCTTGACCGCATCCTCTAGCGCCTGCACCACTTTCTGCTCGACCGCCTCCAAGGCCTTCATGCCAAGGCTCTCGGCCATCTGGGCGGGCAGCGCCTCAAGATCCTTGACCATGTCGTCAGCCGCACCCGGCTTGAGCATCAGGAAATCGCAATGACTGCCGATCCAGCCCGCGTTAGGCTTGCTGCTGCCTGCATTGGGTTTGCGCTGGAGCTTGCCGAGCAGTCCGCCCCGCTTGGCGTGCCGCTTGGTCTTGTTCTCCTCGGACTCAGGCTTGCACTTCTCCTCGATCTCTTCGCGCTCGCCCTTGAGCCCGTTCTTGCCTTCGCAACTTTTCTTCGACTTCGAATCGAGATAGGGGAAGTTGGGCGTGTTGCCCACCGACGAACCGCCACCCGACCTGCGTGCTGATCCTCCCATGGTGCTCGCTCAGCGGTGATTGTGGGTCATGGGATCGTCATGCCGGCAGACATTGAGTCCTTCGACCTTGACGTTGCCCGACCAGTCGGTGAAGAAGGCCTTGCCCTTGATGACCGTGGTCTTCTGTCCCTTCTGGAACGCGGGCGTCGCCGGCTCGTTGCCGATGCTGTTGGCGAGATGGCTGACGTTCTTCAACGCCAGCGGCTTGCCGCAGATGAACACGGTGGCACTACCATCCTGGAGCTGACTCGCGAACACGGTGTTGGGATACGGCAGAAGGACCGGGCCAGCGCCAGGTGGCGGAGGACTCCAACAAGGATCGGGAAATGCGCACTTGGACGTGCCGTCCGCCGTCTTGGAACAGATTTCGTTGCCGTTGGCAAAAACGTTGGTACTCATGGCTTGGCAGGTCAGCGGAGCTCGAGGACGGCCGCGGCGCGCGCGCCATCGTCGTCGGCCAGATGCAGGATCCCGCAGGCGCCCGGCCCGAGCGGGTGGCGCATGAGGCGTGAAAGGTGGGCCAGCATCAGCGGGCCGAGGGCAGCGCCGACTTCGCCGACGCCATCCGCGATGGTCAGCAGTTCCAATGCGTCTCCACCGACCGGCGCAATGCGGCCAAAGGCATGACTGGCTTCTTTGGCATAGAACGCTTCGCCGTTCTGGTCCGCGCATCGGAACTCGAGGTCCGCATAGCCCAGCGCGGCACTGCTCAGGGCGGCCCGCAACGCTTGTGCGAGCCCCTGCGCGCGGCTCGGAACGCTGCCATCGACTCGGCCGGCCTCGATGCCCCGACCATGTCCGACGATGTGGACGGAAGGCCGGGCATCGGACGGCGCCGTCTCCCGCTGCAGCAGGACCGCGGCAGCCGCCTCGCCGGGGATGAATCCATCGGCATTCTTGGGCGTCAGCAGTCGATCCTCGTTCAGGTAGCGGCCGATCGTTGGCGCGTCCAGCAAGCTGTCCACGCCCACCACCAAGACCCCGTCGATGTCGCTACGCTGCAGCAGCAGATGGGCACGCTCCAACGCCACGGACAACGAGGCTCGCCCTTGAGCCAGGATGCGTGATTCGGCATGGAAGCGCAGCTCCAAGGCATCGCAGGCATCCTGATAGATCGCGCCCCAATCGATGGCCGCGTGCCTGACCTCGAGCCTTCCGGGCGCCAACCAGAGCACAGCCAGCCGATCCGGGGTGACCTCCGAGACATTGCTCAAACAATCTCGCAGCGCCGCCTGGAGCCACAGACCCAGACGTTTGCCACCCCAGCGTCGGGTCTCGGGCAGTTGAGCCACGAGCAGAGGCTCGCCTCGCGGGGTCTTGAAATGACTGCTCTGGAAATGATCCAACCTCGCCTGCAATGCGACGCTCGCCGTGTCGAGGGTGTAGCCCAACGAGCAGCAAATGCCCGCGGAGGCAATCCGCAAGGGCGTGAAAGGCAGCGTCTGAGGAGGCGCCTCCATGGTGCGAGGTCCGTTCATGCGAAGGCCCCGCGATCCAGCATCGTGACAGGCGGACCATCGCCGCAGCCCTCGCAACCGCCTTCCTGTTCGAGACCCAGCCGCCGAGCGCGCCACCACGCACCATCGACCTGCCCCAACGCGACCGTATCGATTTCCTGCAGCCGCCTGCGCAAGGGCACGCTGGCCCGCCAGACGGCGCTGAAACGACCTGCTTCGGTCTCGAAGAAGATCGTGTCCACGGGCGCATCCATCTCCTCGACGCTGTAGTCCGTGCGCAGGACCATGACTCGAAGCGCCTTCAGATTCGGCAAGGTGAAGCTGACACGCGGACGACCCGCGATCAGGTTCTCCAGCATCACCGGCATCGCCTCGGTGGGGTAAGGCATCTGCTGGTCAGGCGGCGCCACCTGATGGAAGCGCTCATCGAAATCTTCCGGAAGGAACGGAGCCACGCTCTCTTCCCAGGCCACGTCGTAGGTGCCTGCATAGTGAATGCGTGGCGGGCAATTGCTGGGGACGGCGGAGAACGCCCAGGGCACATGCGGACCATCAGGACGCGCCAATGCGTCATGAGGCGCCTCGAGCTGGCTGGCGGACAGGCCCGCAGCCTGGTTCCTCGTGTTCGGCCCGACGAAACCCTTACCGATCGGATTCGGAAGGAAGACGTCGGCCATCGATTCCTTGCCCGGACCGTGGGGCTGCCGAAGGCTGCCGCCAAAGGCATTGCCGTAGTGCAGCGCGACCGATCTGAAAGGTGCGGCATTACCAAGCTTCGCCTCCGCGCCCTGCCCTTCCCAGTGCCTTGGACCGAACACACGCACCTGCTTCTGCAGGTCGCCGATCTGCCAGCCGGCGTTGATCTGCTGGACGGTCGACGCATCCGGCGCATGCGCACAGGCGTCGAAGATCACATCGCACTTGGGCTTGAAACGCGCGAAGTCGCTGCCGTATCGCATCGCGCTTTCGCCGGGCTCGCCATGGTAGTCGTCGACCATGGCCAGCGGCTGCGGCGGCAACGGCCGCGGTCGCTGCCCCGGCTCCGGGATACTCCAGGTCGCCTTCGCCACCACCACGAGATGTTCGCGTCCAGTCACATCGAGCGCCACCGCGACTTCGGCGGCGTGATGCTTGGAGCCAATGTGCAACTGCATCGTCGACGTCAGTTCACATGCACCGACCCGCCCACGATGCGCTGCGTCGCGCTCGCATGGCTGGTGATGTAGGTCCCGCGCAGCTGGATGCGACCGTCGGCCGTCAGCACGATGCACGCCTCGCCGCAGCGCAGCTCGAGTTCCTCTGCGGCTTCGATGACCTCGCGATGGCCATCCACCGTGATGGCGAGTCCTTCGGACTCCTCGTCGTACGCCAGAGGGGCTGGCTGAGATTCCTTCACGGCCTCGCCGTTCCACAGCAGCCCCAGCACGATCGCGGAGCCCCCAGCGAGTACGCTCAGCGCGACACCCTGGCCCTCATGTTCCGCGGACAGCGGCACCAGGCTGTGGGCCACGCCCACAAGTCCGAGCCCGGGAACCATCGCCGAGCCCGTTGCCTGCTGCGAAGGCACAGTCTGCAAGGTACCGATGATCACCTGACCCGGGGCCGGCATCGTGGCCGCCTGGGAGCCCTGGTTCAGCAATACCTGGAAAGGCGATCCCTCTTGGGTGGCAGTGTCGACGCCATGCGCCGGCATGTCGATTCGCTCCACGTCAGTTCTCCAGGATCTGTTTGCCCTTGACCGTCACCTCGCCGTCGGCCTTGAAGGTCTGCTCGCCGGTGGTGCCGACGCTGAGCGTGTGGCCGTTGAGGATGATCGTCCCGTCCGACTTCATCGTCAGGCTCGCCTTGCCGACCGTCAGATGGAGCTCGTCCTTTGCGGTGACCGAATACACCGCGCCGCTGTTGATGGTGTAGTCCTTGCCCACCATCGTGTTCTTGTACAGCCCGACCTGCTCGGTCTGGAACGCACCGACCGTCGTGTTCATCATGGCGCCGACCGAGGTCTGGTATCCCAGGCCGATCGTCAGCGCCTTGGCAAGACCGATCGTCTCGGCCTTCGCCATCGAGATGGTCTCGGTCTTGTTCCCGCCGATCGTCACCGACCGGTTCGACCCGATGCTGATCGTCTCGTTGATGCCGACGTCTTCCGTGCGGTTCATCCCGATCGAGATCGTCTCATCGAGGTCCACGCGCTCCTTGCGGTTCTGGTGGATCGTGATCGTCTCGTCCAGGTCCACCGTCTCCGTGCGGTTGCCCTTCACGAACACCGTCTCATGCCGGTCGATCGTCTTCGTCCGGTCCCGTCCGACCCAGTGCGTCTCGTCGTTCTCGACCTCGATGTCCTGGTTCTTCTCCGCGTGGATCCACAGCTGCTCGTCGCCGTGCTTGTCCTCGAACCGGATCGCGTTGGCGTTGCCGTAGCTCCCGCCCTTGGTCGAGCGCGTCAGGAAGCCGCTCTGCGTCGCGTTGGCCGGCAGGTCCCATGGCGGCAGGTTCTCGCCGTTGTAGGTCCGCCCCATGATGATCGGCGCGTCCGGGTCCCCTTCGATGAACCCGATGATCACTTCCTGCCCGATGCGCGGGATGTGGATGCCGCCGAAGTTCGAGCCCGCCCACGGATGCGCCACGCTCACCCAGCACGAGCTGCGCTCGTCGCTCTTGCCGCGACGGTCCCAGTGGAATTGCACCTTCACCCGGCCGTACTTGTCGGTGTGAATCTCCTCGCCCGCCGGACCGCTGACGATCGCCGTCTGCGGCCCCGCCACCAGCGGCTTCGGGGTGCGGCGCGGCGGCCGGTACTGCTGCGCCGCCGGGATGCAGTTGAAGCTGCAGCGCAGCCCCGTCTCGCCCGAACCCGCCTCGTTGGCGGCCTGGCTCAGGCTCAGCTGCGTGCTCGTGACCAGGTACTGCGCGTTCTCGCTCTCGCGCGGATGGCGCGTCAGCGACAGCAGATGGCCCGTGCTCACGCCCTGCGCGTTGGTCGCGCCGTCGTAGGTCTGGAACTGCGTCTGCAGCTCGTCGAGCCGGTCCTCCACGTACTGCGACCCGTCACCCGTCTGGATGTAGCCGCCCGGGTAGTCGAAGATCTCGCCGTCGGACAGGTCGTAGTTGCGCGCCACGCTCTGGTTGGTCTCCAGCGACGTCGACGGACGCTGGAAGTCGTAGTCGGTGATGACGACCTTGCCCGGTTTCACGCACTCGGCGCTGCCCCAGGCCTGGACGTACTCCAGCGCCGGCGTGGCCTGCGCGCCCGAGCCGTAGAACGGCAGCGACTCGCAGCCCGGCCTGGCGTCGTGCCCGCTGGCCGAGTCGCACAGCACCACCTTGTGGCCGCCCTCGTCGTGCTCGACGTACCAGTAGATGCCCTCGTGCTCCAGCAACCGCGCGACGAAGTTGAAGTCGGTCTCGCGGTATTGCACGCAGTAGTTCCAGGTCCGGTACGGACGCAGCAGCTTGAACTCGTAGCGCGCGACCGGGTGGTCCTCGAAGACCTGCTTGACGATGTCGGGGACCGACAGCTCCTGGAAGATCCGGCAGTCCGACGTGCGCGTCAGCAGCCACAGCCACGGCTTGAGCTGCATCTCGTACACGCAGTGCTTGCCCTCGAAGCCGCGTTGCGCGAAGCGCGTCACGTAGCCGCTGAGGTAACGCGGTGCGTCGTCTCGCAGCGCGATCGTCAGCGTCGCGGGCTTGCCCAGCAGATCCGAGGCCTGGATGTCCTTGCGTTCGCTCAACAGCGTCAGCGTGGTGTCTCCAGCGTCGCTCAGACCCTCGCGCGACACACAGGTGTGCACGCGCAGAGTGTCTTCGGGCAGGGAGGTCTTGAGGCGGAAAGGTGAGGCCATGGCACCAAGGGTCAGGTCGACACCCCGCAGGCTAGGGATCACCCGCAATCACCACAACGGTCGAAAGTCACTCCCTACCTCGCCCATCGACTTGGGCGATATTCGCACACATTCTGGGCGACCAGAGCCCTCTGCCTCGACAACCTCTTCTGAGGTTTCCGGTCGTCACGCCGATTCATCCGGATCGAGAAGCTCCGTACCCAGTCGCAAGACCGTCACCCGCGCGATGCCCTTCAACTCAGGGAGCCAAGTGATCTGCAGCACCAGCGCCTTGTCCAGGACGAAGCTCTGGCGATAATCTCCAGCGCGCAGCCTCGCTTCGCCAAGTCCCAGGCTGTCGGCGTCAAGACGCGCTTTCGCGGACTCGGGCGTTTCGAGGTGGGCGTCAAGGCCGAAAGGCAAGGCCTGACGCCATGAACCACCGTGGGCGCCAGCCACGTCAAAAATGACGTCGGTGATCAACCACCGATCAGGATCGCCGCGTTCGACATCCCCCGCATGCGGATGTCTGAGCACCAAGTAAAGCCCATGGTCTGGCAGCGATATCACATGCCTGGCGACTGGCGGCTCCGGCATGACCTGTTGAGGCGCCAGCCCCGTCCGACGACCGAGCTCCGCCAGCCAGTTGCCGGCACCCCGGCAGTTCACGCGCCGGCAGAGCTCGTCCGCAAAGGCCGCGGGTTTGGAGGGTGCGTCCATCATCAATGACGGGTTCGCGATCAGATGGGATCGTTGTCGGGGTGATGGATACGCGTCCAAGTCTTGCCATCGAACTTGGCGATATCTTTTCCACCGACTGACCAGAGCACGCCATTGGCCCGATCAATGATCCGCGCGTCCTGCAACTCCGGCACCAACCCTGTGACGACCTCCCGGATCCCTGCTGCCGGATCCTGAACGTCGTAGACGAAGAGGCCGAGGGTGGATGGTAAATACACCTTCCCGAAGTACTCGCAGACGCCAAGGAACAGCTGGTTGTCGTCGACCGAACTGAGACTTTTGAAGCCGTCGTTGGCATTCCCGACAAGCAGCGTCCCATTGGCGCCGGCAAGCCAGACCCGATCCTCGGATTCCACATAAAGCGCGTTGATTGCCTCCGCGACTTCAGGCAGCGGCACCTCCCGCCACACTTGACCGTCCCAGAAATGGACTTGCGGGGGTGTCCGTCCTTGGCGATCGAGCCCACCACGTAGATGGCCGATTCGTGCGCACCATCGATCGCGCGAGGCAACAGGCGATCATCGACGTCCGGCGCCTGGAGCAGGCCTTCGTCCATGTGAACCCATTGGCCGCCGCCGAGACGTTTGTAGACCTGACCAGCGCCGCCGCAGGCATAGAGATGGTCGCCGATCTGGCGAAGCCCACTCATGTAGCCCCAGCCTTCGGAATCTTCCGAATGCACACCGGCACCGGGGATCTTCTCGATGATGGCCTTATGCCCGAAACCGAACAGCTCCACCTCTCCTTCATTCGACAGCGAGCAGAGTTCCCACTCGGCCCCCTCGTACTCGATGAAGATGGCGCTGGCCACGCACCACCACGGGACGTCGTGGCTCTCCCAGGGCTGCTCGAACTGCGGGTCGTACAGGAACATCCGGCCATGCCTGGAATAAGCTGGCTGGGAGTCGAGAGAACCGCAGATATAAATCGTGTCGGCATCCAACGTGATGGCGTTGGTGAATTCTACGGAAGCTGTCATTACTTCTCTTTCTTCGGCTTTGCGGCGCGGCTGGAGCGGGACTCTTCGACAGGATGACTTTTCCCCTGTTCCAGCGTGTTGCGTGCGGGCTCTTTCTCAGGCGGAAGATTCTGCGTCGTGCGCGCGTATTTGTTCCTATCGACACCCTTGAACGCCTCTTTGACCTTGCGGTCGATCTCGTCGCGGCAATGAGGCTTCACCTTTGCCACTTCCTCGATGGAGATGTCGAGGATATTTCCGATCGGCGCCACCCCGGCGACACCCTTTGTCGTGTCCTTGCCCAATGCGGCAATCTGGGGATCCGTACCTTCGTGGGCCTTATTGTGCTCAGAGCCTGAGGTCTTGCTGCCCCCGGAAAGACAGATGCTCGGACCCGCGTCGAACGAGGGCATGCCAGGGATCCGATTGATCCCATCGATCCCATCCTTGCGGTTCCCGTATCGAAGCGTGTAGTCCGGAACGATGTGATGCGCCTGCTGGCCCTTCGGGCAGGTCTGCTGCCCGTACGGCTTGATGCCGCAGCCACCCTCACCCTCTCCTTCAGTTTTGAATCCGTTGTTCCCTGTGCCTGATTTCGGCGGGTCCTTCTTGTCGTTGTGCCTGCGCTGCCTGTTCGGAGCACCTCCGGTCAGCCGATCCACCTTGCTCGAGACCATCCGTTGGAAGAGCGCAGTGGCAGCCGAAGAAGCATTGGGGATGGCACCGGTGGTGGCGAACTCGGCAGCCACATCCAGGCCGGTGGCCACGGTCTCAGCAATGCCGCCCACGCTCGCGACACCGCCGCCGATGGCCGTCGCCACGCCACCGCCGGCCGCCAGGACCGCGCCGGGCGCTGCGCCTATTCCGGTCGCCATCATGACCCCACCCGTCGTTGATACCGCGCCCCCTGCGGCGGCAATCTGTCCACCGGAGGTCATCGCCCCATCGGCGAAGCTGTGCGCCGACTCGGAGACGTTGTCCTTGTAATACTGGCCGGCCTCCTTGAGCTTCGTCGCGACACGATCAAAGAAGCTCTTCTCTTCGTCGGTCTCCGCCTTCGCCGAGGGGGTCGAACGTCCTGCCGCCGCAGGTGCCGTTCCCGATACCGCCGGCACGGTGACGTAGAGCCCGGGGTTGTTCCCCCGTTCATCGTGCAAGGGTCGCCGTCGCGGATGACCGGATGCCCGCCGACGCGGGTGGTGGTGGAGCCCTGCGTCGGCTTGACCTCGCCATTCAGGGTGCCGCTCTTCACGCCCTTGGCAACCCCCGCGTTGTCCCCCTTGCAGCTCGGTTGTTTCGTCTGATCCAGCACATAGGTCGGCCGGCCGTTGAGTCGCACCGACGCCACCGCACCCAAGGCATTCGCCAGGTCCTGGACGGTGGGATACGGCAGCGGCGGCGTGCTGGCCCCGACCGGTGTCTTGTTGAACGACGGGGCGGTCGAGATCGCCTTGAAGCTGTCGTCCTTGCGCGCGCCAATCCTGTCAGCCATCGCTGCCCACCTCGTCCGGCTTCGCCTGCCCGGCGGCATGGATGTCCAGCAGCGCTCGATAGGCATCGCGCTCACGGTTGAAGCGGACCGTCCGTACCTCGTCCATCGTCCCCACTTCGGCGACCCGGATCGGCGTGTCGTCGCGCTTGTCAAGCACGGTTCTCCAGACACAGACCACGCTGCGTTCATCCGTATCGATGGCGACGGTATCCAGCCGCAGAGGGTGCACGAACACCTCCCCTGAACTGAGCCTCAGCGTCACATGGGCGGTGTGCCCCGGAAGCTTCAGGTGAAGGATGCGATTGCCGTCCCGATCCACGCGCTCCCACGGTTCGCCCGGCGGTTGCAGATTCACGAGCGCGATCTCCTCATTGCCCTCCAGCACGTCGACCTGCTGATCCGGCCAGGAGGCTTGCCAGACCGCGAAGTCGAAGTCGGGGGCAGCGGCGCATCGCCTTTGATGAAGGCTTCGTCGATGGTGCCTGCCAGCACCGCCCGCTCCGGAGAGCCTTTGGGACGGACGCCGAAAGTTGCAATACCGGCGGTGGCGGGATCGACACGACCTGACAACAGGCCCTCGAAGACCGAGTCCGACATCGGTCGATCCCGAAACTCCAGCTGCGGTGCGGTCACCTGCGTCGCATTCGTCGCACGCAGCCACCAAGGCGTGACGAAGCCGGTTCCCCATGTATTCGCGGACACCGCCTCGTGCGCCATCGGCGCGTCGGGACCGTCAGGGTGGGACTGCCGTTGTGCCTGTGTCAGCCGATGACGCTCCGCGACGTGAGCCGCCGCGGCATCGGACCGTTCGATCCGGCACTCGCCGCCAAAGGCCCTTTCCAGCCGCACAGGCACGGCCTCCGACGCGGGCGCACGCACGAGTTGCCATGACTTGCCGACCCCCGCATCACCGTGAGTCCGCTGGAATTGCCCGCGTCCACGGACTGTCAGGCGCTTGTCGATCAGCCGTTCCCCGGAAACTGGATTGGCGCGGGCGCGAAGGATTTCCGCTTCCCATTGCGCCAAGGCTTCTCGCGAGGGCGACATCGTGGGATTGAGGCCGGTGGGCCGCTCCGGCAAAGGCGCCGGTCGATCGGCTCGACGCAGGGCCAACCTCGCCTCAAAACCTTGGAGCGGACGGCCCGTGCTTGCCGGCGGATAGGCGGTGCCGTTCAACAGCACATCGCATCTCGGCTTGTAGGGACAGAAGTCCGATTCGTATCGTGGGCTGCCATGCGGCGCATCGAAGAACTCGTCGACGTCGCAAAGCGGGGTCTGGACGTCGGCGATACGCAGGATGCCGTCGCCCGCCCACGTCAGCGTCTGTCGCAGCACGATGACGTGGAAACTCTGGTCAAGCGCATCGACGCCCCCGAACGCAACTGCGGGGAACGGGCTGTGGTTTCTGAACTCCATGTGTCGTGGCGTTCAGTTGACGTCGACGTCCTTGCCCTTGATGACCGCAGGGCCACTGGCTTCGAACTTGAATCGGGTCCCGTTGATGAGCACCGTGCCGTCGGACTTCATGACCAGGCTGGCCTTGCCGACGTTGATCTTGAACTCATCCCCCGCATCGATCGAATAGGTCTTCCCGACCGTGGTGCTCTTGCTCATGCCAACCTGCTCGCTCTGCTGCAGGCCGACGCTCGTGTTCATCAGCCCGGCGACCGTGGTCTGGTAGGCCGCGCCGATGGTCAGCGCCTTGCCCAATCCGATCGTCTCGGCCTTCGCCAGCGCGATGGTCTCCGTCTTCATGCCGCCCACGGTCACCGACCGGTTCTTCCCGATCGACACCGTCTCGTTCACCCCCACATCCTCGTTGCGGCTCTTCCCGATCGAGATCGTCTCGTCGAGGTCGACCCGCTCCTTGCGGTTCTTGTGGATGGTGATCGTTTCGTCCAGGTCGACCGTCTCCGTCCGGTTCTTGTGGATCGTGATCGTCTCGTCGAGATCGACCGTCTCGGTGCGGTTCTGGTGGATCGTGATCGTCTCGTCCAGGTCGACCGTCTCCGTGCGGTTGCCCTTCACGAACACCGTCTCATGCCGGTCGATCGTCTTCGTCCGATCGCGCCCGACCCAGTGCGTCTCGTCGTTCTCGACCTCGATGTCCTGGTTCTTCTCCGCGTGGATCCACAGCTGCTCGTCGCCGTGCTTGTCCTCGAACCGGATCGCGTTGGCGTTGCCGTAGCTGCCGCCCTTGGTCGAGCGCGTCAGGAAGCCGCTCTGCGTCGCGTTGGCCGGCAGGTCCCACGGCGGCAGGTTCTCGCCGTTGTAGGTCCGACCCATGATGATGGGCGCGTCCGGGTCCCCTTCGATGAACCCGATGATCACTTCCTGCCCGATGCGCGGGATATGGATGCCGCCGAAGTTCGAGCCCGCCCACGGATGCGCCACGCTCACCCAGCACGAGCTGCGCTCGTCGCTCTTGCCGCGCCGGTCCCAGTGGAATTGCACCTTCACCCGGCCGTACTTGTCGGTGTGGATCTCCTCGCCCGCCGGACCGCTGACGATCGCCGTCTGCGGCCCCGCCACCAGCGGCTTCGGGGTGCGGCGCGGCGGCCGGTACTGCTGCGCCGCCGGGATGCAGTTGAAGCTGCAGCGCAGACCCGTCTCGCCCGAACCCGCCTCGTTGGCGGCCTGGCTCAGGCTCAGCTGCGTGCTCGTGACCAGGTACTGCGCGTTCTCGCTCTCGCGCGGATGGCGCGTCAGCGACAGCAGATGGCCCGTGCTCACGCCCTGCGCGTTGGTCGCGCCGTCGTAGGTCTGGAACTGCGTCTGCAGCTCGTCGAGCCGGTCCTCCACGTACTGCGAGCCGTCACCCGTCTGGATGTAGCCGCCCGGGTAGTCGAAGATCTCGCCGTCGGACAGGTCGTAGTTGCGCGCCACGCTCTGGTTGGTCTCCAGCGACGTCGACGGACGCTGGAAGTCGTAGTCGGTGATGACGACCTTGCCCGGCTTCACGCACTCGGCGCTGCCCCAGGCCTGCACGTACTCCAGCGCCGGCGTGGCCTGCGCGCCCGAGCCGTAGAACGGCAGCGACTCGCAGCCCGGCCTGGCGTCGTGCCCGCTGGCCGAGTCGCACAGCACCACCTTGTGGCCGCCCTCGTCGTGCTCGACGTACCAGTAGATGCCCTCGTGCTCCAGCAGCCGCGCGACGAAGTTGAAGTCGGTCTCGCGGTATTGCACGCAGTAGTTCCAGGTCCGGTACGGACGCAGCAGCTTGAACTCGTAGCGCGCGACCGGGTGGTCCTCGAAGACCTGCTTGACGATGTCGGGGACCGACAGCTCCTGGAAGATCCGGCAGTCCGACGTGCGCGTCAGCAGCCACAGCCACGGCTTGAGCTGCATCTCGTACACGCAGTGCTTGCCCTCGAAGCCGCGTTGCGCGAAGCGCGTCACGTAGCCGCTGAGGTAACGCGGTGCGTCGTCTCGCAGCGCGATCGTCAGCGTCGCGGGCTTGCCCAGCAGATCCGAGGCCTGGATGTCCTTGCGCTCGCTCAACAGCGTCAGCACAGTGTCTCCGGCATCGCTCAGGCCCTCCCGCGACACACAGGTGTGCACGCGCAGAGTGTCTTCGGGCAGAGAGGTCTTGAGGCGGAAAGGTGAGGCCATGGCACCAAGGGTCAGGTCGACACCCCGCAGGCTAGGGATCACCCACCATCACCACAACGGTCCAAAGTCACTCTCACCCCTGGTGATCCGTCCACGAATGCTTCGTGACATCAGAAAAGGGGTCAGGCCATCAGCAGGAACTCCTGGCCTTCCATCATCTCTGCAACATCCTCCCGCCACTGCCGCGGGTCGTTCACCACGTGCCAGACAACACCATGGGGCCAGGTCTTGCCTTCCCCATGAAACCGGTCCCGCATCATCGCGACGATGCATCGCGGGCTCGGCCAGGAGGATTCTCCGATCTCGACCATCAGGTTTCCCTGATCGAGCTCCTCGAGCAAGACCTGGCGCAGGCCGTCGGGCAGCCGGTAGACGAGCGAGATCCAATCCGCCGCGATGGCGGGGTCCTGATGTCGGGCACGGATCTGCGCAGCATGCTCGCGAGCGGTCGCCGCCGCATCAGCGTCGGGGATCGCGTGCGGGCTCGCCGAGCATCGGAACTGGAGGCCGTCGGGGGATGGGTAGCGGCGCCAGGAGGAGCGTTCAGGCGTGACGCCTCTGACTTTGGGCATGGGATCAGCGTTCGCGGACTTCGATCGACAGGTCGCCCTGCTTCGGATCGACGTGGAACACGACCTCGCCCCAAGCGAATCGGGCCACCGCGCGTGACAAGGCGATCATCTCGGGCTCGACACCGGTCTTCCTGGCGAAGCGCTTGACCATCTGCGTGGTCAGGATCGACGCGGGAAAGTCCTCCTCGTCGAACAGCACGAACGCCGCCGGCGCCCGACCATCGCGCGCATCGATCACCAACTTCGCCGACAAGTCCAGACACCTGACTGGGCGCCAATCAGAGGGCTGCGCATTGGGTGCGCCTGCCCGCCAGACCGCCTTGCCGTCAACGGCGACGAGGCCGTCGATCACATCGATTTCCAGATTCATTCGAGTACCAGAAAACCAGTCGCGCCAGCGGCGATGATCGACGGCGTTGTCCACACAAGACTTGGCACCCCGCCACGATGACCGTCGAGTCCCTTCTCATCCGCCGCATCCACACCCAGTCTTCCCGGTACGACCAGCTCCGGGGCCAACGCATGGCCTACACGCTGGACGTGGGCGCCAAACGCCCGGAGTTCGTCCTTCTGCCCGGAGACGTCCAACTCGTCGAGGGCCAGCAGATCCACATCGTGCGCTGGAAGCCGGGATCGCCGGCGGTCGTCGCCTTCCTCAACGGGGGCTACGGCACGCCGGTCCACATGCAGCCGGGGAGCTGGTTCGGCCTGACCTCGATGGCGCTGCTCAACAACGGCATGGGGCTCTTCTACTGCTGGACTGTGGAACAGCTCGCTCCCCTGCTCCTCCTCGGGCTGAGTTGCCTCGTGGTGAACGCATGGCTGATCCAGGACGTCCGCGCGCGCCTAAAGCTGAAGCAGGCGCTGCAGGCCTTGCGAGCGTTCCAGCAGATGCGCGTCCGTCTCGGATTCCAGACGGAGCGAGGCTGAGCCTCAATCGAACGCGTAATCGAAGTCGCCGTCCTTCACCGCCAGCTCGACCTTCGTGATCGCCTGGCCGTTGGTGACGCGGGTGAGGTACTCGCGGCTGATGCGCGGCAGCACGGTGTTCGTGAGGATCGCGTCGACCACGCGGCCGCCGCTCTCCACCTCGTTGCAGCGGCTGATGATCAGCTTCACCACGTCGTCGCCGAAGGTCAGCGGCACGCCCAGGTTCTCGCCCACGCGCTTCTGGATGCGGCCCAGCTGCAGACGCACGATCTGGCCCAGCATCTCCTCGTTCAGCGGGTAGTACGGGATCGTGACCAGGCGGCCCAGCAGCGCCGCCGGGAAGATCTTCAGCAGCGGCTCGCGCAGCGCCTTGGCGATGCCGTCCGGCTCCGGCATCAGCTCCGGGTCCGCGCACAGCTTCATGATCAGGTCGCTGCCCGCGTTGCTGGTCAGCAGGATGATGGTGTTCTTGAAGTCGATGTGGCGGCCCTCGCCGTCCTCCATGCGCCCCTTGTCGAAGACCTGGAAGAACAGCTCGTGCACGTCCGGGTGGGCCTTCTCGACCTCGTCCAGCAGCACGATGCTGTAAGGGCGACGGCGCACCGCCTCGGTGAGCACGCCGCCTTCGCCGTAACCGACGTACCCCGGGGGCGAGCCCTTGAGCGTCGAGACCGTGTGGGCCTCCTGGAACTCGCTCATGTTGATGGTGATGACGTTCTGCTCGCCGCCGTAGAGCGCCTCGGCCAGCGCGAGCGCCGTCTCGGTCTTGCCCACGCCGGACGTGCCCGCCAGCAGGAACACGCCGATCGGCTTGCTCGGGTTGTCCAGCCCGGCGCGCGAGACCTCGATGCGCTTGGCGATCATCTCCAGCGCATGGCGTTGACCGACGACACGCTGGTTCAGCGTGTCCGCCAGCTGCAGCACCGCCTGCACCTCGTTGCGCACCATGCGGCCCACCGGGATGCCGGTCCAGTCCTGCACCACCGCGGCCACCGCCTGTTCGTCGACCTGCGGCAGGATCAGCGGCGCATCGCCTTGCAGCGTCGTCAGTTCGGAACGCAGGCCGTGCAGCTCGGTGAGCAACGTCTCGCGCTCGGCCTCTTCCGGTGCGCCCTCGCCGCCCTTGCGCAGCAGCGCGTGCAGTTCCAGCACGCGGTCGACCATGCCCTTTTCCTTCAGGTGGCGCGCTTCCAGCTCCGCCTTGCGCGTCTGCGCCTCGTCCAGCTGGGTCGCGACGCGCTGCTTGCGCTCCGCGACGTCCATGCCGATCGCGCCTTCGCGGCCGATGATCTCCCGCTCGATCTCCAGCGCCTGGATGCGGCGCAGGCAGTCCTCGAGTTCCGCCGGCGTCGCATGCTGGCTCACCGCCACGCGCGCGCAGGCCGTGTCGAGCAGGCTCACCGCCTTGTCCGGCAACTGTCGCGCCGGGATGTAGCGGTGGCTCAGTCGCACTGCCGCCTCGATGCCCTCGTCGAGCAGCGCCACGCGGTGATGCTTCTCCAGGATGGAGGCCACGCCGCGCAGCATCAGCACGGCCTTGTGTTCATCGGGCTCGGGCACCTGCACGACCTGGAAGCGCCGCGTCAGCGCCGGGTCCTTCTCGATGTGCTTCTTGTACTCGGCCCACGTGGTCGCCGCGATCGTGCGCAGCTTGCCGCGCGCCAGCGCCGGCTTCAGCAGGTTGGCCGCGTCGCCGGTCCCCGCCGCGCCGCCCGCGCCGATCAGCGTGTGCGCCTCGTCGATGAACAGGATGATGGGCTTGGGCGAGGCCTGCACCTCGTCGATGACCTGACGCAGGCGGTTCTCGAATTCGCCCTTCATGCTCGCGCCGGCCTGCAGCAGGCCGATGTCGAGCATGTACAGCGACACGTCCTTCAGCTGCGGCGGCACGTCGCCCTGCGCCAGACGCAGCGCGAAGCCTTCCACCACCGCGGTCTTGCCCACGCCCGCCTCGCCCGTGAGGATCGGGTTGTTCTGGCGCCGGCGCATCAGGATGTCGACGATCTGGCGGATCTCCTCGTCGCGGCCGGCGATCGGGTCGATCTCGCCGTTGCGCGCGCGCTCGGTCAGGTCGACGGCGTAGCGCTTGAGCGCCTCCTGCTTGCCCATCGCCGCCGGCGCGATCGCGCCGCTGGCATCACCGGGCGCGGCGCCCGGTTCGGCCGCGCGCATCGCGCGCTCCGGCGAGCCTTCGAGGATCTGGTTGAAGTTCTCGCCCAGGTCGTCGACGTTGATCTTCTCGAACTGCTTGGACACCGACAGCAGCACGTTGCGCATCGACGCCGTCTTCAGCAGGCCCAGCACCAGGTGGCCGGTGCGCACCTGCTGGTCGCCGAACATCAGCGAACCGTAGACCCAGCCGCGCTCGACGGCGTTCTCGACCCAGCTCGACAGATCGGTCACCGAGGTCGCACCGCGCGGCAGCCGGTCCAGCGAGGCCATCAGGTCCGTCGACAGCTGCGCGGCGTCCAGCCCGTAGTGCTTGACGATGCGGTGCAGGTCGGAATCCGGCGTGTTGAGGATCTGGTAGAGCCAGTGCTGCAGCTCGACGTACGGATTGCCCCGCAGCTTGCAGAACACGGTGGCGCCTTCGATCGCCTTGTAGGCCAGCGGGTTGAGCTTGCCGAAGAGGCTGGTACGCGAGATTTCAGTCATGACGATGCTCCCTGTGATGCCGGCGGCGTGGCCTGCCCCTTCACCCGCTGTTGCGGATGCAGGTGCAGGTCGCCCCGGTCGTGACGATGCGGACGGCCGCCCGAGCGGCCCGTCCAGGAAGTGAAGCCCAGGCGCGCCTTGCCGCTCAGCGCCGCGGCCGGCACCTCGTCGCGGCGCAGCACGGGCTGCAGTTCCCATTGAAGGTTGTGGCCGACGTACTGGCGGATCCAGTCGTTCAGCGGCCGCCACGCGTCGCCATCGGGCAGGAAGCCCTCGTACTGGCGCAGCGTCAGCGGCCCCAGGACGACGCGGAAGCGGTACTGCCGGTCCCAGGCCTTGTTGCCCGCGGACGTGTTGCGGCCCAGGCGCGGCAGCTCGCGGCCGATGCGCTCGGGCCGCTGGCGCGCGAAGCCCAGCCGCGTGCGCTCGCCGTCCTCGACGGGCAGCCAGTGCGGCACGTGCTGCTCGATGCGCACCGGCACCTTGAAGTGGGACGACAGGATCTTGGCGAGGCCTTCCGGATGCTGCGCCCGCCCTCCGTGCAGGCCGGCCTGGAACAGGCGCGCCGTCTGCGGCAGCGAGTCGCCGGGGCGTTGAGCGCCGTCGAGTCCGGTGGCGGCGCCCAGCCAGGCGGCATAGCGGTCGGTGGCCGGCCGGTCGTGCTGTACCGTGGGCTGCGATTGCGCCCAGGCACGGTAGAAATGCAGCAGCAGCCGGTGATGGAAGACGTCGAGGAAGCGGCTCAGCGTCGGGTCGCCGCGCTGGTGCAGCCGCTCGCGGGTGTATTCGGTCAGGTGCAGCGGCATCGGCCCCTGCGGGCCGAGCAGGCCGAAGAAGCGCACGCCCAGCCGCGGCGCGGGCCCTGACCGCGCGTCAGGCTCTGCAACGCGGCCGGCGCGAAGTCGAGCTCGGGCTCCTGGCCCAGCCGGATCGCCTCCTGCGACGGGCGCAGGCCGCGACCCAGCCGCGGGACGTCCGGCGTCAGGCCCTCGATGCGCCGCAGCAGCGCGAAGAAATCATGCGCCCAGGGCGTCGCCTCGACGTCCTCGAACAGCGCACGCAGCGCGGCGTCGCGCTCGTTGCGCTTCTCGGGCCGGCGCGCGAGCAATGATTCGGGCGTCTGCACGGTGTCGTCACCGGACGCGAGATCGGACGCCTGCGCGGCGCCACCGCCGCCGGGTCCGCCCGCGGCCTCGGCGTCTTCGTCGTCCAGGGTCGGGCCGGGCCCGTGCGCATTCATCCGCGGTCCTCGTCGAGGGCCCGATCGCCGCGTCCTTCGGCGTCGCCGCCGATGCGCGGCGCCCAGCGCTTCACGAGGCCGCGCTGCGTCGTGCGCAGGCTCAGCTGCGTGAAGCTGTTGATCGCCGCGTGGCGGGTGAAGTAGCGTTCCAGCACGCTCGCGAAGAGGAAGGTGCTGTGACCCTGGAAGGCGTGCTCGTCGAGCTCCAGCGCGATCTCGGCGCCGGTGCCGTAGCTGAGCGGGCCCGAGAACGGCAGGCGGCGCACGACCTGGCGGGACTCGACGGCGCGCACGCCCTCGACCTGCCGCAGCCAGCCCGGATCGCCCGGCGGGCCGTACAGGGCCAGCAGCCGTCGCATCGTCGCGGCGGCCTGCGCGGGCGGCTCGTCGGCCCACGGCAGCTGCTGCTGCGTCAGCAGGCCCACCAGGTTCCAACCCGCCTCGCCCGCCGGCTGTCGATTGACCGGTCGCGTCGGGCCATGCACCGCCTCGACCTTGAGCACCGGACCGGCCGCATCGAGCCGCCAGACGCCGGCGCCGTTGTGCGGCAGCAGCATCGGCAGGTCGCGGTTGGTGACCAGCGCGGAGACCGACAGCTGGCGGATGTCTTCGCGATACGGCGCGTGCCGCGGATCGACCAGCGAGAGGAAGACCTCCTCGCCGATGTAGCCGGTACGCGGGCCCTGCTCCTTCTGGCGCGTGGACATCAGCCGCGGCTCGCGACGCGCGGTGTAGAAGCCGGGCGCCTCGGACGGCGCCTCGTGATAGGTGGCGTAGAGCGGCTCGAAGCCCTGCTGGCCGAGCGCGCCGGCACCGTAGCCGGTGACCGACTGCAGGCTGTGGACCTCGTAGTCCATCGGCCGGGTGCGGTCCGGCACGACGTGGTATTCCCAGCTGCCCGTGCCGAGCTGGATCCGGTCCAGCCGTTTCGGGAACAGGTTGATCGCGGGCGTGCAGTGCAGCGAGACGCTGTCGACATCGACCATCGCCTCCAGCGCGCCGTCGCCGCGGGAGAAGAACAGCACGATCTCGAAAGACGTGCCGTCAATGCGTGCGAGGCGGTCGGCCAGTTGATCGACCTCGATGAACAGGAAGCGCCGCGGCATCGCCGCGAGTTCCTGCATCAGCCGGCTGCCCGAGAAACTGCGATGGGTCTCGGGCAGCAGCGCCTCGTCGGGTGCGAAGCCCAGCGGACGGATGCTGGTCGCGGAGCGCCATTGCACGGGCACGGCGGCCGCGTCGATGCCGTCGCCGGTGACGAAGGTGCCCAGCGGCGCGCCCAGCGCCAGTTCATGCAGCCGGTAGGCGACCTCGTCGGGCGCGCTCAGGTAGAGCGCGAGCCGGTCCAGGCCGAGCTGCCGCACGGGAATGCCGCCGCCGGTCTTCAGCCGGAGGCGTACGCCGCCGCGGCTGCCCGCGGCATCCGGCAGGCGCGAGACCGGCAGGTCCGGCGCGTGGGTGAAGTACTGGACGTCGTCCAGCGTCAGCGGCCACAGCGTGACGTCGTGGGCGGTGCGGAACTCGCAGCGCGTGTCCTGTCCGCGCGGCACGGCGGACTGCAGCACGCTGCCGCGCGGCACCGGATGGCCCTTGGACAGGTTGGGGTCGGTCGGATCGACGGTCAGGCGCGCGATCATCATCGACGGGATCGGCGCCAGGAAGTTCGGGTAGATCGATTCCAGCAGGTGCGAGATCAGCCGCGGGTGTTCCGCGTCGAGCTTGAGCTGCACCCGCGCGGACAGGAAGGCGAAACCCTCCAGCAGCCGCTCGACATACGGGTCGGCGACCTCGGCGTCCTCCAGCCCGAGCCGGGCGGCGATCTTCGGGAAGTCGCGCGCGAACTCGGCGCCGACCTCGCGCAGGTGGGCGAGTTCGTCGTTGTACAGGCGCAGCAGGCGCGGATCCATGTCCTCAGCCCTCGCGCACTTCGACCTGGCCGGCCTCGAGGTCCATCTGCGTGCGCAGCAGGATCTCCAGCGGGATCGGTTGCGCCCACAGGTGGCCGCGGATGTCGAACTCGATCACGTTGTGCGTGTCCATGACGCTCTGCGTCTCGATCGCACGGACCTCCAGCGAGTCCGGCAGGATGCGCGGCTCGAAGCGCAGGATGGCCTGGCGGATCTGCTTCTCCAGCAGGTGCACGTCGATGCGCGAGGCCAGTTGACCCGACAGCGCCGGCAGTCCGAAGTTCAGCACGCTGTCGCCGACATGCCCGTAGGGATCGCACTCCTTGCCCATCGGCTGGATCGCGTTGAACAGCCAGCCCAGGTCGCGCAGCACCGCCTGGCGCAGCTGCGACTTGGTCATGACGCGGCGCTCCTCCGCCTCGACGCGGTGGAAGGGGTCGTCGTCGGTCAGCCGGTCCAGCAGGGCCGGTTGCAGGCGGTCGCGGTGGATCTGGCTCATGAGGTGCGGCGCTTGCGGGGAGTCGGTCCATCGACCGATCGATATTGACGTTGCGAGGCATCCCAGCGCAACACCGGGAGGTCATACGGGCCGCTCACGGCGGGGTTGTCGACATGGACGCGGATCTCCTGCGGGATCCCGCCCTTCCAGAGCCCATGCCGGAGCGTCAGCGTGGCAGGCTGATCCCAAGGGAACAACTCCGAGATCCCGCCGACAGGGCGAAATTCTTCATCCACCAACAGAGGTCTGGGGAAGTCCTCCCATGGTGCCGTCGCAGGTTTCCCCTCGTAGAAGGAGAGTGCAAAGACGGTGATCAACGCCACTTGGGACTTTGCGCCGGGTTCGGTCAATTCACATCGGCGCGTCGCGGACAGATACGGCTTCCATGTCGCGGGCAGACGGGCCTGTTCGTTTTCCGTCAGCGGCGTGCAAGCCTCCGCATTCAACTGCCGCCAGCGCCCGTCCTGCTTGCCGTCAGCCCAGGCGGAGCCCATCAAGGCCACGGCCACAAGCGCGCCGCCGACGCGGCTCAAGGACGGCGCCGAGCGCATTCAAGACCTCAGTTCAATGAGGCGCGCATCGAGCAGCCCGGTCTCGCCCTGGTCGGTCATCAGCACGCGCTGGCCGACGCCGGCGTACTGGTCGTCCTGCGAGCCCGGCAGCGGCTGCCATTCGGTGCGGCGCGCCATCCAGACGCGCTCGTCGTCGAAGGCCACGCTGCCCGGGTATCGCGTCGGGATCAGCGCGACGGAGCCGCCGCCGTTGGGGAATTCGAGGTGCGCCGCGGACCACACCAGGTCGCGCAGGTCCGTCGGCGGCTCGATGTGGATCTCCTTGATCGCGGAGAACGGCACCCAGCAGTAGCGGCCGTTGATCACCGCCTCCAGCACCGGACCGATGCGCGAGTCGCCGTCGCAGATCCAGTCGAAGGCCTGGCCGTCGATCGTGCCGGCCGTCGCGGGCGCGGCGTCCAGCGCCTGGGCGCGCAGCTGCCGCGCGCCGGCGATGTCGCCGTCATGCTCGAGCTTCAGCGAATGGACGAGGTTGGCGACCCATTCGGCCGGCTCGCCCATCACCATCGGCGTGGTGCGGCCCTCGAAGACGGCCTCGCGCACCAGCTCGCACTTCAGCGCTTCGCGGTAGGTGTTGACCATCGCCAGTGTGCCCGCGTCGAGCTCGCCGCAGACTTCCAGCTGCGCCGCCGCGCGCGCCCATTGGCCCGTCACCGCCAGCAGCTGGAACAGCATCGTGCGCAGCTTCGCGTCCTGCGGACGCTGGCGCACTTCCGCCTGCGCCGCGGCCAAGGCCTCGGTCGGGCGGCCCGCCGCCAGCAGTTCCTGCACTGCGCTCATTCAAGACTCCCGTGGAATTCAATGCCCCGGCGGGCCCGCGGGCGCGCCGGGATGACCTCAGGTGAGGTCGTCGTCGAAGGTGTGCGTGCCGCCCATCGCGCCCTTGGCGTTCTGGGTGCGGTACTCGATGTTGACCTTCTGGAAGCTCATCGAGATGCGCTCCACCGGCGCGCCGGTCTCGTCGCAGTCGATGTCGTAGGACGCGATGCGCGCCTTCTCCAGCGTCAGGCAGAAGTAGTCCTCCTGCGAACCGCCGGCCTTGCGCAGGTAGAGCTTGGAGCTCTTGACCTCGTCGTTGGTCGCCACGGCGCTCATCAGCGCGGTGCTGGCGCTGTCGAGGCCCTTGGTGATCGTCAGCTGGCGGTAGCTGCGGCGGCCGGTCTGCTGACCGGCCACGGCATCGCCCGCGGCGCCCACGCCCCAGCTGAAGCCGCGCACGACGATGTCGTTGGCGTGGCCCTGCGAGGTGGACTCGCCCTTGACCTTGCCCGCGCGCTTGAGCGAGAGGTCGAGGTACATGTCGGCGCTGCTCGCGCCGCTGGTCAACGGATTCATCTTTCGCTCCGGCATGGACAACGGATGACGGCCTGATCCAGGCCTGGCACCGGCATGCGTTGTTCGAGCGCGGCGCGCCAGGCCGAAGCCTGCCGCGCCGCGGGAATGGTCGAAGGAGAAGCGCCGGCGCGAAGCCCCGGCCCTTCCCCGTTCAACCCATCAACGCGTTTCGGTCGTGGCCACGTTCCAGCCGAACTTGACCGCGCCGCCCAGACCGCCCTTGGCGTCCTGAGCCTTGTACTCGAACTCGATGTCGGCGTAGGACACCGACACGCTTTCGCTGATCTCGCCGCCGGCCGAAGCGGACGGGGAGACGGCGGTCACGAGGACTTGCTTCAGGGTGACCTTCAGGAAGTCCTGCTGGCCTTCACCGGCCTTGCGGCAGGTCAGGACGGCCTGGTCGAAGTGCTTGCCCGAGGCGCAGGCCTTGGCCAGCACCGGGGACGCCTTGTCGTAGTAGTGCGCGAACACGAACTGGCCAGGAACGCCCTTGCCCTTGCCCGAACCGGTACCGGCGGCGGCAGTGCTTTCCTGACGCACGTCCCACGACCAGGCCAGCAGGTCGATCTCGCCCTTGTGGTCCTTGTGGGTGGATTCGCCTTCGACTCCGGCGAACTTCAGATTGGCGTCGATCGTCATGGTCGGTTTCTCCTAGATGAACTCTTTGAAAACAGTCTCCGCCTCGACGCTGACCGCGACGGAGACCAGGGATATCGGACCTGGAAAGGTCCGGATGGCGGGGTGCCTCGAAAGTCCAGAACGCGCCTTCGGAGGCGCTCCCTTCAACACGTCGCGCGTCATCGCGCGCGATTCTCAAATTCCTGGGGTCCTGGCGACGGCCGCGTCGCGGCCACCGCCCGGCCCGGTGCTTACTTGCCCTTCTGCGACGGCAGCGTCGAGACCAGACGCAGCGACACGGTCAGGCCTTCGAGCTGGTAATGCGGACGCAGGAAGAATTTCGACGAGTAGTAGCCGGGGTTGCCCGGGATCTCCTCGACGACCACTTCCGCGGACGCCAGCGGCTTCTGCGACTTCGTCGTCTCCGACGAGTTCGCCGGATCGCCGTCGACGTAGTTCATGATCCACTTGTTCAGCCACTTCTCCATGTCGCCGCGTTCCTTGAACGAGCCCACCTTGTCGCGCACGATGCACTTCAGGTAATGGGCGAAGCGGTTGCAGGCGAACAGGTAGGGCAGGCGCGCGGCCAGGTTGGCGTTGGCGGTGGCGTCCGGGTCGTCGTACTCGGCGGGCTTCTGCAGCGACTGGGCGCCGATGAACGCGGCGAAGTCCGAGTTCTTGCGGTGCACCAGCGGCATGAAGCCGTTCTTGGCCAGCTCGGCCTCGCGGCGGTCGCTGATCGCGATCTCGGTCGGGCACTTCATCGCCACGCCGCCCTCGTCGGTCGGGAAGGTGTGGGCCGGCAGGCCTTCAACCGCGCCGCCCGCTTCCACGCCGCGGATGCGGGTGCACCAGCCGTAGGTCTTGAACGAGCGGTTGATGTTGGTCGCCATCGCGTAGGCCGAGTTGGCCCACGTGTACTTGGCGTGTTCGCCGCCGCCGGTCTCTTCCTCGAAGTTGAATTCCTCGACCGGATTCGTCTTCGAGCCGTAGGGCAGGCGCGCCAGGAAACGCGGCATGGCCAGGCCGATGTAGCGCGCGTCGTCGGACTCGCGCAGCGACTTCCACGCGGCGTATTCGGGCGTGCTGAAGATCTTGGTCAGGTCGCGCGGATTGGCGAGTTCCTGCCACGAGCCCATCTGCATCAGCGACGGATTCACGGCCGCGATGAAGGGCGAGTGCGCGGCGGCCGAGACCTTGGCGATCTCGCCCAGCAGCTCGACGTCGGGCGGGCTGTGGTCGAAGTAGTAGTCGCCGACGATGGCGCCGAAGGGCTCGCCGCCGAACTGGCCGAATTCCTCTTCATACACGCGCTTGAAGATCGGGCTCTGGTCCCAGGCCGTGCCCTTGTAGCGCTTGAGCGTCTTGCCGAGGTCGTTCTTCGAGATGCTCATCACGCGGATCTTGAGCTGCTCGTCGGTCTCGGTGTTGTTGACCAGGTAGTGCAGGCCGCGCCAGGCCGATTCCAGCTGCTGGAGCTCGGCGTGGTGCAGGATCGCGTTGACCTGCTCCGACAGCTTCTTGTCGATCTCGGCGATCATGGCCTCGATCGAGACGATGACGTCGCTGCCGATCAGCGTGGTCTGCGACAGCGCCTGCTGCGCCAGCGTCAGCACCGCCTGCTCGACGGCGGACTTGGCCTCGTCGGTCTTGGGCTTGAATTCCTTGTTCAGCAGCGAGGCGAACTCGCCGCCCTCGTACTCGATGCCCTGCAGTGAAGGCGCGTGTTGCGCGAGGGTCTCATCGGCCATGGTGCGTGCTCCGTGGGGTCCGTCGGTTTCTGGATAACGTGGGCGCCGCGCTTACTGCGCGCCGCCGTCGGCCGGTTTCTGGGCCGTGGCCAGGGACTTCAGCAGCGCCTCGTCCTTGACGACCTTGGCGATCAGCTGCTCGGCGCCGGCCTTGCCGTCCATGTAGGTGATCAGGTTGGCGAGCTGCTGGCGCGCCTCGAGCAGCTGCTTGAGGCCGTCGACCTTGCGCGCGACCGCAGCCGGCGAGAAGTCGTCCATCGACTCGAAGGTCAGGTCGACCATCAGGTTGCCTTCGCCGGTCAGCGTGTTGGGCACGGCGAACGACACGCGCGGCTTCATGGCCTTCATGCGGGCGTCGAAGTTGTCGACGTCGAAGTCCAGGAACTTGCGGTCCGACACCGGCGGCAGCGGCTCCGTGGGCTTGCCCGACAGGTCCGACAGCACGCCCATCACGAAGGGCAGCTGCACCTTCTTCTCGGCGCCGTAGAGCTCGACGTCGTACTCGATCTGCACGCGCGGGGCGCGATTCCTGGCGATGAACTTCTGGCTGCTGGTGGCCATGGGGTGCTCCTTGAAGCGGGGATCGGGTGAAAGGGGTGACGTTGAAGAACGGCGTCGGTATGGGGGGCCGGGGGTGTCGGGCGCTTACTCGCTGGTCGTGCCGGCGAGCTTCTCGATCTCGTGCACGCCCTCGGGGTTGAGGTCGCGCATGATCTCCAGGAAGCTCTTGCTCATCAGCCGCTGGGCGCGGCGGATCAGCAGGGGCGCGGGATTGCTGGGTTCGTGGCGCTCGATCCAGTCGCAGACGCGTTGCAGCGCGCGGACGGCGTCGTCTCGGCTGGCGATCGTGCCGGGCGCGGCCACCGCGCCGACGGCCACGCCGCCGACACCCGCGACCGGCACGCCGGTCGCGTCGTCCATCGCGGCCGCGGCATCGCCGCCGCCCTGCCCCTGCAGTTGTCCGGCAGCCGCGGCGAGCGGCTTGAACAGACGCAGCAGCGGCGAGAAATCAGGGCCTTGTCCGCTGCCGAGCGGCGACTCGATGGCCGCGACGATGCCTTGCACCGTCGGCAGTGCGTCGTGCAGCCGGGCGGCGAAGGCAGGATCGTTGGCGGCCTGCGCCGTCAGCCCGGCCATCAGCCCTTCAGGCGACGGCACCGACTCTTCGCCCATCGGATCGGCATTGCCCAGCGCGAGTTCCACGTCACGGACGCGGGGACCGCCGCGCTGCCCGGTCAGGCTGGCGGCGCGCAGGTCGGCGATGCCGGCCATCACGCTGGTCAGCGGCTGCAGCGCGTTCATGCGCATGGTCGGGTCGTCATGATCGGAGGCATCCAGCTGCGGATGCACATGCGCCCACTGCTGCTCCAGCAGGCCGCGGATCAGCGCCAGGCCGTCGAGGGCGGCGCCGAGACCCTGCAGGCGCGCGCCGGCCCGTACCAGCCACACGGCGACGCGCAGGTCGCGGGTCCGTCTGGCCAACGCCAGGGCCTGTTCCTGGACGGCGTGCCAGTCGGGCTCCTCGGCCGGGATGATGGTGTCGCCGAACTGCTGCTCGGGCTTGCCCGCGCCGGCAGCTTCCAGCGCGAGGAAGGCGGCGTCGTACTCCAGGTCGGCGCCGCACGGGGCGTCGTCCTGCAGGGGGCAAGCAGTGATTCGAGGTCGAGGTCAGCCATCGCGTCGGAGGCAGCAAAACGGTTGCATGCCATGGACTCTATTGAGGCCTGTAACCGAGCGCAGTGGTCGAAAGTCACTTTGGCCCTTCAGGGGGCGCCCAGGCTAGGGATTGCGAGCGTCGCCAAGTCAAGACGGGGCCGCCGCGGATCGCCGCGGGACACCTCTTCCGAGGTACAGGGATTAATGCCACCCGTCAGCAACATTAACAATGTGTTTCGGTGCGGGACAAGAACATCGCGGGCCACCCATACTCCGGCCCCGCAAGACCTGTCCCTTTCGTGAGGGACAGGCTCATCACGAGCCTGACGCCATGCCCAAGAAGATCCCGACGGCCCCGTTGCCCATGTCCATGCCGCAGCAGACACCGGCGCTGGTCGCGCCGCTGCCCCCGATGCCGACCGTCGACGCCTGCTGAGCTACGCCGGCGCCGGCGCGCTCGCCGTCACGCTGTCGGCTTGCGGCGGCGGTGGCTCGGAGGCGTCGGCCGAGCCGACGGGACCCGCCGCGGGGGCGCCGCCCTCGTCGTCGCTGCCGCCGGCGTCATCACCACCGGCTTCGTCGCCACCGGCGTCCACCCCTCCGGCATCATCGCCGCCAGCATCCACGCCGCCCGCCTCGTCGCCCCCGGCTTCTCCGCCCGCGTCGCCACCGCCCGCCTCGTCGCCTCCCGCTTCGCCGCCGCCCCCGGCAGCGCCGCCCCCGGCAGCGCCACCGCCGGCCTCGTCGCCCCCAGCGTCGCCGCCTCCCCCCACCGCCGCCGCCCCCGCCTCCTCCGCCGCCCGCGCCACCGCCGCCCGCGGTCAAGCGCGGCATCGCCTACGACCTCAAGGACGCGGCCGACTTCAACGCGCTGTCCGGCGGCAACGTGGGCTGGTGGTACAACTGGGCGCTCCAGCCCGACGCGAACGTCCGCTCGAATCCGTCGATCGCCGGCACGATGGAACACGTGCCCATGGTCTGGACCACCCGGGAACTGAAAGTCGCCGAGACGGTCGCCGCCTTGAAGGCTCGCCCCACGGTGAAGAACCTGCTGGTGATCAACGAGCCCAACCTCACCGACCAGGCCAACCTCACGCCCGCGGAAGCCGCCGCGCAATGGCCCATGCTGGAGAACATCGCGCGCCAGACCGGCGTGAAGCTCATCGGCCCGGCGCTCAACTGGGGCACGATGGCCGGCTACAAGGATCCGATCGATTGGATGGACGCCTTCCTCGCCGCCTTCCGCGGCGCCAACGGGCGCGATCCGCAGATCGACGCCCTGGCATTCCACTGGTACGACTACGGTCTCGCCGACCAGTTGGACAGGCTCAAGAAGTACGGCAAGCCGTTCTGGGTCACCGAGATGGCCAACTGGCACAACGGCGATGGCGACGCGCAGATCGACACGCCCGCCAAGCAGATGGCGCAGATGGCCGACATGGTGCGCGTCTGCGAGTCGCGCAGCGACGTGCTCCGCTACTCGTGGTTCATCGGTCGCATGTCGCCCAAGGCGGACCCGCACTTCACGAGCCTGCTCGGCGCCCCCGGCGTGCTGACCGACGTCGGCAAGCAGTACAAGAGCCTGCCCAAGGCCTGACGCCCGGCTGGCGGCAGCGATCAGCGCAGCGCGGCGATGACCGCCGCCTGCGCGAGGCGACGGGGCGACGACGCGTCGGCGCCGCTTTCTTTCCTGGCCCCTGCGCGGACGCGAGCGTCGCCTGCACGTCCACCACGGGGACCACGGCCACGGCGCTCAGTCGCCGCACCACCGCCGGCGGCAGGCCGTCGCAGGCGATCGCGCCGTACAGGCGCCCGAGCAGGCGCGCGATCTCTTCCAGCGCCGCGCCGTCTTCCAGCACCCGCGCCGGCTCGAGCACCGTCACCTGGGCGCCCAGCTCGAGCACCAGCTGCTGGAACAGCATCGCACCCGGCGCGCGTTCATCCCCGCACAGCAATCCCATCCGGAGACCCAGCAAGGGCTGGGACGTCATACGCACGGACGAGGCAGGCTGCGGCATGGTCGGGCGCGTGGCGCGAGGGGAAGAGATCGGCGGCATGGTGGCAGCGGCGGGCGCGGGGCCTCGCCGGGCGGTGAGCTGCGCAGCGTAGTCAGCTCCCGGAAACACGCCTTGATCGATGTCAACACGCAGCTCATGTCGCGAGCGGGACCGCCGCCCGGCCGGCAGGGTTCGACGGGCTGTTACTGAACCGTCACCGAGGGTTCACTGACTGTTGCTGACCGATGTCAAGGATTGGTGATGCCGTTGCGCGCCGTTTCTAGCATCCCCAGCAATCCCTCCAACCACGAGTTCATCATGCACAGCGCCATCGCCCTCGCCCCCCTCCGAGCGATCTCTCCCGCGACCGCCTGCGCGATGCCCTGGCCGGCCGCCCGCGCATTGCGCCCTCCGCGAACCCGCCCTCCACGAACCTATCGCTTCGCGAAGGCGCCCTCGCCCTGTCCTCCACGATCGTCGCCGCTACCACGCCCGGCCTGATCGCGCCCGATCTCCGTCCGCAGGCACGGCCGCCGCTGTACGTGACCGTCGCGGAGCCCCGCGTGGTCTCCCGCGATCCGCAACAGCGCATGCTCGAGGTGATGCGGACCATCCGGGACCTCCTCCAGCCGGCCGCCAAGGTCGTGCGCGCCGGGGACATGGTCTTCCGAGCCGCGCAGTCGTTCAACACCGTCTACCTGATCAATGCCGGCGCCTTCAAGCTGGTGAGCCGCAGCCTGGACGGCCGCGAGCAGATCGTGAGCCTGAAGTTCCGTGGCGACTGGCTGGGCTTCAGCGGCATCGCACACGGCCGCCATCCCTGCGACGCCGTGGCGATGGACACGGGCAACATCTCGATCATTCCGTACGACCTGCTGCTGCAGGCCTGCGCGCGTCATCCGGAGATGATGGCCGTGGTCCACGAAGGCATGAGCGCCGAGATCACCCATGAACGCCAGTCGCTGATGTCGGTCTGCACGCTGGCCTCGCTGGCACGCGTGGCGGAGTTCCTCTGCGCCTGGGCGCGCAGCATGCACCAGCGCGGCCTGCGCGCCGACGAACTCACGCTGCGGATGACGCGCGCCGACCTCGGCAACTACCTGGGCATGACCCTCGAGACGGTGAGCCGCTGCCTCTCCAAGCTCAACCGCGAAGGCCTGATCCTCTTCGGCGAGCGCGGCCGACGCCAGATCTCGATCCCCAACCGCGAACGCCTCGAGCAGTTCGTGATCGGCGGCTCGATGGCGCGGGGAAGCTGGCCTCGGCAGCGTGAGCCGCCCGCGCCGGTCGGCGCCGACGAGCACTCAGCGGTTCAGCGCCTTCCCGATCGCCCTCGCCAGGGCGGCACGCTCATAGGGCTTGGGCAGCAACTCCCAGTCCAGCGTGTTGTCCGGTCCGGACGACAGCAGTTCCGCCGAGAACCCCGACATCAGCAGGACGGCAAGGTCAGGCCACGCCTGCTGGACGGTCGACGCCAGTTCGGTGCCGCGCATGCCGGCGCCCAAGGCGATGTCGCTCAGCAGCAGATGCGGCAGCGCGCCGCCACCGGCGGGATCCTCCAGATCGCGCAGATGCCGCAGGGCCTCCTCGCCGCTGACGCAGGCCGTGACGCTGCAGCCGAGGTCGGTCAGGTAGCGCCGCGCCACGGCACGCACCTCCGCGTCATCCTCCACCAGCAACACCTGCAGCCCCGGCGGCACGGCCGCGTCCGAGGCATCGTGCTCGGCGGCATCGCGCGGCACGGCCGGCGGCTGGGGCAGGATCAAGGACAGCGTGGTCCCGTGACCCGGCGTGCTGTCGATCCCGACCGCCCCCTGCGACTGGCGGGCGAAGCCGTACACGGTGCTCAGCCCCAGGCCGGTACCGCGGCCGGCCTGCTTGGTCGTGAAGAAGGGCTCGAAGGCGCGCTCCTTGACGTCGTCCGGCATGCCCGTGCCGCTGTCGGAGATGGCGATGCGGACATACCGCGTCGCGTCGCCCGCCAGTCCCGCCGGCGCGGGAACATCCTCGTCCCTCGCCAGCTGGCGGCTCAGTGCCGGCGGGATGACGCTCAGCGGTTCAGCCTCGAACACCAGTTCTCCACCCTCGGGCATCGCGTCGCGCGCATTGATGGCGATGTTCAGCAGCGCTGACTCCAGCTGTGCCGGATCGGCCTGCACATCCGGACAGCCGGGCGCCACCTCGATGCGGATGCGGATGCGCTGGTCGAGCGTGCGGCGCAGCATGTCGGCCAGCGAGCGCATCATCGCGCTCACGTCGACGCTGGTCGGCTGCAGCCGCTGGCGGCGCGAGAACGCGAGCAGCTTGCCCGTCAGCTCCGCACCGCGGCGCGAGGCGCGCGTCGCCGCCGCGACCAACTGCGGCGCGAAACCGTCATCGATCACCACCGGCAGTTCGGCCAGCACCTGCAGGTTGCCCTGGATGACGGTCAGCAGGTTGTTGAAATCGTGCGCGATGCCGCCGGTCAACTGCCCGACCGCCTCCAGCCGCTGGGAATGATGCAGCGCCTCCTCGGTCTGCGCCCGCTGCAGGCAGGTGCCGAGCAGATTCGCGACCGACTCCAGGAAGCGCACTTCCGCGTCGCCGAAACGCTGGGGCTGGCGCGAACGCACGGCCAGCGTGCCCACGGGCCGTCCCCGATCGGACAACGGGACCGCCAGCGCGGACACCAGGCCCGCCTGGCGGTAAGCCTCAGGCACGGTGAACCGCGACTCGACGCCGTAGTCCTCGACGACGACGGGCTCGCCCTGCGCGAGCACGAAGCCCTGCGGCGTGTCGGGTCCGTTGGGCACTGTTGTGCCGAGCGGCTCGCCGGCCAGCAGGCCGACGCCGCCGGCCAGACGCAGCCCGGCGCGGCCGGGCTCGAGCAGGTAGACCACCGCCAGGTCCGCCTCCAGCGCTTGGGCGGCGATGGCCGGCACCTGGCGCAGCACCTCCTGGGGGTCGAGCGAGTCGACGGCGATCTTGCCCAACTGGGCCAGATGCTCGCTGTAGCGCGCCCGCTGCAAGGCCTGACGCACACGCGGGTACTCGGCCACACTGCGGATCGACGCCATGGTGTACGGCAGCCCGAGCGGCTGCAGCGGACTCAGGGCGATCTCCACCAGCACCTCGGACCCGTCGCGCCGGCGCGCGACGAGTTCGGTGGCCGTGCCGCCCATGGGCCGCGAGCGCGGCGCTTCTTCGTAGGCATGCCGGTAGGCGGCATGACGCGGGCGGATGCTGTCGGGCACCAGCATCTCGACGGAGGCGCCGATCAACGCCTCGTTCGCATATCCCAGCAGTTGGCTGGCCGTCGGATTCGCGAGCCGGATCAGCCCCTGGTCGTCGACGAGCAGCAGGCCGTCCGGCGAGGCGGCGAACAGCGCGCGGAAGATCGCGGATTCATCGAGCCGGGGCGCGCCGTCGCTCATGCCGTCGCTCATGCCGTCGCTCATGCCGGCGGTCAGGCGGAGAGCGTCGAGGTCACCCTCGGCGCGAACAGGTAGCCGGCGCCTCGCACCGACTTGATCCACTGGCCCTCGCCCGACTCGGCACCGAGCTTGCGACGCAGGCGTCCGACCTGCACGTCGATCGTGCGGTCGAACGGCCCCGACTCCCGGCCCCGGGTGTGTTCCAGCAGGAAGTCCCGTGACAGCACACGCCCCGGATGCAGCAGGAAGATGTGGAGCAGGTCGAACTCCCCGGTCGTCAGCGCGACCTCCTCTCCGTCCGGCCCGGTCACGCGACGCGCGGACACGTCCACGGTCCAGCCATCGAAATGGAGCCGTTCACGTCCCAACCCCGACGCAGCGCTGGTGGACGTGACGACGCCCCCAGGATGGGCAGGCGCGGCGGCCGGGGTCATCGCCGGTCCGGGCGCCAGGCGACGCAGTACGGCCTTCACCCGGGCGACGAGCTCGCGCAGGTCGAAGGGTTTGGTCACGTAGTCGTCGGCGCCGACCTCCAGCCCGACGACCTTGTCCACCGCGTCGCCGCGCCCGGTGACGATCACCAGGCCGCAGCGCCAGTGCTCGCGCAACTGGCGGGCGATGACGAAGCCGTCCTCGCCCGGCAGGCCCAGGTCCAGCAGCACCAGCTCGGGTGGGTCGGCCGCCATCAGGTCCATCAGCGCGCGGCCCGTATGCAGCTGCGTCGTGCGGAAGCCGTGCGACGCCAGGTAGCCCGCCAGCAGCTGAGTGATGTCCGGCTCGTCGTCGAGGATCGCGACGTGGGCCGGCGCAGGCGCCTTCGCCGGCGCGTTCGTGGAAGGAAGGAGGTCGGGCGCGGTCATGAGTCCCGATCAGAGCGCGTCGGCGCGGATCAGCCGCTCCAGCGTGCGCGTCAGGCGATCCAGATCGATCGGCTTGACCATGTGCTCGTCGAAACCGCTGCTCAGCGCCTTGTCGCGGTCCGAGGCCTGGCCGTAACCGGTCAGGGCGATCAGGCGCGGCGCGGCGCTGCCGAGTTCGTGCTGGATCAGCGTGGCCAACTGGTAGCCGTCGATGACCGGCATGCCGATGTCGAGCACCGCGGCGTCGAAGCGGGACGCGCGCACCCGGTCCAGCGCTTCCTGCGGCAGCGTCGTCGTGACGACGTCGTAGCCGGCGTAGCGCAGGGCCATGCCCAGCGTCTCGGCGGCGTCGCGGTTGTCGTCCACGACCAGCACCCGTCCCTGCACCGGCGGCAGCGTGTCCAGCGCCTCCGTGGCCGGTCCCGGCAGCGGCGGCACGGCGTGGATCTCGGCCGGCAGCGTCACGCGGAAGGTCGCGCCCTGTCCCGGTCCGGCGCTGAACACCGCGACCTGACCGTGGTGCATCTCGACCAGCTGCTTCACGATGGCCAGCCCGATGCCCAGCCCGCCCTTGGAGCGGTCCAGCGTCGTCGATCCCTGCTCGAACAGCTCGAACACGCGCGGCAGCATGTCCGCGTCGATGCCCGCGCCGTTGTCCTGCACCTCGATCACCAGCGCGTCGCCGACGGCGCGCGCCGCGACGCGGATCTCGCCGTTCGTCGGCGTGTACTTGGCGGCATTGCTCAGCAGGTTGACGACGACCTGCCGCAGCCGGGCCCGATCGCCCACCAGCCGCAGTTCCGGTCCGACGTCGCAGGCCACCCGCAGCAGGTGGTTGCGCTCCTCGAGCAGCGGACTCACGCCCTCGATCGCGTCGGTCAGGAGGAACGGGACGTCCACCGGCTCGCGCGACAGCTCGATCTTCCCGCGGGTGATGCGGGTGATGTCGAGCAGGTCGTCGACCAGCTTGGAGAGGTGGCCGACCTGACGCTCGATGATCTCGTGCTCGCGCGACAGCTGGCCCGTCTGCAACCGGATCAGGTGCAGCGCGGTGGAGATCGGCGCGAGCGGGTTGCGCAGCTCGTGGCCAAGCATCGCGAGGAACTCGTCCTTCGCGCTGGCGGCACGTTCGCGCTCATGGTCCAGCCGGGCCGCGTGCAGGCCGGTCGACGCGAGCGTCGCCGCGGCACGCATGAACGCGCTCTGGTGGGGCGACGGGAAGTCCGGTCGGGACGAACCGAACCACAGGCTGCCCGCCCGTCCCGCGGGCCCCAGGTAGAGCCGCACCACCCGCAGGGTGCCCAGTGGGGACTCCAAGGCTGTCGCGCTGTCCGCCGTGTCCGGCATCTGACGGCAGGCGACGATGAAATCGGTCCAGGCCTCCTGCGACACGCGCACGCCGCCCAACTGCAGGACCGTCGCCGGCGGCGCGTCCGGCACCAGCGGCGCATGCAGCAGGCAGACCGCCGTGCCGACGATCCGGTTCACCGCCTCGGTGGTGAGCTGCAGCACGGTGGCGGCGTCCCGCCCGACCCACAGCGCAGGCAGCGCGAGCAGGCCCATCAGGTCGCGCAGCGCCTGATCGGCGGCGGACGGTTCTCGTTCTCTCTCTCGGGACATCGTGGTCATTCGGCCCGCCGGGGTCGTGCCGGCACTGGAAGCGCCACCGGAGCGGACCACCCGCGACGTCGCCTGGTGGCCCGGCGCGCGGACAGCTCGCGCAGCATCTCGGCCGGCGGCGTGAAGAACGGATTCTCTCGCAGCACGCCACCGATCATCGTCAGCGGATGCGTCCGGAGCAGATCCATCATCGTGGCGCCATCGAGCGGCGCGAGGTCGTAGACGCAGATGGCCAGGCGTCGATTCGCGTCGAGGACACCGTTCAGACGCGCCTCGTACTCCAGCAGGTCGAGCCGGTCGAGGCCATGGCGGACGGCCCAGCCCATCTGCGTCATGACGCGCAGTCCGCTGAAGCCGTCGAGTTCGCTGCCGTGCCCCGCCGTGGCCTGCGCCATGGCGGCGAGCAGGAGCTCCACGTCGAACGCACCCGGCGCTTGAGGCCACGGCCTCACTGCCAGTTGGCCGCGGTGTTCGCACGCCACCACGTCGATGCCGGCACCGCCCAGTCGCGCCCGGTGCTCATCCAGGCCGCCCGGTTCAATCAGGTGAAGGCTGCGTTCATTGTTCTGCTCCGCCTCCCGATAGAACGGCGCCAGGACCTGGCACGCCTCCTCACGGCTGTCGAAAAAGGCACAAATATGGAAATGAGGGGTGATCACTGCTTTCTCGCACCGCCCGAGGCGTCTGGGGCCTTCGGACGTCCTCCGTCCCGAGTTGGATCGGCCAGTCAACTGGCTCTTGAGGGTCGATCCACGGATGTTAGCCGTGAAGCGCGCGGGCGGGAGGCATCCGCGAGAGGGTTACGCCCGGTTCCGGGCCCTCGCCACCGTCAGTCGCCACGCGATTTCCCCTTCCGCACCCGATTCCATATATCAGGCGGCAGGCGAGCGACATATGTCACGCATCAATATTTCAGGGAAAATTGACGATCCGATCCCCCGATCAGCAGCAGGCCCGTGAAATCCGAGCTGGACACGCGGAAAACCGTTGCGGCAATTCATCCGCAACCTGGCGGACGACAGAGGGATCAATCCATCAACGAGTAGATTGACGGCCACGCCGATGAGCGGATGGCCCTCCATCAGCGGCAGCGCTCAAGCATGGGCACCCAGCGAGTGGCGTTCACCCGCGTGGCGATCGCAGGCCGCCGCGCAAGCCCGGCAAGCCAGCGCGCAACGCCGGCAATGCGCGTGCTGGTGTTTCTCACACTCGTCGGCGCAAACGCGGCACAGGTGCGCGCACAGCGCGCAGAAATCGCCGTGGTGCTCGGATTCCCTTGAAAGCGCACCGATCGTGGCCTCGCAGATGGCGGCGCAGTCCAGATCGAGCAGCGCGCAAGCCTCCAGCAGGCGATCTCCGGAGCGGATGCACGCATTGGCGCACTGACGCGTTGCGAGCAGGGCCTCCGCGCAAGCCTTCATGCAGGGTTCCAGATCTTCGGTAGGGGCGGTCATCGCGTTTCCTCGGCAAGGTGGCAGGAGCGCTTCGTCTGGCAACCACCTCTCCCGCCACCCTTCCCGTCCTGCGCAAGCAGGGTCGCCCCCGGAAATTCCGAATGCGGACAAGGCTAGCAAATGATTGCTAGTTTATTTGCATAAATAAACCACCATTAGCAGTCGGCGTCGGAATGCTAGCAAGGGAATGTTATTGCGAGACCCCGAGACAGGAAACGAAACTGGGCGCCATAGAAAAACAGCCCGATGGGGTTTCCCTTGAACTTTCAAACCAATTCCCGACCATTCCGGTTGGCGAATATCCATACTACCGCTCGCTGGAAATACTCGTTCGCGGCACTGGCGCTGATCTGCGTGCCGGCCCATGCGGACGATGAGCCACGAGCGGCGGTCGCGGGGGCGCTCGACATACCAGCGGCGGCCGCGACCGCCAGCACGCCTCCCCCGGCAAATCTCGTCCGTTGGGGGGCCGCGATGGACGACTTTCTGGGCGGCGCCCTGTCCGCAGATCCATCCCTCGAACGTGCCCGCGCCTCGATCGCCGCCGCCGAGGCCGGCGTCTCCGCCGCGAAGTGGCAATTCGGCCCGTCGCCGAGCTTCTCCCGTCAGCTGGCCACCGGCACGAGTCGTTATGTCAACGTCCTCAGCGTCCAGCAGCCGCTCTACACGGGCGGCTTGCTGTCTGCCAACCTGAATGCTGCGCGAACCACCCTGCGCAGCAGCGAACTCGAGCTGCGGGCCGCCCAGCGCCAGTTGAAGCTCCGGATCGTCCAGACCTGGGCCGACTGGACCAAGGCCCATGGCCGCATCGACCGTCTGGAGGCGCTGCGCGCGGAGCATCAGCAACTGCTGGAGATGATCCGCCGACGCACGGAAGCGGGAGTCGCCACCACGGCCGACGGCGCACTGGCGGCCTCCCGCCTCAGTGCCGTGATGGCCGAGCTGGCCCAGGCACAGCTCGAGGAGGCCCTGCAGCGCGACCGGCTGCAACGTCTGGCTCGCCGCCCCGTCGAGGCACCGTTGCTCACGGCGCTGGACGGTGACCTCCCGACCCCGCCGTCCTTGAACCAGGTGCTCGACCGCATCCAGCTTTCGCCGGAGATGGCCATCGCGCGCGCGAACGTCGACTTGTCCCGCGATGAACTGAGCAAGGCCAAGGCCGTGCTGCTGCCGACGGTCAGCCTGCGCCTGGACCGCCAGAGCGGCGCCTACAAGGACGATCGCATCGGCTTCGTGTTCCAGGCCGGGCTGCCAGGTGGCCTGTCCGCCCTCTCCGGCCTGAACGCTGCCCGTTCCCGCATCGCGGCGGCGGAAGCCGCGGTCGCGGGGACAGAGCAGGACCAGTGGAGCAATTACCAGCTGGAGTACACGCGCTACGCCGCAGCGGTCGCCTCGCTGCGCAACGCTGCACTCACCGCCTCGACGGGCGACGAGGTGCTGGCGTCGTACCGACGCCAGTTCTACGCCGGCAAACGGGCGTGGCTGGACCTGCTCAACATGGTGCGAGAAGCCCACGCCACCCGCCAGGCCCAGGCCGACGCCGCCACCGACGAACGCGCGGGCCTGTACCGCCTGACCCTGCTGCTCGACAACGGACCGGCAGCCGACTGAGGAGGTCGACGCCCGTCTCCCGTTGCGCCTTCCTCCTGCCCTTCGCCACCAGCGAGTTCCCCAATGATCCGGAATCCTTTCAAGCGCCCGACGGCCCCGACGTCACTCCCTCGCTCGCCATCGCCACGTCGCTGGCCCACTGGATGCGGCTCAAAGGGCGCCCCGTTCCCGTCGATCTGCTGCGTCAGCGCCAGCTCGAGCTGGGGATGTCCGGCGAGGATCTCCATTCGGCCAGCCTCCTGGCGGCCTCGGTCGACGAGCGGATCCGATTCGTCCTGCTCGACGCTCCGCAACTCGCGGCACTGCCGCTGCTGTGCCACCACGCCGAGCATGGCTGGCAGGTGATCACCGCGCGCACAGCCGAAGGACTCTGGACCTGCGCAGGCCCCGATCGGGTGCGTCGCGACCTCGTGCTGGACCGGCAGCCCTGCCTCCATGCGGTGATGGACGTCGGGAGCGATCCGGCGACGTCCCGCAGCGCGCGCGGCATGATGCTCGCGCAGATCCGCGGCCAGTGGCCGATCTTCGTGGAGGCGGCTGGCCTGTCACTGGTGCTGTCGATGATCGGCATCGCCATCTCGTTCTTCTCGATGCAGGTCTACGACCGTGTCATCCCGAGCCAGGGCTACCAGACCCTGTGGGTCCTCACCCTGGGTGTCGGCTTGGCGGTGGTGATCGAGTTCCTGCTGAAGCTGGCGCGGGCATCGCTGCTCGAGCCGCGGCTGAAGCTGCTGGATGTCGGCATCTCCAAGGCGCTGATGGCGCGGCTGAACGCGGTCCGGATGGATCAACGGCCCGGCTCCATCGGCACGCTGGCGTCACAGGTGCAGAGTTTCGAGTCGATCCGCGGCATCCTCTCGGCCAGTACGCTGTTCCTCCTGTTCGACATGCCGATGGCCTTGATCTTCGCGCTGGTGATCGCGGCGATCGGCGGCTTCTGGATGGCGCTGCCGGCGGTGGTGCTGTTCGGCGTGACCGTGCTGACCGGCTTGCTGCGCGCCCGCCGGATCGCCCGACTCACGGCGAGCAGCCAGTCCGGCGCGAACGCCAAGACCGGCCTGCTGGTCGAGACCATCGAAGGCACCGAGGCGATCAAGGGGCTCGGCGCCGGCTGGCGCTTCGAGGCCCGCTGGGCGGCGCTGTGCGAAGTGAACGCCGCGCAGAGCCTGGACCTGAAGCATGAGAGCGACACGACCTCGTACCTGTCCGCCGCCCTGCAGCAGGCGAGCTACATCGCCCTGATCTGTGTCGGCGCGGTGCTCGCCATCGACGGACACCTGACCCAGGGTGCCATCGTGGCTTGCTCGATCCTGTCGGGACGCGTGCTGTCGCCGTTGGCATCGATCCCGCCGCTGCTGGTGCAACTGGGCAGCGCCCGGGCCTCCATGAAGGCACTCGATGCGATCTTCAGGCTGCAGGTGGACAACGACGGCATCGCCCGCGCCGTCGTCCCCCAGGTGCTGCACGGCGAGTTGCGATTCGAGGATGTCGAATTCGCCTATCCCGGCCAGAAGGAGCCGCTGCGCATCGGCCACCTGCGATTCCGCCGCGGGGAGAAGGTCGCCATCCTGGGCACCATCGGTGCCGGCAAGACCACACTCCTGTCGCTCGCCTGCGGACTGACGAAACCGACCCGGGGGACGGTGTACCTGGACGGCGTCGACCAGCAGCAGATCCATGCCGGATGGCGCGCCACGCAGCTGGCCTATTGCCCGCAGCACGCCTGGCTGTTCTCCGGCACGCTGCGCGACAACCTCCTGTTCGGATTGCCCGACGTCAGCGACGACGCGCTGGTCGAGGCGTGCCGGAAGACCGGTCTCTGGCCGATGGTCGCGCAGCATCCGCTGGGCCTGGACCGCTGGCTCTCGGAAGGCGGGCGAGGCCTGTCGGGCGGGCAGCGGCAACTCGTGGCACTGACGCGCCTCGTCCTGGCCGATCGCGCGGTCTGGCTGCTAGACGAGCCGACCTCGGGCATGGACGACGGCCTCGAGCAGGCCACCGTCCGCTTGATGAAACAGATGCTCAAGGCCGAGGCGACGCTCCTGCTGGTGACCCATCGCCTGTCGATGCTGGCGCTGGTCGATCGCGTGATCGTTCTCTCACCGCAAGGCGTCCTGGCCGACGGGCCCCGGGACGAGGTGCTGGCCAGGCTGCAAGGCCGGCCGCTGCCGTCATCGAGCGTCCCTGTCCGGGCAGCCTGAGCGCCCGCCCCGTCCCACGATTTCAGATATCCAGAGAATCCCATGACAATGACCGAGCGTCTTCACAAGGGTCCGGCGCGGGTGCGCTGGACCGTCCTTGCCACGGTGGCGGCGTTGGGTGCCGGTGTGTGGTGGGCCTCGCAGGCGGAGATCGAGCAGGTCACTCGCGCCGGAGGCAAGGTCATGGCATCCTCCCGCACACAGGTGATCCAGGCGCCCGACGGAGGTGTGGTGGAAAAGCTCTTCGTGCACGAGGGAGACGCGGTCCGCAAGGGCGACCTGCTGGCTCAGCTCGACAACACCAAGGCCAGTGCCGCGCTGGCCGAGTCCAGCGAGAAGGCCGATGCGCTGAACGCATCGCTGGCGCGCCTGCGCGCCGAGACGCTGGGAACGCCTTACCGCCCCGCCGGGACAGGCCCCTTCAATGAACTGCAGCGCAAGCTCTACGAGCGACGCCGGACGGCGTTGCAGGAAGAACTCGCCGTCCTGCAGAAGTCCGCAGATCTTGCACGGCGCGAAGTCGAGCTCAACGCGCCGCTGCATCAGACTGGCGACATCAGCGCGGCGGAATTCCTGCGATTGCAGCGCACCGCCAACGAGGCGGCGGGCCAGGTCACCTTGCGTCGCAACCGCTTCCTCCAGGACTCCCAGGCCGAGCTGGCCAAGACCGAAGAGGAGCTCGCCAGCGTCCAGCAGATGTTGAACGACCGACGTGGCAACCTGGAGCACACGCAGTTGCGAGCGCCGGTCGACGGCGTGGTCAACCTGATCACATTGACGACCGGTGGAGCGGTCCTGCGACCCGGCGACGAGATCATGCAGCTGCTGCCGACCGGCGACGACCTGATCATCGAGGCCCGGCTCCGGGCGGCCGACATCGGATTCATCCGGACCGGCATGCCGGCGATGGTCAAGGTGGACGCCTTCGACTACAGCATCTATGGCGCACTCGAAGGCAGCGTGACCTACGTGAGTTCCGACGCCTTGACCGAGCGTACCCCGCAAGGCGAGCAGGCCTACTACCGCACCCACATCCGCATCAGCGGCAAGCGTTTCAAGGGCGGGAAGGCAGATCGCATCGTGATCCAGCCCGGCATGACCGCAACGGCGGAAATCATCACCGGACGTCACACGGTGTTGGACTACCTGCTCAAGCCAGTCAGGAAGACCGTCTCGGAGTCGCTCGGAGAGCGCTGAAGGCCCGACGCCCCCGTGACGACCCCCAGAGCTCCAGTCACCTCACCTCCTCGATCGCCATCGAACATCAGCAACAACAACTCCGAACTACAGGAGAACATACATGATTACCGTCACCATCATCGAGGACGACGCCACCGTCCTGCAGCGCCTGATCGACGTCGTGTCGGCCAGCAGCGCCTGCCAGATCGTCGGCATCGGCCGCAATCGCGGGGAATCGGTCTCGGCGATCCTTGCCAATCGCGCCGACATCTACCTGGTCGACCTGGGCCTGCCTGATGTGGACGGCATCGATCTGATCAAGCTGATCAACGAGAAGTGTCCCGACGCCCACAGCATCGTGATCAGCACCTTCGGGGATGCCAAACACGTGATGCGCAGCCTGCGATCGGGTGCTTCGGGCTACCTGCTGAAGGAGGAGATCCAGCCCAGCCTGATCGACAAGATCATCGCCACCCATAACGGCCACGCCCCCTTGAGTCCGGCCGTCTCGCGGCTGGTGCTCGACAAGCTCGAGAGCCTGGAGACCGGCGTGAAGCCCAAGGTGGACAAGGCGCAGAAGTTGAAGGAGCTCGGCCTGGGACAACGTGAGTGGAGCGTGCTCAACCTGCTGATCGAAGGTCTGCCGATTGTCGACATCGGCAGCCGCCTGTCGATCTCGCGCTTCACGGTGAACCAGCATCTGCGATCGATCTATCGGAAGCTGAACGTCAACTCCCGGGCGATGGCGACCAGTGTTGCCCGGCTGCATGGACTGATCGACGACTGAACATGGCAACCGTCAACCCCACGCATGACGGCCAGAACAAAGCCGCCCACCCGGGCGGCTTTTCCATTGATGCCGACCATTCGAGTTTCAGGCGGCAATCCACGCGGTGCCGCCACCCGATCCGACATGGCGATGCGGCGTTGCGGGGCCCCCTGGCGTCTGAAGCACGTTGGCGACGCTGGACTGCGGGAGCATCCGCAGCAACTGTTTGCAAAGCAGGAAGGAGACCTTCTCCATCGCCGCCGATGTACTGACGAGGCCCTCGCGGCGCAAGCGCAGTCGCCCGTCAGCCAGTTCGCCTTGCAACGCCTGCGCCAGTTCGCGCTCCCGGCCGTGTACGGCGGCGATGCTGAGCACCAGCAACCAGGCGACCAGGATCGCGCGCGGCAGCGACTCCAGCACATCGGTCAGCGACTCCGCTGTGGCGACACAGTGGGGAACATGGATGGCCTGCACGCGCAGCAGCCGCGCGACCAATGCCGGATGGCGCCCGGCCAGCAGCGCGAGCGATGACGCGGCAGCACCCGATCGGGCCATCAGCATCAGCCGTCCGACAACGCCGGCATCGCATCCAGGCAGCGCGGGCACCGCCAGCGTCGTGGGTCGAGCGATGCCGTATCCCTGGAAATAGTCCGCGCCCGCACGAAGCGCCTGCTGGAAGGCCTCGTCGTCTTCAATCTTCTCGGCGATGACCGACAGACCGAGACGATGCGACTGGCGGACCAGCGCCTCCAATTGCGCCGGATCAAGATCGATGACATCGATCTTCGCGAACTGGACCCAGGGCGCGAGGTCCCATCGCGCATCATCCGCGCGGACGATGTCGTCCAGTGCAAACCGGTAGCCACGGCCATGAAGCGTCCGGATCCGCTGCACGAGCGCAGCGTCCACGACGATCGTTTCAAGCAGTTCGATCACGCCGACATCCGGCGTCAACGCCTCGGCGATCGGACTCATCAGCGTATCGCGATCCATGTTGACCAGCAGATCGCCGATGGGGTGTTCCGCGGCAGACGGACCGGTCAGCAGTTCGCCATCGATCAGTGCACTCGACAGGGCCGCGGCGGTCGCGTAGGCCCCCAGTTCCGGACGGACGCCATCGTCGCTGGCGTTCCAGCGGAACAGCAGTTCCGTGGCCACGACCCGCCCCGTCCGATCGATGATCGGCTGCGTGGCATAGCGGACATGGCTGCCGAGGTGCTCGGCCTGCCAGTTCGACCGGAGGGGAATTTCCGCACCATTGACGGCTGTGCTACCGGGTTCTGAGGGGCGGGACATGAGCACGTCGCGGCATGGGTGGCGAGGAGGTCTCCATGCTATGAATCCAGGGCGTTGCACCGAATAGCACACGCGTGTCATCCGCAGACAGTGGATAGCAGTTATGAGAGGGGTCGACCGACTGCGATGGGGAAAACGGCGGGTTCAACGCTTGCCCTCCATCGCCGTCGGACGCGCGATCGGACCGGGAGCCCGGTGCGACGCGCGGGTCACTCATCCACCGGCCCCGGGCCGGACCATCGCCGCGCAGGGATACTGTTCCCGAGGGCGGTGGCATGCCGCCCGGGTCGTTGGGTTTTCTTAGATCACAAGGAGAAGCAACATGCAGATGCGACACACCCGACTGGCTGCGGCCGCCCTGGCGACGGCCGTCCTGGCCGGCTGCGCGAACATGGACGACCGTCAACGCGGCACCGCGGGCGGCGCCGCGATCGGCGCCGTCTCCGGCGCGGTCATCAGTTCCGCCACCGGGGGCAAGGCGGGCACCGGCGCGTTGATCGGCGGCGCGCTCGGCGCGGTGGCCGGCAACGTCTGGTCACGCCACATGGAGGACAAGCGCCGGGCCATGGAGCAGGCGACGCAGGGCACCGGCGTCGAGGTGACCCGCACCGCGGACAACCAGCTCAAGCTGGACGTGCCGAGCGACATCTCGTTCGCCACCAACAGCGCGGCGGTCGAGCCGCGCCTGCGCCCCGTGCTGGACGCGTTCGCGAACGGCCTGAACAACAACCCGTCGCCGACCCTGGTCCGGGTCGTCGGCCACACCGACAACACCGGGTCCGATGCGATCAACGATCCGCTGTCGCTGCGCCGCGCGGAAAGCGTCAGGAGCTACCTGGCCGACCGGGGTGTCCGCGACGACCGGATCGACGTCGCCGGTCGGGGCTCGCGCGAACCGCTGGTCTCCAACGACACGGCCGAAAGCCGTGCCAAGAACCGGCGCGTCGAGATCTTCCTGCGCGAGCCGCAGCAAGGCTCGGGCGGGTGAGCGTTCCGACTCGCCAATGACAAAGGCGCCTGGACATCCAGGCGCCTTTTTTCATCCCCTCGGATCCAGGGGGCGGGGATCAGAGAGTCGACTTGGCGGGTTCGGGCCCCATGTGCGGCCCCGTGCGGTGCAGCGCGCCGCCCTCGCCTTCCCAGGTCGTCACTTCCTCGGGTTTCGAGTGGCAGGTCTTGTGCCGCCGCTCGAAGCGTCGGGCCTGCCACTGCCACAGCGCGTAGCCGGCCAGACTCGACAGCGCGAGCGGGACGAGGCGTTTCATCAGCATGGTGTCGCTCCTCTTCGATCGATCAGCGGGCGGGCGCGCTGGCCTTGGGCTGGCGCGGCGGCGGGACGTCGGGGCCCGGACGCATCGTCGCGCTGGGCGGCTCGGCCGGCGCGGACGGGATGCCCGCGGCCGTCGGGTTCTCCTGCACCATGCGGTCGATTCGGGTGAGGATGCCGCCGCTCTGCACGCTGCCGTCACGCGTCCCCTGCCCCATGACCATCATGCGGCAGTCTTCCCGGTCTTCCTCGGCAACGCGCTGGCAGCGCAGCATCGCATTGTTGGCGAGGTCCTGCGCGCTGGCGGTCCGCAGCGTGCCCCGCTGCGATGCCTGGCGAGCCGCGCCGGCCTCCTTCAGGCAGGCGGCTCGGGCCTGGCCGGTCTTGCCGGCGATGCAGTTGGCCCGCTCCTGCTCATAGGTCGCCTGGATGTCGGACTTGGTCGACGCGCCGGCCGCGAAGGCCGGCGTGGTCACCATCATGACGGCCGACAGTACGGCACCGGCGGTGATCCACGCGGCGGCGGAGGGGGACGTGAAGGTCTTGTTGAGCTTGATCATCTTGGGTTCCTTTCCAGCGCATTGCGCCGAGGTCGGAAGACGGGGCGGGAGGATGAAGCAAGGCTAGGCCCGCAACGGGCCGCCGTCTGTCGTACCGCGCCGGAGCCGGCTGTAGGACGAGTCCGGCATCGCCGTCGTCGGCACGTCGACCTTGCCGCGACAACCCCTCGCCGGCGGCATCCTGTCCTACACCCGGACGTGGGCCCTGCTGATCCTTCCGGCCCCCTGACGCTTCTACAGTGGCCTCAAGCGCCGCGCCGCGGCCGACAGCACGAAAGGACATCGTCATGTTGAAGTGGGCCCTGATCTTTGCCGTGATCTCGCTGGTCGCGGGCGTCCTCGGCTTCACCGGTCTCGCCGCGGGCGCGGCCGGCATCGCCAAGATCCTCTTCGGGATCTTCCTGGTCATCTTCCTGGTGCTGCTGGTACTCGGCATCACCGGCGTCAACGCGCTCCGAAAGTGACCTTCACCGTTTCCTGAACCCAGAGGAGCCAGCCCATGAACGCCCCCGAACACAAGCACCTGCAGCTTGACGAGACGGCATTGCAACGCGCTCGCCAGCACCTCGACGAAGGCCCCGTCACGCCCAGCTACGGCCCGTGGCGCGAAGACGTGATCCGCCTGCTCAACGATGCGCTCGCCACGGAGCTCGTCTGCGTGCTGCGCTACAAGCGTCACTACTTCACCGCGCACGGCCTCAATTCGCCGCGCATCGCCGAGGAGTTCCTCGAGCACGCCACGCAGGAGGCGGTGCACGCGGACCGCATCGCCGAGCGCATCGTGCAGCTGGGCGGCGATCCGGACTTCAAGCCGGACTCGCTGACCCAGCGCAGCCACGCCGAGTACGACGAGTCCAAGGACCTGAAGGCGATGCTGCGGTCGAACCTGATCGCCGAGCGCATCGCCGTCGAGGCCTACCGCCAGATGATCCAGCTCATCGGCGACAAGGACCCGACGACGCGCCGCATCCTCGAGGAAGTCCTCGCGGAAGAGGAAGAGCACGCCGACGATCTCGCCGACCTGCTGAGGGACTGAGTCCATGCGCCGACGCGTCGCCGCCCTGCTCTTCGCGCTCGGCGCGAGCGTCGGTCTCGTGGCCTGCGGCACCCCGCGCGCGCCGGTCAACGGCCGCGTGCCGGAACCGCCGTCGGCGGCACCGACCTTGACGCGCGTCGCGTCGCAGGTCGACGTCACGGGCCCCCGCGGCCCGATGAACCAGGCCAGCCGTGAACAGGCACTGCAAGCCGCGGCGGCGCAAGGCAGATCCGACCTGCTCAAGCGCCAGATCGCCGCGATGTCGGCGTTCGGCGACGTCGACCTCTATGCCGGCAACGACGCGCAACTGCTCGTGGACGGCCCGGCCACCTTCGCCGCGATGTTCGCGGCCATCGGGAAGGCACGCCGCCAGATCGTCCTGGAGAGCTACATCATCGAGGACGCCGACGTCTCGCGCCAGCTCGCCGACCTGCTGGTGAAGCGGCGCGCGGACGGACTCGAGGTGGCGGTCCTCTACGACGGCGTCGGATCGATGGGCACCGAGGAGGCCTACTTCGACCGCCTGCGCCAGGGCGGCATCGCCGTCTGCGCGTTCAATCCGGTCAATCCGCTGAAACAGCGCACAAGGTATCACAAGATCACGCAGCGCGACCATCGCAAGATGCTGGTCGTCGACGGCGAAACCGGCTTCACCGGGGGCATCAACATCAGCGCGGTGTACTCGTCGGGATCCGGCGGCTTCGGCAGCCGCGGGCCGTCGAAGGCGCCGAAGCCGAAGGCCGCCTCCAGCGAGGCCGGCAGCGGCAAGCCCGACGACAAGGCCGAAGAGAACGGCTGGCGCGACACGATGGTCCAGGTGCGCGGCCCCGCGACGCAGAAGCTGCACACGCTGTTCCGCGAGGTCTGGTCGCAACAGCACTGTGAGGGCACCGTCGCCGCGATCGCGCCCCGCCCGGTCCGCCCGCGGGCCAGCAGTTGATGCGGGTGGTCCCGTCGACGCCGCAGGACACCGAGAACCGCATCTACACGCTGCTGCTGGGCAGCATCCGGGCCGCGCAGCGCAGCGTCTACCTGACGATGGCCTATTTCGCGCCGGGCCAGGACATGGTCGACGCCCTGTCCGAAGCCGCGCAGCGCGGTGTCGACGTCCAGCTGATCCTGCCCTCGCGCAGCGACTTCGGCCCGGTGATGCAGGCCGGACGCAGCCATTACGAACGCATGCTGAAGGCCGGCGTGAAGATCCACGAACTCCAGGACGCCGTCCTGCATGCGAAGACCGCCGTCATCGACGGCGTCGTCTCGACGATCGGCTCCAGCAACATGGACTGGCGCAGCTTCGTGCACAACAACGAGGTGAACGCGGTCGTGCTCGGCGAGGACTTCGGCGGCGCGATGACCCGGATGTTCGAACGCGACCGCGCCGCGTCCAGGACGATCGAGCTGCAGCGCTGGCAGGACCGCGGGCTGTGGCAACGGAGCAAGGAATACTTTTCCAGGATGTTTGAACAATGGTGGTGAACAACGCGCCCTCTTCCGCACCGGCCAGCGCGCCGGCCCCGCGACGACGTGGCCCGCACGGCTGGGTCATGGGCCTGCTCGTCCTGCTGGCCCTGCTGCTGATCACCGTCGGCATCTGCGAATGGCTGGGCTGGCCTTTCCTGCGCCGGCCCGCCGAGCAATGGCTGAGCCAGAAGCTCGACCGCCAGGTCCGTTTCGATGGCGACGGGGACAATGCCGCCTGGCAACTCCGCCTGATCGGCCACCTGCGGCTGCGCTCGCACAGCCTCACGATCGCGGGTCCCAGCTGGAGCACCCTGGGCGGCCTGATGGTGCAGGCGCAGGACGCCGCGCTGACACTGCGCTATTCGGACCTGCTCGCCCTGCGCCACGAGGGTCAGGCCTTGCAGGTGAAGGCGCTGCGCGCGGGTGAACTGACCGTGCGGCTGGAACGCGACGTCGAGGGCCGCGCCAGCTGGCAATTCGGCAAGCAGCCGCCCAGCGACACGCAGGTGCGCAAGCGGTCCAGCATCGACGGCATCCGCTTCGACCTGCTGGAAGTGAGCCAGGGCACGGTGCTGGTGGACGACAAGATCCAGCAGCTCTCGCTGCTGGGCCGCTTCGCGCTGCGCGAGACCTGGATCACGCCCGAGGAAGCCGCGTCGGCGGTCCGCTCCGGCCGTGCCGCGTCGAGCACGGTGACCGAGCAGCGTGCGCCGACGGCGACGGCACGGGTGGCCAGCGCCGCGGCCTCCGGCACCCGTCTCGCCGTGGATTTCGGCGAGCGCGTGGCGGGCAAGCCCAAGGGCGCGTCGGCACCCGCCGGCGAGCCCGGCCCCGGCGAGGGCGGCCGTTACGGCATGACCGCCAGCGCGGAGGGCCACTACCGCGACCTGCCGATCAAGGCGACGCTGCAGACCGGCTCCGCCCTGCCCTGGTTGTCCTCGGATCCCAACGCGCCGGCCGTGCCCGTCACCCTGCGCGGCAACATCGGCAAGGCCAGGCTGAGCTTCGACGGCCAGGTCCGCGACCTGCTGGTGAGCCAGGGGCTGTCCGGCGAGTACACGCTGGCGGGCCCGTCCCTGGCCGCCGTCGGCGAGCCGCTCGGCGTCACGCTGCCGACCACGCCGGCCTTCGCGATGCAGGGCAAGCTGACGCGCGACGGCTCGCGCTGGACCACGGCGGTCAGCAAGGCCACGATCGGCAAGAGTCACCTCAGCGGCGAGTTCCAGTACGACAAGCCCGCGAACAGCGTGCCGACGCTGACCGGGGAGCTGCGGGGCCGCGAGCTCTGGCTGGCGGACCTGGGTCCGGCGGTCGGTGTCCCGGCCGAGCCGGGCGCGCCCAAGGCGAAGAAGGCGCCCTCGCGCGTGCTGCCGGACAAGCAGTTCGACCTACCCTCGCTGCGGGCGATGAACGCCAACGTCAACGTGAAGCTGGCGCGCTTCGAATCGGGCACCGCGATCCTGCAGGCGGCCGAACCGCTGAACGCCCGCATCGTGCTGCAGGACGGCGTGCTGGAACTGCGCGACATCGACGCGCGCGTGGCGCGCGGTCAGGTGGCGGGCAACATGAAGCTGGACGGCCGCGAACCGCAGGCCAAGTGGCAGGCGCGCCTGCGCGTCGGCGGCGTGCATCTCGAGCAGTGGCTGAACCTGGAGCGCAAGAACGGCCAGCGCTGGGTCACCGGGCTGATGGGCGGGCGCATCGCGCTGGATGGCGAGGGCAAGTCGACGGCCGACCTGCTGGCCAGCGCGGACGGCCGCATGGTCCTGTACTGGACCGACGGGACGATCTCCCACCTGATCGTGGAAGCCGCCGGCATCGACATCGCGCAGGGCCTGGGCATGCTGGTGCGGGGCGACGAGCCGTTGCAGGTGTACTGCGGCGTCGCCGATCTGCAGGTCAAGGACGGGGTCGTGACGCCCAAGCCCATGGTCATCGACACGAAGGACTCGGTGGTGCTGGTGGACGGCGGCATGTCGCTGGCGACCGAGCGGCTGGCGCTGACGGCCAAGGTCGATCCCAAGGACAAGAGCCCGCTGACACTGCGCACCCCATTGAACATCCAGGGGACATTGGGCGACCCGCAACTCAGCCTGCAGAAGGCGCCGCTGCTGCGCAAGCTGGTCCCGGCGGCGGTGCTGGGCGTGGCCGTGGCGCCGCTGGCGGCGATCGTGCCGCTGATCGACCTGGGCGAGGACGCCGATCCGGAGAGCATGAAGGCGCTGTCTGAATGCAACGCGCGGCTGGCGCCGACATCGAAGCGGGGCTCGGGATCGTGATAATGGGCGCCTCGCTCACGCCCATACCCATGTCCACCGTTCCCGTCACCGCACCGACGCCCGGCACGCTGAACTGTTTCCTGGTCGAGGACAGCCCGCTGATCCGGGAGAACCTCGTCGCGACCCTCCAGGAGATGCTCGACCTCGACATCGTCGGCATGGCCGAGGACGAGGCCGGCGCGCTGCGCTGGCTGCATGACGAGGCGGTCCCCTGCGACATCCTCATCATCGATCTCTTCCTGAAGCGTGGCTCGGGCATGTCGCTGCTGCCCAAGGCGCGGCTGCTGCAGCCGGAGGCCAAGCTGATCGTGCTGACCAACTACGCCACGGCCGACATGCGCCAGCGCTGCGAGGGGCTGGGCGCCGACAAGGTCTTCGACAAGTCCAGCGAGCTCGACGAACTCATCGCCTACTGCCTGGAGCTGGCGTCGTCCAAGGCCTGACGTCGTCCGTCGATGCACGACGCATGCGACGCGCCGATGCCACCGGAGAGCGCCGGACGCACAGCAGAATGAGCAGAAAGGGGTCCCGAGGGACCCCTTTCCGTTGTCGGGCGACAGGCGTCGCCTCGAAGATCGAATCCTCGATCGCCGTCAGTGCGCCCCGCCGGCGTCCACCGGCGCGCCCATCTTCGGCGGCCGTTTCGTGAGCCAGACGAAGGCGATCAGCACGACGAACAGCACTGCGGACGCCAGGAAGATGTCGTCCGCCGCGCGCGTGAACGCCTGCTGGTCGACCAGCCGGTTGATATACGCGAGCGCCTGGTCGTGGCTGAAGCCCTGGCGCTGCAGCGTGTCCAGCGCCGCCGTCTCGGCCGGGTCGCCCAGCGCGAGCCGCTCCGCCAGATGATGGTGATGCAGCGCCGCGCGGTTCTCCCACAGCGTCGTGGAGATCGACGTCCCCATCGCGCCCGCCGTGATCCGCACGAAGTTCGACAGACCCGCCGCCGCGGCGATCCGGTCCGGCGTGATGCCCGACAGGGTCAGCGTGGTCAACGGGATGAAGAAGAACGCCAGCGCCCCGCCCTGCAGGATCGTCGGGATCATGATGGTGCCGAGGTCGGTGTCCGTCGTGAACAGCGAGCGCATCCACAGCACGATCGCGAACATCACGAAGGCGAAGCTCGCCATCATCCGCGGGTCCCAGACCGAGACCTTCTTCCCCACCACCGGTGAGAGCAGGATGGCCAGCACCCCCACCGGTGCGAGCGCGAAGCCCGCGGCGGTCGCGGTGTAGCCCATGTGCTGCTGCAGCCACAGCGGCAGCAGCACCACGTTGCCGAAGAACAGCCCGTAGGCGATCGACAGCACCGAGGCCCCGAACAGGAAGTTCCGCCGCCCGAAGAGGCGCAGGTCCACCACCGGATGGTCGTTGGTCAGCTCCCAGACGATGAACACCGCCAGACCCACGACCGCGACCACGGCCAGCGCGATGATCTGGTTCGACTCGAACCAGTCCAGCTCCTTGCCCTTGTCCAGCATCACCTGCAGCGAGCCCACCCACAGCACCAGCAGCGACAGCCCGACGGTGTCGATCGGCAGCTTCTTGGTCGGCGTCTCGCGGGTGCGGTAGATGCTCCACGTCAGGCCGGCCGCGAACAGCCCCACCGGCACGTTGATGTAGAAGATCCACGGCCAGGTCACGTTGTCGGTGATCCAGCCGCCCAGCAGCGGCCCGACCACCGGCGCGACCAGCGTCGTCATGCCCCATAACGCGAGCGCCGTGCCCGCCTTGTGCTTGGGGTAACTCGACAGCAGCAGCGTCTGCGACAGCGGGATCATCGGACCCGCGACGAGGCCCTGGAACACGCGCGCGACGACCAGCATCTCCAGCGAGTGCGCGAAGCCGCACAACCAGGACGCGAGCACGAACAGCAGCACGCTGGTCGTGAACAGCCGCACCGCGCCGAAGCGCTGCGTCAGCCAGCCGGTCAGCGGCACCGAGATCGCGTTGGCGACGCCGAAGCTCGTGATGACCCAGGTGCCCTGCACCGGGCTGACGCCGAGGTCGCCGGCGATCGCGGGCAGCGACACGTTCGCGATGGACGAGTCCAGCACGTTCATGAAGGTCGCCAGCGACAGCGAGATGGTGCCCAGCACCAGCGCGGTGCCGGTCAGCGGCGCGGGGCCGCCGGGCGGCCCTGCGGGCGCCGGGGGCGCGGCGGGCCCGGGGCCGCCGGCGCGCCGGGCGCGGTGGGAGTGGAATCGCTCATTGCACGCGGTTCGTGTTCGCCTTGACCGCGGCCTTGCCGAGGTTGGTCGCGATGATCTTGTTCACCTGCTCGTCGGCGGCCTTCTCCTGGACGTCGAAGATCGCCGTCTGCAGGCGCGGCGCGCTGGCGCCGGTCGCGGCGGCGAGCATCGCGCCGCCCTGCTCACGGATGTCGACCTGCACGTCCATCGACAGGCCCACACGCAGCGGGTGCTCCTGCACTTCCTTGGGGTCCAGCGCGATGCGCACCGGCACGCGCTGCACGACCTTGATCCAGTTGCCGGTGGCGTTCTGCGCCGGCAGCAGCGCGAAGGCCGCGCCCGTGCCCGCGCCCAGGCCCTGCACCGTGCCGTGGTACTCGGTCTTCTTGCCGTAGACGTCCGCTTCCAGCGTCGCCTTCTGGCCGATGCGCAGCTTGGCCAGCTGGCTCTCCTTGAAGTTGGCGTCGACCCAGACCTGCTGCAGACCGACCACCGCCATCAGCGGCGCACCGGCCGCGACGCGCTGGCCCAGTTGCACCGAGCGGCGCGCGACCCAGCCGTCCACCGGCGCGATCAGCTCGGCACGCTGCAGCGCCAGGTAGCTCTCGCGCAGGCGCGCGGCGGCGCGCAGCACGTTCGGGTGTTCCTCGACCTTGACGCCGTCGGTCAGCACCTGGTTGGACGCCAGCTGATCCTTCGCGGCCTGCAGCGCCGATTGCGCGGCGGCGGCCTGGGCACGGGCCGAGGTCAGTTGCGACTGCGCGTGTTCCAGCTCTTCCTTGCCGACGGCGCCGGTGGCGACCAGCGGCTGGCGGCGGGTGACGTCGGACTGCAGTCGCTCCAGGTCGACGCTGACGCGCTTCAGGTCGGCCTCGCGGACCTTGACCTGCGCCTCGAAGCCGCTGTTGTTCGCATACAGCGTGCGGACTTCGCGGACCGTCTGCGCCAGTTGCGCCTGCGCCTGCTCCAGCGCGACGCGGGCGTCGACCGGGTCCAGACTCACCAGCTTCTGGCCGGCCTTCACGAAGTCGGTGTCGTCGGCGTAGACCGCGCGCACCGTGCCGCCGACGAGCGGCGTGATCTGCACGACGTTGGCCTGCACGTAGGCATTGTCGGTGGACTCGTAGCGGCTGCCGACGATCCACTCGTAGGCGGCGTAGCCCAGGCCCGCCACGATGACGACGGCGGCGATGGCCGTCAGGCCCTTCTTGCGGGTGCCGTTCTTGGCGGGAGCTTGCGTGTTGTTCGGGGGCGTTGCGCTCATGGTGTGCTCTTCGGGATTCTTGTGATTCGGGAGCGCTGGCGGCGTGGCGGCCGGCGCGTCAATTCGGAGTCGATGTTTGTCGGAGGTCCGGCGATGTCAGCGGCGATCGGCGGAGGCCGTCGTCTGCGCGGCCTCCCGGGCCGGCTCGGCGTAACCACCGCCCAGCGCGCGCATCAGGTTGATCTGCGCGTCGACCGTCAGGGCCTGCAGGTCGATCTGGCCGCGCTGCTGCAGCAGCTGGTTCTGCTGCGCGCTCAGCACCGCGATGCGGCCGGTCAGCCCCGCACGGTGGCGCTGGTCGGCCAGCGTGGCCTGGCCCTCGGCGTTGGCCACCAGCGCGCCCTGCTGCGTGCGCTGCTGGCGCAGCGATTCGAGCGTCGTGAACTGGTCGCTGGCGTCACGCACCGCGTCCAGCACCGCGACGTTGTAGCTCGCGATCGCGGCGTCCTGCTCGGCGGCGCTGCCGCGCAGGTTGGCGCGCAGCCGGCCGCTGTCGAACAGCGGCAGGTGCAGCGCCGGGCCGGCGCCGTACTGGCGGCTGCCGCTCTTGAACAGCTCATCCAGGCCGATCGAGTTCAGGCCGATGAAGGCCGTCAGGCTCACGCTCGGATAGAACTGCGCGCGGGCGACGCGGATGTCCTGCGCGGTCGCCTCGACCCGGGCGCGCGCGGCGGCCAGGTCCGGGCGGCGGCCCAGCAGGTCCAGGTGGGGTGCCTGCAACCAGTCGAGCGCGACCGGCAGCGCGGCGTCCAGCGATTCGGTCGCCTTCGGGCCCTGCCCGGTCAGCGCGGCGAGCTGGTGGCGCAGCAGCGCCTGCTGCTCGCGCAGCACGACCTGCTGGCGCTGGATGTCGGGCAGCGGCGCCTCGGCGACACGCAGGTCCTGGCCGTTGTCCAGGCCGGCGGCGCTGCGCTGGCGCACCAGATCGAAGGACTGGTCGCGCAGCGATTTCTGCTGCTCCAGCAGGCGAGCTTGCGCCTGGCTGCGGGCCAGCGCGACGTAGGCCTTGGCCACGGCGTTGGACACGCTCAGCCGCGCCGCGGCGGCGTCGGCCTCGGCGGCGCGCCGCTGGCCGAGCGCCGCCTGCAGCGCCGCGTCATGCTTGCCGAAGAAGTCGAACTCGTAGCTCAGCCCGGCCTGGATGTTGGCCAGCGTCTGCACGCTGCCGGCCAGCGGCGGCGGGTAGATGCCATGTTCGGTGATGCGCTGGCGGGTCGCGTCGGCCTCGAGCTCGGCGGCCGGGCGCTTCGCGGCCTCGGCGTTCTCGGTCATGGCCGCGGCACGCGCGATGCGGGCGCGGGCCAGCGCCAGGTTCGGCGAGTTCACGATCGCCTGGTCGACCAGCGCATCCAGTTGCGGATCGCGGAAGGTCTTCCACCAGGCGGCGTCGATCGACGGGCTCTGGCTGTCGTCGAGGCCGAGGCGGGCCGCTTCGGCGCTGTCGATCGGTCGGCTGGACTCGTCCAGCTTGGGGATGGGCGCGCAGGCGGTCAGCACCATCAGCAGCGCCGCGCCCATGGCCAGGACCAGGGTGGTGCGGTGAAGGAATCGGGAAGTCATCGGGGGGTCCTCAATGTTGTTCTTTTGGAGGGAGCAGGCAATTGAAAAGGGGAGCATCGGTCGCACTTGTCCGTCGTGACTCGTCGATCAGTCGTCCGTCATTCGCATTTGTCGAGGGTCGACGACTCGGACGTCAGGCCCGCGTCGCGGATCGCCTGGCCGTTGACGACGATGCGTTGCAGCAGGCCGATCAGCGTGCGGAACTCCTGGTCGGTGAAGCCGGCCAGGTGGTCGTTGAAGACCTTGGACAGCACGCCGGGGGCGGCGGCCATCGCGTTCACGCCGACCTCGGTCAGCGAGACCATGACCACGCGCCGGTCCTCGACCGAGCGCTCGCGGCGCACCAGGTTCTTGGCTTCCAGGCGATCGAGCAGCCGCGTCATCGCGCCGCCGTCCATCGCCAGCTCGCGGGCGAGCGCGGCGGAAGACATCGGGCCGTTGAAGCGCAGGCGCAGCATCGGCGCCCACTGGGCGTGGGTCAGGTCATGCTGGCCGAGCATCTTGTCGGCCTGCAGCACCATGGACTGCTTGATCTGCCGCAGGAGCCAGCCCAGGCTCGGCTCCGACGTGAAGCTGTCGGCGCTGTAGAAATCGGCGGGTGGGGGCAACTTGGCACTCATGGCGTCGTCTTTCGTGACTTCGGATTTCCAGGACGGAGCTTCCGGAAATGCTTGATGACAATTATTGCTTAGGCAATGATTGCCGTACCAATCACTGCCTGGGATGAGCTTTCCGCGCGTAGGGACATTCCCGCAACACGCGGCCCCTAAACTGACCTCATGTCCGCCATGTCCCCTCCTTCGATGTCGTCGACCCCCACGAGTACCGCCCCCGGTGCCGCCCCCACCCCTTCCGGGTCGCAGGCGTCTTCCTCCGCGCCCGGCGGTCAGGCAAACGCCGTGCGCACGTCGCCCCGGACGCCGCCGCCGCTGCGGGCCATGGCGCCGGCGCTGTGGCCCTTCCTGCGGCCGTACCGGGGACGGATCGCCGCGGCCATCGTCTTCCTGATCCTGGCGGCGGCGGCGACGCTGGTCTTCCCGATCGCGCTGCGCCAGCTGATCGACCAGGGCCTGATCTCCGCCGATCCGGGCGACCGGCTGATGGCGCTGCGCGAGCACTTCGTCTGGCTGTTCGCGACCGGCGCGGCGCTGGGGGTGTTCTCGGCGCTGCGCTTCTACGCGGTGACCTGGCTGGGCGAGCGGGTCAGCGCGGACCTGCGCACCGCGGTCTACAGCCACGTGCTGCGGCAGAGTCCCGAGTTCTTCGAGACCACGCAGACCGGCGAGGTCATCAGCCGCATCACGACGGACACGACAGTGATCCAGAGCATCGTCGGCTCCAGCCTGTCGATGGGCCTGCGCAACGTGATCATGGGCCTGGGCGCGGTGGCGCTGCTGATCTACAGCAACCCGTGGGTGATGACGCAGGTGCTGGGCATCCTGGTGCTGGTCGTCGCGCCGGCGATGTTCTTCGGACGGCGCGTGCGGCGCCTGTCGCGCTCGAGCCAGGACCGCATCGCCGACACCAGCGCGATCGCGGCGGAAATGCTCAACGCGATCACCGTCGTGCAATCGCACGCGCAGGAAGCGCGCGAGGCGGTGCGCTTCGACGTCGCGAGCGAAGCCGCGTTCGACACGGCGCGCAAGCGGACCAAGGTGCGCTCCTTGCTGGTGGCGTTCATCATCACGGCGACCTTCGGCGCGCTGCTGTGGGGCCTGTACCAGGGCACGCAGGCGGTGATGGCGGGGAAGATCTCCGCCGGCCACCTGGGCCAGACGGTGGTCTACGTGATCCTGCTGGTGTCGTCGGTGGCGGTGCTGGCGGAGGTCTGGGGCGAGCTGCTGCGCGCGGCGGGCGCGATGGAGCGGCTGATGGAGCTGCTCGCGGCCCAGTCGCCGGTGGCGGACCCGGCCGCGCCGGTCGCCCTGCCCGCTTCGGCCGGCCCGGCGCGCGTGGTCTTCGACCAGGTCCGTTTCCACTATCCCTCGCGCCCCGACCGCGCGGCGCTGGAGGACTTCACGCTGCACATCGAGCCCGGCGAGACCGTGGCGCTGGTCGGCCCGAGCGGCGCCGGCAAGAGCACGGTGCTGCAGCTGCTGCAGCGCTTCTTCGACGTCCAGTCCGGCAAGCTGCAGCTGGACGGCGTGGCGGTGGACCGCGTCAGGCTCGCGGAGCTGCGCGGCCGCATGGCGCTGGTGCCGCAGCAGAGCGTGATCTTCTCGGCCAGCGCGCTGGACAACATCCGCTACGGCCGCCCGGACGCGAGCCCGGAGGAAGTCATCGCCGCCGCCAAGGCCGCGCATGCCGACGAATTCATCCGCCAGCTGCCGCAGGGCTACGACAGCTTCCTGGGCGAGCGCGGCGTGCGCCTGTCCGGCGGGCAGCGCCAGCGCATCGCGATCGCGCGGGCGATGCTGCAGGACGCGCCGCTGCTGCTGCTCGACGAGGCCACCAGCGCGCTGGATGCCGAAAGCGAGCGTCTGGTCCAGCAGGCGCTGGACGAGGCGATGCGCGACCGCACGACGCTGGTCATCGCACACCGGCTCTCGACGGTGCAGCGCGCCGATCGCATCGTCGTGATGGACCACGGCCGCATCGTCGAGCAAGGCACGCATGCCGAGCTCGTGGCGCGCGGCGGCCTCTATGCGCGCCTGGCGGCCCTGCAGTTCAATGCGTGAGTCCTGGCCCCTCTAAAATCGTGCCCATATGACCGCCGACCTCACCTCCCCGCGCCCGGTGCGCAGCCAGTTCGAAGACTTCATGCGCCACGTGTACGAGCACGGCGTGGCCAAGGGCGACCGGACGGGGACGGGCACGCGCAGCGTCTTCGGCCACCAGATGCGTTTCGACCTGAACGAGGGCTTCCCGCTGGTGACGACGAAAAAGGTGCACCTGAAGTCGATCATCCTGGAGCTGCTGTGGTTCCTGCGCGGCGACTCGAACGTGAAGTGGCTGCAGGAGCGCGGCTGCACGATCTGGGACGAATGGGCGCGCGAGGACGGCGACCTGGGCCCGGTCTACGGCGTGCAATGGCGCAGCTGGCCGAAGGCCGGCGGCGGGCACGTGGACCAGATCGCGGAGGTCGTGAAGCAGCTGAAGACCAATCCGGACTCGCGCCGGATCATCGTCTCGGCGTGGAACGTGGCGGAGCTGGACCAGATGGCGCTGATGCCCTGCCACGCGTTCTTCCAGTTCTACGTGGCGGACGGCAAGCTGTCGTGCCAGCTGTACCAGCGCAGCGCGGACATCTTCCTGGGCGTGCCGTTCAACATCGCGAGCTACGCGCTGCTGACGCAGATGCTGGCGCAGCAATGCGGACTGGGCCTGGGCGACTTCATCTGGACCGGCGGGGACTGCCACATCTACGCCAACCACTTCGAGCAGGTGGAGACGCAGCTGTCGCGCACGCCGTTCGCGTATCCGACGATGCACATCAAGCGCAAGCCGGACTCGATCTTCGACTACGAATTCGAGGACTTCGAGCTCCAGGACTACCAGCACCACGCGGCGATCAAGGCGCCGGTGGCGGTGTGACGCTAGACTGCGACTCACGTCCCCCCGAAAGCACCGAGCCATGGCCCGCCGCCCCGAAGACCTGACCGAATCCGCGATGCGCGCCGCCGAGCGCCGCTTCCCGGAACTCGCCGCCAAGGCGGGCCGGGCGGCCTACAAGCAGGCGCTGGCGGAGACCGGCGCCGTGGTGGTGGCGACGAGCAAGGGGCAGCTGGTGGAGCGCAAGGCGGACGGGTCCGTCACGGTCATCAAGGCCCTGCCGCCGGACAAGCGCGTCAAGGTCGGCGTCGTGCTCAAGCGTGTCAAGCAAGAAGCTGCCTGACCGCCCCCAGGCGTCCCAGCCCCGCCTTCGCGTGCTGGCCGGACCGAACGGCTCCGGCAAGAGCACGATCAAGCGCGAACTCAAACCGCAATGGATCGGCGTCTTCATCAACGCCGACGAGATCGAGCGCACCCTGCGCGAGTCCGAGGGCCGGCTCGACCTCGCCTCGCTCGGGATCACGGCGGCGCCCGGGCGCGTGCTGGAGAGCCTGGAGACCCATATCCGCGAGTCCGCGTTCGCCAGGAAGCTCGGGCTGCACGCGGTGCTCGGGAAGATGCGCGTCGACGACGCGTTGATGCTCCAGGTCCCCGGGCCGTTCAACTCCTACCTGGCGTCGGTGCTGGCCGATGCCATCCGGCGGGAGCTGCTCGACGAAGGCAAGACCTTCACCTTCGAGACGGTGATGTCATCGGGCGACAAGGTCGATTTCATGCGGGAGGCCCGCGAGCGCGGCTACCGCGTGTACCTCTACTTCGTGGCGACGAAGGACCCGGCGATCAACGTGGACCGCGTGAAGATCCGCGTCAAGCAAGGCGGGCATCCGGTGCCGGAAGACAAGATCCGCGAGCGCTACATCCGGTCGATCGACCTGCTGACCGAGGCGGCCACCACGGCCAATCGGGCCTACGTCTTCGACAACTCGGGGGACAAGCACAAGCTGCTCGTCCAGGTCATCGACGGCGAGTCGATGGAGATCGAGGCGGGGGCGATGCCGAGGTGGTTCACCGAGACGGGGCTTTGGCAGTCGTTCAATTCGTGACCTCGACGGCTTGAGCCCTCCCGAGGGCGGCAGGGCAAGTCCTGACCCTTCAACGGTAAGCCGGCGATTCCGCCGGCGCTCTGGCGCCAGTCACTTTGCTGCGACGGAACTCCCAAGGCGGTGTCGGCGCCGCCTCGCTCCACAGGCCGCGCCGCGCGCGCCGGGCATCGACCTCCTCGTCCGAGTACAGGGTGCGCTGTGCGGCCGGTTGCTCCCGCGCGTACGCCTTGTAGTGCCAGGCCAGGCCCGCTCTCAGCTGGGCCTGACCGACATCGACCGATCGCACGCGGACGACCCCGAGGATGCGGCCGTAACGGTCTCTCTTCTTCCAGTCCACCACCACCTCCTGCCGGAACACCAGCGCTGAGAGATGCTGGCGCGAACGCTCCCCGAAGGCTTGGCGCTTCTCCGGCGCATCGATGCCGACCAGCCGCACGCGATGCTGATGGTGCTCGTTGTCCAGCACGGTCAGCGTGTCGCCATCAGCGAGGCCAACGACCTCGCCGCGGAGCGTCGCTGCGCTGGCAGTGACGATCAGGCCGCACAAGAGGACGGCAACGAGGAATGCGTGGAGCGAGGAAAACGCAGAGATCGGAAAGATCGGAGGGAGGCATCTGCCGGAGGGAACGGACATGAAGGCTGCAGAGTGAACGGGGACCCGGTTTGTAGGTCATTTCCCGACAGCTCGTTCATGGATTTGCCGACATCCACACAAATGATAAAAGTGCAAAATTCATTTCACGTTGTTACGCCGTGATGAGCGGTGTCTTCGTCCCCGTTTTCCTCCCTGAGCGGGGTCGACCCAGGTCGATTACGCCCGGCCGCGCAAGCGGTTCGGGCTACTTTTTGCTCGCGCAGCCTGAAGGGGCGCTGCCGTCCATCAAGAAAATGCGAATTCTGCTAATCGACGCCTCTTCCTCATTCCGACGGCGGCTTCACGACCGCCTGACCCGAGTCCCTGGCGCGGCAGTCGTGGGACAGGCGGAGCATGAGGATCAAGCCGTCATGGCCGCCGGCCTTTGCAGGCCGGACGTCATCCTCACCGACCTGACCCTGTCCACGGGCACCGGGTTCTCGGCGGTCGAGCGGCTGCGGGCCAGCGGGTTCCAGGGCACGGCGTATGCCGTCACCTGCGAGGACGAAAGCGTGTTCGGGCCGCTCTGCATCGCAGCGGGCATCGACGGCTTCTACGACAAGATCCATGACCTGGACCGTCTGGTGCAGGCGCTGGTCGTGATCGCGGATGCCCCGACCCCGCCGACGCGGTCGACGCTCAAGATCGCTGAACTCTGAAAGCCTGCGGGGCGAACCGGCCTCGCTCCCATTCTTCTCGGCAAACACACGAGACCTGAATGCTCCGCCGAATCCTGTACGTCTCCTCGATGGCTGAAGGCATGACCGACCAGGTGCTGAAGCACATCGTGGCGGTCGCGCAGATCAACAACCGGCGTCTCGACATCACCGGGGCCCTCGCGATCGCTCCGGGGGTGTTCGCGCAGGTCCTGGAAGGGCCGGCCGAGGACATCGCACGCACCCTCGCGCGCATCGAGCGGGACGAACGACACGTCGGGCTGCGGCTCCTTCTGGACGAGCCCATCGTGCTCCGGCTGTTTGACCGCTGGCGCATGCAACTCCTCGTCGACGACGGGGCTGCCCGATTGGCCATCGAGGCCACGCAAGGGGCAGCCGTTGCCCGCGAACTGCTGGAGCAGATGCGGCGGCAGTACACGGAGGATCCGCACCTCTCCCCGGCGGCGATGCGAGGGATGGCGCTGGCATCCTGAACCGATGGCGGCGAGCCGCGCGCGAAGCCCCAGTCGCGTGGCAGAGTCGGGGCTGTCAACAGCCCAAGATCGGCACTGGAGTCGATGCGAGGACGCGGTGCTGACGGCCAATCCGTCGGCGACGGTGGCGCGCATCGGCTGGCAGATCGCGCCGGATGCGGTTGGCAACAACATGCTCCGCCACCTCGATGAGCAGCACGCCCGGGATGGGCGCATCCGCGCGAGTTCGGCCTGGCGGCCGGCGTGCTCGTTCATGTCCGACACCGCGGCGGCGCTTTGCGACCTCGTTCAGGAAGGCACCGGTGGGCCGGTTCATCTGGACAGCAATGCGTTGGATGCGATGACGTTCGATCAGTTGGTTCAGAGGCTGGGGAAGAAGTTCGAGCGGGATTGGGTGGTCGAGGTGACGCAGGACTATGTGCATGACCAGCGGCTCGTGAATGAGAGCGGTGGGTCGATGCTGCCGGCGTTGAGCGTGCATCTGGGTTGAGCGACGCGGCCGGCTGAGAGAGCACGCGAGGAACGTCCAGGCGAGCGCTTTGCCTCCCCTGGTTGCAACGCAACGGGAGTCCCCGCACAAGCGCCCTGCCTTTCCCAAGGAGTTCCTCATGTCAGAAGAAGCCAGCTTTGCAGCACCAGTCGGCGGCCCCGCCGCTTCCAGCATCGACATCGCCGCCGACGACCAGGTCCAGACCTGGGCGAAGAAGCTCGCCGTCTCGCCCGACCAGATCCGCGATGCGGTCAAGCACGTGGGCGCGAATGCCAGCGACGTCGAAGAGTTCCTGAAGGGCTCTCGCTCCACGACGAACGCGGAGCAGACCAAGAAGGCGGTCTGAGCCGCGGAGACTGCCCGTGAGGGACAGTCATCCAGTGACGCCGGACGGCCGCTACTTTGTTGTGAAGGGGCGGCTGTGGCGTCGCACGAATCCGGCGGCGTCGCCTATCTGCAGATGTTCACAGAGAAGCTGCCACGCTCTCCACCAGCCCTCTGAACCATCTCTGCGCCGGGCTCGCGTCGCTGCGTCGATGCCAGATCAAATGGAAGACGATCTCCGGCAATGCGACCGGAGGAGGAAATATCGCGAGCCGTCGGCCCGCCGGCGAATTGAGCGCGACACGCTTCATGACCGTGGCCGTCATGCCTGTCCGGGCCACAACGGCAGGCACGGCAAACATCTGCGGCAACGTCAACGCCAGCACGCGCTTCTTGCCCTGTTGCGCCAGCGCCTGATCGACCAGCCCGTGACGCTCCCCCTCGGGGGACGCGAGGACGTGGGGCAACGCGAGGTAGGTCTTCATGGTCATCCCGCGCCTGGCCGCGGGATGGTCGCTGGCAACGATCGTGACGAACTCATCCCGAAGCACCGGGCGCGTGTGTATGCGCCCATCGGCCTGCGTCGGCGGTACGCCGATGGCGGCGTCGATCTCGCCGGCGTCCAGCAGATCGACGGCTTCGTCCCGGCCGTTGAACGCGCGCACGCTCAGTGACACCCCCGGCGCCTGCTTTTCCAAGGCCTGCAGCAGCGGAGGAAGCACAACGAAGGCGGGGTAGTCCGACAAGCCCAGATTGAGCGTCAGCGACGCCTCTCGTGGCGCGAACTCCGGCTTCCTGATCAATGCCGCCTCGATCTGCCCGAGCGCCTGCGACAAGGGCTCCGCCAAGTCCCGCGCCAGCGGCGTCGGCAGCAGCCCCTGCGCGCTGCGCAAGAACAACTGATCGCCGAAGAGCTTGCGCAATCGGGACAGCGCCGCGCTCATGGCCGGCTGGCTCACCCCGACTTGCGTTGCCGCACGGGTCACGTTGCGCTCTCTCATCAGCGCGTCGAACGCCACGAGCAGGTTCAGATCGATGCCATGAAAATCCATAGAACAAATATAGATCTATACAAGTCATTTGTTGGACAGATTTTCGGCTGGAAACCAGACTTCCCACATCCCAACCAGCCAATGGCGAATCCATGACTACGTCCCCAACGGACCTCTCCCATCAACTGCGCGCCGAACGCGAGGCGGTGGAGACCCTCTACCGCGCGTTCACCGAGCAGAACCCCGACCTCGTCGACGAGGTCCTCGCCCCCCACTGGGACGACATTCCTCTCGCACCGGGCCAGGGTCCCGGCCCGGAGGGCATCAAGCCGATCATCCGCAGCGTCGCGCAGGCGTTCCCCGACGTCCGGATCACGATCCACGACATGGTGCAGGAGCCCGGCCGGATCGGCGTCCGCGCGGAGATCAGCGGCACGCATCAGGGCGAGCTGTTCGGCATCGCGCCCACCGGCAAGCAGGTCAGCTTCCGCATCCACGAGTTCCACACGCTGGCGGGCAACCGCGTGACCACCACCTGGCACCTGGAGGACTGGTTCGGCTTGTTCCTCCAACTCGGCCAATTCCCGCCTCAAGCCTGAAGTCCCTTGGAGAGATCCCGATGAAAGCAGCATTCATCACCACCTTCGGCGCCTCGGACGTCGTCGCGATCGGTGAACGTCCTTTGCGCGCAGCCCAAGCCACCGACGTCACCGTGCGCGTGGACGCCGCGAGCGTGAACCCGCTCGACTTGAAGATCATGGCGGGCTACATGCAGCAGGTCTTCCCGGTCGACCTCCCCTATGTGCCGGGCACGGACTTCAGCGGCGTCATCGAGGCCGTCGGCGCCCAGGTGACGCACGTGAAGCCCGGCGACCGCGTGTTCGGACGGACGGCGCCCAGCGCTGGCGGGGCCTTCGCTCGACGCCTGGTCCTCTCCGCCGATGACGTCTGCCTCATTCCCGCGCAGATGAGCGCCGAGCAGGCGGCGGCCCTGCCGACCGCTTTCGGCACGGCGCAGCAGGCACTCTTCGACGTCGGCCAGCTCAAGCGCGGGCAGCGCGTGCTCATTCACGCCGCGGCGGGTGGCGTCGGCAGCATGGCCGTCCAGCTGGCCCATCAGGCGGGAGCCCATGTCGTCGCCACCGCTTCGAGCAAGAACGTCGATCTGGTCAGGAGCCTGGGCGCGGACGAGGTCATCGACTACCGGACGCAGGACTTCGCAAGCACGCGCGACATCGACCTGGTGCTCGATCCCGTCGGCGGTGACACGCTGACCAAATCCTGGACCGTCTTGCGCGCAGGGGGACGCATCGCGACGCTCGTGGAGTTCGGCATCAAGCCAACCAACGGGCACCTGGGCGAATCGGTGTTCTTCGCCAGCGCCACTCCCTTCCTGCCGCAAGCCATCCAGCTGTTCCAGCAGGGGCAGCTGCAGATCATCACCGACGCCATCTTCCCGCTGGACGAGGCACGCTCGGCGCTGGAGAAGGTGGCCACCGGACATGCGCGCGGCAAGGTGCTCATCCGCATGAGCAATTGAGGCAGGGAGTCTTGTGATGGCACATGAGGAACAAGTGGTCCTGGTGACAGGCGCGGGATCGGGCATCGGCCGCGCCATCGCCTTGTCGCTGGCGCGCGCCGGCCACCGCGTCTACGCCAGCATGCGCGACATCGGGAGGAAGAATCGCGACCGCGCCGGCGCGCTGCTTCAGCTGGCCCGGGAGGAGGACCTCCCCCTTCAGGTCCTGGAGCTGGACGTGCTGTCCGAAGTGGGATGCCAGGCCGCCGTCAACCACATCCTGGCCGAGCATGGCCGCCTCGACGTGGTGGTGAACAACGCCGGGATGCTGATGACGGGCGTCACCGAGGCGTTCTCCATCGAGCAGGTCGCGCGGATCATCGACACGAACGCGCTGTCCTGGCTGCGCGTCAATCGCGCCGCCCTGCCGGCGATGCGGCGACAAGGCAGTGGCCTGCTCATGTACGTCGGCAGCACGACGGCGCGACTGCACGAGCCCTTCCTGGGTCCCTACATCGCGAGCAAGGTCGCGGGCGATGCGCTGGCCGAGGTCCTGGGCATGGAGGTGCGGCCGTCGGGCATCGACAGCGTCACCTTGGTCCCCGGCGCCTTCACATCAGGGACGGAGCACTTCGCCCACGCCAACGAGCCGGAGTACCTCGCGATCGAGCAGCAGTACGGCGACCTGCCCGGCCGCGTCGCCACGCTGGGTGACCGGCTGGACGCCATCGACGCGAGTCACGGTGGCGCTCTGGATGTCACGGCGGTCGGGCGCGCAGCGGTCGAGGTGGTGGCGATGCCGCGCGGTCGACGCCCGTCCCGGGTGGTCGTGGACGGACAGCGAAAGGGAACGGAAGACATCGACGCCGTCTACCACGAGAAGCAGCTGGCCTTTCTTGAACGGATGGGCTTGCAGGACCTCGCCCCACCAGCGCCGTACCGCATGACCGAGCTCATCCAACGCGAGGACGTCGAAGCCTGACACCGGGCAATCGGGCAGGTCCACGCCAAATAGGGAAACAACCATGAAGACACTCAACCAACTTGCGGCCGTATCAGCGCTGCTGATGTGCATGCTGACGGTCGCCGCCGCACAGGATGTCTCGGGCGAGAAGCTTGTCGACACCTCCCAGGTCAGCGAAGTGCGCCCCGGGGTGTATGTCGTGGAGGACCGCCATCAGGTCCTCCTCGTTCCCAACGTCACCATCATCGTCGGACGAGATGCGGCCCTGGTCGTGGATACCGGGCTCGGCCCCGACAGCGGTCGTCGCGTGCTTTCCCTTGCCAGGAGGCTGGCCGGCACCAAACGTCTGTACCTGACCACCACCCACTTTCATCCCGAGCACGGGTTCGGCGCCCAGGTGTTCAAGGGTCAAGCCACGATCATCTACAACCGCTCGCAATGGGACGAGCTGAACAAGAAGGGCAGCGCCTATCGCAAGCTGTTCAGCGAACAGCTGGGCGTCGCGCATGCGCTCAAGGATGTCGAATTCGTGCCCCCCGACATCATCTACGAGCGCGAGGCTCAGATCGATCTGGGAGGACGGCTGGTCCGCCTGGAGAGCGTCGGGCCTGCTCACACACTCGGGGACCAAGTAGTGTCGGTCCCCTCCGAAGGCGTGGTGATTCTCGGCGACCTGTTCGAGACAAACTCCTTCCCCATCATGCCTTGGTTCCCCCAGATCCAGGACACCGACGTCGACCCGATCAGGTGGCGCGCGATCTTTCGCAGCGTGGAGCAGTCGGCGCCCACGGTCGTCATCCCAGGACACGGGCGCATCGGCGCCCTGGCGGACCTCCAGGCAGCCGCAGAACACCTCGACTTCGTGAGCAAGGAAGTGTCGGCGCGCTGCGCGGCCGGACAGGACCTCGCGGCGATGCAATCGGAATTGACGCCGATCCTGAAAGCGCAGCATCCCGGGTGGGATCTGTCGAACTGGATCGCAGGGGAGATTCAGGTCTTTCACAGAAGACTGTGCTCCACGGCGAGCACGCAGTGAGGCGTCCTGATTCCTGACGGGCGACTGGCCCATTGCCGGCGCAGACCTCGCGTCAACTCAATACGAATAACTCACAAACACCGCCCCCACCGGCGACGTCGTGCGCCGGGTGAGCGGGCTCTTCTTCGCATCGCCGAGCAGCGTCTGCGCGCCGACCATCCCGATGACGCTCCACTCCGTCGAGAGCTTGTACTGCCAACTCACCCCCGCCTCCGCGAGGTGCATCCCCGCCGTCGGCGTGTAGACCGCATACCCCGACCTTGCCGACTGCGCCGCCGTCACGCCGTGGTACGTCTGCATGTACTTCTTGTCGGCCGCATTCGCCGACGCCGACAGCACCACCGTGTTCTTCCCATCCGCCAACAGCGTCGCCGCGGCGCCGATGCTGTAGAGCGACCCGTTGCCCCGATTGGAGATCGCCTGCTCCGTCGCGACCTGGATCTCCAGCTGCTCCATCACGGCATAGCTCAGCGCCAGGTTCGCCGTGGCGCTCCCCTTCACGTCGCCCATGCCGCGCAGGTACCTGCTGCCGCTGCTGAAGCTCAAGCCGTGGGTCTTCTTCTCCTTGCGCTCGCCGCGATAGCCCAGCGCCGCGCTGTAGCTCAATCCGCCGACCGTGCCGGCGTAGCCGAGGCCGCGTTGCGTGCTCGCGAAGAAGCCGCTGGCATGCGCGTACTCCACGCCGAGGAGCGGCACGACCATCCGCTCGTCGGAGCCCGAGTAGCGCGTCGACACCGCCACGCCGGCTTGCACGACGACGGTGGAGGTCGGCGCGGCCGCGGCGCTGGATTGCGCCTGCGCCGTCGCGCAGAGCGGCAGCAGGACGGTGGCGAGGACAACAGGAGAAAGTTTCATGGTGGTGGTCATGGCAGTCGTTGAAAGGTGGATCGCGCTCACTCGAAGCGCTTGAATGGACGGCATTCGCCGGAGAGCCGCTTGACATCGGCCTTGCGCCCGGTGACTCGGAAGTTGCCCTTGCACCACTCCGCCGCCGTCCGGTCGCACGCGGCCCATCCGTCCGGGCCGGCGCAGGTGACGACGAAGTCCTTGCGTTCCTGCGCCGCGAACAGCGGATCGAAGGCAGCCGCGCACGCGCCCAGCGCGCAGGCGATCACGCAGAGCGACGGCGCGCGCAGCGCGAGCAGCGATCCGATGTCATGTCCGCGTCCGGGCGGACGGTGCTGAGGTGCAGCAGTCATGTCGTTACTCCCTGAACTGCGCCCGGCAACACGCCGGACCGCCTCGGCAGTGTCGAAACGCCCCATGAACCGCACCTGAGCCGCACATGAAGAATCGATGAAGAGCCCTTCCCCACCGCCGTTTCCGGCCCGTCGGGCTGGTCCAATGCCGGCATGAAGATCCTGCTCATCGAAGACGACCTGGACCTGGGCAACGGCGTGCGCATCGCGCTGACCGACCACGGCATGGACATCGTCTGGGCGCGCAACATCGAGGGCGCGCTCCGCCAGCTCCAGGACAAGGCCTGCGACCTGGTCCTGCTGGACCTCGGTCTGCCCGACGGCGACGGGCTGCACCTGCTGTCCCGGCTGCGGCGCGAGCAGGGTTCGCTGCCGGTGCTGATCCTCAGCGCGCGCGATGCGTTGAAGGACCGGCTGCAGGGCCTCGATTCCGGCGCCGACGACTACCTGGTGAAGCCCTTCGAGATCGCCGAACTGGTGTCGCGCATCCGCGCCCTCGCCCGCCGCAGCTACGGCTTCGACGGCGATGCGCTCACCGTGCGCGACCTGCAGCTGCACCTCCCCACGCGTCGCGTCACCGTCTCGGGACGCCCCGTCGAACTCACGGTCAGCGAGTACGACCTGCTGCGCCTGCTGATGATGCGCACCGACCGCATCGTCACGCGCCGCACGCTCGAGGAGCAGGTGCTCCCCGGCGGTCAGAGCAACGCGAGCAACTCGCTCGACGTGCACATGGCCAACCTGCGCCGCAAGATCGGCGACGGGTATGTGCGCACCGTGCGCGGCGTCGGCTACGTCATCGATCTGCAGGAGAGCACATGAGCGCCCCCGCCCTGCCCTCGTGGCGGCGGGCGGCCGCCGCCCTTTTCAAGCCGAGTCTGGTCCGGCGGCTGCTGATCGCGCAGATGCTGCTGCTGACGCTGTTGTGGTCCCTCGGGTTCGCCTACCTCGTGCTCCAGGGCGCCCGCCCGCTGCTCGAAAGCCGCCGGATCTACGAGACCATCAACGGGATCGCCGACGAACTCGTCGCCGATCCCGAGCGCCTGCGTCGCGTCATGGACCGGGCCCATGAGGCGATCGTCGAAGACTTCGAGAAGATCGACGATCCCCAACCCAGCTTCATCGTCGAGCAGCGCGGACGGATCGTGTACCGCAGTCCGAAGGCTCCGACGGTCGTCCCGGCCGGGCCGCTGAACGAGGAGTTCCCGCTCCGCGTCGACGGCGTGGGCTACCTCGCCAAGACGGTGCGCGCGCCTTCCGGCACCCGCACGACGATGTTCGCGCGGGATCACGGCATGAACGTCTTCATCACCATCTACTCCAAGAGCTTCTACCTGCTGCCGCTGCTGATCAGCCTGCCCTTCCTGCTGCTGCCGGCCTGGCTGTCCATCCGGCTGGCGATGCGCCCCTGGACCGGCGTCGCCCGCGAGATGACCGCGCGCGGCCCGCAAGACCTGTCCCCGCTCGCCTATCGCGGCAGGCACCGAGAACTCGCGGGGATGGTCGACGCGATCAACGGCTGGATGCGGCGCGTCCGCGACAGCAGCGAACGGGAACGCAGCTTCGTCGCCGACGCCGCCCACGAGCTGCGCACGCCGCTGGCGGCGATGCTCGTCAATGTGGAGGCGCTGAAGGCGAACGCGCGCGACGAGCGCGAACGCCAGCTGATGGCCGGCGTGATGAGCAGCGGCCATCGCGCGACGCGCATGGTCAACCAGCTGCTGCGTCTGATGCGCAGCGAGGCGCACGGCAGCGACCCGGTCGAGCGCGTCGAACTGGACCGCCTGCTGCAGGACCGGCTGGCGGTGCTGTCGCCGCTGGCCTCGGCGCGATCGGTGGAGCTGGAGCTGACCGCGGCACCGGGGCTGTGCGTCGCGGCGCCGCTCACGTCGCTGGAATCGCTGGTCGACAACCTGGTCGAGAACGCCGTGAAGTACGGCCCCGTGGGCGGCACGGTGCGCGTGATGCTGAAGCGCGCCGGCGGCGAGGCCGTGTTGTACGTGACCGATCAGGGGCCCGGCATCCCGCCGTCGCTGCGCGAGCGCGTGTTCGACCGCTTCTTCCGCGACCCCGCGCAGCGCGAGCCCGGCAGCGGACTGGGGCTGTCGATCGTGAAGGCGGTGCTGGAGCAGCTCGGCGGCCGGATCGAGATGCGTGACGGCCTCGGGAACGGCGACAGCGGCGGGCTCGAAGTCGCGGTGACGCTGCCGCTGGCGCAGGCGCGTGCCGACACGGCGCCTTGATGTGCGCGCCCGGGTGCCGCACCGCTTCCGCTTGTCCTACACGCACTCGCACCCCTCTCCGGCAGAGGCAAGGCCCGACCCTCGGCACCATTCACGGCAACCCATCCGAGTACTGCCATGACCACCAACCCGCCGATCTCCGCCGCCGACATCCTCCTGCGCATCGCTTCCGCGCGCCCCGCCCTGCGCGTTGAAGACGTCGAGCTGCACAGCTCGGCGCGAGGCCTGAGCAATGCCGCGCTGGACGCGCTGGTGGAGCTGGCCGCCCTGACCGAGACGACCGACGAGGCCGCGGCCGAAGCCGGTTACCGCCAGGCCATCGCCAACGATCCGTGCCACATCGAGGCCTTCTCGCAACTGACCTCGCTGCTCAGCCGCCAGGGTCGTCACGACGACGCGCTGGAGCTGATCGACCAGGCCGTCGGCTGGTGCAGCGACATCGCCTCGCTGTACTTCTTCGCCGGCAAGGTCCAGGAGAGCGCCGGTCGCGTCTCCCAGGCCATCGCGGCGTTCGAGCAGGCGCTCGACCTGAACCCGGCGCTGGCCGAAGCGCATTACCGCCTGGGCTCGCTGTGCGAGCAGCTCGGCGAGCCCCGCGCCTCCGCCGCCCACTTCCGCGTCTATCGCCGACTCGTGGACGAGAACCGGTCCAATCAGCGCCTGAGCTGAGCGCTCCGGACGCGACGCCGTCGTGAAACATCGTCGCGGTCGTAGACGCATACGAGGTCGTTTCTCGTGCTGGCGGGAGTCTTTGGCCATCCTCGCCGCGGCGCATTCTAGAGACCTGCATCACGCCGCGGGGCCGGACGCCGTGGCGCTCGCCGGGCGCCGCTGACGAGCCCTCAGTACTTCGCCGGCACGAACATCGACTCCGGCACCGGATGGCGCTGGTAGTCCTCGTGGCGCTCACGATCGGGCAGGCGGATCTCCTGACGCTCGACCTCGTGGTACGGGAACTGGTCCAGCAGATGCTGGATGCAGTTCAGCCGCGCGCGCTTCTTGTCGTCCGCCGCGACCACCCACCACGGCGCTTCCGGGATGTGCGTGCGGTCCAGCATCACTTCCTTGGCGCGGGTGTAGTCCTCCCAGCGGCGGCGCGACTCCAGGTCCATCGGCGACAGCTTCCACTGCTTGAGCGGGTCGTGGATGCGGCCCAGGAAGCGCAGGTGCTGTTCCTCGTCGCTGATGGAGAACCAGTACTTGATCAGCGTGATGCCGGAGCGCACCAGCATGCGCTCGAACTCGGGCACCGAGCGGAAGAACTCCTCGACGTCGTCCTCGCCGCAGAAACCCATCACCCGCTCGACGCCGGCGCGGTTGTACCAGCTGCGGTCGAAGAGCACGATCTCGCCGGCCGCCGGCAGGTGCGGCACGTAGCGCTGGAAGTACCACTGCGTGCGCTCGCGGTCGTTGGGCGCGGGCAGCGCCACCACGCGGCAGACGCGCGGGTTGAGCCGCTGCGTGATGCGCTTGATCGCCCCGCCCTTGCCCGCGGCGTCGCGGCCCTCGAAGAGGATCACCACCTTCTGGCGCGAGTGCTGCACCCAGTCCTGCAGCTTCACCAGCTCGCGCTGCAGGCGGAACAGGTGCTTGAAGTAGGCGATCCGCTCGTTGTGGGCCTCGCCGTCGTCGCTCTCGTCGAGGGCGCGCAGCGCCTCGTCGACGTGGCGGTCCTCGATCTCCAGCTCCAGTTCCTCGTCGTAGCCGTCCTGGAGATCGCGGCGGATGCGTTCGACGAGATCGTCGCGGTCGGAAGCAGAGCTCATGGCGGCAGGGGCGGAATTGCGGAAGCTCCGATCATCCGCCAGCGCGGTGACGACGGCGTGACGGACCGGTCGGCGCCAGCGCCCGCGCGCCGGATCAGGGCTTCCTCGCGGACGAACCGGCGACAGCTCGGTTCAAGATCGCATCGATGCAGGAGACGCCCATGAAGCCGGAAGCCTCACACCACTCGCTGGAGACCCGCCGCCACCAGATGTATCCGCGGCTGAGCGCCGGCGACATGGCGCGCATGCAGCGCTTCGGCACGCCGCAGCGCTTCCAGCCCGGGCAGACGCTGCTCAGCGCGGGCAAGCCGGGGCCGGGGCTCTACCTGGTCCTCGGCGGCACGGTGGATGTGTGCCATCGCGACGGCATGGGCAACACCACGCCGCTGATCCAGCACACGCGCGGCAATTTCTCGGGCGAGCTGGCGGCGATGTCGGGCAAGCCCTCGCTGGTGGACGCGGTCGCGGTCGACGAGGTCGAGACGCTGCTGCTCCCGCCCAGCCAGCTGCGCGCGCTGATCATCGCGGAGGCCGACCTCGGCGAGCGCCTGGTGCGGGCGATGATCCTGCGGCGCGTGGGCCTGATCGAATCGGGGGCGAGCGGCCCGGTGCTGATCGGCCGTCCCAACTCGGCCGCGCTGCTGCGGCTGCAGAGCTTCCTGCACAGCAACGGCGAGCCGTATCGCGTCGTCGACGTCGCGCAGGACGCCGCGGCGGCCACGCTGATCGAGGAATACGGCGCCGCGCCGGGCGACGTGGTCGCGGTCTGCCCGGACGGCGCGGTGCTGGTGAATCCGCCCGAGGCCACGCTGGCGCGCTGCATCGGCATGGTGGATGCGACACCGCGCGAGGAGCTCTTCGACGTCGCGATCGCCGGCGCGGGTCCCGCCGGCCTGGCGACGGCGGTGTATGCGGCGTCCGAGGGGCTGCGCGTGGTCGTGCTCGACCGCCGCGCCTATGGCGGCCAGGCCGGCAACAGCGCGCGGATCGAGAACTACCTCGGCTTCCCGACCGGCATCTCCGGCGGCGCGCTGACCGGCCGGGCCTGCGTGCAGGCCGAGAAGTTCGGTGCCGAGCTGCTGATCCCCACGGAGGTCGAGTCGCTGGACTGTGCCCGTGAAGGTCCGGAAGGCGAGCTCCTCATCGCCTTGACGGACGGACGCAAGCTCCGCGCGCGCACGGCCGTCATCGCCAGCGGCGCGCGCTACCGACGCCTGGCCGTGCCGCGCCTGAGCGACTTCGAAGGCCGCGGCATCTGGTACTGGGCCTCGGCGCTGGAGGCGCCGCTGTGCGTGGACACCGAGGTGGTGCTGGTCGGCGGCGGCAATTCGGCCGGACAGGCGGCGGTGTTCCTGTCCGAGCACGCGTCGCGCGTGCACGTGCTGGTGCGGGGGCCGGGTCTTGCCGACAGCATGTCGCGCTACCTGATCGACCGCATCGAGGCGACCTCCAACATCGAGCTGCGTCCCTACACGGAGATCACCGAGCTCCACGGCGATCCGCTGCGCGGCCTGGACGCGGTCACCTGGCGCTGCGGGCGCACCGGCACCGAGTCGCGCCAGGACACGCGCAACGTCTTCCTGTTCGTGGGCGCGGAGCCCGAGACGGATTGGCTCGCGGGCTGCCCGGTGATGTCCGACGACAAGGGCTTCGTGCTGACCGGCGCGGACGTGCGCCGCGCTCAGCGGCGGGCCGATCCGACGCTGGCCGCCGACCTGGAGTGGCAGATCGAGAGCGGTCCGGCCGCGCTGGAATCCAGCGTCCCCGGCGTGTTCGCAGTGGGCGACGTGCGCTCGGGGTCGGTGAAGCGAGTCGGCGGCGCGATCGGCGAAGGGGCGGCGGTCGTCGCACAGATTCATCAATGTCTGGCGAGAATGCGGCCCCGGAGGTCCCCATGATCCTTGAAGTCGCCCCGCTCCCCGTCCGCGCCGGCCATGAGGCCGCGTTCGAGGCTGCCTTCCTGCAGGCGCAGCGCATCATTTCGGCCATGCCCGGCTACCTGGGGCACGAGCTCCAGCGGTGCGTGGAACGGCCCGGCGAATACCTCCTGCTCGTGCGCTGGCGCACGCTCGAGGACCACGAGATCGGCTTCCGCAAATCGCCGCAGTACCAGGACTGGCGCGCGCTGCTGCACCACTTCTACGACCCGTTCCCGGTGGTGTCGCATTACGAGGCCGTGGCGGGCGCGGCGGGCTGAGCCTCTCCGCGGCATCCGGTCGCCGCTGTTGCCAGTCTTCACCGGTGCAGGCCCGAGGAGTCCGTAAACTCCCGTCCCTGTCCCCACGGCGGCTGCTGCCCTGTCCCGACCGCGTTCCACCGACATCCCCATGCCTCACCTGACCCTCATCGCCGCCCTAGACCGCGCGCGCGGCATCGGCCGCGACAACGAACTGCTGGTCCGCCTGCCCGAGGACATGGCGCGCTTCAAGGCGCTCACGATCGGCCACACCGTCGTCATGGGACGCAAGACCTGGGACTCGATCCCGGCGAAATTCCGGCCGCTGGTGCAGCGCCGCAACCTCGTGCTGTCGCGCCAGCCCGGCTTGGCGCTCGACGGCGCCGAAGTGTTCGCGACGCTGGACGAGGCGCTCGCCGCCTGCGCGCCGGACGAGGCCGTGTTCGTCATGGGCGGCGCCCAGGTCTACGAACTCACCCTGCCCCGCGCCGACGCGCTGGAACTCACCGAGATCGACGCCGCCTTCGACGCCGACGCCTTCTTCCCCGCCGTCGATCCGCAGCGCTTCGCCGAAGTGCGCAGAGAGCGCCACCACAGCCCCGCCGACCGCGGCCACGACTGGCCCTACGACTTCGTCCGGTACGAGCGACGCGGCTGACGACACCATCCCCGGCCGACGCCTTGGCGGACGCACGCGACCGGTCGCGGCGCGCATCGCCCCGGGGCGCCGGCCTTCCCCCTCCTCCCTCGACACCCCTCCGACCTCATGTCCGGCAACCATTTCCACGTCCACGGTCCGCACGACCACGAACTCGAACACGCGGCGCAGCACGAGCCCAAGGGGCTCGCGGGCCAGCTGGCGGTGATCACCGCCATCCTGGCCACGCTGGGTGCGTTCTTCTCGTACATGGGCGGCGCCACGCAGGCCAATGCGGGACTGTTCAAGAACAACGCCGCGATCACCAAGACCGAGGCCGCCAACCGCTGGAACTACTTCCAGGCCAAGAGCAGCAAGCAGAACCTGGCCGAGTTCGCGCTCGACCTGACCCCCAGCGACGAGCAGAAGGCCCGGTACCGCGAGAAGATCGCCCGCTACGAATCGGAGAAGAACGAGATCAAGGTCCAGGCCGAGAAGCTCGAGGCCGAGTCCACCGAGTGGGACCACAAGAGCGACGAGTAACTGCACCTCCACCACCGCTGGGCGCAGGCCACGACGGCGCTGCAGGTTGCCATCGCGCTCGCCGCGATCGCGCTGCTGACCAAGCGCCGCTGGATGGAGTACGCGACGCTGGGCGCCGGCGCGATCGGCGTCGGCCTGGGGATCGCGGCCTGGCTGCACGTCTGACCCGGCCCCTGATCGAGCGCCTGATCGAGCGCCTGATCGGGCGTCGGGCGGCGGATCGCCCGCGAGCGCGCGGCGCGCCTCCCACCGACGGGGAGCCCGCTCAAGTTCCGGAGCCACCGGCCGATAGCGAAGGGATCACCGCCAGCGCCATCAGAGCGCCGCGGGACTGCCGCCAGGGAGGCGCTTCGCAATGACCCTCATCACCTCGACCGGTGCAAGCCTGCTGGACCGCATCGCCGCCAGCCGCACCCCTCGACCTACCGCCCCGCGGGCGTGTCCGCGCAGGCGGCCAGCGCCGCTGCGAAGACGGCGTCGTCCGCCGCGTCCGCGCCCACGCGCGTCACCGTGGATGCGGTCGCCGACGGCGACCTCGTCTACGCGAAGCCCAGGACGCCGGGCTTCGGACCCCAGCGCTTCTGGGCCAACGCGCGCGATGACGGCCTCAGCGAACTCATGGCCCGCAACAGCGGCAAGGACGCGGTGTCGCTGTCCGACCGCTGGCGCGGCCTCGGCGGCGGCTTGCTCAAGCAGCTCGCCGACACCGGCACCGCCTACAAGCAGACGCTCGCCGACCATGTGCCGGGCGCGGAGGCCGCCGGGGCCGTCGAGGGCAGCGACGCCGCCGCGACCGCCGCGGCTGCCGCCGCACTCCAGGAACAGGCGCTCGGCGGCGTCAGCACGAACGCCGCCGAAGTGAACCTCACGATCCGGACGCGTTCCGGGCACACCGTCGAACTGAAGATCGGCGTCAACAACGGCGACCAGGGCGGCACGCGCGGCCTGCAGGTCGAGGTCAAGAGTTCCGGCGCGCTCAGCAGCGCGGAACGCAAGGCGCTCGCCGACCTCGGCGACGGGCTCGACAGCGCGCTCGAAGGCCTCGGAGAAGGCGCGCCCACGCTCGACCTGTCCAAGCTGATGGCCTTCGACCGGGGCGGCGTGCTCAGCGGCCTCGACCTGAAGGTCGAGAACCCGAATGCGCCGGCCGATGTGCCCGGCGCGATGCGGGCGTTCTCGCTGCACCTGGGCACGGACACCAAGTCGGTCTCGATGCGCACGACCAGCGGCGAGATGAATCTGGAAGTCGATGCCACGCCGCCCAAGGGTGCCGCGACCAACGGCCAGCGCTGGACGGCGATCGATCAGCTGCTCAAGCAGATCGACGCCGCCGCGGATCGCGGCCATGCCGACGCCGCGATGACGAAATCCTTCAAGGACGCGTTCCAGCAACTGCAGGCGCCGCCGGTGGACGAGGATCCGTCGAGCGCCGGCAGCGTGGCGAAGGCCGTCGCGAAGAACGATGGCCAGCCGATCGCGATCAACGCCAACGCCGGCGGTGCGGACGAGGCTGCGCCGGTCACGCCGTCGATGAGCGACGGCCTGCGTTCGCAGGTGCAATCGCTGCAGAGCGGCCTGGCGGACTTCAAGGCGTCGTTCAGCGCCGACTCGCAGCGCACCAGCCGCATCGGCAGCATCCAGGAAGCGGGTCACGCCGACTACCGGATCAGCCAGACGACCACGGACCGTCCCAACACGGCGACCGGCGGCCGCTCGATCTCGCAGGCGCAGACCGAGGAGATGGACGCCCACTACGAGAAATCGCGTACCTTCACGCTCGACCGCGCCAAGGGCAACTACGACGCCTACACGGTCAAGGACAGCAAGACCGTGACCACGCTGATCGACACGGCGAAGGACTCGGTGTCGCGCGCCCTGCGCAAGACCGACGAGCACCGGCAGAAGAGCTTCTCGCAGATCGAGAACTTCAGGGCCACCGAACACAACGAGTGGCCGTCGCAGCGCAGCGTCACCGAGCGACTGCGCTGAGGCGCCGACCCCGGAAACAGGAAAGCCCGCGGCTCGCGCCGCGGGGCTTTCTTTCAGGGGAGGTCGATCAGGCCGACTTGCGGCGGCGCGACACGGCCACACCGACCAGCGCCAGACCGGCCAGCGCCAGCGTGGCGGGTTCCGGCACTTGCGCGGCGGAAGCCTGGAAGAAGATCTTCTGGTAGGCCGTGCTGCTGTTCAGACCCTGGATGTCGTTGATGCGATAGCCGCCGACGGAATCCATGGTGTGCAGGCACATGCTCTGCGCGCTGCTGCTGACGTCGCACTCGCCGTTCGACACGCTGTCGCCCAGCGCGGTGAAACCCCACGACCAGTTCGGCGAGTAGTACCAGTTCGCGCCGTTGGCCACATGCGTGGTGCTCGTGTGGCCGGTGTTGATGATCGTGTCGGCGCGCAGGGCGGCAGCCAGCGACAGCAGCGTGTTCGAGCCGGTGGCGCGGCCGGCCATCATCAGATAGTCGCCGGAGCAGGCGCTCAGCACGTTCTGGGCGTTGCTGCCGATGGCCAGGCTCATCGTGCCGACGTAGCACTGGGTCCAGCCGCCGTTCAGGACGCTGTTGATGTCGACATTGGTCTGGGCACCCACCGGCAGGTAGGTCGGGGCCGCCTGGACGGCGCCAGCGAAGGCCAGGGTGGCAAGCAGGGCAGCGATCTTGGTTTTCATGGTCGTGGCGACGGGGAGGTCGGCTGATTGTTGATGCGATGACAAAAGCAACCGCCGTGCCACATCTTTAACCCAATGATTCATATGACAATTTCTCAAACACCCCTAATACTAGGGATGTAAACGTCAATAAATCCGACACACCGGGCACACCGCTTGCCGTGAACTTTTTCACGAGCCGCCAATCCGCCGTTCCGCTTCGCCGGACACCGCGCGACACGTCGGTTGTTCGCCCTTCGGCCCTTTAATACCAAAAATAATATTGATTGACCATCGCCTTGGTCAAAGGGTATAAACGGGCTGGCTATCATGCTCACCCGAGGCATGGCCGGAAATTTTCCGGCCCACGGCCTTCCGCGTATCGACGATCTGCCACCCAGACTCTGTCAACGCTTCGTGCGCCCCGTGCGCGCCCTCTGCACCTCGGCTTCCCGTCGTGCGCCACGACTCAGAAAGGCTCACTTGAGCACCAAAATCTATGTTGGGAATCTGCCCTACTCCGTGACCGACGCCAGCCTCCGAAGCAATTTCGGAGAGTTCGGCAGCGTCAAGTCCGCCAAGGTCATGATCGACCGCGACACCGGCAACTCCAAGGGCTTCGGCTTCGTGGAAATGGCCTCGGCTGAAGTGGCCCAGGCCGCCATCACCGCCCTGAACGGCATGTCGGTGGATGGGCGCTCGATCGTCGTGACCCTGGCCCGTCCCCGCGAAGGCGGCAACGACGCAGGCGGCCGCAGCAGCGGTACTGGCGAATTCCGCTCGACCAAGCGCGCGGACGTCGGCTACGGCAACGGCGGTTTCGGCGGCGGACGCTACTAATCCCGGCAGCCCCCTGAAAAGCCGGCTCGTTCGAGCCGGCTTTTTTCGCCCGGATCCGCCTGCCCCTCAATCGCAGGCCGCGCCGGCTTGCACGCGTCGCAGGCATCCACGCTCCGACCGCGGGTCGGCGTCGGTCCCCCAGTAACTGGGCGGGTAGTTCCAGATCGGCCCGCCCCAGGCCAGCGTGCGCGCCCCGTCCGTGACGTAGATGTAGTGCGTGCGGGCCCGCTGCAGCGCGTCCTGCATCTGGGCGGGTGAGGCTGAATGGATGAGCGCCCAGGTCTTGACCTGGAGCGAGTCGGCGACTTCTCGCGCTTGCGCGTCAAGGGCCCTGCCGCGCCCCTCTTCGGCCGGGCCGTCGAAGCTCACCACATGCTCGCCCGCTCGGGCCGATCGCAGGAAGCAATGGTCGGGTCCGGAGCTGCCCGCATTCCACACCACGACTCCCCGGCGTTGAGCGCGCTCAGATGCGCACGCACACCCTGCCAACGGGCATTCGCGGTCTCACATGCATCGGGTTTGCCGGCAGCGATCATCGGATCGGGTCCCGCCTGATCGAAGAAGAAGCCGTCGACCCCGTCCAGGGCATCCCGGTAGGCCGCGATCTCCAGCGGCACGGCGGCAAAGCGGGCCTGCTGATCCTGCGTCACGCCGCCGTGTCCCATGGCGATGTAACCCAGCACCTTGCCCCCTTGCGACCGGATGGTCCGGATGGCGGTCTTCCAGTTGGCCCGCTGCGTCGCATCGAGCCGCTGCACGCCCTCCACCGGACCGATGACGACCAGGCTCCCCGGCGGCACCCGCCCCTCATAACTGCGGGGCGACTGATCCCACAAGGCCAGCATGCCGAAGTTGGACGGCGCGGCCTCACAGGCCGGGCTGAGCGCGGCGAGTGAGACGAGCGCGGCGGTCACGACCATCGAGGCGGCCCGGGATCTGACCCAGTTCCGCATTGAGGAGATCATCGGTTTCATCATGCGCGCGACCTTCGTGGCGATCGTGAACGACAAGCCCATGTTCGCTCGTTGCGAACACCCTTGCGCTGCGGAGGGATCGTTGCCATGGGCGTCGCGGCCCGCGGGGTGATCGCTGCACGGGCGCGCCCCCGTGTCCCGCGACCCAGCCAGGATCGAAGCGCCCTGGAGACGGGGTGACGCAAGCGCCGGCGCAGGTCGGGGCAGCCAATCGGCCAGAGGCGATCCAGTTGGATACGATGCCGGGTTGCGCAATCGCTGAGAGAAGTCATGAAATTCGCCACCTGCGAATTGAATTAGGGTTTCCACCAATCCCAAGACGTCTTTTTTGAAACGCCGGAGTTGTTTGAAATCAACAACTTAGCAATCACCCCATCCCACCCCTCCCATACCACCTCGCGAGCAAATGGTAGCTAGCGGCGTAGTTTGGTAGCTAGAAATCATTAAACTCGTAGCGCGGAACATCAATCGTTTCTCGGGCTACAGGGGCACTGGATGGGCAAGCAGATTCACCGTCTGGATGACATCCAGATCAGACGCTGGATGGCCAAGGGCGAGGTGGTCGCGTTATCGGACGGCGGGGGTCTGACGTTCACGCTTTCGGCTGCCGGCGCCGCGAGCTGGGTACTGCGCTACAGCGTCGGCGGTCGCCGGCGCGAACTCACCATCGGCAACTACCCCGACGTGTCACTCGCCAACGCGCGGGTACGAGCACGCGCGGAGCGGGCCGCGGTCGACCGCGGTGAAGACCCGGCGATGCGCAAGAAGATCGACAAGATCGAGGCCAAGGGCGCCTGGACCGTCAATCAGCTGATAGCGGACTACAAGGACAAGCGCCTCACGCCAGACGCTCTGGCGCCCGGCACCCTGTACTACCGCGCCTGGGATCTCGACAACGTCTTCAAACCCAAGCTGGGATCATTTCGAGTCGATCAGGTCAGCGCGGCGCACATCGTCTTCGCGATCGAAGATGCAAAACGTAGCTGGACCGTCTCCAAGCGCATGCTGACGTCGGTCAAGCAGCTGTTTGCGCACGCCTGCGGGAAAAAGCTGATCCATTCCAACCCAGCGATCGGCATCGACTTGAAAGCGTTGATGGGGCCACGCCCGCCCATCAAAAAGCGGGTGATGCTGAGCCGACTCGAGTTGGAGACCCTGTTTCGCAATATTGAGGACATCGGCACCGAGAACGCCCTCGCCTTGCGGATCTTGCTGGCGACGTGTGTACGGTCGATCGAATTGGCCAAGGCTCGCTGGGAGCACGTAGACTTGGAAGGCGGCAGCTGGTGGGTGCCCGATGAGGTCGTGAAAACACGCAACGGGTTCCTGGTGCCGATGACTCCCACGGTGGTCGAATGGTTTAAGCGGCTCAAGGACTTGGCCGGTGACTCCGTCTGGGTATTGCCATCCCGGCACCCCCTTCGGCGTAGACGGCTCGGCGACATCCATGTGGGCAACACTACGCTCTGGGCCGCAATACAACGCGCGTTCAAGCGCGGAAATCTTGAGATTCGGCGCTTCACGCCGCACGACACTCGAAGCACTGCCAAGGGACACATGCGCAACCTCGGCGTGTCTCGTGAGATCTCGGAGATCGCACTGAACCATGTCCTCCGAGGCATGGAGGCGATCTACGACGTGCGCGACGAAATACCCGAGCGCCGCGAAGCACTGGAGCGTTGGGCCAACTTCATCGCTAGATGCGAGATGACCGCGCGCAGTGCCATGGTCCCAACTCCCGTAGCCGTGATGACTTAGAGGTTACCAACTCGAGAGCACTCATGGACTGCTTTGCAGCGGAAGCAGACATCGGGGCGACAGGTCGCGTTAGGCTTCTCGACCCCACGCACTGGAGTTTGAATGGCAAAGCTTGTGACTGGCGTCGTGTTCGCACGCATCGAGGACGAAGAGTACGAAGGCATGGCGCACATCTGGGTTCGAGATGCTGAGGACGCGTACTGGTTCTCGCTGTCGCGGGCAGTCGAGGCCGACAACATGCAGTTGATGGTGTCCGACCAACTTACGCACGAGTGTGAAGGCTACGCTGATTAAGTTCGATGGTTTCGGGTTGATCTGGTAGCGAGGCCGGGGCCGCATTGGGATGATGTTGGCATGAAGCAAACGACACTCGCAGTAGCAGCTGATCAGGGTGCGGAATTCGAGCGGTTCCGCAAGCCCACCCGGCGCGACGTGTTCCTGCAAGCGATGGACGCCATCGTCCCGTGGGCCGATCTGTGTGGGGTCATCGAGCCGCACTACCCGAAGGCCGGCAAGGGCCGCCCTCCCATTGGGTTGGAGCGCATGCTGCGCATGTACTTCGTGCAGCACTGGTTCAACCTGGCCGACGAGGCCTGCGAGGAAGCGTTGCTGGACAGCACGGCGCTGCGCCGCTTCGTAGGCATCGACCTCGGGCGCGAGCGCGTCCCTGATGGCACGACTTTGTTGAAGTTCCGCAGACTGCTTGAAGACGACAAGCACAAGCTGGGCGCGGCCCTGTTCGCCAAGGTCGGCGAAGTGCTTCAGAGCAAGGGCATGAAGGTCGGCACAGGCACCATCGTGGACGCGACCATCATCTCCGCGCCGAGTTCGACCAAGAACGACAAAGGCGAGCGTGACAGCGAGATGCATCAGACCCGCAAAGGCAAGCAGTGGTTCTTCGGCATGAAGATGCACATCGGCGTGGACAGCGAGACCGGGCTGGCGCACAGCGCGGTGGTAACGGCGGCCAACATGCACGACAAACACCCGCTGCCGCATTTGCTGCATGGCGCAGAGTTGGAAGTCTTCGGCGACTGCGCCTATGCCAGCCAGCCAGCTCTGATTGCCGCGAAAGCGCCGAAGGCAAAGGATCGAACGAACCAGCTCGTCAACGGCACCGGCGTGGTGGCCGAGATCGAGCGTATCGCTAACCGCATCAGATCCAAGACGCGTTCGCGGGTAGAGCATGTATTCGCGGTCGTCAAACGCCAGTTCGGCTTCAACAAGGTGCGCTACAAGGGCCTCGCCAAGAACGCCACGCGTGCATTCGTGGCACTGGGTTTGGCCAATATCTACTTGGCGCGAAAGCGTCTGATGGGATGAGTCCGCCCGCTTCGGGCGCACACGGCGCTCGGGCTTGAAGAAGCGGCGTTGAAGAGGCAATTCACGGCCGACTTGGCATCAACACCGGCGGCGAGACATGCCGCAGTTCGAGCGAGAAAATCGGGGGCTTGTTCAGCGTAGCCTGAAGTCCTGAGCGCCAGTCTCAAGCCCACCCGCCTTTGCGTGCGCGTGGATAGCTCGGCGGCTCGGTCGCTCGACGGGCACCTGGAGTACACGATTGCGTTCCATCCCGAATCGGACAGCTTCGACGCCATCGCGCGGACTCTGGGCGTTATTTTTCGAGGCAAGGAGGGGCTGGTGTTGGCCCCCACAAACGTAGGTTCCTAGCCAGTCGCAGAAATCGAAACCTTTCGGCCATACTGACCGGCAACCGGACCTTGGGGGACAACGGATGACAACATGGATGGACTGGCGCTCTTGGACCTACATCATCGCGGGTAGCGACATGGCCACCAGCGGGCGGATTGTCGACCTCGATTTTCAGGCCGGAAAGGTTACGTACCTACGCGAAACGGGGCGCCCTTTCGATGCCAATCCGCATCCGCTCGGCAGCCATGAATATGAAGCGTATCTCTATGACACCATTGAAGCTCGCTACGAGCACCTTTGGGTAAATCCGCAGAGGTCGGCCATCCTTAGCCGCGAAGACTACGACTGCTTGGTCGTCCAGCATAAGAAACCTTCATCATTCATCGAACTGGTCGACGTGGACCCTCGTGCCTATTTTGAGGGAGATGTGCTGATTACATCTGCCTCCGGGTGCCCATCGGATCTAGCGCCGTAGCGGATGCCAGAGGCGAGCGCTTAGCAGGCGGATAAGGCGACGCTGTCGAGCAAGCGTGGGCGGAATTGACGCTAGGAAAGTCCCTCGGAGGGGCGTAGTGTTCCGCCTACTCAATGGCCGTTTCCAGCCTCAACCCGGAGTCCGCAGCGCAGCGAAAGCGGACGCTATGCTGGATGTCCACAACTGATATCACTATGTCCGTCCAAGACACCACGAACTACAAGGTGTACGCACTACTGGCTTCGTTCGGCCTGTCCCGGCAGCAACTGCTGGCGGTTGCCAAGGAGGCCGAACTGCACGAGTTGCGGCAGCTTCGAATGCTGCGACTCACGTTCAATCTGTCGCTCCAAGAGGCACAAGCGGAGCTGGCAGCGTATGACGAATGCTCCTCACGCCAACAGCCTTGAATGTTGACGCTTGGCGTTCCAGCGCACTGTCAATGCCCGCTTCCAGCCTGAAGCCGTCCTCGGTCGATCGGCATCAAGCGAGGCGCCAATGCTCCTGCCAAGTCGCCTTAACTGCATCTGCGGCAACAGCGGCACGCGCTGCTCGTTCGTACGCCTCGATTCGATGAATCTCAACCAGCAGCTCGATACCGCGGTCTTCCAGGATCTCGCACGGCCAGCCGTCGCGCATTGCATCCTCAAGCACCAGATCGGGATGCACATCTTCATAGCCGGGCGGCCGGACCAGGAGGATCTGAACAGAGGTTGAACGAGATCGTTGCATGGTGTGTTTCAGGAACTGTCTGGGTACGCCGTAGGCGCGCTCCCATTGAAGACGCCTTGGTCCTATTCTGCCGGGATGCGGACCTCTCCTCACGCGAGACTTGGACCCGCGCCCGACCGGCCGCGGCAGTACCGAACCGCTGGCTCGCGCGGGTATGCATCGATTCGTGCCCCCACTCGCGCTGCCATACTCAACCGGTGCATGAGCTGGAGCAGATCCTCATCCTCTTCTTCGCGGCGGTCCTCCTGGCCGCCGCCGCGAGGAAGCTCGGCGCCCCGTCGCCGGTGTTCCTCGCGCTCGGCGGCGCGGCGCTGGCGCTGGTGCCGGGAGCGCCGGAACTCAGCTTGCCGCCGGACCTGGTGCTCGCCCTGTTCGTGGCGCCCATCCTGGTCGACGCGGGCTACGACGCCTCACTGCGTGATCTGAAGGACAACTGGCTGCCGTTGACGAGCCTGGTCGTCGTCACGGTGGGCCTTACCACCGCGGCGGTCGCCGTGGTCGCCCACACGCTCGTCCCGACGCTGCCCTGGGCGGCGGCCATCGCCCTGGGGGCCATCGTCGCGCCGCCGGATGCCGTGGCGGCCACGGCGGTCCTGCGCCCGCTGCATCCGCCTCAACGCATCCTGGGCGTGCTCGAGGGCGAGAGCCTCCTCAACGATGCCAGCGCGCTGCTGATCTACCGACTGGCGGTCGGCGCCGTCGCCTCGGGGGGCTTCGTCGTCCAGGCGGTGGCGCCCGCATTCATCCTCAGCGTCGTCGGGAGCCTCATCGCCGGGCCAGTGCTCGGCTTTCTGACGCAACGGCTGCTGGAGCGGGTCCAGCACATCCCGACGGCCATCCTCCTGCAGTTCGTTGGCACCGTCGCGGTGTGGCAGCTCTCCGAGCGCTTCGGGCTGTCGGGTGTGCTCACCACGGTGGGCTTCGCCATGACCCTGGCGCGCCTCGCGCCGGCCCGCATCGAGGCGCGCGTGCGCGTGCCCACCAATGCCGTCTGGGCGACGGTGGTGTTCGCGCTCAACCTGCTCGCCTTCATCTTCATCGGGCTGCAACTGCGACCGGTCCTCATCGAGCTTCCCCAGGCGACCCGGGACCAGTACCTGTCGGTGGCCGCGGCCGTGCTGGCGACCGTCATCGCCGTGCGCATCGCGTGGCACATGACCTTCAACCACCTGCTCCAGTTCTTCGGCGGCCGCCACGGCCTGCGCGCCGCGCGGCTGATGCTCAGGCCCACCGTGGGCAGCGGGCTCGTCATTTCCTGGGCCGGCATGAGAGGCGTCGTCACGCTGGCGGCGGCGCTGGCGCTGCCCGCGAAATTCCCCGGCCGTGACCTTATCCTGTTGACCGCCTTCCTCGTCGTCCTGGGGACGCTGCTGATCCAGGGGCTGACACTCAAGCCGCTGCTGCGCGCACTCAAGCTGCGCGACGACGACCCCGTCGGGGACGAGGAGGCCGCCGCGCGACAACGCATGCTGGAGGTCGCGCTGGCGCGCATCCCGGCGGAGACGTCTCCAGCGCTCGACCTCGCTCGCAAGAACCTGAAGATGCACCTGGGACGTCCGCTGCACGACCCGGGAAGCGCCGCCGCTTCGTTCGGTACCGATTACGACGCGGCCTACGAGGGCGCCCTCAGCGCGGCGCGCCAGACCTTGCTGGACATGCGGGACGCCGCGGAGATCGGCGACGACGCCTTCCACGCGCTCGAAAACGAACTGGATTGGCTCGAAGCCTCCGATCCCTTGCGTGCCGCGAATGCGGACGCCGTACCGTAATGACGCCGCCCCCGAGCGCGGGTCCAGGATCTTCCCTACCGGTTGGATTTCGCGACCCTTCCCTACCCGCGTTGCAAGGTCGGCGAGCACGCCTCTCATCCATCGTCTTGTACCGGGCATTCCTTCGCAACGGGCTACTCGCACGGTAATTGCCACAGAAGCGCATGTGCGTTGTGCACAGTCTCGCAAGCGGCGAGCCGCTAGCAGCGAGCAGCGAGCAGCGAGCAACAAGGAGTTTGCGGAGGGCGCATGAAAGTTGACCGAGACCATAGGGAGCAGCGCCGCGAGCAGCGGCGCCCGCTCAGTCAGCGCGCGACGGCGCATGACCGTCAGGACCATCGCGAGGCCGCGTTCACCGAGCGCGAGCGCGAAATGGCCGAGCGAACACGCCGAAGCGCGCGCATGTAGTCGTTGCCACTTCAGCCTTCGAGAAGGCCAAATGCTCCTTCACCGAACGCTTTGCCGGTGCGCCAGTTGCAGGGGCCGACGACCTCTGTAAACCGTTGAGGATCGTCTGGTTCACAGGCTCTCGCTCATCCGAGGGGCCCCACGCTCAGAGAAGCGGCAAGGTCGCAGGCGGCTCCGTCCGTTCGCCTAGCCCCGCATGACAGAGCAGCCATGTGTCATGGGTCGCCTCGCCCACCCGCCGCGCCATAGACCTGGCCAGTCGCATAGCTCGATTCGGAGGATGCCAGCAGCACGTAGACAGCGGCCAGCTCCGCCGGTTGGCCGGCACGTCCCATGGGCGTGTCGGTGCCGAACTTCTGCAGCTTCTCCTGCGTCTGCCCGCCGCAGACCTGCAGCGGTGTCCAGAACGGACCCGGTGCGACCGCGTTGACGCGGATGCCCTGCTTGGCCAGCTGCTTGGCGAGACCCTTGGTGAAGATCAGGATCGCCCCCTTGGTGGTCGCGTAATCGAGCAGGTTCTCGCCGGGATCGTAGGAGTTCACCGAGGCCGTGTTGATGATGGCGCTGCCTTCGCCCAGGTGCGGGATCGCCGCCTTGCACAGCCAGAACGGCGCGTAGATGTTGGTCTTGAAGGTCCAGTCGAACTGCTCGGTGCTGATGTCCAGGATCGATTCGTGGCTCTGCTGGCGGGCCGCGTTGTTCACCAGGATGTCCAGGCCACCGAGTTCGCGCACCGCGTCCGTTACGAGCTTCTGGCAGAACGCTTCGTCGCGCAGGTCGCCGGGCAGCGCGATGCCCTGCCGTCCGGTCTCCCGGATCAGCTCGATCACCTCTTTCGCATCGGGCTCCTCGTCGGGCAGATAGTTGATCGCGACGTCCGCGCCCTCGCGGGCATAGGCGATGGCGGCCGCCCGACCGATCCCGCTGTCGCCGCCGGTGATCAATGCACGACGGCCCGCGAGGCGGCCGTGCCCCACGTAGCTCTTCTCCCCGTGGTCGGGTCGCGGCGTCATGTCGCGCGCGAGGCCCGGCCAGGGCTGCGACTGCTTCGGAAAGGCGATCTTGTCGGAAGAGGACATGTCGGGCTCCTGATTCGAAGTCGGTGTGCGGCATCCGCGTCAGACAGCTGCGGCAACACGCATGCCCAGTCCGCCTTGCGCCTCACGCGGACCGCAGCCGGCTCAGGTGGGTCGAGAAGCCGTCGGGTGCCCGGCCCTCCTGTCTCGCGCTCGTCACCACGCGCACGGTGTTGGTCCAGGCGATGCGGACGCCGAGCGCGTGGAGACGCTCCACCAGCGCCACGTCCTCGCGCGTGCACAGCGTCGGAAATCCACCGGCCTGCTGATAGGCGCTCACGCTCACCCCGAGGTTGGCGCCATGGATGTGCCGGTGGTCCTCGGTGTCGAAGTAGCCGGCCTCGTAGGCGCGGCGCTCCTCGGACGTGAAGCCCGTCCAGTCGTCCACCTCGACCACGCCGCAGACGGCCTCGCTGCGCAGCGCCAGCTGGCGCGAGAACCAGCAGGGCGCCACGACGGAATCCGCGTCCGTGAACGCCAGCCACCGGGCGCCTTGCTCGATCAGGGCCTGCGCGCCCGCCGCGCGGGCGACGCCCACATTGCGGGCATCGACGGCCAGGCATTGCGCGCCGAAGGCGTGGGCGATGTCGCCGGTCCGGTCGCGGCACGCGTCCAGCACCACCAGGATGCGGACTTCCTCGCCTTGCAGGTCCGGATGCGCGGCGGCGACCCGCAAGGCCTGCAAGGCCCTGCCGATCAGGGCCTCTTCGTCATGGGCGGGAACCACCGCGCCGATCATGGCCGCAGGCCCTCGCGACGCGCCACCGAGCGATCGTCCGGACTCCAGACCTCGACGAGGAAGTCCTCCTCCTCGTGTCGCAACAACCGGGTCCAGCCGGGCCGCTGCCGGAACGCGGCGCCCATCAATCGATGCACCTCGTCACCGCTGCGGATATAGTCGCCCTCCGGATGCCGCCAATGGCTGGCGAGCAGCGTGCCGCCGGCGTCCAAGCTCGCTATCGCGCCATCGAGGGTCGGCCGGAGGGCCTCGTCGTCGAGGTAATAGCCGATCTCGCTTAGGACGATCAGGTCGAACCGTCCCTCGGGCCACTGCGAAGGTAGCCGGGCCTGCGACACCTCGACATGCGACAGCCCGGACAGTCGCTGACGCGCATGGGCCACGGCCGTGGCGCTGCCGTCGCTGCAGAGCAGCCGGTCGCAGCGCTGCGCCAATCCGGCGCTCAGTTCCCCATTGGCGCACGCGGGCTCGAAACCTCGCGCGTAGCGCTCCGACGGCAGGCTGGCGAGGATCTGCGCGCGCTTGCGCCGTTCGTACCACCGCGTGCGGTAGCCCCACGGGTCCGCGTCCTTGCTGAACAGATCCTCGAAGTGGTCGGCCAGCGCGTCCTGTCCCGAGGGGCCTCGGGCGTTCATGACGACCGCTCCAACACGAAGAAGAACTCCGCCGAGCGCAGCAGGCGATCCACGGCTTCAGGGAACAGCACGGGCGGACGGTCTCCATCGGGCGTCAGCTGGCTGCGGTGCTCGGACAAGGCAAGCCACTTGTCCTCGAGCGCGCGCCCGGTTAACGGCAACTGACGCAGGCGCTGCCACGGCACGGCAGGGTCTCCCGGTCGCGACCAATGCCAGGTCCACACCGGCATTTCCAGCAGCGTGGCCCCGCAGGCCGCGCTGGCTTCGGCGCAGGCCCGGCCGACGGCTTCATGGTCGGGATGGCCGTCGTGGCGCCAGGTGGAGATGACGACGTCGTGCGGCTGCAACTGGCCGGCCAAGGCGTCGACGAGCCGCTCCTCATGGTGCCGCACCTGACCATCGGGAAGTCCGAGCCCGTGGATCGGGGCGCGCAACCCGAGATGCCGCAATCCTTGCGTGCGCTCCTGCCGGCGGCGCGCGGCGAGCCGCGCCGGCGTCCAGGTCGTCGACCCGGCGTGGCTGGCATCGCCATCCGTCACGCCGATCACGAGGACCGTCGTCATCGATGACATGGCTGACATCGACGGCCAGCGCTGCGTCGTCGCCCGCGAGCGGGCCGCCAGCAGCGACAGCAATCCGCCACAGCCCAGCACTTCATCGTCCGGGTGCGGCGCCACGACGACGACCCGCGAACCATCCGGAACCAGCTCGTCGATCGACGTGGGCGGCACCTGCCACAGCGGCATCCACTGCCGCCAGGCCCATTCAGGCGTCCCGGTGCCCTCGATGCGACGGTGCGACAAGGGCCCCGCCGTCGCCGTCAAATCGGGTTGATGCGTCTGCGGCATCGGCAGCAGATCCGGGAAGCTGAGATCGATGGTCAGAGCGTCCATGTCGTGTCCGCCTGTTGAGAGAGCGCTTTGCCGAGCGCGGCCAGATCCCGGTCGCCATGGCATTGGCGGATGAACACAGGCAAATCCGCTGCCAGCCGGGCAAAACCTTCTTCATGGCACAACGGGCCCGCGCCCATCGCGCGCGTGGCCGCGCGCAGCACCTGCTGGGCGCATTCATCGCTGGAGGCGCGCGTTCGCAGCGCCCAGACGCGCGCGTCGCGGTCGGGATGGCGATCGATCCAGGCGGCGGCCTCGCGCAGCAGCGCCGCATTGGCGCTGAGCAGTCGATCCACCTCGCCGAGTGCCAGCGCCCGATGCCAGCCGGGATCGCCGACGGCGTTCGCGCTGCTGCCGGTGCCCGTGCCGGTGCCGGTGCCGGTGCCGGAAGATGCGAGCGCCGCGGTGCGGGCGTGTGCCATGAGGACGTTCGCGATGGCACACGACGCGCCATGCCAGCAGGCGGCGATGCCGATGCCCCCTTGCCAGAACCCAGACCGGGACAGGTAGAACCCCGCCGGCCCGACCAGGCGAGCCGGGACCGCGTCGAATCGCACCGATGCACTTGCGGAGTCCGCCATGCCGACGGCTTTCCAGCGCGACGCATCGAGGGTCACGCCCGACTGCCGCAGATCGACATCCGCAAGCCAGGGCCCCTCCTCCTGGTCAGCGTGGGACCCGTCGTCCGGCCAGACCGTCAGCAGCGCCCGATCCAACGCGGCGGCACCAGAACACCACGCTTTGACGCCGTCCAGTACGACGGCGTTGCCATCCAATGCGCGAAAGACCACACGCGCCCCCGGAGGCTCCGCCGCCCACATGCCGTACGCAGGGGCCGCGGATGAGGGGCCTCGCGGTGCTGCAACGCCCACTTCGGCGAGGATGGCCATCGCGTCGGTGTGTCCCTCGAAGAGCTTGACGAGCGACAGATCCACAGCGGCCACGGTCGCCAGCGCAGACCAGCGCTCCAGGGTTCGCCCACGTCCTGGCAGCGGCAGCTCGGCCCGCCCCGCGTCGATGAGGGCACGCAGGCGTCGGCTTGGCTCGACATCGCTCATGGTCGTGCGCTCATGGTCGGGCGCTCGCGGAGGGGGTGACCCGCATAGTGGGCAAGATCGCAAGGGTCGCGGTGGAAAGCATGGACCGGTTCCTGAAAAGGGCGCCCCGCCTGGCAAGGCCGCGGCGGGAATCTGAACCGGTCGATAGCAAGCGCGGTGCCTGCGCCAGGTGGACAGATGTCCCCCTAGCGTCGAAGCGCGTTCCGGCGAGGGGTGCTCGGTCAACGCCCGTTCGGGTCGTGGTCCTTCGCGCTCCGCTCGTTTTTGCGCACGCCACGCAGATTCATCGCGAACAGACCGACCTGCAGCACGATCAGGGCGTAGGAATGACTGAAGGCCCCCCAGACGCACCACAGCAGGTTGCTCAGGACAAAGGTCCAGAAGCCCCAGGTTCTTCGCCGCGCGCTCTGTCCGCCCACCAGCCAGGCGGCAATGAGGGTGACGGCCATGGCGGGCCATTGAAGCGCGTCGAGCATGCCGTTCATGTTGTTCATGTCCACGCACGGCAATCGGCCCGCCAACGGCCAAAAGCGACGCAACGGCCCGCACGGCTTGTCGCTTGCCGAGCTTCCGCAAGCAATCACACGGAGCCCACGGCATGTCCGTCACCCCTCGCATTGGCACGGCCGGCTGGAGTATCCCCAGGGACGCGGCCGGCAGCTTCCCCGGCCAGGGGAGCCAACTGAATCGATACGCGCGCGTCCTCGGGTGTACCGAGATCAACACCACCTTCAGCCGCACTCACCGCGAGTCCACTTTCGGCCGCTGGGCCGAAGAGACGCCGAGTGACTTTCGGTTTTCAGCAAAGCTGCCGAAGGCGATGACGCACGAAGCGCGCCTCAAGGTCTCCCGGGCAGATGTCAACGCATTCATCGAGTCGCTCGCGGGGCTGGGCGAGCGGCTCGCTGTGCTGCTCGTCCAATTGCCTCCGTCCCTGGACCTGGAAACGAGGACGGCGCGGACCTTCTTCCGTGCTCTTCGCGCCGCCTTCAACGGCGCGGTGATGTGCGAGCCCAGGCATCCGAGCTGGTTCACCGAGGCTGCGCAGCGGCTGTTGCGCGAGGAGCAAGTCGGACGCGTCGCGGCAGATCCCGCGCGTCCCGTCGGCGCTGACGTGCCGGGCGGGTGGCTTGGCGAGGCGGGAGACGGGCGTGGCGCCACGGTTTACTACCGCTGGCACGGATCACCGCGCATGTATTGGTCCGCTTACGACGACGAGTGGCTCCTCGCGCGAACCTCAGAGATGGCCCGATGGCCGGCTGGCACCGATGTCTGGTGCATCTTCGACAACACGGCGTCCGGAGCGGCTGCGGACGATGCCCTACGGTTGCAGGCCTTGCTGCGACGCACGTTTTAGCTGCTTGGTACCGGCCGCTCAGGCGGTCCGCACGCTGCACTGGCTGCACTGGCTGCACGGCTATTGCCGTTGCTGCCGCCACTGCACTTGGATCAGACCAGACCGAGCTTGGGGGTCGCGCGGAATGACGCGCAGGGCCTGCTCATCGCCTGCACATCGCCAGAGCGACGGCGCGCGCGCCTCACGGGCGAAAGGAGCCCGGGTCCAAGGCATAACGCCATGCGGCCGATCGCTGAAGCGACGTCCGGATATCGTTGGGTTCAGGATCGAGCGTGATGCCGAGCTCTTCGCAGACCAGCACGCACCCGGTGGCGGCAGCGCCGGCGCAGACCTTGCGAATGAACCCGTCAGTCTCATCGGCACGAGCGTCGAGGCGTGCCTGCACCTGCGACGACCCGTCGGGCTCCATGACGACATCCACCCGGTTGCCGTATCTGTCGCCGAAGTAGCGCCACTCCCGCATCATGGTCTGGCTCGGCCCGACGCTCTGCGACAGCAGCCCCATCAAGCGTTCAGTCGATGCCGCAGAGAGTGTTCGCCCGTCTTCAGCATGCTCAAAATCGAGATCGAACTGCCATACAGCCATGTGACTCTCCTACGCGGCACGCTTCGCCACCAGAGGATCAGACCTTGAACTCTTCGCGCTTGCGTCCGGCCGCCTCGTAGTCGCTGAGCCATCGGGCGGCGCGGCCGCGGCCGGACCAGGTGTTCCCTGGGTTGGACGGATCCCGGTAGAGCACGGGCGCGGTGGCCCCGGCCTGGGTGGTCTTTCGCTTCGCGCCCGACGCGTACGGTTGCAAGGCCACCAGAGCCTCGTCGACTGAGAACCCTGCCGCTTCCAGCTTCTTCGCGATGCCATCGACGAGCACCTTCAACTCCTCGTCGCGCTTTTCGGTGATCTTGTGCTCCAGCTCCCTGCTCAGCTCCAGCAGTTGAGCGTAGGACAGTTTGGACACATCAACGGTGGTCATCGAGTTCTCGGAAGGAGTGATTCATGCGCGCATGGTATCCGCCGGATCAGTCGTGCTCGCGACAACTGGAACCCTCGTCGCCTCGATGCCAGCCTGGTCGCGCTTGCCGGGCATAGAGTCGGTCCGCGCCTGCGGATGATCGCCGTTGTCGGGCGTCCCCCACGGGAGACGCGAAGGCCGATGAGGCATCTTTGTTAGCCACGCCGTCGTCGAGCCGCGCCGATGAGACGCCGCTGCGAGCGGCGCCAGCCACCGCCGATCTTCATCGAGCATCAAGAGGCGGAGCGCGGAGAGAACACCGCTGCGGTTAGACTTCGCCTTGGGTGCGACGCGATGAGGCGCTCGCAGGTTCATGCGAAGGTCGGGCCGCCTCGCGGCACTCCTTTGCGCCATCCACCATGCACCCTCAGGCGATCGACCTGATCGCGGCCGGCTTTTTCGCCGCCGCGCTACTCCACACCTTCGCCGCCAAGCAGTTCGAGCGATTGTCTCGACAGTTTCCCCGGCACGCGGGCCTCTTCCATCTCCTTGGCGAAGTGGAGGTGGTGTTCGGCTTCTGGGCACTCGCTCTCATCGCCACCCTGGCTGCTGTCTTCGGTGGCGCCGACGCGGTCGCCTACGCTGAGTCGCGCAATTTCGCCGAACCGCTCTTCGTGTTCGTCGTCATGGTCGTGGCAGGCTCTCGCCCGGTGCTCAGCGCCGTCCTGGGCGCAGTGGAGCATCTCACGCGCGTTCTGCCAGCGCCACGGGCGCTGGCCATGACCTGGCTCGGTCTTGCCGCCGTTCCGCTGATGGGCTCCCTGATCACGGAGCCCGCGGCCATGACCCTCGCCGCACTGTTGCTCGCCCCGCTCGCGTTCCGATCCGACATCCCGGAGCGGCCGAAGTACTTCGCGCTCGGCGTGCTGTTCGTCAATGTCTCCATCGGCGGCACCCTCACCTCCTTTGCCGCGCCGCCAGTCCTCATGGTGGCCAGTGAATGGGGCTGGAGCAGCGCGTTCATGGCCAGCGCATTCGGCTGGAAAGCGGCGTTGGCGGTGCTTGCAAATGCCACGGCAGCGTCGTTCGTGCTGCGAAAGCATCTGCGGGATCACGTACCGGCATCGGCGGATACTCCCGGTACCGCCGCCGTGCCCTGGCCCGTAATCGCGCTGCACCTGGCCTTGCTCGCCGGCATCGTGATGATGGCCCATCACCCCGTTGTCTTCCTTGGGCTCTTCTTGCTCTTCCTCGGGGTCGCCCAAGCCTACGATCGCTACCAGGAGCCGCTGTTGATTCGCGAGGCCTTGCTGGTGGCGTTCTTCCTTGCGGGACTCGTGGTCCTGGGGGGATTGCAGCGCTGGTGGCTGCAGCCACTCGTGTCGGGCCTGCAGCCGCTGGCTTTGTTCTTCGGCGCGCTCGGCCTGACGGCCATCACCGACAACGCCGCACTCACCTACCTCGGCTCCCTGATCCCGAGCTTGAGCGACCAGGCCAAATACATGCTGGTGGCCGGCGCGGTAGCTGGCGGCGGCCTCACCGTTATCGCCAATGCGCCGAATCCGGCCGGCATGGCGCTGCTGAAGAACGGCTTTGCCGATGAAACGGTCGGCGCGGGCGGATTGCTCCTGGGTGCGCTGGCCCCTACCGCTGTCGCCGTGGCGGCCTTCCTGCTGCTCTAGGTGCGATCTGGACGACTACGCAGATCGGGCCGGCTCCTGCGCGGAGCCTCCCGGCAGCCGCGCCAGCCTGGCTAACTGCGCCTGGGCCAGCCGGTGGTAGATCGGCACGCTGATCCATCGGGACACCAGGCTCGCCAGTAGCGCGGCGGCCATGAGGCTCAAGACCATCGAGTGGCCGTCCACCATCTCCATGACGATGATGAAGGACGTCACAGGCGCCTGCGTCACCGCCGCGAGGAACGCGGTCATGCCGATGGCGATCATGACGGCCGCGCCCTCGGTGGTGTGGGTCAGTTGGGCGATGTCGCTGCCGATGCCCGCGCCGATGGCCAGCGAGGGCGCGAAGATGCCGCCCGGTGCGCCCGACCAGACGGCCAGCCACGTGGCGACGATGCGCAGCGTGACGTAGAGCACCGGCAGATCCAGATGCCCCTCGACCAGACTCTTGGTGTAGTCGTAGCCGCTGCCGTCCGTCGCGCCATGGCTGACCAGGCCCAGAACGGCGATGGCCAAGCCGCAGCCAAAGGCGAATCTCACCGGAAACCGCGCGCGCCACTGACTGAAGCGATCGTTGCCGCCGAGCAGGCTGCGCTGCAGGAGCCGGGAGAAAACGCCTCCGGCCAGGCCGCAGCCGAGAGCGGTGAGCAAGCCCGGCAGCAGGTGCGCCCAGGTGAGGTGCTCGACGCGCAAGCGGCCGAAGTAGCTGGCATTGCCGAAGACCGAGACGGCCATCAGACCCGCCAGGACGATGGCGGCGATGATGAGGCCACTGCTGCGCTGTTCGATCTTGCGAGTGAGTTCTTCGATGGCGAACATGACGCCCGCGAGCGGCGCGTTGAATGCAGCGGCGATGCCCGCGGCCCCGCCTGCCACCAGCAGCCCGTCGTGATTCATCGGTGAGCGCCGAGGGAGCCAGCGCTGGGCGTGCTGCATGACACCCGCCGCGATCTGCACCGACGGCCCCTCGCGGCCGATGGCCAGCCCCCCAGCAGTCCGCCCGACACCAGCAGCAGCTTTGCGAGACTGAGCTTGAGCGATACAAAAAGTCCCTGTTGCTCAGCGCCGACCTTGGGTGACAAGGCCGCCATGACCTGAGGAATGCCAGAGCCTGCCGCACCGGGTGCGAAGCGCCGTGTGAGCCACACCAGCCCAGCGGTGCAGACGGGCGTCCACACCAGCGGCGCCCACGGCGACCACGCGCGCAGCGTCGCGAAGCCTTCGATGGCCTGATCGCTGACCCACGTGAACAGCACGACAGCCAAGCCCGCGGCCACGGCAAACGCCAGAACAACGATGCGGGCCAGCCATTGACGCCAGTCGGTCAGGTCCTCCCGTACGGCGGATAGGAAGTCAGGCTCGGCATGCGAGCTGGCCTCGGGATCGTGATCCAGATGGGGATGGGGATGGGGATTGGGATGGGGTTCAGGACGGGGATCTCGATCCTGGACCTCGTCTTGCGGCGCTACGGGCAGTCCCCGAGCTTCGTTGTCACCTGCCATGCGCGGAGTATCTCGTCGTGTGATAAGTGCTCGAAGTGTGCGAAGTGCGCGGAGTGCGCGGAGTGCGCGGAGTGCGCAAACGCATGGCGTCCGCGCGAACCGTTGCGCTCGAATCCACGACTTCGCCGGCTGGGGCATGGCGGATACGACGGTCGTGATGCCAGGCCGTCACGCCAAGTCACCTCGCCCGGCGCAGCAATAGCCAACGCGCGAACCCCTTCGCAGAATCTCAACCTCAGGCAGCTGACTCAGTCTCCCCCGCAGCCGACAACAGCCGGCGATAGTGCGCTTGGAGCAGATGATCGGGTGCCAGTGAGGTCGCTTCGGCCATGAAGCCGATTTCGGGCAGATTGGGCTGGGATGTTTCGTGTTGGCGAAAGATCGCCACCGCGCGCTCTCGCAACGCCTTTTCACCAGCCGCAAACCGCCGGATGACGTCTCGCTCCGCGCCTGACATGCTTGGCATGGATCACCTCCTGGCAGCATTCTAGGGTGGCGCCCCGGCGGCCAATCAGCGCGTCACTCGCACTTTGAAGCCGGTCTGCGCGTGCAGCTCCGCCTCCGCAAGCCGTTCGGCCTCGCCTGTGGCGAAGTACGGTGCGCCGCCGTGCGGCCGAGCTCGTGGCGAATTCTCGCTATGGCGTTGTCAGAACAATCGCGAAGCGGGAACCGTCGGCGCGAGCTTCTGAATTGCCTTTGACTCACGCGGCGCATCGCACACACGCTTGCTCCGATCTCGCTGCTCGAAGGCTTCGCGACGCGCGTTATCCGTCCTGCGTTCCGTGGGCTTCGCTTGCCAGGGGTTCATCTCGCTCTCCTTGAAATGTAAGGAGGTGTTGGCAAACCGCCCTCCTAAGCGCAGCGGCGCACCCGTTCTTTTGGGCGGAAGGACGCCCATGACTAAGCAACCCGGAAGGAAGATCGCGATGGTTGGAGTCAGCCGCGGCACTCCATGGCCGAAGAGCCTGGATGTCACGCAGCGGGTGCACGAGGATCCCATGCGCGACCGTTCACTCGTTGGTTTGCTCGCTGGTTCGCTCGTTGGTTCGCTCGTTGGTTCACTTGTTGGTTTGCTCGCTGGTTTGTTCGCTGGCCTGAGGGTGTCCACGTAAGCCGGGCTTTCGTGAGAGCGCTTGGAAGACGCTCTGAAGTCACGTGCCATCGCCATGAGCAGGCGAAGCTTGGACTCAGACCTCTCGTGGTCCTTCGCTGGGGAGCGCCCTCGCGGCGCGACCGCCTGTGGACCACCTCTTACCGACACACGCCTCAGTCGGCAGAGATCCGCGAGTGGACGTCGACTCGCGGCAACGTCCTACAACGCCACCGCACCTTGGCTGCTCCTTCCCGCACGGCCTCGCAATTATTGTTGGGCGCATGCCAGGAGGCACCATGGTCACATCTGCCCGCTCCATCGCATCGCTCACGCTCAGCTTCGGTCTGGTCAACGTGCCGGTGAGGCTGTTCTCGGCGACCGAATCCGGATCTGAGATCCGTTTCAATCTGCTGGACAAGGACGGCTCGCGCCTGAAGCAGCAGTATGTCAACGAGCGGTCCAAGAAGGTGGTGGATCGCAAGGACATGGTCAAGGGGTACGAGGTCGAGAAGGACCACTTCGTCCTCTTCACGCAGGACGAACTCAAGAACCTCGAGGAAGGCAGCAGCCACGTCATCGACATCGTGTCCTTCGTCCCACAGGCCTCCATCGATCCCCTTTTTACGACAAGAGCTATCTGCTCGCGCCAGACAAGCGCGGCGCCAAGCCCTACGCGTTGCTCGCGGAAGCCATGCGTCGCTCCGACCGCTGCGCGCTGGCCAAGTGGGCCTTCAAGGCCAAGCAGTACATCGTGCAGGTGCGAGCCAATGCCGATGGGCTCATCCTCCAGCAGCTGCGCTACGCCGAGGAGGTGCGCTCGCTGGCGGACCTCAACATCGAGCATGCGCCCGTCTCCAGCAGCGAGCTGCAACTGGCCCTGAAGCTGGTGGAAACGATCGCGGAGGACGACTTCCGCCCCGAGGAGTTTCAGGACGAGGAAAAGGCGCGTGTGCTCGCAGCCATCGATGAGAAGGTCGCCGGCAAGCAGATCGTGGCGTCGTCACACACCGAAGACGAGGTCGTCGCGGGCGGTCAGGTCATCGACCTCATGGAGGCATTGCGCTCAAGCCTCGCCAAGAAGCCTGCCGCCAAGGCCGATAAGGCCGATAAAGGCGATAGGGCCGACAAGGCCGTCAAAACGCCCTCCAACGTCACCAGGCTCAAGGCCGAAGCGGCTCCTGCCGTGCGCAAGCCCGCCAAACGCGCAGCCCCCACGCCTGAGCCCGTTTCAGCGCCGGCGCCCAGAACGCGAGCGCGCAAGTGAACATGGCTTCGGGCGCCGACTATTCCGCGCGTCAGGTCGACAAGCTGGTGGGGCTGCCGCGCGCGTTCATCCGCTCACTGACGGACGCCGGAGTGGTCCACCCTGACTCGTCAGGAGGCTTCTCCCTGCAAGACCTCATCGTGCTGCGCACCGCCAAGGGGCTGCGCGATGCCCGCATCCCGCCGAGGAAAATCATCCAGTCGTTGAAGAACGTGCGCGCGACCCTGCCCGGGCCAAGGCACCTTGCCAGCGTGCGCGTGCGAGCCAGCGGTGGCACGGTGGAGGCGGCCGACGGCCACGGCACGCACGATGCGCTCTCGGGTCAGCGGCTGCTCGCGCTGGACGAGTCAGCGCCCGCCGAGCTGGCGCCGGACGGTCCGCGGGCTCCAGCCGCGGCGCGAGGCGCAGCATACTGGTGCAAGCAGGCGGTCCGACTCGAAGCCTCGGACGCGGCTGCGGCCGAAAGCGCCTATCGGCGGGCGATCGACCTCGATCCGTGTATGAGCGCGGCGTACGTCAATCTGGGCGCGATGCTGTGCGAGGCCAAACGCTGTCTGGAGGCGGTCGCGCTGTACGACCAGGCTCTTGAGCACTGCGGCCAGACACCGCTCGTTCACTTCAACCGCGGCGCTGCTCTAGAGGACTCCGGCCGTCCTGCGTTGGCGGTCGACGCCTATCGGCGTGCGCTTGAGCTGGACGACACCCTCGCCGACGCGCACTACAACCTGGGTGTGTTGATGGAGCGCCTGGGAGACACCCAGGCGTCCCTGCGCTACTTCAGCGCCTACCGGCGCCTTCACCGCGAATAGCGTCCTTAGGCCCTGGCCCTCCTCCTCGCTCCTACGCCAACCCTCCACTCCACCCTCACCCCTAGGGAGACCAGCATGGCTGACGACAAGACCAAGACCGGTGGACAGGACCGCGCCCGCATCAACGTCAATGAGGACTACGAGCTTCGGGACTGGAGCAAGAAGTTCGGCGTGACGCCCGAGCAGCTCAAGGCCGCCGTCAACGCGGTGGGCACCAGCGCGGAGGCGGTCGAGGCGCACCTGCGACACACCAGACGTTGATACCGTGCTGGTCGCAAGCTGGAGCGCCGTTGATCGCCCACGGTCTTCAATCCGTCAGGCAAGGTTCGCCTTCCCCGCGGCCGACAGCGATGGCTGGCATCCCGCCTGCCCATGAGAAATCACGACAGCCCACCACGCGATCCCTTTCACAGGAGCAGCCGATGTCCGAAGAAGCCAGCTTTGCCGCCCCCGCCGACGAACCGGCCGCCCCGACCATTGACGTCAACGATGACGCGCAGGTCCAGTCCTGGGCGAAGAAGCTCGATTCGTCCACGGCGCAGATCCGTGACGCCGTCAGGCTGGTCGGAGCCAACGCGGCCGACGTCGAGGAGCACCTCAAAGGTTCGCGCTCCACGACCAACGCAGAACAGACAAAGCGCAACGGCTGACCTGGCGCCAATCAAGAGATGACGCAGCATCCGACAACCCCGGACGGTCGCTACTTCGTCGTTCGTGGACGCCTCTGGCGCCGCACCAATCCGTCGCTCTCAACGGCGCGCGCTGCGGCGCTGGTGGCAGAGCTCATGGACGCTCGCCGACAGCTCGCCCGCAAGGACCTGAGCGCAGACGAACGGGCACAGGCCCGTGCCCGGGTCGACGAGGTCAAACGCGAACTCGGCGAACGGGGGGACGTCTGGTGGAGCGACGGCGCGCCGGACTTCAACCGCCACATGGCGGCCACGACGCCGTATGCGGACTGGTTCAGCACACTCGCAAAGAACCAGGTCTAGCGCGGCCTCAAAGCAAATGCACGGGCAGCCGGCAGACCGCCCGAAGCGGCCTGACACAGCAGTCGCCTCCCCAATGAAAACTGCGAACGCTTCTATCAGAGGCGTCGCGATGAATGTTGACTCCCACTGGGCCTCGCCCAGCCCTCGCGCAACGGTCTGTCGCCGAAATGCGCGGGCGCCACCGCGGCGACTCACAAGCTCCTACAAAAAGTGCGGCGACGGCTGTCTCTCCTAATCCTGGGCAGGCGGTACCTTCCTCGGTCAGCACAGTCTTCCGCGAGCACCATGAGAACCGCACCTCCCCATGAAACGGCACATGCCGCGCGATTGAGCGTGGAGTCGACCTCGGAGGTCCTTGAGCGAATCCTGGCCGAGGACCTCGGGCAGGATGCCGTGCAAGCCATGGTCGATCAGGCGGCGCTCAGGGAAGTTGACGACGAGGCCCAGGCCGAGTCCAGCTATCGCGCCGCCATCTCGTCTGACGCCAATCTCGTCAGCGCGCACACGGCGCTCGCAGCGCTGCTTTGTCGTCAAGGGCGCCAGGAGGAGGCCCTCGACATCACGAACGCCGCGCTGGAGAGTTGCGACAACAACGCCAGGTTGCATCACGTGCGCGGCTGCATCCTTGAGTCTGCGGGGCGCCTGGCCGCCGCCATGGAAGCCTTCGGGCGCGCGCTCCGGCTCGACAGCAGTCTGGCGGAGCCTCACTACCGGCTCGGCGTGCTCTGCGAGCGCCTGGGCGCCCCGGTGACTTCGGCCAGGCATCTGGAGGCTTACGAGCGACGCGTCGCCGCACTCAGGTTCGACTCGCGTCTGAACTGACGGGCCAACGCCGCGACGTCGCATTCTCCGCGTACCAGCCCGCGCCTGTCGGGGCCGCGGCCGCGTTCGAGCGACGTTCTTGCGAGCACTGCCTTTGCGCAGTGCGCTGCGGGAATGCCACCTGCCTGCCACGGACACCTTTTCTCCTCGGGTGTCTCATGACCTCTCGCTCCTGCACATTGCTGCTCGTTTTGAGCGCCTGCCTGTCGCTGACGGTCCGCGCGCAGCAGGGGGACGGCACCGATGTCCCCATCCGCACGCACGTGTTCAAGCCCGACAAGGTGCAACCCACCCAGGCGCGCCTGAACGGGCTCAAGGCACCGCCCGGCTTCAAGGTATCGATCTTTGCCGAGAACCTGAAGAATGCCCGGATCATCGCGGTGGCGCCTGATGGACGCATCTACGTCAGCCGCCGCGATACCGGCGATGTCCTGCTCCTGGAGGACCGTGACGGCGACGGCAGGGCAGACGGCCCTGGCGTGAAGGTGCTGGACCGGGCCGGCGCCCACGGGCTCGCCATCCACGACGGAAAGCTGTACGTGGCCACGGTCAAGGAGGTCTTCGTGGCGCCGCTGCAGGCCGATGGTCGTGTCGGGGAGCCAAAGCTCATCATCGGCGACCTGCCCGATGCGGGCCAACATCCCAATCGAACCCTGGCATTCGGGCCGGACGGCATGCTCTACATCAGCGCTGGATCGACCTGCAACGCGTGCAACGAGAGCAATCCCGAAAACGCCACGCTGCTGCGCGCGTCCGCGGACGGCCAGAGCCGCGTGATCGTGGCCAGCGGGCTTCGCAACACGATCGGCTTCGACTGGCATCCCGCCACCGGCGAGCTCTGGGGCATGGACCATGGCATCGACTTTCTGGGCGACGAGATCCAACCCGAGGAGCTCAATCGCATCGAGCAGGGCAAGCGCTACGGCTGGCCACATGTCTGGGGCGCCGGCGGCATCAACCCGCAGAGCACCCCGCCGGGGGAGATCACCAAGGAACAGTGGAAGGGCGACAGCGTGCCGATGACGCTGGGCTACAAGGCCCACGCCGCGCCGATGCAGATGGTGTTCTTCAAGGGGGAGGACGCTTCCCCGCTGAGTTTGCCGGCGACGCCTTCGTGACGATGCGCGGCTCGTGGAACCGCAAGGCGGCGTCGGGGTACGAGATCGTGCGCATCCGCTTCGCCGATGGCAAGCCGCAGCGCTTCGAACCCTTCGTCAGCGGATTTCTGACCGACGGCGGACGCACCCACATGGCGCGACCGGTCGGCCTCGCGTGGGCCAAGGACGGATCGCTGCTCATGGCAGACGATGCGAACGGGGTGATCTATCGCGTGGCGTATGAAGGCAGGGAAAAACTGCCGCGGCGATGGAACCTCCTGCCGACGAGATGAAGCGTCAGGCGCAGCGCGGTATCGGTGTTCCCCTCGCGAAGGATCGATCGGAGACAGACGCGCGCGATGCGACTTCTGCGACTTCTGCGAAGTCCGCGGCGTCTGTGGCTTCCATCGCCCTCACCTCCACCGCTTTCGGACCAGATGCGGCGATTCCCAGGAAGCACAGCGAGTACGCCGATGGCGTGTCGCCCCCGCTGAGATGGAGTCCTGTGCCCGGGGCCAAGAGCTATGTACTCCTGGCCGAGGATCCCGATTCCAAGCCCATCACGCCCTTTGTTCACTGGGTCGCCTGGAACATTCCCCCCGAGGTGACATCGCTGCCCGAAGGTCTGCAGGAGCAGGAGCGACTGACCGAGCCCGCAGGGCTGATGCAAGGCGCCACGAGTCGGGGCTCGGTGGGGTACTACGGCCCGCGTCCCCCGGTGGGCGACCCGCCGCATCACTATCACTTCCAGATCTTCGCGCTGGATACCCTCCTGCAGCTGCCCCTTGGTGCGACCCGCGACGACGTGCTCAAGGCCGCCACCGGCCACGTGATCCGCAAGGGCGAGCTGGTCGGTACCTATCGCAAGGAGGTCAAACCGCCGAAGTGAGGCAACGCCGTCCCCATAAGCCTGCTGCAGGACGTCCTTGGGGACGGTCTCAATAGGCGTTGAGTGGGCGTGACAGTGGACGTGACAGTGGACGTTGCGTTCATCACTTCACACGATCAGCGAGTCAAAGAAAGGAGCCGGGGAACATGTTCGACATGCACGTGCCATGGTGGGAGCTGCTTGCGCGCGCGGCGCTGATCTATCTCGCGTTGTTTCTGATGGTGCGGTTATCGGGCAAACGCACCGTCGGACAGTTCACCCCGTTCGATCTGCTCGTCGTGATGCTGCTGAGCGAAGCGGTGAGCAACGGGCTGAGCGGCGGTGACGACTCCGTGGCGGGCGCCTGGATTCTGGCCGCCGCACTGATCGTCATGAATGGCGCCATCGGTTTTCTGGGATCGCGCAGCCCGCGCCTGGAAGCCTGGCTTGAGGGCTCGCCTGTCCTGATCGGGCGGGACGGGCAGTGGTTCGAGGCCGTGTTGCGCCGGCATCGCCTGGGCATCGCGGATGTCGAAAAGGCGCTGCGCGAGGCCGACTGCGAGCTGGCGGATCTTCACATGGGCGTGCTGGAAAGCGACGGGAGCATCAGCATCCTCAAGCGCAAGTAACGTCAGCGCGACGGCGCTATCCGCGCCTTCAGCACTTCTTTCATCCACATCAACGCCCCTTGCTTGCGCTGATCCGACTCCGCCGCGGTGCAGTCTGCGGGGACCGCGACCCGATAGCCCCTGACATAGGCGTCCATCGCCGTGCACTTCACGCAGTAGTCGGTCGCCAGTCCCGTGATCACAAGGTCCTTGGCCGCGAGTTGCTCCAGCAGCAGGTCCAGCGGCGTGGCGTAGAAGCCTGAATGACGAGGCTTGAGGATCATCAGGTCGGTCTTGGACGGCGCGAGCAGCCGCGCCAACTCCGCCGCGGCGCCGCCCGCTCGCTTGCATTCACGAAGCAGCGTGCGCACGTCCGAGCGCCACTGGCCGAAGTTGTCGTTGACGTAGATCACGCAGGCGCCGTCTTGATGGAATTGCTTCTTCAAGCGGGCGGCCGACCTGGCGGCCTCGACGGCCGCCTGCGCGATGAGCTCCGCCCCATCGAACGACAGCGGGTTGATGAAATCGACCAGCAGCAGGACCTTGCGGGAACGGGGCATCCCCGTTCCGCTGGCGACCTGATGATCGATCTCACGTGCCGGCTTGGTCATTGCGAAGTGAGGGGCGATTCATAGGCATGCATGAGCACGCATGGCCACGCATGAGCACGCATGAGCAAGCAGGAGCCACCCCGAGCCAGTACTTGGCGAGGGATGGCGCTGTCTCAATGCGCGGTCTGGTACTGAGCAAGCAATTCGTCCTTGCGGCTCTGAATACGCTGACCCAGGTCCACCAAGTCAAGCTTGGACTTCTTGGCCTTGGGGAACATCTCGTTTTGCTCTTCCTTCACGTGGTGCTTGACCCATTCGCTCATCACCTTGACCTTCGCGTCGTAGTCTTCGCCGTCAGGCTCCACGCCTTCCACGGCGGCGATCAGATCCTTGATGCTCTGGTGCTCAACCCGGGCCTCGGGCACGAGCTCCTTGTCACGCAACGCGGCCTGCACTTCGGGATAGAAGATCTCTTCCTCCACTTGCGCGTGAACGGTCAGTTCCTGGCAGATCTGGGCGACCAGTTCGCGCTTCTTGGCGGTGGAACGCGACTTCTCGAACTGCTCGAACAGGTCGGCGACCTTCTTGTGGTCAGCCCGAAGCAGCGTCACCGCGTCCGGGGTGCGTGGCGAAGCCTTCACGGTGGATTTTCGAACGGCAGTGGATCGGGTCGTGGCTGTCGATGGCATGTGGCCTCCTGGCGATTGCTGGAAAGTCGAGGTTTCAGCTGCGCGAGCGCGGTGCCGCTGGCGAGCCGTGAGGATGAATGGCAAACGACAGACCTACCGCCCTCGCCAAGGTGCGAGCGGCGCGAGTGAACAGGGCACGCATTCACCCCGCGCGACTGCGCAAGACACGGCGGCAACGCGCTCGCGTACCGGCCGCCCTTCCCTCCCGCAGATCGATGGGGGCGATTGCGCGGCCCGATTGCGCGGCTTGATTGAGCGGCCCGATTGAGCGGCCCGCTGAGCGATCCTGCGAAAGGCGCCCGAGCGTAACCCCAAGGCTCACGCTCGTGTCCTGTTCATGGCCACGTCCGCGCCGCTATCCTGGGGCAACAGGACTGCTCGCCCCAAGCCTCAAATGCGTCACTCTCCGCCCAGCACCTCCCCGGCGACCACCCTCGACTTCTCCGCACCGCCCGTGGAGCTCGCGCGCTCACTCCTAGGATGGACAGTGCTCGTCGACGGTGTCGGCGGACGCATCGTAGAAACTGAGGCCTACGACATGGACGATGAGGCGTCGCATAGCTTTCGCGGCATGACACGTCGCAACGCCGCGATGTTCGACGCGCCCGGCTCCACCTACGTTTACCGGTCCTATGGTCTGCACTGGTGCTTCAACATCGTCTGCCGCGAACGCGACCATGGCGCAGCGGTTCTCATACGGGCGCTGGAGCCCACGCATGGACTGGAGCGGATGCGCCAACGTCGCCAGCTCGAAGATCCGCGCCTGCTCTGCTCCGGGCCTGGCAAGCTGGCGCAGGCCCTGGGGATCACCGCGGCGCTCGACAGACGACGCATCGACGAGCCTCCGTTCGAACTTATCGCGCCGCCGGACATGGATCAGGCAGCAGACATCGCCAGCGGCACGCGCGTGGGCATCTCCAAGGCACAGCATCTCCCGTGGCGCTTCACCCTGGCAAAGTCAAGATTCCTCAGCAGGAAGGTTTGAGCGAGGGCCGGTTATCGGCGCTTCCGTCGGGGCGACACACAAGGATGAACGCTTCAACGCAGTGGTCGTGTTTTACGTGTCTTACCCATGAGATCGAGCAGGCCGCGCTCCAGCGCGCGGAAATCAAAAGGCTTGAGCCAGTACGCGCTGGCTCCCGCGCTCAGCGCGGCCTCGATGTCAATCACGTCGTTGCTTGCCGAGAGGATGACGAGCGGGACGCCGGCCAGCGTCGGCGCGGCCCGGCATTGGCGCAACACGTCGAGTCCGTCCATGTCCGGCAGACGCTTGTCCAGCAGCACCGCGTCCGGCACCTCGCGCAAACAGGCGGCGAACCCAGTTGCACCTGTCAGCGCGACCTCCAGCGTGAGTTTCGGATACTGCGCGGCCCAGTGCTGCATCAACAAGGCGTTGACGGGCTCGTCTTCCACATACACGAGCCTGCCTGAAAGGCTTTCGCCCGGCAAAGAAGCGGCATGCATCCGTTCCTCCACATCCATGTACTGACCCTCGCCTCGCCTGACCTCGTCACCAGGCGACTGCCTTGAGGTGGGCCAGTCGAGGTGGTGGCACTGCTGCAAGAAGTCAAGTAAGCCTGGGGTCGTCCGGCCTCGCTTGCTTCCTAGGTGGGTTGCTTGTTCTTCTACGAGGCGTTGTCCGTGGCGGATCACTCGCCGTTCGACAAGTTGGGTGAAGAACGTAACCCGAGGCACTCCGGTGACGTGACGGACTGGCGTCCGGCACCGTACTTGCTCAACAGTGCTATGGCGCCAAAGTTGTCAGAGGCTCTTCACACGTGGCAAGAGGCAGAGGCGCACGCTCGCCACCTCGATCAAGCGCTTGCCTCGGCGGTCTCGCGTCTGGACCTTGTCGAAGCCGAACGCGTCGCCTGGGAACTTCGGCATCAGCGCAGCTATGCAGGCGAGATGTTGACGACGACGCTGCGCCTCCTCGCGGATTGGAAGGAAGGCCCATAGTGCCGAATTTCCTCACGGCACCGAACCGCGCCGCACCGCGCCTCATCCAGCCCGCGGCACTACCATCGCCCCTCCCCACTATGGTCTGGCGCCGACGCGGTGGGGTGGGTGTCGAGGCATCCTTGCGCCGCTGGCTACGATTTGTTGGCGCTACCCGGCTCCGTGATCTTCCGGTGCTGCTCAGCCAGCATCTCGGCCGGCGTGACGTTCGCCAACACGGCCTGGATCTTGTTCTTCCAACCGGCGACCACCGAGCCTTCGCCATCTTCCATCGCCTCATAACCGGCCTTGGCAACCTCCACCGGCGGCTGCTTCTCGTCAGTGCCCACCTTTGTATCGGTCAAGTCCGCTCGGCGGAAGAACTCCGTGTCGGTCGGGCCCGGCATCAGCACGGTCACCGACACGTGGGTGTCCTTCAGCTCGTTGCGCAACGCATAGGCGAACGAGTCGATGAAGGCCTTCGTGCCGTTGTAGACGGCCTGGAAGGCGCCCGGCATCAGGCCGGCGATCGAACCGGTGATCAGGATCTTGCCGGCGTTGCGATCGCGCATCTCGCGTCCTACTCGCTGGATGAGGTCCAGCGTCCCGGTGATGTTCGTATCGATGACGTGACGCACGCCCTTGAAGTCCTGGTCCAGGAATGCGTGACCCAGTCCGTGACCCGCGTTGGCCAGCAGTGCGTCGACGCGCCGGCCCGCGAGGGCCTCATGGACCGCGTCCACACCGGCCATCGTGGCTAGGTCCGCGTTGACGAGCTGCACGCTCGCCCCTTCGGCGCCGCAGGCCGCCGCGGTGTCTTCCAGCGGCCGATCGGCGGCGAGCAGCAGATCGTAGCCATGACGCGCGCATTCCAGCGCCAGCTCGCGGCCGATGCCACTGGACGCGCCGGTGACCACTGCCAGCGGCCTTGTGACGATGTCATTCGAGTTCATGATGACTCCTGGTTCAATGCGTGGGGAATGGCGTCAGCACCACCTTGCGGCAGTCTTCTTCCTTCTTGTTGAACACCTCGTAGCCGTGCGCCGCATCGGCGAGCGGCATGCGATGGCTGACGATCACCTCGGGCTTGAGCGTGCCCTCCTCGATGTGTCGCAGCAGCTCGGGCATGTGGCGCTGGGCGTGCGTCTGACCGCTCGCAAAGCTCAGTCCCTTTTCGAACGCGTCACCGAACAGGAAGCCGTGGATGAACCCGGCGTACACGCCCGGCACGCTCACGACGCCGCCGCGGCGCGTCGCCGCAATGGCCCAGCGCAGGGACGTGCCGCTCGAGCCTTCCAGCTTGAGCGTGGACAGGACCGTCTCGACAGTGCTGCCCTTGGCCTCGAACCCGACCGCGTCGATCGAGGCGTCCACGCCGCGATGGTCGGTCTGTTCGATGATCAGTTGCGCCGGATCGTCGACCTGGTCGAAGTCGATGGGCAGCACACCGTACGTCTCCTTGGCGAACGCCAGCCGATACGGATGGTGGTCCACCATTAAGATGCGTTCCGCGCCAAGCAGCCGCGCGCTGGCAGCCGCCATCATGCCCACCGGGCCCGCGCCGAAGATCGCCACACTGGAGCCGGCGGTGATCTGTGCGTTCAACGCGGCCTGATAGCCGGTCGGCAGGATGTCGGACAGGAAGAGCACCTGTTCGTCAGCCAGACGCGTGTCGGGAATCACGAGGGGGCCGACGTTGGCCTTGGGCACACGCACGTACTGCGCCTGGCCACCGGCGTAGCCACCATACAGGTGGCTGTAGCCGAACAGTCCGGCCCCGGGACGAATGTCTTTCTTGTTGAGAATCGCGCCGCGTCCGGGGTTAGTCGTCTCGCAGGCGGCAAAGAGCTTGCGGCCGCAGAAGAAGCAGTCGCCGCATGAGATCGTGAACGGGACGACGACCCGGTCGCCGGGCTTCACATTGGTCACGCCGCGCCCTACCTCCTCGACCACGCCCATGAACTCATGGCCGAGGATGTCCCCCGACTTCATGTCGGGGATCTTGCCGCGATAGATGTGCAGGTCGGATCCGCAGATCGCGGTCGCGGTCACGCGCAGCAGCAGATCGTCATCGGCGGCGAGCACCGGATCAGGCACGGTTTCAACGCGCACATCTTTGGCGCCGTGATAAGTCAAAGCAAGCATGGAAGTACTCCTGACCGCCGCGGCGGCTGCAATGGGTGGAAGTCGCTTGGTCAGGCAACTTCAGTACCCACGGTACCCACGGTACCCACGGCACCGACTGGTCTCGCAGTTCGAAAGGCGACGGCAACGGCATCAACCTTGCCCATCGTCTTTGGGAACCGGTGACGGGCGTCATCGGTGCCATCACCCCGGTTTGAGGCTTACAAGGAGTCGCCATGAACCCGTATGGACAACGAGGCAGACAAGATCAGCGCCAAGACAATCAATGGGACGACGCTGACCGCGGACGTACGAACTACGGCAGCCGATCGGATCAATCCCGCGGCGAGCAGCGGTCCGAGTACCAAGGCAGCTACCAGGCAAACACCGACGACCAGCGCGGCAGCGGCTACCGGGGATACGCCGGCGGCAGCGACTATCGCGACGACCATCGGAATGACTATCGCGACGACTACCGTCAGGAATACCGCAGCCACGGCGACTTCCAAAGTCAGGGCGGCTACCGCGGCGGCCCCGACAGCGACGCCTGGGGCGGCGACCGCAGCCGTTCGATGGGCGGCAACAGTGGCAACTACGGCGGCGGCAACTACGGCAGGCAAGACAGCTATAGCGGTTCCGGCAACTACGGCAGCAGCAGCTACGGCACTTCAAGCGGCTATGGCCAGGGGACGTCGGATCGCTATCGCGACCAGGGCCCGCGTCACGAAGGCTGGGGCGAGGACAGCAGTCGCCGCGACTACGGCGGTATGGCTGGCTCCGGATCCGACAGCTATGCGGATTCGCTCAGTGAGCACTACGGCGGCTCCAGCGAAGGCCGAGGCTCGCAGGGAGGAGGCCAGCAACGGAACTGGCAGTCCCAAGGCGGGCAGTCCCAAGGCGGACAGTGGCAAGGCGGGCAATCCCAAGGTGGGCAGTGGCAAGGTGGGCAATCGCAGCCCCGACAGTCCCAGGGACGCCAGTCGCACTACGACCCGGATTACGAGCAGTGGCGCCACGAACAGATGCGCGCACTCGACAACGACTATCACGGCTGGCGTCAGGAGCGTTATCAGAGATTCTCGGACGACTTCAACAAGTGGCGTTCCGAACGCTCGACGCGTCAAGGGCAAGGCAGTAGTGGCGCCGGCTCCTCCGGGTCGTCCCAGTCGCTGGACCAAGAGACGTCCGATACCTCGCGGTATGGCCAAGGAAGCAGTGGCTCGGGCAGCGGTTACGGCGCCTCCGGTGATCGCAATGACAGCAGTGGTCGCAGCGATCGCAGCGACCGCAACCAAACGGCTTCGGCCGGATCGAGTCTGTCCAGCGGATCCACTGGAACGTCCACCCCCTCGTCTACCGCTTCGTCAGCCGGGTCCGGGACGTCGTTAACCTCGGGTGGGTCGGCTGGGTCGGGCGCGTCGGGCACATCTGGCACATCTGGCACGGCGACCGACAAGTCCAAGTGAGAGATCGCGTGAAGTAAGCCGAGATCCCAGCGTCACCGCTGGGATCTTTTTATGCACGGTTTTCTGGTCGCCCACTATCCCGCTTGGGTCACGGTCCCCTTCAGTCACGTAACGCGCTCTGCTCGAGCAAATATTGGGCGCATGCGTGGCGATATCCCTGCATCACCGGCCAGTCCATGACGGCTTAGTTGCCGACGGCCAGGACAGGGACACCGCCTGACAATCCACTCAACAGGCGTTCACCAAGGCCGCAACGGGCAGCTATCCAAGCGCTCGCAGCAGCGTCTGCATGTCGTAAGGCTTGGGAATCACGGCCACTCCTTCCCTGCGCGCGCCTTCGGCCACGTCGCTGTGACCGGTGACGAGCACCGACTTCACCTGGGGATGCCGCTGCCGGATCTGCCGCACGAGCTCCACCCCGTGCATGCCGCCCGGCATCACGATGTCGGAGATCACGACATGGGGCGTGAAGCCATCGTTTATGAATGCCAGCGCCTCCCTGGCGCTGCGGGCGGCCATCACAACGAATCCACCGGCCTCCAGCAGCTGCGCCGAGGCTTCCCTCACGTCGTCGTTGTCGTCCACCAGCAGCACCACGTCGCCCGCAGCGAGTGTTGCCGTGTGTACAACGCCTCCGGTCGACGAGGGGCCGGCCGTGGGCGACATCGCACCTGGGGCGAGCGAAAACGCGAGTGCGACGGTCGTTCCCTCGCCCATGACACTGCGCAACTCGACGCGCCCGTGGCTCTTGCCGGTGAAGGCGGCGACCTGCGCCAGCCCAAGGCCAGTGCCCTTGCCCGGCTCCTTGGTCGAGAAGAACGGCTCGAAAATATGCTCCCGGATCTCCGGACGGATCCCGACACCTGTGTCGCTCACTTCGACAACCAATGTCGGGCTCGCGGCGCGCGCGCCGAGGAACGCCCGGATCGTCACCATCCCGCCGTCGGGCATGGCGTCACGCGCGTTGGTCACCAGGTTCGTGACCGCGACTTCGAACTCCAAGGCGTCCAGCGTCAGCGGGGGCAGCTCGTCAGGCACCTCCAGCAGCAATTTGTGGTGCGCGTCGAGGAGGAGGCGGGCTGCTTCCGCTGTCCCTTGCAGCGCTGCGATCATGTCCACGGACTGGGCGAGGAAGTGGCGCCGCCCGGACAGCGACGTGAGTTGCCGCGTCAGCACCTCCGCCTTGCGGACATTGCGGCGGATCACTTCCACATCGGCGTCCGCCGCCGCGCCAACCCTGCGCTGCAAGATGGACAGCCGCCCGGTGATCACTTGCAGAATATTGTTCAAGTCGTGCGCCAGGCTCGCGCCGAGCTGCCCCACCGCTTTGAGCTTTTCCGCCTGCGCCAGCTGCGCCTCCAGCCGTTCCCTTCGCAGGATCTCCGCCTGCAGGCGCTCGGTGCGGTAACGAAGAGCGTCGACCGAATTGGCCAGACGATGCTGAAGGCGCCTGAAATGCTGCGCCAGGACCAGCAGCATGACCGCGCTCACCAGAACCCCTTCGATGCGGGCGCCATACCAAGCGATCGTGTAGCGACCGCCGCTGAAGGTGCTGAGCCAGACGCCCGCGGCCTCGGCAGTCATGACGAAGACCAGCCACACGAAGATCGAGCGCCTGTACAAGCCGCGCCGCCAGATCAGCGCCACGGCCAGCACCGCGATGGCCCCGGCCGCGTAGGACCCATAGATGCTGAAGGTACTGAACAGCTGCCGGCCACCGGCGAGCGTGATGGCCGCCGCGTCCGTGCATTGCGAGGCAACGGCCGCCAGCACGGTGGCGAGCACCGCCAGCACCACCGGCCAGGATCCGTCGACGGGACTGCGAGACGTGGCGACCTCCCCGCGCCAGGCGGCCCAGCCCACGAAGAGGGCAAATCCGGCGCGCCAGACGATGAACAGCCAACTGACCGCGTGGGGCGAGCCGAGTACCGGCTGACTTTGCAGGACGGCGCCGGGGAAAGTGAGGACATGCAAGACCGCCATCAGCCCGGCGAACAGATACGCCGCGGCGATGGCCGAATGCGCCCGAGTCTGCGCGGGGGCTGAGACAAGCAGCCAGAACGTGGCCAGATTGATCATCGCCACCGCTGCACCGTACATGCCGCTGATGTGGGAAAGTTCAGGCAGGGGCGTCGACGCATAGGGCGTGAGCGCCGCCGCAGCCGCCAGCAGCACAGCCGAGAGCCCGAAGGCCAGACGCTGCTGCGCGCGACTTGCGGATTCTTCGACAACCTCGCCCAGACTCATCCCCGCCCCCGTCCTGTGGACGCATTGTCACTCGAATGCAAAAGACCGATCGGCACGGTGAGCCGAGTCCAACGCGGGCCCCTGGCCCGAAAGGAAGTTGAACGTCGGGTGCGACGGAGAAGAGGCCCGAGCGGTCACGCGACATGGAACGCTCACCCCGGCGCCCGCGAGCGCACTTGCGCGCTTTTCGGGGCGCGCCCCGCGATCGGGCGGGGCGGGCCGGGCCGGGGCGGGCCGGGCCAGCTCAGGTGCCTGCGTTCGACTAGAGCGGCGTGAACGCCGACGTCGCCAGCACGAAGCTGATCGGCATGAACAACCCGCCGCCCACGTACTGAAGCTGAAGGGCGTCGGCTTGCCCTCCCGACAGCGTACCCGCCGCGCCGGGGGTGGTGGCCGTGCGGCGCGTTCCGCCATACAACGCCGCACCCGTCTTGGCTGCCAGCAGCGTCTGACCATTCGCACTGCTGGCGACGGCCGACCAGGCGCCGGCGTCGGCCGTGGCACGCCAGGACGTGCCGCCATCGGGCGATTCGAACAGCCTGCCGCCCGCCGTGGCGGCCACGACATAGCGGCCATCCGCAGACGTGGCGATCCCGCGCCAATCGCGGCTCGTCGACGCGGTGTCCCAACTGACGCCGAAATCTTCGGAACGCCAGATGACGCCGGTGTCGACCGTGGCAAACATGCGCTTGCCGTCAGCCGAGGTGCTCACGCTCCACCAGAACTGAGCGGATGCCCTGGGCGTCCAGCTTGCGCCGAAGTCGGTCGAGACATACAGCTGCGCGCCGTTGGTGGCGGCGACCAGCACGCGCCCGTCCGCAGAAGAGGCCACGGCGCGCCAGGCGCGATTGCTGTCGCGAGGCGTCCAGCTCAACCCCGCGTCGGAGGACGTCCAGATCTGCCCCAGGTAGGCCGTGGCGACCAGACGCTGGCCATCGGCAGACGTGGCCACGGCGCTCCATGCTCGCCCTGAGGCATCGTTGCTCCAACTGACGCCGCCGTCGGGGGACGTGAACAGCGCGCCGCCATTGGTCGCGGCCAGGATGTGTGACCCGTCCGACGACATGGCGACCCCAGACCAGACTTGGCCGGTCAGGCGGAGCGTCCAGTGGTCGCCACCGTCCGTCGAGGTGAACAGGTCGCCAGAGGATGTCGCCGCCACCTGGTTGACCCCATTGCTCGACATGCCGACGCTGGACCAGTTACCCGAGATCGGCTTGGCAGCCCAGTCCACCAGATTGCCGCCCGGCAGTCCGACGGTCGAAATACTTTGAGAGGCGTTTTGCGCGATGGTCCACCCTCCCGACCCCACCCCGGTCACCTTGATCCAGTCGCCGATGACTGGCGCGGTGGGCAGCGTGATGACTACAGCAGAGCTGGCATTGGCGAGGTATCCGGTATTCGCCTCCGCCTGAATGGATGATGCGGTGACGTTCACCCAACGGGTGTCGGCGGGCGCGGCGCTGCACAGGTAACTCGTGGACATGACCTCGCCGGCATCCAGGATGCCGTTGCGGTTGCCATCCTGGCCGGACTGCACACGCTGGCCGCCGTAGACACAGTTGGCGCCGGAAGGCTCTGCGCTGAGCGCCAGCAACGCATCCAATCCCGACGATCCGGTAGAACCGGTGGGACCGGTCGGTCCGGTCGGACCAGTGGGACCAGTGGGGCCAGCGGGGCCAGTGGGACCGGTGGGGCCTGTCGGACCAGTGGGCCCCGTAGAGCCGTTTGAGCCGTTTGAGCCGTTTGAGCCGTTTGAGCCGTTAGCTCCGTTAGAACCGTTGGCGCCGCTGCACACGTATGCGACGCTGCTCACTTCCCCGTCCTCGAGCACGCCGCTGCCGTTTGCATCGAGCCCGGCAGCGATGACCGACCCGCCTTGCGCGCAGTTGACGCCTGCAGGCTCGGCGCGCACTCGCACCAGCGTGGATTGGCCGGTCGCCCCCGTGGGCCCCCCGCGCCGGTGAGCCCGTTACAGACATATTGCGTCGACGTGACCTCGCCGTCGACCAGCGCACCGTTGGCGTCAGCGTCGCGTCCGGAGTCGATACGCGAGCCACCGGCCGCACAGTGGCCGCCTGGCGCTTCAGCCGAAACACGAACCAACGTGACGGCGAACGTGCCCGCCGCTGTGTCGGGTGGCGAATCGGGATCAGAGGAGCCGCCGCACGCCGTCAGCAACGCCGCGGCGAGGGCAAGTCCAACGCCAAGCAGCCCGCGCGGCGGCACGTGAAGCAATAGAGGAAGGCAGCGTCGCAATTCAAGCCGTCGAGGGTAAGCGCAGGTGTGGTACATAGTTGATATCGAGGTGTACGCCGCCGGCTGCCGCACCTTGCGGCCTTCACAGCGCGATGCGTCGCAGTATCTTCAAACGCCGTATCCTGCGGGAAAGGCGGTTTCGGAAAGTGCCGAAAATATTCGAAGAGTGTCGCGAGTTCGCCTCGCTTTAACGCCCTCGGATGAAGACGTGGGAACATATCTACGGGCACCGCTCTGCGTAGCCGCCACAACGCTGGCATGCCACAGCGAATGGCGTGAAAGGCGTAGTCGGGTGCCGCGCCCCCACCGATGGCCTCTGCATGCCGAGCCTTCTAAAAGTTGGCGCTGGAAACCGCGGAACGCCGGAGCTTGCACGTGATTGCACCCGGCAGCGTTGTCGGCTACCCGGTGACGGCTTGGCCGCGCCCTTTGGCAAATTACAGGGCCGCACTATAAGAGGCGAGCTCTCGCTCCATCTGCGCCGCGCGTCACCCGGCGAACCGTGGTGGCGCCGACCAAATCCCCTCAGAAGTGGACGTCTGGTTCAGCTTCATGACGCAGGCCAAAGCCTATGCATGCGCCCTGGACGTTCGAAGTGGAACCCCGCCGCGCAGCGTAAGCTCTCAGGCGGTGGCCTGGCGAGCGTCAGGCGCCATCGCCATCGCCACTGTCCACTGACGTGCGCACCATGCGCTGCATGGTCGAGCGGCGCCATTGGCCCGTCTCTCTACACCTCGCACCGCCACTCGCGCGCATGCCGGGAGGCCAAGGGCTCCGCAATTACGCCTGACTGCGACTATCACCTGCGGGAGCCGAGTCGCCACTGTACTGCCGCCGAGCCGCAGAGGCAGCCTCGCTGGCGCTTGGGTACTCGCCAGCATAGGTCCAGCTCGCCTCACGACAGCCCTCCCCCCGCTCCTGAAAAGGAGTACGACCGGAGCGAAGTTGCCCGATGGAGTGAGCCTGGCAGAAAACTCGGGATACCAAGAAATGTCGGTCATGTTCAGCTCCGTCACCTCGTAGTTCGAATCCTAAGGCGCCTGAGGTCACCTTCGCAATACTCAGATGGGTCCGTCCAGCAGGCGGCGCGCGCGCCGTGCAGCGCCGGGCGCACGCCAGTGAGACCAACGCCATTCATTGCCCCTCTTGAAATCCTTCGAGGAACTCCTAAGTCGGCGTCGGTGCGCAGCAGGGGCTGCATGCGCCACTTTTCAGACCCTTGATGGAGGACTCATCATGTATCGATCTTTGTTCCCTCGCGACTTCTTCGCGGACATGGATCGCCTGCAGCGGGAGATGCAGCAGGCGTTCGACCTGTCCCCCACCATCCGCGGCTTTGGTCGCCACTCCTTCCCGGCGCTGAACGTCGGCACGACGCCGGAAGCGATCGAGGTGTACGCCTTTGCTCCGGGCGTGGACCCGCAATCGATCGAGGTGCATGTCGAGCAGGGGCTGCTCACCATTTCGGGCGAGCGCGGCTCCCCGCTCAGTCAGCTCGACGAGCGCGCGAGCGTGCATATCAACGAGCGCTTCGCCGGCAAATTCCGACGGGCGCTGTCCCTGCCTGAGGATGCCAACGGCGAGGCAGTGACGGCCCAGATGCGCGAAGGCTTGCTCCACGTGACCGTGCCTCGCAAACAAGCCACGCAGCCGCGGCGCGTGCAGATCCAACCGGCCGCTTGAGACAAGGGAGACGATCATGAGCCAATTGCAAACCACACAGCATTCCGCCCCGGTCAACCCCGGCACCGCGTCGAACGCCAATCGCTTCAGTGACGCCACGCTGACGCCCCCGTGGACGTCGTGGAGGATGCGGTCGGCATCACGGTGTTCGCAGACCTGCCCGGCGTGAGCGCGGAAAAGCTCAACCTGCAAGTCGAGCGCGACGCGTTGACCATCGAAGCCGAGACAGACTTTTCGATCCCGGCGGGTTTGTCGAGCAGCCATGCAGAGGTTCGGCTGGCCAAGTTTCGCCGGGTTTTTACCCTCAGCCATGAACTCGACACGGAAAACGTACAAGCAGAGCTGTCGGCAGGCGTGCTAAAGCTGCGCATTCCCAAAGCAGCGCACGCCAAGCCTCGTCGTATTGAGGTGCGCGCCACCTGATACGCGATCCTCGCGCCGTCCCTCCCATGCGAGGGCCGGCGCGACGTCGTGCGATCCGCGCGGGACGAAAGCACGTGTTCGATCACCCAACATCGCTGCGCGCGGCCGTTCTAGTTGGCCGTCGGGATTGGCAATGCCGTGGCCGTCCGATCGTCATGGGGCGCCTGCGCGGTCCGCGCGTCGCTTCGCTCTTCGGCCATGCCTGCTCACGGACGTGCTTTCGCGCCGCAAGGGCCGTAGCGTACGCGGCCGCCACAGCCCAGCGATCACACGGACTTCAGTAAAGGAAAGGTGTGTCCGCCGTCCGCGACCAGAGGTCGAAACTTTCGAGGCCCACCGCATGTGCGGCGCCGCCGCAGGTTGCGCTCGGACAAGCGCCGCTCGCGGCGCCGGAGCGCGCCGCGGCAGCGCACCGATCAAGGTCGGCGAGGCTTGATTTTCACACCCGGCTTGCTAAAAATTCCGACTGTCCGACCGAGTCAGCGCCGTTGATCAGGATCCTCGACGCTCGAGGCGTTGAGCAGGCTTGGGACCACGTTTGCCACGCCTCGCCTTCGCCACGAGTTGATCACCCCTCGTCTTTTCCGGACCTTCAGCCGGCAAAAGGTAAGCGCGATGTTCATCTGGTCACGGGCGAGACTCGCTAATTCCTCGGCGTTAAACGCCTTCCATCATCGTTTCAACTTAAGGAGATGCAAGGAGTTCCAACATGACCGTCAAGGCAGTTCAATTCTGCGAAGCCGCTCACACCCGTCCCATGAATGGCGTGAGCCTGCAGAGTCATCGGGAAGCGCCCACCGCCAAGGCCGCGCGGCACGAGGCTGAGGCTGCCGCCCTGTCAGCCACCGAAAAGGGCGACGCCCGTGAACGCGCTGGCCTTGTCTTCCCCGACGTACCGATGCGCAACCCTAACGCGCCGGTCGATGCGCGCGCGCCTTGCGAAGCGTGGCAGCGTCGAGGCGACGCAAGAAGCATCCACCCGCCAGAACCTCTTCCGACGGCACAACTGCAGGCCCTGCGAAGGTGGTTGAGAGGCGAGATCGCGATGAGGCCGGAAGAAGCCCGCGAGCGACTGGCGCGTGCCATTGACGCGCGCCAGTTGGTGGACGAACCTGCGACGCACTGGCGCGCGGTGAAGGCCTGGATCGCAGGGGACGACAACTGGGCCCAAATGGGCTTCGGGCTCGTCCTCGACTGAAACGTGGTCGTGCTCGTGCTCGTGATGGTCGTGGTCGTGCTCGTGGTCGTCGTGGTCTTCACGACGACACGGGCACCTCGATGCAAAAGAAGCAACGATCTTTTCCAGCCACTCGGAACAAGCAAGGGTGGAACAACCAATCCGCTGCGTGATCAAAATGGCTCACACATCCCTCGAACCCAACGTTGAACAGAACACGTCACGGCGCGTCAGTTCTCAGCGGCGTTCTCAGGCGCAACTTCAGGCCTACCTGCTGGCCCGGGAAACGATTCGCCGTCACAAACCTTCCGCGACGCCGTGTTTCGCACGCGACTGGCAGCCTCGCAAGCCCACGAACCAGGAGGACGAGTGCATGGGCGCGGGCATCCCCGGGCCCGGGCACGACGAGGTAAGCCCTCCTCCGCCGTCGCGCAGCACGTCCACATAAGCGTCACTCAACCCGCCAAGCGGTTCCGACTGCCGCTTGATCGGCCACGCTGGTGGCATGTCGTCGCAACACGAGTACGACCCGCCCAGCGGGTACCGCGATTTGCCGCAGGCATGCACCACCCGGCTCGTTGCCGCCCACTCGCAAGGGGCGGCTGAGACGCAGGAGGATTAACGAGTCTGAGGCGCTGGACTGGCGGCTGGATCGGCAATGTGTGCGGGGGGCCCCGGGCAAGAGTGCGATGTGCTAGCCGTTTTAGAAACTGCAGCACTGCTCGCACGATTCGTCGGCAGACGCGGCGCGCTTGCCGCGACCTGAGCGCGCGCCGCGCACCTCTTCATCGCGAGGATGCATCGACCTCAGGTCGAAACGTGTTTCAGCTACCGTGTCCTGCTCAGCCTGTATCACGCCTCGACGCGCGTGTGGCCGGACCTTCGTCTACGACATGGTCCCCCTCCTCTCCAAAAGTTGGCGCAAGGCACCGCGAAGCTGTGTCGGAGAAGTCCTGCATGCGAACAGGATCGGGTCTGGCGGGTTGATGCGTGTTTCAACGGCAGGATGGCCGCAAGATTCACTGGCTGGTGTGACATGAGTTCCGATACCGATCCTCGCGACCAATTTCCGCATGCCCCGCGACACGACGCCCGCGTGCGCACCGAGGGGTTTGCGTCCGGTGGGCTTGGCCAGGACATCTTCCATGCCGCCGTGCACGCCACGCGCATGCCCATGGTGGTGGCCGATCCGCGCCAACCCGATACCCCGTTGGTGTTCGCCAATGAGGCTTTCCTGGAAATGACCGGCTACTCGATCGCGGAGATCCTCGGGAAGAACTGCCGCTTCTTGCAAGGGCCGGACACCGATCCCAGTACTGTGGCCCTGATTGGCGAGGCCATCCGCGCCGAGAAGGAATTGACGGTGGAGCTATTGAACTACCGCAAGGATGGCAGCACGTTCTGGAACGCGCTTTTTCTTACGCCTGTGCGGGGTGAGAGCGGAGAGCTGCTCTACTACTTTTCGTCGCAGCTGGATGTCAGCCGTCGACGCGATGCCGAGGCGGCGCTGCGCCAGGCTCAGAAGATGGAAGCGCTGGGCCAGCTCACGGGGGGCATCGCGCACGACTTCAACAATCTCTTGCAGGTCATCACCGGCAACGCCGAGGTAGCGACAGCGCGCGCCAGGAGCGCGGCGCCAGACGACGCGCTGCTCAGCCGAGCCCTTTCCAACGTGAAGGCCGCGGCGGCGCGCTCGGGCGCGCTCACTCAGCAGTTGCTCGCGTTCGCCCGCAAACAGCAGCTCCAAGGTCGCGTGGTCAGCGTCAACGACGCCATCGCCAGGACGGTCGACATGGCGGCCAGTTCCTTGCAAGGCGTGCGCGTGCAGTTGGAACTCGACCCGTCTGTCGCGAACGCGCGCCTCGACCCGTCTCAGTTCGAGACGGCGCTGCTGAATTTGCTGGTCAACGCGCGCGATGCGATGCCAGACGGCGGCCGGGTCTGGGTGCGGTCTGGCAATCTCGCGATCACCGCAGAGGACATGCGGCTGCACGGCCTTCCCGCCCCGGGCGACTATGTGACGGTGTCGGTCAGCGACGAGGGGCTGGGGATTCCCAGGCAGGCGTTGTCCCGCGTCATGGATCCCTTCTTCACCACGAAAGCCGAGCAAGGCGGCACGGGTCTGGGCCTGTCGATGGTCTACGGCTTCACCAAGCAAAGCGGCGGCATGGCAACGATCTACTCCGAGGAGCGCGCGGGCACCACGGTGCGTCTGTACTTCCCTGCGGTCGTCGATGTTCCCACCCCAACGACGTCCCAGAGTTCTTCGCGCGTGCGCGGCGGCCAGGGAGAGCTGGTCCTTGTGGTCGACGACCGTCCAGAGGTGGCCCAGACGGCCGCCGCGATGCTAGAAGCCGAAGGCTATAGCTGCCTGACCGCCTACAACTCCGACGACGCGCTGATGCTCCTCAAAGACCGCTCAGACATCCGGCTGCTTCTCACCGACGTCATCATGCCCGGCAGCAAGAACGGCGTGCTGCTGGCCCAGGAGGCCCAGCTCCTGCGTCCAGCTTTGCGTGCCCTGCTCATGACCGGATTTGCCGATGGCAGTCTGGATCGCTGGGGCGGCGAGAGCTATGACATCGTGTTTAAGCCCTTCACCTCAGAGGATCTGCGGGTGCGTGTCCGGAGAGCGTTGGATAAGCAGAGCTGAAATGCAGGCGCACGAAAGCCTGCCAATGCGTCCGGCCTCGCGACACTGAGATCGAGGAAAAACCGCGATGCCGCATGCGGCCTATGCGTCAGAACAAACGGCAGCGGCGTTCTGCAAGACGCTGACGGAGCGCGCGCGGTGTGAAACGTCCTCCCTGCCCTTCAAACTCGCCACTTCACCCATCTCGTCTACCCTAGCCTCCAGGGCCCTAGGGCCCAGGCTGATGGGCATAGCGTTTGCTGATCTGAACTGAGTCAATACGGGACCCTACCGAATCGTTGCGGGGACAAAGACATGGTCCACCCGAACAGACAGTTCATAGCGAAAGCCGATGTCCGAACGTCAGAAAAGACGTCCGATGCATGCCGAACAGGCGCCGTCGGCTACCGCGACCCGTGAACTCGTTCGCCACAACGCTCACCACGCCATCGTCGTTTCGGAGCATCGCGATGCAACGCAAAGCCACATCCGTCTATGTCCCGCTGCACCAGTTGGTACTGCTGTTCCCGCTGTTCCTGCTGTGCGGCTCCGTCTTCTTCGATTGGCTTGCCATCGCCATGGGCAGCGCCGCGTTCGCCGTCGTGGCCTTTTATCTGATCGCGGGCGGCTTGATTGGCGGCGTGATCGCCGTGCCATTCGGACTCATCGACTGGTTCTCCATGCCCACGGCACGACCAGCGCCGGGCGTCGCACGCTTTCTCGCGGGCGCCAACGTGATGGCGCTGATGCTGTTCGCCGGAAGTTGGGTGCTGCGCGAGCCCGCGCCACTCTCACCGCCTTGGCAGGCATACGCGCTCGCGTGGGCAGGCGCGCTGGCGTCGTTGCTGACCGCCTGGCTGGGGGAGACCTGCAGGGCCGTCGCAGTCCCTTCATCGGTTGCACCGACGGCTCTGCACCGGGTGATCACGCACGTAGCCTCGTGGCCAGGGAACCATCGCCGGTGGGGAGGTTCAAAGTGCCAGAGAACCAGTAATGACGGATGGTACGAAACGGTGATGCTGTGGATGCAGCAGAAACTTGGCGGCTTCATGCCGCGGTGCGGTGATGACGTGGCATGGTGAGCGATCCCGCTGGGGCCGCCGCCAGCCACCAAGGGCGAGACGACTTGGACAGCAGGACGTGGTCGCCGCGCTCGTCGGGCCCATGGCCGCTATCCCCGCTACCCCACCGCTACCCCACCGCGACCACCAACGCAACTCCACGCAAGGCACAGGATGCGACGCCAGTGGCCAAGCAACGGCTAGCATCACGACACGACATTTTTGACGACTCGACGGCACTATGGACTCGGCAACTACCGCCCTGGTGAGCAGCGAAGACGAACGGCTCGGGCGCTTCATCTCGTCAGTGACCGATTACGCGATCTACATGCTGACACCGGAAGGCACCGTGGCGAGCTGGAACGCAGGCGCCCAGCGTTTCAAGGGCTACCAGCCGGCGGAAATCATGGGTGAGCACTTCTCACGGTTCTACACCGATGAAGACCGGGCCAGCGGCCTTCCCCAGCGAGCTCTTGAGCAAGCAGTGCAAACGGGAAAGTTCGAGGCCGAAGGCTGGCGAGTGCGCAAGGACGGGAGCCGGTTCTGGGCCAGCGTGATCATCGACCCGGTGCGCTCGAGCAGCGGCGAGCTGCTCGGCTTTGCGAAGATCACGCGCGACATCACCGAGCGCCACATCGCGCAGCTTGAACTCGAGCGTGCCAAGGAAGCGCTTTTTCAGGCGCACAAGATGGAGGCGCTTGGTAAGGTGACCGGCGGCGTCGCGCACGACTTCAACAATCTGCTCAGCGTCGTGGTCAACGGTTTGGCGGTGCTGCGCAAGAGCGGCGCGCTGGCTGCAGAGGTCAAGCTGCTCGACTCGATGGAATTGGCCATCGACCGCGGGGTTCGCCTGGTGCAGCAGTTGCTGGCGTTTGCCAAACAGCAACCCGTGGAGAAATCCGCTCGACAACTGAGTCGGGTGATCTCCTCCTTCGAGGCGGTACTGCGCCGCGCCGGAACCCATCACGCCGTGCTGGCGCTGTCACTCCAGCCAGATCTCCCGCACGTGCTGGTGGACACGACGCAGTTCGAGACGGCGCTGCTCAATCTGGTGGTCAATGCCTTCGATGCGACGCCCCCGGGCGGTCGCATCGTCGTGAGCACCGGCACGGCTGACCTGGCGCGCGAACAGGTGGGGACGCTGCCAGCGGGCCGCTACGTCACGCTCGCAGTCACCGACAACGGACAGGGCATGAGCTGGGCCACCCGCCAGCGCGCCATCGAGCCCTTCTTCACGACGAAGGGCCCGGGCAGGGGCTCGGGCCTGGGCTTGAGCCAGGTGTTTGGCATGGTGCAGCAAAGCGGCGGGGACATGCAGATCGAGTCGGCCGAAGGCGCTGGCACCACGGTCACGCTTTACTTCCCCGCGTTGACATCCGGGTTCGAGGCCGAGGCGTCCAGTCAGTCCGAAACCGTGCTGGTGGTTGATGACCAGCCGGAAGTCCTGGACGTCACGTCCGAACTCTTCCGCACACTCGGGTTCGAGGTGCTCTCGGCCGACTCCGGTGAGCATGCCCTTGAGGTGCTTGAGCGCGCGCCAAGGGTGGACCTGCTCTTCAGCGATGTGCGGATGAGAGGCATGACCGGCATTGAGTTGGCACGTCGGGCGGTCGAGGCCGCGCCGCATCTCCGCGTGATCCTGGTCTCGGGTTTCGCGGGCCAGCAAGGCCCTCCCTCCTCGGACGGACGGCTGGAAGGTTTTCACTTCATGACCAAGCCCTACAAACTCAACGACGTCATCCGCAAACTGCGAGCCCTCGGCTGAGTCCGCGCTGCGCGCTTGGATGACTTTTTGTCGGAGAGCATGCCGCCCTTGGCAGCGCCAGGCTAATGCGTCAGTGGAAGATGATGGCCTTCGCGGCCTTCGCGGCCTTCGCGGGTGTCGCGGGTGTCGCGGTCGGTCGTGCCAGCGATCTAGGGCATGACTGGTGTTCCCGTATCGGGATTCCCAACGTCGCCTCACGCCGGCTCAACTGACGGCATTCGCACTGTTCGCTGTCACCGGGCAGTGGCGTGGCCCGCCCGCAGCAAGGATGGCGGGCCATCAGTCACAGCGACCAAGGTGCGCCACTGGTGCCCGTGCCGCGTTTGCGCTGCCGGTCGGCATGCCGAGTACAGAGGCGCAACACACCGATTTGCGCTGTGGAGGGGCATGTCGGTCTTCGAGCGCGCCAACAAGCTCCGGTTTGGGGGCGTCACGCCGTGCTGACGTTGGTCAAGACGCCGTCCAGGCGAAGCCGGGTCAGCTGATCGCCGTCCCCGAGTATCCAGGTACGGTGGCTGAGCTTAGTCTCCGACACCAACCCTGGCAGGCAACGCGTTGGTCGCTGATTGATCGTTCTTTCCACCTGGTTGCTGCTCATCGGCGCGTTGCCAGTCTGGGAACACCGCCTTGTGGACCGTGCGTGCGATGCACGTCTGCAGGCCTGGGCGCCGGCGTGTCGCGATGCTGGTGGCCGCGCTTTGATCGCCCGTAGGCGCTGGCGCGATCTTCCGGCTGGACCGATGACAACTGGCAAAGCACCCGCGAGAAGGGGTCACGCGATTCCGCTGCACGTGATAGCTGCCCGGGCGCCCACCGCGCCCCCTGGGCGCTCCAGGGGGCCGGCACAGATGGGGTAGCCGGGCTGGACGGGCGGACGCCTCCGCTTCGCGGCGCCTCAGCCCTGTTTCTTTCCCATTTACCCCACCGGGGTCGTAGGTCGGATCACACCTTGGGCGGATCTGTCTCGCGCTCGAAATGACGGTGTGTGCCCAGTTCGGCAATCAGCGCCCGCGCGCCGTCCACAGAGGACGTTTCGACGATGACGCCCGGCGCGTGGGCACTGGCGAGCGCGGCTGCTTTCTCATGGTCCGCTGCGATGTCTACCGCACGGCCTTCCGTACGGTTTTCCGCCCCATCCTCCGTGCCCGCGCCGGCGTCCAGTGCCGGCCCCAGGCCCGAGGCGCGCAGCAGCGTCACGCCTGCCCCCAGCGCCAGGATCGGCTTGCAGTGCCGGAACTGATCGCGGACGAACTCGAACACGTGCGCGTCCTGCAGCAGCGCGTGGATACCGGCCTCTCCGTCGGGAACCACCAGTGCGTCGAACAGGAATCCCGGCTCGTTCTCCAGCGACACGTCCGCCTGCAGCTCCACGCCGTCGGCCGTCTGCACCGGACCAATGCGCGGTGCGGCAAAGCGCGGCACGGCCCCCGCTTCGAACAGGGCGGCATGCACCTCGCTGGCGGACTGACCCAAGACGCCGTCGGCGACAAGGATCACAACCTTGCGGCCGGCCACGGAGCCGTCGCCCGGGCGCGCCATCAGCGACAACGTGGGCGAGTGCGTCACCTCAGGTTCGGGCGGCTGCTCGATGGCCAGCGGCGCGGGGTCGGGCAGCGGCATGTTGAGGCCCTGCGCGATCTTTGTCGCAAGTTCTTCCGACGCGTTACGCAGCGAAGCCAGCATCCGCGTGCGGATGGCCGGCACGGTGACCTTGCTCAGTTCAAAACGGAAGGCCGCGGCGATGTGCGCCTGCTCGGCAGGCGTCTGGCTCTCGTAGAAGAGCCGCGCCTGGTTGTAATGCTCGGCAAAGAGTTCGGGCTTGGCGCGCACCTTGGCCTGCTCGTCTCGGCCCTGCTGCCGCGCCGCCACCGAGGTGAAGCCCTGCGCAGCGCCTGCCTGGAACGGACAGCCGCCCGCCAGCGAGTTGGGCTCATAGGACACCCGTCCGCGCGGGATGGCCTGGCGATGCATGCCGTCACGCTGGTTGTTGTGAACCGCGGCGACCGGCGCGTTGATCGGGAGCTCGTGGAAGTTGGGTCCTCCAAGACGACTGATCTGCGTGTCCACGTAGGAGTGGATGCGCCCGGCCAGCAGCGGATCGTTGCTGAAATCAATGCCCGGGATCACATGGGCGGCACAGAACGCGACCTGCTCGGTTTCGGCAAAGAAGTTGTCCGGGTTGCGGTTGAGCACCATGCGCCCCACGGGACGCAACGGCACGAGCTCCTCCGGCACGATCTTGGTTGGGTCCAGGATGTCGAAGCTGAAGCCCTCGGCCTGTTCTTCGGTGAAGACCTGCACGGCCAACTCATACTCAGGATAGGCGCCTGCTTCGATGCGCTCCCAGAGGTCGCGTCGGTGGAAGTCCGGATCGGCGCCGGAGATCTTCACGGCCTCGTCCCACACCAGCGAATGCGTGCCGGCCTTGGGCGTCCAGTGGAACTTCACGAATACCGAGTCGCCCGCGTCGTTCACTAGCCGGAAGGTGTGCACGCCAAAACCCTGCATGGTCGCGTACGAGCGCGGGATCGCGCGGTCGCTCATCACCCACATCAGCATGTGCGTGGACTCTGGCATCAGCGAGACGAAGTCCCAGAAGGTGTCGTGCGCGCTGGCGGCCTGCGGCATCTGGTGATGTGGCTCGGGCTTGACCGCGTGGACCAAGTCAGGAAACTTCATCGCGTCCTGGATGAAGAAAACCGGCATGTTGTTGCCCACCAGGTCCCAGTTGCCCTCGTCGGTGTAGAACTTGACGGCGAATCCGCGCACGTCGCGCGCGGTGTCCTTGCTGCCGCGCTCGCCTTGCACGGTGGAAAAGCGCACGAAGACCGGCGTGCGCTTGCCCGCCTCCTTGAACGGCGCGGCCTTGGTGAGGTCCGTCAGCGCTTCGTAGGCCTCGAAGAAGCCGTGCGCGCCGGACCCTCGCGCATGCACGATGCGTTCGGGGATGCGCTCGTGGTCGAAGTGGGTGATCTTCTCTCGGAGGACGAAATCTTCCAGCAGCACCGGCCCGCGCGGGCCGGCCTTGAGCGAATTCTGGTTGTCGGCGATGCGCACGCCCTGGTTGGTCGTGAGCGCCTGGCCCGAGGAATCGACGCGCACGCGGTCCATCGAGGCGATGGTGGCGTTGCGCCCTTCCGGGGCCTGCGTGCCCACCTTCTCACTCGTCTGCGATTCGGACAAGGTGCTGCCCAGCGGCAGGCGCGACGCGGCAGAGGCAGTCCCCCGGCAGGTGGCCGTACACCGTTGTCGAAACCGTGTTCAGCGGCCTTGGTGGCATTGAATGGGAGCGAGGCGGCCAGTTCCTGCGTGTGCGCCACCTTCTGAACGGCGAGGTCGGCGCCATCCGGCGGCGCCGAGGTGGGCGACGACGGCCCGCTGTCGGTGTTCCTGGCCGCGGCCTTTGCGGACGAGTCCTTCGCTGGCTTGCTCAGGCTGTCATCCTTGCCAGGACGTCGCGTCGAGTCGGTGGGCTTGCTGGGCGGTTTCGGCATGTCGGTTCCCGATGTGGCGTTGAAGGTCCACTGCGTAGCACCCGGCGTTCCCGCCCCGAGAGGTCGTCATGCGGTCGAACCCGCAAGTCGGCAAGTCGGCATAGGCGCACTGCAACGCTCCGACGCGATGTCGGCCCGATGACGCGCGGCAATGCCTGAACGCAGTCTGCAAACGGTGCCGAACGCCCTCGCTGCATGACCGACCGCATGACCAATCAAATGACCAATCAAATGACCCGGCGAATTTCGAGCGCTGCCTCATTTCCAATATGGAATCGACGTCTGACGCCCCGATAAAGTTCGCAAGGCATCGCCACGTCACCAGCCGCCTGTCAGGGATCCGGAGGAAGGCATCCAACTCCACCGACGCGGCGGCCGACGCGCAGCCGCGAGGCTTCAAGCGCCCGGCAACGCCGGGAATGACACGGCGAAGATCGTTCCGTCTTCGACGGACGAGGTCACTTCCACCCGCCCCTCATGGGCCGCGGCGATCGCCTTGACGATGAAAAGTCCCAGGCCTACGTTGCGCTGTGCGCTGCCGGGCGTCTCGCCCCGCACCATGGGCTCGAACACCGCGGTGAGCATGTCGGCCGGAATGGCGTTACCGAAGTTGTGCACGGCCAGGCGTGCCGTGCCCTCCTTCACCAATGAGCTCACGGTGACATCGCGCGTTGGATCGCCGTAGGCCATCGCGTTGCTCACCAGGTTGCCCAGCAGCTGAGACAGCCGGTCGCCATCGGCGTACGCCTGACCCGGCCCCCACCCCTGTGTAGCAGCCCCCTGCCGGGATAAGCCAGGGCGAGTTCCTCGACCGCCTTCTCAGTCACGAGATGGACGTCCATCAACTCGCGAGACACCGACAGCCCGTCCCCGAGCCGCGCGACCGTGAAGTCCAGCAAGTCATCCACCAGGCGGCGCGAGCGTTCCGCGGCGCGCGTGATGTTGGCCAGCATCCGCTGGGCTTGCTCCTCGCTGAGATCGACGCCCCGCGTGCTCAGCGCCTTGGCAGCCATCAGCACGACCGACAGAGGATTGCGCAGATCATGGCTGACGATGCCCACCATCTGCTCTGCGAACAGCGCACGATCCTTTTCGAACACCACGAGGCTGTCGGCGCGCTTGCGCGCGGCCAGCAACTCCTTCTCATAACGGTTGCGGTCCTCGGCGATGAACGCGCAGACCTCGTCGAAGGTGCCCGCGTCGGTCGTCCGGCGCATCACGTTCAAAATCATCGGGAGCCGTCGGCCGTCCTTGGCCTTCACGTCGAACTTGACCTCCGAGATCGACCCCTGCATCTGCAGCATGGGCAACCAATGGGTCTGGTGAAAGATGCGCGCGCCTACCGTCAGCAATTCCTGCAGCTTCTTCGCGCCCACGAGCTCCTCGGCGCTCATGCCGATCCAGCGACAGAAGGTCGCGTTGACGCGCACGATGGTGCCGTCCATACGCGTCACCAGCAGCCCGCAGGGCATCTCCTCGAGCAGTTGCTCGGCATCGCGAGGCGCAGCCTGTTCCCCGGACATGACGCTCAGTAATCGATGGAGGCGAGGAACTCGTCCATGGCCTGCGCGCTGGCGCCGGGGACGCTCAGGTGCGGACAGTGCCCGGTGTTGTCGACCACACGCAGCATCGCGTGGGGTAAGTGGGCCTTCAGATACTGACCCACCACCAACGGGGCCACGAAGTCGTCGGTCGACTGCACGATGAGCACGGGCGCGGTCAGCTTGTCCAGATCGGCACGGTTGTCCGCGGTGAAGGTCACTCTCGCGAACTGCTTGGCGATCTCCGGGTCGGTCCGGCAAAAGCTTGCGGTGAGTTCGTCGGCGAGCTGCGGCTGCTCGGGGGCGCCCATGATGGCTGGCGCCATACTGCCCGCCCACCCCAGGTAGTTGGCCTCCAGGGTCTCCAGCAGCGAATCGATGTCCGCCCTGTCGAAACCACCGACGTAGGTGTCGTCGTTGATGTAGCACGGGGACGGCCCAAGCATGATGTGTCCGGCGAACTTCTCGGGACTGCGGATCCCCGCGAGCAGCCCGATCATGGCGCTCACCGAGTGTCCGACGAGCACGACCGGCGAGTCCGCCACTGCGTCGATGACCTCCAGGAGGTCGCTCGCGTAACCGTCTAGCGAACCGTACTTTTTTCGATCGTAGGCCGACAGGTCTGACCGCCCGCTGCCCACGTGATCGAAAGTGACGGTCTTGTAGCGCGCGCTGTACTGCGGCGCGAGCAGGCGGAACATGTTCTGGTCGCAACCGAAGCCGTGCGCGAACACCAAAGTCCTGTCGCCTGCGCCATGGATGCTCACGCTGTTTCGCTTCAAGACCGACATGCTGCGCTCCAAAACGGTTGAGCGCTCGCAGTACCGGATCGAACGCAAAGAGACACTCAAAATTATGCCCGACGTCCATCGAGCGTCACCTTCGATCGTCGACGCGCCCTCTCTTTGGACCCACGGGTCCCGTCGACATCGCTCAGGGTCGCGGCATCAATCGATCCAACCGCTCGAGGCTTTGGGGCAACGCGCGCGCGATGATGTGACGCTTGCTGGCTCGCCAATTGCCGTTTGACGACGATGCAACCAAGAATTCTTGTCGTTGATCCCCTGGCGGACCTGGTGCACGCGCTGACGGCCCTGCTCAGCGCAAGGGGGTGGTCGGTCGAGGCGGCCGGCTCACTGGTCGAAGCGCTGGCAAAAGTCGATCGTTTTGAACCTCACGTGGTTCTGGTGGGCGTGGAGACCCCGTTGGAAGTCGGCATCGCATTCGCTACGCGGGTTCGGGCGCTTCACGACGGCAGCGTCCTCCTTGTGGGCATGTCCGCCTGGAGCCCGGGGTGGTTCGGGACCGCGGACCCGACCTGTTCGATCGGATATGCCACAAGCCGCTCACTGACGAAGGAATCGAACAGATCGAGGAAGTCGTCCTTCGTAGGTTCGACGGCGTGCGCTTCAGTGCAGGCCGAAGCTGAGTCTTTGGTGTGCAACACGTTGGCAGATGGGATCCGCAATGCCTACGCGCGACTCCAATAGGTAGCTCAGTGACTGCGTTCGAAGCCCTTGCAGACCAGCCACTGCCAAAGACGCAGACCATCACGGTGATGCGAAGGGGCGGGTTGCTCCAGGCCCACCGCACCTCCGCAGCCTGGTGCGAATGTGATGCTGCAACGGAACCCGTTGTCGCGACCGGTGCCCCGCTGAAAGTCTTTCCATGACCACCCCTCCCTTGCCGCAGCAACCCGTGGCCCATGTATCGAACGAAGCGAAGGAGGCGAACGAAGCGCTGTTGAACCTGGCGGTCGAGGTGGCCGACATCGGGTTGTGGGACCTGGATCTCGTGACCGACCGGCTCGAGTTCTCGCCATGCATGCGACGTATGTTCGGGTTGACGCCACACGAGCCGATCACGCGCGAGCGATTCCGCGCCATGCTCCACCCCGACGACCGGGAGCGCGTGATGCAGGCCGTCGCGTCGGCGCAGGATTCGCATCGTCGGCCCGCTTACGAGGTCGAGTATCGGGTCGTCAGCGCCAGCGCCGGCGACGTGCGCTGGGTCGCCGCCAAGGCCGGGGCGTCTTCGACGCTGCAGGCCGTTGCGTGCGCCTCTTGGGCGCCGCGCTGGACATCACGCAACGCAGGCACGCGCAGGAGCAGCAACACCAGACCTCCGAGCGGCTAGCGCTGCTGGATCTGATCGGCCTGGCGACCCGCACCGTCACAGACGCGGCGCAGGTGATGCAGCTGACCGCTCGCATCCTTGGCGAGCACCTCGGGGCGACACGGTGCGCCTACGCCGATGTGGAGCCCGACAACGACCGATTCACGATACGCGCCGACTGGTCAATCCCCGGCGTTGCATCCAGCGCTGGCACCTACTCGCTGGACCTGTTCGGTCCGCAAGCGACATTCAAACTGCGCCGTGGCCAGCACCTGATCGTCAACGACGTGGACCGCGAGCTCGGCGACGAGGGCGGCGGCCGGATGTTCAATGCGATCGGCATCAAGGCCATCATCTGCGCCGGGCTCGTGAAGGGCGGCAAGCTCGTGGCGATGATGGCCGTGCATCAGGCCACGCCGCGCGAGTGGAGCGAGCACGACGTCCGTGTGGTCGGTGAGGTCGTGGACCGCTGCTGGGCCCACATCGAGCGGGTGCGCACGTCGGCCATGCTGCTGGAACAGGACCGTCGCAAGGACGAATTCCTGGCCACCCTGGCGCATGAGTTGCGCAACCCGCTTGCCCCGCTGATGTACGCCACCACCATCTTGCAGAAAGTGGACGACGCAGTCCGGCGCGACCGCGCGCTGGCGGTGATCGAACGTCAGACCGGTCAGCTGGCGCGCCTGATCGACGACCTGCTCGACGTGTCGCGCATCAACCGAGGTCTGGTCGAGCTCAAACGTCAACCGAACCCTATCGCGCCTTTGCTGCATCAGGCGTTGGAGGCCTCCAAACCCGCGCTGGACGCGGCCGGCCACCGGGTGAGCGTAAGCGTCCCTGACGAGACGGCCGTGGCCGACGTCGATCCCGCGCGCATTGTCCAGGCCGTCACGAACCTCCTCAACAACGCCGCCAAGTACACCCCGGACGGCGGCCAGGTGCGGCTGAGCGCTTGGGTGGAGGGCGATCGGATCGTGGTGGAGGTGGCAGATAACGGCATCGGCATTCCGTTGCAGGATCAGAGCAAGGTATTCCAGCTCTTCACCCAGCTCGCCCATGCTGGCATGCGATCGCAGGGCGGTCTAGGCATCGGGCTTTCGCTGGTCAAGCGCTTGGTGGAGCTGCACGGTGGCCAGGTGAGCGTGCACAGCGACGGGTTGGACGACGGCAGCACTTTCCGGATCGAGCTTGCGCGAATGCCCGCCCCGACGCACGCCGAGAGTCCCAACGCCGTGCACGCCGTAGACATCGTTCACGCCGTTCACGCCGCCCAAGCTGCCCAGCCAGCCCATCATGGCAAAACGGCCCAAACCGCCCAGACCTCGCAGACCACCCAAATTGCCCACACCGCCCCAATCTCCCACAGCGCCCAAGCCCATGCGCCCGGCAGCCTCTCTACCGGTACCGCAAGCGCGGTGCGCATCCTTGTCGTCGAAGACAACAAGGACGGCTTGGCCACCTTGCTGGAATTGCTGACGGCGCACGGCCACGACGCGCGCGGCGCATCCACGGGTCCCCAGGCCCTTCGCCTCGTACGGTCCTGGCGCCCTGACATCGTATTGTTGGATCTGGGATTGCCACTGATGGACGGCTACGAGGTGGCGATGCGTCTGCGACAGGACACCGGCCTGATCGGCGTTCGACTCATCGCACTCACCGGCTGGGGCGCGCAACGCGATCGGGAGCGAACGGCGCAGGCAGGTTTCGATGCGCACCTGACCAAGCCCGTGGCGCCCGCCCGGCTGCTTGCCGCCATCGGCGAATGGATGTCTTCCGCTGCGGCGCCGCCGCAGTGAGCGCCATCGTGGGCAGGGCGTGGTCCGAGACACCGGCGCGGTCAACTTCAAGGCACCGAGAGTGCGCGAACGCCGGCCACGACCAAGCGGGCCAACCGCAGCGACCGGCCAGCCAACCTCTCCCCTGGCCAACAACGTCAGGCGAGCCCGTCCTTCACCTATGACTTTTGACCAGGGCTCTACACCTGAGTCTATATGAGCGACATTGCCAGCCCGCCAAGGCGGCTAACCCGCCCATCTGCCATCGGCCGTGTGGAAATGACCCACCTCGGTCCACGCCTGCACGGACGCCGGCACATCGAACGCGGCTGCCAGCGCGCTGACGGCGTCCTGGGCGCCGTCGAAGGACTCACCCCAAGGCATGTGATCGATGCGGACTCGCCATCTACCGCTGATGCGTTGCTTGACGGTGAACGTCCCGCTCGGGCACTGAAAGACGTATGAGACGGTGTCCAACTCCATGGCGAGCCTCCTCCCTGCCAGATCCGCGAGCTCGCTCGGCGGGCCCGCTGCCGCGCGTTGATGTTAGTACTCCGGATGCCACCCCGAATGCTCATCGCTACGGTCATTCTCGTAGACCCACACGGTGGCGCACACGGAGCAAGTGAACTCGGTCAGATAGACGCTTCCGCTGGACGTCGGCTCCCTGGTGGTCTTGCCTTCGACAAGGAATGCGTGACCCGGTTCGCCCCGCTTGTTTTTGAGGATTGCCGAGCAGTCACTGCACATGGCCATCGGAGCCTCCAGGGGTGCGGAGGGAGTATGCGCCTTTGAAAGGCGAGTGCTCAGGCGTTACAGCCGGCGTCATGAATTCAAAGCGCTGCGCCAGGGTTGACCCTCGCTTCGCCGCGCCGCGCCCTCCCGAAGTCGTCCCAGGCGCTCCGCCTGAAGGCACCACTCGCAGCGCGACCCCGAGTGGGCGGAACCGTGCTCAGCGCCGCGATGACCTCGCTACGGTGCGAGGGTGCAAGGGTGACGGGCGGCCCCTTCGATCGTCAGGCACACGGGTTGCTGTCCAATGCCAAAGCCAGCGGGATGCGTGCTCCCATCCCCGTTCGCACATCCGCTGCAGAATTTCCAAAGGAGATATCCATGTCTGACGACAAGAGTAAGACCGGTGGGCAAGACCGCAAGCGCATCAACGTCAGCGAGGACTATGAACTTCGCGACTGGGCTGCAAAGTTCGGCGTAACCACACAGCAACTCAGGGACGCGGTTGCCCAGGTGGGTGACCGCGCCGCCGAAGTTGAGCAGTACTTGAAGTCAGCCAAACGGTGATGTCGTGCGGGTCGCGACATGGAACGTCAACAACGTTGTTCGGCGTCTCGACCTTCTCCTCGACTGGCTCGACCGCACCCAGCCTGATGTCGTCGCACTTCAAGAGCTGAAAACCGTCACCGAGCGTTTCCCTGCCAATGCTTTGCGCGAGGCCGGGTACGAATCCCTGGTCGTCGGTCAGAAGACCTGGAACGGCGTCGCGCTACTGGCTCGCGGCCATGACATCGTGGAGGTGGCCCGCAAGCTGCCGGGGACGCCAAGGACCTCGAGGCGCGATATGTAGAGGCCGCCATCAACGGCGTCCTCTTCGGATGCCTGTATCTGCCCAATGGCAACCCGCAGCCCGGCCCCAAGTTCTCCTACAAGTTGAAGTGGTTCGAGAGACTGCGCAAGCGCGCCGAAGCCCTCTGGGCCTCGGGCGAGCCCGTCGTGCTCCTTGGCGACTGGAACGTTGTGCCGACCGAGGCGGACATCTACCAGACCGAGTCCTATCGAGACAACGCGCTCGTCCAGCCCGAGTCGCGTGACGCGTTCGCAAGCATCCTCGCCCAAGGCTGGACCGACGCGCTCAAGCAGGTCTTCCCCACCAACACGCCGTACACATTCTGGGACTACATGCGCAAGCGCTGGGAACGAGACGCCGGCCTTCGCATCGACCACATCCTCGTCAGCGCCAGGCTCAAGGTTTTGGATGCCGGCGTCGACAAGGAGGAGCGCGGGAAGGAAGGTCCGAGCGACCACGCGCCAGTGTGGGCCGAGCTCAAGCTCGGGCGGGGGACGAAGGCGGCGAAGGTGGCGAAGGCGACGAAGGCGACGAAGGCGGCGAAGGTGGCGAAGGTGGCGAAGGTGGCGAAGGTGGCGAAGGAAAAGGCTACCGCGAAAGCAGCCACCCCCACCGCCAAATCCACCGCGAAGTCCACTGTCAAAGCCACTGCCGAGCCAAGTGGTAGCGCCACTGTCAGCCCCATGACCAAGGCAACTACCAGCGCCGCCAAGGCCGCCAAGGCCACCAAGGCGATCATCGACGAGCAGGTCGCTGGCGACGAGCCCGCGCCGCTTGAGCGCTACAACGCCAAGCGCAACTTCAGCATCACCGCCGAGCCGGCCGGCGTGGTGCCGCGCCATCGCGCGAAGGCCAAGGGCGCACTGCAGTTCGTCATCCAGAAGCACTGGGCCAGTCACCTCCACTACGACTTCCGCCTGGAGCTCGGCGGCGTGATGGTGAGCTGGGCTGTGCCCAAGGGGCCCTCCTACGACCCCGCCATCAAGCGCATGGCCATCCACGTCGAGGACCACCCCATCAGCTACAACACCTTCGAAGGAGAGATACCCAAGGGGCAGTACGGCGCAGGTACCGTCATCATCTGGGACCGCGGCACGTGGGAACCGGTGGGCGATCCCGGCGAAGGGCTGGCCAAAGGCAAGCTCATCTTCAAGATGCACGGCGAGAAGCTGGCCGGACGCTGGGAGCTCGTGAGAATCGGCAAGCCAGGCGACAAGAAGCCGCCGTGGCTGCTGTTGAAGAAGCGCGACGCCTGGGCCAGGCCGCTCGCCGACTACGACGTCATTACCGCGCTGCCCGACAGTGTCGTCGCGACGCCGCTCGGCCTGATCGAGGAGCGAGACCCCCGAGCAGCGCCGGTCACCACGGCGACCGCCAGCGACACGGCGCAACCTGACCTCGCGAACGCGAAGAGGGCGGCCCTCCCGCTCACGCTGGCGCCACAGCTGGCGACCCTGGCGAGCGCCCCCGCCGACGCAGGCTGGCTCGCCGAGAGCAAGTATGACGGCTACCGAATCCTTGCGCGCATCTCCAAGGGCAAAGCGCAGCTCTTTACGCGCAACGGCAACGATTGGACCGCCAAGCTGCGCAGCGTCGCCAGTGCCGTCGAGGCGCTGGGCATCGACACTGCGTGGCTGGACGGCGAGATCGTCGTCATGAATGACCGGGACGTCCCTGACTTCAACGCGCTTCAGAACGCCATCGACAACTCGGGCACCGAATCCATCGTGTACTACGTCTTCGACGTGCCCCACCTCGGAAGACAGGATCTGCGCGCCGTGCCCTTCGACAGCCGGCGCAAGGTCCTCCAAGCCCTCCTTGAGGACCGTGCCTCCGAGCGAGTACGTCTCAGCCGGACGTTCGATGCGCCCGCGTCGCGGCTGCTCGCCGCCGCCTGTCAGATCGGCCTTGAGGGCGTGATGCTCAAACGGGCCGACGCCCCCTACACGTCCGGCAGAACGCAGACCTGGCTCAAGCTCAAGTGCCAACACCGCCAGGAGTTCGTCGTCGTGGGATTCACCGATCGCACCAACGCCAGCGGCGAGGTCGGCAATCTGACCCTCGGGTACTACGAGGACGGTGTGCTGAAGCACGCCGGCGCGGTCGGTACCGGCTGGAGTTCCAGCGCCGGACGCGAGATGCACACGCAGCTCGAGCAGCTCGAGGTCAAGACGCCCACGGTCGACCCGGCCGCAGCCAAGCCGGGTCGATGGTCGAAGCGGTCTGCCGGCGCGCAGCGCTGGGTGAGGCCAGAGATGGTCGTGGAAGTGGCTTTCGCCGAATGGACGCCGGACGGCTCGGTACGACACGCCACCTTCCGCGGCGTTCGCACCGACAAACCAGCGTCCAGCATCGTGCGGGAGGACGCCACCGCGGTGAAGCCGACAACCGAGACGTCCAACACCGCTAGCACCACCAACGCCACCCACACCACCAAGAGCGCAACGAGCGCAAAGGGCGCAAAAACCGCAAATGGCGCCAAGGGTTCAGAAGCCTCCAAGGGCGGCGCGGCGGTCAGCGTCAAGGTGAGCCATCCCGAGCGCGTCATCGACAAGTCCACCGGCATCACCAAGGTCGAGCTGGTTCGTTACTACGAGTCCATCGCGCAGTGGATGCTGCCCCACCTGAAGGACCGTCCGGTCTCGCTGGTCAGGGCCCCTCAAGGCATCGAGGGACAGCTCTTCTTCCAGAAGCACTCGGAGGCCAAAATGCCCGGGATGACCGAGCTGGACGCGGCGCTGTGGCCCGGCCACGATGCACTGCTCGCGGTGAATTCCGCGCAGGCGCTGGTCAATGCCGCCCAGTTCAACACGATCGAGTTCCACACCTGGAACTCCAAGTCTGGCCGCATCAACCTTCCCGACCGGGTCATCTTCGACCTCGACCCCGGCGAAGGCGTCACCTGGGCGCACGTTCAGGAAGCCGCGGTGCTGACCAAGGACTTCCTTGAGCAGCTCGGGCTGCAGGCCTGGTTGAAGACCTCGGGCGGCAAGGGTTTGCACGTCGTGGTCCCCCTGGCTCCCAAGCTCGAGTACGACGCGGTGAAGGCGTTCTCCCAAGCCGTCGTGCAGCACATGGCCAGGGTGATCCCCAGCCGGTTCGTCGCCAAGTCAGGAGGCTCCAACCGCGTGGGCAAGATCTTCATCGACTACCTGCGCAACGGCCACGGCCAGACCACCGCCGCGGCGTTTTCCGCCCGCGCAAGACCCGGCCTGGGCGTATCGATGCCGGTGTCGTGGGAACAGCTCCCCGAACTGAAGGGTGGCGCCCAGTGGACCATCGCCACGGCGCGTGAGTACCTCACCTTCCAGAAATCCGACCCTTGGGCCGACTACTGGAAGAGCAGGCAGACCCTGACCAAGGCCATCCGGTTGCTCAACGCGACATAAGCCCCTCCCCCACCCTCAACTGGAGCCGCGATGGCGACCAAAAAGACAGCAGCCTCCGACCAGCGCAAGTCAAGTTCGCGTTCCATCTGGAAAGGCGCCATCTCCTTTGGCCTGGTCCATGTGCCGGTCTCGCTGCACACGGCCACCGAGGAACAGGAGGTCGACTTCGACTGGCTCGACAAACGAACCATGGACCCGGTCGGCTACAAGCGCATCAACAAGCGCACCGGCAAGGAAATCGACAAGGACAACATCGTCAAGGGGGTGAAGCTGGAGGACGACAAGTACGTCGTGCTCTCCGACGAGGAAATCAAGGCCGCGTATCCCAAGCGCACGCAAACCATCGCCATCGAGACCTTCGTCAAGGCAACGGACGTCTCCTTCGTCTACACCGAACGGCCCTACTACCTGGCGCCCGAGGGCAAGGCCGACCGCGTCTACGCGCTGCTTCGCGAGTCGTTGGCCAAGGCCGGGGTCATCGGCATCGCACGCTTCGTCTTGCACAACAAGGAGCATCTGGCCGCACTGATCCCGGCCGGCCCGGCGCTCATGCTGGGGACGCTGCGCTGGGCCAATGAAGTGCGCTCGCCCGAGGCCTTGGACCTGCCCAAGGTGGGAGCGAACGCGAACAGCCTGAAGCCGGCGGAACTGAAGATGGCGCAACAGCTCATCGAAGAGATGACCTCCGTGTGGAAGCCGGGGGACTTCAAGGACGACTTCACCGGCGCCATCCGCGCGTTGATCCAGAAGAAGGCCAAGGCGGGCAAGACAGCCACGGTGGAACCGTTCGAGAAGGCCCCCGACCTCGGCAGCTCCAACGTCGTCGACCTCAGCGAGTTGCTGCGACAGAGCCTGGGCGGCAAGTCCAAAGGCAAGACGGCGCCTGCCGCGGCGCCGGCGAAGAAGGCAGCCGCCAAGAAGGCCACGCCCGCAAGGAAGGCAGCCTCAGCGACGAACCGGACCAAGAAGGCGGCCTGAACAGCTCAACGGGGCGGCGAATTTCAACCCTGCGACCTTCAAGAGATCTCCGAGGGATCATTGAGGGCTGTTGTCGACCGTTTCTCGGAGCTGAGCCCCGTTGGAGCCGACAGCCTCCTGCTGGCGCTTGAACGTGCGCCATGCTGCCGCGCCGGACATCGGCTTCAGGCGGCGTCGTGGACCATCCAAGGAATCCCTCGCCTCCCGCGGCCTGCTCAAGCCGTCCCGCCACGCATAAACGAACGACAAACTTTATGCGTTGGCGTCCGCAGGCTCGCCGTTTGCTAGACGAGGCGCTCACCACTTCATGGAGTGCCACATGACCCTCGTCCGTTCCAGCTCGTCCCGCTTCCCCTTCCCGTCCGCCTTCGCTGCAGCCTCGATGGCCGTGGTCAGCGTGCTTGCAGCCGGCACGGCCGGCGCGCAGGGCACCACGACCGCACAGAGCACCGCGGCCTCCTCGCCGCGCGCCGCGCACGCTGACAGCAGCTTCTTGAAGGACGCCGCCGAGGCCGGCTATGCCGAGATCGACGCCGGTAAGCTGGCCTTGCAAAAGGTGCCAGCGCCGAGGTGAAGGCCTTCGCGCAGAAGATGGTCGACGATCACAAGAAGGCCGATTCCGAGCTGCAGAGCCTGGCCGCCGCCAAGGGCGTCAAACTCCCCACCGATGCGACCATGGTCGCCAAGGGCAAAGCCAAGATCCTGGAGAAGCGCGATGGCACGGGCTTTGACCATGCCTACGCGGAAAACCAGGTGTCTGCTCACAAGGACGCCGTTGAGCTCTTCGACAAGGCCTCCAAGAATGCCAAGGACGCCGATGTGAAGGCGTGGGCGGCCAAGACGCTGCCCACACTGCAGCATCACCTCCAGGAGGCCCAGGCTCTGGAGGCCAGTACCAAGGCGGCCGACAAGAAAAAGTGATAACTCCTTGCCGCGCAGAGTGATTCGGCGTGCGCGACGCCTTTCGGCGCCTCCCGGCGAAGGATCTGCGCCTCAGGTCGACGTTAAACGGGACCTTGAGGCGGAGTGTCCGAATCTCGCCGAGTTGTCGTGGGCGATATTGTCGGACATCCACTCCGGATCCGTTAGCCGCACGCTCGCCATCGCGAGCCGCCAATAACTGCGCATTGGCCGACGGCGAGCGGCAAGCAAGACGTGGCCGTACATGTCCGCTCGCTGTCCCTTGTCACCGGGCGGCGGTCTCGTCCGGAAGTCGGCAGTTTCAGATGGACTGTCCACGCGAACTTTGCTGGTTCGAGATCTTCCCCCTCGGCGCTTTGACATCCCCGAGGAATTCCGGCAGCGTTTGCAGGTATCTCGCGACATCAAGAAGACGCGCGTTTTAGGTCCGGCTGATCGAGGCAGCGTCGGGCCGTTCAGCGCAACGGCTGCGGCATTCCGCCGCGAACCTCGGCCGGGAGGATCAATTGCCGGCTTCTGTCGAAGCGGCTGTTCAGATCCGCCATCCGGGGACGGCCATGGAATTTCAAGCGGATCCGATCGAGGGGAATCTTGTGTAGATCGAGGACCACCCCTTGAACGCGCTTCTCATCCAGCATTGGGCGGCTTTGCATTCGAAACTCGATGTGACGATCGCCGTTTCCGGGGCGGCAGGCTTGACCTGCTTCGAAACCATGGCGCCCGACGTCGTGCTCCTGGACATGCAGCTCCCTGACCTCGACGGTCTGGAGGTGCTCAGACGACTGCGACAGTTGCCTTCGTATCGTGATCAGCCGATCGCCATCTTCACGGCGGCCGTAGCGCAAGAGGACAAGAAGCGCGCGTTCGCCGCCGGGGCGAGTGCGTTTGGGCCAAGCCGGTCGACTTCATGTCATTCACCAAGGATTTGGCCGCACTGATGCCTGCGTCGCGTAACCATCGCGTTCAGCGCTGATCGCGCGGTCCTGAGGGTTCCTCGGGCGCCGCTTGCCGGTCCGCCGTTGCGGGCCGGACCCCAAATGCCGGGCGGTCGAGCCGTTCAGCAACCGGGCATCAGGGCATCAGGGCATCAGGGCATCAGGGCAAGCAGGCAGGCAGGCAAGCAGGCAGACAACAGAACAACGGGCGATCGGGGAGTCCATAGCCTCGGCCAGCCTGTGGGGAGCGCCATGCCTCCCTATACTCCGCCATCTTCCTGTGGCCTCCCGTGAAACTCAAATTCCATCTGGCGCTCTTGTCCATCGCGACCGTCGCCCCCCTGGTGACCTTCTCCTGGATGGCCCTCCACGACTTGCGCCAGAGCGAACAAGCCGCGCTGCACGCCCGCGTATTCACGGCGACCCGGTCGCTGGCCAACGCGGTCCAGAGCGACGTCGGGCGCGCAGAGGCGGCACTGCGTGTCCTTGCGGCGTCCTCCAGCCTCGCCACAGCCCGGTATGACGACTTCCGCATGCAGGCTCTCGCGGCGCGAGTGGCTCCGGAGAACTGGATCGTTCTCATGGACAGCGCGGGGCACCAACTCGTCAACACCCGCTTGTCCCCCGGCGAACCCTTTCCGGCGAGTGGGGCGCCACCCAACTTCGGCGAGTTGCTGTCGGCCACCGATGTGACGATTTCCGGTCTCGTGGTCGGACAGATCACGAAGCGGCCCCAGATCCGTCTGGATGTGCCGATCCGGCTGCCCGACGGCCAAACGCTGTTGCTGACTTCGGCGTTGAGCGCCGACTACTTCCAGCGATTGCTCACCGACGCGAAGCTGCCTTCCGAATGGCTGGTTGGCGTGTTCGATGACAAGGGCATCACCGTGGCGCGCAGCCACAGGGCGCAGGAGTACGTGGGCAAGCCGGGCGGGAAGGTATTGCTCGAAGCCGCGCGCCGGGCCAGCGAAGGCCGTTTGTCCACGGTTTCCCGCGAAGGCATCGCCCTGCACGACACGTTCGTGACGATCCCCAGGCTGAATTGGGTCATTGCCAACGGCGTGCGAGCCTCGGACCTGGAGTCCGCGTCCTTGAAGGCCTTGAGGACCGCCACGCTGGGCATGGTCATCGCCGTCTTTGGGAGCTTTTGCATCGCGCTATGGCTGGGTGCCCGGCTCAGCCGGGCGTTCGGTCAGACGGCGCGTGCGGCCGCGCTGATGGGCCGCGGCGAATTGCCACGGTTCGACAAGAGCCATGTGGAAGAGTTTGACCTCCTTCAGCAACAGCTGGAGCAAGTCCACGCGGACCTCCTGGATGAGCGGGTGGCACGGCAAGGCGTGGAGGAGCAGCGCCAGGCCCTGTTGCTGAGCGAGCAGGCGGCACGCCAGCTCGCGGAACAGCAGAACCAGTCAAAGGATGAGTTCCTGGCCATGCTCGGTCACGAACTGCGCAACCCGCTCGGCGCAATCAGGTCGGCGGCGACCATTGCCAACACCGATCGGGCCAAGCCCGAGGCCCGCAGCTTCGCCCTGGGCGTGATTGCGCGGCAGGCGGACCATCTGGCGCGAATCATCGAGGACCTCCTGGAGGTCAACCGCGTGTTGCGAGGCAAGATCACCCTGCGCCTGGAACACCTCGACCTGGCCGAGGTGGTGCAAGCGGTAGTGGCGTCGACTCGGACGGCTGGTCGCTTCGAGCGGCACGAGGTGCAGGTGTCGATCGCACCCGCCTTCGTGCTCGGCGACCGCACGCGGCTGGAGCAGGTGGTGTCGAACTTGCTGAGCAATGCGCTCAAGTTCACACCCGAGGGGGCGCAATCTCGGTGGCACTGAGCAGCGACGAACGCACCGCGCTGTTGCGTGTGTCGGACAGCGGCACGGGGATGACGCCTGAACTGCTGGCGACGGCCTTTGATCTCTTCGTGCAGGGCGAGCCGCCGCTGGATCGCTCTCAAGGGGGGCTCGGCATCGGTCTGGCGCTGGTTCGGCGGCTTGTGCAAGACCATGGGGGTACCTGCACGGCAGCAAGCGAGGGCCTGGGGTTGGGTTCGGTCTTTGAAGTGCAGTTGCCGATCGCCACCGCGTCCAGTGCCGCAGCTCCTTCATCGGCGTCAACGGCCGACCCATCCGCAACGCCCGTCGGCCCCGCGTACCCTGCCGTGTCCCGGCAGGTCCTGCTGGTGGACGACAACGCCGATGGACGCGAAATGCTCGCCGAGGTGCTGCGCTTGAATGGCCACCACGTTGACGAAGCCGCGGACGGACTTCAGGCTGTCAGCATGGCGCTCGAGGGTCGCTACGACGTCGCGTTCATCGACATCGGCCTGCCCGGCATTGACGGGTTCGAGGTCGCTCGGCGTTTAAGGGCGTCGCCGGCAGCCTCAGGCCTCCTCCTCTTCGCGCTGACCGGCTATGGCGAGGCGCGTGATGCCGCGCTGGCAGCCGGCTTTGATCGACACATCGCGAAACCGGCCGATCCGGACTTGGCGCTGGAGCTGCTGGACACCCTGCTGCGCAACGCCGATGGCCCTTAGATCCCCAGTGGCACGCGCTCAGCTGGAGGCCGGGCCCGAAGCCAAAGTCCGAAGCCAAAGTCCGAAGCCAAGGTCCGAGGCAAGGTGGTCGGCGCGGGCCGGCGAGGCGACCACGCCCGAGCGGGCCCAGGAGCATCCCTAGCGACGACACTGTCGACGTGCCACGCGTCGCAGCACGTCAACGTTGCTCAGCCATGCTGCCGCGGTGACGCCCGACTCAGCGCCGTGCCCGTCCCGTCCGCCTTCCATCGTCCCAGGTCCCACTGCCCTTCTCGCGTGCCACCTCGACGAGCGGCGTCCGAGCCGGCAGCGGCCCAGGGCGATAGAGTGTCTCCAGTGAACAACCGGTGCTAGGGGTCCCCATGCCAGAGTCGATGTCTGAGCTCGCACGCGAGTCTGTCACCGAGCTTTGCCAGGTCGAGCTGGCCGACCTGAGCGTGGGCGCGCAGGTGTGCGGACCAGCCCACGGCCCGGTCGCCATCCTGTTGCATGGCTTCCCCTACGACATTCACGCCTACGCCAAGGTCAGCCGCCTGCTCGCGCACCAGGGCGTGCGCGTGATCGTTCCCTACTTGCGCGGCTTTGGCACCACGCGTTTCCTGCGAGCTGACACCCCACGCTCCGGAGAGCAAGCCGCACTCGGTGCGGATCTGTTGGCGTTGATGAACGCGCTCGGCGTCGAGCGGGCCGTGTTGGCCGGGTATGACTGGGGCGGCAGAGCCGCCTGCGTGGTCGCCGCGCTCTGGCCCGAGCGCTGTGCGGGTCTTGTCTCATGCAACGGCTACAACCTCCTGGACCCGAGGACATCCCTCGCGCCGGACGTTCCCGCCAACGAAGCGCGATATTGGTATCAGTTCTACTTCCACGGCGAGCGCGGGCGACACGGTCTGGATCTGCACCGCGCGGCGTTGGCGGACCTGCTGTGGCGGATGTGGTCGCCCAACTGGACGTTCAGCGACGAAGTCTTCCGCCAGACCGCGCCCGCATTCGATAACCCAGATTTCGTCGATGTGGTGGTGCACTCCTACCGCCACCGATACGGCCTGGTGGACGGAGATCCGCGCTACCTTGCGATCGAGTCGCAGCTGCTGGTACGGCCGGCCATCCTGCCCCCAACCATCTTGCTTGACGGCTTGGCCGACGGTGTCGCGGTGGAGGCCGACTCCAGGGCGCACGCGAGGCACTTCGCGCAGCTGCTGCGGCACGAGCGGGTGCCGGGCATTGGCCACAACTTTCCTCAGGAGTGCCCGGAGGTTTTCGCGAAAGCCGTCCTGGAGCTCACCGCACGTTGGTCGGATACACCGCCGTAGCGACGGCCGGCGCGCCCCCCGTCACGATGAAGGGCTAGCGTGGCTGCAGGCTGCCCGTGGTCGAAGGTTGAGCGTCCGGTCATTCCACCTCAACTCGCAACGGCCTGCGGCTAAGCGTTTGACCCGGGCCACCATTTGCTCGGCAACGGGAGACTTGCGCGTGCCGATGTGGCGTAGGCCCGCTAGTCTCGAGTTCAAGTGACATAGCTAGGATGCCGATGTATCAGCAATCAGTTCGGGCATCCGATGAGCCAAAGTCAAGCAGCAGGCAAGCAGGATGCAACCATGGCTGACGCCTCGCCAACGAGCGCGCGTGGGCCGCAGGGCTCGGCGACCGAGGTCTTCCTGGCTTTCTTGAAGCTCGGGTTGACTTCCTTCGGCGGGCCCGTCGCTCACCTTGGCTACTTCCGTACTGAGTTCGTCGAACGTCGGGCGTGGGTGGACGACAGGAATTACTCCGACCTGGTCGCGCTCTGTCAGTTTTTGCCAGGTCCCGCCAGTAGCCAGGTCGGCATCGCGTTAGGACTTGGGCGCGCGGGGTGGCGAGGGGCGATTTGCGCTTGGGTCGGTTTTACTCTGCCGTCCGCCGTCGCCCTCATCCTGTTCGCGCTGGGTGTCAACCAGTGGGCAGTGTTGGCGCAATCCGGCGCGGTCCACGGTCTCAAGGTCGTGGCAGTGGCCATCGTCGCGCAAGCCGTATGGGGTATGGCCAAGACGCTTTGTCCGGACCGTCTGAGAGCGGGTGTCGCCGTCGTCGCCGCTCTACTCGTGCTGGCCGTTCCGTCGGCGATGGGCCAGGTTGGTGCCATCGTCGCAGGCGGCATTGCAGGACGATGGGCGGTACAACTCGGACACCTGCCGGTCGCCGAGCATCGCGACTACGGCGTCAGCAAGAGGACAGGCGCAGCGATGCTGTTGGTGTTCGGCCTCTTGCTCGTGCTGCTGCCGGTTCTGGCGGCCACAGTCCGGTCGCCAGCTCTGTCGGCCATCTCGTCGTTCTACCAATCGGGCGCCCTCGTGTTTGGCGGCGGGCATGTGGTGCTGCCGCTGCTGCAGGCGAGTGTCGTGCCCGCCGGCCTGGTCACCAACGATGCCTTCCTCGCTGGATACGGGGCGGCCCAAGCCGCGCCCGGTCCCTTGTTCACCTTCGCCGCGTACCTCGGGGCAGTGATGACCGGCACGCTGGGAGGATGGATCGGTGGCCTGACGCTCCTCGTCGCAATCTTTGCTCCCGCGTTCCTGATGGTGGCCGGCGCACTGCCGTTCTGGGAATTGCTGCGCCAGCGCGACGATGTGCAGCGTGCGATGGCTGGCGTCAATGCCGCAGTGGTCGGCATCTTGGCAGCCGCGCTGTACGACTCCGTATGGACGAGCGCCATCCATTCGCGCGCCGATTTCGGGCTGGCCCTGGCCGCCTTCGGCTTGCTGGTGTATGGGCGGCAGTCGCCTGTGCGGGTCGTGGCGCTTGCGGCGGCTGCGGGCTGGATGCTTGCGCCATGAACCTGGCGTCCCATTGCTGGCAGCCAACGGTAGGACTGCAGGTGGGCCTGGTCGTCACCTGACGAGCATGCACCAAACTAGGGGCCACCTGCGGGAGATGCCAACGATGCGGTAGCGGTTCCCCGATCCGGCTGTCCGCTCCCGCCCGGAATCCGGCAAGCATGAGTGGACGCCGCCAACGACCCGTCTTCCATTTCCTGCCCATACACGCCGCCGCTAGCCAAGGTCGCCATGACTCCCGAGCACCCGACCCCACACCTCCAGCAGGTTCGAGAGCCACCACCTCCCGTGCAACGCGAGCGGCGATCACCGCAGGTGCAGTGCAACGCATAGGCTGCACTCCAGCATTGCGCCGAATGAAGGCATCAAAGATTGCGTCGGCCGCTGTGGCGCGCAAGGATGTCGCTGAGCTGCGCCATTACGATCGGCTTGACGAGGTTGAAGTCGAAAAGCGTGGGCTCGTAGGCGACGAGATCGCCCGACCTCACAGCGGCGGACATCGACACGATCAGCGGGCAAGCGGTGCCAAGGCTTCGGGCAACTCGGGCGACTTCCATGGCGTTCCCCGAGCGCAGGTAAGGCTCCATGACCAAAGCGGCTGGGCGATCGCGCTCGAGGCACAGAAGCGCTTGTGCGATGGTGAAAACGCAAGTCGGTTGCCATCCGTCGAGTTCCAACCAACCGGCGACGGCTTCAGCCGCATCGGGGAAGTCATCCAGGAGCAAAACGGTACGGTTCTGAGCTAGCACCGGCACATCGTAGCGTGGCACAACGACACCCTGCCAGCTGCACGACTCCCTCGTCGCCGGCGAAATCCCATGACCAAGGTTTCACATCGCGACGGCGCCCCGAGATCGCCGCGCGCCCATGCTGCACCTCTATTCGACTGCCGGGGGTTAATCCCCCACCCGAATCGACCACGTCCAGACCGTGCTTCCTGCCCACGGCCCGAGCGGATGCGGCATTGCCTCCAGTCGACGCGGCGCTCGTCGCTGGGACGCCTCCCGCCACGGAAGTCGACTCGCCTTCGAGCGCTCTCCAGATGTCTGGCAGAAGGTGGATGGCTCCACTCTCCGGCTATGCAACCGCGATGGCGCCGCGCTTACTCGCCACGGCGGGTCCGGCGGTGATGCGAGCGCCGCTGGGCGGCGGCGGCGTTGGTCGTCGATCTCGCGCATCGGCTAGTCGAGGCCCGAGAGAGTCGAATACCTCCGAGGCCGCCGCGCGGACGATGCGTCATCGGCCCCCGCCAGTCACCCACTTGAATGAGGTGAAGCCGCTCCCCCGGCGACATCGATATGGGAACGGACAAGGCACCATCCGAGACGCCAGAGCACTGGTCGCAGAGCGACGTCCGCAGGCGGCGGCAAGTGTATTGGGCACGTATGGCCACATATGGCCACGAATATGCACGTATAGGTCTCGCATTGGCACGTATAGGCCGCGTACATCTCGCGGATAGGCGATGATTGACCATTGATCCCCTCCTTCAATTCGACAGGAAGACCAATGGCGAAATCATTGAAGCAAGTCCTCGACCAGATCACCAAGCTTCAGCAGCAAGCCGACGAGATCCGCAGCAAAGAAGTGTCGGAGGTCGTTCAACGCATCCGCGTGGCCATCGACCACTACGGGCTGTCGGCCCGGGATCTTTTTGGGCCCGAGGGTCGCCGCACGCGCAAGGTGGCAGCTGCACCCAAAGGCCGCGCAGCAGCCAAGCATTCGGGTGTTGCCAAATACGCCAGCGGGGACGGTCGTACCTGGACCGGCGTTGGCAAGCGACCGACTTGGCTTGTCGAGGCCCTGGCGGCCGGCAAGACGACGCAGGACCTCCTCATCGACCCGTCCGCGACTTCGACGTCCGACACCGCGACTGCACAGCGCGCCAAGAAGTCGACCGCCTCCACCGCTGCCGGCGCTGGTGGGAAAAGGCGCAACGCCGCCAGAGGCGCGGAGGAAGGCGGCCTTCCCAAAGCCCTCGACGTCAGCCCTTCCGGCAGGTCGACCAAGTCAAGTAAGTTGAGTAAATCGAGAAAGGCGAGCAAGGCGCCCGGAGCCCCGAAGTACCACGACGGGGCAGGGAAAACCTGGACGGGCGTGGGAAAACGTCCGAACTGGTTTGTCGAGGCGTTGGCCGCCGGACGGCGGGCGGAAGATCTTTTGATCCCTGCCGCCGCCGCATAAAGCGGCCTCAATAAGACATTCGAGCCGGTCTTCGAGCCGGCCTTCGCGCCGGCCCGTGGCGGGCGCTCGGTCATGGCACAGCCGGCCTGTCGTCGACACGTGACGAGCACCTGACGAGCACACCCGACCGTCGGATCTCCAACGCATCCCCTGCGCATCCCCTGCGCATCCCCAGTGCATCTCCAGTGCATCAACGGCGCATCACTGGATTTGACGTCACCGGCGGATCAGTCGGTAGGTCGCGAAGTGACGCCACTCGCCCCCTGGTTTCTCCGCCTCAATGGTCAAGGTCCATTCCTGGCTGGCAGGGAGATGAGTGAAGACATCTCGAAACGTTCCGCCGGAGTAAGGGATCCGGATCTCTATCAGGACGTCCGTGGCGTCGCCTTCGCCGTGAGGCAAGGAGTAAGCCGCTCCAAACGAGTCGAGCCAGTGCGCGAAGACGCGCCCGCTATCGTCGCTACCCAGTAAGACGCGGGCTTCGTAGCGAGGTGGCACCTGAACGTCCACCATATGCAACTCCAGAAACTTGCCGCCAAAGACACGGGTGGCGTCCAGTTGATATTGCACCGGCTTGCCACGCACATCACCGACCATCCGCCACGGGCCTTCCAGCCGGGCGGGCAGTTGTTCCGCCAACGCAGTCGCCTTTACACCCGGGATGGCTGTGGCGGTTGGGACTGCTGAGCCGCCGTAGGCGATGGCACGGACTGATCCGGATGAATTGAGCGAGTTGGCTGCATCGAGGCGCCGGCCGCCTGCGAGGGATGACCGTCCCGCCTCGCGCTGACAACATCGGTGGCGTTGTCGCCTTCGGCTGCTGCAACCGCAGCGGTTGCTCCGGGCAAATTCTCAAGCTTGCAGCAAAGCACGAGACACAGGGCTGTAGCTCGAACGGAGAAATGAGGTCGGCGCATGTCGAAAAAACGTAACGGCTTGCGTGCAAGCACGCGAAGGCCAGGCCACGCCCTCGACCATCGCCGGCATCTCAGTTCCGTATCGGTGCGAGACGTCCCGCGCCAGCCACGCCACCCGGTCGATGACGACCGGGCAGCCAGTGGAAACATCCGCCAGCATGGAGCACGGCAGAACGACTACCGGCGCCAGTCGCTGCCCTGCCCCGCCCTCCCCGTCTCGCGCAGTTCTTGCCCTCCCACCGTCCCGGCCAACGGGCGCCAGCCTGCGCGGAAGCTGCCTTGCCGCGAGCAGGCTCACAGCGCGTGCCTCGGCCGTCATGTATCAGCTCGCCGGCTTGACCGCTGACGAGCGGGACATACGACCGCAAGGGAGCCATCGGAACCCGGCGCGTCTAGAAATCAATCACGACGTAGGTCTGACCGCCAAGCCGAGATACGGACTCTGCAGCACCGAGTGCGGCGCTCATGGAAGCGCCGGCGTACACCTCGGCGCCATTGGCGAGACAGCACGCGGACCGACGCGCCCGACCCTGCTCCGCACGCCAACCCTGCGCGGCCGGCCGTCGTTCGAACGGAACAACTGGGAGAGATTCGCACGAACACGCCAAGCCCGGCGCCGTAGGCCGCCGACATGGTCATCGCGATCACCACGGCGGCGACCGGCCGGGGAATGCGACGAAGCACTGGTCTCATGGAGCCCGCCAATCGAACGATGGTCCCTGCAAATTGACGCGTCATGTCGCCCCGTTTCTCATCTCCCCGCGAGCCCCAAGGGGCTGGAAAAATTGGCCCCGCACCAGGTGCGGGGCCGCAAGACTGCTTGACAGTCGCCCGACCGAGGGGGGCGGTGGGCACGACACCCACCGGATGGCGAGTTCGATGGATGAGATTCTGATGAACGACCGCCCCGGCGCCCAGTCGATTTATCCGGACTTCCATGTAGTGCGTTTGCGGACGTTCGCGGCGCAATCGCCTCATAGGACGACGCCATACAGTGGCGTCGGACTGCGGTCACAAAGAACCTTTCTTTCTGCGCGTGCAGATAGCGACCAGTCTCCGGACCGACGGCGGCGCCTGCTAAAAGGGTCGCAATGCCGGGATTCCTCAGCTTCGGCCAAACTTCTCACGCGACACCGCGGTGTCCGCGACGTCGAATAGTGCTTCTCGAACTTTCGGCCACGGCGACGGTGCCGCCAGCCTGGGCCGCGCAAGCGGCCACCCGGAGCGGGTAGCGCGCCGCTCATTGCACGGTGGGCCGTCCGGGACCCAAGAAGAAACGCTTGCCGTCGGTGTCATGACGCGGTGGCGCCTTGGCGGCGTGGCGGCGTGGCGGCGTGGCAATTCGCGCCGCGGAGGTTGCCATGAAAAGCTGGGGGCGGAGGGGAATCGCACACGACACGCGACGAACGACGACGTTTCCAGCATGGGTTCGCGGTGGACGTCGACTCCCCCACCCGCGCAGATCACGATGCCTTCACATCCAGGAGTCACGAGCAGCGCGCTGAGGCTGGACGAAGTCGCTGGCGCGCCGCTCCTCAAGTCGCCAGGCTCATCCACAGACTGCCGTCGCGCGAGCCCAGATCCCGGATCAGACGGTCCATGTCATGCGCCTTGTCGTAGAAACGGTCGGCCCCTCGTGAGAGCACCAGCGGTTCATAGGTGCTCCGGTCATTGGCGCTGAGCACGATCAGCTTGCCCCGAAACCGATTGGCCCGGAGCCGCGACACCAGGCTGAGCCCGCTGCCACTGGCAATGTTCAGGTCGATCAGGACGGCGTCCGGTGCAGTGAGCTGCACGGTGGTAAGCGCGGCGGACTCGCCATCGCTTTGACCGACAACCGTGGCGCCTGCCTCATCCTCCAAACGTTGCACCACCATGCGGCGCAACAAGGCCGAGTCTTCCACAACAACCAACTTCATCGTCACTCCTGTAGTGGCTGCATGATGCCGACCGCGGGGCCATCCCGTCCAGGCGCTAGCCTCCGCTCTCGCGAAGGCTTTTGCGCTGAACATGTGTAGGCAAATCGAGCACGACTTCCGACGCGACTCCGCTTAGGGAACGTCATCGCGTGAGTTCGTGCCGGAGTCGCCTTGGCCGACGGCAAACATCGGCGGGGCGCGCGGCTGTCGTGCCGGCCCGTCACGCTTGGCGCCTCACTTGGCGCCTTACTCGCGTCTCACTCGCGTCTCACTTGGCGTCGACGCTGCCGAACGGCCTGGGCGCTTCGCGCAGCGAGGCGCACGCAGACAGCCCCCGCGATTTCCGCTATTGGTCGGCTCGGACCACTCGTTCGGACCGCTCTTTCGGACCATGTGTTCGGTGCGATCGCTGGATGCGATCGAACGCACGGCAAAACGAATGCGGCCGCTTCACCTCGCACGAGACGGCGCTGGGAAGGGTGGGAGTTCGAACCTGGGGACGGTCAACGAAACCTCGGTTGGCAACGCGCCCGTCTGGCCGGTGCGCAGGAACTCAAAGATCGCATCTTTGGCAGCCACGCTCTGGCGCAGTTGATAGAAGGCGCCATCATGCCCCGCGCGATGCACCAGGATTGCGCGTCCGTTGGGGAAGTAGGGCAGCAGCCCGAGCGTATTCTCGATCGGGGTGGACGTGTCCCAGTCGCCGTGGACGAACACGACAGGAATTGGCGAAACGCGCGGCAATCGGACGCTGTCGCCCATATCCGGAGTGGGCCAGTCGGACGCTGAGGAAATATTGCTCTCGAAGTTCCAGGTTCCAAGCAGGTCGGTGGCGGGATCCGTCCGCATTTGGTGTTCGCGCTCTGCGGTGACGCCCAGACTGCTGTCGACAAGTGGTCCGATCAAAGTCACGGGCGCGGCGCGGCGGTCCTGAAGGGTCTCCCGCGCCCAATCCTCGTACCGGCCGTGGTACAGCGACAGGATGAACGCCGGCCATCGCGCCGCGTCGCTGGTCCGCGACAGCAGGGCAAGCTGCAGATCCTCCTTGCCCAGCGCGACAACCTGGCGCTTGCCGACCTCGTCAACCACGACCACACGCACGACCTTCGGCGTGGACTGCGACGCGAATCGCCGATGAAGGGCGCGAACGGCCTCCATCACGCCACCTTGCGGAAGGTAAGGCGCCAGGCCCGCATCACGATCGGCGTCGTAGGCGATGCGCTGCAGAGCGGCGAAAACATGCGACGGCATGTCGTAGCCGTTGTTCAGCGGCTCGACGGACGAGAGCACCGCGCGGGCGACGATCTCGGGGTGGAACCGCATCACCGCGAGCGACCACTGCGAACCGAAGCTGCCCCCGAAAAGACTGATCTTGTCGTAGCGCAGCTCTCTTCGCAACGAGTCGATGTCCGCTGCGAACGCGTCGATCGTGTAGCCCGAGAGGTCCTTGTCCGAATGATGTGCCATCGCCCGGATCGCCAACGCACGCATGGCTTGCGCCTCGGCCTGCACCGACGCAGGCCGGTCCAGGGGCGATGCGTCGGACATCTCGACCAGTTTCTCTCCCCGGAACGTGTAGCCACGCTGCCCCACGATGACCAGATCGCCCACCAGACGAAAGCTCAACCAGGAGCGCAAGCGCGCCTGGGCCGCCTCGCCGCTCTCGGTGAAGGCGCCCAACACGTCGAGGCCGGGGCCGCCGGGCAACCAGAACACGGGCGGCGCGCCGGTTGGATGGAGCGCCTTGATGCGGGCAAAACCGATCGCTATCGTTCGGCTGTTGGGCTTGCCTCGGTTCTCGGGCACAAAGAGCGTGCCCACCTCATAGTCGATCGTTTCTCCGCTCGCCAAGGTGACAGCGCGCTGCTCGATGCTGATGCGATCGGCAGTGGACTGTGCGCACACCCGCTCACTATGGAGGGCAAGCACCATCAGTGCGGTGAACAGAACTTGAATCGAGCGCACACAATGCTCCTTGAACCTGATCATCCGCTGCAAAACGGCAACGGGGCCTTGCGGAGCCACATGAGCACCGCGTCGCATCAGGCATTGACGAACCGATCGTATCCGTGTGCCTCGGTTGGCGCGCACCCAGCAGCGCCGTCGATGTCCCGCGAGCTGCCGCGAGATGCCGCGAGATGCCGCGAGATGCCGCGAGCGGGCCACCGGCAAGTCGTTGCGCCCACGTTGGCGGCCACGATCAGGATCTTGCTTGTTGGCGCCAAGCGTTCGCCTTCCTTGCACCTTCGCCATGAGCCGCCAGAGTCGGAGAAACATCCGGGTCCTGTGGGTCCTGTGTCTCTTGCGGTCCGGTGATCCGATGGGTCCAGCGGATCCCTTCCCGCCGTGCCCACCGCGACTGGCATGGGAGCAGACGGCCGGGCAATCACTCGTTCAGCGGTGCGTCGAAGACGCCTGCCGTCAGGGCCGCATCGGGCCATGCCAATGTGTCGCGTTCCTTAGTGAAGTCCGCGGCAGCAGGTGCAACGTCCGCCGCATGGGCGGGGTTAGCGGCTTGCACAGTGTCCGAGGTGCCCGCGTCGCGTGAAGCACCCGCGGCGCCACTCAAGCGCTCCCGCACGAGACCGGCGGAACGAGCGGCGGGACCAGTGGCGGGACCAGTGGCGAGCAGACCATCGTGTGCCAGGGTGCGCAACCGCGCCACGCGCCGACGTCCTTTGGGCAATCCGGCGAGCGCGTCGAACAACAGCGGATCGTCGCTGCGGCTCAACTCAAGCGTGACCCGAACACGACCTGGACCCGGGGCGATGCCGGTCTCGTCGGGTAGCCCGATGTGTGATCCGCTGGAGGGCGCGCCGTGTTGGCCGGTCCCCTGCCCTCTGCTTCGCCCATTGCTTTGCTCGCTCCCTGGCATGCCGTCGGTCACGCTGTCGGGCACGCTGTGGGGCATGTGGTGGGGCATGTGGTCGGGCTCAGGTCGCCGGGACATCAGCAGCTTCCGGTGCTTCGCCGGCCTGCGTCAAGAGGTTCTCGCCAGCGATCTGAAACCCTTTGACGTTGGCGTACATCGGATCCCGTAACGACTGGACCACGTGGTTGGGAAAAGCGGCCCGCACCGCATCCTTGAACATGAACGCGCCGCCGCCGACCAGGATGATGTTCTGGATGCTGTAGTCCTCGGTGATCCACTCCATCATCGACGACACGGCTGCGCGCGCGACAGTGCGGACGGTGGGCAGGATCGGCGTGAGGTCATAGGGCCGTTGGTAGATCAGCAAGGGCTTGCCGGTGCGCAGCGCCGCATCGATGGCGGGCAGATCGTGATACGGTCGCCCGATGTCGCTGCCGATCTCCTGCGCCACCGTCTTGAGAATGTCGGACATGCCCCGGTTCACCGAATTGCTCACCTTGAGCACGAGCCGCATCCCGCGTGAGAAGAGCCAATCGAACGTGCGGGACCCAGGATCGATGACCAGGCTTTGCTCCTGGCCGATCGTTCTGCCCTTGTGGCACGCCGCCGTGTAGAAGACGAGCGCTCCTTGCGGCTGCGCGAGCGCAACCGCTCGCCGCACCGTGACACTTCGCCCGCGCCCGAGATCGTGGGACCCCGTCATCAGGCGTTCGAGCTGCGCGCGGCGCGCCTGGAACATCGACACGGGCAGCCCCACCACCAGCAAATCGATTGCGTCGAGCTTCATGAAACTCATCGCTCCGCGCGCGAGCGCCAGGTACTCGGGCGTGCCCAGGTACTGATCATGAAGCTGCGTCGCGCGATAGTTGTCCGCGGCGAGCTGTACCTCCGGTCCCACCTCGTAGTAGGTGCCCCCGATCGGCAAGGCCACCGTCTTTCGGCGATCACCCGCGGACCCCGCGCCGGGATCCTTCATGCTCGTGTAGGCCAACGAGGGAAATGACGCGCACCTGAGTTCCGCCGCGGAACCTTCCCCGCGCCCCAGGGTGAACTTCGTCTGTCCGAATCCGACATCGATCGCCCGCACCACCTTGCTCATGGCTTCACCCCTCACCACGTGTCGACGCAGCGGAGCTTGTCGGTCGCACCACGCCGGCGAAAGGTCGCAATGGGGCCGTCGACACGCACAATTCGCCCGCACTCTCTCACGCTACACGTCCCCCGCCACACGTCCCAGGCGACAGGTCCGACGCGACACGCCCCAAGCCCCACGCTCCGCAGACCAACAGGCTCGACCTCACGACTTCGACAACCGTTCAATTCCGGGCGGCGAAAGTGCCGACTCGCCAGAAGCAATTGAAGCGTCTTTCAATCGACCCGCAGGCTCGCCACGCCCCATGCGAACTCACTCCCCTCGATCCATTCCCCTTGTTCACAACCAGAGGCCATTGCGCCCCTCGTCAACCCCCTCGCGCTCCGGTGGTGGGCAAGACAGTTCGCAACATGGACGGCGCTGTTTCGCGTGCTGGCCCGCCACCCCGAATCGCCGTCGGCAAGCTTGACCACCCGCGCGCCGGCGTTGCCTACTGAGGGCGTTCTAAAGCTCCAAGAGCATCAACAGGCTCTAAAAACTCCAACGGTTCCGAGGGCTCCAAAGGCTCCTTGTCCTCGCTTTCCTCACGGAAGCCAAAAAGGCGTCGCGCCCGACACGCGCCCTTCCCGCCCCCACCCCGAGTGAGGACGATGCGCTGCCCAGATGCAGCGCTTCGGAGGACCCTTCCGTAGCGCAGCGCCGCGATCCACCAGCCCGGCTGGGCGTTCTCCAAGGACGCATCGCGGCAACGCAGAACATGGCCAGGTACACCAGAGGTACCCGCGCAGTTCCCGCCACCATCGAGCACGCGCAGCGCGCGGCACACGGACGTGCTTGCCCCACTGGGGCTCCACGTGTGCACTCGCTCGAACGTCTGACGCTCCCTGGCTGCGGTCAGGGGAGCTACCCAGCAGACGGGTGGCGCTACGACACCAGCACTGATCCCGCAGAGGCGTCCCTGCCAGACAGGAACGTCGCGCCCCAGTCCTCCAAGGACATGGACGTACACCCCTGTGTTGACGTGGAAACACGCGCACAGACCGGATCAAACCCGTGTTCATTTTTAAGAACGGCCGCGTCGCCGGCGCCTATGAAGGCCGGCGACAAAACCTGGGTCAGCGCCTCGCGCTTGGGCTGCACGCGACGGCCAATCACGCGCTTCAAACAGCTCACCGTCGGAGCGATTGCGAGCGCCCCGGACAGACACGCCGCAACGTCACATCGGAAAAACGCTGCCCGCCCACCAAGCCGGGTCAACCTTGTATTGGAGATCGACATGTCCCGCGCCCATGAGCCCGCAACGCGCAAGACGACGATGACGACGATGACGACGATGACGATGACGACGATGACGACGACGACGACGAAGACGAAGACGAAGACGAAAACGACCAAGGCACGAAGCACGGCCAGCGTCACCGCGCGTGGGCGCCCCGCAGCCCGCCGGCGCCAAGACTGGGCAGGACTAAACGCCGCCGACGTGCTAGCGCGGCATCCCCCGGGCCAAACGCCGCCGACTCGGGTGCTGGGGATCTTGCTCGACCTGTTCAATGAGCAGCACACCGCGCGCCACAAGAGCGTGTCCCACAAGACCCGCCACGACCGCGCCGTGTTCCTGCGCCGCTTCTTCCGGGATCTGAGGGACAAGGCGGGTTTCGCGACCGTCCCCGATCCGCGCAATCTGGGCGGTCGCCACATCCAGGCGATGCTCGATCTGTGGCAGGCGCAGCGCATGGCGGCGGCGACGATCCAGACCTACCTGAGCTTCCTTCGCGGTCTCGCGATCTGGATCGGAAAACCCGGACTCGTACGAACGGCGGCGAGCTACGGCCTGCCAGCGTCGAGCTACCAGCGCCACGGGGTCGCCCACCGCGACAGGACCTGGAGCGGTGCCGAGGTGCCCATCGAGCCACTGATCGCCGAGGTGTGTGCTTATGACGCCCATGTGGGCGCGGCGCTGCGACTGATACAGGCGTTCGGGCTGCGTCGCAAGGAGGCGGTGATGATGCGGCCCCACGCCTGCGAGGTGGCGTTCGAGGCCACGGGACTGCCGCAGGACCGGCGCAGGGCCGACAGCTACTTGTGGATTCGCCAGGGCAGCAAGGGCGGGCGACCTCGCCATATTCCCATCGCGACCACGCAGCAGGAACAGGCGCTGGCCTACGCGCGGGAGGTGGCCGTGGGCCGCGACGCGCATGTGAGCCGACCGGGGCGCGACCTGCGCCAGAACCTGAACCGGTTCAGCTACGTGATGCGCCGCTTCGGGATCACGCTCAAGGAGCGCGGCGTCACGGGCCACGGTCTGCGCCACGAGGCGCTGGTGGCCGTGTGGGTGCAAGCCACCGGCGAGGCGCCACCGGTGCGCGGCGGCGCGCGCGTGGCGCGCGACGTGGAAGTCGCGGCCCGGCAGGAGATCGCCGAGCTGGCCGGGCATTCGCGCGCTCGGGCGGCGGCGGCCTACATCGGATCGCGACGCGCAGGGACGACCAGCGGCGGGCCGCCAGATCCGTCCACGCCGCGAGCCAACTCGCTATCCACCCCGCTATCCACCCCGCTAGCCACCCCACCCTAGCGACCGACCGGTAGGGCTTGAATCGTGCCCCTGACGCGAGTGATCAGGCGGCACCGCCCATGGCGCCGCCTGCCGGGCTCATCATCGGTGTCACCCGCAGCACCTGCGGCAGCCATCCCGTCGATGCCAGCACCTGCTGCGCGCCGGCAGCCGCAGCCTCCTTCTTGAGCTGTTGCAAAGGAGCTGCTGCTTGCGCGCCGAGGACTTCATCCACCACCTGCGCGATGCGCGCCTTGGAGACGTGGTTGAAGTAGCTCGCCGCACTGGCCTGCCACCACTTGCGCATGTCCAGCGCCAGCGCCTGGGCGAGACCCTCGGTGCGCTGGCACCGGGGCGATTCAGGCTCGGCGGCGTAAACGCCGGACACGCTGCTCGCCACGAGGAAGGTCAGCAGCTTCGTGACCATCGCCGCGTCCTGGGCAAGCATCCACGGCAGCAGCGCCTGCGCCTCGGCGGGAAGTTGGTCGCGCCAGAACTGGCGTTGCGCCTCCACCGCCAGCCAGGCCGGGCTGCTGACGATGTCGGGCGCGTCGCTGCTCAGTGGGCCGTGCGTGTCGGTGGCGCTGAAGGTGAGCGGATCGCCGCTCGTGTGCACATGTTGATAGCCGTCCAGCAGCAGCTTGCCAGCCAGTTGCGCCGTGAGTATCGCCAGCGCGACCTCGGGCCTGTCCAGCAGCTCTGCCTGGATGGCCGCCACGCGGTGTGCCGTCAGGTTGCGCGTGAGGCGCTCGGAGTGGACCGGTCGGACCTTGGGGACACTGTCCGACGACGTGCCGAAGGCATCTGCATCGTCGAAATCCAGCCCGTCGTCGTGACCGCCATGAGGGTCATGGGAATCATGGGAGTCATGAGCGCCGTCGGAGCCGCAGCCTTGATCACCAGCAGCGAGTCGACTGGCCCGGACGGCCTGGGCTGCCCGCGCCAGTTCGTTGCGGTCCTCCGGACGGATCAGGCCGTACCGGACCGCCGGGCTCGCGTCGGCGTCGACGTAGACCACGCATCCTGCAAACGCCATCAGCTCGGTCTGCCACACGCTGAGCGACTCGTGCAACGCGGCAATGGCCGCGCTGGCTGCGTCGCATTCGGATTCAAGGGCGGATTCAAGGTCGGCTTCCATATCGCCTTGCAGATCGCCCTGCAGATCGACTTCCAGCTGCTCATCGTCGCCCTCGCCGGGCAGCGCATCGTCGTTCCTGCCGTCCTGGTCAGCCTGCTCGGCTTGCTCGCCATCGCCTTCCCCCAGCTCGTTCCCCTCGACGCCGTCCAGCGCTTGCAACTTCCGGGTCAGCGCCGCAAGCCGCCCCTCCAGCACAGCCAGTTCGGCAGCCTCCGTGTCGTTTGCCGGGCGGCGTGACTTCCTGAGTTCGCCGTGGCGCGCATATTCGTCGTGCACGAAACGCGCACGCACCTCCACCCACTTCCAGCCTTCGGCCAGGATCTGCCTGGCCTTGCGCTGCAACTTCGCCACCGCCAACTGGTCGAGCAGCACCGCGTCCAGCAGGTAGACCTTCTTGTCGTTGTCGCTGAAGAGGTCGCGCCTTGAAGGGCCGCCGGCCTTCTCGTACGCCTTGACGCCGACGTACTTCGCCACCGGGCTGCGATCGGACTCGACCTCGCCCTGACTCAGCACGCGGCGAAGGTGGTCGGGTTGGCGGCTCCAGGCGTCCAGCCCCTCCCATGCCTGCTCCTGTCGGGCGTGGTCGTCCACCGACGCCAGCGCCATGAGGCAGTCCATGCTGATCCGGCCTTGCCTGAACTCCGCGATCAGCTTGGGGGACACGGCGGCCAGTCTCATGCGTCGCTTCACGACGAGCGGCGTCACGCCGAAGGCGGCGGCGACGTCCTCCAGGGAGCGGCCCTGCGCCAACAGCTTGGCGAAGGCCTCGAACTCGTCGGCGGGGTGCATGGGCACATGGAACGCATTTTCGGAGAGGCTCGCGATGAGGCCGTGCTCGGCGGCGACCACGAGCACCGGCACCGGAACGTTCTCGGGCAGCGTCCCGGCGCTCACCAGCAAGCCCAGCGCTTGCAGCCGCCGTCCGCCGGCGCAGACCTCGTAGAGGTTGCGCGCGCCTTTTATGACGATCAGATTTTGGAGGACGCCGCATGCCTGGATGGACGCGGCCAGCTCCTCGATGCTCAGGCGCGACGTGCTGCCCGCCGGGCGCGCCTGATAGTCCTTCGACAGGACGAGTTGATGAAGGGGGATGAAGGTCCGGCACGACGCGTCGATGATCGCCGCGATCTCAGCCTTGGAGATTTTCATGAGGGCTCCTGGTGTGGGTTGAACGACGGGTGGAGAACCCAACCCGTACATTCAGGATCACATCGAAGCCTCGCGGGTCAAGGGCATGCGCGGGCCTGCCATACGCGGCAGACGCTGCGATCTCGTTGAGAGATCGGCACCGACACAGTCAGCGACACAGACAGCGGCGCAGACAGCGACACCAACACCGCATCCAAGTTCGAGATCGAGTGCGAGTCAGAGTCCGAGTTCGAGTTCGAGTTCGAGTTCGACTCAGTCGATGCTTGGCAGTCCCACCGCCTCATCCGAACCGTTCAAGCCATCGCCTGCGGCAATGCGCCATCAACGCATCGGAACCGCGATGGGGTCGATGGGTTGGTCGCAAGCCCACCTGCCCTCTGCCGTATGGAAGTGGCCGATGGCCGTCCACTCGGTCACCAACGCCGGAACGTCGAAGTGCCGGGACAGCGCGGTCACGGCCTCCTGGGCGTTCGCGAACGATTCATCCCAGGGCATGTGATCGATGCGGACGCGCCAGCGCCCGCTGATGCGCTGCTTGACGGTGAACGTCCCGCTGGGCGACTGAAACACATACGACACGGTATCCAACTCCATATGGCCTCCCGACCCGTTCTACTTTCTATTCCTGATCCCGCCGCCCAGAACGCCAAGCCTGCTGCCCGAAAGTTCGGCGCCGATCATAGGTCCATCACTCATCCACGACTCATCCACGACTCGTCCACCACTCGTCTATCACTTGTCTCACACCCGTCGCTTGCCGGTCGCTTGCCCGTTGAGCGCACGCCGATCTCCAACCGGTCTCCAGACGATCTCCAGCCGATCACCCTGGCTATTCGAGCCGATCCGCCCCTGCGACACAACTATGCAACGTGGCGCGCTGTATCCACGCGCGTCGACACGCGAGGCAGCAGCGCTGCGGCGGCCAGGCCTGACATCGTCGGTCCGAAATGGATCCGTGCCTTGCCCGCGCGCTTGGCCGCGTACATCGCCGCGTCCGCGCCGCGCATGACGGCGCCAATGTCGCACGTTCCTTGGGCCAGCACGACGCCGATGCTCGCGCTCACCCGGACCGTCTGAGGCTCAGTGGGATGCTCAGTGTGATGCTCATTCACGCGGATGGGCCGCTCGATCTCTGCCAGGCAACGCTGGAGCACCGTGCGGGTGCTCCCCGCGTCGTCGCTGGCCGACAGCAGGATCGCGAACTCGTCGCCGCCCAGGCGTGCCACGACATCGTTGCCGCGCAGGCTCTGCTGCAAGCGCAGCGCGACCTCCTTGAGGACCACATCGCCCGCGTCATGTCCGTGGGTGTCGTTGACGGGTTTGAACCCATCCAGATCGAGATAACAGACCGCCACGCCGCGCTGCGACCTCAGCGCCTGCTGCTGCGCATCCGCGAGCTTTTCCTCGAACAGCCGACGATTGGGCAGACCCGTCAACGCGTCGCGCAGGGCCAGACTCTGGGCCGTTTCCTCGCTACGCTTGAGGGCGTCGACGTCGACCAGCATCCACAGGCTCTCGTCCTCGGACACCAGCATCCCACTCAGGTCGACCCACAGCGGCGAGCCGTCCTTGCGACGCATCTGCACCTGGGTTCGGAATCGCTCGCCCGCGCGCAGGGCGCCATACCCGGCGCGACCGATTTGGTCGAAGGTCGCCTCGTCCAGATACAGCTCGCGCATGGACATTCCGCGCAGCTCGGCGCTGGCGTAACCCAGCAGATTCGCCATCGCCCGGTTGTCCCACTGGATCACGCGCTCGCGCAGGCGCACCATGCCCACGAGATCGTTCTCCAGCATCAGTTCTTGCTCGCGCGTCAACCGGTCGGCGGCCATCCGGCCGAGGTACTCGCGCTGCTGCCCGCGGTACAGGAGCGCGGAGATGGCGCCAACGAGCGCGATCATCACCGCCACGAGCAGCCACAGCTCCAGGGCCTGGCGGTACCAGGCCGCGAGGTACTCGCTGGTGCTCAGCCCCGCATACACCGTGAACGGGTAGCCGGGGACCCGGCGGTAGGCGGTGACGCGCTCGACCTGGTCCAGCGCCGTCGGCGTCACGTACCAGCCGCGCGCCGGGTCACGGGCGATGCTGTCGCGCAGCGCCTGGGACACGATCGCCAGACCCACCCCCTTGGCCGACTGCGGCTCGGACGCCGAATGGCGCGAGACCAGCACGAAGCTGTCGCTCGTGCGCATGGAGATGGCGCCCGAGCGCCCCAGCTCCATGCCGGCGAAGAGCTGGGAGAAGTGCTCCGAGGTGAGCTCGGTCAGCACGATGCCGTCGAAACCGCCGTCGGCGTTGATCAGGCGGCGCGCCACGACGATGATCCACGCGCCGGTCACCCGGCTGCGCAAAGGCTCGGACACCACGGTGGCGTCGCGCGAGCGCGCCCGCTCGAAATAGGAGCGGTCCCCGAAGTGGAACACCCGGCCGGCGAGCGCCTGCGGGATGACCACGTCGCCCGACGCGTCGGTCACGCGCACTGCGCTCACGTGCTTGAGCAACGTCTGCTGTTCGTCGACCATCTCCCCCAGCACGGACGCGCGATCGGCCGACTGGCGCGTCTTGCCGTAACGCTCGGCCACCGTCGCCAACGCGTTGTCGATGACGCTCAGCTCGGCGGCAACCTCGCCGCTCATGCTCGTGGCCAGATTCTCGGCCGTCAAACGCGCGGCGTCTTCGTCGCCTTCGCGGGCGTTGTGAAGGCTCAGCCAAGCGGCAGTGCACAGGATGGCTGCTAGCACGAGGTTGCCCACCACCAGCCAGCGGCGAACGCGACCCAGCGACGGAGCGCCAAAGGCTTGTTGATGGATCATGGTGGTGCCTCCCTGGCCTGCGGCGGGACAACCCCTGCCGAAGGTCTCAGTTGTACGGCACGCGCTGAAGCGGCGGTATCCGGCGACGGAGGAAGCGCACGTAGGCAATCACCCGACCGCACTCTGACGGGCCGGGCGAGCACTCCTTGTCGGTCGGCAGCTGGGAAGCCTGCAAGTCAGGAATGCGGGAGAGCGGGAAGGCAGGAAGCCGAGAAGCCTGGGACCCGGCCCCCCCCCCGCATCCCAGACCGCCTGCGCGACGGGGCTCAGACCCCGGGGGCTTGGCCCTGGGCCGCTGGACGGGTGCGTGCAGCGTCGTCAGCGGTACTGCCCGTCGAAGCCGAGCCGTCACGCTCGCGTGAAGCGGACATCTGGTCAGGCTGGTTGCCTGCAGACGGCGTGACCGATGCCGCACGAACCGTTGATGGCACCGTCGAAGGGGCATTGGACGAAGAGGTGGTACCAGAGGTAGGTGCGCTTTGAGACTGGGCGGCAGGTGTAGCGGCAGGTGTAGCGGCCGCTGTGCCGGCGGTGGCGACGGTGTTCGGTGCGGTGGCGGGGGCGGCGCTCGGCGCAGCAGTCGGGTCGGCGGATAGGGAGGACGTTGTAGAAGACGGCGTGGACAACGGTCTGGCCGAGGGCGAAGCCGGCGTCGACCCCGTCGCGGTCGGCGAGTTTTCGCTTCGCCCGTGCGTGACGACCGCGGGAAGGCGGCGACCGGATCGGACGATGCGCGGCCCTCGTGCTTGGCCCGCATGGACTTGATCAGACGTGCAGAAAGGAAAGCGACGCCACCGGCGACCGCGAGGAAACGAAGGGACATGAGGAACTCCAGGTTGGGGCTCGATGACCGAGCCATGGACCCCATGAGGCAACCAGCGTTCCATCAGAGGGGCCAGCGCTTGCCGTGGGACGCCCAAACGTCACCCCAGAAAGACTGACATACGACGCGAAGCTTTGGCGCCGGCGCGTGGCGGGCGAGGTGAGGTTCGACGGGCCTCGTATACAATCGCAGCGTGCTCCTCCCTGAGCATCGGTCCGAGTGACTCCCTCCTCGGACCCTCAAGCCTCGACGATGTCGGGGCTTTTTTTGCCCTGAAGCGCCCAGCCGTATCCTCTCTGCCACCCCACCCTGGATTCTTGACATGTCCCAGATGGTTTCTTTCACCACCCGGATCGCGCGACCGTTCGGCGATGTGCCGATTGTCGCGACCGTGCGGGTCTGGGCGGATGACAGTGCGAGCCTGCGATGGGAAGCCGATCTGTTGGGCGTGTCCGCTTCGCGCGCCGCAGGAACCGGAACCCGCTCGGAAGGCGAGTCCCTGCATGCTGCCGGAGTGCGCCTACTTCAAGAGTGGGTGGAGTCTCTGGCTTGATCGCTTGACATCCTTCCGAGCCCAAGCTCGTCCACGCGTTGTGTACGGTGAAGCCGTCAGCCGTCAGCCGTAAGCCCGAACGCCTGGAATACGGGTCGAGTCCCCGAACCGTCAAAGGCGTCGGTGCCGTCAAGTCCCGGCGTCAACAGAGGACCTATCTCGCAGACACGGGCCCCGCGCGCGCATGCTCCGCCGCGAAGGCGCAGCGTCCAGCGCACGGAGCGGGGTTCAGCAAAAAATCGCAGCCACGTCCCAGGCCCAGCCGTGCCAGAAGCCGATCGCGTGGACCCGCGCACCATCCGGCGCGATGAAATCCGGGCATGCTCTTGGACAGTCAGCCACGAGGCCCCACTCCTGGTCGCTGAATTCGCGAAACGTCAGACGCAAACGGTCGTAGCGCACGCCATACATGGGGCAGCTGCACTCGGCGGCGATCCGCAGCCCGACTTCCAATGCGAACACCGGAATGCGCCTATCCTCAGGGTCAATCCAGCACGAATAGCCCAGGCCCTCCATGCCTTCCAAACTGGCAATGCCGCGCACTCGTGGTCTGAAACGCGCGACTCGATTCATTGCACTGATGTAGCTCACGGGCCAACTCCAAGCGGTACGCTGAGAGGTGCAGCTTGAATGGGAATGAGTGCAGCGCAAGTCAGTCAGCAGCGCAATTCCGGCGCCATACACGACTCCGCGCATCTTATGGCGCAGAGGTTGCCAGCCGCGCTGAGCGTCAAGCGATTCCGCTGCGCGACACATAGCACGGAGGAACTCCTCGGCAAGCGCCGCAAGTGATTCCTCGCAGCGCCACGCCTTGTGAAAGCAGCAGTCAACCCAAATACCGTCCTGCGACTCTCTCACTTCGGTCAACATCGAAAACCGCGCGTGACTCGCGGCCTTCGAAGGTGGTGAGTGGCTGCGGGCATCCAGCGAGCAGCACAGGATGTAGCGAAGTGCGGTGTTCTGCAAAATCCGTCCGCTTTCGTCGAGCGCGACGCCAGCCGCGCTCCGCGCCAGCTCATCGCAGCCCGAGTCGCGTGAACCGGCGATGGCGATTTGCATGGAATGCGGCAGCTCTGCGGCATGCGGTGCGCCGCCCGCCCGGCGAGGTGTCTTTGCGCGATCGGCAGCGGAGCCGACGGCCCGTCGGGAGCGTCCGTCGGATTTGCCACCGTCACCGCAGGCACCGCCGGCACGGATGTCACGGCCTTCATTAGCCTCATCGCATCCGACAAAGTCGTCCGACGGCAGCAGGATGAGTTCGCCGTTCCCGCAGGGAAGGCTGCGATCCAGCGCCGCGACGTATAGCGTGACAACCAGGTTGAACAGCGAGTTGCCCGCGTCATCCGCGGCACGGCGAAGTCGACCAAGCCGTGATCCGTCGATGAATAGACCGAGAAGTCCTTCGCCTCGGTGGAGTACCGATTTCTGCGTCTTCTCACTCTTCAACAGGTCGGCTGCGTCTCTGCCGACGCCCCGGCCAGCCGACGCCCCGGGCGCTGCTCGTCGGGAGTCGTCGTTCGGACCACGGCTCGCACAGGCCGACTCCCCGCGCAATGATGACGCGTCCAGATCGTTATCTGTGTCTGCGCCACGTGGACCACGCGTGTCGGCCAATGTTGTGGCCAAGGCGTGGAAGTGCGTGGGTGTGCAAACCGCCAGCCCGCCGTCTTTGGCATCCTCGCCTATTGGAGACATCCAACACCTGAGTTCATGAGCCGGACGTTCCATTTCACGCTCCTGTCGATGCAGGCCTGACGCCTACCCGTGTCACTCGAGGCCGGCGAGCCACTGGGCCTCACCGCCATTTGCGCCACTGCCGCCACTGCCGCCATTTCCGCAAGACCGCAAGATCCGCCACCGCGGCGCCGCGGCTCAGCGGCACGGCGGTACAGTGACTCAGCGGCTTGCCGCTGCGCGTGCTGCCCGTACTCCCTGCCTGCGCGACCGTACTTGGCTCGCCGACGTCGTCGACGCCATCGCGGGATCTCAAAGGTCGCGAGGCCGGCGAGAGCGCGCAGCCGCCGCAGTCCTCCGAGAGGCAACGCCGGTTGACAGCAACACGCATTCATCAAGAATTCGGCGAAGGGGTGTTGCCACGAGCGTCCGGTCCGCAGGACGTGAGCGACACGCCGCCATCTGCTCGCTGAGCGTCGCCTTGGAACGCCCAAAGTGCCGTGCAACGGTCGAGGCCGGGCACAGGCGGTGTGCCACCGCCAGGCAGGCGACCACGCCGCGCACGCGTGGCTGCATCGATGAAGGACGGATCTTGGCCCCGCGCATGGCCGGCGCTTGCATGCGCACGGTGACCCATGCGTGCAGCAGATCCAGCGCGCCCTCGACACCCTGCCCTCCTGCCAGGGCGATGAGCATCGCCGCGTCGCGGCTGGCCGTCTTGGCCGCGCGGACCTGCTCCCCGCCGTTGCTGGTCGCGAGTTCCAGACCCCGCGTCAGTTCCCAGGTCCGCCAATCGCGCTCGGAGGGACGGCGAGAGATCCACTGTCGCAGCGCCGATCGCGCCTCGGGCACCGGACCGCCGAAATGCCGCAGCAGAGGTCGAGCGTCGAATCCGTTGGAAGTCGTCAGGCCGAGGGCGACGCGAAGTCCACCGTGCGGATGGTAGGTGGGCGTCACGCTGGCCCTGCGGACGACGGGACGCCACGCGAGCATGCGCACCTCGGCGCGCAGCGCCTCCTCCGATTCCAGCGGCTGCGCCCAGAATCTGCCAGCCAGTACGGGGCCGCGAATCGGCTGGACCAGGCGCACCCACCGGGACACGACATTCCCGAAGCCTCTGGCAACGAGCCCGACCGAATCGCCCGGGGTGAGCTGGGTGATCGCGTGGATCTCCCTTTGCAGCATCACGAAGTCGATCAGCTCCCTGCTGTGCTTCTGGTGCGCGCCGATCAACCGCTCGCGGATCTTGGCCGCCAGCGCCGGAGTCGCGAGGAAGTCGCGGCCCACTGCGGCCTGCCAGCACAACGCCCATGTCGTACGTGCATCTCCCACATCCCACGCATTGGTGGTCGCCATCTTTGTTCTCCCATGAATCGATGACGAGTCGATTGCGCGACCGCCCTACCGCGCATCCCCGAATAACGGATCGACCGTTCGGTCGCTTGTCGTCTCGGAAGTGCGAATCGGTCGTTGGAGGGACGAAACCGTATGCCGCACGTTTTCACTCGTCACTCTGCCAATCGCCGAACAACTGAGACCTCGCTCATGAACGAGCGCCGATCGCGGTGTCGTGCGAATAGCAACTTTCTCGCTTCTTGCGCAGCGTCGCCGGGGTACGTGGCCAGGCCCGACAGCGACCGAACACGCAAAGGTCGCCTGCCCGGCGCCATGGACCACCGACGCGGCGTCGGACTACCTTGGCGTCGCCCCACGCAGATGAGCTGCAGGGCGGGACCGTTTCAACCTCAACTGAAGGAGTTCGACATGAGCAAGACCTCGCAAGTCGATCCGAGTCATGACCTGGACCTGGATCTCCAACTGGTCGACCTGGGCGACGCCAAGGAGCTGACCATGGGCACGCCGAGCACGGAATACGCGGAAGACAACCCGCAGTTCCCGCGCAAGATCACCACCTGAGCGTGGCAGGCGCGCGCCGCTGGCGACGGCGTGCGCCTGGTGTTCCGGCAGCGCTCTCCACCACCACACATCCTCAACGTCGTCGGCCGCCTGGTCCCACAGTCGCTCGGCGACCAACGCGCCGAGCGCGCCGAGTGCGGCTAGTGCGGCTAGTGCGGCTAGCGCGGCTAGCGCGGCTAGTGCGGCGCACACCGCGCCACAAGTCACCAAACCAATGCCATGACCAACTGCCAGCGCGTTTCGCCCCTCCAGCTCGCCCCGCATGTACGGTGCTGCGAGTGCGAAGGCTCCGTCGTCCTGCTCGATCTGCAGCGTGGCCGTTACTGGAATCTGGGCCAGGCCGGCGCTCGCGCGCTGGCCGGCCTCGTTGCGGGATGGCCAGTACCCGCATGCGCGTGCAGTCGGGGCGAAGACCCTCTCCACAGCCTCGCAATGAGACCGTATAGCGGCGACGCCGTGCTACTCCCCGTCGCCCGCCGTACGGTGAGTCCGGGCACGGCACTTGCGGATCGCCTCCTGTCGTTGGGCCTGCTCGCCCGCTCGTCGAGCCAGGTGCCTCCCACGCACGTGCGCCTTGAAGAGCCGCGCGAATCACCGGATCCGGATTGCGTGGGGAGACCTTTGCGTCTCACCGCGCGGCGGATCGGCAACTTCCTGCAAAGCAGTGCGTTGGCAGCATGGCGGCTGCGAAGGTCGTCCTTGCAGACGATCGCCGCGCACGTCGCCGCCAAGCACGACGAGTTGTCGCACAGCGCTGTGGAAATTGCAGCGCGTGCGGAATGTGCGGCACGGGTAGCGCCGGCGGAGCGGCTGGCGCGCCTGAATGGGGGACGCGCGATTGACGGCATCGCGGCTGAAGCGAGCGACGTCGGCCGGCTGACTGACCCCGCCGTACACGAGTCGATTCGTCTGGCTGCGCTGACCTTCGAGCGCCTTCGTCCCTTGGCGTTCAGTGCAAGGGATCGCTGCCTGCACGACTCGCTATCGCTCGTCTTTTTCCTCTTTGCAGAAGGTTTGAGCGCACGCTGGGTCATCGGCGTCAAGACGAATCCGTTCGGGGCGCATTCATGGGTCCAGTCAGGGCGCATCGTGCTCAACGACCAGCACGAATACGTCCGCGCGTTTCGCCCCATTCTTGTGGTGTAAACGGGACCGCCGCCCCATGTTCAGGTACATCGCCATTGCCTGGGATCCCGCACGGCAGGAACGCGCGCGCCTTGCCGCACAACTCGACGCGCAATGGGAAAGGCGTCCGCAATGGAAGCTGGCACTACGGCTTCCCGGCCTGAGCGTGTATGCGACCGGGACCTTGCCCGGTGTCAACGAGGCACAGGAGTTCCACGATGGTCTTGGGGGCCTGCTGGGCAAGGGGTTCCGCCGCGCGAATCTCTCCTCCTCTTCCTCTTCCTCTTCCTCTTCCTCGTCCTCCCCGGCCCGCGATGCGCGCCTGACGATCCTGGACGAGGCGCGACTGGTGGACAGTGAGGGTACGTCGCTCGTGCGCGATTTCTGGGGGCGCTACGTGGCCTTCTTTCCCACGGCGCGGGGATCGGTTTGCGTGCTGCGGGATCCCACCGGCACGCTCCCTGTTTTCGCATGTCTCACCAAGGGATCACCCTCGTCTTCTCCTGGCTCGAAGACGCGCTGACGATGCTGGGTGAGCGCGCCGCACCGGTGGTGGACTGGAACGCGGTGGTCGCACAGCTCCTGCTCGGTGCAATCACCGGGCGGGAGACCATGCTCAACGGCGTGTGCGAAGTCCTCCCCGGCGAACGTTTCGATCTGCGCACTGGCGAATCCGAATTGCTTTGGGAGGCGACCCGGTTCGCGCAGGCGCCGCTGGAGATGGCGCCAGGGGATGCCGCCGCACAGATGCGCGACACCGTTCAGGCCTGCGCCCGGGCCTGGGCCAGCTGCTACGACGCGGTGCTGCTGCGCCTGTCGGGCGGACTGGACTCTTCCATCCTGCTGAGTTGCCTGCGCGAAGAAGACACCCACGCGCACGTGCTGGCCGTCAACTACCACTCCCCGGGGTCAGACAGCGACGAGCGAGACTACGCCAGGCTCATGGCGCAACGTGCGGGACGCGAGCTGGTGGAGCGCGAACGCGATCCGAAATTTCGAATCGAGCGCGTGCTGCGTGCGGCCCGCATGCCCGCGCCCGTGCCCTACATCGGGTGGATGAACGGCGCATCGGATGCCGCTCTGGCTCGCGCACATGGCCTTGCTCACCAGCATTCAAGCGCCGGCACCCGCGCCAGCACAGGAACCAACACCAGCACCAGCACCAACCTCGCGACCAGCGCGCATGCCAGCAACCACCCCACGCCAGCCATGTTCTCAGGCACAGGTGGCGATCTGGTGTTCTGCGAGTTCCCGCGCTGGTGGCCTGCTGCGGACTACCTGGACGACAACGGCCTCAGGCCTGGATTTGTAGCCGCCGTCATGGACGCCGCACGCCTGGGGCGGGTCTCGATCTGGACCGCCTTGGGTCACGCCTTGAGGAGTGGATCCGCCCGGACGCCGCGCTGCGCGAGACCGGTGGGTTTGCCAACCTGCTCTCCAATAAAACCCGTTCGCGCTCACCTTGCCTGGACCGATTCGCGCATCCCTTGCATCGGGAGCTCTCGGCGCTGCCGATCGGCAAATACATGCAGACCTTCGGACTGATGTATCCCATCGGCTACTACGACCCGTTCGAGCAAGATCTGGCACCCGAGCTGGTCAACCCACTGCTCGCGCAGCCCCTGGTCGAGCTGTGTCTGCGTTTTCCGACCTATGCGCTGACCGTCGGCGGGCGGGGGCGTTCGCTCGCGCGCCAAGCCTTCGCCGGCGAACTGCCCGTGCAGATCACCAATCGCCGCTCCAAAGGCGGCATGGAAGAGCATCTCAAGGCCGTGCTTGCAGGCAACATCGACCTTGTGCGGGGTCTGCTGCTGGAGGGAGCGCTGAGCCGGCGCGGACTGCTGGATCGCCGCACGGTCGAGGTCCTGCTCTCGGGCCGTCCGACGACCTTGTCCGGCGCGCCGGCCCAGTTGCACGGATTGGTGGCGGTTGAAGCGTGGCTCGGACGCTGGGACGCCTGAGGCTGCGCCGTCGCAAGTGCATCCGGGAAATCGCCATGCCGCCGCTTCAAGGCGCCCTCGCCGCCATGCGACTGCTCGCCACGGGCGTGACCCGCGCAGTCGCCTGGCGGCTCTGTCTGGCCGCGGCCCTGTCGGTCGCGGGCGGCGCGCTCGCCGCGCTCGCGCCTCTGGCGCTCAAGGGACTGTTCGATTCGCTGGGAAAGCTGAACACCTTGGCTCAGCTCGGTGGCATCAACGGGGTGGATGGCGCTAGTGCGGTGAGTGCCGCTAGTGCCGTAAGCGGTGTGAGTGGCGGGAATGGACTCACCGGCGCCAACGCCGCCACAGCGGCCACCGGCTGGCTGCTGACCATCGGCGCGCCGGTGGCGGCGTACGTGGCAGCTCACTCCCTCGCGCGACTGGTTTCCGAGATACGCCCCGTGGTGACGAGCGCGGCCGAACAACGTCTTCAAACCCACCTGCGGCAGCGCTTTTTCGATCGCGTGCTGTCCCTGCCGACGCAGTTCCATCTCACGCGTCGGACCGGAGCGCTCCTGCAGGAGCTGCAGCAGGCGGCGGCCGGATATCAGATCATCCTCTTTCACCTCGTCAACAGTGTGCTGCCGGTGCTCGTGGAGACCGGCGCGATCATGGCGATCCTGACCACGTTCGATCAGCCGGCGCTGACGGCGATCATCGCGTCGACCGCGCTCGCTTACCTTGCCGTCATGACGCGTCGCACCACGCCGCTTCGCGCCGCCGCGACGGCGGTCAACGAGGCCAGCGTGGACGTGCACGCACGTTTGGCGGAAGGGCTCGGCAACGTCGAACCGATCAAGATGTTCGGCGCCGAGCGCGCCAGCATGGCGCGCCTGGGCGCAGCCAGCCTCTCGTTGGAGCGCGCGTGGCGCCTATTGCATCGCCTGCGCCTGCTGCAGGGCGCGGCGACCGTCCTCGTTTTCGCCGCGTCGATGGGCGCGTTCCTGCTCCTTGCCGCAAACGCGGTGCTCGATGGCTCGCTGACGCTGGGCGGCTTCGTGCTCGCCAATGTCTACATGTTGCAGGTGATCCGTCCCCTCGAAGCACTGAGCGGCGCGGTCCGCGACATCTGCCAGGGATTGGCGTTCGTTCGACCGCTGGTGGGGATCCTCTGCACGCCGGTCGATCTCGCGCGAGCGCACCACCCGCTCGATCGCGCTGCGGCCGGTCCGGCGCATGATGCGGCTGCGCGTACCTCGCCGCCCTCACCGGCCTTGTCGCCGGCGCCGTCCACGCCGTCCACACCGTCCACGCCGCTCCCGTCCTTCACGCGGCAAGCGCCGCCACACATCGCTTTTCGCGGCGTCGGACTGACCTACGAGGATCGCGCTCCCGTGTTGCGGGGCGTGGATCTCGACATCGCCGCCGGACGCTCCCTGGCCATCGTGGGGCCCACCGGCAGCGGGAAGTCCTCCCTGGTTCGACTGTTGCTTCGGCTGCAGGAGCCGCAGGAGGGCAAGATCCTCATGGACGGTTTGGCAATCGCTGAGATGCCGATCGATCACTTGCGCGGCCTAGTGGCGGTGGTGCCCCAGGACGTGATGCTGTTTCACGCGACGATCGCCGCCAACATCGCCTTGGGCAGGGATCACGCGACTCGACGCGAGATCAACCGTGCCTCGCGACTGGCCGGGCTGGGCGAACTGCTCGACGCGCTGCCAGACGGCCTTCAGACGGTGATCGGCGAGCGGGGACTCAAGCTCTCGGGCGGTGAGCGTCAACGCGTCGCGATCGCGCGCGCGATCCTGCGCGACCCGCTGGTCTATGTCTTCGACGAGGCGACCTCGATGCTGGACACGGCCACCGAAGCGAAGATCCTTCGAGATCTGCGCAACGTGGCGGCGGGATGCACGACCATCACCGTCGCCCACCGGCTTTCCACCATCCAGCATGCCGATCACATCGCCGTGCTGGCACAGGGCCGGGTCGTCGAACAAGGCAACCACGCGGCGCTGCTGCAACATGGCGGCGCCTATGCCGCGCTCTGGCGGTCGCAGGCGCCCCAATGAAACCGCGTGTGCGGTCGTTGCCTACCCGCGAGAAGTTGCTCCCCCGTCCCTCGACTCCTTGGTCCCTGATGCCCTGAGTCGCTGAGTCCCCGAGTCGCTGAGTCCCTCTGCCCGTTGGTCACTCCCTCAAGCCTGCGTGTCTCGGGTCCTCCTCCGCCACTGATCACGGCCGGCGCGTCATCGCCGCAAACGCGTCGAGCGCGGCCATCTCGGCCAGCTCCGGAGCGTCGTACTCGCCATCGATGGGCATTCGGAGGGGCGGGCCAAGCTGCGAAGGCGGCGACAAGACGAGCACCGCGACGAACCGGCCGGAGTCCACTCGCACGACGTCGATGTCCGCCTCCCAGGCGTCCCACGCGTCCCACGCCTCTCCCGCATCCAACGCCCCTGGGTCCCCGGTCATTGCGCGACGGTCCGGGCCGGATGTCTCATGTGATCTTTCACGTCATCTTTCACAGCGCCCCCGTGCATCTGCCGCGCTGAGCTGCACGAGACCTGTGCCGGCTGCCGCGTAGCAGTTGCGCGCGGATATCCATCGTGCGAGCAGGCGCAGCCGACGCTGAGTCAGGCAATGGCTGGAGGTCATCAGCAACAGACTCTACATGTGGAGCGATTCTGTCGAGGGGCGTCGGCGATGGACGTCGGCGATGTGCTGGTGCTGGTGCCGGTGCCGGGGAGTTTTGACCGCCTTGCCGGTTTTCCTTGACCGTCGCCGCTGGTTTGGTCGGACCATCTTCGCTGGTCATGACCAGCGCTGCACTGCGCTGATGATGACTTGCCGACCGACCACTTGCCTTCGCAGGGCTCCGAGCGGAGCCCCCCGCCAAACCACCCTAAGTCGACTTCCGGTTCAGGCCGAAAGCGGGGTCCGAGGCCGCGGGAATTAAACCCGCGTGCAACGCCGCTCTGGTGGGCTCTTGAACCCGTCGGTGCGAAATCGGTGCGATTCGCTCACAGCGACCGACTGGCCTGGACCCAGTCTAGTGATCGATCAGCACCTCGAAACGGCAAAGAGAACGCGTAGGCATCGACCAAACTTTCAATCGGCGTGCCCCATGGCCCCATCCATGGCCTCAACTTCCGCTCGAGGCTGAGAGCGGAAGTCGGTCGCACCGCTTCCGGCCGTCGTTGCGCTCATAAATCGCCCAAATAAAAATGGACTCGTCAGCGAGTCCATTACAAATTCTTCAGTTGAATACCGAACTTAATCTAGCGCGGAAATAATAGCCGGCATTGCTTTTTTAGCTGTGTTGGGCTTCGGCACCGGGGGTATTGGAAGGATTTCAAGTCTAGAGAAGGATTTCAGTGTTCCGCCACCCTCATCCCATCCTTCTGCAGTGACCCTATAAGAACCCACCGGAAGATTTGGAAATGCAAATAGTTTACCACCTCTCATTTCATAGTGCAGAGGGTCCGGCCGGCGGGCGACGAATATGTCAACGTTACCAAGAAGAATATGTCCCGGCTCAACATATATTCGCAAGGGTAGCGGATTACTCCCCGGCAGGCATTCAATCGTCATCGGATTGCTCGGCTGCGCGAACAATGAAACATCGACCTTGAGTGTAGATGCCTCACCTGGCGTGTATTCGACCGGCCCCGCAATACCAGTGGACAGCGAATATATGCACGCATTCTGGGCATTTGCCGGAGCTGCGCCCAATAACGCAAACGTCATAGCGAGCAGTCCAACTGCCGCAGCACCGGTGCCAGATCGCTTGGGAGGTCGTCGGTGGAATACCCAATTACGCATTAGAGACCTCGAGGTCAAAGAGTTGGCAAGCGCCATTTACCCTTTGAGATTCCTCATAGGCCCGAGCGCGTACCGTCTTCGGCAGCGAAAAACCGAGCATCGCAGTGGAGTGAATTGCCTTGCCGGCAGCAGAGGCTGGATCCACCCACAAACGGTTACCGCAGGTCCCGCCAATTGCGTAATCGAAAGAAATGTAAACCAAGCCCGATTCAACTTTGATCGACTGCACCCAATTTCCATTACCACCGACCAAAGCTGCATGCGAGGCCGACGAAGCGAGAACGCAGGCGGTAACGATCGAGGCCTTGAGAAGAGTATTAGAAAGGTGCTTCATAGTTTCCCTGATGTAGATAAGTGAGTAAATGCCCATCCAAATTGGGCATCGGATTCTGGCACGCTTTCTCCCAAAGGGTCCTTGACGAAGCCTTGCCCGCCAGGCATCCGCGGCGTTGCTTATGCACATCATGTTTTGAGGCCGATGCGGATGGATCGCAGTCGTTGGGGTCAAGCATTGCAAGAGACGGCGTCCATGGGTCGATCACCACTGGTACTACCGCCGTGCGCCGGCAAGCTCGGGACGTTGTGTTCGAACAGCGCATCTAGGTTTGCTCGTCCTGTGCCGCACCCCTTCAGCAATGCGTAGCACGCTGCTATCCCGCCAGCGCGCTCCTTCGCGTGAAAGACATCTGCGGCGACAGAAAGCCGGGCGCCCTGACCTGCTTCCCACGGGCCTGTGCCGCGCCGCCATGGGTGGCGTCTGGCGCCTTCCAGTCCCTTGGCAGTCCGCTGGCGCAGCGAGCAGCGAGCAGCGAGCAGCAGCAGAGCAGCTAGCAGGAGCAGTAGCCCGCAGTCGCAGGAGGATCAGCGCTTGGCAGCTTCATCCAGCGGACGGTGTTGCCACGTTGGGGCGCGGTTTCCGGACCACCCGCCCTATCCGCGGATCACAGCGGCTGGACAGCGCGAAGGCTTGCATATACTGTATGTCCATACAGTCTTTTCATCCGATCGTCATGCTGCCCTCCTCGCCCGGAGGGGCTGGAGCACCACCTCCAGTCCCCCCATCATCCCTGTCCTCGCTATCTTCCCTGCCACCCCTGTCCTCCCCTGCCAGAACGCGCTCCCCGGTGCTCATGAGCCCTTGCCGCCAGCGGTCGAGGCCGCGTTGTGGCGAGGCGACCAGTTGGGCAGTCCAGTCTCGGACGTTGAGTCGACAGGCTTTCCGGCGCTGGACGCCGTGCTGCCAGGCGGCGGGTGGCCCAGCGCCGCGCTCACCGAGGTGCTGGTCAGCCAGTTTTCCATCGTCGAATTCCGCCTCCTCGCCCCGACGATCGCCGCCCTCACCGCGCGCGGAAGAACGGTGGCGCTGGTCGGCCCCGCCCTGCGGCCGCATATGCCGGGGCTGCGCCATCACGGCGTGGACGATCGTTTCGTTGTCTGGGTGGACGTCGACGCGCCGAGAGATCGGCTCTGGTCCACCGAGCAGCTGATCAAGGCCGGCAGCTGTGGCGCCGTGATCGCGTGGCTGCCGCTGGTGCGTGCCGAACAGGTGCGCCGGCTGCAGGTGCTGGCGTCGCACTGCCGCGGACCGGTGTTCCTGTGCCGACCGGAATCGGCGGGACGGGATTCGTCCGCGGCGCCGCTGCGCGTCGCGGTGCGTGTGCAGACCGACTGGCAGATCGAGGTCCAGGTGCTCAAGCGCAAGGGCTCGCCGCTGGAGGAATCGCTGACCCTGCTGTCCATGCCCGGAGGCCTGGACACCATCATGACCCCGAGGCTGCGACACCCCAGCCGCCTCGTCACCGTCGAGCCCAGCCATGCTGTGGACAGCCCTGTTGCTGCCGCCGAGCGCAAGCCAGACCCCGTCCTCGAACCTTCCCGGTCCTGACGCGCTCGCCGCAGTGGCGGTCTGGGCGTTGCAGTTCACGCCCCGCGTCGCCGTGTCCGAGGATGCCGTCTTGATGGAGGTCGGGGCCAGCACGCGCCTGTTCGGGGGCAAGCGGGCGCTGCGCGACCGCGTGGTCGCGCAGGCCAAGGAGCTTGGCGTGGCGCAGGTCGCCTGGGCCACCACCGCCCTGGGCGCGCACGCCCTGGCGCGCTGCGGCATCGAGAACGGCTTCAAGAAGCCGCTGGGCGTCATGCTCGACGCGTTGCCCATGGCGTGCCTCTCCGCCGTCCGCCCGCACGCGACCACGCTCGCCCAGGCGGGCTGCCGCACGCTGGGCGACGTGCGGGCGCTGCCCCGGGGCGGCTTGAGCCGGCGCTTCGACAAGCAACTCCTGCAAGCGCTGGACCGCGCCTACGGCCATGCGCCCGAGGTGCATGCCTGGGAAGCGCTGCCCGACACCTTCCACGCCAGGCTGGAACTGCCCTTCCGGGTGGAGCACGCGCCCGCGCTGCTGCAGGGCGCGCGGCGGCTCCTGGTGCAGATGTGCGGCTGGCTGGCCGCGCGCCACGCCGGCGTCACGGCGTTCACGCTGCGCTGGTGGCACGACGCCATGCGTGCCAAGGACGCGGGAGAAGGCGGCTCCTTGAGCGTGGGGACCGCCGATCCCAGCCGCGATGTCGAGCACCTGTGCCGGCTGCTGGCCGAGCACCTGGCCAAGGTGGCGCTGCTGGCGCCCGCGGGGGACCTGGCGCTCACCGCCGACCAGGTCCACGACCAGGCCGGCAGCACCGCGGCTCTCCTTCCGGGTCTGCCCGGCCTGCAGGATGCGGCGCGGGACGTCGAGTCGCTGCACCTCGTGCTGGAGCGCATGGCCGCACGGCTGGGGCCCGAGGCGGTGCGGCGCTGCGTCACGCGCGAGGATCACCGCCAGGAGTGGATGGGGCACTGGCAGCCCGCGGCCGTGCCGCCCCCGCGCAAGCTCCCGGGCAGCACCTCGCTGCCCCAGCCCACCTGGGTGCTGCCCGAGCCGCTGAAGCTGGCCGTGCGCAAGCACCGCCCCGTGTACCAGGGAGAGCTGCAGCTGCTGGCCGGCCCCCAGTGCGTGGAAGCCGGCTGGTGGGACCGCGACGACGCGACCGACGAAGGACGGCTCGTCGTGCGCGACTACTGGCTGGCGGAGTCCCGACACGCTGGACTGCTGTGGATCTTCCAGGCCAGGCTGGACGACGGCACCGCGTGGTTCCTCCACGGCGTGTTCGGGTGACGAGTGACGGGTGACAGGGCACCGATGATTCCGGACTACGCGGAGCTGCGCTGCGCCTCCAACTTCACCTTCCTCAAGGGCGCGAGCAAGCCCGAGGAGCTGGTCGAGCGCGCCAAGGCGCTGGGCTACCGGGCCCTGGCCCTCACCGACGAGTGCAGCATGGCCGGCATCGTGCGGGCGCATGTTGCGGCGAAGGAAGCGGGCCTGCAGCTGCTGGTGGGCAGCCAGTTCAAGGTCGCGGGCGACGACCCGTTCACGCTGGTGGTGCTGGCCACGAACCGCAACGGCTACGGCAACCTGTGCGAGTTCATCACGCACCTGCGCCGCCGCTCGCCCAAGGGCACCTACACCCTGGACCTCGGCGAGATCGACAGCAAGACCTTGTCGGACTGCGTGGTGGTGGCGATCCCCGACCGCGAGTGCACCCAGGCGCAGATGGCGGGCATCGCGCGCTGGCTGCTCAGCCACTGGGTCGGATGCTGCTGGCTGGGCTGGGAGCAGCTGCGCCGCATCGACGACGAGGTGCAGCTGTTCAAGCTGCGGGCGTGCAGCGAGCTCACCGCCGTGCCGGTGGTGGCCGTGGGCAACGTGCACATGCATGTGCGATCGCGCAAGGCCTTGCAGGACGTCCTGACCGCCACGCGGCTCGGGCTGCCGCTCACCGAGTGCGGCCTGCGGCTCAAGCAGAACGCCGAGCAGCACCTGCGCACGCGCCGGCGCATCGCCGAGCGCTGCCCGCCCGAACTCATGGAAGAGACGCTGCGCGTGGCCGCGCGCTGCGAGTTCTCGCTGGACGAGCTGAAGTACCAGTACCCCGAGGAGGTCGTGCCCGCGGGCGAGACGCCCCAGAGCTACCTGCGCCGCATCGTCTACACGGGCGCGGGACGCCGCTGGCCGCGCGGGGTGCCCGCCAAGGCCCAGGAGCAGATCGAGCACGAACTCGCGCTCATCCAGGAGATGCAGTATGAGCACTACTTCCTCACCGTCTACGACATCGTCGCCTTCGCGCGCTCGCAGGGCATCCTGTGCCAGGGACGGGGGTCGGCCGCCAACTCGGTCGTGTGCTACTGCACCTTCATCACCGAGATCGATCCGCTGCGCAGCAGCATGCTGTTCGAACGCTTCATCAGCAAGGAGCGGGGCGAGCCGCCCGACATCGACGTGGACTTCGAGCACGAGCGCCGCGAGGAGGTGATCCAGTACCTGTACCGCAAGTACGGGCGCGACCGCGCGGCGCTCACCGCCATCGCGAGCAGCTACCGCCCGCGCAGCGCGCTGCGCGACGTGGGCAAGGCGCTCGGGTTCGAGGACGCCACGCTGGACCAGCTCAGCAAGGGCATGGGCCACTGGGACCTGGACATCAGCGACGAGCTGCTGGCCGAGGTCGGTCTGGACAAGACCCGGCTGGCGGTGCGCCAGCTGCTGCTGCTCACGGGACAGTTGATGGGTTTTCCGCGCCACCTGAGCCAGCACCCGGGCGGCTTCGTGCTGACCAGCGGGCCGCTGTCGCGCATCGTGCCCATCGAGAACGCGGCGATGGCCGAGCGCACGGTCATCCAGTGGGACAAGGACGACCTGGACCTGATGGGGCTGCTCAAGGTGGACGTGCTGGCCCTGGGCATGCTCACCGCGCTGCACAAGGCGCTGGACTTCATCGGCGCGCGCAAGGGCCACGTCTTCGAGATGCAGGACATCCCGGCCGAGGACCCCGCCACCTACGACATGATCTGCAAGGCCGACACGGTGGGCGTGTTCCAGGTGGAGAGCCGCGCGCAGATGAGCATGCTCCCGCGCCACCTGCCCCGCTGCTTCTACGACCTCGTCGTGCAGGTGGCCATCGTGCGGCCCGGCCCCATCCAGGGCGGCTCGGTGCACCCCTACCTGGACCGGCGCAGCGGCAAGGTGCCCGTGGTCTACCCCAGCCCCGAGATCGAGCAGGCGCTCGGGCGCACGCTGGGCATCCCGCTCTTCCAGGAGCAGTGCATGCAGCTGGCCATCCTGTGCGCGGGCTTCACCGCGGGCGAGGCCGACGGATTGCGCCGCGCGATGGCGGCCTGGCGGCGCCGGGGGAGCCTGGACAAGTACGAGCCCCGCATCATCGGGGGCATGCTCGAGCGCGGGTACACCGACGCGTTCGCGAGGAACGTGTTCGAGCAGATGAAGGGCTTCAGCAGCTACGGCTTCCCGGAGAGCCACGCCGCGAGTTTCGCGCTGCTGGTCTACGCCTCGTGCTGGGTGAAAAGGCACCACCCCGCCGAGTTCCTCGCCGCCATGCTCAACAGCCAGCCGCTGGGTTTTTACACCCCCAGCCAGCTGGTGCAGGACGCGCGCCGCGCGGGCGTGGAGGTGCGCCCGGTCGACGTGCTGCACAGCGACTGGGACTGCACCCTGGAAGGCATGGCGCACACAGAAGACACAGAACACACGGACCACACCAACCACACCGACCAAGCCGACCACACCGACCACTCAGCCCACGCCGATCACCGTCCCGCCGTGCGCCTGGGCCTGAGGCTGGTCGACGGCTTCAAGGAAGAGTCGGCCAGGCGCCTGTGCAAGGCGAGACAGACCGTCTATTTCGAAAGCGCCCAGGAGCTTGCCCGGGAGGCCGAACTGGAGCAGCACGAGATGCGCCAGCTCGCCGCCGCCGACGCGCTGAGGTCGCTGAGCGGCCATCGCCGCCAGCAGGTCTGGGACGCCGCGGCGCTCAAGCGCGCGCCCGCGCTGCTGCGCCAGGCGCCCGTCGACGAGCCGGTGCTGGATCTGGTGCCCGCGGCCGAAGGCGAGGAGGTGCTCTGGGACTACCGCGCGCTGGGGTTGACGCTGCGCAGCCACCCGCTGAAGCTGCTGCGCCCCGTGCTCGCCACGAGAAAGCTGTGCACGGCCCAGGACCTGGCGGCGATGCCCAACGGCCGGGCCGCGCACTACTGCGGCATCGTCACGCTGCGCCAGCAACCCGGCACCGCCAAGGGCGTCGTGTTCCTGAGCCTGGAGGACGAGACGGGCAACGTGCAGGTGATCGTGTGGTCGAGTGTTCAGGAGAAGCAGCGCAAGGTGCCGCTGCGCGCGCGGCTCATGGCCGTGCACGGCACCTGGCAGCGACAGGGCGACGCCTGCAGCCTGATCGCCGGCCGCCTCGAGGACCTGACCGAACTGCTGGGCGAACTCGACACCAGCAGCCGGGACTTCCGATGACCTGCCCCGCCGTGCAGCAAGGCGAGGACGAGCGGTCGCAAGGAACAGCACGGAGCGAATCGAGCGAATCGAGCGCACCGCAGGTACCACGCACACCGCAGGCACCAACCGGCGTGGACCACCCGCTCTGCTCACGATGAGAACAACCGCCCCTTCGTCGCAGCCTGCGTCGCAGCCTGCGAGAATGCCAGTCAACCAAGGAGATCCGTGAACGAAGCCGATGGACTGCGCGTGCTGCTGGTGGACGATGTCGTGGACGCGCTCGAACCCCTGCAGATGCTGCTGGCGCTGCGGGGTTGTGAAGTGCGCTCCGCGAGTTGCGCGGACGCGGCCCTCGCCATCGAGAAAGTGTGGCGGCCCGACGTGGTGATCACGGACATCGGCCTGCCGGGCATGGACGGCCGCCAGCTCGCGTCGCAATTGCGCGCGCTCGACCCCCATGTGGTGATCATCGCGCTCAGTGGCACGCCCCCACCATCGGACTGGAATTCGGCGCAGACGGCGATGTTCGATCACTACCTGGTCAAGCCGCTGAATTTCACGCAGCTGGAAGCGATGCTCGGTTTGTCGTGAAGGGTTCGGTGAGCGTTTGCCGCAACCGGTCCCCGATGGCCAGTGTCCAGTGTCCGGCCTGCGATTCCCGCCTCCCCGTTCGCCCACAACGTCACCCTCGGCTCGGAAAGAAACAGCCCGGCGACATGGCCGGGCTCAGAGGGAGGGTCCCGCCCGTAAGCATGGAGAAGCCGCACCTTCTATGCGTGGGTGAAACCCGCGCCGGCGACGACCCGACTCCCAAAAATACGACTTCAAGAAAACGATGACGATGAACGCACTGGACATTACCGAAGACGAACGCGCCGCGCTCTACTTCATCCCTCAATCCGAGGGCGGAAAGATCATTCCTGAAGAGCTGCAGCAGCGCCTGCAGGACAAGGGCTATGCGACCGCCCCTCGCGAAGACGGCCGCCGCTGGCTGACCGAGCTCGGCGACAAGGTGCGACGCGGCAGGCTGTAGAGCAGCACCGACTCCGCGCCGACGGAACCTCACGCCGCTCAGCCGGCCTCCCGCGCGCGCTAGATGTGGTGCCCGACGTGACGCCGAACTGGACAGCGCACGCCGGGAGCGGCGAAGGCTCGCTCCTCCCGGTCATCCCGCTCATCCCGCTCATCCCGCTCATCCCGCTCATCCCGCTGATCCCGCTGCGCCCGAAGCGCCCGAGGCGCCCGAGGCGGCACATCCCGGCTTCCCATCGACCGCACGCTTGAGCGTGAGCATCTGGTCCCAGCGCTCGTACTGTTGACGCAGGCTGTCGACGGTCTCCGTCGGCACGACGACCGCGGTGCGTTTCTCTCCCTTGAGCCAGAACCGGAACCAGTCGACATTCCCCTGCAGCGAGATCATGCGTTGGCTGGGCCTCGACAGCGCATGCGCGCCGTCGGGAAAGACGATCATCTCCGCGGGCTTGTACTGGCGCCGCAGCAACGCGTAGACATCCCAGTTGTTGTGCACTTCCTGGCCGTAGGTCTCGATGCGCAGCGCCGCGCGCACGCACTCGGTGTGCAGCGAGGGATCGTTGGCGAGCCAGCGCTCGCGCGAGGGCCCGAACGGCCCGCCCTGGTTGGCCTGCTCCTTCTTCATCTGGATCGCGTCGGTGGCGGCGTAGGTGATCGTCAACGAGAAGAGCGTGTTGGCGTCCCCGTCCAGCATCGACGCCGCGCGGATCGGCGTGTCGGTGAAGGTCACGAGATTGAGCACCGACTCGCCGGTGGCGCTCCATCCCATGATCCCGACGCGGTCCCGGTCCACGAGGCCTTCCGCCACCAGCGCGTCCACCGCGCCGCGCACGCCCTGCGCAAAGGCGATGCGCTGCGCCCGTTCATCCCGCGAACCGCCGCTGGCAGGCCCCAATGGCAGCGCGAGCACGAGGATGTTCTCGGCCAGGAACGCGCGGCCAGGGAACCCGCTGGTGAACCCGTCGTACAGGTTGGATCCGTCCCGGTAGAAGCGCGTGGGCGAGAACCCGTAGGCCTGGATCACGAGCGCGTACTTCCCCTTCGGATCGAACCCGGAGGGCACCATCAGGCCGCCCTTCCACGGCCGCCCTTGATCGTCCGACCAGGCGTACTCACGCATGGTGCCCCAACGCGCCGCGGAGTACTGCGGATTCAACGCGGTGAGTCGCACGATGGCGCGGTCGCCGATCGCCTTCGCCATCGCCTTCACCTCCGCCCCCTCCGCCCTCCCCGCCACCTTCGCCACCTTCGCCCCCGCCCGCGCGTCGCGCTGCCCGGGCTTTCCCCCATCGCCGGAACCTCCGGGAGCGCGAGCAGCGTCAGGGCCCTGAGCGTCACCGTTACCGTCACCGTCACCGTCACCAATTGCCTCGCCGCGTTCCCCCGCCCCCGTTCGGACCGCCACGATGTCGGGGGGCTCGTTCAAGGCCTGCTGCACGCGGAGCTCCCATAAAGCGCTTGATAAGGCGCCCGATGAGGCGCCTGATGAGGCGCCTGATGAGGCACCCGATGACGCGCCTTGCGCCGAGCGCCCCTGCTCGCGCCCACCGGAGATAGCGCCCCCGGCTTTCCCCGCCGCGTCAGCTGTCCGGACGGCCCTGCCCGTCCCGCTGCTTCGAGCCATCGGCGTCGCCGTGGCCTGCCCCACTTCGATCTCGCGCCACCCCTGCGCCGCCACCCGCATGAAGCGTCGCGGGCGATCGCCGTCGACCACGACGAAACCCGCCGGTTCGCCCACCGTCGGCGCCACCGCATACGCGGCCTTTGCCCGGGTCTGGAGCGTCGCCACGTCGCGCCACATGCCCGTGTCCGGCCAGAACTCGATCACGTGCGAGGCGGCGTCCTGCACTGCCACCGCCGGACGTTGCGCGAGGAAGGTGCCCAGGATCACCACCGAGCGTCCACCGTCCTGCCACAGGCCAGGCGCGCGCGCCTGGGTGTCCTGCTTGGCGTCGTCGGGCGCATCCACCACCATGAATTCCTGGCGATCGGAGAGACGATAGGCCACCACGCGCCGCGTCACATAGCTCGAGGGTCGCGAGAAATAGCTCAGCGGATCCATCGTGAGCGACGCGCCGTAGGTCGCCATCACATCGGCCACGTACGGGTAGTGCCGCGACCACAGCAGCTGGCGATGCGCCTCAAAGCGCGGCACGAGCGCCCAGCGGCCATCCGGCGAAATGCTGGCCGCCGGCACGCCGAGGTTGGCCTCCGCGAACGGCTCGCCCAGCGGCATCGCGCCCCGGCGCGCGGCCGCCGCGGTGACGAAGAACTGATAGCGCCGCTGCTGGTTGCCGAAGCGGTGCTGACCGAAGTGCACGGTCCAGAACGAGTTCGTGCCGACCACGATGCTCTGCCCGCCCGGAGGCATCGGCGGGTTGGGCACCGGCGAGAGGTACACCAGGCGCCGCCGGTCGCTGGCGGCGTCGAACGCCAGCACGCCGTGCGGGGCGAAGGTGAGCTGGGTCAGCCGGTGCGTCGCCACATCGAGCCGGTAGGCCTGGTACGGCTGATCGTGGAGCCGCGCGCGCAGCAGCAACGTGCCGCTGCCCGACCAGCGCACGTCCGTCACTGCCGGTGTGGCGTCGTTCTCGTCGCGCTGCGCCAGCACGGACAGCAGCGGCACCGGCGCCGGCGGCGCGCCGCTGGCCAGCCGCTGATCGCTCACGTCCAGCAGCAGCACCTCGAAGCGGTTGGTGTCGGTGGCCACGTCCGCCCGCCGCGTGACGATGAACGCGCGCTGACCGTCGGGGGAGCGCTGGGTGCGCAAGGTCTGGTCGTCCAGCAACACCGGCTGGATGATGCGGGTGAACTCGATGACCTCGCGCACGCTGGGCCCGGTGCCTGCGACGGCGACAGCGGGCGCGCAAAAGCCGACGACCGCTGCGGCAACGACGAGTCCAACCGCCGCGACGAGTCGCCCGCCCGTTCGCGGCATCGCGGACCGCGACGACAACGCAACATCGGGGCCGAGCGACCCTGACGACGCGGACGACGCGGACGAGGCGGACGCCGCGGTAGATACGGTGGACCCGGTTGATGCGGTCGACGCTGTTGGCGTGGTGGCGCCCGCCGGGGCAGTCACTGCAGTTGCAGCGTTCGGTGCAACGATGGCGCGCCATCGACGCGGCGTGGTGAAGGGAAAAGAGTGAGACAGCATGGTCCATGCCAAGGCGAAACCCTGGCAACAAATGTTGAGGATGAAAGGCAGGCGCTTGGGCCTGATGTCACTGAGCGTGGCTGAGTGCCGATGCGTACCGCTGCGTACCGCTGCGTACCGCTGGATGGCGCTGGATGGCACCGGGTGCAGTTGCTTACCGCGGCGCCATCAGTGCGCAACCGAGGCGGTGCTGCGAGATCGAACCGCTGTATCCGAACCGCTGTATCCGCGTGGCCTGACGCGAAGACGGGACCGCGAGCCAAGCGACTGCGCAAGACGCCAACGCTGGCGACAGAGGCCCGGGAACAAGCGATCAGCGCGAGGCGATCACCGAGCGCCGGTCACGAGCGCCGAACGCCCGTCAGCGCGCTCGCGCTACCAGTTCACAGACACGTGCAGGTTGGCGTAGCGGCCGCGCCAATCCGCCTGCGTGAGGTCGTAGTACGGCGACGCCGCGACAAACTCGGGCAGCTGGTTGCCCAGGTTCACGACGGACACCCCCACCTGCGCCGACTTCACGCCCGGCAGCCGCAAGCCGGCGCGTCGCAGGTCGAGCGTCGCGGCCAGGTCATACACCCAGCGGTTGCCCAAGCTTCGCTCGCTGGGTGCCATGTCGCGGTAGGCACCCAGGTAACGTCCCGTGAGGCCCAGGCTCCAGCTGCCCTGGTCCACCCCCGCGAAGACACGCCCCTTCCACTTCGGCGACCAGAAGTCGGTGGCTCGCCGCGCCAGGCGATCCTCGACCGGCGCGTTGGGGGCGACGACGACCTCGTAGCGGGTCGTGCGCGTGGCGCTGGCCGACATCGTCCATTTGGCCCCGGCCGCCCGCCACGCGTGCGTGAGTTCCATGTCCGCGCCCGAGGTGTCCACGCCGCCGAAGTTGACCTCGGTGGCCAGCACCCGCGTGACTTCACCCGGCAGCCCGCCCACGCTCGCTCCGCGGACGACGAGCCCGGGGAACAGCGCCTCGTTGTCCAGGAACACCTGCGGCCACGGCAGCGAGATCAGCCCGTTGATCTTCACCCGCCACGCCGTCAGCGCGATCCGCGTGCCGCCGGCCCACTCCGGCTCCCACACCGCGCCCAGCGAATACGCCCGGCCCTTCTCTGGCCCCAGCGCGGCATTGCCCGTGCGCAGCACCTCCCCGCCGACGATGGGCGCGTTGCCGCGCGCGGGATCGACCAAGCCGAAGTCGTCGGTGGTGAAGGTCTCGTCGTTGATGTGCGTCTGCAGCAGCGTGGGCGGCTTGAACGAGGTCGCCGTGGAAGCGCGCAAGAGCGTCGTGCGAGTGGGACGCACTTCCAGCCCCGCCTGATACGTGCCCGCGCTGCCGAAGTCGCTGTAGTGGTCGCGCCGCGCGGCCAGCGTGAGGACCGCGGCGTCGCGGCTGGGGCCGCTGTCCATGCCACCGCCCATGCCGCTGTCCACGCCGCTGTCCGCGCTGCTGTCCGCGCGGCTGCGACGCTCCGCCCCCGTACGCCACAACGGCACCCGCGCCTCGCCATAGACAGCGCTGTTGGTCCGGCTGCCGCCGATGTTGTAGGTGCCCGGCGTGATGCTCAGATACCGATCCCGCGCGCCTTCGGCGCCCGCGATGAGATCCACCGGGCCGGTGGGCAGCGTCAGCACGGGGCCGCGCACGAAAGCGCTGAACTGGTCCTTGCGTCCATGGTTGTCGCGCAGGGAGTCCGTCCAAATCGCGCGCAATACCTCGTCACTGGCCGCGCGACCGTTGGTGAAGGGATTGAGCGCAGCTCCAGGTGATGCAGCCGCCAGCGCCGCCGTGCGGGCGGCGCTGTTCACGACGGTGTTGGCGAAGATCCGGTCGCCGTCGTCGCGCGTGGTCGACACCGAGGCTTCCGCGTCCCACCCCGCGCCCAGCTCCGCACGAGCCCCGACCAGTAGCCGCTTGAAGTCGGTGTCGCGCGAGAAGGTCTCCGCGCCGTTGACCGCGCCCAAACGGGTCGTGATGCGCACCGCTTCGCCAAAGGGGTTGTAGGGGTTGCTGGCGGGCACCAGCACGTTGCTGAGCAAGAGCCCGCTCTGCTCGGCCCGCAACCGGTCCCGGGCCAGCGTCACCTCGCCGAAGAAGGACCAACTCGCGCCGAATTGGCGTTCGCCCGCCGCGTGCAACGCGAAGTTCTCGCTGCCGTGCACGAGCGCCGTGCCGTGACCGTTGGCCGCGCTGTTGCACAGGTTGGCCTGACCCGCGGTCGCCGCGAAGCTGCCGACCGTGGGCACCACGCCCTCCCCCAGCACCGGCAGGCCAGCGAACGAGGAGTTCAGACCGGGCAGGTTCGCGCCTGACGCACTGCTCACCGTGCCCGGCGAGCAGGAGCGCGAGCGCGTGTCGGCGCCACCGAAACGCCGGTAGTCCGCGTCCCGAAAAAACCCGCGTTCGGACATGCTCAGCGGCTCGGTCTTGCTGTAGGCCCCGAGCACGAGGTAGGAGCCGGCCTGATCTCGCCCGCCCGTGGCCAGCGACACGGCGCGGTCGCCAGTGCCCGCGCCGGTGGTCGCATGCGCGTCGAGCAAGACGCCCTCGACCGACTTCTTCAGGATGATGTTGACCACGCCCGCCAGCGCATCCCCGCCGTACACGGCCGACGAGCCCACCGGCACGATCTCCACCCGCTCCACCGCCGCCATGGGGATGAGGTTCAGGTTGAAGAAGTTGCCCGAGGACGAACCCACCGCCTGCACGCGACGCCCGTTGATCAACACGAGCGTGGAGCCCAGCGGCAGCCCGCGCAGCTGCACCGAACCCTGCCCCGTGGTCGAGCCCAGGCCGCCCTCGCCCGGACTCACCGAGGCCTCGTTGAGGCTGCTGATGAAGCGCTCCAGCGACGGCTGTCCGCTGCGGTCGATGTCGGCCTTGGTGTAGACGTTCACAGGGGTGGGCCCGTCGGCGTCGATGCGCTTGAGCCGCGAACCGGTCACCTCCACGCGCGACAGCGACGTGACCGCTTCGGCCCCGCCAGGGGTCTGGTCATCGGATGCACTGTCACCCGCGCCTTTGCTTCCGCCATTCGCCGGATCGGCGGCGATCTGTGTCCCGCGCGAGGCTCCGATGGATGCGCCCGGCTCCCCCGCCGAATCGGCCGCGCTGAGGGGTCGCGAGGCCGTTTCGTCGGAGGGCGTCGCGGCGCGCACGACGATGGACCCGTCGGGCATCACGATGGCCTGCAGGCCCGAACCCTGCACCGCCTGGGCGATCGCCTCCGCGGCCGAGAGCTGACCGCTGACCGGTCGGGACCGACGATCGCCCACGGCCACCGGATCGAAGAGCACGGACACGCCGGTCTTCGCGGCGATCGCGCGCAAGGAGTCTCCGAGCGGCTGGGCCGGTTGATCGATGCGGTACCGCGCCGGCGGTGTCGGCTCCGCCGCCCACGCGGTTTCGCAGGTCATGCCGAAAGTCAGGACAAGCGCCGTCACGACGGCGCTGGCGGGCAGGTGTGGGCGCCTGCGTGACGCCTGAATCATGTGTTTTGTCATCGTCGTCTCTCTCCATTGCCAAGGTGGCAGACCAGATGACGACGTCGTTCGGCGCAATTACGCTGGGGGTTCTCCTACTGCGGGCGCAGCAGTTCGAAACGTCCGTCCACCCTTCGCATGAGCAGCCCGTGGAGCGTGGCGGCCGCATGCGCGAAGCCGTCGCTGTCCCCCGCGCGGTAGGAGCCGCTCACCCGCAGGCGAGACAAGGCCGCATCGTCCACCAGCACGATCGGCTCACGGTTGTAGCGGTTCATCTCGGTCACGGCCTCCGGCAACGAGACGTCGTCGAACACCACTTCGCTGCGCTTCCAGGCGGTCACCTGATCGATGCGCGGACGATCCAGCGTCACCACGGCGGGCGCGCCGACGGACGAAAAACCGGCGGGGAACGCGCAGGCCCCTTACCCGTCGCCGCCGCGCCCCCCTCACCAGCCTGACGCGCTCGCCCGGCACCAGCGTCAGTTCCTTGGGCGGTGCCACCGCCGCATCCTCGGAGGAGGCTTTCCCTGCCCGCACGTTGACGCGACCCTCAATCAGCGTCACGGCGAGGGTCCGCGCCGACGCGCCCGGCTCGGACAGCCGCACCGCGAAGGCGGTGCCGAGCGCGACCACTTCGCTGCCCAGCGCCTGCACGACAAACGGGCGGCTCGCGTCCTTGGCGATTTCGAAAAAGCCTCGCCACTGACGATGCGCACGGTCCTACGTTCCGGAGTCAACGACACGTCCACCTCCGTGCTGGTGTTGAGGCTCAGACGAGAGCCATCCGCGAGCACGACACTGCGCTGCTCGCCGACCCCGGTGGCGTAGTGCGGCGTGTCGCTGCCCGCGTACATCACCGCGAACACGCTCAGCGCCCCCAGGGCAAACACACCCAATGCCATCCCGCCCCAGGCCCACCGGCCCGGATCACCCACCCTACCCCGCGTGCCATCCCGATCCAGATACTGATCGTCTGCCAGACCAGGCAACTCCACTTCCGAATGAACGCGCGATGCGGCTGAATAGGCATCCGCCAAGCTCAAGCCGGGCACGGCTTCCACACCTCGGTGCATCGCTCAAACGCGAGGCGATGCATGTCCGAGCGCGACTGCCAGGCCAAACATTCGCGCTCCATCTGCACCGAGCGATCCGGCCCGTGCAGCCGCGCGATCCAGACGGCTGCCTCCGCGGCGACCTCGGGCGTCGGTGGAGTGGATACAGTGGACGGCCATCCTGAGTCGCGGCTTGTCCGCCGATCCGCATCAGCGCCGCCGGCACGCTCGCCACGCGGGGGAACGGACCCGTTCATGATCACCATCCCTCCATGTCGCGCGTGAGGTGCAGCGTCGCTTTGGCGATGTGCTTTTCAATGGCCCCCACGCTCAGCTTCTGCGCCCGCGCGATCTCGTTGTAGGTCAGGCCCTCGATGCGGTTGGCCAAGAAGATGCGCTGCGTCTTTTCTCCCAGCCCCGCCAGGCTTTGAATGAGGCGAGCCACGCGCTCGCGGGCCAGCAAGGTCGTCTCAACCGTCGGCGTCGTGTCCACGAGATCCTTCTCCTCCACATCGTCCAGCATGACCTGCTCGCAGCGACTGCGCCCGCTTCGGTAATCATCGATGGAGAGATTGAGCGCGGCGCGCATCAGGAAAGCTTCGGGCTCCAGCACCGTCTGGCGCTGCGCATAACTTGCCAGACGGATCCACGCTTCCTGAACCAGATCGTCCGCATCGTGACATGAGCGCCCCCGCCGCATGAGCGCGGCCCTGACGCGAGAGAAAACCGGTAGCCAGTTCCTGTTCATGGCGCAGCACCTCCACCGGAAGTGCGGCCGGGCACCTTCGCTGAACCAGCGAAAAACACACTCGAGGTCGATGAGAGGCCAGCGCTTCGCGCTGAGGATCATCGCAGCGAACGACCGAACGTTGGCGACGTTATTCCTTTGACGAAGGCTGCGCGATGAGGGAGAAAAAGTGCACTCCCGACGCATGAAGCGGCCGGTCTGGCGGGAAGGTAGCGACGCCCCGCACCGCATCTGGCGCGTGACGCCGCCTTCGGACACGAACGGCCAGTGGCATTCATGGCACTCGACGTCGACGGAAGGCACCCTAGTCAAACGATGGCGCGTCGACGCGCGACCATGTGGCCACTCCTCCGTCGGTTCAAGGCGCGAGACAGGCGCAGTACCTGAAGGCAGCGGGAAGCCTCTTGGAGTTTGGCGACCAGTGCGCGCTGCCGCGGCTTGGACAGTGGAAGCTTCTGAAGGAAACCCTGCATGCCGGCGTCGATGTCGTGAAGCAGCTTCTCAATCCCTGCAAGCTGGGTGCCGTCAACGGGAGGGACTGCGGGCGAATCCACGACCGCAGACTTTCTCCTGAGCCGCAGCTTGCTCAGCGAAATCTTGGCTACCGCGAACGCCAACCTAGCGCGTGGCGGCTGCGCTGTTCAGCACTTTTGCTAGAGTTGAGAAAAGCAAAGCGCAGGGGGAAGGATGGCGGACGGCTCGACCGGACACGTCGGCTTGGCGAAGACTGAGCAGCAGTTGTCGCGACCACTAGATGGTCTGATTGACCTATTCAGCGACCACAAGCAATGGCGGATGGACCGGACCTTCGGCGGTTGCCCTGAAAGACATACTCGATGTCATCACCATAGCGCCTCCTCGCCTGCCACGTTGTGTCAACATCGATGCAGCTATCACCGTGGACATCGACAGGGAGATGGGATTCGCCGTCGCCTCGCTGAACGTGAAATCGGTCTATCTCGGAGAGTTGTCCACCATCTACGTCGCCACAGTTGACGTTAAATACCCCACCGGCTCGGTGCAAACGTTCTATGTCTACCGGGATAGTGATAACAACATGAACATGTACATGCCCACGCCGGCTCGTCCAGGAAACGCCTGCGGAGGATGAAATGAAGAAGTACCTTCCGTCAAAGTGGGTTCTATTGATCTGCTTCCTGATCGTTCTCGCGGGAGGGTACTTCCTTCTTTCCATGGAGAAGCGATTACCAGTGACTTTGACCGCCACGGATGGCGACAAAGCATCTCATGTAATTCGGCGGGATACGGAGCCCTCACCGTCGCACATTGAACCCGCCCAGGCGCCAACGGTGCGTGAGATCGTCAAGCCGGACACCTTGGCATCCGCCATGCGGAGCGCCAACCCGTACGCTCTTGCCATCAAACTCAGAAACGAACAAGGACCCGGAGCGTTCGCCGTCGCCGCAAACCTTGATGCGACCTGCCGCCTAGCCTTTGGAAAGACCATCGCCGTAAAGCCGTTCCTGGAAGGCACGCAAGCGGCGCCGCGAGGCGCAGACATGCCGGTCGCAAACGCAGGGCTACCGCCCGAGGTCCAGGCCAAGCGCGCCGCTGCAATACAGGAGATCCAGGCTCGCTGCCAGCCATTCCTCGCTGACCGCTCGACGACGGAACCTCTGCCGAATGACGCGTCAGGCGTTGCCTATCGAGATGCCATCTCGCGCTTGAAGTTCAGGCGTTTGACCGCGGCCTCGGCCGACAGCGCGCTGAGGGAGCTTGAGTCCCAAGGCATGCTCGCCAAAGCCTGGGGCATGTTGGGATCAAGCGACGGCGGCTTTAGCTACTTTGAAGGCCAACCACGTGGCGGCCTTTCGCAGGATGAATTCTTCCGCGCCATGCAATTGGGATCGCTGCTCGCGACGAGCGTCCACCAGGCGGGTCCTGCCGATCTCCGCATGCTGGCCGCCTGTGCTTATTCGGCTCAGTGCGGGGACGACCCGTCGCAGATCGTTCTGGCTGACCTGCCTGCTGACTCAGCCTCCGCGGCTCGAATCAAAGCACTGGCGATGAGAATCGCCGCGGCGTTCGAGGCCAGTAGGGTCGATGCATTTCAACCGCCACGGTCTTGAGTCGCGCGCTGCAGTCCCACGCCTTTGCTCCGGCCACGTCGCCTACACCTCCTTGGGCATTGAGACTCTCCACGGCTCCGCGCACCTTCGCGCAGTCCCCTAATCCACTCACCGCAGCAAGGAGATCTGGGACCCGCGGATCATCACCAATATCGAGGTGGGACTTCAGGAGCTGGCGCAGATTCTCCGGCGGCAGCTTCGTACTGCTCGCCACGAACACGAGAGAGCGGTTCGCCAGAGCTGCTTGCACCATCGCCGAGCCTGGCCAAGCAACTCCGTGTACCTCCCTGCATCCTCGTGGCTCTCCACATACACGTGCTTCGTCGCAGCGTAATGCACGTAGACGTCGCCCAGACCCACGAGCAACTAGGAGATCGCCTCATCCTTAGCGACTTCGACGAGGCGGGTCGCCGAGCCCCACGCTGTTGGCACCGAGGCGCTCCTGCGCAGACGCAGGCGTTTCAAGTCGCGCATCCAACCCGAACGGCAAGGCTTCGCCCCTGTTCATCAAGCGTTATGTGGGCGGCCGCACAATCTTCAAGAGGCACCGTAGGTCGAAGTTGCCTCGGCAATCCCAGGGCGCCAGACGGCCCGAGCCTCCTATGCGACAGGCGCAGAGTCGAGCTCATCGGGCAGCGCGCGAGCATCCGAACTCTGAAGAAGGGGCCGCGTGAGGCTCTCACCAAGAGACGATGCCGAGAGAGTTGCGTTCGGACAATGATTCGACTATTCTTTAAATATGGAATCAACAGACGTCGTTCGCGCCCTTGGCGCGCTTGCCCAACCTCTGCGCCTGCAGGTCTTCCGCGCGCTCGTAGTGGTGGGAGACACAGGCCTCACTCCCGGCGCCATCCAGGAGGCTCTCGGCGTGGCCCCGGCGACACTCTCCTTCCACCTCAAGGAACTGGTCGCGTCGGGCCTGGTGACCCAGGAGCGCGTGAGCCGCCACCTGGTCTATCGGGCCGCCTACGCCCAGATGAACGCGCTCCTGGGCTACCTCACCGAGAACTGCTGCCAGGGCGCGTCTTGCGCCGTTGAAGCGACTGCATCTAGCTGCGACTGCTGAACAAGGAATCTTCATGACATCGAGGGTCTACAACGTGCTGTTCATCTGCACGGGCAACTCTGCACGGTCCATCCTTGCCGAGGGCTTGCTGAACCACCTGGGGCGTGGCCGCTTCCAGGCGTACTCGGCTGGCAGCCACCCCAGGGGCGCAGTCCATCCGCTGTCTCTCAAGGAACTGAGCGAGCTGGGTATCCCGACGGACGGCTTCCGCAGCAAGAGCTGGGAGGACTTCGCTCAGCCGGGCGCTCCCGAGATGGACTTCGTCTTCACCGTCTGCGACCAGGCTGCTGGCGAGGTTTGCCCCGTGTGGCCCGGTCAGCCGCTGACAGCGCACTGGGGCATGCCGGATCCGGCTGCCGTTGAAGGCAGCGATGACGCGAAGCAGCAAGCCTTCCGCGCCGCGGCGGTCACGATGAAGCGCCGGCTGGAACTGATGATGTCCTTGCCGCTCCAGAGCCTGGACGCCATGGCCATCCACAAGGAAATCAAAGACATCGGGACGCGCTGAACCATGACCACCAACGTTCTCATCCTTTGCACCCACAACTCGGCGCGAAGCGTGCTGAGCGAGGGCATGCTGAACCACTGGGCCCAGCGCCTGGGCAAGGACATCAAGGCCTTCAGCGCCGGCAGCGCACCAAGCGGGCGCATCAACCCGTACGCGCTCCAGGCGCTTGGCGACGCCGGCATCGACACGAGCGCCTATCGCAGCAAGAGCTGGGACGAGTTCGTCGCCGATGGCGCGCCCGAGATGCGCGTCGTCATCACCGTGTGCGACAGCGCTGGGGCCGAGCAGTGCCCCTACTGGCCCGGCAGCCCCGTCAAGGTTCACTGGGGCTACGCCGACCCGTCGAACGCGCCCGAGGCCGACAAGCCTCAGGCCTTCCAACTGACGCGGCAGGCCATCGGTTACCGCATGCTCCAGCTGGCGCAGTTGCCGCTGGAGACCATGTCCAACGCCGAGTTGCAGCAGGCACTCGATGCCATCTCGAAGTCCTGAAGCCCGCCCATGACTACCGCCACTCTCAAGCCGGCCGCCACCGCGGCCAAGCCTGCCATCAGCTTCTTCGAGCGCTACCTCAGCGTCTGGGTTGCCCTTTGCATCGTCGTCGGCGTGGCGCTGGGCCAGTTCTTCCCCAGCGCGTTCAAGGCGATTGCCTCTCTCGAAGTCGCCCAGGTCAACATCCCGGTGGGTTTGCTCATCTGGGTGATGATCGTTCCGATGCTGCTGAAGATTGACTTCGCAGCGCTGGGGCAGGTGAAGGCCCATGCCCGGGGCATCGGCGTCACACTCTTCATCAACTGGGCCGTCAAGCCGTTCTCGATGGCGCTGCTGGGCTGGATCTTCGTGCGCCAGCTCTTCGCTCCCTGGCTGCCAGCAGACCAGATCGACAGCTACATCGCCGGGCTCATCCTGCTGGCCGCGGCGCCGTGCACAGCCATGGTCTTCGTCTGGAGCCAGTTGTGCAAAGGTGACCCGTACTTCACCCTGTCTCAGGTCGCGCTCAACGACGCCATCATGGTGATCGCGTTCGCGCCCATCGTCGCGTTGCTCCTGGGCCTGTCCTCGATCACGGTGCCGTGGGACACGCTGCTGACCTCGGTTGGCCTGTACATCATCTTGCCGGTGATCCTGTCGCAGCTGTGGCGCAGGCTGCTGCTCAAGCGCGGACTCGGCCACTTCCAAGCTGTGGCTGCCAAGCTCGGCCCGTTCTCCATCGGGGCGCTTCTGCTGACCCTGGGGCTGCTGTTCGCCTTCCAGGGGGACCGCATCATCGAGCAGCCGCTGGTCATCGCCTTGCTGGCCGTGCCCATCCTCATCCAGGTAGTGTTGAACTCTGGGTTGGCCTACTGGCTCAACCGCAAGATGGGCGTGCAGCATTGCGTCGCCGGCCCGTCGGCCCTCATTGGCGCCAGCAACTTCTTCGAACTGGCCGTCGCTACGGCCATCAGCCTCTTCGGCTTCCAGTCCGGCGCCGCCCTGGCGACCGTCGTTGGCGTCCTCATCGAGGTGCCGGTGATGCTTGCCGTCGTCGCCATCGTGAACCGCTCGCAGGCCTGGTATGAACAAGGAGCGCAGCGTGCCTGAGCTGGACCAGACCTTCCCGGCCTTGCGGTCGGAGCTCTTTGATGTACCCGACCAGGGGCGGTTGACGGTGCGCGAGCCGTCTGAGCAACGGCCGCGATTCCTGATGCTCTACGGCTCCCTGCGTGCCAGGTCGTACAGCCGACTCTTGACCTTTGAAGCAGCCCGCTTGCTGGAAGCCATGGGCGGCGAGGTCAAGATCTTCGACCCGTCCGGTCTCCCGCTTCCCGACGATGCCGCGGACACGCATCCAAAGGTCCGAGAACTGCGTCAGCTGGCCACGTGGGCGGAGGGCATGGTCTGGTGCTCGCCAGAGCGTCACGGCGCCATGACGGGCGTTATGAAGTCCCAGATCGACTGGATCCCCTTGAACTCCGGCGCTGTCCGTCCGACGCAGGGCAAGACGCTGGCGGTGATGCAGGTGTCCGGCGGCTCGCAGAGCTTCAACGCCGTGAACCAGATGCGCGTGCTGGGCCGCTGGATGCGGATGCTGACCATCCCCAACCAGTCCTCCGTGGCCAAGGCATATGCGGAGTTCACCGAGGAAGGCCGGATGAAGCCTTCCTCGTACTACGACCGCGTGGTCGACGTCATGGAGGAGCTGTTCAAGTTCACGCTCCTCACGCGCGACTTGGGTGACTACCTGGTCGACCGGTACAGCGAGCGCAAGGAGACAGCCGAGAAGCTGTCCGAGCGGGTCAATCAGAGCGCGATCTGAGCGTGAGTGCGGCCTGCGGCCCCGTTCTCTTGGCCATCTAGTTGCTATTGACAACCAAAAGAGCGATTTCTAGCATGCGGCCAAATAGTTGCCATTCACAACGATATGAGCCAAAGCCTATCTGTCGAGCTTCTGCGCGAGGTCACCCGGATGTACACGCGCGCTCAGCGCGTCGTCGCCGACTGCTGCCGCACCACCAACACGCAGTGCCATCTGCTGACGGAGCTGGGCCGCTCGGGCCCGCTGCCGCTGTCCGAGCTTGGCGTGCGGGTCAGTTTGGAGAAGAGCTGGGTGTCACGTGCGGTGGAGGCCATGGTCGCGCGTGGCTGGGTGACGAAGGAGCCGAACCCCTTCGACGCAAGGAGCTGGCTCGTCACGCTCACCGCCGACGGCGAACGCACGGTCCATGAGCTCAACGCCACTCTCGACCGTCACGCCGAGGCCTTGATGGCCAAGCTCAGCGAGCGCGACCGGACCGCTGTCGAGAAGTCACTGCAGATTCTCATGAAGGCATTGCGCGAGGACGACGCGGCCATGTGCTGCCTGCCGCCTCCCGAAACCAAGGACGACAAATCATGCTGTTGAACGCGAACATCACCCTGCGCCAAGCGAAGCCCACCGACTGGCCCGCGTTGGCCGCGCTGCTCCAGGCCAACAAACTTCCGCTGGATGGCGCGCAGGAGCATCTGCACGCGTACTTGCTCGCGCTGTCCAACGGCGAGGTGGTTGGCAGCGCCGGCGCGGAGATCTATGGAGACATCGCGCTGTTGCGCTCGGTCGCGATCTCGCCCGGGCTGCAGAAGCAAGGCCTGGGCAAGGCGCTGGTCGGTCGCTTCCTGGATGAAGCCAGAAGCCAAAGCATCCGCCGCGTCTTCCTGTTGACGGTCACCGCGCCGGAGTACTTCGAGCGGTTCGGCTTCCGGCGGCTGGACGCCAAGCAAGCGCCCGAGGCGCTGAAGGCGTCCGCCGAGTTCCGGGGCGCGTGCCCAGAGAGCGCGGCGTTCATGGGTCTGTCGCTCCAGGCTGCCACAGCAGCCGAGCCGGGCCTGCCGGTCGCGGTGCTGGGAGCAGGTCCGGTTGGTCTGACCGCTGCAGCGAAGCTCATCGAGCGCGGCTTGCCATTCGTGGTGCTCGAAGCGGGCCGCGAGGTGGGAAGCAACCTGCTGGAGTACGGTCACGTTCGGCTGTTCTCGCCCTGGCGCTACAACGTCGACGGCTCGATGGCCGCACTTCTGATGCCCACGGGCTGGACCGCACCCGATCCAGACGGCTTGCCGCTGGCGCGCGACATCGTGGAGCAAGTACTGAAGCCGTTCGCGCAACTGCCCGAGGTCGCCCCGGCGCTGCATGTCGGTACGAAGGTGCTAGCCGTAAGCAGGGAGGGCTTAGACAAGGTCAAAAGCGCTGGTCGTGACCAGGCCGCCTTCGTGATCCGCGCCCAGCGTGGCGACGAGTACCTCGAACTCCGGGCGCGAGCGGTCATTGATGCGACAGGGACATGGGGTACGCCCAATCCGCTCGGCGCCAGCGGCTTGCCAGCCATTGGCGAGGCGCAGGCCACCTCGCGCGTCTTCTACGGCATCCCGGATGTGCTGGGCACGCATCGCCATCGCTATGAAGCCCGGCGCACTCTGGTGGTCGGTGCGGGGCATTCCGCCGCGAACGCGCTGCTTGCGCTGGCTGAGCTTGCCACGGCCGTGCCGGGCACGAGCCTCGCCTGGGCCGTGCGCTCGCCTGTGCTCACCCGCGTCTTCGGCGGAGGCAATGCTGATGCACTTCCAGCTCGCGGGCAGCTCGGCGCATCGCTTCGGCGCCTGCGCGATGCCGGGCAGCTGGAGTTCTTCGGAGGTCTGCGCATCACGGAGATTCGCGAGCAGGACGATGCGCTTTCGGTGATCGGGTTGAACGCCGACGGCCGACAGGTCCAGGTGGATGGCGTTGACGAAATCATCTGCGCCACTGGCCAGCGTCCCGACCTATCGCTGACCAGCGAGCTGCGGGTCAAGCTCGATCCCTGGCTAGAATCGACCGAGGCGCTCGGCCCTTTGATTGACCCGAACGTTCACAGCTGCGGGACGGTGCGTCCCCACGGCCATCGCGAGCTCGCCCATCCGGAACCGGGCTTCTACACGCTCGGAGTGAAGAGCTACGGCCGGGCGCCGACCTTCCTGATGGCGACGGGCTTCGAGCAGGCGAGGTCCGTGGTGGCCGCCATTGCCGGCGACGTCGAAGCGGCCGACCGTGTGGAACTCGATCTGCCCGAGACTGGGGTCTGCGGCATTGGCGTGCCCGGCGTCGCTGCGACGGGTGGTGGCTGTTGCGGAGAGGCGGCGCCATCGCCGAATGCGAAGCCGGAGCCCGCGATGGGGAAAACGGGCGGCTGCGGGCCGTCGTCCTGCGGCACAGGAGCGGCGACGCCAAAGCCTCCGATTTCCCGTTGCTGCCGCTGAGCTCACGACGAACATGAGGCGTTCGACCACCATCGTCGCGCTGGGACTGGCCCAGACCCTGGCCTGGGCCTCGACCTACTACCTACCGGCCATGCTGGCTGCGCCGATGGCGCGGGATCTGAGCGTCACCGTCCCGACGGTGTTCGCCGCGTTCTCCGCGGCGCTGGTCGTGTCAGCACTGTTGGGACCTCACGCCGGTCGGGCCATCGACCGCTTCGGTGGTCGGCCGGTGCTGATGGCCACCAATCTGGTGTTCGCGCTGGGCCTTGTGCTTCTCGGGCTCGCCACGGGACCGACCTCGCTGTTCGCCGCGTGGGTGATCCTTGGCATCGGGATGGGGAGCGGCCTATACGAGGCGGCCTTCGCGGCACTCGTTCGGCTGTGGGGTCATGACTCCCGCGGCGCCATCACCGGCGTCACGCTCTTCGCTGGATTCGCCAGCACAGTCGGTTGGCCGTTGTCGACCTACCTAGAGGTGCACCACGGATGGCGTGCGGCGTGCTTTGTCTGGGCTGCGCTTCATCTTTGCGCCGGGCTTCCGCTGAACGCATTGATTCCTCGGGTTCGGAAGGAGGCTGAGTCCGCGCCGGACCCCGCCAACGAAGCAGCTTCGCCGGTGAGCGGCGACCGGCCGCCCCTACGCGCGTCGCTGGTGCTCGCATGGGTGTTCGCGACGACCTGGTTCATCAGCACGGCGATGGCGGCACATCTTCCGCGCGTGCTGCAGGCCGGAGGCGCCAGCATTGAGACGGCGGTTCTGGTCGGAGCCCTCATCGGTCCAGCGCAGGTCGGTGCCCGGCTGCTCGAGTTTGGTCTCTTGCGTCGCCTTCATCCGCTGCTGTCTGCGAGGCTGGCCGCATTACTGCATCCGGTTGGGGTCGTGTTGCTCGGCATCTTCGGGATGCCTGCAGCTGCGTTCTTCGGCGTACTCCATGGAGCTGGAAACGGCATCCTGACCATTGCCAAGGGCACACTGCCATTGGCGGTCTTCGGTCCACACGGTTATGGGCATCGACAAGGCGTACTCATGGTGCCAGCTCGCGTGGCCCAAGCGTTGGCACCCTGGGCATTTGGTGTCGCGATCGATGCCTGGGGTGCCTTTGCTCTTGGCGTATCTGCCAGTCTCGGGGCTCTCGCGTTCGCAAGTCTGTTCTTGCTCCCAGCCGACTTGGGCGGCAAGAAGCCGACCTTGCCAAGCAACGGGCCTTCGGGCAGAGATCCTCCTTCCGGCCGGTGAGCCCCGGCATGGAAATCTCCCGTGGTCCGAGCAGCGCCGGGATCGCACTCACCCGCGATAGGTCAGACGCACGCCTGCGTTTTGCGTTGCAGGCGTGCTAGTCCAAGGCTCAGCGGGCGGGCTTCAGCTCCGTGACGGTGGCCTTGCCCTTGACCATCTCCACCTGGAACTTGACCTTGTCGCCGACCTTCAGGCCGTCGAGCATCTTCTTGTCGGCGACATCGAATCCCATGGTCATGCCCGGCATGGCCAAGTTCGGAATGTCGCCGTGGCGCAGCACGACGAGGCCCTTGCTCAGGTCGACCTTGCGTACCTCGGCATCGACGAGCGGCAAGGCCGCCTCGGAGGGGCTGCTCGCCGGTTTCATGGGCATGCTCATGCCTTGAGCGCGGGCAATCGTGGCGGTGCCGAGCGCCAGGACCGCGGAGAGGATGAGAGTGGTTTTCATAGGTCTTCCTTTCAGAGAAGTCGGGGATGAACGGCGGCGCCCGCTGGCGAGCCAAGTGGTGAGGAAACGAGCGCCGAGACGAGCCTTCGGCGATGAACGAGGTACCAGGCCGCTGGAATCACCAGCATGCTGAGCAGCGGCGCGGTGACCATGCCGCCAACCATGGGGGCGGCGATTCGCGCCATGACCTCATGCCCGGCGCCTTGCCCCCACAGCATCGGGACGAGCCCGGCCAGCACGATGGCGACGGTCATCGCCTTGGGGCGCACACGCAGCACGGCGCCTTCACGGATGGCCGCCAGCAGCGTCTCGCGCGTGTCCGCTTCGCCGGCGGCAAGACGCCGTGCCAGAGCGTTCTCAAGGTACACCAGCATGACCACGCCGAACTCGGCAGCGACGCCGGCGAGCGCGATGAAGCCCACGGCCGTTGCGACCGACACGGAGTGACCGAGGAGCCAGATCAACCAGAACCCGCCCACGAGCGAGAACGGCACGGTAGCCATCACCAGCGCCGCGTTGGTGGCGTTCCGGAACAACAGATAGAGCAGCACGAAGGTCACCGCCAAGGTCGCGGGGATGACGAGCTTCATGCGATGCGTCGCGCGTTCCAAGTACTCGAACTGTCCCGACCAGGAGAGCGCGTACCCGGCTGGCATAGCGACCTCCTTGGCGACGACGGCTTGCATGCCGCGCACGACCGAACGCAGGTCTCGGCCCCGCACGTCGACGTAAACCCATCCCGACAAGCGCGCGTTCTCGCTGCGCAGCATGGGCGGGCCGTCCTCGACGGTGATGCGCGCCACGTCCTGCAGCAGCAGGCTGGCGCCGTTCTTGGTCAGGAACGGCAGGGTCCGTAGGCGCTCCAGCGAATCCCGGATCTCACGCGGATAGCGGACGTTGAGCGGGAAGCGCTCGCGCCCGCTGATGACCTCGCCGACGTTCTCGCCGCCCACCGCGGTCGACACCACGGCCTGCACGTCCGCCACCGACAAGCCGAAGCGCGCCGCTGCGGCTCGGTCGACGTCGACATCGATGTAGCGTCCCCCGGTCAGCCGCTCCGCCAAGGCCGACGAGACCCCGGGCACCTGCTTGACGGCGGTCTCGATCCGGGTGGTCAGGCGGTCGATGGTCTGAAGGTCCGTGCCCGCGACCTTGATGCCCACCGGCGACTTGATGCCGGTGGCCAGCATGTCGATGCGATTGCGGATCGGCGGCACCCAGACGTTGGACAAGCCGGGCACCTTGACGACGCGGTCCAGCTCCTCGACCAGCTTGTCCGGCGTCATTCCGACCCGCCACCGCTCGCGCGGCTTGAACTGGATGGTGGTCTCGAACATCTCCAGCGGCGCCGGATCGGTGGCGGTGTCCGCGCGGCCGGCCTTGCCGAAGACCGTCGCGACCTCGGGCACCGTCTTGATGAGGCGGTCGGTCTGCTGAAGCAGCTCCGCCGCCTTGGAGACGGAGATGCCCGGCAACGCCGAGGGCATGTAGAGCAGGTCGCCCTCGTCCAGCGGCGGCATGAACTCTCCCCCAGCCGCATCAGCGGGACCACGGTCAGAGCGAGCACCACGCCCGCGACGACCAGCGTGGCCTTCGGGAAGCGAAGCACGGCCTCCAGGGCGGGCCGGTAGGCCGCCATCAGGAGTCGATTCAACGGGTTCGCGGTCTCTTTGGGAATGCGGCCTCGGACCAGGTAGCCCATGAGCACCGGCACCAGGGTGACGGACAAGGCCGCGGCTGCGGCCATCGTGTAGGTCTTGGTGAAGGCCAGCGGAGAGAACAGGCGTCCCTCCTGCGCCTCCAGCGTGAAGACCGGCAGGAAGGACAGCGTGATGACCAGCAGCGAGAAGAACAGCGCCGGACCGACCTCGGTGCAAGCGTCCGCGACCAGCGCCCAGCGTTCCTGCGTCGTCGGCGGTCGGGACCGGGCGCACTCGAAGGCCTCGATGTGCTTGTGGACGGCCTCCAGGAGGACCACGACGCCGTCCAGCGCGGCGCCCAACGCCAGCGCGATGCCGGCGAGCGAGAGGATGTTGGCGTTGAGACCCTGCCATCGCATCACAATGAAGGCGACCCCGACCGCGATCGGCAGCGCGACCACGGCCACCAGCGCGGAGCGCAGGTGGAAAAGGAAGAGCACGCACACCAGCGCGACGGCGATGAACTCCTCCGTGAGCTTGAGCTTGAGGTTGTCGATGGCGCGATCGATGAGCTTCGAGCGGTTGTAGGTCTCCACGACTTCCACGCCCTTGGGCAGGCTGGGCCTGAGCAGCTCGAGCTTCGCCTTCACGGCGTCGATGGTCGTGCGTGCGTTCTTTCCCGAGCGCATGACGACGACTCCGCCGGCGACCTCGCCCAGACCGTCCAGTTCAGCGACCCCGCGACGCATCTCGGGGCCGAGCTGGACCGTGGCGACGTCCCTCAGCATCACGGGCGTGGCCCCTGACAGGCTGAGCGGGATGGCGCGAAAGTCGTCCAGCGACTTCAGGAAGCCGCGCGAGCGCACCATGTACTCGGTCTCAGCCATCTCGACCACCGAGCCACCCGAGGACTGGTTGGCGTTCCTCAGCGCGTCGACGACCGTGGCCTGCGTGACGCCGAGTCCGCGCATACGGTCCGGGTCCAGCACGACCTGGTACTGGCGGACCATGCCGCCGATGCTGGCGACCTCCGCCACGTCCGGGACCGTCTTCAACTCGAACTTCAGGAACCAGTCGTTGAGCGCGCGAAGCTGGCTGATGTCGGTGTGTCCGGTCCTGTCGACCAGCGCGTACTCGTAGACCCATCCCACGCCGGTGGCGTCCGGCCCCAAGGCGGCCGTCGCTCCCGGCGGAAGGCGGCTCTGCACCTGGTTCAGGTACTCGCCCACGCGCGACCTCGCCCAGTACGGATCGGTCTTGTCGTCGAACAGGATGTAGACGAACGAGTCGCCGAAGAACGAGTAGCCGCGAACTGTCTTGGCGCCCGGCACACTGAGCATGGTCAGTGGTCAGCGGATAGGTCACCAAGTCCTCGACGACCTGGGGCGGCTTGCCCGGGTAGGTCGTGCGCACGACCACCTGCGTGTCGCCGACATCGGGCAGCGCGTCGACCGGCGTGCGCAGCACCGACAAGAGCGCCGCCGCGACCAGGAAGCCCGTGGCGATCAGCACCAGGAACCGGTTGCCGATGGACCAGCGGATGAGCGCCGCGATCATTTGCCACCTCCCAGGCGATGCACCGCGACGAGTTGGTAGTCATCGCCCTCCTTCTTGAACTCGAAGCGCACCCGGTCGCCGTGCTTCACTCCAGGGAACGCCTGGGCCCGAGGCTTGTTGAAGGTCATCGTCATCGCGGGCCACCTGAGCGCGGCGACAGGACCGTGAGAGAGGGTCAGGGTCTGGGCGTCGACGTCCTCGACCTGGCCTTCGGCGGCGAAGATGCCGCTCGCCGCGGCGCCTGCGTCGGCGGCTGAAGCAGCCGAGGCCGCGGGCGCCGCGGACGCCATGGCGCCGAGCACGGACTTGAGCCGTGCCTCCGAATCGATGAGAAACTGGCCGCTGGCGACCACCTCGTCACCTTCCCGCAGGCCCGCCAGCACCTCGATCTGGTCGCCCAGATCGGCGCCCAGCTGGAGGTCGCGGGGCGCGAAGCCGACGCCGCCGCCGACGTGGTTTCGGACGATGGCGACCGCGCGGGTCCCGGTGCGGATCACCGCTTCGGACGGCACGACCAGGCGCGATGTCGACGCGCCGGCCACCTGCAGACGCAGCAGCATCCCGGGGTCAGCGTCCCCGCCTTGTTGTCGACCTCGAAGCGTGCTTGCAGCGTGCGCGTGTTCGCGCTGACCTGCGGAAGGATCTCCTTCAGTTCCCCATCGAAAGCATGCGACGGGTCGGCTTGCAGCACCGCCTTCACCTTCTGGCCGCGTGCGAGTCGCCTGACCTGCGCCTCGGGCACCTCCGCGACGGCCCAGACCTTCTCCAGGCCGGCGATGCGGAAGAGGGTCGTGCCGGGCTGCACCTGCACGCCCTCTCGAACGCCGAGCTCCGCGACCACGCCACCGACGGGGGCGCTGAGGGTGAATCGGGCCTGCGCGACGCCGGTCTCCTCGCTTTGTCGAATCAGACCGTCCGGAATAGAGATGGCGCGCATGCGATCCCTGGCGGCGGCGATGACGTCGGCGCCGACGCCGGCCCGCTTGAGCGCCAGGAGCTCGTTCTGCGGCGCCAGCCAATCCGGCGCGAAGACGGTGGCCAGCGCTTGACCCTTGCGCACCTGTTCCATAGGCGCTCGCACGGCCAAACGTTCCACGTAGCCGGCGACCCGGGTCTGGACGGCGACGCTGAGGCGTTCATCGAACTGCACCGTGCCGACGGCATCGAAGGAGGCGCCGATGTCCGCCCGCTTCACGGTCGCGGTCCGGATGCCGAGGTTCTGCTGGAAGGTCGGGCTGACCTTCACGCCGGCATCGTCGGCCTCGGCCGCGTAGACGGGGACGAGCTGCATGTCCATGAACGGGGACTTGCCCGGCTTGTCGAAACGAGCGCCGGGGACCATCGGGTCGTGCCAGTAAAGGACGTTGCGCTCACCAGCGGGGGCGGCACCGGCGCTCGGCGTGGCCGCCTGCGGCGCGGTCCGCGAGTGGGCGGAGGAACGGCCGAGGATATAGCCACCGCCGGCGAGCAGGCCGCCGACGATGACCAAGGACGTGACGAACGTGGCGCGAGTCATTGGGCGCCTCCCTGTGCAAGGGGTTTGAAGGTCAATTGCGCCTGTGCGCGCGCGAGGTCCCGTTGAAGCGCGAGCAGTCGGCGCTGCGCTTCCACCTCCGCATGGCGAGCCTCGAAGAGCGTGGACAGCGGCGTCTGGTTCGAGCGGTAGGACGCCAGGGTCGCGGCGATCCGCTGCTGGGCCGGAACGAGCACCGCCACCCGATAGCGGTCGACCCGCTGCTGAAGCCGGGCGGCGTCGCTGGCCAGGGCGCGGTAGTCGGCCGTCGCGGCGCGAGTCGCCTCGGCGAGTTCCGCCTCCGCCTTCTCGACCAGCGCCAGCTTGGCCGCAGTCTCGCGGTCCTGGCGCTGGGACGGCGCCACCGGCAGCGGGATGCTGACCCCGACGGAGACCATGTCCGAGTAGCCGCTGCGCTGACCGTAGGAGACATCCCAGGTCCAATTCGGCGTGCGCTCCTTCGCGGCCACGGCGGCGGCCCGTCTGGCGACCTCCAAGTCGCGCTGCAGGCCGGCGACGCTCGGGCTCCGGGCGAGGAAATCGTCCTCGGGCGGGATGACGAACACCGGGGGCGGGCTCAGCGATTCGGGCGTGAAGCCGACCCATCGCTGGAGATTCACCGCGGCGGCAGATTGCAGTTGCCGCGCGTCGTCGCTCTCGTCCTCCGCCATGCCGCGCGCCGCGGTGAGCTGCAGAACCTGGGGGCTGGCGCCCGTCGCCGCGGCGAGGCGAGCCCGGGCGGCCTCGAACTCCTCGTGCAGATGATGCTCGGTCTGAATCGTGAGCTTGAGCGCTTCGCCCGCGTACCAGGCGTTCACGTAGCTCAGGGCCACCTGCAGCCGGGCGTCAGCCTCGGCCGTGGCGCTCTGGACAGCCTCGCGGTCGGCCATCGCGCGCGCGGCGCCTTCCCGCGCGGCGCGCTTGTCGGCCGACAGCCATTCCTGGCTGATGCCGACGCGCTTCATCGTCATCGAGTCCCGCGTCGTGCTGAACCGGTCGGCGCCGGTCGCAGGAAGGTTGTCGACCCCGGCGCGCAGCGTGGGGTCGGGTAGTTGGCCCGCGGCCCGAGCGGACTCGTTCGCGCTGGTGATGGCCGCGCGGCCCGCGCGAGCGGCTTCCGAGCGTTGGACAGCCAAGCTCAAGGCCTGGTCGAAGGAAAGCGGTTCTGCCGACGCGAGGACGGGCAGAACGGCGGCAGCCATGGCGACTGCGCGCAAGAACATGGGTGGCATGGAAACTCCGAGGACGAACGGGAGTGCCGCCGGTATGCGGACGTGCCGCACCAGCGCCTGTCAGTCGACGGAGGAGGTCAGACTCGGAGTCTGCGCGTGGAGAGGAACAGTGGGTCGGGAGGCGGGCGAAGCTCTGGCGCCTCAGCCAGCGGGAGGGTGCGGGCGACCTCGGCCTCCAGCACCAGGGGCAGCTCGATCACCTGCAGCACCATCGGCAGCGATGCCGTCGGCAGCTTCACCGCCTCGAAGGTTTTGCCAGGGTCGGCGGCGTGCTGGTGGCACAAGGCCGGCTGCTGGTGGTCCATGCCGTCGCAAGGCATGCCGGCATCCATGACGGTCGTCATCGCGGCCATGTCCGCCTCTTGCGGGCAGACGTAGTGAGCCAGCGCCAGCTGTGAGAACAGCAGCGACAGCATCGCGACGTACGCGATAGTGAGGCGATGGAGACGGCGGCGCATCATGGACCGGGAAAGTGTAGGGCAACTGGCTCGGCCATGTCGCCGCGACCCCATCTACGGGCGGTGTCATACCTCTTTCGAGAATCCCGCGAGTGGCTCGGGTTGGGGCCTCGGCGGCAAGCGTCCATCGGCGTCCCGCATTGGAGATGCCAATCAGAGCAACTGGGGCATGGTAACAAGCATAGGGAGATAGGAAAAAGGCGCGGCCGCGAGCTGTGATCGTGCCGACGAGGTCGGTCATGTTGCCGATGTGGGTGCCCGTGTTACCGAAGCTGCGGCCACGCGTTCGCATGGAGCGATCTTCTCAGCCATGAAAGACTGAAATGCCTGTGCAGCACAAATTGAACTGCCTGTTCAAGTGGAGGCGAAATATGCAGGTGATCAGCCAGCGGTCAGGATCGCCGTGCTCGACATCGCCGGCATGCGGATGGCGGAGTACCAAGTAGAGCCCATGCTCAGGCAGCGACAGCAGGTGCCTGCGCCTACCCGGGGGCACCGGCAGGACCTGCCGCGGCTCCCTGCCCGTCCGGCGACCCAATTCCTCCAACCAGCGACCGACGCCCCGTCGATTCACACGCCGACAGAGTTCGACCGCGAAGCTCAAGCGAGGCGAGAGTACTGCCATGGTGTATGCCTTGCCCGCGCTCAGATGGGGTCGTTGTCCGGGTGCTGGATGCGTGTCCACACCTTGCCATCGAACTTCGCGATGTCCTTCCCGCCGACGGACCACAACACGCCGCTGGCCCGATCGATGATGCGCGCGTCCTGGAGCTCAGGCGTCAAGCCGGTCACCACTTCCTGGATGCCAGCCTGCGGATTCGCGACGTCGTACACGAACAGTCCGAGATTGGAAGGCAGGTAGACCTTGCCGAAGTACTCGCACACGCCGAGGAAAAGCTGGCTGTCATCCACCGAGCTCAAACTGACGAAGCCGTCCTTCGCATTGCCCAGGAGCAGCGTGCCGTTCGCGCCAGCCAGCCAAATCCTGCTGTCGGTCTCGACATAGATGCAGGTCAGGCGCGCTGCGACATCCGGTAATTCCAGCTGCCGCCACGACCTGCCGTTCCAGAAGTGAACCCTCGGCGGATAGCCGGATTCGGCCAGGGCCCCCACCAGATAGATCGCTTCCTCGTGCGGCCCATCGATGGCGCTGGGCAAGAGACGGTCATCGACGTCCGGCGCCTGGAGCACCCCTTCGTCCATGTGCACCCAGTGATCCTTGCCCAGCCGCTTGTACACCTGCCCCGCGCCGCCACAGGCATAGAGATGGTCGCCGATCTGCTTCAGATTGCTCATGTAGCCCCATCGCACGGCGCCCGACCTGTGGACGCCCGCGCCGGGAATCGACTCGACGACCGGGCCTCCGGTGGACCTGATGTAGTCGATCTGCCCTTCGTTGGAGAGGCAGCAGAGCTCCCAGTCCGCGCCGTCGTGCTCGACGAACACGGTAGTCGCAACCGACCACCAGTCCACATCGTGGTGTTGCCAGAGGTGCGCCACTTGTTCATCGTAGATGAACAGCCGTGACTGGCTCGAATACGCCTCCAAGGCATCGAGCGATCCGCTGATGTAGATGCTCTCGCCATCCAGTGCGACGGCGTTCAAAAACTCGACGGATGCTGTAGTCATTATTTCGATTCATCCTCCGATCGAGGCAATCGGATCAACCCAGATGCCTCACGCACCTCGGTTTGCCTTGGTGGCGCGCACTGTCGTAGATCAGCCTGAAGCCATGTCGCGGATTGGCCGCAAGGTGCTGGTCGAGGAACTCGATCACCCCGGAATCGTGGGGAGCCACGGCTCTGTAGCCCAAAGCGGATCTGGCGATCCCGCTGGCTTGACAGGCTTGGCGCTGGCTCAAGCCCTGGTCGTCCATCAGCGCTTGAACGACCTGCGCGACGCACCCACAACCCTATCCGATCTTTGGATTGCTGACATAGTCAACACGCTTCCAGACGTCGCCATCGAAGTACGCAATATCTTTGAATCCAATTGACCAGACAAATCCATCCCGCGCTTGGATGACGTTAGCGTCTTGCAGCTCCGGCTGAAGCCCAGTGATCACAGGCCTCAAACTTCTGCGCTCTTCGTCGTAGACCAGCAGGCCCAAATTGCTGGCCGCGTACAGCTGGCCCTGGAAGCGCTCCACGCTGCTGATACGCATGTTGTCGTCGACGCTCGAGATATCACGAAAACCATCCGCCGCGTTGCCAACCAACAGTGTTCCATTGGACCCGCCGATTACCACGTCCTTCTCGTCGAACACACGAATGCAAAGCAATTGTTCATCCGTTCGGATGTCGATCTTGCGCCATTGCTTCCCGTCGCCATGGAAAATCTCCCCGTCGACACCTACCACGTAAATAGCCGACTCACTCAACCCATCGATCGCCATGAAGCAGCGATTGGTCGAACCTTCTATCAACAAGCCCTCATCCACGTGAACCCACTTGTCGTCCGCCAAGCGCTTGTAGATCTGCCCTGCATCACCGCAGACAAATAGCGTCTTCCCGATGGCGGCAATATCCATCACGTAACCGTAGTCCTTGGACCAGTCCCCGTGCAGCCCTGCATCCTGAATCGTTTCATTCGACGGGAAGTCGGCACCCTGAAGAACGATCTCGACCTGTCCCTCCCAAGACATGGCGACGTAGGCCCGCTTCTTCCCCTTCGCGTTGGGCCAGAGGCACATGGCGATCACGTGCGTGTCGACATCGTCCTGACTCCAAGGATCATCACCTTGAGGGTCGTAGCTGATCATGCGGCTCTCATCCACCTCATCGGGGTCGATGTCATCCCTGTAGGCCGCAAAGCGCACGTAGTCAGATTCAACCACCACCGCAGTTGCAAAAGTGACGGTATCGGCCTTCTTGGCGATATCGGTATTCTTCTTTCCCATTGTCATTCCATCCGATTTCAGTGACGGTCGTCAGTCAGCGTTTGGTCTGACCCAGCTTGCCCATGGATTTCACCCTTAAAGATGTTGCACTTCAGAGTTGAATCCGCCTCTTCAAAAGCGTCATGCGATCCAGTTGCCTTCCTGACGACTTGCTTGTAATCGTCCCCACTTCTTCCTTCAGAGCGTGAGCCAGTTAATGTTGATGCTCACTACCTTGCCATGGCGTCCAATAACAGATTGGTATGCGGTCGGGCCGAGAAGTAGCGCCCCGCGCCGAAGGGCGTCGTCTGAACTCGACAGCACCGAGCTTCGCTGAGCCGTCGGGTGTTTAGGGTGCCGGTAGGTCGCCAGGGCGACGTTGGCCAGGGAGCTGCGCCGCGCATGTCACCGCTGCTCAGGGCCGGGGGTATGACGATGCCAGTCTTGGAGAAGGTTTGTTCCCAGGCACAGCGTTGCGAAGCCGAACTCGTCGGCCAGGCAGGGTTCACCGTTCATGTTGGCGATAGGTCAGACGCATTCATTGCGTCTCGACCGGATCCAGAAGCTCCGCCCCCAGTCTGACGACGGTGGCCTGGGCGAGGCCGTTGAACTGCTCGAGCCAAGTGATCTCCAGCACGAGCCCCTCCTTCAGAACGAAGCTCTGCCGGTAATCCCCGACGCGCAGCGCCCCTCGCCGAGGCCCAAGCTGTTGGCATCGAGGCGCTCCTGCGCAGACGCAGGCGTCTCAAGTCGCGCATCCAACCCGAAAGGCAAGGCCTGGCGCCACGGCGCGCCATGGGCACCCGCGACATCGAACAGCACGTCGGTGATCAGCCAGCGGTCAGGATCGCCGTGCTCGACATCGCCGGCATGCGGATGGCGGAGTACCAAGTAGAGCCCATGCTCAGGCAGCGACATCAGGTGCCTGCCTACCGGGGGCACCGGCAGGACTTGCCGCGGCTCCCTGCCCGTCCGACGACCCAACTCCTCCAACCAGCGACCGACGCCCCGTCGATTCACACGCCGACAGAGTTCGTCCGCGAAGCTCGTAGGTGTAGAGCGTGATGACATGATTGACGACGGGCTCGCAGTCAGATGGGGTCGTTGTCCGGATGCTGGATGCGCGTCCACACCTTGCCATCGAACTTCGCGATGTCCTTCCCGCCGACGGACCACAACACGCCGCTGGCCCGGTCGATGATGCGCGCGTCCTGAAGCTCAGGCGTCAAGCCGGTCACCACTTCCTGGATACCGGCTTGTGGATTCTCGACGTCGTACACGAACAGTCCGAGGTTGGAAGGCAGGTAGACCTTGCCGAAGTACTCGCACACGCCGAGGAAGAGCTGGTTGTCATCCACCGAGCTCAAACTGACGAAGCCGTCCTCCGCGTTGCCCAGGAGCAGCGTGCCGTTCGCCCCGGCGAGCCAGATCCGGGTGTCCGTCTCGACATAGATGCAGGTCAGGCGCTCGGCGACTTCCGGCAGTTCCAGCTGCCGCCAGGTCTTGCCGTTCCAGAAATGAACCCGTGGCGGATAGCCGGATTCGGCCAGGGCCCCCACCAGATAGATCGCTTCCTCGTGCGGCCCATCGATGGCGCTGGGCAAGAGACGGTCATCGACGTCCGGCGCCTGGAGCACCCCTTCGTCCATGTGCACCCAGTGGTCCTTGCCCAGCCGCTTGTACACCTGCCCCGCGCCGCCACAGGCATAGAGATGGTCGCCGATCTGCTTCAGATTGCTCATGTAGCCCCATCGCACGGCGCCCGACCTGTGGACGCCCGCGCCATGAATGGACTCGACCACTGACCCTCCCTTGGAGCGGATGTAGTCGATCTGACCTTCGTTGGAAAGGCAGCACAAGTCCCAGTCCGAGCCATCGAATTCCACGAATACGGTAGTCGCAACCGACCACCAGTCGACATCGTGGTGTTGCCAGAGGTGCGCCACTTGTTCATCGTAGATGAACAGCCGTGCATGGTTCGAATAGGCTGGCAGGGCGTCGAGTGAGCCGCAGATGTAGATGCTTTCGCCATCCAGCGCGGCGGCGTTGATGAATTCGACGGGTGCTTTCATTTTGTTTTCCTAGGTGCAACAGCACGATCGCGGGTGGCATCCGCGGCCTTGCGAGTTTCGCCGCTCAGGGTAGCGTGCGCCTCCGACCCCTTGGGCGGCGGATTCTGAGTGGTACGGCCATAGGCGTTGCGGTCGACACCGGCAAACGCGTCATTGACCTTCTTCTTGATCTCTTCCTGGCAGTGTGGCTTGACCTTGCCGACCTCGTCGATGGAGATCTGGATGATGTCGCCGATCGGGGCCACGCCTAGTGGCCCTTATCCGTGCGGTGACCGAGGTCCGCGATCTGCGGATCCGTCCCCTCATGGGCCTTGTTGTGCTCGGAGTTCTTGACCTTGCTTCCGCCGGTGAGGCAGATGCTGGGCCCATCGTCCAATGAGGGCATCCCAGGGATTCGGTTGATCCCCTTGGCCCCGTCGGCGCGGTTCCCATAACGAAGCGCGTAGTCAGGAACAATGTGGTGCGCCTGCTGACCCGTCGGGCAGGTCTGGTCCTTGAAGGGCTTGACGCCACACCCGCCCTCGCCTTCTCCTTCGACCTTGAATCCGTTGCTGCCGTTGCCCGATTTCGGCGGCTCCTTCTTGTCGTCACGCTTGCGCTTCCGGTTCGGAGCGAAGCTGGTCAACTGCTCCAGCCTGTTCGTCAACATCCGTTGAAGGAATGCGGTGCCGGCGGCGGACAGATTGGGCAGAGCCCCCGTGGTAGCGAACTCTGCAGCGACATCGACACCGGTGGCCACCGACTCGGCAATACCGCCGACGCCCGCCACGCCGCCGCCGATCGCCGAGGCCACGCCCCCGCCCGCTGCAACGACCGCACCTGGCCCCGCGCCGATGCCGGTCAGCATCATGCCGCCCCCGACCGCCGACGCCGCGCCGCCCGCGGCAGCGATCTTCCCCCGACGTCATCGCCCCATCGGCGAAGCTGTGGACCGACTCGGAGACGTTGTCCTTGTAGTACTGCCCGGCCTCCTTGAGCCTCTTCGCAGCGCGATCAAAGAAGCTCGACTCCTCGTCGGTCTCTGGCTTGGCCGAAGGGGTCGAGCGCCCGGCCGATGCGGGCGCCGTGGCCGAGACGGCCGGCACGGTGACGTAGAGCCCGGGGTTGTTCCCGCCGTTCATCGTGCAGGGGTCGCCGTCGCGGATGACCGCGTGCCCACCGACCCGCGTCGTCGTGGACCCCTGCGTAGGCTTGACCTCGCCGTTCAGGGTGCCACTCTTCACGCCCTTGGCGACCCCGGCGTTGTCTCCCTTGCAGCTCGGCTGCGTCGTCTGGTCCAGCACATAGGTCGGCCGACCGTTGAGTCGCACCGACGCGACCGGTCCCAAGGCGTTCGCCAGGTCCTGGACGGTGGGATAAGGCAGAGGCGGCGTGCTGGCCCCGACCGGTGTCTTGTTGAACGAAGGGGCGGTGGACACCGCCTTGAAGCTGTCGTCCTTGCGTGCGCCAAGCCTGTCAGCCATCGCTGCCCACATCAGTCGGCTGTGCCTGCGCCGCGGCATGAATGTCCAGCAGCGTCAGGTAGGCATCGCGCTCGCGGGAGAATCGGGCAGCCCGTTGCGCGTCCATGGTCCCCACTTCGGCGACGCGAATCTCAATGTCTTCTCGCTTGTCGAGCACGGTTCTCCAGACGCAGATCACGCTGCGCTGGTCGGTGTCGATGGCAACGGTGTCCAGCCTCATCGGGTGCACGAACACCTCGCCCGAGCGCAGCCTCAGCGTCACATGGGCGGTGTGCCCCGGCAGCTTCAAGTGAAGGACCCGGTTGCCTTGGCCGTCCATGCGTTCCCACGGCTCGCCCGGCGGCTGCAGATTCACGAGCGCGATCTCCTCGTTGCCCGCCAGCGCGTCGACCTGCTGATCTGGCCAGGCGGCCTGCCAGACAGCGAAATCATGGTCGGGGGGCAGCGGAGACTCGCCCCTGATGAAGGCCTCATCGATGGTTCCCGCTAGCGCCACCCGCTCTGGAGAGCATTTGGGGCGGACTCCGAATGTCGCGATACCGACCGCGGCGGCATCGACGCGACCCGCCAGCAGATCGTCAAACAGCTGCGCCGTCAGGGGTCGATCCCGGAACTCCAGTCGGGGAGCCGGCACCCGCGTCGCGTCCGTCGCTCGAAGGAACCAGGGCGTGACAAACCCTGTTCCCCACGTGTTCGCGGACAGGGCCTCATGGGCCAGCGGTGCTTCCGGGCCACTCGGGCCACTCGGGCCACTCGGGCCACTCGGGCCACCCGGGACACCCGGGCCGCGCAGGCTAGCCGGGTCGGCCTGACTGTCCGGGTGCTCGCGGCGCCGCACTTCCGTCAGTCGATGGCGCGGTGCCACGTGGGCCGCCGCAGCGTCGGACGCATCGATCCGGCACTCGCCGCCAAAGGCCGCTTCGAGCCGCACGGGTGTGGCCTCCGACGCCGACGCGCGCACCAGCTGCCAGGACCTGCCGTTCCCCGCATCGCCCTGTGACCGTTGGAAATGCCCACGTCCGCGCACCATCAGGCGCTTGTCGATGAGTCGCTCCCCGGCGACGGGATGCGCGCGCGCATGACGCACGTCCGCCTCCCAACGCGCCAGAGCCTCGCGAGAGGCGGGCATGGTGGGGTTGAGCCCGGTGGGACGCTCAGGCAAAGGCGCAGGTCGATCGGGGCGACGGACGGCCAGCATCGCCTCGAACCCGTGAAGCGGACCGCTTGTGCTCGCCGGCGGGTATGCGGTGCCGTTCAACAGCACATCGCACCTCGGCTTGTAGGGACAGAAGTCGGACTCGTAGCGCGGACTGCCGCCCTGTGGCGCATCGAAGAATTCGTCCACCTCGCAAAGGGGCGTCTGGACGTCGGCGATGCGAAGGACGCCGTCGTCCGCCCAGGTCAGCGTCTGACGCAGCACGATGACGTGGAAATCCTGTCCGAGCGTGTCCACGCCCCCGAATGCCACCGCGGGGAACGGGCTGTGGTTCCTGAACTCCATGGGTGGTGGCGTTCAGTTGATGTCGACGTCTTTGCCTTTGATGACCACTGGGCCACTGGCAGAGAAGTTGAATCTGGTCCCGTTGATCAGCACCGTGCCGTTCGATTTCATGACCAGGCTGGACTTGCCGACGGTGATCTTGAATTCGTCCCCGGCGTCGATCGAGTAGTCCTTCGCGACCGTCGTGCTCTTGCTCATGCCGACCTGCTCGCTCTGCTGCAGGCCGACGCTCGTGTTCATCAGCCCGGCGACCGTCGTCTGGTAGGCCGCGCCGATGGTCAGGGCCTTGCCCAAGCCGATCGTCTCGGCCTTCGCCAAGGCGATGGTCTCCGTCTTCATGCCGCCGACCGTCACCGAGCGGTTCGATCCGACACTGATCGTCTCGTTCACGCCTACGTCCTCGCTGCGGTTCATCCCGATCGAGATCTTCTCGTCGAGGTCCACGCGCTCGGTGCGGTTCTTGTGGATGGTGATGGTCTCGTCCAGATCCACCGTCTCGGTGCGGTTCTTGTGCACCGTGATCGTCTCGTCCAGGTTCACCGTCTCGGTACGGTTGCCCTTGACCAGCGTCGTCTCATGCCGGTCGATCGTCTTGGTCCGATCCCGCCCGACCCAGTGCGTCTCGTCGTTCTCGACCTCGATGTCCTGGTTCTTCTCCGCGTGGATCCACAGCTGCTCGTCGCCGTGCTTGTCCTCGAACCGGATCGCGTTGGCGTTGCCGTAGCTGCCGCCCTTGGTCGAGCGCGTCAGGAAGCCGCTCTGCGTCGCGTTGGCCGGCAGGTCCCACGGCGGCAGGTTCTCGCCGTTGTAGGTCCGCCCCATGATGATGGGCGCGTCCGGGTCCCCTTCGATGAACCCGATGATCACTTCCTGCCCGATGCGCGGGATGTGGATGCCGCCGAAGTTCGAGCCCGCCCACGGATGCGCCACGCTGACCCAGCACGAGCTGCGCTCGTCGCTCTTGCCGCGCCGGTCCCAGTGGAACTGCACCTTCACCCGGCCGTACTTGTCGGTGTGGATCTCCTCGCCCGCCGGACCGCTCACGATGGCCGTCTGCGGTCCCGCCACCAGCGGCTTCGGCGTGCGCCGTGCCGGCCGGTACTGCTGCGCCGCCGGGATGCAGCTGAAGCTGCAGCGCAGCCCCGTCTCTCCCGAACCCGCCTCGTTGGCCGCCTGGCTCAGGCTGATCTGCGTGCCCGTGATCAGGTACTGCGCGTTCTCGGTCTCGCGCGGATGGCGCGACAGCGACAGCAGGTGCCCCGTGCTCACGCCCTGCGCGTTGGTCGTGCCGTCATACGTCTGGAACTGCGTCTGCAGCTCGTCGAGCCGGTCCTCCACGTACTGCGACCCATCGCCCGTCTGGATGTAGCCGCCCGGGTAGTCGAAGATTTCCCCGTCGGACAGGTCGTAGTTGCGCGCCACGCTCTGGTTGGTCTCCAGCGACGTCGACGGCCGCTGGAAGTCGTAATCCGTGATCACGACCTTCCCCGGCTTCACGCATTCCGCGCTGCCCCAGGCCTGCACATATTCGAGCGCCGGCGTGGCCTGCGCGCCCGAGCCGTAGAACGGCAGCGACTCGCAGCCCGCCTTGGCGTCGTGTCCGCTCGCCGAGTCGCACAGCACCACCTTGTGCCCAGCCTCGTCGTGCTCGACGTACCAGTAGATGCCTTCGTGCTCCAGCAGACGCGCCACGAAGTTGAAGTCGGTCTCGCGGTACTGGACGCAGTAGTTCCAGGTCCGGTACGGGCGCAGCAGCTTGAACTCGTAGCGCGCGACCGGGTGGTCCTCGAACACCTGCTTGACGATGTCGGGGACCGACAGCTCCTGGAAGATCCGGCAGTCCGAGGTACGCGACAGCAGCCACAGCCAAGGCTTGAGCTGCATCTCGTAGACGCAGTGCTTGCCTTCGAAGCCTCGCTGCGCGAAGCGCGTCACGTGGCCGCTGAGGAATCGCGGCGCATCGTCGCGCAGCGCGATCGTCAGTGTCGCGGGCTTGCCCAGCAGCTCCGAGGCCTGGATGTCCTTGCGTTCGCTCAACAGCGTCAGCACAGTGTCTCCGGCGTCGCTGAGCCCCTCCCGCGACACACAGGTGTGCACGCGCAGGGTCTCGTCAGGCAAGGCAGTCTTGAGGCGGAAAGGTGAGGCCATAGCACCAGGGGTCAGGTCGACACCCCGCAGGCTAGGGTTCACCCGTAGTCACCACAACGGTCCAAAGTCACTCCCGACGTTTGGGAGCGACGCCCTCAAGGAAGCACCGTAACAGAGAGTGATCCACCGACCCCGGAGGCTGCGCGCCGGCCGGCATGCGCGCGACGCCCTGAAACCGTGGGCCACAGGCACGCAGCAATTCGGACAGGTCCCGCGCCGCCCGTTGGAGACTGAAGGAAAAGTTACCTGCCCTCCACGTCTGGCCAACTCAGAAAATCAACGATTCAATGGCGGAGGCGGTCGCGTCAGGTTCGTGCCACCAAGCATCTCGATTCGATCCGGGTGCTCGACAATGCGAAGACCGTTGAGCTCGGCTACAGCCCTCGCGAAACTCGCGTTGTCGCCCGTGCGGTACACCCCGCTGATCCTCAACTGCGCCAGACCGCCCTCCTCCGCCAGCGCAAGACGCATCGGGCTGTATCGATTCATCTCAGCCACAGCCTCCCTGAGCGTCGCGCGGTCGAACACCGCCTCCCCCGCTGCCACGCCGTCACCTGATCAATCCGCGGTCGGTCCTTGGCCACTTCCGCGGATTTCAGCCCTGGGGCCAACGCGATGCGCAGACGTTCACCCGGCAACATCTCGACCGCCATCACCGACGACATCGGCGACATCGGCGACACCGGCGACACACGCTCGTTCTTGCCGCTGACCTGGGTCACGACGACCGTCCCCTCGATCAGGGTCACCGAGGTACCTCCCGATGCTTCATCACGCCTGGCTTCACCGGCATCTGATCGAACGACGAAGCTGGTCCCGATGGCACGCACTTCAACGCCATTGGCCACGGCCACAAAAGGACGACGAGGATCCTTCGCTACCTCGAACAAGGCTTCCCCGGTCTCCAGTTCGACGATCCGGCGACTCGGTGTCCAGCGGACATGAATGCGACTGGCCGTGTTAAGCGATATGCGCGACCCGTCCTTCAGCACGACGGTGCGTCGCTCCCCGACTCCGGTTTCATAACGCTCGGGATTCGTGAGGAGAAATCCGCCACACAGCAGGGCCACACCGCCGGTTGCCGCAACAGCCCACATGCGTCGGTTCATGCGCCGCGTCATACCCCGTGCGGCTTCCCGCGCCGAAAGGTCTGCGCCATCTGGCAGAGCACCCGCAAACGCAGCCAGCGTGAGCCCGCCCACCTCCTGCCAGGTCTCCGTGCAGCGTTCAAAGGCCCAGCGGTGCTCCGCGGATCGCGCCTGCCACTCCAAACATTCCTGCTCCATCCGCGACGTTCGCGAGGGGCCATGCAGACGCGCAACCCAGACAGCCGCCTCGGCGGCGATCGCAGGGCTTACCTGCACCATCGCGCGCCGACACCGCAGAAACCAACGATAGCGGGCACGATCACCATCCCTCCATCCAGCTGGTGAGCAGCAGAGTAGCCTTGGCGACGTGTTTCTCCACTGTGCTAATGCTCAGATCGTGTTCGAGCGCGATGTCCTGATAGGTTCGCCCATCGACGCGGTGCGCCAACAGAATCGCCCGTGTCTTGGGTCTCAGGCGACTCACGCACTCGCTCAAACGCGCCACGCGTTCCCGCGCGAGCACGATGGCCTCAGTCCCGGGCGCCGTATCCATCAGCACCACATTCTCCGCCAGCACGTGATCGCCATGGGTGGACCGAGCCCGATGCGCGTCGACCGATAAATTCAGCGCCGTGCGCATTAGGAAGGCCTCGGGCCGGTCCACAGGTTGGCTGCTTTCATAACAGGCCAGCCGCAGCCAAGCCTCCTGCACGAAGTCGTCCGCCTCTTGCGATGAGCGACCACGGCGCATCAAGGCTGATCGCACGCGGGCGAAGCTTCGTGTCCAGTCAGTGATCATAAAAACTCCAAATCTCCTCCGGAACCGCGCGAGCGAGGCGATGCGTACACCCACCTCCGGCAGATCGTCCACGAGGGCGGCTGGCCCACTCACCCAACGTGACGGATGAGGTGCACACCAAGCAACCATTGAGGCTGAGGTTCGGATCGAATCTTTTGTGTACCCGGACGGCCATCAAACACCATCAAATACGTCTGAATAAGTTCCGCCTGATCCTCAAACGACACCCAATGTATATCAAACGATGTTGTTAGGACAAGTGCTGGATTTGATGCTTGAGGTACATGCCAAAGATCAAATCTCCGCTGTCCTCTCGCGAAGTTTTCGCCCGAAACCTTCGTCGCGCGAGGCGCATGAAGGACATGACGCAGGAAAGCTTGGCCAACGAAGCCGGCGTTCCGCGCGCCTACGTTAGTCGTGTCGAACGAGGCAACGTCAACATCTCAATCGACAACGCGGATGTTCTCGCGCGCGCCATCGGAATTTCGCTGCATGACCTGGTAGATCCATCTAAGTTCGTCGGCTTCGACGATGACTGACCTACACAGGTGAATAGCGTGGCCGGGGCACGAGATGTGAAGCCTTCTTGATTTCCTGTGCAAGTCAGAAGTAACGCCGCCGCGCGTCCTCGAACTATGCGTAATCGCAGAACAACGAGGCCACGCCCAGCAGCATGCGCAATGGGTGGCTACGGCCGTGGCGAGCCCGCAGCAGGCGGCCTGGCTAAATGGCCGTCTTGTCTGGAGTGCACGGAAGGGAGATGGATTCCGGGCGCGCATCGGAGCGGTCCGATGAAGCGCAAGTAATCGGCGGGCACTTCCTTGAGCCGGAGTTGGTCGGCCGAGGCGAGCAGCCCCAGATCGAAGAACCTCGCCCGCAGGGGCGCGAGCATCCGGTCCATGTCGATCGACTCGCACTAGAGGGAATCCGGTGAAGCCACGAGAGTGGCTCCTCGTGCCGCTGCAAGTGATTGATAAGGCGATGCAGCGCATCCGAGATGGGTCACTCACGAACTGCGTGTATGACCTTAAAAGCGCAGGACTGGCTGTCAGTTGACCCTAGGAACTGGCGCCCCACCGACTTTCCTTCATCGACAACTCACGGAACAGAGGGAAGAACGAAATGAACAAGGGGCGCTTGATGCGCCCCTTCGCTCGCCGTGCCTCAGCAACACCGAACCGATTGTGGTGGCGAGACGGTCGATAAGCTCCTCCGGAACATTGAGAAGGCGGCGCAGAGGCCCGGCAGCGGCGCCCACGACGAAAATCAGAGACAACGCGTGTGGTAAGAGTCTGAGAAAGCTGACCACCCAGTGGGCGCAATGTCCCGTCAGTGCGGGGCGACCAGAGAACTGATCGGCACCCACTCCTGTTGCGGCTTGCCAAAAATCTGCCGCTGCATTGGGTCGTACTGAATTAATGCGAGCGGTGACTTCAGGTCGATGATGATGCCCTGATTCGTTTTGTCGCCGATCTTGGGCTCAACACGAAGTCGCCGCGTTTCCGAAGCTGCGCGATCCAGGCGCTGCTGCAAGTTCCTGTGCGAAGCCTCGGCGCGCTCCTTCTCCTTCGCGTTATAGAAGTCGGCGAACTGGACCGCCTGCTCGGGGGTATAGAAGGCGATTACCGGCGCGGGCAGTTTGTGCGGTTCATAAGGGTGATTTCGATTGCCGCCATAGATGCGAACCATCATCACGGTCGTCAATTGCTGCTGCGCGTCGAAGCAGAATTGCGACGTGGAGCTGTAGCGCTCGCCGTAAGAGACCAAGTCTTGATTCGCCCAGGCAGAGGCCGCCGCATAGAAGGACTGGGCGACGCCTGTGGACTGTAAGGGCGGCATGTTCGACGTCTTACCTCCGCCCGCCCTGCACCAAATGTCAAAGCTCGCCTTGGTCTGCTCTAGACCTGGCGTGTTAGCGCCGTGGACGCTGCGCTTGAGCATTGGAGTCTTGTATTCGTCACCCCCAATCACTGTGCCGGGCACCGACGCGATAAACGCGGGCCAGTCCATCGAGGTCTCCCTCGCGACTGGAGCGGCGCACCCCACCACGATTACAGCAGCGAGTGCCGTCAGAATTTTCAACGTCATCAGATCTCCCTGTTGCTCGATAGTTCGTCGGTCTAGGTTGCGGTGGCCTTGAGAAGCCCACATTGTTTCCACCGTGCCCGGGCCCGTCGTCTCAGACTTCGACGCCGCGTCCCGGAATTTAAGGCGCTATCTCAGCCATTAATGGCAAAGAACAAAAAATCGGATTGGCCGAGGCAGGCCGCGGCGCCACTGAACTTCAGCTTGCGATTTTGTCCGGCATCTCCCCGGTAAGGCGGAAGACCGTATCGAGCGGTGGGGGAAGTCTCAGGCCGACGCGCGTCGCGATTGCCACGATGGCGAGATGATCTCGCTGCGAAATAATGACCTGGAGCGCCGACGTGCGGCGCGGCCCGACGCAGAGAAGATGCAGTCCACGCGTTTCGGTCAGAGCCTTTACGCATTCGCTTTACTGTCGATTTTGTCTAGCAAGACGTTTAGCGAGTGCCCGCAACAAGATTGGGGAAGGTAGGCATTTCGTCGCCATAGCCCCAACACCAGGCTCCCGCCTCCTCGCGCAGCACCCTCTCCTTGGTCGCCCGCTCTTTACCCGCCAAGAACGGACTCAAGACATGAAGCGGCACCGGCCGCGGCCCGGCGTCAAGGAGTAGCACGTTCGGGAAAGCAGCCGCCGTGCGCGCGTCATAGCGCAGCGGCTTGACGAAACGCCGGCGCTGCTGGACAAGCGCATTGACCAGCGCCAGCTCATGAACGCCTTCGAGCGGGATCCAATGTTCACTCGCGAGCATCAGACTGGCGGTGTCCACCTCGTAGGTGTGCTCACGCCGCGCTCGGATGAGTGCCGCCATGACGACGCGCACGCGCTGCCCGGTGTCCGCATGACGCGCCTCAAGCAGCGCCCCGAAGCTCCGTTCGATGCGCTCCCACGTGCGCGAGGCCACCAGCAGCGGCGCGTCCGGCGCATGCTTGATCCAGATCCGCCGCCCAAGCGCTGAGGCCTCGCACCCCTTGAACTCACCGATCACGAGTGCCAGCGGACTCTGGCCGTCGCGAGGATGCAGCACGGCCAGCTTCGCACGCCGCCGCCTCGCCGCCTCTTCCCGCCCCGCCTCCGAGAACGCCTCGGGCACATAGAGCCGCTCGGCCAAGCCGATGCCGCGCACCGTCATGCCCTCGGCGGCCTCCATCAGGTATTTGTGCAGCACCGCCTGGTTGCGCTTGCCCTCCATCGCGGGCGACCACCGATCAAATCCCGCCGTATGGAAGAGAAAGTGCATCAGCGCCCGCAGGCTCATGCGGCGCCTCGCGACCATCACCTCCGCGGTCTCCTCGGCCTCGCCCCGCGGAACTCCCTTCCCCGCCACGCGCGTCCACGGAAAATTGACCCGGAGCTCGAAGCAGCCGGGATTGGGCTCGAGCACGGCATCACCCACCAGCTCGCCCAACCCGGATAGCCGCTCATCCGGTTCGTAGGACGGGCACTCGGGATGATGCCGCGCGCCCGAGCCCGGCATGCGCTTGAGGACGAACTGCCGATGCCGCGCGACGTACATCTCCACGCCGCCCTCGCAGCACAGACACCGCGGACGATCAGGCGACTCATGCACACCCGCGAGCACATGCTGCAAGGCCGCGTCGTCAGCGAACACGACCCGTCCCGCCACCTCGAATCGCTGAATGCTCATGGCGCGCATCCTGGCGCCAGGGTCGCCCCACCGGCCGGCCACCACCAGCCTGAATCCGCGCGATCGACGCCCGATCTCGCGCCCACTGCCCTCACCCTCCAAACAACCGCCCCGGCGTGGACGCGGCAGTCCCGACGCACCACCCCGAATCCGCTTGGTGTCCCACAGCTTCGGCTGCCACCAGTGTCGGACGCGCACTCGCAAGTGACGCCTCGAACCGACAGGCTCATAGTGACGGCGCTACCCGTGGGCATCGCGTCCACACAGCCTTCTCGAGGCCTGTCACCGGGCCGCTGAAGTCCAGCCTGGCTGGCGCCGCGACCGTCACTCGCCCTGGATCCCTGGAGCGGCCGTATCCCCGGCCACGACCACAGCCAGTCCTACCTGGTTGGCAGACGTTCCTTCCGCCGCAGACGCGGCAGTAGGACACTGGGTATCGCTCGCTCGGGCGACGCCACAGGCAGCACGGAGCCTCGCGTCTCGCGTTCCACGGCCCCCTCCTCTTTTCGAATCACAGGCACGGTCCAACGGATCGAAGCCACTGTGCACGTCCACAACGTGGCAGTTCGCACTGGGCCACACAGGTCCAGCCACCCAACGGGGGACCAGTTCCCCGCCGGGGAAGCGGTGTCTCCACTTTTCATCGGGAGACACCATGTCGACGTTGGAGACAACGCACGCGCTCTGCGTGCTGCTCGGCGGCTCCGGCCACCGGGTGACGTTGAACAAGGCGGGACGAAACGCTCACGCGCCGTGCCGCCTCATGACGGGCGCCAGGACCATCGCGCCTCGCGCGCCTGGCGCGCCACGCCAGCGCGGCGCCGACAGCCCGGGTTCAGCGCTCGTCATGGCCTCAGCCCACTGATGCGGCATGCAACCCGCAAAAAGATTGACGTTGCCGCCTCCCCTGGCGGCATCCGCCGAACCATGAAGCTCCTGTCCTGGCCGACAGGCTCGCCATGGGCGACTTGGAGTTCCACCGCGCGAAGCGCGGAACGAGTGGCGACGGGATCCTCCCCGCCGCCGTCAATCAGCGCGCAAGGCCCACCCACGATCACGCAGTGACGCGGCAGGCCTGCGCAACCCCCGGAGTTTCACCATGGAGGTGAGTCATGAGCATGGAAAGAGAAGTGCTGGCCGCGCCGCGCCGTCGCAACAAGAGCGTGGAACGGCAGGAGGAGCTGACCTGGGACCGCTTTTACCCCCAGGCACGACGCGACGCGACGTTGGCGCTGGAGATCCTCAACGAGCTTGACCGAGACGAGTCGCTGCGGCGACGGCACCTGGGCCTGTGCCTGTCGTGCCAGCGCTGCATCCGGCTTCACGAGAACCGCGAGGCCCGCAACCGGCGCGTCGGACGGTTGGTACGCGCGACGTTCGCAGCCGTGTTCGTCGCGACGCCGCAGGCCCTGTGGCGCGGCGCGCGACACGGCGGGCAGTTGCTGCTCGCCTGCCTGCCCGGCGGCGACATGGAGCCAGACGATGCTCTCTTCCGGCGCGAGCTGGACGAGGACACGATGGAAGAAGTCGACCCGTCTCTGCGCATTCGGGCCCGCAAGGCTGCAGACCGGCAAGAAGCCAGTTCACGCGAGGCGCCCCCTCGGAGGGCGTCGCACCGACTGGCCATCTCCCGCCTGTCGACGGTTCCAGCCGGTGAGCGTATCGAACGCCCAGCCCGTCGCCTTGGCGGCGGGCTCGGGCGATTCGACCCGCCGCTCCGCAAAGCCCAACTCCCGTGGGATTTAGAGACCGACGACCCGGTCGAAGGGCGGCTGATGGAGCGGCTGATCGAGCGGCTGATGGCAGGCCAGTGTGCGGCGAACAAACCGAGTCCGGGCGATCGGCCGCGAGCGACGAAGTACCAGCCGGCGGCCGGCGCTGCCCAATCACTCCCCTACACCAGCTCGTTCACCAGCTCGTCCAGACGCACCTGTGGACGTTTGAGGGTCCGCAGTTCGCGCAGACCCAGCAGTTCACCGATCTGTCCCGCGCTGGCACCGCGCCGGCTCAACCGGTCCATGAACGTGCTCCGCACGCTTAACGCGGACAGGCCCGGGTACCCTATGCGCCTGAAGATCTTTCGATAGGCGTAGTGAATCTCCTGGCAAAGGCACCGCGTGCCGGTGGGCGTGGCCATCGCCAAAACCTGAAAACGCCGCTGCTCCTCGTTTAGGAACAGCGCGTCGGCGCCGTCCAGCCCGCGGTAGGACGCTGCCAGATCGCCCGCCAGCGCATCCGCTCGCTTCGCCAGATACGCATCGATCGCGTCGCGGACCGCGGAACTGGTGAAGAACAGGGGTCGCAGTCGTCGATTGGTCGCGACTGCCTCACGCAGCTGAGAGCTGGTCTTCACCGCTCCGTCGGCACGGAGATAGTCGCGGATCTCGAGCCGCGCGACCTCGAGCGGACGCAGTCCCGTAGCCAAAAGGATCAGAAACATCGCCGTGTCCCGCTCAGGTGTGCGGGTGCGATGGCGCACCCGGCGCAGCGCCGACTGGACATCGACATCCGACAGCACCGGAGAGGACACTGGCTCATCGCAGCTTACGGGAACATACGCTTCCAACGCCTCCTCGATCCGGCCCCTGTGCCTTCTCAAAGTGCGCACGAAAAGCGCTTGGCTTTCGGTGACGCCAGCGAGCGCGCCGTCGCGAATCAGCGCAAGAACCAGGGACTTCGCCCGACGCTCCACGGCTGTCCGTGTGAGCTCGTGCGCCCGCGCCGCCGATTCGTAGGTGTCGCCGGCGAGCACTCGGCGCAGCAATTCAGCGGACAAAGCGTGGCTGCCACGATCCATCGCATCCTCCTGGCGTTCGCCACATCATCCGCACGGCGCGCGGCGGCGACCCGTCGAAATTCCAGCCCTGCACTGAGGATTACGAGGTCAGGCCTCTCCGCCGTGAGCTCGACACAGGACGACGAGGAAAGCTTCCTCCAAGCCCCCAAGATCCGAAGTCAGGCTGGCCGTGCGCACCGTGGCTATTCTGGACATTCCGCTCGGTAACCAAGCCTGAGTTCCGCGAGCGACAGCTCTGCAGCGATCGCTGCCAGTGGCCGCGCGAATGCGTACTCACGCTATCGGGCATCAAGCAGAAGTTCGATCCGGCAATAGGGCGATGGCACGGAGGGCCGCCCTACGGGGTGCTGGGTTCGTAGGACCATCACGAGGCGGCCCACGATTCACCAGTAACCGCTACCCTATTTTTCAACCGCGCAGTCTCGACGCATAGCCGTGCCGCGCTCCCCGGAATCGCTGCCCGGCATTTGATTTAGATTTGTAATATCCTGCACAGAGGCACCCTCTGCCAAAATGAATCTATTTCTGATACTTAATAAGTTTACGCCTTTCAAGGTCCGTCAGAAATTTCCCCTTACGCTGTGTTTTCTCCTTCCCTTTGCTGCCAGGAGTCATCAACGCAATCGTCTCGCCCAGTAGAGACCTGATGCGCTCTTCCTCATTTACATGCAGGCGGCCAAGCATGTAGATTTGAAAGAGTTTGGCGAAGACAAGCTCACACACGAACCTATTTTTTGGATAAGTTTTCAACAGACCTTCGAGATGATTCAACCATTTTGGGAATCGAAGATCAACCATCAGGAATACATCAAGGACGCGCTGCGCAGTGGTATGGGAATGGCCCAAATGCTTCTCCATCACGATCTGAAGCTTTGAGGTACCAATTGCCTCCAGCGCAAATGAGATGATTACATTCGGAATCACCAGTTTCTTCAAATGCTTCGCCATACCCGGATTGTCCGTGGGCAATAATCCTTGCAACAAATGCAAAACAGGATCATCAACCGGTTTGCTGATGCCACCCTTGGCTTCAGTATCAATGGCGTGTACAACCTGAATTAGAACCTGGCACCATCCGTTGGTAAGCTTGTCGTACCCCTCCTCTTTCAATGCAAGATCGCCGACTAATTCGGAGTTCCTCAATATTGTCGACCCCACTTTCAAAGCTTCCAAATAGCGCGCGATTCCACTCTGTCCCTTCGCGGCCCGGACAACCTCGGCACTGGAAGTAGCCTTGCCGGCAGCGCGTTCGTCGTATGAATCGAGTAATTCGTGTCTTTGCGCAATCGAAGGGCGTACTGAAGGAACGGGGGCGAGACGACTGGCGATGGGCGCGCCTACTGGAGCGTCACCAATGCGGATATTGTCGAACTCACTGAGTTCATGCTTGATATTTGTCTCGATACAAAGTTCAGCAACCAACTCCAGTGCTCGCTTCAACACGTCCGGGCGATCTCGATGCCGACCAGTGTAATAGTCCAACTCCTCACCCAACTCCAAGAAGTGCTCGCGTGAAAGTGCTTTTGCAAGCAACTCCGGACTCTCATGAAGACGAGTTGACAAGAAGAATGCTCGAATGGCTTCGAACATAAAACTAACTTCATTGCCGACTTCTAGCAGAATTCTTTTTGCTTTAAGCTCAGCAAGAAATGGCCCCGTGGATGTGAGCAACCCCTTTGACGAAAAATACTTAACGGTGAAACTTTCCAACTCTAGCGTTGGAATCTTCTTCTTGCCAGTGCTGTACAAATGTTCGGCCAAGGCGGCGAGGTAATGACGCTTTATAGTTGAGTCATTCTTGGAGCGATCCTTTGTTTCCGACAATTTCTCCATGACGCCGTCTATCAGCGCATCGAGAATTTCCGCCTGATTAACTGGAGTGAATTGAGTTTGACGTTCGCGAATCCAAAGCAGCGCAGAAATTAGGAATGGTGACCTGGGAATATTTAACCGACCGAGCAAGGAGAGGACTTCATCAACCTTTGCTCCACACTCTTCCAATGACTCACCAAACCAGTTATGGGTAAGCAGTCTCGTCTCTTTGCGCCCGAACGGGTGCATGTAAATAACTTCAGCGCCACCTTCAGCAACCAACGGCACTTCGGTTGTGGAAAGCGAATAATCCAAATCCTCAATCATTGAGAAGTAATAGCGGCAATTGCGATAAAGCGCGCAGAACTCGCGCACAGATTTCAACTGCTTCGCCCGGCGCTCGTCCAAATTATCAAAGCAGATGCAAAATTCTCCTGCTTGAAGAAGTGCGATAATTTCCGGTTTTCTATAAGCACCTCCACAGAAGGAAATGACTGCATCAACCAAACTTGGGACTGTGTCCCCCGCAATCTCAAGGTCGATATATCCACCAAAAGGCGGCATTTCGGAACCAAATTGCAGACTTAGTGAGCAGACGTGCTGCAGTAGCGTTGTTTTCCCCATGTCCTTCGTCCCGAGGAACATGATGTGCCTTTTGGACTGAAGCAGATCTTTAAGGGGAACGAACATCCCGCTTTTTCCATTCTTGCCGCTCCCGTCAATTTTGCGTTGCGACACACGACTCAGCGGGGGTTCTACAAATATAGATTTCAAGCTATGCGGCGCTACCTCGGACACCAAGGATGGAAGGAGCCGCGAATCAAACGTAGCCTGCACCGAATCAATGTATTCATCGGAGGGTGAAGGTGGTGCCAAACTCGAATTACCCTCACGCGTCTGAATGAATTCAGCAATGCCGTCGGCATTAAAGCGTATCGCCTTATCAAAAACCTGACGCGCCTCGTAATACTCGCGAGCACGAACCACCCAACGCTTATTGCGATGGAAATAGTTTATTGAGCAGTACCCGTTAAAGTAATCCCTATGTTGATAAAGACATCCAGCATTGCTGACGAAGTACGTGCTCGACGCTCCAACGGAAACGACGGCATCAGATTCGTGATTGTGCCCGTGAAAAAATCCATCGAAATTGACGAGAATTTGACGATGCGTATTTTGTGCGTCTTTTGGCGTTAGCCAAGAAAGCGGATGATGGAGCAGCGCGAGTTTCAAGTCTGCCCCGTTGATAGCCTCAACAACCTCATCCATCTGCATACGGCTAACAAGCAATTTCCCATAGTCTCCGTCGGATGGAGCGCCTGTCGCGTGCCAAGCCGAATTCATCGCACCGATGCCGACCTTTAAGCCATCAATATCAAGCAAGTAGGCTCGATAGTGCGTGTTGCTAAGTACCGGATCTCCTCCATCGAGCTTCTTTAATATGTCATTGAAGCCTTCAAGTCCATTATTGAGCCCTGGGACAACTGCTTCCTTCAAATATACTGCGGCATCATCGTCACAACGGATGCTTTTTTGGGCGGATGCAATCAAGCCTGCTTGGCCTTTAAGATTTACATCATGATTACCAGGAATGAGGATGAGGCGGCACGGCTCAATTTGCGCCGCAGACAAGAGAGGCACAATAAATTGACTTATCACTTCCGCTTTATTGACGTCTGAGTAGCCACCCTTGGCGACGAGATCGCCGGTGAAAAACACAAGGTCATATGGCCCTTGGTCAGCGACGGTCTCCGAGATATCCTGGAAAAGTGCCTTCAACACAACGCGCTGGTCCCGCAAGAGGTCCTTGTCTAGATGCAAATCTGATAGATGCAGGATCTTCAATGTCTTGTCCACCGTTTCCTCCCGAAAATCATTTGGCAAGCATGCTCAATTTCTGAGGGCTTGTCTAACGGGGGATTTCCTACGGTAGAACATGCCGGCACGTCATGTAATGCACGGTGAGAACACGCAGGGTTCGCGTTGCCCACGGATGACACGGGGCCGCAAGTGGAAAGACCCGCCTGTTGATAGTCGGACCTGTCAGATTCCGAATCGCAAACTCAGGCGACGAGACGAAGTCGTTGGAGAGCCGGCGCATCGGTGACCCGAGCGCGATTGCGCCGTGTGATGGCTGCGGTGGGCTCGCCAGGCTGCTGAAGCCGAGCGGTGAGCCGTTCGTGATCGACATTCCCATGACCAGGATCGAGGACTGAAGGCTCAACGCCCCCCGAACTGCCGATGACCGGTAATTGCAGCAGCGGTCGTTGAGCCAGTCCAACTCAGCGTCAGCAGACAGCCTAATGCGGCCTCCGAACGACACCGGCATCTGCGAAGCGATTGCCGCGCCGTCAGGACGAGTGCTTTGCTAGACCTCACGTATGGCGCGCGCGTAGCTCGCGGGCGTCTCGCCGACCAGTCGTCGGAAGTCGGCAATGAAGTGGGCCTGGTCGAAGTAGCCAAGATCTTGAGCCAGGGCAGCCCATGACGCTGGTTGTCCGGCTTGCACGCGGGCCAGCGCCTCATGCATGCGATAGCGCTTGATGACCCACTTCGCGCCAACGCCGACACGGTCGTTGAACAGGCGCTGCAGCGTGCGCGGATTCATCTCGAAGCGCCGTGCGAGCGCGTCGACCGAGTGCAGCGTCAGGTCCTCGGCGACGCAGTCTACGATGCGACCGACCAGCCTCGCGGGCGCGTCCAGCGCAGGAAGACGCGCACGCAGGAATTCGGACGAGAGGGCCGCCGCCTCGGCGTCGGCGCAGTCCAGCACCTCGTTCAACACGACCGCCTCGGGACCGAAGAGCTCGGCCAGGGGCAGCGCCCGGTCGGCCAGCTCAGACAACGGTCCTCCAACCAGGCTGCGAAAGGCGCCCGGCCGGAACTTGATGCCGAACGCCTGGGAGCGGCCCGCCAGCTCGCGTGTCCAGCGCCGCGTATGCACGCCCCAGACAGCAGCCGACCGGGGTCCGATGACGATGTGCACGTTGGGATGCGGCAGGGTTTCCTGTACCCGCGGTGGGAGCCCTTCCAGATCCCAGCGCACGCGCCAGAAATGCTCGATCCGATCGGCCAGATCCAGCGGCGGCGCGATGCGTGAATGCACGAACTCGCCTTCCGGCAATCGGTGCAGGACTCCCCGCACGCGGTGGTCAAAGGGTTGTCGCGCTTTTCCAATCGTCGACATCGCGTTCGCTGCTTCAATACGGATGGCCGGTCATTCCCGGCGGATTCGGTTCATGTTGCCATGAATATTTCACCAGCCTTGATCGGCGCAGCGATATGCGCCGCCCTCGCCGCGAACGTCGCCGAAGCGGCGTCGCCCGATGCAGCAAAGGAGACTGCCTTGGATGTCCTCACTATCACCGGACCGTTCGAGGTCCAACTCTCGCCACAGCCGCCAACCGACGCGGCCTCTCAAGCCGGACTCGGCCGGATGACCTTGGACAAGAAGTTCCATGGTTCCCTGGAGGCCGTCAGCGCTGGCGAGATGCTCGCATTCCGAAGCGCGGTCGCCGGGTCGGCCGGCTACGTGGCCATGGAAAGCAGCCATTCATCTTGGAAGGTACAAGTGGCGCGCTGTACCGTCGGGCCGCTATTCGACAGTTTAGGCTGTAGGGCCGTGTGCACTTGCGCGCTGGTCATGCGCAAGTTCCCGGCGTTTTGGGCCGCGCCCAGCTCCCAGGGGATGTCCAATAGCATTGAACCATCTGACCGATCCGACCTGATGCCGATGACGCGCCCCATCTTTTCCAGAACGCTTTGGTTTCAGACCGACGGCGGCACCGTTGAGACATTGAGCCAGGCAGACTTGCCCGCGAAGCCGCAATCAGTCGTCGTCCTTGGTGAGGCCGGCATGGGCAAGACGCAACTCCTTGCGTGGCTTGGCGAGCAACCCGGCTACCTGTTTCGAACCGCCAAGCAGCTCAGGAACTCGGGATCGAGCACAGCGCGCCTTCTCGACAACTCGACCACGCTCGTGATTGACGCGCTGGATGAGCTCAGCAGCAAGAACGAAGGCGATGCTGTCGACGTGATGCTGCAAAAGCTCGCAGATCTCGGATTTCCTCGGTTCGTCATGTCATGTCGGACCTCCGACTGGCGCCATGTCACGGGAAGTGAGGCCATCAAGGAACAGTACCCCGATCTGGACCCATTGGTTATTCACCTGCAGCCACTCGACGAGGAGGACATACACGGCCTCCTTACGTTCGAACTGAGTGGTGATTCAGTCAGGGCAAGGGAAGTGATCGGCAGGCTTGAAGGCTCAAATCTGGCGGGTCTCCTGGGAAATCCGCAGACTTTGCAGATGATTTCGCGCGTCGTGGTTACCGGTCCTCTCCCTGAGACGAAAGCCGAGCTCTTCGAGAAGGCCGTGGAAGAGCTCCGGCGCGAGCACAGCAACAAGAAGCTAGATCTGCAGCCCGACTCGCAGACGGCCTTGGACGCCGCGGGTGCCGCATTTGCCGCGCTGATCTTGAGCGGTGCAGAAGCCATCGTCTATGAGACCGCCGAGCCGGAAGAGTTCGAGATCCAGATCGCTGAAGCCGCGGCGCTTCCAGGCGCGCAGGAACTGCGGTCGGTGCTTGGCAGCCGTCTCTTTGGAACTGCAGGTGCACCCAATCGACTGAGCTACTGGCACCGCAGCATCGGCGAGTTCCTGGGAGCTCGATGGCTCGCTCGGCAGGCGAGTTCGTCGATGAAGCGTAAACGCCTGTTGGCGCTCTTCCACTCTCCCGACGTGGTCCCGTCATCGCTACGCGGCCTCCATGCGTGGCTTGCGATTCATAGCGCTGATCTGGCACCCGAAGTGATCGCAGCCGATCCCTCCGGTGTGATTGAGTACGGCGATGCCTGGGCGCTTAGTCCAGCTATGTCTGAGCTGTTGCTCGACGCGCTTGAGCGCAGCGCATCCGAGGACCAGCGGTTCGTAGCGGGCGCTGGCACGGCACTGTCTCTCAGAGGCATCATGCGCCCGCCGCTCGTGGCGAGGGTCAGTGCACTCATAACGAGCGACCTCGTCCCCTATGGCTTGCGAGTCCTGCTGATAGCGGCAGTCAGCGGATCATCGATTTCGGAGTTGTTCAGGTCGGACCTGCGGGCAATCGTTCTTGCACCGGAAGCCCCCTATTCGGTGCGGTGGGCGGCGCTCGAAGCCTTGACGTCAATGGGCGGCGAGGATTGGGTCGCCACAGCAGACGCTGCGCTGTCTGCAGGGGCGGACGGTCCGCGGATGGCCATGGACATCGTGAAGGAGATCGGACCAGGCACGTTTTCAGACGCGCAGATCGTCAGGTCGGCGGTCCGGTATGCCCAGGCCAGCCGGCGCATGATCATGCAGTTCAATGGGCTGGCGGAGAGAACTCCTGGCGGGCGCCTGGACGGAATTCTCGACAGCTTGGCCGAACAGCTTGCCGCCCTGGGCAACCGGCATGAGCGCGCCGGCAACGACGAGCTTACCGATCTGGGATACCGGCTGATCGAACGGCGACTGGCGATGGGGCCAGCCCCGGCGGTGCGGGTCTGGAGTTGGCTGCGGAACTTTGACGAAGACGTGGGATACAAGCGTGACCAACGCAAGCGTGTGCACGCCCTCATCCGCAACAACGTCGAACTCCGTCGTGGCGTTCAGCGCCTGGTCTTGATCGATGAGTCCGGGCCCAAGTCGGTCTGGCAACGTGCGTTCAGGCTGACGACGCGGTCAAGTGGCTTTGCTCCGACCGAGGAGGACATCGTCCAGCTCCTGGAATCGATGGATCCACAGACCGAGAGTTCGGAGGAGAGATGGCAAGACCTGCTTCGGCTGACCTCACATTCGGAGACCGAAGGAGCGGCGGCTCGCGCCGCGGCCCGCCGGTTTGCGGCAGGCCAACGACAGCTCGAGGACTTCATCAGCCAACTTCCGCTCCCCAAAGTTCACGACTGGGAGATCAATCAGGCGCGGGAATCGAAGAAGAGGGAAATTGCAAAGGCCGAGCGTTGGGCTAAGGCCCGGCTTGGCATGAGCAAGGACATCGAAAAGATCCGGACAGGTACCGCGGGTCACGTCATTGACCTGGCCTACGGATACCTCGACCTTTATGACGACCTGGACCATGACGTAGTACCGGTGGAGCGTCTCACCAACTGGGTCGGCACCGAAGTCACTCACGCCGCGATCGCGGGGTTCGAGGCGTTCATCCTCAACAATGCGAAACCTACGGCCCGGGAGATCGCGCAGAGTCATGTCGAATCGATGCAGTGGAACGTGAGCCGGGTGATCGTCGCGGCATTGGCCGAGCGGGTCCGCGTCAGGGCGGGATTCGGCGGCATCTCAGACGACAGGCTCAAAGCGGCGTTCATTGAACTTCGGCACACCCGCATCGACGATCACGCCAAGCTCCCAGAACTGCAGCCTGCCATTGAACAAGAAATGTCCAAACGCGGACTGCTGGAGCCGACCTTGCACGAATGGGTTGGTCTCCAGTTGGAGAAGCCACTATCGAACGTCGATCAACTTGTGCAAATGATGTGGAGCGACCTCGATGGCAAAAGGGCTGCTGACATCGCTGTGCAATGGCTGGCCGACTTTCCCGATATGGCGACGGAGCCTGCAGCGCAGCTGATTGATCGGCTCATTGCCTCGCGCCGCTTCGATGAGCTTCGCGAGTTTGCCAATGAACGCTTGGCCGGAACATTGCACGAAGAACTACGTCAGATCTGGAACGCGGCTGCCTTCGTCGCCGATTTCCCGGCCCAAGCGAAGCGCTTGTCGGCTGCCGCCGCGAGCGACCCCAAGTTGATCTGGGCGCTACGTCGCCGTGTCTATCCGACACGGGATCGCCAATCCGGTATCTCGCTTTCCGTGGATCAGCTTGCGTGGGTGTTCAACGCGTTCCGTGGAGCGTTCCCGCAACGGAGGCATCCTGACAACGGGTGGACTGGAGACTCCAACCCGTGGGACGCTTCCGAGTTTCTCCTCAGCGTCTTGAATCGCATCGCTGCGATGACGTCCGACGAAGGCGTTACCGCGCTCAAGGCCTTGCGCGACGTTCCTGACGACAGCTATACGGCGACTCTAAAAGTGCTGTTCTCCGAGCAGCGGCGCAAGGCCACGGAAGATCGCTACCGCTCGCCGTCCTTGGCTCAAGTCAGGGCCATCGTCGAAGCGGGCCCGCCAGCCACCGTCCTAGATCTTCAGTCCACCCTAATCGAGTTGCTTGCCCAGATTCAGAAGCGGGTGATCGGCGATCCTGCGGACCCGTGGCGGGGCTTCTACGGCCACAGCGGTAGCCCGTTCGGGGAGGAGCGGTGCCGCGACCATCTGCTGACCATGCTTGGCCCGACACCCGAGGGCATTGATCTTGCGCCGGAAGGGCACATGGCCAATGACAAGCGCGCCGACATCAGCGCGACGCTGAGCGGGATGAGGGTACCGATCGAGATCAAGGGCCAATGGCACAAAGATCTATGGCATGCGGCGGACTCGCAACTGGACCGCTTGTACGCAAGCGACTATGCCGCCGAGAAACGTGGCATCTACTTGGTGCTCTGGTTCGGGACCAGCGTTCCGGAGAGCAAGGCCGCGAGATCGCCAGGGCGGGGCTGGCGGCGCCCGCAGACCGCTGAGGCGCTCAAGGCAGGGCTTGTTGCCAACAGCCGCGCGGTTTCAGAAGGTCGGGTTGAGGTTGTGATTCTGAACATCGAGCAATCTGCGCTGTAAATCACCCCAGCTTCAGTAGACATGTTCGAGCCCCTTCCTCTGGGCCTGGTCGGACGTTCACTTCGCGGTCGGCAGAGCGGCCGGTCAGCAATTTCCGCTCTCAGCCTTAAGGCGTCACCCCTGTCTGACCTTCGGCTCCGCTTTGGAAGGCTGAGCTGCTCGCGCGACAGCCGCTCCGCTAGCGTCGTGGTTGCGCCTAGCTGTGAAGCTTCATAGGTTGTGTCGGGTGTTCACCCGGGCTGAATTTGAGAGACTGGAAATCGCCAAACCCCCAGTCACTCAGGAGAGCAGCCGGATGAACACCCACAAGCATGCCCGACTCACCTTCGCGCGTCGACTCCAGATGGTCCAGCAGCTCACCTTCGAAGGGTTCTCCTTCGCTCAGGCCGCAGCCGAGCACGGCGTGACCCCGGCGACGGCCCGCAAGTGGCTGGCCCGCTATCTCGCGGGCGGTGAGTCCGCGCTGGAAGACGCGTCCTCGAGGCCCGCCAAGTCACCGCGGTCGATCGCTCCGGCCAAGGCCTTGTTGATCGTGGAGCTGCGGCGTCGGCACCTGCTGCAAGCGCGCATCGCGCGCTCGGTGGGCGTGTCCGAGTCGACGGTCAGCCGTGTGCTGGCACGCGCCGGGCTCTCCAAGCTCAGCGACCTCAAGCCGGTCGAGCCGGTGCAGCGCTACGAGCACGAGGCGCCGGGAGATCTGCTGCACATCGACACGAAGAAGCTTGGGTGCATCGTCCGGCCCAGCCATCGCGTCACCGGCGACCGCCGTGACAGCGTTGGAGGTGCTGGATGGGAGACCTTGTTCGTTGCCGTCGACGACCACGCGCGCATCGCCTTCACGGAGATGCAGCCCGATGAGAAGACACCGCAGGCCGTGCAGTTCCTGCACGATGCCGCGGCGTACTACGCGTCGTTGGGCGTGCGGCTCAAGCGGCTTCTGACCGACAACGGCGCAGCCTTCAGATCTCGCGACTTCGCGGCCGCGTGCAAGGATCTGGGCATCCAGCATCGCTTCACGCGGGCCTATCGGCCGCAGACCAACGGCAAGGCCGAGCGCTTCATCCAGTCAGCGCTACGCGAATGGGCCTACGGCTGGACGTATCAGAACTCCCACCATCGCACCGCGGCCTTGGCCAGTTGGATGCACCACTACAACTGGCATCGCCCGCACAGCGGCATCGGCGACGTCGCACCAATGACCAGGCTTAATGCTTCAGGACATAACGTCTTGACGTTTCACACCTAGCCGTGCACGCAACGCGCAGGCAGCCACTTCAACGGAGGCTGCGCGGTCCTTTTCGGCATGGTTTACGACGGTCACATCGTCGCCCCTTCCCATGGATGACACACGACGGCGCTCGGGCACCGTCGCGCGCGCTCAAGGCTTAGCGTGCAGCACGCCCACGTCCACGGCGCTGATCAGCATCACCAAGGGCAGACCCGCCGGACCCGCCAGATGAATCCGTTTTATTCGATCGACTTGCGCGATCAGGTCGAACCGCCTGCGAACGGGTCGCGGCCGTCGGCCGCACCGGGACGGAAACCGGCACCGGCGCCGGTCTCCAAGGTTGCATCGTCTCTGTCTGCGCGGCGATCCACATCCGCAGGTCTTCCGCCCGCCAGGCGGTCACCTTCGACGACAGCTTGACAGGCGCTGGAAATGACCCCGCCTCGACGCGTCGCCAAAGCGTGGATTTGGAGAAGGGGATGAAAAGAAGCACCTGCGGTTGACGCAGGAAACCTGTGTCCGGCAGGACAGACATTCGTTGAACGTAGGTGGACATGGTGCGACCTTTGCACGGCAAGCGCCGGCGCTGTGGCGACCACTTGTTCGCGTGCGGCGCGGTCTGAAGCACGACACGTTAGGGACGACAAGCTGCGCTTCACACCGCCGACGTCCCCTGGGCGGCATGGCATGTAGGAATGGACTGGTAGGGCGTGGTACGTGACGAGAGACCAGCGTCGCCAAACTTGCGGACCTCGCTGACCTTTAGAACCTCGCAAAGGCCGAGAACCTCGCGTAGCTCAGGCGGCGGGCGCCCTCCGTGTCACCGCGCCTCGCAAACATGCTGTGGGGCTGGAATGCCTGTGAGAGGACCAGCTGCCTCCGCCCTTCGCCGAGGAAAGACCTCGGCGGTGGCCATTGCCATCCAGGATAGGGCGTGATGATGACAGAGCAACCTCTATCTGAGCGCGCCACCCCGATTTGTCGAAACGTGCGTTCACCTGGATCCGGTTGGTGAGATGACGTGGGATGCCTCGCAACGTCGTCCACGCCAACCGACCTGTTCGTCAATCCGCTTCACTCATCGTCCTCTTCCGACACATCGTCGGCGGACACCCGCTCCGCTGCGGCCTCCGCCACCTGCAGGTCGTGCGCCAAGGGCGAAGCGGAATCATCGAAGATTGTGGGGGGTGTCAGGGACAGCGGCGCGGAGGTCGCCTCCGAAGCCGGCGCCCTCGCGAGGCTGCGCCGCACGCGACGCATTCCCGGCGCCGCCATGGAGGTGTAGCGGTGCCGGGAGCCCGTCCCCGCCGCATCCTCCGGTTCATCGCCGAATTCATCTCCAAGTTCGTTGTCAAACTCATCGTTGGCACTCCGATCACCACCGTCGCCGACCTTGTCACTTTCGGCATGATCGCCAAGATTGCCAAGCTCGCCAAGGCCGCCGGCCAGCGTCTCGCCGCGATTCCGGGCGAAGGTCAACGCACTGTCCCCGGCGACAGATTCCGTCTTTGTGAAGCTCTCCCCGGGTGCCTCGGTGTCCTCTACTGCCTCGCGAGCGGCTTCGTCGTCGCCTTTGCCCGAGCCGGCGACGCGCGCACTGCTAGCGCCACGCACCTTGCCGGCCCCACCCGGGCCATCGCTGCCACCCGAGAGCGCGTTCATCCGCCGGCGAAGCGCCGTGGCCAAGCGACGCGCGGTCGTCGCGATATTGCGGATCTGGCGCTTCAAGGTGGCCCGTTGGATGTCCAGGGTCTTCGTTGTGATTACCTCGTGGATCTCCAGCGTCTGCAGCAGCGGCATCAACTGGTCGAACTGGTTGAGCACCTCCAGGTAGCGGCGGCCTGCGGACGACAGAATCCCGACTTCGATCTCCAGGGGCTGCGTGTCGTAGCTGGCGAAGCTGCTGATGCCGTTCACCTGGAACAGCGCCTCCGCTCCGTCGATGGCCTGCCCCAAGGTCTCCTTGGCCGCGTCGATCTCCTTGCGGAGCGTCTCCTCCACGGCCTCGATCTCGCGGTGCTCCAGCCGCGTGCGCGCGATCACCGAGATGAAGTGCGCGTTGAGCTGCAAGGTATTGAACATCCGCACGAACAGCCGCTTGGCCTCCGCGCTCGTGAGATGGGTGCGCATCTTGAGGCTCGCGGCTTCCACGCGGCGGAAGTCCGCCTTGGCCTCCCGGGCCAGGATGCGTTCATTCACGCCGCCCTGGTCGGTCTTCACGATCGTGCTGTCGGCCATCGATGCCTCCGTGTGTCGGATCTGGCGATGATCTTGTGCACCGCCGCACCCCGCCACCACCCCGAAATCGCCGAGCCCTCGCGTTGAATTCACCGGCAGCCCGCGCCGTCACCGACCCCGCGATTGACGTTACGGCCCGGAGTGCCTAACTTGAGTCCAACGGCTGGCCCGCGCCGCTGATCAGCGTCACAAGACGCTCGTCTTCCCGCGCGGACGTTGGGAACGGGACGGCCATCCCCGTTCGCCTCCGAGCGATGACCCGGCACACAGGGCCCAGCTCGGCGGCTGATGAGACGCACGCATCGACTTTGAGAGCAGCACTGCGGCTCCGCTTCGGCCATGTTTTCCCGTCGGTAGTTGGCACACCGAAGACAGCGACACCTCGCCGTCCAAAGCCAGCCCGGGTCTCGCGACCCCCTCCTCGCTCGGCGATCGCCGAGTCATTCAACCCCGTGGGGCCTGCGCCCCTGAGGGTCGTAGCGCCTCCGTTTTTCCATGGAGGCCGCCATGCGGCAACGCATCTCAATCAACCATCCGCCGTCCCCGACGACCCCACCGTCCTTATCGGGCGGCACGGCAGATCGTCTGCGCATGCACGCCATCCGCCGCGGGCGTTCGATACCTACCAAGGATCTGGAAGGTGACGATCCAGACGAGCTCGACGAGCCCAACGAGTCCGTGGGCGATCACCACCCTGGCGGCGCTCAAGCGCGCTGCGAGTGGACTGAAGAGGAGATCGTCCTCCTCCATTGGCGCTTGCTGCAGGACGTGCGGCACCTGGCCGACCCTGCTGCGCCACTCGAAGAAAAACTATCCACCCTGCGGTGGGTCTTCACGGAGCCGGACAAGGACACACAGCCTTTCTCCTTCGTGAGCTGCCTGCGCGTGGTCGGGTGCAGCCCCCTGTCACCCGTCGCGTTTTGCGGGCGGGTCGACAGCGAGTCCATCCGTGAGCACATCGCCAGCAACGCCCGCCGTTGGCTGACGGAGTCGTTGACGAGGTACCCGGACTGGGTCGCCCACGCGCTGGCCGACAACCCCGCGTGGGTGGAAGCCCAGCTCGCCCGAAATCCGCAATGCATCAACGAACAGGTCAGGGTGATCGCTGCCCAGGGCGACCTGTTCGCCTGAGCAGGCGTGCATACAGGCCACGGCCGTCGACGCCGAGTTGCTGCCGGTGTGCAGGCGATGGGCGCAGTCCGATGGGTCCATCGCAGCCCCTCCCAGCCATTGCCGCCCCTCGCGGTCGCACCCTGACCGACCGCTCTGAGATGCACCTGCCGATCCCGGCAGCGCCCACACGCTCCCAGTAGATCCGCTTTCAACCACCCACACCGTCCCTTCCGAGCGACGGTGCACAGGAGATCCACATGAAGACCTATCTTGCCGTCCTCTCCCTCGTGCTCGGCCTGCTGCTTTCCTACGGCATTGCTTGGCACCTGGACAGCGAAGAACCGGCGGAGCGTCCCTCGCGCCGCCTGCTCAGCCACAAGGACGACGTGGCCGGCGCTTCGACAGACGCTTCGACAAACGCGCCGCTACCGGATCTTGAAACCGCGCTGAACAATGCGCTGGAGAACGCGCCGTCAACCGCACGAGACACTGAGCCCGATCGCGCGCCCAGCCCAGCGTCGTCCCCCATCCCCACGTCGCCACGCGAGTGCAGCGGCTTGAGCTCCCAGCCAACGATCGGTCTGAGCCGCGACCCGAACCAGGACGATTGCGACGAGTGGCCATCCACCACGGCGTCGCCATCGCGAAACGACCCGACGAGCGAGAGGAAGCACGACCCGAGGAACGCCCTGAAGGACCACAGGAAGAACGGGCCGCACCACGCGCCGCAGGAGTGAGTCATGACCGATGAGCACTACGCCCTGAGCGTGGATGACGTCAAGACTCGCGCGCACGGCCGCTGGGACGAGATCCTGCGGTGCCTCGGCGTGGACGAGCGCATCCTCAGTCGCAAGAACATGCCCTGCCCCTTGTGCGGCGGCACGGACCGGTTCCAGTACACCGATCGCTTCCAGGAAGGCAACTACCACTGCCGCAACCCGGAGTGCGGCCCTGGCGGCGGCTTCAAGCTGCTCCAGGCGGCGCTGGGTTGGGACTTCGCCACCACCCTGCGCAAGGTCCATGACTGTGTCGGCAGCGCGCCCAAGCGCTCCGAAGAGCAGCCGACCGCGGCACGCATGACGACGCTGGCGCGACGCATCTGGGACGAGTCCGTCCGCGTGCGTGCCGGAGACGCCGTTGATCGCTACCTGAGCAGCCGCGGTCTGGGGCTGGAGGACTACCCAGGCGCGCTGAGATGCCATCCACGTCTCGGCTACTACGGACGCGCAGACAGCGGCAGGACGCGGCGGCTGGGGGAATACGCCGCCATGGTGGCGCGCATCGACGGGCCCGACGGCGAGCTGGTCGCGCTGCACCGCACCTACCTCGACGCCGGACGGCGCGCAGCGCTGCCCGACGCGAAGAAGGTGTTGTCCACGGGCATCAACGGCGCTGCCATCCGGCTGTTTGCTGGCGGCGAGGTGCTCGCCGTGGCCGAAGGCATCGAGACCGCGCTTGCCGTGCACCTGCTGAAGAACCTGCCCGTCTGGGCGGGCCTCAATGCGGGCAACCTGGAGCGGCTCTGGGTGCCAACACACGTCCGCCGAGTGCTGATCTTCGGGGACAACGACGCGGATGCCGGGTTCGACGGCGAAGCCAGCGCCTATGCGCTGGCACGCCGGCTGCGCAAGGAGGCGCGACACGGCCCCCCGCGAGACGTTCAGGTGATGCTCCCGCGCAAGCGCGGCGCTGACTGGGCCGATGTGTGGTGGAGCGTGGTCCGGCAGATGAAGAACGAACGATGAGGAGCGGCGCACGAACCGCCGCATCCGCCAACCGCCGCAGAGGGGCACGCGAGACGCATGCCCCGTGAGCGACACCGTCGACGCACCCGCGCTGGCGATGCCGCGAAGGACGAGTCCGGCCACGAGCCGCGACTCGCCTTGTCGATGAGCGCCTGACACCGGCCCGCCGCGCCGGCGGGCACCGCGCTCAACGTGCTCAACGCGTTCAACGCGCTCATCGACAAGGCGAGCCCCAGATGTTTCCAGGCATTCCTGCCTTCCCCTGGTCGCTGTCGCACCAGGCCGGCCACGTCGTGCGCCGGCGAAGACAGCCTTGAAAGAGATGCGCGACCTGCTCGCGCCATACATGCCCGCGGTCAAGACCGCGGATTTTCACCACCCCCTGGGGCGCTGTCCCACGGGGATGTCGCGTCCCGCACCACTGTCGATTGGAGACTCTCATGCGTAACGGACGAAGCCTGGTCGCCTTGGCCAGCGAACTGGAGCGGCAGCTCTCGAGCAAGCGCGACCTGGTGCTGCATCCCTCCTTGATGCGGCACGAGACTCGCGAAGCCGGGGACACCCACCTGATCATCGATCACCCGGGAGGCGGCGACTTCGCCGTGACCGAGCTCGCGCGCCGGCAACTCGCGGCCAAGCTCAACATCCCTTTCGCCTACTTCGAGCGCATGCGTTCGGAGCAGCCACAACTGCTGGACCGCAACGTCAACACCTGGCTGCAGTGCGACGAAGGACACAAGATGGTGAGAACGCTCGACGGTCAGGCGCGCGCCGTGCTGTCCGACCGCTACCGGCGCCTGGACAACCACGACCTGGCCAACGCGGTGATCCCCATCCTGATGACGCTGCCCGACGTGCGGTTCGAGTCCATGGAGCTCACGGACACCAAGATGTACCTCAAGGTGGTGGTGCCGCCGCTGGCCTACACGATGGCCGCCGGCGACATCGTCCAGGCGGGCCTCGTGATCTCGAACTCCGAGGTCGGCCAGGGCACCTTGTCGGTCCAGCCGCTGATGTACCGCGTGTTGTGCAGCAACGGACTCATCGTGCCCGAGCGCGCGCTGCGCAAGGCGCACGTGGGCCGCGCACTGGGCGGCGCACTGGGCGGCGACGACGACGCCCTGCGGATCTTCCAGGAGGAGACGCTTCGCGCTGACGACCGCGCGTTCTTCCTCAAGGTGCGCGACGTCGTGCAGGCCACCGTGTCCGAGAAGACCTTTCTCGAAGGCGCGCACAAGCTGCAGCGCACGATGGGCGTGCGCCTCACGGGCGACCCGGTCAAGACCGTGGAGGTGCTCGCCGACCGGTTCGATCTGAGCGACGGCGAACGCTCGGGCGTGCTGCGCCACCTGATCAGCGGGGGCGACCTGAGCGGCTACGGCCTGGTCAACGCCGTCACGCACTTCAGCCAGGAGGTCGACGACTACGACCGCGCCACCGAGTTCGAAGCGCTTGGCGGCAAGCTGGTCGAGCTGAACCACCGCGACTGGGCCACCCTCGCCACGGCCGCCTGAGGGCCGTCCTCTCTCCCCACCCCAGGTCACATCGGCCCAGGGTGCGGGGGCCCCTTCCAGCACGAATCTGTCCAATGAAATGCGCCGACGTACGCCAGGCGATACCTCATGGAACGGCGGGTGGGCCCGCACAAGTGACGCTCGCAACATAGTCGCGATGTTGCGCGCGGGCCGCTCGAGACAGCTCGGCAAGGTCTGCCAGCTCCTCGGCGTTGACGTAGGCGCCCCGCCGCAACTTCGCGTAAATCGTTCGGTATGCCGCGAAGAACTTGCCCTCCGCGCGCTGCCACTCCTGGATAAGGTCGACTGCCGGCATGGCACTCTCCCGATGCGTGGACATGCTGATGACGATGCTCGCGGGCCGGTACACAAACAAGCACCCGATCAGGATGAACGATGCTGCGCGCTCTCAGCGCCCCTTGCAAGCGTCCCTGTCGCTGCAATCACAGATGCACTGAGCCACGAAGGCACGGAGACTTCCGTGGCAGAACACTCGGGCGCGACGTTCCACGGCGAATCAGCGCCCATGTCAGCGGCGGCCAATATCCCATTGCCGATTTCCGATTTCCGATTTCCGATTTCCGATTTCCGATTTCGGATTTCCGATTGCCAATTGCCAATTGCCAATTGCCAATTGCCCGTGCGCTCCTGGTGCGGACCTCGGCTACTGAGGTGTGCTGCCGTCAGTCGCCCGAAGCCCGCCCGGGGAGCAGTCGCCAGAACCTGCGGATCTGCACGACCCCCTCGATGCGCCCCATGATGCGTAGGCCGTGCGCGAGGATCTCCTCGGCGTCGCGGAAGACCGCGGGCTCGTAACGCGGGTTGGCGCAACTCACGACCAGCCCCTTACCCACCGTGTACTCGAGGCGCCGTACCAGTTCCTGCCCGTCGCAGGTGACCAGGTAGGTGCCATGACCATCGAAGTTGCGGACGGTGGCATCGATGAAGATGGTGTCGCCGTCGGCGATCTCCGGCTCCATCTCGTCCCCACGCATGCGCCGCGCGCGGCAACCGTACATCTCCCGCCCGACGTTGCTGAACACGGCCTCCAGCCACGCGTCGTTTTCCGATAGCAGCGTGCCAGGCGTACGGGAAGCAGCATCCGCAGCGGCTGCCCCGTCGGTACCGCTCGCGCCTGTAGTGGCCAAAGCGGCCGAAACGGCCGAAGCGCCAGTCGTGGAGCCACGATCCTGAGCAGCGAGGGCGACGGCGTCGCGGGGAACAGTCGGCGCCCCGGCCGCTCGTGCGACGCCGGACGTCCTCGCAGCGCCGACGGCTTCCCGCAGCGAGCGCTTGTCATCCGTCAAGCCCAGCAGCCACTGGGCGTCCGCGTCGACGCCCTCGCACAGCATGCGAAACGACGTCAGGTCGGGAAGCCCTGGCGACGCGTCATCGATCCAGCGGCGAGTCGTCTGATACGCCCGCCCGGTAATCCCGGCGAGGTGCAACGCCTGCGCATGCCCGGCCGGTACCCTCGCATCGCTCAACCGCTCCAACAGGCGCGCTCGCAACACCATCGCCAGCGCGTCTGAGGAGGAGGAGGAGGAGGAGGAGGTCGATGTCGACGCCTCGGCGACAGACGCGCGGAGAGCGGCCACTGCGTCTGGCGCGGCGGGGGCCGGCGTCACAACCGACGCGGCCTCCGACGCACGCGTCCTTTTTGACACCGGACTGCGCTGCCGAGCGGTCTTCGTCATGTCCGACTTCACCCTTCGTGTGGACCTCACGCCCAAGGGAGGCGCTTGGCAGTGACTGTGGGCGACTCGTGCCGCCCTGCGCTAGGGACGCCACCCCGAAACACCCGGCGACCCTTTGCCTTCGGGCCGCATACCGGGTGCACTGGAGCAACTTCTCTTGGATTTATCGATTTCGAGAGCATAGACTACACCGGCATCTTGAGCTCCGTCACGCGCCGTTCGCCGCCGAGAACCACGTGGACACCAAGGGCTTCAACGGGCTGATGGTCTATCTCCGGCGGTTCACTGTGCCTCAAGAGGCCACACCGAGGAAGCGTCCCATGGCTGCCATCCAGTTCTCCGATCTCGAACTGTTCAACCTCACGCTGCTGCTGGCGATGCGCGACAGCGTGGCGCGCGACGTGATGACAGCGTGCGCGCAGTTCGGATTGCGCGAGGAGGACGCACGGTACCTGGCCGCCCTGACCACCACGCAGATCCTCGCGGTCGTGGCCAACGTGGGACCGCAAGCGCTTTTCACCCCGCGCGCCGATCTCTTTTCGGTGATGCGGTGTCCACTGCCGTTGGCCGCACCCCTTGTCGCGGTGCATCCGCCGATGCCCGTTCAGCCGCGGATCGGCGCGGGAGCGTTCACGGATGCCCGGGGGCCCGGGCGGGCCAGGCGATCGCACCGCTCGGACAACGTTAGCCCCTACGCCCGTGAGGAACCGCCATGTCGGACTACCCGTTTGAGCGACACCTCGATCATTTGGCACTGGCCCGCGACTGCGCGGCACTGGGCGCGCGGCTGCGCACGATCGAGATCCTCACGGGACTGAGCCCCAGAACCATCGTCTGCCTGCTGCGCGCCGATCGCCGCATTCCCATCCGTGGCCGGCCGCCCAATACGCCGGAGTGGTACCACAGCGGCACCCTGCTGGACCGCAGCGAGGCATCGATCTTCGTGAGCGGTTATCGCCGACTACGGGACCTGGGCTTCCAAGCTGCGCCCGCCCTGCCCGGCGCCTACCGGCATTACCTGGCGGTGTGCCGGAGTCATCCGCGGATCAGCTTCGACCGGGCATTCGACCTGGCCCGGCAGCTCGACGGCATCTGGGAGGTGTCCGAACCCGGTTTGGCCCTGCACACCTGCGGCTCGTGCAGCAGTCGCTACCTGACCGTCGTCGGCGCGGCCTCGCGCAGCGGCAGCGACTGCCCCTTTTGCAAACTCAAGGCGCGCTACTTCCACGATCCGCGGGTGCAGGTCCATTTTCCCAGCGCGCCCCTGCCCGATCTGTCGTGTCTGGAGTGGAGCCTCATCCTGCGGACCCGACTGGACGAGCAGGCCGCGTGAACCACGACCGTGACGAGCGCAGCGCACACGTCATCGCTGATCCAGCCCATGGGCAGCGATGGCACTTCGGCCTCGAACCTCCTTTCTATGCTCGACGCGATGCCCCACTCAACGTCCGGTTCCGCGTCAAGCGCCGCGTCAAGCGCCGCGTCAAACGCCGCATCAGACGCCGCGTCAGACGCCACGTCCGACGCCGCGTCCCGATCGGCGCCCGGCCCCTCATCGAACTCCACGTCCGACTTCACTCCGGCTTCGGCATCCCCCGCGGCACCCGTCGACTATCCGCGACCGGCTCCTGCGTTCTCCGCGGTGGGCCTCGAAGCGCTCCTGGAACCGCATGTCGACCTGATCCGGCGCATCAAGATGTGCTTTGGCGCCGATCGAGCGACCTTCGAGCGGGACGTCCTGACGCTCGTGCGGCGCTACGCGGCATTCGTGCACCTGCTGCCCGCCACTCCCAATAACTATTTCGACATGCCCGGCGGATTGCTACAGCTGGGCTTGGAGACCGCGTTCTTCGCGTTGCAGGGAACGGATGCGCACATCTTCTCCGGTCGGTCCACCATCACGACACGGCGGCACCTGGAGCCCCGGTGGCGACTCGCGACCTTCATTGGCGGACTGTGCGGGGAGATCCACCGCACCGTCGGCCGCGTGACCGTGACGGACGAGCGAGGTCGCGAGTGGCCGGCCTACATGCTGGGCCTGCTGCCGTGGATGCAACGCGGCGAGATGGCCCGCTACCTGTTGAAGTGGCGCCCGGATGCGCCCGCGAATCCCGTGTTGTCGCTGTTCGTCCTGCCCCACATCGTGCCTGCGGCGACGCTGCAGCATCTGGCCGAGGGCAACTCGGTCATCGTGCCGCATCTGATGGCGAGCCTGTCGTCGACGCTCCCTCACGACAACAACATCCTGGATCAGCTGGTGCGCCGCTCGGCCGCGCTCGTGATCGACCGCTTCCTGCAAACCAGCGCAGAGCGCGACGGACAACCGCGCCTCGGCGACCATCTCGAGCGCTACCTGATCGCCGCGCTGCGACGCCTGATCGCCACGGACCCGGCCTGGCAGCCCAATGCGGAGCGTTCCCGAGTCTGGTTCGGCGCCGACGGGCTCTTCATCGTCTGGCCCCAGGCCGCCGCGGACGTGCGCAAACTGCTTGAGGCGGACCAGTTGGTCGGCATGCCTCGATCGGCCGAGACGATGCAGGAGATCCTCATGCGCGCCGGGGTGCTGCAAGCGCGCAGCGATGGCGGGGGCCTGTGGACGATCAATCCGCCGACATCGAAGGCTGCCGTGGACGCACTGAAGTTCAGCGCGGCGGAGCTGCTGCTTGACGGGCTCGCTCCCAGGCCGAGCAGATTGCCGACAGCCCTCTGCGTTCAAATGGTCGTCACCGCTCGTGTCGCCCAGCCTGACGCCGCTGCGGCGCGCGCTGGCACTCCGCTCCAGCCCGGCGCACCCCTCGACTCGCCGCTGGACTCGCCGCTGGACTCGCCATCGACCGCATCATCAAATTCCCCGCTCCAAACGTCGTTCCCTCCCCCGTCCCTTCCACCGTCCCTTCCCCCGTCCCTTCCCCCGTCCTATCCGCCGTCCCATCCCCCATCGCAACTGGAACTCCCGCTCACGCTGGGCCGGGAATCTCAGAGCGTCGGCGCGGCCGCAAGCCACCCGCGGTCTCCTCCTGTTGCGGTGTTTCCTTCGCCGCCGACTCCGGCCCCGGCCCGGTCGCCGTTGCAAGCGCCTTCTCCACGGCCCATCGCGAAGGAACTTGTGCTGAGAGCGCCGATGCGCCTGGCCCCGGCCGTCCGCGAGGTCGTTGACTCCCTGCTCGCCGCGCTGAGCTCACGGCTTGCGCACGGAACGGATGAAACGGACCGAACGGACCGAACGGACCGAACGGACCGAATGGATGGGACGGAGGGGACGGTCCAAGTCGTCGACACGGGTCTGTTCATCGCGTTGGACGCGCTGGCTGCGCGCGGTGTCCCGGCCCCCGTCGCCCTGCGCGCACTGGGCGATGCGGGCATGCTCCATGCGGGCCAGGCGTCCCCTGGCCCCACGGTGCTCCTGCGCGTTGGCGATCAAGAGCTACGCGGGCTCGTGATCGCCCGGTCATTCCTCGACGGCCTGCCGCACGCTCGAGGCGGCGAGGAGTCGACCAATCGGACCGGCCATACAGTGGATGCCGGCTTGGACGACAGGAATGACGAGGTGACCCAGATTGTCCAGGTCACCCATGTCGCCCAGGTCGCCCAGGACGTTCGAACCGGACATCTCACCGCCCCAAACACCCAGAGCAACCAGATCGACGGCGTCAATGCGATGGAGGAGGCCGAGCGTTCGGACGCCGTGGACGTGACAGCGGTGTCGGACATGTCAAACGCCTCGTACGGCCGGCTCTGGAACGCCAACCCGAACGAGGCGGACTGACATGCTGGCGCGTCGCTACGAGATGCCCTGGCGGCGCGCCTATGAAAGCTATGCCGCCCTGGTGTGGACGCTTGCGTTCGTGCTCATCCTCATCCAGACCGCCTCCGGGCGACTCCCCGGCCTCCTGGCCGCTCCGATGGGTCTGGGCTGCCTGTGCGCCGCGTGGCTCAGGGGCACGCAGGCGCTGCGCATCCTGGTCGTGCGGGCGTCCCTGACCGGGCGCGCCATGCAGGTGATCGGCCCTCGCGAGGTGGAGCGGGTCACCGGTGACCTCAAGAGCGTCTATCTGGGCCAGGGGTTTGAGTGGCAGCCCGTCCATTCCCAGCGCCTGTACGAGCTCGCCAAGATCGACTACCGGGACCATCTGGTGTCGCCGGTGCTGCTCACCCTCCTCGGATACCGTGCCGACCCGCAACCCGACGCGGAGATCGGCCTGCCCTACATCCACGGCGTCGAACCGCAGGAAGCGGCCGTGTCCCGCCCCTTGCAGAACTTCGAAGGCGGCACGCTGCTCGTCGGCACGACCCAGTCCGGCAAGGGTGTCGCGCTCGCCACGCTCATCACCCAGGCGGTTCGCCGAGGCGACGTCGTCATCGTGATCGATCCCAAGAACAGCCACCGGCTGCGTCGTGTCGTCCAGTGGGCATGCGAGCGTTACCGCGATCCCGACACCTTCCTGGAGTTCCATCCCGCCTTCCCGGAAAAAGGCGTGCGGCTGGACTTCACCTTCAACTGGCAAAAACCCACCGAAGTGTCCTCGCGGATCCAGGCCATCATGCCGCCCGACACGGCTGGCGCGTTCAGCGCCTTCGGCTGGGACGCCGTCAACGTCGTCGTGCAAGGCCTCGTGGAACTGGAGGAGCGGCCCAACCTGCTGCGGCTCACCCGCTACATCGAAGGAGGCATCGAACCCATCCTGCTGGCCACCCTTCGCCGGCACTACGCCACGCAGCTGGGCCCAGGCTGGCGTGAGACCCCCGACATGCGTCGACTGTTGCAGGAGCCTCAGCGCACCGGCCAGCGCCGGCCGTCCGAGGCCACGACCGCGGAGCTGATGGCGCTCGTGTCCTACTACGAACTGCACGTGCCCGAGGCCCAGCGCACCAAGACCATCGACGCGCAGGTGCGCACCTTTCGCCACGACCGCGAGCACTACCAGAAGATCACCGCGAACCTGCTCCCGGTGCTGTCCATGCTCACCTCGGGGGACCTGGGGCGCACGCTCTCGCCCGACCCGTTCGACGCCGCGGACACGCGCCCCATCATGAACCTGGAGAAGATCGAGCAGGCCGGGCACGTGCTTTACCTGTGCGTGGACGCCCTGCCCGACCCGTCGGTCGCCTCCGCCATCGGCGCCCTGGCGCTGGCGGACCTGGCGGCGCGCGCGGGCATGCGCTACAACCTCGGCGCCCACCGGCGCATCGCGCTGTTCGTCGACGAAGTCTCCAACGTCATCAACCTGCCCCTCATCGAGATCCTCAATAAGGGGGCCGAGGGCGGCATCCACACGACCTGCGCGATGCAGACGCTGGCCGATCTCGCGCGCCGCCTGGGCAGCCAGGACGCCGCGCGCATGGTGCTGGGCAACCTGAACAACCTCATAGCGCTGCGAACCAAGGATGGCCCGACGCAGGAGTTCGTCGTCGAGACCTTCGGCCGCACGGCCATCCATTCAGTGCGCGTGGGCATGAGTCATGGCGCCGACGTGCACCTGGGCGACTTCTCGTCGACGTACTCCACGCAACTCGCCGAGAGCTTCGAAGAAGCGGTGCCCGCCGACATCCTGGGCAAGCTGCCCAACCTGCACTACTTCGCCTCCATCTCGGGAGGCCGCAGGATCAAGGGCAGATTCCAGATCATCGACCCGGACCTCGAGGGGAGCCATGCGCCCAAGCCGTGATATCGCTCGCGGCGCGGCACACACAGAGCAGCGCCCGACCAACGCCCGACCAGCGCCCGACCAGCGCCCGAGTAGCACCGAAGTAGCGCCCATGTAGCGCCCGTGTACGTGCCCGTGTACGTGCCCGTGTACGTGCCCGTGTACGCGCCCGTGTACGCGCCCGTGTACGCGCCCGACCACCGCCCCCGTCGAAAGCCTTCCGACGATCACCCACGCCCGCCCCATGATCCGCGCTGTCACCGTCACCTGCCTCGTCACCGTACTGCTTCTGGTGCTGTACCTGCCCTCGTCCCGCCCACCGCAGCACTTCCTTGAGCGGTTGCGCCTGGAGCATGATGGCAACGCGGCGTTGTGGGGTATCGCGATCGCGGACCGCATCCTGGACAGGGCGTTGACCCTGCAGGGCCATGCCCGCGTCCACTCCCCCGTGCCCTCCATCGCCGACGCACCGGCGCCGGCCGCCGCGTCCGCCGTGGCTCCCGCCGTGGCTCCCGCCGTGGCGCGGGAGATGGCGCGCGTCAACGCGCGCCTCTTCGACAACCCCTACTTCCGCTCGATCGACGCCTTGCTCGTGTTGGCGCAGTACAGGTTCGCGGCCCTGCTGGAATGGTGGCCGCGGACGTGGGTGGTGGCGCTCGCCCTGGTTCTGGACGCATTGCTGGAGCGTTCCCGCAAGGCCAAGGAGTTCCGACATCACGACCCGGAGCGCTTCGCTCTGTTCGCCAGCTTGGCCATCCTCGTGCTGTGCGCCAGCGTCGTGGCGATGGTCTGGCCCGGCAACCTTCCGCCGTTCATGTGGGCGGTCGTGCCTACCGCAATCGCAGCGCTCGTGGCGCGGGCGGTTTCGCACTTCCACCGTCGCCCGTTCTGAGGCGGCACCGGGGGTCAGGTCGGCCGCCACTACGTCGGGCGCGCACGCAAGTCGCGGGCGCGGCGGTGATGTTGGCTGGCGTTCTGCTGGCCATCCCTCGAGCGCGCCGCCGCTGGCATCTGCTGCTCGGGTTGCCGATGGCGATCGGGCTCCTGCGCACCCCTGCTGTGGCTGGTCTTCGCCTCAACGCTGACAGTGGCGGAGCGTGTCGGGTTCGGCGCCTTCACGGCGATCGGTCTGGTGTCAATGGAGGTGGACTTTCACCAGACATTGTTCCGTCGCTCAAGCGGCGTTTTCCCGATCGAGCTCCACCGTCTCGACCCCGTGCAGGCCGCCCGGGTGCTCCGCCAGCACGGACGTCCGGAGCAAGCTGAAGCGGTGCTGAGGCGTGCGATGCGCGAGGAGCCTCAACGGCGCGACGAACTGCAGCGCGCCCTCGACGCAATGACGCGGCGAGCCTTGAAAAGCGCCTGACCAAGCAGCGCCCCCTGCGCCGGACAAAGGGCGTCGTGGGCGTTGGCTTAATGCCGGTAACTCAAGGACCTTGGGCATCCCTTGTCGCGTCAAAAGCGAGTGAACGGCTCGGCCGAGTGATCGTGCGGTGTAGCGGTTGAGCGGTGGAGCGGTCGAGCAAATTGCCAATCTCCATGTCTCCATGAACGCCGTCGTCGCGGATTGTTCGAAACGGTGAAGGGCGAACGCCCACGTGTCGGTGGTGGATCCCTGTCAATCTGACGGTCTCTTCACCGCTACCGCCACGCCGGCTGCGTGGGCACACTCCGTCTTGAGTTCTGTTGCGTCTACGTGACTCTCCCTGCTTTCCCCTGGGCAGGAGGCCGCCCAGGTGGGTGATGCCTTTCCAACCCCTGGCCCTTCATCGGGCCAGGGGTTTTCTTTTGCTGGTCGACGCATCTCCGGGAGAGTCGCCGCAGGGGGCATCGGCGACGCCCGACCGGGCCCACCCTCTCCCCGTCCCCGCTTTCCCCGCTTTCCCGCGCTCACCGCCCTCGCCGCGCTCCCCGCGCTTCCCGCGATCGCTCCGCGTCACCATTCCCAGCGACCCGGGTCGCTCAAGGTCGTCTGCTGAGCGCGCTGGGCTTACCGCGCGCAACTGCCGCGGGCGTCTGTTCGTCATGCCTCGGACGCATCCCACGGATCGCGTGCGGCGTGGGCACGCTCATCATGCGGAATCGGGCATTGGATGCCGACCTTGGGCGCCGACCTCGGACGCCGCGCGGGCCCCCGCGCAAGGACAAGGTGATCTTCAAGCCGCGCGATATCGCCCATGGTCCGCGCAACCTAGCCAGCTTCCGGCGGCGAGCGCAGCACTAGCGGGCCAACAGCGCCCTCGGCGCTGGTGTTGATGCGCGGCCAAACTTGCTCGCTGGTCACGAACGCGACCCGGCGGCCAGATGCCAAGCGCGCCCTCCGCAGTTCATGGGACGCCGCGTAGAACTCGTCCGTTACGCGATGAAGCAATTTCTACCTTGAAAAGCAAGCCGTGCGGCAGTTGCCGACGGGTTTCTCACCTTGAGTTCGACAGCGCGCCATCGATGTTCTGCTGGCGTCCTCTACGCCTGGCCAGGCCCCGTTCGTAGCGCGGGTTTGCTTCCCACGCGCGCGAGCGTCGCAGGGCACGGTGATTGCAATGAGCGAGGGGTGGGCACGTGCCACTGCAGTCCGTTCAGGAGACAACACCATGACGCAGCAAGCCAATCAAAGTCAGAACCAGCAAGGTCAACAGGGCCGGCAGTTCCAGGAACAGCAGCGTACACAGCATCAACAGCATCCACAGCGTCCACAGGTGCAGCAGGCGCAGCAGGGTCAACAGAATTGGCCAAGCCAACAGCTGCGCCATCAAGGTCAGCAAGACCAGCAGCGTCAGCCGGGACAGGATCGGCAGGGCCCGGAACTGCAACGTCACCAGGACCAGCAACGCCAAGGCGGCCATTAACAAGCGCCAAGCGCGTCGAATGCCACTGACTCACCGAAGGGCCGGCTGGAAGGGCCGCCCTGTTCAATTGGAGCCCCTCCATGCCCGGCGCCGCCTTCACTCCCGACGATCTCTTCAAGGAACAGCGGGTGGAACACCTGGACTTGCGCCCCGGCGGGGACATCGCCGTTTGTGAGTTGAAGACCGTTGAGCGTGACGACGACGCCTACCAGTCCCACCTGTGGCTCCTGCCCATGGACGGACGCCCGCTCAGCCGGCTGACGTTCGCGCCGGGCCGCAATATCCGCCCGCGATGGTCGCCCCAGGGCGAGCGGATCGCCTTCTTGAGCGACAGGCATGGCGGCGCGGCGCAGATCTATCTGATTGACCACCAGGGCGGTGAAGCCCGTCAGCTCACGCGCTTCGCGTCCACCGTCGTGGACATGGCATGGCATCCGGGCGGCCGACATCTGGCAGTGCTATGCGCCGTCAATGTCGATCCGGATGAACGTGCGAGCGGGGCGCAAAAGATCGATCTGGCGCGTCCCCTCGCCCCGCCCACGTCCCCGGAGGTGGTCTGGCGGTTGCCGTACAAGATGGATGGCGCGGGGTACACCCTGGGCGCCCGTTTGCAGCTGGTGCTGTACGACATCGACAGCGGTACGACCACGCCGCTCACGCGGGGCGATTTCGACGTCGGACAGTGCTGCTGGTCGCCAGACGGCTCACGTCTGGCAATCATCCGCAACCGGGAAGACGAACGCGATTCGCATTGCAAGGACTTGTGGATCCTCGACCTGGGCGACAAGCCGCGTGCGTTTCCCTCCGCCCGCCGGCTGACCAACACCATTGCCACCGCCTGCTGCCCGGCCTGGTCGCCCGACGGCGAGGTCATCGCGCTCATGGGCGCCAGGGACGGCGGCGACCCCATCATGAGACTGTGGCAGGTGGAAGTATCCAGTGGGGTCCTGCGGCAGGTGGGGGACGACGATCTGGAACTGGTCGGGAACGACCTGTTCTGGGACGCGCGGGGACCTCTGCTTCGCGCGGTCCAGGCCTGGCGCGGCGTCCAGCGGATCGTGGCCATCGACATGAAGCACGGGACTGTCACGCCGTTGGTGGAGCCCGCAGCCGGGCACGTATCCGCCATGGTGGCCCGTGAAGCCATGGTTTTCGCCGAAGAGGGGATCGACCATCCCATCGAGGTCCACCGCTGCGATCTCGACGGAAGCGCGAAGCGCCGCCTGACCGATTTCAACGCCTGGTGGCGCGAACGGCTGGCGCTGGTGACCGAGCGACGCCGCTTCACCGTGCCAGATGGCGATGGAGGCGAGGAAGAGATCGAGGGGTGGCTGCTCCGACGCGCGCAGCCCCGCACGTCCGACTCGTCCGCAGTGTCAGTCGCGCGCTCCGAGCCGTCCGCGCCGTTACAGCCCTCAGAGCCCTTAGAACCCTTAGAGCCCGCTCCCCTTCTGATGGACGTGCATGGCGGTCCGGCCAGCTACGTGATGCTCAAGTACGCGAGCAACCCGTACTGGCAGGTGCTCGCCAGTCAGGGATGGACGGTACTGGCGTTGAACGCCGTGGGATCAGCCAGCTATGGGCGGCCTTTCAGCCAACGGTTGCGGCGCAACTGGGGCAGGCTTGATCTCCCGCAATATCGCTCGGCCCTCGCCGCGCTCCGACGCGAGGGGCTCGCGGACGGGCGTGTCGCCATCGCGGGGTCGTCCTATGGGGGCTATTTCAGCGCCTACGCCACCGGCAATTGCAGCGACTTCCGCGCAGCCCTGGTCAACGCCCCCGTCGGCAATCTCGAGACCCATTACGGCACCTCCGACAGCGGCTACTACGCCGATCCCTATTCGATGGAGGGCAAGCCTGAGACGGACCGCGAGCTGATGATCGAGCTGTCGCCCATGGCACATATCAGCCGCAGCCGCACGCCCACGCTGTTTTTGCAGGGCAAGGACGACGAGCGGTGCCCCAAGTGCCAGTCCGAGGAGATGTTCGTGAAGCTGCGGCGTTCGGGCACCGTGAGTGAACTGGTGCTGTACCCGCAGGGAGATCACCACCTGCTGAGACAAGGGAGACCGTCGCACCGCATCGACGCGCATGGGCGCATCGTCGCCTGGCTCACGCGCTGGGTCGAGGAGCCGCTGCCGGTGCAGCCTACTGGATCCGATCCGGCAGACGCGCCGCTTGCGAGCCGGCATCGCCCCTGAGGAGTGAGCCCGACGGTGCAGCGACGAGTGCCTCGATCCCTGCGGGCGTGGCATGGACTGCGCATCTGCAGGAGTCGGCAGGTCGGTGCCGCGCGACGGCACGACGGGTCCAGAGGTGCAGCGACCCGGCACCGGCGATGACGCTGACGTACTGCCACAGGTATCGCACTTGCCAATCAAGACATGGCCGTACGGCTCTCCACGCGGCCGTTCAGCGCCTGGCACGCCGAGGCGATGCTGGCTGGTGGCTGGTCGTCTTAGACCCATGACTGCGAAGCTTCACGCTGCGAAGCCGCCACGGGCTTGCCGGTCCGGACCCGTTCCACGAGCGCGCAGCGCTCCATCGTCCCCACCAGGAGTTTCCATGACCGCCACCGCCACCGCCACCGCCACCGTCCCGACATCGACATCGACATCGGCAGCTGCCGACGCCGTTGTTGCCGTTCGCGACCACGACACCGCATCCACCGCGGCGCCCAACGACGGCGCGCAACGCGGTCCCTGTCCTGGCGCATTCGACCCGATCCGTGGCGAGCATCCCGAGCAGGCACCCTGCAGCGGCTCAAGCCCCCAGCAATGGTGGTCGTGAAGCGGCGCGTCCTCCATCCAACCTGACGCGCCTCGAAACGGTCCCCAGCAGCGGTTCGGCGGCACGTGCTGCCCGGGCGGACTCACTGGCAGCACGTGCCGCCAGAGGGACTCACTGGCTGACCATCTCGCTCACGCGCGCCGCAAGCACGGCCATGTCAAAGGGCTTGCTAATGAGCGACATGCCTGCGCCGAGCACGGGGGCTGTTCCAGCGCCCTCCCGGTTGTATCCCGTCATGAACAGCACGGGCATCTGCGGATGATTGCGTCTCGCCGACTCGGCCACCTCCACCCCGCTCGCTCCCGGCAGGCCGATGTCGGTCACCAGCAAATCCAACGGCCCGTCGAGCATGCGCATGGCCACCGCGCCGTCCGCCGCCTGATGCACCTCGAAGCCCAGGTCCTGCAGCGCCTCGACGACCAGACCGCGGACGACGTCGTCATCCTCCACCACGAGAAGCCTGCCGCGCCGCGGCGATGGGCGCGATGCGGCAGCAGGGACCACCTCGCGTTCGCCGTCGCTGCTTGGCGCCGCGGGCAGGATCAGACGCACGCGGGTGCCCCGCCCCGGCTCGGACTGGATGTCGCAGGCGCCGCCCGACTGCTTGGCGAACCCGTAGATCATGGACAAGCCCAGGCCCGTCCCTTTTCCCATTGGCTTGGTGGTGAAGAAGGGGTCGAACGCCCGCATGCGGACCTCCGCGGGCATCCCCGTGCCGGTGTCCTCCACCTCCACGATTGAATACCCGCCGTCGCGCGACCGTGCCGCCGACGCTTCCCCCATGTCCAGGGGTGCGCCGGAGGTGGTGTCCACCAGCGCATCGACGGTGGAGGTCCGCACGGTCACCGTGCCGCCCTGGGGCATCGCGTCACGCGCATTGATCACCAGGTTGAGGATCGCGTTCTCCAGTTGATTGGGATCGCAACTGGCCCGCGGCGTGGTCGGGTCGAGATCCAGCGCCAGCACGATCGTGTCTCCCAGGGACTGCCGCAGGAGGTCCCGCATCGACGTCACCAACTGGTTCAACGGCACCGCCGAAGTTTTCAATGGCTGGCGCCGGGCGAAAGCCAAGAGCCGCTGCACCAGCGCCGCAGCCCGATCCGCGGATCGTCGGCCGCTGTCGATGGCGCGCTGCATGCCTTCGGTGCTGCCGGTCGCGACGCGTTTGTTCAGCACGTCCAACGAGCCGCTGATCCCCTGCAGCATGTTGTTGAAGTCGTGCGCGATCCCCCCGACCAGTTGCCCCAGTGCCTCCATCTTCTGACTCTGGCGCAGCCGGTCTTGGATCTCGTCGCGCTCCGCGGTGCGCAGATGGACAAGCGTCTCCAGCGAGTTCGCAGCCTGCGCGATGGTTTCGCGCGCCGTCGCCAGCTCGTCCATGCGGTCGCGCAACTGGAACTGACGCTCGCGCGCCCGCAGAGCAGAATGCACGGCGCTGACGAGCGACGCACGGCTCAGTGGGCGCTCCAGCACGAGGGTATTGCCGCCCAGCTCCGCCACGAGTTCGGGCAGCACGCTCTGGCGCAGCGCAGCCGAGCGCTGCGGCATCAGCAACACCAGGGGAAGATCGGACCAGATGGGCTGAGCCGCCAGTGCCGCGCGCAGCGCAGCGAGCGCCGGGTGCGCCAAGGCCTCGGTCGTGATGAGCACAGCGCCCAGGGGGCCCTGATCGGCGTGGCGCGCCTGCTCACGCGCCGGCGCCTCCGACAGCCCGTCCGCCACCCGCTCAGCCACCCGCTCAGCCACCCGCTCCGCCAACTCACCAACCGAGCCCATCACCACCGTCTGCAAGCCAGCCTCCGCCAGCAGCATCACGGCGTTGCGCGTGTCCGCTCCAGTTGGCGCCAGTATCGCCACGCGCATTGGCCGGGCGGGGAAGCCGCGTTGAACGTGCTCGCGGTGTGGGGCGACTCCGACGGCGTCGTCGGCGTCGTCGGCCTGATCGGCGTGATCGGCGTGATCGCCGTGATCGGCTTGGCCGGCTTGAAAAGCTTGGTCGGCGTGGTCGGCGACCCGGGCGTCCCTTGCATCAAGGCGCCCGGCGTCATCGACTGCCTGCCCGGCCGGGGCGCCACGGGCGCCGCTGACAAGGGGCAAACCGTCAGGGGGCGAAGTCACCACGATCCTCCATCAGCTGCTCGGCCTGCCCTTCGAAGGTGGGCACGCCTGTGAGCACGCCATGGAACGCGTCGAGGACCTCGCCGATCCGTATCCCCTGCTTGTCGATGCGCAGCTCGCGGATCGATTCCTCATGCGCGCCACCGCGGTTCTTGATGATGGAGAGCGCTTTGCGGATCCGACCGCGATGCTCGAAGAATCGCAGCAGCAACACGGCATCGGCCACGTAGCTCACGTTGAGGTTGGAGGTGGACATGGTGCCGACCAAGCTTTGTTGCGCGTTGAGCAGCAACGTGGTCACCCCTTGCTGGTTCAGGTACGCGAGCAGTTCATGCAGCTGAAGAATGAGCTGCTGCTCCTGGGGCATCGCCGCCATGTACCCGGTGAGGCTGTCGACGACGATCATGCGGGCGCGGCGCCGTTCCACCTGCGCCACCACCATGGCGTCGAACTGTCCGGGTGAGATCTGCGCGGGGTCGACCTGATGAAGTTCCAGCAGACCCGCATCGATGTGGCGGCGAAGCGGCAGTCCGAGCAGTTCGGCCCGTCGCAGCAGGGTGCCGATGCGTTCGTCGAATTCGTACATCGCCACGGGCTCGCCGCGTTCGCACGCGGCGTGGACGAACTGCAGCGCGAGGTTGGTCTTGCCACTGCCGGCAGGCCCCATGAAGAGCGTGGAGGTCCCGCGCAGCGGTCCGCCGTCCATCATCGCGTCCAGCTCCTGGAGGCCGCTGCTCACCGCCTCACCCGTGAAGAGCTGGGCGTGGTCCGACGCGATCAGCCTGGGAAACACTTGAGCGCCGCCCGTGAGCACCACGAAATCGTGGAACCCGGCCACGTAGTCCACCCCGCGAAGCTTGCGCACCTGCAGGCGGCGCCGCGCGCCACCGAAATCCAGCGTCAGCCGCTCCAGCGAGATCACCCCGTGGCACAGGCTATGCAAAAGGGCGTCGCTTTGACCCTCGTTGCCGGTCAGGTCGTCAGTGAGCAGCACGGTGACCTGCCGCGTTGCGAAGTACTGCTTGAGCGCCAGCACCTGGCGCCGATAGCGAAGGGAGTCCTGCGCCAGCAGCCGCAGCTCCGACAGACTGTCGAACACCACGCGGGTCGGCTGCAAGTCATCGATGCGGTCCGTGATGCGCTTGATGGTCTCGCCGAGCTCGAGTTCCCAGGGATGCAGCAGCGTTTGCTGGTGGTCGGGCGAAAAACGGTGTCGACCTCGGAGAACTCGAAAAGGCTGATGCCGTCCAGTTCCCAGCCGTGCGACGCCGCCACATCGGACAGCTCCTCCGCGGTCTCGGACAGCGTGACGTACAGCACCTTCTCGCCGAGCGTCGCGGCGTGTCGCAGGAACTGCAGGGAGACGGTCGTCTTGCCCGTACCCGGCGGCCCTTCGAGCAGATAAAAGCGCGAGGCCGGCAAGCCCCCTCGCAGGACCGCGTCCAGTCCTGGAATTCCGCTCTCGACCCGTTTCGAAGTCACGACTTCTGTGCTCATGCGCGTGCCTGTAGGTGTGCCACTCCAGCGCAGGATAACCCGCCCTCTCGGCCGAGAACGGTGGAAGCTCGACTGGAAAAGCACACGGGTCACTGACCGCCCCACGCCGAGCGCTCCCAGCTCGGCGACTAAGCCGTCTTCGAGAGGCCCACGCGGCCCGCGCATCTCGGGCAGACCGGCGACGCTTCGCGGCAGCCGCTAGGCGTTCCAGCCACCATGCTGCGGACGTTGTGCGGCATCGAGCCGCTCTGGAAACTCCCCACGAACGGGCCGGAAGCCCTCAGCAGGATCATTGTCGGCCGGTTGGAGGCCCTGAGGCGCCTGCTCGGCGAGCTGCAGAGCGGCACCGGGGGTTTTCCGCTGACGGGGCCGTCGCACCACGCCAACCCATGAGCATCAGTGGTCCCCACCGATCGCTGCGTCGCTGCCCCCACCCACAGCGGCATCGATCGCAGCATCGATCGCGGCATCAATAGCGTGCGCGAGCTCGCCCTCGTGAAACGGCTTGGCCACGCGTCGGAACCAAGGCAGCGGCGGTTGGTCGACAAGGCCAGTGTCGCCTCCCGCGCTGATGGCGATCACCGGGATGGCGGCAGTCCGCGGTGCCTGTGCGAGCAACTCGAACGCCTGCCGTCCCGTCAGCTCCGGCATGTGGTTGTCCATGAGAATGACCGAGGGTTGATGCGCAATGGCGAGGGCCACCCCTTCGCGGCCGTTGGTGGCCGTGATCAGGTGCAGGTCACGGCGATGGGACAGCTGAGCCCTCACGAGTTCCTGACTCCGGAGATCGTCCTCGACAAGCAGCACCGTGTGACGGGGCCGATCGGTCGAGGGTGATTGGTGCCCCGTCGCCCGTTCCACCTCCACCTCCGCCCCCACCTCCCCCTCCACCTCCACCCCGACTTCCTGCGCCCACGCTTGGCCTGGACCGGCGGCCACCAGTTCAACCCAGAAGCAGCTGCCCACGCCAGGAGTGCTCGACACGCCCATGCGCCCGCCCATGAGTTCCACCAGATGTTTGGTCACGACAAGCCCCAGACCGGTGCCCTCCGTGCCGCCTTCACCATGCTGGGAGCGACCCAGCCGGTTGAAGGCCTCGAACAGGTGTTCGAGTTGCTCCGCGGACAGCCCCGCGCCGCCGTCGACCACCTCGATCCGCACGTGGCCACTGTCCGTCTGCCTCACGGTGAGCGCCAGCTCGCCCTGCGCCCGGTTGTACTTGACCGCGTTGGACAGCAGATTGAGCATGACCTGTTTGAGCCGCGTGGGGTCCGCGACGACGGTCAACCCGTCGGGCGCTGGTGAGAAGCGGCTCTTCAGCGAACGGGCGCTGGCCAGCGGCTCGATGATCGCGGCGCACTCTGCAAGCAACCGGTCCAGCGCCAGCGGTTCCAGGTGCAGTTCAATCTTCCCGGCCTCTATCCGAGCCAGGTTCATCAACTCGCCCACCAGCGTCAGCAAGTGTTGGCCGGCTTGCAGGATGTGCCCGTTGAACGCGGCCTGGCGCTCCGCTGGGAACTGGTGACCTGGCTGAGCGAGCAGCTGGGCGAAGCCGATGACCGCATTCAGTGGCGTTCGCAGCTCGTGACTCATGCGAGTCAGAAATTCACTCTTGGCCTCATTGGCCCGCTGCGCCGCCTTCACCGCAGCCGCGAGCTCCAGGTTGCTCATCTCCAGCTGCCGCGTGCGCAGGGCCACGCGCTGCTCCAAGGCTTCATTGACACTGCGCACCGAGGCCTCCGCAGTCTTGTGCACCGTCACGTCCTTCAACGTGCTGAACCACAAAGAGCCGCCCACCGCAGCGTCTTGGGCGATCGGCTCCAGCACGTGGGCCACGTACACCACCGCACCGGCCGGTTGGACCAGGCGATATTCGATCTCTGTCTTTGTCCCGCTGCTCAGCGCCTGTGTGATGGCTCGGCGCACCTCGCCTTGGTCCTTCTCGTGCACCAGGCGGGCGATCCACGCGTCATGGCTGAGCGGCAAGCTGTCTGTGGAACAGCCGGCCAACACCGGGAGGGTGTCGGACCAACTTTGGAAGGTGCCGTCAGGGAGTGCCACGACGTGGGCTAGCCGGGCCAGTTTCTGGGCGTGCGCCAGCGCAGCTTCGCGCTCACGCAACGCGGCCTCGGCCTGAACGCGCGATGTCACATCCAGCGGAGCAACGAAGCGAGCCGCCCGTCCGCGGTACATCAGCTCATGCGACGTGATCTCGACGAAGATTAACCGCCCATCGCGTAGCCGATGACGCCACACACCGCTGCTGAAGACCTGGGCCGGCGTCAGCCGAACGGACTGCTCCACGGCGCCGATGTCTTCCGGCGGACGGATGTCGCGGATGGTCATCGCCAGAAATTCATCCCGCGAGTAACCGTATTTCTTGCAAGCGACCTCGTTGACGTCCAGAAACGCGAGGGTTTGCAGATCGTAGATCCACATCGGCACCGGGTTGGCCTCGAAGAGCTGCTGGTACCACTGGGGATCGGCTGCGTCCATTGCGGGCGATTGTTCCATCGAACCCCTCTGCTGTCGTGCGGGGCTGATCCGCCCCGGATCGGTAGGCGGCGGGACGGCGGCCGTGCGCCCGCCCCGCCCCTGACGCATCCTTTATCGCCGAGATAGCATAGCCTCAGCGCACTGCTCTACTACCGAGGGTGCGCCGTGAGATGAATGACGGCGATCGCCGTCGCAGCCTGTCGCGCCCGCCCGTCGCGCTGTTGCCCTGTTGCCCAGCTGCCTTTTTGCCTTGTTGCCTCGTCTCCAACGGGCAGACAAGCCATCGTCGGCTCGATGTGCCCTGACGATCCGGGATGCTGCCCCAAACCGAACAACAGCGCCGCACGCGATATGAACGCACGACGGTCGCCGTGCGGCTCTCATTCCGCCCTGACGGCGCGATCGTCGCACTCTCACCCCTATGGTGGCGCCGTACCTATCCGGGAGACGCCAAGAGCTTGTACGCATCGTCAGCCCACCGGCCTGTGAAAAGTGCAAGACGGATGAGATCCGTCTGCGATCCACGGGCGCGCCCGCTCCCAGCGCTGCCGGTCGAACTTCCTTGCATTGGCACCGTTGTGTCTTTGCGCGGGTAGCGCGAACCGCCCGTCCGAGTCGAGATGCGCGCGACCGCCAAGTGTCGCGCCATCCGCTGCGCCCTCTACTTTCGCATTGCGTTCATCACGAACGTCACCACGGCCACCGCAAGGAAGATGAAGAAAAGAATCTTCGCAATCCCTGCCGCCCCTGCGGCAATTCCGCCGAAGCCGAACACTGCGGCGACAAGCGCGATGACAAGAAACACGACGGCGTAATGAAGCATGAGATCTCCTTGAATGAATCCGCGACAACTTCGCAGGATATGGAAGACGTTCACTCGGCAAGACGTGCGCCCGGCAGCTTCGCTGGAGTAAGCCCGAGCGCGATCCGACAGGTCTCTACAAGCGGTCAGGACCGACGCCCGGCACCACCGGCGCAGAGCCCGTCTAGCGATCGCCCCAGAACGTGCTGGAAGCCTGCAGCACGATCATCGCGATCGTGGCCGCGGCCATCGCCGCGGTGGCCAGCCAGCCCAATACGCGCCACAGCGGCGGCAGGCGCAGCTCGCCGACGATCTTGCGGTGCGACGCCGCCACCATCACCGCGATCATGATGGGCACGGAGATCACGGCGTTCACGACCGCCGACCACACCAGCGCCTTGATCGGATTGAATCCCGACAGGCTGATCGCCAGGCCGATCAGCATCGCGCCGCTGAGGATCGCGTAGAACACCTTGGCGGAATGCGCGGGGCGGTCGAGCCCGCGCCGCACGCCGGCGAGCGTGGCGACGGCATAGGCCGCCGATCCCGCGAGCACCGGTAGCGCGAGGAAGCCCGTGCCCACGATGCCGGCGGCGAAGAGCACGAACGCGAAGTTCCCCGCGACCGGCTTGAGCGCCTGCGCGGCCTGCGCGGTGGTCTCGATGTCGCGCACGCCGTGGGCATGCAGCGCCGCCGCGGTGGCGACGATCATGAAGAACGCGATCGTGTTGGAGAAGCCCATGCCGACCAGCGTGTCCGTGCGCAGGCGGCGGAACTGTTCCGTCGCCTGCTCGGGCGCGACGGCCAGCGGACGATCCGCATCGATGCGGCGGATCTCCTCGGCTTCCTGGCTGGCCTGCCAGAAGAAGAGGTAGGGACTGATCGTCGTGCCGAGGATGGCGACGACGGTGGTCGTGTAGTCGCGGTCCCAGTGCATGGTGGGCATCACCAGCGACTTCAGCGCGAGCACCCAGTCCGCCTGCGCCGCGAAACCGACGCCGACGTAGGCCAGCAGCGTCAGCGTGAGCCACTTCAGCAGCATCACGTAGCGGGCGTAGGGCAGCCAGATCTGCAGCAGCAGCGAGAGCAGCGCCATGACCACCACGAACGCGCCCGGTGACCCGCCCACGGCGAGGTGCATCGCGTCGCCCATTGCGCTGAGATCGGCACCCAGGTTGATGACGTTGGCGACGACCAGCAGCGAGACGAGTGCGACCACCAGCCAGCGCGGGCAGAGCTTGGAGAAGTTCTCGGTCAGGCCCTTGCCGGTGATGCGACCGATGCGCGCGCTGGCGAGCTGGATGCCGACCATCAGCGGGAAAGTCACGAGGATGGTCCAGCCGACCGCATAGCCGTACTGCGCGCCGGCCTGCGAGTAGGTCGCAATGCCGCTCGGATCGTCGTCCGCGGCACCGGTGATCAGGCCAGGGCCGAGCTTGCTCCACCATGGCGCGCGGCCGGAGGCCGTGGCCGAGGCCGTGGCCGAGGCCGTCGGTTCCGACGGCGGCGTATCGGAAGTCGCCTCGTGGGTGGACGCCTCGTGGGTAGACGCCTCGTGGGTGGACGGCTCGTGGGTGGACGGCTCGTGGGTAGACGGCTCGTGGGTAGACGGCTCGTCGGCCGGCGGGACCGTGTCGGGCACGGCCACCATCACATTTTCGGCTGACCGTTAGAGGCCATCACGCCGCCGTCGACCGGCAGGTTCACGCCGTTGACGAAGCGCGCATCGTCGCTGGCCAGGAAGGCCACGACCGCGGCGATATCGGCGGGCTCCGCCGGCCGGCCCAGGGGCATCCGTTCCATGAAGCGTGCGACGAGGTCCTGGTCCTCCAGCATCTCCTCGGTCATGCCGGTGCGGGTGAGCGACGGTGCGACCGCATTCACCCGCACGCCCTTGCCGCCGAAGTCCAGCGCGAGCGAGCGCGTGAGGTTCACGACGCCGCCCTTGGCCGCGTTGTAGGCGCACATGCCCCAGTCGCCGGAAAGGCCCGAGACCGACGCGGTGTTGACGATGCAGCCCTTGCGCTTGAGCAGCTCGGGCATCGCCGCGCGGCAGCCGTGGAAGACGCCGCTGAGGTTGATCGCGAGGGTCTCGTTCCAGTCGTCCAGCGAAACCGTCAGCGCGTCGCCTTCCGTTCCGATCCCCGCGTTGTTGACGATCACGTCCAGCCCACCGAAGCGCTTCACCGCCGCGGCGACCAGCGACGCGACGTCCGCGTACTTCGAGACGTCGGCCGCCAGCGCCAGAGTACGGTTCTGCGGCAGCTGCCGGGCGAATTGCTGGAGCTTGTCCTCACGCCGCGCGCAGATCACGACGTTGGCGCCTTCATGCGAGAAGCGCTCGGCGACGCCGCGCCCGATGCCGGACGAGGCGCCCGTGACGATGACGGTTTTTCCCCTGAATCTTTCCATGCGGGTCTCCTGTGCGATGAGTGGACGACGGCAAGACGAATGCCCGCCATCGGCGGCAGAGCAAAACCGGCGGTGAGGGCCCAACCGTCGACCACCACTCCCTTTCACCAGGGGCCTCGTCTCACCGGGCAACGCCGACTGTTCTCACCTGCCAGTCACCCGTCGAAGCAATTTCCCAGCCGTTCGAGCCACTGCTCGTGCTGTTTGCGTCAGTTCAGAAACTGTCGACGCAGCGAACGCCATCGGGTGCAAGTTGCTGGCAAGCGCTTCCCTTAACGGCGACGCCCCGAGCTGTCTGACACTTCGCTTCTGCGCGAGCAGCGCTGCAGCATCTTGTTCATGCCCGATGAGATCGATCGCGCGCCACCGTTGAAGGTTCGTTTCCGAAACGCAGCGTCACTTCAAACGCCTGAAGCGCACAGCGTCCACGTAGCGCTCGCCGGACTCTTCGTCCGAATGTTGAGCGGTGACTTCCACCATGCCTTGCTCGGCGAGTTCGTCCAGGCGTTCGAGTTCGCGGGAGAAGCGCTCCAGCGTTTCCACCACGTCTTGATGGTCTCGAAATGCAAAGCGCTGTTCGGAGCCGATCTCCGTCAGCTTGTAGATGTGATCGATGAGCATGACGGTACACCTCAGTGGGAGAGATCCTGCTACGGCCAAGGTTGGATGCGCGCAAGGCATGTTGGCAAGGGACCTCCAAACCTGTGAGCGCCAGAATCAGTGAGGCAACCTCCGCGCCCGCCAAGGCGGCCAAGGCGGCGATGTGTCGCCGCTGGCGAGGCGATTCTGAACACCTCACAGGCCAAACGACATCGAGCATGAATAGGGCCGCCTGGAGCGGGTGGGATGCACGGCGGGAAACTCAACCCGGCGCCCCTGAGCGTCCATCATGTCGGTTCATGCGCCGATCCGCTCTATGCGGACGTCGCCTTCGGTGATCGACTCCAGCGCGGTCGCATCGCCGACGAGTCGACCCAACCGGATGAGTCCGCTGGCATGCTGCGCCCCACGATAGAACAACGCAATGTTGCCCCAGGGAGCGTAATAGGCAACATCTCCCGGTACCGGCGTCATGCCGGGCAGTCCCGAGGCAGCCAACAACCGTCGCGGAAGGTAGGCAATTTTTTCGGTGGCCTGATAGTCCTCCAGGCGGACCGTCATCGGCAGTTGAGGCCAGAGCTCCAGCGTGGCGCGGTTCGCGTCCAGGATCACCTCGATACGGATACCACGTCGTTGTAGTTGTATTTTCATGCGCGACTCTTGGCCCATGCTGCCTATGGCGCGGATTCGATGATCCCCACCGCGGTGGCCGGGACGCCATCATGCGCGTCAGCGCCCCCTACGGGTGGAGGTACCGCGTGGCTGTCCCCCGTTCCGGTGGACGCAACCCGTCTCTCGATTCTTCCTGGCAGCCGCAGCCGCAGTCGCAGTCGCAGTCGCAGTCGCAGTCGCGAGGCAGCCGGCAGACTCTCGGCGGGCATTCCGCCTTGGGGCTCGGCTGCATACGATGAGCGACGTGGCTCACCTGCCTCCTGGATCCGCCCGCTGCCCCTCATTGCGCTCTCGGGATCCAGTCAGCTCGTCCCGGTTCGGCATGCCGGCCTCGATGCTAACGTCGACGCGGCGCCGGCTGGCCGACGCCGCCCATCGACTGTTCACGGCGCGCGCTGCAGTCGCCGCGGTTGGCATCTGCCTTGCTGGGATTCACCCGTTGGCAGTTGCCAATGCGTTTTCAAGGAGTACGCCATGATGGATAAACCCAGCGCGAGTCAGAGGTCGCAAGGCCGCGACAGCTTGAAACAGCAAAGTGATTCACAGCCGAGCCGACAGTCGGGAAGCCCGCGTACGGCCGATCAGCATGACCTTCGCGGGCTCGTGGACCAGAAAGACCGCGAAGACGGGCGCGTGCGGCCAATACAGCCTGGTTCAGAGGATCTGCGGAATCAGGCCGGCCACGAGGCACCGAAGCCACCGAGCGACCCTGACCGACAACTGGTGAAGGATCTGCAGAAAGAGGAAGGGGAACGCCCGAACGGCGAACAACGCAAGAACGGCGCCCCTTTGGGCTCGGCTGAACAGTAAGGCGTGGCGGAGGCTGCGGCGACCGCCCACCGACCGCTGAAGCGGCCGCGGCACAGTGCGGCGCCGCCGGATGTCTGGGCCACGTCGCAGCAGCCGCCGTCCGAGCCTGCTCAACACGAAACCCACTTTGGTGATGTCCTCGAGGGACAAGGCACTGAAGCAACCGGGAACCATCGCCGCGATCGCGACCCTGCACAGGTCTTCAACCGGCAGCCTCCTGCCGCCCCTTGTTCAAGCGAGTCTGCGCTTCAACGGCCAAGGAGGGGCGCGGTGGCGGCGCCTCTCACTCACTGCGCGGCACTTCGATGCCTTTGAGAAGGTGCCGCATGGATTCGTCAACGTCGCGGCTGCGCACCCGTTGCTTACGCCCCCCGCGGCGAGATCGGCCACCATCGCGAGCATCACATCAATGTCGAAAGGCTTGGATAGGAAGCCATCGTAGTCGCCGAAGGACTTCTGAACGACTTCCTCGTTCGTGCCACTGATGAACATGAAGGGGATGTCCGCCCAATGCGGCGTCTGACGGATCAACGTGCCGAATTCGCCCCCCGTCATGTGAGGCATCATGAAGTCGCTCACGATCACCGCCGGGCGCTCGCCTCCCAGCATCTCCATCGCCGACCGACCGTTGGAGACCGAGGTGACGCGGTAGCCATGCGCTTCAAGGATCAGCTGCAGGATCTCTGCTGCGCCGTACTCGTCTTCCACAATCAGAATGAGCTTCATTCGAGGTGGTCCTCTGCCGTTATACCCAGCCGTCGAGGCGATCAATCTCGCAGCGAGATGACGGTCGCTCCGACACGATGCCCCCTCATCTTGCGAACGGCCAGCTGGCGCAACGCCCCGGGTTGCCGGGGCGCCTCCAGGGCGAGCACGTTATCGAACAAGGCCGCCAACCCTGGGGCAATTGGTGTGCCGCTTGCCACACTGATTTCGGCCGGGTCCAAGGTGAACAAGGCCGTGACGGCCCGCTGACGAAGTTCGATCAAGAGCCGGCCCAGGAATCGATAGCCCCGGTCCTGGAACGCGCGGGTGTCGGCCAGGGCAGCGACCCCGTCCAGCACCAGTCGTCGGACTTTGCCCTCGTCGAGCAGTCGCAAGATCTTGTGGCCCATCTCGTCGAGCGACTCGTCCACCTGGCCAAGGGTTTCGATGCGAAGGGCGCCGCTGTCCACAGCGGTTTCCAGCCCGATGTCGAACCGCGCCGCGAGGCGACAGGCGTCGGGTTTGGTCTCGGGCGCGCCGATCAGCAGCAGTCCCGGCTGGTCCGGCGTGGACCCTGCCGCGAAGCGGTATCCCATGAGCGTCTTGCCCGCGCCGCTGTCGCCGACCACCAGCGACACGCTTCCCGCCCAGGCGCCGGATTCCCCCAGGACCGCGTCGACCTCCGGGATGCCCAGCACCACCGCTTGCGCCACCGCGCGTTCGCCCTTCGGGAGGGGCAGGTTCTCCAAACGGGGGAAGAACCGCAGTCCTTCGTCGGTGATGCAAAACGAGTGCTGACCCCGCACCACCTCGCTCCCACGGAACTTGCGGACCTGCACGAGGCGCTCCGCCCTGCCCTTGAAGAGTTGGTCCTCGAACGAGAAGATGCCATCCACCATCGTCTGTTCCGCACTGAGCGCGTTGCCCCGGCCCGTGGTCAGCACCAGGCACGTGCAGTTCATGGCGGTGACCAGGCTCTGGAGTTCGTGCACGAACTGGCGCACGCCCTCGTCGATGCCCGGCGCGCTCACCACCAGACCGTCGACGACAAGCAGGGTTGCCGCGCTGCGCACCAGCTCGCTGCGCAGCAGACTGACCACCCCCTTGAGTCCTTCGCTTTCCAGTTCGCGGTAGCCACTCATGTAGAACACGAAGGCGTTGACCGCTGTCTTGCGGAAGAACGTCTGGTTGCTCATGTGCTGCACCATGCGCGCGTGCGACTCCGAGAGCATCGTGACGTACAGGGTCTTGTTGCCGGCGCTGGCGTGGTTGTACGCCATCTGGTTGGCCAGCGTGGTCTTGCCGACCCCGGGCGGACCTTCGAGGATGTATACCCCACCTTCGAACAAGCCGCCGTGCAGGATGTCGTCCAGCCCGGCAACGGTCGATGGAAACCTTTTCATGTGATGCGCCTGATGTCTGAGGAAATGAATGCTCGGCCTGAACCTGAGGCGTCATCACCGCGATCAAAGTTCAACTCCCTGCATAACCGTCAAAATTCTAAGCAGATTCGAGCCACGAACTCCCCTGGCGTCGCTCGTTTGCGTTGCCAAGCGTTCCTTGGCGCGGCGCGTGAGGTCGATCGGCTCGGCGTTGAATGGGCTTGGGCGGGCTGCCCCTGCGTGAAGATCCCCCTTGCAGGGTACAGCGCTGGCCGCGTGACCGGCTTCGGGCGCCGCCCGGACGGCAAGGAGTGCGCGGACAAGTCAGGCCCGACCCGCCGCCAGTCGCGCGGGCACGGCGTGACCTCGCCGTTGCTTCACTGGTGCGCCTGACGGATCGTCCGCTTTAAGCCGCGACCACCGCCGGCGTAGGCGACTGGTTCTACAACGTGCCCGATCTTCCCCTGGTACGTGTGCGCTGTGATTGGGCCGCTCCAAAGATCGACGCGTCACCTGTCCGCGAAGGACGCCCTCGGGGCGTCATCGGATCTCCCGATTTACCGATTTCCCATGGCCCGCTGATCTGAAGGTCAAAGGCCAAAGCGGCGCAAATGGCGCGCAGCGCTGCTAGCGCCAGCCTGGTATCGAAAAGCGTGGGCTGATCTCGCGATTCCGGGGCGACCCGTGAGAGCTCCCGTCCTACTCTGACCGCATTCGAGGCATTCGCTGCGCGCCACGTCAACGCGCAGTGTTTCCTCAAGGAGGTTCAGATGTACGCATCCTCGGCGGCGCGCCGCGCCAGACCAACGCCTTCCCAGACGGAACGCACCTCCGGTGGGGATGCTACCAACGCGAGTCCTCTGCACTCCGCGGCCTGTTCACAAGCCGATGCGAAGGAGACGCCCCAGCACGGGCCTGCTCGCTCGTCAGGAACGCGCGCGTCGCCTCGTGTCAGCAACCTGACCGCGCACGCACTCACCACCGCCTCGGCCCTGCTGTTCATGCTCTCGCCAGCGATGGGTGCGGCATGTTGGCGCGATGCCGCGCAACGCCATGGTGTGCCCGTCGCACTGCTTCACGCAGTCGCGCGCGTCGAATCGAACCTTGATGCGCAGGCGATCAACCGTTCCCATTTCGTGAGGACCGGAACGTATGACATTGGCCTGATGCAGATCAACAGCTCGCACCTCAAGACGCTTCGCCGCTACGGAGTGGATGAGGCAGCTCTGCTGAACCCCTGCATCAATCTGCACATCGGCGCATGGCTTCTGGCGGATGCCATATCCCGCCACGGGATGAGCTGGAACGCCGTGGGCGCCTACAACGCGGCCTGCACGCGGCTGCATCCCGATGCCTGCTCGCGAGCGAGAGCACGGTATGCCTGGAAGGTCTACCGGCATCTGCGTGAAAAGCCGATGTCCGCCCAAGCATCGACCGGCCAGCCTTCGGCCGGTGACGGGTGTCCACGGCCTTGCCGAGTTGGCGCGTCTGCGATCCGCCCGGCCTCACCTCGCTCTGCCGGGAGTTGAACTGTCATTGCCCTGCGGCATTGCGTGGCGTCTTTGCCTTGCGCCTTTGCCTTGCGCCATTGCCTTGCGTCCGCCGAGGTCGCGTGGCGCCCCGAGTCGCGCCCTTGTTCAGTATCACTGGAGCTCACATGACCCCCAACATCTCCACCACCGTTTCGCCTGTAGCACCTACTGCCGCTGCGGCGTCATCGGCGTCCGCTGAGCCGACGTCCAACTCCTCGATTGCACTTCACGAACCGTCAACGGCAGAGTCAGCTGAAGCAGCAGCAGCAGCAGCAGCGATCGCGGCCCCTGCCCCGCTCAGCCGCAGGCTCGTAGCCTTCCATGCGCTGCTCATCATCGCGGTCGCCGGCCTCGCCAGCACCTTCCCCAGCCATGCCCTGGATCTTGTCGCTTTCAGCGGCATCACCGGCCCGTTGACCTCGGCGCTCACGCAGATCTCCGCGCTCGGACCGGGCATCAAGGCGCTGGTGGGGTTCGTGGGCTTCGTCGTCGCGCTGATCTCGTTGTCGGCGATGCGCAACTTCTCCTCAGTGCTGTTCTACGTGGGTCTGGCCATCTTCGCCGCGGTGGGGCTCGTCATCGCGGGCGCCATCATGGGCGCCGTGGTCTGAGCCGTCGCGGGCGTTGCCAATCATCCCCTGCAATCAGCAGCCACTGCCGGGAGGCCCTATGCAAACGGACACCTACATCCCGCGGCGTCTTGACGACCAGTGGAAGATCGGTTTTTGGGATGTCGACGTGGCTGCGCCCGTCGTTTTCATGTTCTTCGCTGGATACCTGGCAGGCAACAAGCTGGCGTTTGCCCTCTGCGTGGGCGTCGGCCTAGGCGTTGCTCGCTGGATGTCGCGCATCAAGGCTGACAAGCATCCCGCCTTCGCCATCCACTGGCTGTACTGGCATCTGCCAACCAACCCCATCACTGCGCTGCGCGCGACGCCGCCATCACACCTGCGTCGGATGGTCGGTTAGGTCCGTCACGTAGGGTTGGATTGGTCAGGTCGTCCAGCCGCGGTCAAGTCGGTCAAGTCGCTCAAGTCGGCAAGGTCGGCAAGGTCGGCAAGGTCGGCAAGGTCGGCAAGGTCGGTTAGGTGGGCTAGGTGGGCTAGGCGGGCTAGGTGGGCCCAGTCGATCCTCTCAGCGCCAATCGGAGGCACACATGGACTTCGAACGCTTCAAAAGCGACATCGGTGAACTGCAACGGCGCAACCGCGGGTTGGGTTTCACGGTCGGTGCGCTGGCGGCGAGCCTGTTGCTCTCGTTGATCGTCGTCTTCAATCTCCTGGGCACAGTACGAACCGTCGTCGTGCCGCCGTCGATCAACAAGTCCTTCTGGGTGACGCGCGACAGGGCGTCTGTCGAGCTGCTCGAGCAAATGGGCAGCTTCATCGCCTGGCTGGTGCTGGACGTCAGCCCAAGCTCGATCGACTGGAAGAAGGACCTGCTGCTGGGCTACGTAGATCCGCTCCAGCACGGGGCGCTCAAGACGCGCCAGGAGGTGGAGTCCGAGCGCCTCAAGCGCATCAATGCGGCGACCTCGTTCGCGCCGCAGCAACTGGTGGCCAGCGAGGCCAGCCAGTCTCTGGTGGTACGTGGGCGGCTGCGCACTCTCGTCAACGGGTTTGAGACCGCCAACGAACTCAAGGCCTACCGGATTGATTTCGGCTACGCCGGCGCGCGCATGCACGTGGCCGCTTTCAAGGAGGTGCCGTATGCCGTCAAGTGACGTGAGCATCGCAGGCCGCGTCTCGCCAGCGGCCGCCTGCGACGCGCATCGGCTGTCGTGGGACAAGCTTGGATCCCGCATGCATGCAATGCGCTCGCCGCCCCGCAGCGGGTCGGGGCATCGGTCGATCGCCCCACAGGGGCTCGGCGCGATGGCACTGTCGCTCGCACTGCACGCGCACGCGCTCCAGGTGTTGGAAGCCATCGACGGCGTCGCCGTGCAAGGCGTCATCTCGATCAAGGAGCCCACGCGCATCCGCATCGAGGGTGGCGCCATCACGGACGTGGTGGGCAACATCTTCTCCACCCGCTGCGCGCCACCGCCGGCGGGACCCATGGCGTCAGGCCGTTCGTTGGCCGGCTTTGGCAACGACGGCGCCGCCCTTCCAGGCAGCCCGACCGTCCCTTCCGACCCCAACGGAACCGCTGGCCCTGTCGGTGTCGGCCCGAACAATTCCATCGGTCCTATTCCCCCTTCTATTCCGGCAGCCCGATCAGCCCGATCAGCCCGGTCAGCTCCGTCACCCCAATCAACCCGGGCGGCGACGTGGTGCTGGAGTGCGACCCCGACAAGGGGGAGGTGTATGTGCGCCCGGTGGGCGTCAGCGACAAGCCGATCAACCTGTTCGTGTCCTCGGCGACTGCCACCTACACCTTGATCCTGACACGCGCGGATACGCCCGCCGACACGGTCCTGATCAGGGACAAGACGCCGCCGGCCCTGCGTCGCTTCACGAGAAGCACCCCCACCACCTCAGGCATGCCTCAAGCGGTAAGCCCTGCCCCCAGCCATGTTCGTGCGATGAAAGCGTTGTTGGTGGCGATGGCCTCCGACCGGATCCCGACCGACGTGCGTGTGGACGAGGCGCCGCGTCTCGTGCCACTCTGGACGGGGGTCAAGTTCTCGCTGCTTCGCGTGTACGAGGGCCGTGGCGTGACCGGCGAGCAGTACTCGCTGCAGAACGTCAACGATCTGCCGATCGTGCTGACCGAGCAGGAGTTCGACCGTCCCGCAGCCTCCCCCGGCGGCGAGATCACAGGCGTGGCCATCGAGCGACACGCGTTGCAGCCCGGTGAGTCGACGCTCGTGTACGTGATCCGCCGTGGAGGCGCCCGATGACGCGCCCCACGTTGTCCCCTCGGTCACTGGCCGCGTTGCGCAAGGGCGTTCGCGCACGCCTGGATCAGATGTCCCCACGCCAGCGACAGTGCGCCCTGCTGACCGCACTGCTCGCAAGCGGCATCGGCGTGCTCTGGCTCGTTTTGAGCCTGAGCACCCCCGCCCCCGTGTCCACGACCCAGGACCTGCCTGCGGACCAGAGGGCGAGCGTTACCAACATCGGCGTGCTGCCGCCAGGCGCTCAGATCAACCCGGTCGATCAGTGGGTCGGGACAGCCGGGCGAAAGCTCGCCCAATATGAGAGCGAGCGGGAGGAACAGGGTCGCCTCAACAAGGACCGCCAGTCCTTCGAGACGCGCACGATGCAGCGCTTCGCGGAGCTCGAGCAACGACTGACGTCCGCGCAACAAGGCGCGGCCTCGCGGGGCGTGTCACCGGACGTGCCACAGCAGTCAGCGGGACCGGGCGCGCCGCCCTTCCCGTCGGATCTCTCTTCGGACTCGCCCATGGGAATGCCGCCAGCGGGAGCGTTGCCGCGATCGACATCGCGCGCGACATCGCCCGCCACATCGCCCGCGACATCGATCTCGGAATCGAACTCGGAATCGCCAGCAAATTCGGCCTCAACTACGGCCGCAACTACGGCCGCAACATCAGCCGCGACCTTGCCCGCGATGGCGACGAGGACGCCGCCGGGCGCGCATGCCGGTTCGCGGCCACCTCCGCTGCCATTTGCTCCTGCGCTCGTTGCAGCGCCCCTGATCGTGCGCGTCAGCCTCGCCGCGGCGCCCCCGATCCCGGGAAACGCCCTGGACGCGGCTCATCCGGTTGGATCGCCAGCGGGCAACTTCGTGCCGGCGCCGGCCGCAGCGGATGCGACTGTGGCTGCGACTGTGGCTGCGGCTGCGGCTGCGGCTACGACCGCGGCTGAAACCGTGGCCACCTTCCTGCCCGTGAGTTTCACGCGCGGTACCTTGCTCGGTGGCCTGGACGCACCGACCGGGGGCAGTCCCAATCCAATCCTCACCCGGTCTTGATCCGGCTGTCCGACAACACCGTGCTACCCAACCGTTTCCGCGGCGAGTATCGCGACTGCTTCGTCATTGCCGCCGGTTACGGTGACATCAGCGCCGAGCGTGCCTATCTGCGCACGGAGAGCCTGTCATGCGTACGGGACGACGGCGCCACGCTGGAGGTGCGCATCCAGGGCAGCGTCTACGGCGAGGACGGCAAGGTGGGCATGCGGGGCCGCCTGGTCACGAAGCAAGGCCAGATGCTGGCCAACGCCTTGCTGGCCGGCGTGGTCAGTGGCATCGGCCAGGGTCTTTCCACGGCCAACACGAGTTACAGCTCATCTCCGCTCGGTACAACGGCCAGCACCGACAGCAGCGCTGACGCCTACCGTGCCGGGCTGGGCAGCGGCGTGGGCAAGGCGCTAGACCGTCTGGCGCAGTACTACATCAAGCTCGCCGAGAACACCTTCCCCGTCATCGAAGTCGACGCGGGCAGGGAGATCGATGTCGTGATCACAAAGGGCGTGCGGATCGACGTGCCGATGTCGAGCGCCGCTAGCGCGCACGCGAGCTTTGTTGGCGACGGCGATGGCGACCGCAGTCGCGATCGCAGTGAACGGAGTGGCGAACGCAATGCCGGCCGCAATGCCAATTGGGACGCGGGACGCGCCACGGGAGCACGCGGCCGGTCTCCCCGTTTCTCCTCTCCTGAGACCCGCTACCTGGAGGCGTTCAACGATGACCTGTACTGAACCGCTGCGGCCGGGAAGCCGTATTCGGGACGGCCGTATTCGGGACGGCCGCATTCGGGGCGACCGCATTCGGGACGACCGCATTCGGGCACGCCGCCTTGCTGCCCTTGCAATTGCACGCGCTGTTGTCACATGCGCGGTGCTGGTCCCGCTCAGTGCTCCAACCTGGGCGCAACGCAGCGATGCACGGCTTGAGCGCACCTCGGAGGCCAAACCGTGCACGGCCGCTTCAGACGCATCGAACGCAGCGAACGAATCCGGCGCATCCCAAGCGGCCCATGCGGGAAATGCAGCCCATGCGGCCCATGCGGCCGATATAGCAGACCCATCATCCTCGGCGCGGCCGTCAGCGCGGGAAATCCGGTCGGCGGAGTGGGCGGCGATGGCGAGCTCGCCGACCAGATCGACTGCGATCGTCCAGCGCAGATCGAGGCGTGGTGACGCGCACACCACGCTGCAGGCGAACTTGCGCGCAGCGCATCCCGGCACGCGTTTCAGCGACATCGTGCGCACGGAGGTGCCGGACCTGTTCGAGGTCTGGATGAACGGGACCGTGGCGTATGTCTCCGCGCGAAACCCGCGCTTCTTCATCTTCGGGCGGCTCTACGACACGCAGACCATGCGCGACCTGACCGGATCTCGCGTGCCCGAGTCCGGGCCAGCTCGAAACGCCGCCGGTTCCGGCGGCACTGAAGCGGGTGCGGACGCTGGCGTTACAGCAGCTGCACGGCCCAGTGCTGACGCTGCGGAGTCGGACAGCAACGGCGCGAGCGACATGGCTGGCGCGGATGCTGGAGAAGCAGCTGCGTCAGATTGGGCCGACAGCCCGCCCATCGATGTGAAGCGGCTTCCGCTGCACGATGCGATCCGCACGGTGCGCGGCGCAGGCCGGCGCACCCTGGCGATCTTCAGCGATCCCGGCTGTGGCTACTGCAGACAACTCGAGTCCGAACTCGCAGGGCTCGACGACGTCACGATCTACACGTTCCTCGTGCCATTTCAGGGCCACGACCTCCCCGTATCGATCTGGTGCGCTGCGGACCGCGGGCGCGCGTGGCAGCAGTGGATGTCGAGCGGTCGCGCCGCGCCGCAGTCGCGGGCCGCCGCCTGTGATCATCCCCTTGACCGAAATCTGGCACTGGCTCGCCGCTTGCGCGTGAACGCGACCCCGACGCTCATCTGGGCCGATGGGACCAGGTCGACCGGATCGCTCGCCCGCGAAGCGATTGAGGCCCGGCTCATCGCAACCGCGTTCACTCCGTCTCGTCCGGGTACCGCTGGCGACCGAAGGATGTCCCCCCTCGACCAGTGCTGCCAGGCCGACCGGTCCTGCTAGCTCGCCCGTTCCTGCCAGTCAGACCATCGCGACCTTCCCGACAGTCCCGACCGTTCCCGCCGTTCCCGCCGTTCCCGCAATCCCGGGCGTCCCGACCGATCTGCTCCGAAAAGACTCACCGCTGGAGCGCAAGCCATGATGACGCAACAAATCCTCCGCGCCGCTCCGCGGCTGCGTCCTTGGCAAGATCGGTCCGCGCGTGCGGCGCGTGCGGCGCGTGCCTCGATCACAGGCCCGTGCGCGTCAACCGCTGTCGCCTGCCTGCTGAGTGGCTGCCTGAACCTGTCAGGGCTGGGGGGCGAGTCCAAGTACGCCTGCGCCGCGCCCGAAGGCGTGACCTGTCAGTCGGTTGCCGGCACCTATGCCAACGCCGTGCGTAACGGCGCGGCGACGCCATCGTTCAGCCAAGGGCCGGTAGGCGCCGCCACTGCGACCGCAGCTCGCCCGCGCCAGCCTGCAACGGACTTGCTCCAACAGCGCGCCCCGATCGACGGACCCAACGCCGATGCGGCACTCTTCAATGGCCTGCCGGCCGACGCGCTTCGCACCCAGGCCCGCGTGCTGAGGTTGTGGACGAAGGCCTGGGAGGATGCGGATGGCGACCTCTGGGATCAGGGTTACGTCTACGTGCAGATCACCAACGGTGGCTGGCGCATCGATCACGTACATCAGAAGATCCGCGCGCGCAATGCGCCGATCCGTCCGCTGTCGGCAGCCTCGTCCAGCGCGAACGCCGCCGCGGCACGACCTTCGATGGCTATGCCCGAAGACGGGCGCCAGGGCGCGTTGACCGCCACGCCGACTGTTGTTCTTCCTCCCGCGCCAACCTCGCGCGACTCGCCGCGGCTCCCATGAGATCCGTTATGGACCTCCACTCCAGCGACGTCTCAAGTTCTGGCAGCTCGTTTGGCGCAAAGCCTTCACCCCAGCCACGAACGCAGCCACGAACGCAGCCTCGAACACGACCTCGAACTTCTCCCTGAACGCCGACACGACCACCGCCACGACCACCGCCACGATCGCCGCCATGAAATCCGCCACGCCTCCTCTTGATCGACCTCAGGGTGAACCAGCCCTCGAATCATCCGCCGTGCCGTCGTTGGCACCGGTTCTCGCCCCTGCCATGGCGCCACACGGTCCAGCCTGCGCGCCGCACGGGCCGACAGTCGAAGTCGAAGTCGAAGTCGAAGTCGGAGCCCGAGCCCGAGCCGGAGCCCGAGCCGGAGCCCGAGCCGGAGTGGGAGTCGGAGCCGGACTCGGCGTTGGGATCAAAGTCGAATCCGTTGCTGCTGCCCATACAGGCTCCGCTCAGGGGTCCGACGCCCCTCCCGCTGAGCCGCTGACCCGGGCGTCACACGAGTCCTCGTGCACGTCGCCCGAGCCGTCGCCCGAGCCGTCGTATGAGCCGTCGTATGAGCCGTCGTATGAGCGGTCGTCCGAGCAGTCGCCTCAGGGCTCGCCCCGTCGCACGTTCAAGCGATCGCTCAGTCGATCGCTCAAGCGGCCGGTCGGGCGGCCGTTCGGGCGGCCGTTCGAGCGGTCGCCAAATTGGTCGCCGCCGGGGTCGACCGATCCAACGCTCCGGTCCCCTTCGTCGCCGCTGTCATCGCTCCTGGGTCTTCGCGGCGTGTCGCAGTCACCCGCCGAGCAATTCGCCAGTTGGCTGCCATACGCCGCCTTTCTGAGAGAGGAACGGATCTTCGTCAACCGGGACGGCATGGGCTTCCTGCTGGAGGTGACCCCCCAGTCTGGCGCCGACGAGCGCATGACTGAAGTGCTGGTCTCTCTGTATGCGAGCTGCCCGCCCGAGACGGGACTCCAATTCCACCTCTTCGCGTCTCCGCACGTGCGACACCGGCTGCGGGCGTACACCAATCTCCGGATTGAGGACGACGACCAGGCGGAACGCGCGCGCACCGAAGGCGCTCCGGTGCCCAACTTGAACCTGTTCAGGCGTCTGGCAAGGCAGCGGGTGACTCATCTGTTGCACGGCACACAGCACTCGATGACGACGGGCTTTCACTACACCCTGCGGGACTTCCGGCTGATGTTGAGTGTGGCGTTACCCGGCGAAGCCGAAGACATGAGTCGGCGCGAAACGCTCCTGGCACTGCGCGACTCCATGCGGGCAACACTGCGCTCCGCACTCCTTCCCAGCAAGGTCTGCGACGCGGCCGATCTCATCAACTGGTGTGCCCTCTTCACCAATCCGGACCGCATCGCCCATTCCGACGAGCCGGACCTGAACTACGACGACGACCGCTGGCTGCATTACGACGACGGCCGGGAGATCCGCGACCAGATCGTGGACTTCGACACCGTCCAGGACGCCACCGCCAACGGCCTGACCTTGTGGAAGGAAACCATCCCGCAGGTTCTGGAGGCCAGGTTCTACTCCGTCAAGAGCTTCCCCGAACGTTTCGCGCTGTGGCAGATGGGCTCGCTCATCGGCGACCTGATGCAGCCGTCGCTCCAGTACACGGCGCCGTTCCTGATCACGCTGGGCGTGCACGTGCTGGATCCGAGCACCATCAAATCCACCGTCACCGCCAACCACGTGCGCGCGACGCAGAACGCGAAGTCCAAGATGGCCGACGTGATGCCGGACGTGCGCAAGAAGCTGGACGACTGGGCGGCCGCAGCCGAGGCGATCGACACGGGCGGCAGCCTCGTGAGCCTGTACATGCAGCTGGCGACCTTCACCACGCCGCAGCGCGCCGGCGCCGCGCACGAGGCGGCCAACGCCATCTGGCGCGCACGCGGCTTCCAGCTCAACGCCGACGCCTACCTGCATCGGCAGGCCTTGCTCGCCAGCTTGCCGATGACACTGACGCCGCGCTTCCATCGGGACCTCACCAAGATGCGCCGCGTGACCCGCAAGACCATGGCCAACGCGATCCACATGGCGCCTCTGATCGCCGAGTGGCGGGGCACGCCCACGCCAGCGCTTGTCTTCGGCGGGCGCCGCGGCCAGCTGATGACGCTGGACCTCTACGACAACGACCTGGGCAACTACAACTTCGCCATCATCGGCGCACCGGGCTCGGGAAAGTCCGTCCTGATGAACGAGCTGGCTTGGTCCTACCGCGCGGTCGGCGCCAAAGTGTGGATGCTCGACCTGGGGCGCAGCTTCGAGAAACTCTGTCGCAAGGCAGGCGGCACCTACATCGAGTTCCGCCCCGACGTGGCGCTGTGCCTGAACCCGTTCTCCGTCGTGCGCGACATCCACGAGGACCTCGACATGCTGGTGCCGGGCATCTCCAAGATGGCCTCCATGCAGCACCCGTTGGAGGAAGTTCAGTACAAGGCCATCTCCGCCATGGTGCTCAAGCTCTGGCGCGCGTACGGATGCGATCTGACGATCACCGGGCTGCGCGATGCGTTTCGCTCCGGAACGCTGGAAGAGCTCGGCATGGTGGGCGACCAGCGCATCAAGGACCTGGCCATCATGCTCAACCCCTACGCCAAGGGCGGGCAATACGAGCGCTTTTTCGAAGGCCGGGCCAACGTCGACTTCTCCAACGACTTCATCGTCATCGAGAACGAAGAGCTCAAGCGACGCCCGGACCTCCACGCCGTCGTCAACATCTTGCTGCTGCACCAGATCACCGGCGAGATGTACCTCACGCGCAATCGGCGCAAGGTGCTGTTCATCGACGAGCTCAAGCAGCAACTCGGCGACGTCGGCGCGGACGACCCCGTCAAGGCGGCGGTCGTGGAGGAAGCCGCCCGTCGCGCGCGCAAGTACGGCGGCGCGCTCGGCACTGCCACGCAAAGTGCCGACGACTACTACGGCTCGGCGCAGATGGAGGCCGCTTTCAACTGCTCGGACTGGGTGTTCCTCCTGCGCCAGAAGCCCGAATCCATCGAAATGCTCGATCGCAAGGGACGCCTGGCGATGGACGAGTCCAAGAAGCGGCTGCTGAACTCGTTGCGCACCGAGGCAGGTGCGTTTTCCGAGCTCTACATCTCCTCGCCCGTGGGCGAAGGCGTGGCGCGCACGATCCTCGATCCGGCCACCCACCTGCTGTTTTCCAACAAGCTCGAAGACAACGCCCCGCTGGACGCCTTGCGGGCACAGGGCTTGTCGATCGACGAGGCGATCACAACGCTGCTGCGTCAGCGGGGGCATGCGCTATGAGCCGGCCAGCCGTTGCGCTCCTGGTCAGCGCCCTGCGTCAAATGGGTGCCGCCACCGTTGCCGCGAGCCTGGTCACCGCCCTCGCGCTGCAGGCCTATGACCGCTTCGTGCTGCGTCCGGCGCTGACGGTGGGCGTGGTCGATCTCGCCGAGGTCTACCGCGCCAAAGAGGCCGAGTTCACGCGCTTGCTGACTCGAGCCAGCACCGAGGAAGACCGTGAGCGGGCGTTGGCCCTGGCGCGGGCATTCGCGAGGCGTCTGCCGGCGGCGCTGGACGAGCTGCCCAGGGAGTGCGCCTGCGTGGTGTTGGCCAAGTCAGCAGTCGCAGGCGCGCCGCACGCCCGCGACCTCACTCCGCTGTTGCGGCAGAAGGTGCACCTGCCATGACCAACGAATCCAGGGGGCGCGAGGCCGCTTCCGTCCCTTCCGTCCCTTCCGTCCCTTCCGTCCCCTCCGCCGCGTTGGCGCATTCCGCGCCATGCGCTCATTCGGCCCCATCAGTCTCGTCTGCCGGGTCGATCCGACATCGCCGCCGGCCACGCGAGTGGCAGCGCTGCTGCCAGCACTTCTGGCAGCACTTCTGGCAGCGCCAGAAACATTCACACCGAGAGCTCATGGGGATGATGCGTCGGCGTTGGTATCTCGTGGCTCCCGTCGTGGCGATCTGGGTCTTGGCTTACATCCGCCTCTTCATCGCCCCCACGCCGCGCATGCCGCTGGTTTTCAACTGGACGCCCAGCCTGCCTTATCACGTGGCGTGGATGCACGTCGGCCCGCGCACGCCCGGTCGCGGCGACCTCATCGTGTTCGCGTTCTCCGGCGGGACGCCGAAGCCGTTTCCCGGCCTGCAGGGACAGCCTTTCTTCAAACGCGTCCGGGGACTACCCGGTGACGTGATCACGGTCCAGGGTCGCACGGTCCTGGTCAATGGCGAGCCGATGGGGCTGGCGAAGCCGTTCACGCATGACCGCCGGCCCCTGACGCCCATCGCACCCCTCGTCATCCCACCGGGTCAGTTCTACGTGCAGGGCGCCAGCGCGGACAGCTTCGATTCCCGTTACCAAGAGAGCGGCCTCGTAGCGCAGGGGCAGATTGTTGCCCGTGTCCACCCGTTGTTCTGAGGAGCAGCCGAATGCATCGCTATCGTTCGCTCATCAGCAGGTATGTCGATCACTGCAAGCGTTGCCTGCACTGCACGAGCCAGATACGACAGCGCGGCTTGTGGCATCGCGACTGTCGCCCCGGTCGCCCTGGTCGCCCTGGCGATCCTTGTCCCCAGAGGCACCGCCAACACTGGTCAAATTTCTCGCGAGGCCGCAAGGGCGAGCGCCGCAGCTGGGCGCGTTTTTGGAGGCACCACGAGACGTATCGCAGCGGGATGGTCCGCGTGCTCGTCGGGGCCGCTGCCGTCGCCTTCATCGTCGTCATCACAGCAGTGACCACATGCGCAGCCGTGGCGCTCATCGCCCTATGCGCTTCGGCCAACGCCGCCTTTGCTCAGAGCAGCCCTGCATTCGGCGCGCTCACTCGGGAGGACCCTCCTGCGCCGTCGATGTCGACCAACGCGTTTGCAGGGGATGTCGATGCGATGTCGCTGGCCGACTATCTGGGGCTGCTGCGACAGATCTCGCCGGCTGCGGAACAGGGTGCTCGAGATTTTCTCGCGGCTTTCCTGCTGCGTTGCGGGCGGGAGATGACGACCCCGGAACTCCATCGATCGTTTGCCGGAACGGCCGGCGACCCGGTGCTGATGGGTTTCATCCGCGCAGCGCAGCGCCAGGATCCAAGCGATCGCCGTGACCTGACGCGGTATCTGCGGTGTTCCGCTGGAGCGGCTCGATGAAAAGCGATCCGCTTACTCAGATCCCAGCTCCGGGCACGGCCCGAGATGCCGCATGTGCCTCGCTCCCGTCGCGAGCCACACACGCCTTGAAACGCACAAGCCGTTCACACCACCAGCCGACTGTCCCGAGCGAGGGGGCGCCGAGAGCGGCCGCCCACACAGTCGCCCGCACCGCCGTCCCCGCGGCCGTCCTCGCCGCCACCTTTGCCGCCATCCGCTTTGGCCTCTCGCCGGCCATCCCCGCGACCTTGGCAACGTGCGCCATCACCGCCATCACCGCCATCGCCCTCCCGGTCGCCCCGGCCATGGCCGCCGAGGCGGCGGCACCCGACGCCGGCACCTTGGGTCCCACCTATCCGATCACCGAAGCTCACCTGCTGCAGATGATCGAGCAGCGTTTGAGAGAGGCCGCGCGAACGGGCGAGCTCTCGCGCATCGAGGACGAGGCCCGCAGCCGCGGCGCGCACGCGGTCCGTCATCCCACACCGGTTGCCGAGATCGTCACCACCCGGGTCGCGCGGAGCTTCCTCTTCGATCCGACGTTCGTGCTGGGCCGCAACGTGCTCGGACCTCGCGGAGAACTGCTCTTCCCAGCGGGCACGAAGAAGAATCCGCTCGACGTGACATCTCTGAGCCGGCCGCTGCTGTTCTTCGACGCACGCGACAGCCGCCAGGTCCGACAAGCCCACACAGTCATCACTCAGCACCAAGGGCGCGTGAAACCGATCCTGACGGCGGGCTCATACCTGGAATTGATGCACGTCTGGCGTACCCCCGTCTACTACGACCAGGGCGGCATGCTGACGCGTCGGCTCGGGATTCGGCAGGTGCCGGCGATGGTGACGCAACAAGGTCAGCGACTGCGTGTCGACGAGCTGGAGGTCGCCCCATGAGATGGCTTTCACCCGCCGCTGCGCGTTTCATGCGCCTCGTCGGACGCGCGAGCCGGAGCCTGCACCCGCGCGCCTCAGTGCACATCCGACGCGATATCCCGCGGGGCATCCCAGGGGTCATCGCACGCGACTCATCACGAGTCGCCACGGAGCTCAACGGCGCGGTGACGACACTCTCGGCAATCCGCGCCGCCGCCCCGGCCGGCATGCTGATCGCGATGATCATCGCTTTCGCTCCCGTGGATGCGGCGCGCGCCGCCGGCGCCGGGACCTGCACCGGCCAGTTCCCCAACCCGATCACCGACATCTGCTGGAGCTGCATCCTGCCCATCAGCATCGGCAGCGTGCGGCTCGGGAATCTGGGTGAACAGGAAGACATCGACAACCCATCGAGCCCGCTGTGCAGTTGCGGCACCAACCCGACCATCGGCCTCACCGTGGGGTTCTGGGAACCCGCGCGCCATGTCGAAGCCGTGCGCAAGCCGTTCTGCCTGGTGTCCCTGGGCGGCCTCGACCTGAACCCGGGACTGCCCTCGCCCGAAGGCGCGCGCTACACACATGCGGAAGGCGACGGAGACGGCGGGGCGTTCTACCAGGCCCATTTCTACGTGAACCCGGTCCTGTTCTATCTCGAGGCCGTGGCCGACTTTCCCTGCCTTGAGCGCGGCTCGTTCGATCTGACCTACCTCACCGAAGTCGATCCTTTGTGGGGCGATGACGAGCTCACCCTGATCCTCAATCCGGACGCCGTGCTGTTTGCCAATCCGGCAAGCGTCGCGGCGTGTGCGGCGGACTGCGTCGCCGCGTCGGCCGGGTTCGGTATTCCCGAGCTCTTCTGGTGCGCGGGCTGCCAGGGTGGGCTGTACCCGATGAATGGGCACGTGCCCTACCACCTCGGCGGCGTGCGCACCGCCGCGCTGATGGCGCAGCGGCTCACCGCCAAGATGCATCGTGAACTCGTGGCCTGGGGCTGGCACGGCCAGCGCGGACTGTGCGGTCCGTACTTCGAGCCCGTCATGGACAAGCGTGCCTACAAGACCCAACTCACCTATCCCACTCCCAACACGACCAAGGAAGCGGGCAAGTGTTGTCAGCCGTTCGGGCGCACGACGGTCCTGTGGGGTGCCGGCAAGGAGTACCCCGTTCGCGGCGAGGACTTCGCCTTCATGTTGTTCCGAAAGAGGAACTGCTGTGTCGGCTACTGATCTCATCATGGCGCCCGGCTGGATCGCGGCCCGGGCCGTCGAACGCGCCATCGCCCGTGTCATCGCACTCGCCATCACGGTGGCGATGTCCTCGCCATGCTGGCTGGGCTCGGCGGAGGCGCAGGTACTGTCGACCCCGGCGACAGCGTCCGCGTCCGCGTCCGCCGCTGCCGCTGCCGTCGCGGCCCCCGCCGTCTCAGTCCCGCGTCGTCGCTTAGGAGCCGGCACTCAGACGGAGACGAGGACCGCGACCGGTATTGCGACCGGTACTGCGACCGGTAGTGCGACCGGCACTGCGACCACACCCGTCATGCCGCGCATCACCGACGAGGACATTCGACGGGCGCAGCGGGAGACCCGTACGCCCACACCCGCGGACATCGAGGTCGTGCGCCGTCTGCACGGGACGCAGGGACTGCCACGGGACCTGCAACGGGACCTGCAACGTCATCCGGGGCTTGCGACCGCTCAGGGCCAGCCATCACCGTCTTCGCAGGCACCACGCCTCGACGCCCTGCCGCTGCCGCTGTCCAATACGCCGATCGATCTCGAGGCCATCGCGCGCAGCTATGCGGCGCAGGCGGAAGGGCCCCCACCAAACGGCGCCACCACGGCCCCCGGGCTGCTGGTATTCGTGAGCTTGTCGATGCCCCGACCCACCTTGCAAAGGCTGCTCGCGCAGGCGGCGCGCGCACGCGCTGCCGTGGTGCTGCGGGGATTCGTCAACGGCTCGTTGCGCGAGACGGTCCAACTCGTGCAGCCGCTCCTCGGCGCCACGCAGGTGGCGCTCCAGATCGACCCACCGGCCTTCGATCGGTTCGATGTGCAGCGCGTGCCGACCTTCGTGCTGGTGCGAGACGGCGCGCGACCCCAGTCCTGCGCGAGTGGCACGTGTGCGCCGGCCGCGGATTTCGTGCGCGTTGCCGGCGACGTCAGCCTCGACTACGCACTGGCGCACATGCGCCGGACGCGGCCCGACTTCCGGCACTCCGCGCAGCTCTTCCTTGCCCGACTCGCCGCACACGGTGTGGACCGCGACGTAGCCGGAACCGGAACCGGAATCGGAACCGGGATGAAGATCGAAGCTGGCCCGGGCGCCGGCAATGTCCCGCGTGCTGGGGGTGATGGCGGCGATGGTGGTGTCGGACACAGGACCGAGGTCGGGGTCGGGGTCGGGGTCGGCGTCGGCGTCGGCGTCGGCGTCGGCGTCGGCATTCGCGAGACCGGCGCGGGTCGCGGCCTGCACAAGCACTGAGGTGTTGACATGCCCCTCCCTCATCAAATCGTGGTGTGGCTGACGGCGCTGGCCATGTCGCTCTCGCCACCCGCACGAATCGCGCATGCCGCGAGCCCCCATGAGGAGGGATTGGCGGCGGGCCAGGCGGCCAATCCGCTCATACGCGGCAGGGTCACTGCACCGAGTGCGTCCGGGCTGGTGCCGGGCTACACGACCACACCGCCGGAGCGTCGGTACTACGGCCAGCCCAGCCTCTCCGGTGCCGCCGATGCGCAGTTCGCGGCGTGCCGTTCGCTGCCAGGCGACCCGGTCTGCCAGGCGCTGCTCGGCGCCCGGGCCTCGGCCAGCACGCCGCGCGATCCGCTCTCGGCGAACGATCCCGCAATACTCGACGCCCGACGCATCATCGGCGATCCCTCCGGGCAACTCGGGGACATCGCCGCTTACTACCGCGGCTGCGAGGCCGGCAACTGCCCGGCCAACGTGTTCTGTCTTGGCGGCAACTGCTTCGAGACCCGTCACGCGAACGACCCCGACTTCGCCCGCGCCATGTCTTTCCTGGAGGCCGCGCGTGAGGCCGGGGTCTATCTCGATCCGGCCGCTCTGAAGGTGTTCCAAGGAGAGCCTGCCCGGTGCCGCGACCGGCTGCTCAAGAACTGCTGCCATGCCGACTCCGCCGGGGCGGGCATGAGCAACCAGAGCATGTTCGGCGTGGGATCGCGCCTCGTCTACGACGTGCTGATGAACGCCAACAACCGCCAGTTCCTGTACCAGGGCATGCAGGCGCTGCTGATGGGCGGTGGCTTCGCCGGCACGTTCACGACCTACGGTGTGACCGTTGCCGTGAATGGCGCCGCCCTGCCTGCCGGCTCGGCGGTGCTGTATTCGGGCCAAAGCGTCGTGGTCGCCTTCGATCCGTGGAGCCTGGCCATCGCCGTGGTGATCTACATCGTCATGTCGATGATGTCGTGCGACGAAGAAGAGGGAAAGCTCGCGATGAAGGAAGGCGCACGGCTGTGCCACGCCGTGGGCACCTACTGTTCGTCGTGCATCCGGGTGCTGGGGCACTGCGTCTCATGCACCACGCACACGACCAAGAAGTGCTGCTTCAACTCGTCGCTGGCACGCCTCATCAACGAGCAAGGACGCGCCCAGCTGCGCAAAGGCTGGGGTTCCGCGCAGAACCCCGACTGCTCGGGTTTTACCGTCGCGCAACTCCAGCGGCTGGATTTCTCGCGGCTGGACTTGCGCGAGTTCTATGCGTCCATCGTGCCCCGTCTCCCGGATGCGAGCGCAATTCGGAACCGCAACGCCACGCAGGCCACCCGTTGCTACCTGGGACAAGGCCAATGCCAATGACCTCGCCCGCATCGGAGCTCAGTTCGCATCCCACGCGGCGCCCTGCACTGGCCTCCCCGGCCCCGCATGCCGTTTGGTGGCCATTCGACACGATGGTGTCGTGCACGCTCAGCAGCACGCAGGTGTTTGGCTGCGGTCCTATGGGCGCCGCGTTGCTCGTGCTCGTCGCCCTTTGCGGGGGGACCGTTCGTGCGCAAGGCCTCGCGCAAGGCCTCGCGCGTGTCCCCGTACCGGACGCCCGACCGTTGCTGCTGGCAGCGCTCGCCGCGGCCGATGGCACCGCGCGCGGCATCCTGACCGGCGAGCTAGCCGATGCCATCACGCGCCGCTTCGACGCCACCAGCCCCGTGTACATCGATGTCACGACCCTGCGGCGGTATCAGCAGACGGGATGTGCGCGGCTCAACGTGCTCTTCTGGCAGGAGGGCGTCAAGCTGCCGGGAGTGGCTGCGCCGCGCCGCCAGACGATCGAATTCGGCTTGAACTACTGCGCCGACGGCTTGCCGCCGCGTTCGCTGCGTTAGGAACGCCATGCGTCGCCTCGCCTTCGCCTGCCTTCGCAGGCTCACCCGGCTCACCCGGCTCACCCGGCTCAGCTGGCTCAGCTGGCTCAGTTGGTTAGGGTGCCTGGGGTGCGTGTCGCTCCTGGCCGGGCCCTTTTGCATGCGGGCGGCACTGGCGCAAGCGCCTGTGCTGCGCGACCCGGTTCGCGTCGAGACCCCAGCCCCACGCAAGGCGGCCTCAGCCCCAAGTGCGGAACGCCCGCGCGACGCGCGTGTCGCGTACTGGGCAGATGGCTGGCGCGGCTGGCACTTCTATGAGGATCCAGACCTCGAAGCCAGTCCGGATCGCCAGGCGCCGCTGCGCTCCAAACATGACGATGGCACTCCTCCAAGGCGCGCTACCTCGCCCGCACAAGCCCCTGCTGCTGCTGAGCGCGCACCAGAACTGGTGGAGTTCGAGCAATTGCAAAGGACCCTGCAGGACCTTCGCCACATCGCGATCATGCGGCCCACCGAAGTCAACGTACGCCGCTACATGGCACTCGAGGCCAGCGTCGTCGCGCGCGCATCCCACTTCGCCGACGTGGCGCAACGCGTGGCGTGGGCCACGCCAGAACTCGATCCGACCGTCCAAGGCAGACCCGTGAACGCCAAGGCGTTGGAGGTGTTCGAGCAGCGCCAGCGCGACGATCGGTCGAGCACCGTTGACGCGCTGGGACGGGACCATGTGCTGCTCTTCTTCTTCCGCTCGGACTGCCCGTACTGCCACGCCTTCGCGCCGACGCTGCGCGGCTTCGAGGAACGCCATGACCTGCAGGTCGTGCCGGTCAGCCTGGACGGCGGGCCTCTCCCGAACTATCCGAGTCCCCGACGGGATAACGGCATCGCCAGCGCCCTGAAGGTCACCCAGGTGCCTGCGGTCTTCCTCGCCCAACCCTTCAACGCCACGATCACACCGATCGGGTTCGGCGTGCTCTCCGAATCCCAACTGCTCGAACGCATCGCCACCGTGTCGACGCCCGAGTCGCAGGCGATGCTGCCGGGCGCCATGCGGCGCCTGGCGCTGCCGTAGGAGAACCTGATGCAAATGCCCAAGATCCCAGGCCCCGATCGCGACCGTGCCGCACGGGTGAGCCGCCAGCGCCCGGTCCCGTCGCTGCGCCGCAGGCCTCGACTGCTGCGCCGCAGGCCTCGACTTCGCGCTTCGTTCCCTGGCCTCTCGCTCCTTAGCCGGCCATTCCTCCGCCGGTCGTTCCCGCACCGGTCGTTCCTGCACCGGTCGTCCCTGCACCGGTCGTCCCTGCACCGGTCCTTCCTGCACCGGTCGTTCCTGCACCGATCCATGGTCTGCGTCTCGATGCTTCTGATGGGCCTGCCCGGCCACGCCGGTGACCTCAACGCGGAAGTGAACACCATGTTCAATCAGCTCGGCGCCATCGGGAACTACACCGCCCCCGGCGCGTTTCGCGGTCAGGCGTACAACACCTACACCGGGGGCAGCCTCATGATGCGTTCCCCCAACAAGGTCTATCAACTCGCCGCCATCCAGTTCCCCAACGCGAAGGCCGGCTGCGGCGGGATCGACATCTTCGGCGGCTCCTTCTCCCACATCTCCGCCGAAGAGTTCAAGAACATGCTGCGCAACATCACGGCCGCGCTGCCGGGCATCGCGTTCCAGCTCGCGCTCGAGTCCGTCTCACCGATGCTGGGCGGGCTGACGAAATGGGCCAAGGGCCTGGAGACCTGGATCAACAACGCGCGCATCAACTCCTGCGAGACTGCCAAGGCCATCGTGAGCACGGCCGCGGAGGCGGCGGGCTACAGCTCGCAGGAGAGCTGCGCCGACCTCGCCATCGAACTGGGCATGGAAAGCGACCGCGACGCCGCCCGCCGCCGGTGCAAATCCGACCGACCGGGCATCCTGGGCGCGGCCCGCGCCTCCGGCGATCCCGGGCTGAGAAACCGCGCCCCCTTCGTCGGCAACCTGACGTGGAAGGCCCTGCAGCACGCCGGCGCCTACCTCGACGATCAGGAACGCGAGCTCATCATGAGCATCGTCGGTACCGTCCTGTACTACCCGGAGGAATCGGGGCGGGATCCCGACCCCGTCGCCCCGACGCTGACCTCGATCGGCCAATTGCTCTACGGGCAGGCCGCGGGCGCCGACGCCGAGGTGGTCCAGCACCTGCTGCGATGCAACGACTACGTCAACTGCGACGTGGTCAGCGTCAATACGGCCTACCGGCACGTGCCGTTCACGGCGCGCGTGGAGACGCTGATGCGCTCGATCGCCGCCAAGATCGCGACCCGCGCGCCCATCCCGAACAATTCCCCCGAGGTGGGCTTCGTGAACCAGACCACCGAGCCCGTCTACCGGATGCTGTCGATCGGGGCCAGCATCCCCGGCTCCGGCCTGGCCGACAGCCTCATCGCGCAGTACCGCGACGTCATCGCCGCGGACTATGCCTACGTGTTCCTCGAGCGCAGCCTGCGCCTGGGCATGGCGGCGCTGGACAAGGATTACACGCTGCAGCAGCCCCAGCGCGAACAGGCCAACCGCGTGCGCCAGCGCGCGCAGGCGATGCTGCAGCAGCTGTCCCAGGAGAAGGGGCTGCTCTACCAAAAGGTCGGATCATTTCGCGCGGTGGCCGGCCACCTGGAACAGCTCGAGCGTCAGCTGCGATCGAGCATGCCCCAAAGCGTGGCGGACATGCTGGGGCAGCAGTCCGCATCGATGTCGCGCTGACCAGGCGCCGCGGCCAGGCCGACCTGGCCAGGGTGCCAGGGTACCGACCATCTCGGCCTGCCTTCGATCCCTGCGCTTGCATCGTCGGAGATCCGCATGTGGGAAATCTACGCCTACCAGAACGCCGACAGCCTGTTCGGCGTGTTCAACGCGTGCGCGGCCATCCACGCCTCGGGCGACTACGCCAGCGCCGTGGCGGCCGTCGCCTTCTGCGGCTTCGTCGCCGCCCTGCTCGCCTACGCGTTCGCGCCGGAAAAGCTCCAGGGCTGGAAATGGCTGGCGTCCGTCACCTTGGTCGTCGCGCTGCTGATCGTTCCCAAGGTGAGTGTGGGCATCATCGACAAGACGGGCGGCGCGCCCGTGAAGGTGGTCGATAACGTGCCTCTGGGCGTGGCGCTCCTGGGCAGCGTCACTAGCACCATCGGTCACACGCTGACAGGCCTGTTCGAGACCGCGTTCCAGCAACTGCCCGGCAACGCCGCGCAGCCGCAGGAGCTGCGCTACGAGCAGCACGGCCTCATGTTTGGCAACCGCCTGGTGCGCGAGACCGCCGCCGTCGTCTTCCAGGATCCGGGCTTTCGCACCGACCTGATCAATTTCATCCACAACTGCACGACCTACGACCTCCTCGACGGCACGCTGGACGCCACGACCTTCTCGGCGTCCAGCGACGTCTGGCCGCTGATGGGCACGCCCAATCCGGCGCGCTTCACCACCGTGTCGTCTCTTGCATCTTCGGGTGGCGGGGGCAGCGGCATGGGCATCGGCATCGACACCTGCCCCAACGTCTATCAGGTCCTCCAAGCACGACTTCCCGCCCAGCTCACGCGCGTGCAGGGGCGGCTTGCCTTCCAGCTCAATCCCACGCTCCCCGCCGCGGCCGCCGCCAGCGTCATCGCCGCCCAGATCCAGCAGGCCTACCTCAGGAACAGCATCGCCGACGCCGCGGCCAGCGCGGCGGACATCGTGCGCCAGAACGCCATGCTCAACGTGATCCAGGACAGCGCAACGCTGGTGGGGCAGAAGGTCAACGATCCCGCCGCGATGGTGCTGGCCGTGGGGCGGGCCCAGGCCGTGGCCCAGAAAAACGCGTCGTGGCTCAACTACGGCAAGGTGGCCGAGCAGGCCCTGCCCGTGTTGCGCAACGTGATCGAGGCGGTGGCTTACGCGATGTTCCCACTTTTCGTCTTGCTGCTGCTCATGACCAGCGGGCGCGAGACCATGCTCGCGTTCAAGGGCTATGCGGGGCTGCTCATCTGGATTCAGCTGTGGCCGCCCCTGTACGCGATCCTGAACTACATGGCCTCGGTCTACGCCGCCTACGATCTCGCCGCGGCGGCGGACCTGGGCACCGGCGCCAAGGCCCTGTCGCTGCAGACCGCCTCCAGCATCTATTCACGCGCCATCTCCGGCGAGGCCGTGGTGGGCTACCTCTCGATCAGCATCCCGTTCATCGCCTGGGCCGCGCTCAAGCGCATGGAGACCGTCGGGACGGCCCTGGTCGGCGGGCTGTCCGGCCTGCAAGCGGCGCTCTCGGGCGCCACCTCGTCCGCGGCGGTGGGCAACACGTCGATGGGCAACGTGGCCATGGACCAGCTCCAGCTTTCGCCCAACCGGTCCTCGGCGTTCATGAACCGCTGGCAGGACGACCTGAGCGGCGACACCTTCACCGCCGGCGTGCTGGGCGGCCGCACGGCGGTGAGCTTGCTGCGCAACCAGGGCTACGCGTCGCGCGTGGTCTCCAGCCGCGTGTCCGAGCAGGACGTCCAGGACGCCAGCCGGCAGGTGGCGGCGGCGCGCAGCGAATCGGTGTCTGCCCTCCAGGAGCGCTCGGCGGTGCTGGCCGAGTCCTTCACCAAGGGCCTGGCCAAGCTGCATGCCAGCCGCAGCGCCACCGGCACCACCACCAGCGGGTTCGAGCAGTATGGCGAGAACCTCAACCGCCTGGACCAGATCAGCAAGAGCGTGGCCGACACGACGGGATTCACCCAGAGCCAGAGTGCGCGCATTGCGCTTGGCGCGGCGGCGCGGCTGGGCGTCAGCACCCCGCTGGCCGGTCTGCAGGGCAACGTGGCGGCGGACAAGAGCTATCTCTCGTCCTTGTCCAAGGCCGAACAGCGGGTGGTGTCGGCCATGACCAATGAGCAGCTGTCGGAGTTCAAGCAATTTGGCGATCGCGTCTCGCGGGACCGCTCCTTCGCGACGCTCGTGTCCTCGGATGCGCGAGAGGCGCGAGAGCTCGCGGCTCGTCTGAGTGCTTCCGCGTCGCGATCGGAGCGTGCGGACGCGACCCTGGTGCACAGCACGGCGGTGTCCGAGCGCATGGCGCGCGCCTACGAGCGCGGTGAAACCATCGCCATCGACATCGCGCAGGATCCGCACAACGTGGCGATGTTCACGCGCTTTGCGCAGCGCTACGGGGGCACCAGTGCGTCGGCGATGGTGCTGATGGACGCCGAACTGGCCAGGCAGTCGCCGCGCCCCCACCGCATCTTCTCCGACGGCGCCAGCGTTCCGGGCGGGGCCGCCGACGTCCGGCGGGCCCATGAGCAAGATCGCGAGTCAACGTCGCTGCGTGTCGATCCACGTGCGATGAACGACTCCCACAGGCAAGCCGTCGAGCGGGCGTCCTGGACCGAGCAGTCGCCGAAGGCGCCACCTCAGACGCGCTCTCGGCGCTCCGAGTTCCAGCAGGCGGGAACAAGCGTTCGCGATCGCGTCGACGACGCGGCGGGATCGCCGGGCAGCCAGCCTCGCGCCGGGGCCACCGCGGACGGGACGCTGCGGTCGTCGGAGTCGCTCCTGTCCCGATCGGCCAAGCAGGTTGCGGCCGATGCGGGGTCCGTGATCGACGACGCCACCAAAGCGGTGAAGCGCGCGCTCGATGACTGAGCACCTTCACCACCGCAGACCGGGGCCGCATTTATCCCTGGGACCTGTGGACAAAGCTGTTGGCTCTGCCTGCAGGTGCATCGCAAGCCGTTGTTCTATATCGCAAAAGCTTGTTCTGCCCGCAAATGAGGCAAGCGGGCGCCTGACGACTGAATTTGAGACTGAGTCTGCGGTGCGAGACAGCGACGTAGCCACGCGGCACCCCAGCGATGTCGCAAGACGTTCACCCCAGGACCGCCTCACACGTGCGCAGCAAAGCGCTCGCCGCCAAGCCAGTGCCGCCGGCGCCGCCGGCGCCGGTCCGCTCAGTCCCCGAACTCCACCACCAGCTTGCGATCGAGTGTCGTGCCGTTCTGTTCGAGCAGCCACTTGCTGGCGAACTCCCGGACCGTCGCTTCGGCCGATGCGGACACCAGGCGCAGGTACGCGGGCGCCGCGCCTCGCTGGGCCAGCGTCGGGCTGAAGTGCTTCACCGCAAGCTCCCGGTTCGGAGCGGCGTCCGGCGAAAACAAGCCTCGCTCCTTCGTCTCGATGCGCATGGTCGACGTGTCAAACGCCACGGGGATCTGCAGCTGCGGCAGCGGTACCTTGAGCAGATAGGCGCCGTCGCGTGGCTCGAGCTTCCAATCCTTCGCGAGCGCGATGGTGTAGGTGTAGCGCGCCGTCACCTCCACCCTTGACACCGTCAGGGGCAGCCTGCTGCAGTCGATCAGAGGACAAGTCCAGGAGGTCTTCCATTCGATGGCTTCCGACCTCTCCAGCTGAGCCACCTGCAACACGCCGCCCGGCGTGCGCAGGACCACGACCCTCGCCGGGTCGATCAGCTCGACGGCCTCGTCCGCGGTGCCCAGGCCCGTCGTTCGGAGATGAAATCCAACCGCCGTCGCGGCGAGGATGATGGCCAGCCCGCCAATGATGAGCCACTTGTTGCGCGTCATGTCGCGAAAGTCCGTTCTTTCGTGCGTCCGTGCGTCCGTGCGTCCTAGCCTCCAAGCGTCGGTCGTCCCTGCGTCGTTCGGCGATGTTATTCCCCGCCCGTGAGCAGTCCGCGCTACGCGGGCGGCCCGCGAGGCGCTCGGCCGCGGCGTCGGCGTGCCGGTGCTCCCCGGTGCTCCCATGCATACTGCAACGATGCACAGGCCCAACAGCGAAGAGATTGCGGCGCTGCCGCTGTACCGCGCCCTCCCCCTTGACCGGATTCACGTGCTTCGCAATCAGGAGCAGTGCGAGGCCGCCGAAGTTGAGCTGCGGCTGGCCGGCCACGTGGGCTTCGACACGGAAAGCAAACCGCAGTTCGTGGCCGGTAGCGAAAACACCGGCCCGCACATCGTGCAGTTCGCGACCGCAGACCGCGCTTTCATCATCCACACCGAGGCGCCCGGCACCGCCGCCTTTCTCAGGACCATGCTCGAAACCGAGGCGGTGGTGAAGGTCGGCTTCGGCCTGGCGTCGGATCGCACGCCGTTGTTCAGGAAACTGGGCGTCGCGCTTGCGGCAACAGTGGACGTCTCACGGATGGTGCGTCGCCTTGGGTTCAAGGACGACGTCGGGCTCAAGACCGCGGTGGCCGTGGTGCTGGCTCAGCGCTTCCCGAAATCCAAGAAGGTCACCACTTCCAACTGGGCGCTCCCCCAGCTCAGCACCCAGCAACTGCAGTACGCTGCCAACGACGCTCATGCATCGTTGCTCGTCTTTCTGGCGCTCAGGGACATGGGCGTGCCAGCTCCAGTCGCGCCGAAATCAAGACAGCCGCGCAGACGACCTGCTTCAGTCCCCGAGTTTTAAGTCAAGGCACTAGCCTGGGATTCGAAAGTGTTCCGACGGGTGCACTAGATGAACGTTGACGTTTCGACGAACCTCCACAGTTCGGCCCTTTCGATCCGCAAATTTTCGAACTAGTAAGTCCTCGACACCCACGTACACCACTACAGGCGTCCGACCCTGCAGCCCTGTGATTCGGTGGCACAGCACGCCGTCAATAACGCGCGGAGCGCGACGCCGTGGCCGCTTCAAGTCTGCGAACGTCCAACCTCCCACGTCTGGATATAGCAGTCCCGCAATCGTGTGGGCGGCTCCCCCTGATATGCCAGTCGCGGCGGCCACGCTCCTACAAAGCTCGGGCTCGTGATTCAGAAGAGCTCGGCCGCTTGACGTGAGGCTATAGAGATAGGGTCGTCCATTTGCTCTTCCAACAATATGGGTTGTCACCTTGTGTCGAAGAGGCCAGTACGGATGTGGCGACCGAAAAACAAAACGAAAGTTGCCGCCGTCGCCCGCGGCCGTCTCAAAGGTGCGCACGTGCTGGCCTGGACGCAAACGAGTTGAAACATGCCCAACGTCTGAGTACGTTTTTAGAGCACGGTATCGCTCTTTCACTGCGGCCATGAGGGCTCTCGCACTATCGGAGGTCGGCATAAAACATCCTGGTTTCATTCGTCTGCGTCAGCCATCGCGGCGGCGAGCCGGCTATACACATCCTGCTGTGATGGAAGCGCTTCAGCACATCGCGTAGGTACCTTCTCCGCAAGCCCGGTCAAGAACTCTTCGGTCGCAAGGCCTCCCGCACGAGAGGCTTGAACCAACGCAAGGAGTTCGTCGCGCATGAGTAGATTTGATTCGCCTAACCCATTGAAATATATAGCATTTCAAGAATCGTCTCAAAAACTTGAAACTCGATGGAAATCGACTCAGCGCCGTCTCAGCGTCACCTCAGCGGCACGGCGCCAAGCACAAATCGGCGAGCCCCCCATTCACGGGCGGGATGCGCACGGGGAACCGATCTTGCCCGTTGCTGATTGGCCGCAACGACGCGTCCATCCTCGTCACGCGCTGTGAGCGGACTCGCCCTGTCCAGGCGGCGATAGGAGACCTCCAAGGTTGAGCCTGCCAGGGCTCGGTCGCCCCTCGCGCCAAGCGTGACATTTCATTCCACACCAACGCTGCGACCACGGGCGGACTTTGAAGGTCCGTCGGCGGCGCGCCAGGGACGCAGACATGACGCTCAAGGCGAAACTCAACTTTTCGTTCATCGCATTGGTGAGCCTGGTCCTGCTCATGGGGGTGTTCGGCCTCGTGCAGTTGGCGCGCGTCAATGCGGTGGCGCACGATCTCGCGACGGAACAGCTTCCGAGCGTCACGTCGCTGGCCAACATGCGCGCCACCGCCAATCAGATCCGGCGCGCCGAGGCCGAGCATGTGCTCAGCAAGAATGAGCCGGAGATCGCGGCCGCGGATCGCCAGATCGCCAATCTGCGCTCCGTGCTCGCCAAGCAGGAGGAGGCTTACCGGCCGCTTGTTGCGCCTGGCGACGAGGCACAAGGCTTCGCGGACTACCAGAGATTGCGGGACGCATTCCTCACGTCGATGGACACGGTGCTCACGCTGTCACGCGCCGGCGAGGACTCCTTTGCGCAGGCGCGCGAGGCCCATCTCACGACCTCTAAGACGACCTTCGACGCCTGGGTCGCTGCGATCAGCCGTCTCGTGGAGATCAACAATGCGACGGCCAGCGAGTCGGCTCGTCAAGCGTCCTCCACCTACGGTTTCGCCAAGGGCGCATCGTGGAGCCTGATGGTGGCCGCCGTGGTGGTGGGCGCCCTCCTTGCCTCGGTCATTGTGCGCAACGTCCTGGGTCAGATCGGCGGCGACCCGGCGGTCGCGGTGTCCCTGGCGACAAGGGTGGCTCAGGGAGACCTGACGACCGAGATCCAGCTCAACAAGAACGACGACCGAAGCGTCCTCGCCGCACTCAAGCAGATGCAGACAAAGCTCAACGGTGTTGTCTCTTCGGTGTTGGAGAACGCTCATGGCGTGGCGACGGCATCCGCGCAGATTGCGCAAGGCAACTCCGACCTGAGCAGCCGCACCGAGCAGCAGGCCTCCGCGCTGCAAGAAACTGCCTCGTCAATGGAACAGCTTGGCGCCACCGTTCGTCAGAACTCGGACAACGCCATGCAGGCCAATCAGCTCGCCAGCAGCGCGTCCCAGGTTGCCAAGCTCGGCGGACAGTCCGTGTCCGAGGTGGTGTCCACCATGCGCGACATCAACGAGTCGTCGCAGAAGATCGGCGATATCGTCGGCGTCATCGACGGCATCGCTTTCCAGACAAACATCCTCGCGCTCAACGCGGCCGTGGAGGCCGCTCGGGCGGGGAACACGGAAAAGGCTTCGCGGTGGTCGCCCAGGAAGTGCGCACCCTTGCCCAGCGCAGCGCCACCGCGGCCCGGGAAATCAAGACCCTCATCGCAACAAGCTCCGAACGCGTCGAGCGCGGCACGTCACAAGTGGACGCCGCCGGACAGCGGATGCAGGAGATCGTCACGTCCATCCAGCGCGTGACCGACATCATGGCCGAGATCAGCGCGGCGTCGCTTGAGCAGAGCCAGGGCGTGGCCCAAGTCGGCGAGGCGATCGGACAGATGGACAGGACCACGCAGCAGAACGCCGCGCTTGTCGAAGAGAGTGCCGCCGCAGCAGAGAGCTTGAGATCACAGTCCGAGCGACTCGTCGGACTGGTGGCAGCTTTCAAGGTCGCATAGGAAGGCAACAAGGTTCGCGTCCAATGAAGGCTCGCCTTGCGTGCGACCAGACCAGTACACGTCATGCCCGAGACGCCCAGCGCCAATCCCGCCCAACCAGATGCAAGACAGTGGCCTGTTCTGGCGCTACGACGGCAACAGCCGCGCTTGCGGGCCGTCCGCGACGCTGGCGCACCATCGCGGGTAGCTGGCGAGCACGGCTATCGGCACGACAAATGCCCGAGTGGATTGAAGCGGAACTCTCCGCACATCCAAGGAAACGCCATGAGCACGCAACCCAACCCCGCCATCAACACCGACCCTGAGGCGCACTCCGCGGCGGGTGCGGCCCCACAAGACGGCCGAGCGCCCGCGGAGCGGCAGGAGCCGGCGGGCGGGATTGCGCCCAGCCCCAGCCAGCAAGGTCGCCAGACGCCGAGCCCCGAGGACGATCTGCGTGACGCACCCGCTGGCGCGGATCGAGGCAATGTGCAAGGCGGACGCGATGAGGACGACGGCATCCCCCAATCATGAGCGTCTCGCCACAGGGCGCCATGTGAGTACCTCGGTCCGCAGGACGACCCGAACGTTGAACGGCGGTCTCGTTGATTGATCGGGGTGAGAGCGCCCTACGCTGCGCCAAAGGCCCCCTGCAAGCGCGTCATCAGATCCTCCAGCGCCAACGGCTTGTGCACGACATCGAGCTTGGCGTCCAACGCGCTCTGCACATTCTCGGCGTACCCGGTGATGACCGTGACCGGCAGCCTCGGTCGCTCACCCCGTACCGTCATTGCCAGCTCAACGCCTCCCATCGCGCCGGGCATGACCGCGTCCGTCAGCAAGAAGCCAATGTCATCACCCAGCTGCGGTGTTCGCAGCACGCGCAGCGCATCGTCGGCATTGACTGCCCGGGTGACCTTGAGCCCCAAGCTCGCGATGAGCGCGATCGTCGCGGCGGCGACGTCGTCGTTGTCTTCCGCCACCAGGACGTGGCCGTGGAACTTGCGCCCGACGGCCGTTGAGGAAACAAGTTTCGGCTCGACAGCTCCGGTGACTGCGTCAGATTCGCCAGATCGGTCAGATCCGCCAGATCCTCCAGCTCGGTCAGCTCCTTGCGTTTCGTCGGAACCAGCCGCCCCGTCAGGTCCGACGTCGGCTGCAGGCAAGATCAGCCTGACCGTCGTGCCCTGCCCCACTGCGCTCTCGATACGCAACTCTCCCCCGGCCGCCTCCGCGACGCCCCGCACCTGATTCAAGCCCAGGCCGGATCCAGAACCCCGCTCCTTGGTCGTGAAGAACGGCTCGCTCACGCGGCCCAGGATGTCCGACGGGATGCCATGGCCCTCATCGCGGGCACTGAGGGTCACGAGCTTCTTTCCGCCCTCGACCATCCCGTCCGCGTTGACGACAAAAACGCCTCCGTGCGGTTGCGCGTGTTTGGCGTTCACTGCGAGGTTGACCAGCGCCAACTCGAGCTCGGCCGCATCCACGAGAACCGGCGGAAGATTGGAGGCGACGTCCACGCTCAGCGCAATGCTGCGACCCAAGGTCGTGCGCAACAGCTCTTCGATCTCCGGTAGCCACGTGCGCAGGTCGATGACCTCGGGCCGCAACGTTTGCCGCCGCGTGAGCGACAGCAACTGGCGCGTCAGACGCGTGCCGCTCTGGACAGCTCGGCGCATCGCGGCGTTCTGCGGCTCCGAGGCGTGCTCCGGGTGCCTGACGTTCTGGATGTGGAGGCTGTTGGTGAGGATGGCCAGCAGGTTGTTGAAGTCGTGCGCGACGCCCGCCGTCAGTGTCGACAGCGTCTCGCGCCGGTGAGCTTCGAGCACGCTTTTCTCGCTGGCGGCGCGCAGCCGGGTCTGTTCGTGGAGATCGAGCTGGGCCTGCTGCTCCAGTTGTACGCGCCGACGTGCAATCGCGGTGACGGCGATCAGCAACAGCGTGATGGGCAGCGCCATCGCACCAACGATCCCCATGGTCCGCACCCAGCCCGACATCAGCGCGGCCTGGCTGAAACTCACCACCACATACACGGGCAGTTCCTCGACACGGCGAAATGCCGCCACGCGTGGCTCGCCGGATCCGCCCACCCGACCGTAGACCACGCCTGACGATTCTCCGGATCGGATGGCCTCCAGTGACGGAGAGTCCGCCGCCACGTGCGTGGTTCCCGTCGCAGGAACGGGCCATCGTGCCAGCAAGTCGCCGTCCGTTCGAACGAGGCTGATGGATTCCACGTCCGTGTTCTGCGCCAGGATGGCACGGTAGTAATCGCGGAAATACTCGGGGTTCAAGGAGACCGCAACGATGCCGTTGAAGCGCCCATCCGCGGCCGGGCGCCGGTGGGTGAGGTTGAACAGTTCCCTCCCCGTCTGACGCCCTTTGAGCACCTCACTGAGGTCGAACCCGCGGTCCTCGGCGGCCTGCCGGGTGAAGTAGCTGCGATCGATGACCGTGACGGTCGGATCGATGGCGCGGTCGCTGCGCACCACGGGAACCGCCATGGCATCCCACACATTGAGGTTCACCACGGAGGGCACCCCCAAAAGCATGTCACTCAGCCGCTGTCGAACGTCGCTCTCGTGCCGACGAATGACGTCGTCGTTGCCCGTGGTCAGCAATGCGGCTTCCAGCGTCAGCTTTTCCGCGACGTCGAAGGTACGCCGCGCATGTTGGTACACCAAGTCTGCACGTCGCACGACGGTGTCATGAGACGCCTGCAGCGCTTGCTCATAGGTCCACCAGCCGACGAGCACGAACGCGGTCGCGGGGAGCAGCACTGCACCGAATAGCGCCGCATTGAGCCATCGGACCAGCGGCATATCGGCGGCTGCGCCCAGCCTGACATGGCGACGCCGCAGGGCATTGACCCGCGCCACGAGCACACAGGCCCCCCGAGCACCAGAGCGAATCCGACAGCCCTGACGCCGCCGTCGCGGTTCAGCACATCCGGCGGCATGCTCGGCAGCAAGGTACCCACAAGGCAGATCAGCGTCGCCAGGGCTCCCGGGCCTGCTCCCCACATGAGGGCGCAGAACAGTGCGACCGGCGCGGCAATGATGAAGGGGAGCTCGTCGCCCAACGCGGGCTGAAGGAAAGCGCGCAAGGCGATGGCAAGGACCGCCGCAAGCGCGGCCGCCAGCCATCTGGCTTTAGCCGCGATGCTCGGGTGGCGAAAGCGAAAAGAGGGCATGGAGTCCGGCATTGGGGCGACCCGCAACTATGCCTCGATTTGTCCGTGAGGCTTGGTGCGCTCGCTGCCGTCCTTCCGTCCTCCCGTCCTTCCGTCCTCCCGTCCCCGCTCCAGTTCAACTGGAACACCCCGTCTCCAAAACATCGCGTCCGTTAAGGATGCAGCGAGCAGTTACGTGATGGCCCCTCCTAATGAATCTCAAGCCCTTGCTTCGGCCAGGCGAGCGGCCAGTTCGTCATGCTGCATCTGGAACCTGGCGTCGTTCTTCCTCGGACCTTTCGTCACCTAGCAATTGTCCGCATGAAAATTTCGGTCAAATGCCCTTCATACGGTCATTTCACCAATTTTTCAATTCCACAAACGGTCCGCCCTAACCTCGTGATTGGGTGTTCCACCGCCTTTCGTGAGGCGCCGGCGCATCAAATGCCCGGGCGAGATCTAGCTGCGGCTGGATGCTCGGCCCGTATTCTGGGCATACAGCCTCCCCGCCGCTTTCAGCCCGCCCATCGCGAACGCATGCAGATGCAGGGCCAGGTCCTCGCGCGGCGAGGCGACGAAGTCGCGCAGCGGCGCGATATAGCCGTTCGCGCCAACCAGCATCATCAAGCCCGGCGCGCCTGTGCTCACCAAGCATCGCAAAAGCGCCGGCTCGCCGACCGGGATGCGCGTGACCCCGCTCAAGATCCCCAGAACGATCTGCAGCTTTGGCGCGATCTCCTGGTTCAGCAGCACATGCGCGTTGGCCGTGGGCGACAACAACTCCCTTGCCAGCACCCGGGTCGGCCAGCCGGGCACACCGCTCGTGGCATGCAGGAACTGGTCGATCAGTAGCCTGACCTTGTCCGATCCTGGCCGCTTGCCGCTGGCGATCTGTTGAAGGACCTCCAACCGGATGACCCGCCGATGCGCCTCCGCCAACACCGCCTGGTAGAGCCCGTTGCGACTGCCGAAGTGGTAATTGATCGACGCGACGTCCGCGCCCGCATGTTTGGCGATCGACGTGCTGGTCGTCTCGGCGAAGCCGGCCGCGGCAAAAAGCAATCCGGCCGATTCCAGCAACCGCGCGTAGGTCTGATCCCCGTCGGCGCGGGTGGCGCGGGGGCGCGCGCGTGGCTGGTGGCGCGCACCGGATTCACGCTCGCCGAGGGCGCGCCGGGCTGCTTGCTCTTTAGTTGAGTCATCCGTTTAGTTTAAAAGCGATTGAGATTAGAGTCGATTCCCAGCTCAAGTCCCAACGCTACTCACATGAAGAAACCTTTGATTCTTGGCCTCGTTGCCTTGATCCTGATCCTCGGATCGGGTGGCTGGTGGTGGCATCGGCAGGCCGCGAACAAGGACGATGGGACGCTGACACTGCATGGCAATGTCGACATCCGTCAGGTCTCGCTGGCCTTCGACGGCAGCGGTCGCGTCGCCGAGGTATTGGCGCAGGAAGGCGACCGCGTGCACGCCGGCGCCGTGGTCGCGCGACTGGACGTCAGCACGATGAAGCTGGAGGCGGAGCAGGCCCGCGCGCAGAGCGAGGCGCAGCAGCAGGCGCTGTTGAAGCTGCGCAACGGCTCGCGATCCGAGGAACTGGCTCAGTTGCGCAGCCGTGTGGTCGCCGCGAAGGCGGACGCCGAGCGCGCGCAGGACGAGGTGGCACGACTGCAGGAGGTCTCGGCCAGCACGCGGGGTCGTGGGGTGAGCGCCCAGGATCTGCAGCGCGCGAGCACCGCGGCCCAGGTCGCACGTGCCAAGCTCGACGAGCAGATCGAAGCGCTCAGGCTTGCCGAGCGCGGCGCGCGCAAGGAGGACCTGGCGGCGTCCGAGGCGCAGGCGAAAGCTGCCCTCGCCCGCGTCGCTCTGCTTGACCATCAGATCGCCCAGGGCGAACTGAAGGCTCCTTCGGACGCCACCGTGCGCTCCCGCCTGGTGGAGCCGGGCGACATGGTCTCGCCGCAACGTCCCGTTTTCGCACTCGCGTTGGCCGGGCCCAAGTGGGTGCGGGTGTACGCCAACGAACCCGACCTGGGCCGAGTCAAGCCGGGCACGCACGTCAGCGTGACAACGGACAGCGCGCCGACGACACCATTGCAAGGCGTGGTCGGTTTCGTCTCGCCGGTGGCCGAGTTCACGCCGAAGGCCGTGCAGACCGACGAGCTGCGCACCAGCTTGGTCTACGAGGTGCGCGTGCGGGTGGTCGACCCGCAGGACCAGCTGCGCATGGGTCAGCCGGCGACCGCCCGATTTCCTGTCGCCACCGGCAACTGAGCGATGAGCGCCGGTGAGCCGACCGTCGTCGCGCAGGGCCTGCGCAAGACGTTCAAGGGGAGCGGGGGCGGCGAGGTCGCGGCCGTCGACGCGGTCACGATGCGCGTGCGCGCTGGCGAACTCACTGCGTTGGTGGGCCCCGACGGGGCCGGCAAGACCACGCTGCTGCGGATGATCGCGGGATTGATGACGCCGGTCGCGGGCTCGCTGACCGTGCTGGGCACCGACGTGGTCCGGCAGCCTCAGGCGGTGCAGGACCGGATCAGCTACATGCCGCAGCGCTTCGGCCTGTACGACGATCTCAGTGTGCAGGAGAACCTCGATCTCTATGCCGATCTGCACGGCGTGCCGCGGGACAAGCGCATCGACCGCTTCCAGCGCCTGCTGGCCATGACCGACCTCGCCCGCTTCACCGACCGCGCCGCGGGCAAGCTGTCCGGCGGCATGAAGCAAAAGCTCGGCCTCGCCTGCACGCTGGTGCGCTCGCCCGAGCTGCTGCTCCTCGACGAACCCAGCGTCGGCGTCGACCCGCTCTCCCGCCGCGACCTGTGGACGATCCTCGAGCAGCTGATCTCGGACGAGCAGTTGAGCGTGATCGTCAGCACCGCCTACATGGACGAAGCCGAGCGCTGCGCCCAGGTCTTCGTCATCAACCAAGGCCGGGTGCTGGCGCAAGGCGCGCCCGACGTCCTGAAGGAGCGGGCCAAAGGCCTGAGCTATCAGGCCACGCCGCCGCGGGGGATGGCCGCGCGGGACCTCCAGGCCAGCCTCATTGATGCAAAGGACCGCATCGTCGACGCCGTCCCCAAGGGCGGTGGCGTGCGCTTCATCCGCCAAGCACACGTGTCCCAGGACGCGTTGACGGACTTGCTCGGCGAGGCCGAGGTCAAGGTCCGACCCCATGAACTCGAGGACGCGTTCATGATGCTGCTGCGCGAGCAGACGCCGCCGGGCGAGCACGCCGCGAGCGCGGCGGCGGACGCGCCGGTCGGCACCGTCCGGCCGCGCGACGGCAAGCCGGTCATCATCGTGCGGGACCTGGTGCGCAAGTTCGGCGACTTCACCGCCGTGGCGAGCACCTCCTTCGACGTCAAGCGCGGCGAGATCTTCGGACTGCTTGGCCCCAACGGCGCCGGCAAGACGACCACCTTCCGCATGCTCTGCGGCCTGCTGCCCCCCACCAGCGGCCATCTCGAGGTCGCGGGCGTCGACCTGCGCACCGCGCGGGCCAAAGCCCGACGAAACATCGGCTACGTGTCGCAGAAGTTCGCGCTCTACGGCAACCTGAGCGTGCGCGAGAACCTCGAGTTCTTCGCCGGCGCCTACGGCCTGCGCGGTCGGGCGCTCGCTGACCGCGTGAAGACCGTGATCGAGCAGTTCGATCTGGATCCCGACGCGACCAGCGGCCAGTTGCCCGGCGGCTACAAGCAGCGCCTGGCGATGGGCGCAAGCCTGCTGCACGAGCCGGAGATCCTGTTCCTGGACGAACCGACCAGCGGCATCGACCCGCTGGCGCGCCGCGCTTTCTGGCGCACCATCACCGGCCTGGCCCAACGCGGCGTGACCATCATCGTCACCACCCATTTCATGGAGGAGGCCGAGTACTGCGATCGCATCGCGATCCAGGATGCCGGCCAGGTGCTGGCGCTGGGCACGCCGCGCGAGGTGCGCGCGCAGGCCGGCGCCGAACATGGCAGCGACATGAACGACGCGTTCATCGCCATCGTCGAGCAGGGTCGCCAGTCGGCCGGGAAGCCAGGGACATGAGCGATCAAACGCACGGCGGGTTTCTCCGGCGCTTCACCGCGCTGCTGCGCAAGGAGTTGCGCCAGATGCTGCGCGACCGCAGCAACCTGGCGGTCGGGCTGCTGCTGCCGGTGATGCTCATCCTGCTCTTCGGCTACGGCTTGTCCTTCGACGTCAGGGACGTGCGACTCGCCGTCGTGATGGAGGACAACTCCCCCACCGCGCGCGACGTGATGGCCGGTCTGAGCGGATCCGAATTTCTGTCGCCAGTGTGGATGGCCAGCCAGACCGAGGCGGTCCAGGCCATGCGCGAGGGCCAGGCGGTCGCGATCCTGCGCGTGCCGTCCAACTTCTCAAGCGAGCTGGCCGCCGGTCATGCGCAGGTGCAGCTGTTGATGAACGGCGTCGATTCGAGCAGCGCCGCGGCCGTCGAGGGCTACGTCGCCGGCGCTATCGGCCAGTGGGCGCAGATCCAGAACGCGCGCCGCGGCACGAGGGTCGAGACGCCCGGGATCGAGCTGGTGCAGCGCATGTGGTTCAACGAGGCCAACACGAGCACCTGGTATCTGGTGCCGGGGCTGATCGTGCTGGTGATGACGCTGATCGGCGCCTTCCTGACCTCGCTGCTGATCGCGCGCGAATGGGAGCGCGGCACGCTGGAGTCGCTCTTCGTCACGCCCGTGCATTCGCTGGAGATCGTACTGGCGAAGATCGTTCCCTACTTTGTCGTCGGCGCCATTGACCTCGTGATGTGCCTGCTGGCCGCGCGCTTCCTCTTCGAGGTACCCATGCGGGGCTCGCTCGTCGTGATCGTCCTGGCTTCGCTGCTGTACCTGATGGTGGCGTTGCTGCTGGGGTTGTTCATCTCGGGCAGGACGCGCAACCAGTTCGAGGCCAGCCAGCTCGCGATGCTGGCCAGCTTCATGCCGGCCATGATGCTGTCGGGCTTCGTCTTCGATCTGCGCAACGTGCCGCTGGTGGTGCAGCTCGTCAGCCAGTTGCTGCCGGCCACCCACTTCATGAGCCTGATCAAGACGCTGTTCCTGGCTGGGGACAACTGGCCCATGATCCTGCGCGACTGCGCGATCCTGCTGCTCTACATGCTGGTGCTGCTGTGGGCCACCCGCGCCACGCTGCGCAAGACTCTGGACTGATGCCCATGATCGAAGGATTCATCACCGGTCTGGGGGCCATCGGCTTCCTGATCCGCAAGGAGCTGCTGGCGCTGTTCAAGGAGCCCAGCAGCCGCGTCATCCTGCTGGTGCCCGCGCTGCTGCAGTCCTTGCTGTTCGGCTACGGGGCCACCTACGACCTGACCAACGCGCCCTATGCGGTGCTGGACCTGAGCCACGGCGCCGCCGCGGCCAGCGTCATGCAAAAGCTCGACGGCACGGGCGTGTTCCGACGCCAGGCGATGCTCGTCAGCACCACGCAGATCGCGTCCGCCATCGAGAACGACGACATGCTGATGGTGCTGGTGTTCCCGGCCGACTCCGAGAACCGGCTCGGCGCCGGGCAGAGCGCGCCGCTGCTCATGGTGCTGGACGGCCGCAACTCGTCCACCGCCGGCGCGGCCGCGGCGCAGGTAGGCGCCATCGTGGCCTCGATCAATGCCGGGCGCGCCGGAGCGCCGGCGATCAGCATCGAGCGGCGCGCCTGGTACAACCCCAACCTCGAATCGCGCTGGAACATGATGCCCGGCCTGATCGCGGCGCTGAGCTTGATCCAGACCTTGATGATCGCGGCGCTCTCGGTGGCCCGCGAGCGCGAGCAAGGCACGTTCGACCAGTTGCTGGTGACGCCCTTCACCCCGATGCAGCTGCTGATCGGCAAGGCCATCCCCTCCATCCTGGTCGGACTGGCGCAGTCCACGATCATCTTCCTGATCATCGTGTTCTGGTTCCGGATCCCGTTCGCCGGCTCGGTGGCGCTGCTCTACCTGGGCCTGGTCACCTTCACCATCGCCGCCGTCGGCATCGGCCTGTCCATCTCGGCGCTGTCGGTCAGCATGCAACAGGCCATGCTCTACACCTTTTTGCTGATCATGCCGCTGATGCTGCTGTCGGGGATGCTCACGCCGGTCAGCAACATGCCCGAGTTCCTGCAGATCGCCACGCTGGTCAATCCCTTGCGATTCGGCATGGACTTGACGCGCCGTGTCTACCTGGAAGGGGCAGGCCTGCATGAGGTCGCGCACGACTTCGTGCCCATGCTGGCTGTCGCCGCCGTCACGCTGCCGCTGGCGGCCTGGCTGTTCCGCAACCGCTTGGCGTGAATCCCATGAAGCACTCTTCCCTCCTCCTGGGCGCCGCGACGCTGCCCCTTGCCGCCGCTCTGACACTCTGCGGTTGCGCGAGCCCCTCGACCTTCTCCCAGCCCGAGACCGCGACCCCGAGCGACTGGTCGCAGTGGCGCACCGGCGACGCGGCGCTGCCGCGGCCGGTGACGACGACCGCCTCCGCCTCCACCGCCACCGCCACCGCCACCGCCGCCCCCGCCGCGGGGCATGGCGCCGGCTGGTGGACGACGTTGAACGATCCGGTGCTCGACGAGCTCGAAGGTCGCGCCGCCCGTGCCAGCCCCGACCTGAGGACGGCGGCCCTGCACTTCGCCCAGGCGCGCACGCAGCTGCAGGTGGCCATCAGCCAGCGAGGGCCGCAGGCCAAGGCCAGCGCGGGCGCGCTCCGCCAGCGACAGAGCGAATACGGCGCCAGCACGCGGCTGCTCGACGTGATCGGAGGCAGCAGTGGCGCCAACCGCGATCAGCTGGTGTCGGCGCTCAGCAGCCCGTTCAACGACTATCAGGCGGGCCTCGATGTCTCCTGGGAGCTGGATCTGTGGGGCCGCGTGTCCCAAAGCATCGAGGCGGCCGACGCGGACGTGGCGACGCAAGTCGCGCTGCTGGCGCTGGCCCGTCAGAGTCTGGCAGGCCAGGTGGCGCAGCACTATCTGGCGCTGCGCAGCGCACAGGATCAGCGGCAGGTGGTCGAGGAGGATGTCGCCGGACAGCAGGACCGGCTGGACTTGTTGAAGGCGCGCGTCGACGCAGGCCTCATCGATCATTTCGACCTGGAGCGCCAGCGCGCCGACCTCGCGACCACCCGGGCGCAGTTGCCCGCCTTGCTGGATCAACTGGCGCAGGCGCAGGGTCAGCTCGAACTGCTGCTCGGCGAGCAACCGGGCGCGCTCAGTGCCGTGCTGGCGCCACGTCGATCGACTGCGGGGGCCACAGCCCTGCCTGATCTGTCGCTGGGCCTGCCCTCCGAGGTTGCGCGACGCCGGCCGGACATCCGCGCCGCCGAAGCGAAGCTGCGCAAAGCGGTCGCCAACGTGGGTATCGCCCAGGCGGAGCTGTATCCCAGCATTCGCATTGGCGCGCATGCCGGGCTGGAGTCCTACCAGGCTGGCAAATTCACCGATTGGGCCAGCCGCACCTGGTCGATCGGCCCAAGCTTGGACTTGCCAATCTTCGACCGCGGTCGGCGCCAACGCGTGGTACAGCTGCGCGAACTCCAACAGCAGGAGGCCGCGATCGACTACCAGCAGACGGTTGTCAAATCCTGGCACGAGATCGACGATGCGTTGAACACCTACGTCTCGGAGCGCGAGCAGCTCACCGAAGCGCGTCAGCGGGAGGCGCACCTGCAGGACGCCCTTGATTTGGTATCCGCGCGCTACGGCGCCGGGACCGTGGACGTTGGCTCAGTGTTGGACGTTCGTCGAGGCCTGCTCCAGGCAAGGCGGGAGCGCGTTCTCAGCGAAGGACGGCTGAGGCAGAAGTATGTCCAGCTCCACCGCGCGACCGCCGCAGAGGTTGCTGTTGGGGACGCGAGCGACGAGTTGCCAGATTAATAGACGCAGGTCGAGTCGCGGATCACGTTCTTTTTCGCGCGACTGCGTACCTCCGGTTTCCGCCTCGCTGCTACACAGGGAGACTCCCGCCATTCTGAGAGAGCGGGCCCGGAGCTGACCCGGCAGCGCCCTGCCGACGGAGCCGCCGCGGGGTGGGGGCGGAGGCGCCCGGGTCTAGGAGCGTTCTTAGTACCGGCGCGGTCCCGGCCGCACGACCTAAGCCGGGATTGCGATCGGGACGCGGCTAGCACCATGCACAAATTCGGTGTAGAAAAGATGCATCGATTTTCTGCAAACGAGGTATCTCGATGGGCGCACGCTACAACATGGAAGTGCCCGACGTTCTCAACAACGAAATCACAGCTGCGGCCGCGGAGGACGAGGTCAGCAAGGCCGAGATCATCCGCAAGGCGCTGCAGATGTACATCGTTGGACGCAAGGCGGTGCGTGAAGGCAACGTGCTGGGCATCGTGCCTGCTGAGAACAGGGACGTCCTCAAGCGAGAGTTCATCGGCGTATGAATTAGCCGGACCGGGAGAAACCGGCCGGCAACCTTGACGGCGACGCGCTGGATCGGCAGCACTTCCGCACGCATGGCTGCGAGATCCGCGCAGACGCGTCGCATCACGTTCATGCCGAGCTTGTGAATGCACCCGCTGGACTCCGCAATGGGGATGAAGACGTCAGGCCCGATCGGACCCAATGTGGGGTGTCGCCAGCGCGCAAGCGCCTCGGCCACCACCGGCCGACCGGCCGACCGGCCGAGTCCACGAGCGGTTAGTAGGCGATGTGCAATTCATCGCGGTCCAGCGCATCGATCAAGTCCCGCCGCAACCGGTGGAGCCGGCAAGCCTCCCGGTCCTGAGAGGGGTCGAAGATCGCAAGCCCGCCAGGCCCCGCTTGCTTGGCGGCCTGCAGAGCCACATGGGCCATGCGAAGCGCTTCGGACGCCGTCTTCGCATGATCCAGCAGCGCCGCGCCAACGCTGACCGACGGGGAAAGACGCAGACTGTCCAGGATGATGGGCACCCCCATTGCGGCGCGCAGCGACATCAGCGACTCCGTGAGCGGCTCCTGCAGCGACGTGGGGAGTAGCAACCCGAACTCGTCGCCCCCCGTACGTGCCGTCGTTCACGTGGTGTGGAACACCTTCAACAGCCGTCCCGCGCCCCGCTGGATGACCGCGTCACCGGCGGCATGGCCGTGAAGGTCGTTGATCGCTTTCAGGCCGTCGATGCCCACTAGCCAGTCTCCGCATCGTCAGTCGAACTAGTTGCGTTCACAGCTTTTAGTGCGTATTCTCAAACTACGCATCAAATGCTGTAAATCAACAATACAGCCTATAAACTGTATGTCTCGATTCACCGTACGAACGGCCGATCAACTGCCCACACTCTTGCAGGCCTACCGCAAGGAAGCAGGTTTGACGCAAACGGAGGTGGCGCTGAGATTGGGCGTCACCCAGCAGTCCTATTCCGCGCTGGAACGCAACGCCGACACAGTCGGTGCCGCACGCTTGCTGAAGCTGCTGCACATCCTGGGTGTAGAACTCGCGCTGAATAAACCATCGTCGCCCCACCATCCGAGCAAGGATGTCTCAGACGCGGGCTCAGGCGCCGACAAACCGGTCTGGTGACCAATGGGACGCCGCTCTCACACCCGCACGCTCGGGCTCTGGATGAACGGGGCCCGGGTGGGCCGATGGAGCCTCGCTCCGAATGCGCCCGACACGCTCCAGTATGACGAGGCCTGGGTTTCGTCAGAACACGGGCGTCCCTTGTCGTTGTCGCTGCCTTTCACACCGGGCAACAGTGCGCATCGCGGCGACAAGGTCCGCGCCTATTTCGAGAACCTGTTGCCCGATAGCAAGGAGATCCGTGAGCGACTAGCGCGTCGTTTCAGCACCGGCTCCACCGATGCCTTTGAACTCCTTGCCGAGATCGGAAGGGATTGCGTCGGTGCGTTGGAGATCCTGCCTGAAGACCAGGCGTCATCGGGCCTTGGCAGCGTACACGCCGAGGTGCTGAATCACGCCCAGATTGCGCAGGTCCTGAGGAGCGCGACGACGCCACAGGGCCTGGGCTGGGGGAATGAGGACAACGAGTTCCGGATCTCCATCGCCGGCGCGCAGGAAAAGACCGCCCTCCTCCTGCGCGATGGGCACTGGTGTCTGCCGCGTGGCAGCACACCCACCACGCACATCTTCAAGCTGCCTCTGGGACTGATCGGCGGCATGAAGCTCGACATGCGCCACTCTGTGGAGAACGAGTGGCTGTGCGCGCTGATACTGAAGGCGTTCGGTCTGCCCGTCGCCCCTTGCCAGCCCATGCAGTTCGAGGACATCACGGCGCTCGTCGTCGAGCGCTTCGATCGCTCGTGGTGGACAGCTTCCGACGGCGATCAGCGCCTTGTCCGGCTGCCGCAGGAAGACATGTGCCAGGCCGTCGGCGTCTCGCCGGAGGCGAAATACGAGGCCGAAGGCGGCCCGGGTATGGACCGCATCCTGGAGCTGCTCGACGGCTCGATCACCCGGGAGCAAGACCAGCGCAACTTTTTCAAGGCTCAGTTGATCTTTTGGATGCTTTGCGCCACGGACGGGCACGCCAAGAACTTCAGCCTGTTCCTGCGCCCAGGCGGCAGCTGCCAGTTGACCCCGCTGTACGACGTTCTATCCGCCTATCCGGTGCTCGGCGAGGGGCCGGCGAAGATCTCCGCGCACAAGGTCAAGATGGCCATGGCCGTGCGTTCGAAGAATGCGCATTGGAGGATGCGCGACATTCTCCGCCGTCACTGGGTGGCGCTTGGCGCCAGGCATGGCGTGATCACCGAAGGCGGTCGCGCCGTCGATGCGCTCATCGATGAAGTCGTGGACCACACACCAGCCGTCGTACAAGCAGTCCACGCCGTGCTGCCGGACGATTTTCCACAGGCGGTGACCAACAGCATCCTTAGCGGGTTTCAGGCCGCCGCTGCGCGGATCGCAAAGTCTTGATCCGCAGGGCGCCTGCGCACCCCGACGAAGGCACAAGCAGCACGCAATGGCGGCTTCAGATCAGGCGCGAGTTCGGCGTGTCCAGCGCTGCAAGTTTCGAAACAGACTTGGGCTGCGACGCGATGACGTCGGGACGCTTGCTGCGATCACGTTGAGAAAAGGCGTCCCTGCGTGCCGGATCGCTTCTGCGATCGATGGGGGACTTGGTGGGGAGAGTGCTCACGGCGGCTCCTTGAATCGTAAGAAGCGGTTGGCAAACGTCTCTCCCGTTCAGCGTCCGCGCACCCTCTTCCAAACGCCGCAAAAATGGATTTCATCAGCCAACTCGTGGCCCGCACGCTAGCGGAGGGAGGCGGCAGGCTCCTTGCCCGGATGCAGGAGCGCTCGACTTCGCTCGCGGTCGCGCGGGCTCATCGCACTCACCAGAACCAATCCTCGGGCGATGCGGTACGCGCAGCGCGAGCGCGAATCAGCGCGCAGTGCCCAAGTCCGAGTCGCCGAATGCAGTGTGTGCGCTGGCGCCTGGTGGCGCCATCTGGCGCCGGTACTGCGCTTGCAGCAAGTGATCCGGCACAAGCGATGTCGCTTCAGCCATGAGACGAATTTCCGGAGTGCCCGCGTGCGAAGCCTGGTGCTCGCAAAACGCCTCGATGGCCTGAATTCGAAGCGCTCTATCGCCGGCCGCGTAGCGGCGAATCACGTTGCGATCGCTGTCGGTCATGGTGCTCATCTGTCTCCTCATCGTCATCTTATCGACCGTCTGATCCCGCCATGCCCTTTAGCAAAGGGGCGCGGCACTGCCGAACCGGCGGCTCGCTGCAGGACCAGGAACAAGCGTCCATCCGTCGGATTCGCTCTTCCGCGTCGCCAACGATGCGCAGGCGCCCGCCTGAATCCGGCGACATCGGCCGCCACCCGCTCCGCGGCGGCGAGCAACTGAACCGCTCGGGCCGGTGCACTTCCCGGTGAAGCCCGTTCGCTCCTCACATGCGTCGCGCCTGGCCCGGCTCATTCGCCAACGACCGATCCCAGCCTCCCCACATCCCACGATGACGCCGGCCCAATTCCATGTCGGGACCGCTTTCAGCAGCGCCTCTGGCGCCAGCTGTGCCATGAATCGATAGGATGCGTCGTAGGACGCTAGCTACCACCCAAGCTACCATTTTGGCGCCCGAAATTTTGGTAGCTGGACAGGTAGCTAGCAAGAAAATAGAAAAAACCAACATCAAAAACTTCAATAAAATCAATAGGTTAAAGGAATCATGAAATTCGCCACCTGGAACGTCAACTCCCTGGCCGTGCGCCTGCCCCAGCTGCTCGAGTGGCTGGCCGCGAATCCCGTCGACGCGCTGGTGCTGCAGGAGACCAAGCTCACCGACGACAAGTTCCCGACGCTGGAGATCGGCGAGGCCGGTTATCAGGTGCAGTGGTTCGGCCAGAAGACCTACAACGGCGTGGCCCTGCTGAGCAAGACGCCCGCCCAGGACGTGGTCAAGAACATCACCGGCTATGCCGACGAGCAGGCGCGGTTGATCGCCGGAACAGTGGGCGACGTGCGCGTGATCGGGGGCTACTTCCCGAACGGCCAGGCGCTGGACAGCGACAAGTTCGTCTACAAGATGGCCTGGCTGGACGGCCTGCGCGCCTGGCTCGCCACCGAGATGCAACAGCACGAGAACCTGGTGCTGATGGGCGACTTCAACATCGCCCCCGAGGACCGTGACTGCTACGACCCCGCCGCCTTCGTCGGCCAGACCCACACCTCCCCGCAGGAACGCGCGCACTTCCAGGCGCTGCTCGACCTGGGTCTGACCGACGCCTACCGGATGTTCGAGCAGCCGCCCAAGAGCTACAGCTGGTGGGACTACCGGATGCTGGGCTTCCAGAAGAACAAGGGCCTGCGCATCGACCACATCCTGGTGAGCGCGGCGCTGAAGGCCCGGGTCACCGCCTGCACGATCGACCGGGCCATGCGCAAGCTGCCCAAGCCCAGCGACCACGCGCCGGTGATCGTCACGATCGACTGAACGACTGAACGACCGCTCCGGACGAGGTCAGTCCGGCTCGACCTCGCCCCGCATCAGCGCGGCACATTCGTCAAGCAAGGCGTGCAGGCGCTGCACGCGTTCGTCGCCCAGGCGCTCGTTGAGCGAGAGCTGGGCGCGCTTCCACGTCGCCTTCATCTGCTTGCGCCGCGCGTGGCCCTCTTCCGTCGCCTGCAATTGGCGGCTGCGCGCGTCCGCGCCAGGCAGCGTCTCCACCAGACCCAGCGCCTGCAGCGGTTGCACGTTGCGCGACAGCGTCGAGAGATCGATGTCCATGCGCCGCGCGAGTTCGCTCGGCTGGATCGGCCCCAGCACCACGATGTGCGACAGCAGCGCGTACTGCGTCGTGGTCAGGCCGGACTCGGCGAACTGCGCCTCGCAGTGGTTGGACACCAGCCGCGTCACCTGACGCAGCTTGAAATTGGTGCAGCCCTTGGGCGAGATCGGCTCCGCGTGCGCCTGGGCCTGGCCCTGCGCGGGCGTTGTCTTGGAGGCAGGGACGGAGGCGCTCATTGGAGTGATCTCTCAAGGTGTCGCCGGGAGGCTTGACAGCGAATGATTGTAGCTGCAACCATTGCAGCCACAAGCTTTCACTCCGGCCCACCGCCACAGGACCTCCTCATGAGCGCAGCATTGACTCCTCCGCCCACCGCTTCACACGACGACGCGCTGGCCCAATGGCTGGCGGAAGAGAAGGACGTCCGCGCCCGGATCCGTCCGGAACACGGCGTGGCCACGATGGCCGAGATCGCCGGACTGAACGGCCTCGAACAGATGCTGGCGATGCTGGACGGCAAGCTCCCGCCGCCGCCGATCGCGCAGACGCTGGACTTCACGCTGCTGCGCGCCGCCAAGGGCGAGGTGATCTTCCAGGGCACGCCGAAGTTCCGGCACTACAACCCGATGGGCACGGTGCACGGTGGCTGGTATGCGACGCTGCTGGACTCCGCGCTGGGCTGCGCAGTGCACACGACGATGGACGTGGGCCGCGCCTACACGACGCTCGAGTTGAAGATCAACCTCGTGCGTGCGCTCAACGACAAGGTGCCGGTGGTGCGCGCCATCGGCCGCGTGCGGCACGTCGGCCGCCAGATGGCCACCGCCGAGGCCGATCTCATCGGCCACGACGGCAAGCTGTATGCGCATGCCAGCACGACATGCCTGGTGTTCGATCCGCCGAAGCGGTGAACCCTTGGGTCAGCGGCGCAGCGCGCTGGCTTCCTTGGCCAGTTGCGTGATGCGGGCCCAGTCGCCCGCCTTCACCGCATCCGCCGGCGTCAGCCACGAGCCGCCGCAGACCTTCACGTTCGGCAGCGCCAGGAAGTCCGGCGCGGTCTGGACCGTGATGCCGCCCGTGGGGCAGAACACGACGTCCGTGAACGGGCCGGCCAGCGCCTTCAGCAGGTTCACGCCGCCGACCGCCGTGGCGGGGAACAACTTCAGGAACTTGTAGCCCGCGTCGCTGGCCATCATCACTTCGCTGGCCGTCGACACGCCCGGCAGCAGCGGCAGGAAGTTGGCTTCGCAGGAGCTCGCCACATCGTGCGTGAAGCCGGGGCTGACGGCGAAACATGCGCCGGCCTTCTTGGCCGCCACGGCGTCGGCCGAGGTGCGCAGCGTGCCGGCGCCGAGGATGGCCTCCGGCACCTCGCGCGAGATGGCCGCGATCGCCTCGAGCGCCACCGGCGTGCGCAGCGTCACCTCCAGCACACGGACGCCGCCCGCCACCAGCGCGCGGGCCAGCGGCACCGCGTCCTCGACGCGGTCGATGACGATGACCGGAATCACCGGACCGTGTTCGGCCAGGCTCAGGGTGTCCTTGATGGAAGTCATGCGATGTCCTCGTAGTCGGATTCGAAATCGGCAGACGCCACGGTCGGCGGGCGATCAGCGCGGCCTCACAGCCAGCTGATCGCGCCCTCCTCCGCCGTCGTCACGTTGCGCCGCATGCCGGCGAAGAGCTCACGGCCCATGCCGGCGCCGTTCTCGATCACCGCATCGGCGGTGATCTGCGCCAGCTCGCGACGGTCCCAGTCGGCGGCCGGCACCAGCGCGCTCAGCTCGCCGGTGTTGGCGCACACGCGCACCAGGTCGCCGTCGCGCAGCTTGGCCAGCGGACCGCCGGACAGCGCCTCGGGGCTCACGTGGATGGCGGCCGGCACCTTGCCCGACGCACCGCTCATGCGGCCGTCCGTCACCAGCGCCACCTTGAAGCCCTTGTTCTGCAACACCGCCAGCGGCGGCGTCAGCTTGTGCAGCTCCGGCATGCCGTTGGCCTGCGGGCCCTGGAACCGGACCACGACGACCACGTCGCGCTCCAGCTCGCCGGCCTTGAACGCGGACTGCATCGCCTCCTGGCTGTCGAAGATGCGCGCCGGCGCCTCGACGGTGTGCCGGTCCTCCGGCACCGCCGACACCTTGATCACCGCGCGGCCCAGGTTGCCCGCCAGCAGCTTCAGCCCGCCGGTCGGCGAGAACGGCGCGGCGACGGTGCGGACCACGCTGTCGTCGTTGCTCCTGGCCGGCAGGTCGGTCCAGGTGACGGTGCCATCCTCCGCCCGATGCGGCAGGCGTCCGAAGGCGCTCAGGTTCTGGCCCGAGACCGAGGTCAGCACGTCGCCATGCATGAGTCCGGCGCCGATCAGTTCCTTGATGACGAAACCCGGGCCGCCCGCGGCCTGGAACTGGTTCACGTCGGCGCTTCCGTTCGGGTACACGCGCGACAGCAGCGGCACGACGCCCGACAGCTCGGAGAAGTCGCTCCAGTCGATCAGGATGCCCGCCGAACGCGCCACCGCGATCCAGTGGATCAGGTGGTTGGTCGAGCCGCCGGTGGCCAGCAGCGCGGCCATCGCGTTGACGATGCTGCGCTCGTCGACCATGCGGCCGATCGGCGTGTAGTCGCGCTGCGGAATGATCTTCAGCGCCTGGCGGACCGCTTCGCGGGTCAACGCCTCGCGCAGGCCGTCGTGCGGATGGACGAAGGCCGCGCCCGGCACATGCAGGCCCATCGCCTCCAGCAGCATCTGGTTGCTGTTGGCCGTGCCGTAGAAGGTGCAGGTGCCCGCGCCGTGATACGCCTGGGACTCGGCCTGCAGCAGCTCGTCGCGGCCGACCTTGCCTTGCGCGTAGAGCTCGCGGACCTTGGCCTTGTCGTTGTTGGACAGGCCCGAGCTCATCGGCCCCGCCGGCACGAACACGCAAGGCAGATGTCCGAAGTGCAGCGCGCCGATCAACAGGCCCGGCACGATCTTGTCGCAGATGCCCAGCAGCAGCGCCGCGTCGAACACGTCGTGCGACAGCGCCACCGCCGTGCCCATCGCGATCGTGTCGCGCGAGAACAGGCTGAGCTCCATGCCCGGCGTGCCCTGGGTGACGCCGTCGCACATCGCCGGCACGCCGCCGGCGACCTGCGCGGTCGCGCCCAGGCGGTGGACCTCGTCGCGGATGAGCGCGGGATAGGTTTCGTACGGCTGGTGCGCCGACAGCATGTCGTTGTAGGCCGTCACGATGCCCAGGTGCGGGGCCTTCTCGGCCACGATGCGCAGCTTGTCGTTGGCCGGCATCGCGGCCACCGCATGCGCCACGTTCGCGCAGCCCAGGCGTTGCACGCCGCGTTGCCGACCCGCCATGCGTTCGATCAGGTCCAGATAACGCTCGCGCGACGCGGCGCTGCGCGCCTTGATCCGCGCGGTGACATCCAGAATGGTCTTGTTCATGCCGACTGCCGATGTAACTCGGCCAGGGTTAGATTGGTAACCATATTACACGCCCGGGAGGTCCAACGGCTCTCCAACAGGCCTTTCCCGGGTACAAGCTGGTTACAGAAACGTTCCGGGAGCAACCGACCTGCGGCACGCCACGTTCCTACGCCGAAGTCCTCGGTAGCAGAACCGTGGAAGTCGGATCGTGGTCGGGGGCGGGAGGGCGTGGGGTTTCCGCGCTTGCCGCGGGGGCCCCATGTCCTCGCGACCAGCGCACCGATCGTTGCAGGGAGATATCCACCCTATGGCAGCATCTCTCCCATGATCGCCGACCCTCTCGCCGAAGCCAGACTGGAAGACCTGCCCGCCCACAGCCAGCAGCTGTTGAAAGTGGCGGAACGCACCTGGGACCGTGAGCACGGCCTGATGATGTTCGCTTATGGCTCGCTGATGTGGAACCCTGGTTTTGACCCTGCGCAGACCTTGGTGGCGAGGGTCCAGGGCTACCACCGCGCGTTGCGGCTGCGCTCGCTGGTGAACCGGGGCAGCAGCGAGCAGCCCGGCCTCGTGATGACGCTGTTGTCGGGCGGGAGTTGCCGGGGGTTGATCTACCGCGTCGAACCCAAGGACAGCGAGGCCACGCTGCACCGCCTGTGGCTGCGGGAGATGGTGGTCGGCACCTACGTGCCGCGGTGGCTGGACTGCCATTGTGCCGACGGCCTGGGCACGCGCAAGGCGCTGGCCTTCACGCTGTCGCGACGCAGTCCGGGCTGGGTCGGCGACATCGCCGACGACCGCCTGCTGCACATCTTGCGGCATGCGCGCGGCCGCTACGGGACGACGCTCGACTACCTGCAGCGTGCCGTGACCTGCCTGCGGGAGCACGGCATCCACGACCGTGCGCTGGAGCGCCAGCTGGCGCTGGCCCGGTCGAATGGGCTCTAGCCCAGGGTCCGCAGGCCTTCGCCGCTCGGACGCGGCTTCAGCGGATCGAGGGCGAGCCGCTCCAGGTCCTCGACGGTGTCGACGTCGATGAGCACGCCGGGATCGTCGACCTCCACGGCCTGCGCCGGGTAGCGCGCCAGCAGCCGGCGCGCGCCCTCGTCGCCCTGCAGGCCGGCGAGTTCGGAGAAGAGCTCGGCGTTGAACCCCACCGGATGCCCGCGACGTCCGCGGTGCTGCGCGTAGGCGATCGGATCGCGCTCGATGGCCTGCGCGACCGCGGCCAATGTGGTCGACCGCACCATCGGCATGTCGGCCGGCAGGATCAGCCACCCGGGCGCATCCCCGGTCGCGGCGACACCGGCCGCGATCGAATGCCCCATGCCCAGCGGCGCGGGGCGCCCGAGGCGGTCCTGGTCGGGCAGCACCAGCATGTCGCGCGAGGCCACATGGCGTCGGACCAGAGGCGCCAACGCGGTCGAGGTCACCACGAGCATCGGCAGGCCTGACGCCATCGTCTGGCGCAAGGTCAGCGCCAGCACGGTGTCTCCATTCACGACCTGTTCCAGCTTGTGGCCCTCGCCGCGAAAGCGCTGGCCGCGCCCTGCCGCGAGCACGACGACGGCGGGTCGTCGCTGATTCATGCGAACTTCCTTCTGGTTTGGTCCCGATCCCCCTGGGCCCCGCTCTGCGGCGTGGCTCGACGGGACCAAGCATGCCTGCGGCGGGAAAGCGCTCCCACCCGGAGTTTCACGAGTGGGAGCTTTACTTAAGGGAAGCCCTGCATAACTCCCCCGCGCGGAGCGTCCGAACGATTCGCCCGATACTCCGGAAAATGGACAAACTCTCCGACCTCCGAAAGAGCTACGAGCGCGCCGAGCTCGATGAACAGCAATCCGCGGCCGAGCCGTTGCGCCAGTTCCGCGAGTGGTTCCAGCAGGCGCTGGACGCGCAGGTGCCCGAACCCAATGCGATGACCCTGGCGACCGTCGGTCCGGAGGGGCGTCCGTCGACCCGCATCGTGCTGATCAAGGACATCGAGGACCGCGGCCTCGTCTGGTACACCAACTATGACAGCCGCAAGGGCCGCGAGCTGGCGGTGCATCCGTTCGCCGCCCTGCAGTTCCACTGGGTGGAGCTGGAGCGCGTGGTCCGCATCGAAGGCCGCGTCGAGCAGGTCGATGCGGCGCAGTCCGATGCCTACTTCGCGTCGAGGCCGCTGGACTCGCGCCTGGGGGCATGGGCGTCGCCGCAGAGCCAGGTGATCTCGTCGCGCGCGGTGCTGGTGGCCAATGCCGCCAAGGCCGCGGCGCAGCACGGACTCAGCCCGAGCCGGCCGCCGCATTGGGGCGGCTACCGGCTCGTGCCCGAGCGCTGGGAGTTCTGGCAGGGGCGCAAGTCGCGGCTGCATGACCGGCTCGTGTATCGCCGTGAAGGCGACGCGTGGGTCCGAGAACGGCTCGCGCCCTGACGCTCAGAACTTCACCTGCAGCCCCGCGAAGAGGCTGCGTCCCGGCAGCGGCGTCAGCTCGCGGATGGTCTGGACGCTGCTGGCGTTGTAGGCCAGCTTGTTGGCCAGGTTGTCCAGCTTGACGTACCACATCGCGTCCAGGTTGCCGATGTCGAAGTGGCGCGCGATGTTCAGCCGCAGGATGCCGTAGCCCGCCGTCGGCGTGTCCAGCGCCGGCACGCGGTCCTGGCGCAGCGCGCCGCGCAGTTCGGCCTGCAGCAGCCACGGACCTCGCTCGGCCTGGATCGACACGCTGCCCCGCACCGGCGCCAGGCGCGGCAGCGGCTCGCCGGTGTCGCGGTTGGTGCCGCGCACGAGGTCGATCGTCGTGCCCAGCGTCAGGTCCCAGCCCGCGAGCTTGGACAACGGCAGCTTGCCCTCCAGCTCCACGCCGTGCATCCGGGCGCGCACGCCGCGGTAGAGGTACTCGGGCACCGAGGACGGTTCGCCATCCTCACCGACCTCGTCGACGCTGCGGCCGCTTGCATCCAGCGCGATGTAGTTGGAGAAGCGCGTCTGGTAGACCTGCACGCTCCACTTCGCGTCGCCCTGCTTCCAGTGCAGCCCCAGGTCGACCGCCTTCGCGCGCTCGAGTCCGAGGTTGATGTCGCCGACCTCGTAGGCGCCGGACGCCACGTGCACGCCGTTGGCGAACAGCTCGTAGAAGGTCGGCGCGCGCTGGCTGCTGCTCAGGTTGCTGGAGACACTGAAGCCGTTGCCCAGCTCATAGGCGCCGCTCAGCGAGAAGCTCTTCGGGCTGAAGCGCCGCGTCACCGGATCGCCGAAGCGCTCCTCGTCGCCGCCGGTGGAGCCGATGTTGACGCGCTCCGCGCGTGCGCCGGCCTGCAGGCTCCACGGGCCCGAGCGGAACTGCTCGATCAGGAACAGCGCGTTGTTGCGGGTCTTGGTGCCGGGCACCAGCGCTTCTTCGCCGAGCGCGGAGAAATCGCTCAGTTCCCATTGCCAGCCGAGCACCCCCTGCATCGTGCCCCAGTCGCCCTGGAAGGCCGAATGTGTCGCCTCGATGCGGCCGTCCTTGCCGTCGGACGAGAAGACGGTGCCGACTTCGCCGCTGCCCTCCACTTCCTGGTGCTTGTAGCGGCTGCTCGCGAACTGCCACGTCACGCGCGCCAAGCCAGGCAGCGGATCGCGCCATTCACCGGCGGTCGCCAGGCGCTGGCGCTGCATCTGGATGCGGACGTCGGGCTCGACGGTGACGCCGTAGTCGTTGTGATAGTCCTCGACCGACACGCCGGCGTAGCCCTGCGAGAACAGCAGCGAGCCGCCCACCGCACCGCTGCGGCCGTGGCTGTCGGAGTTGCGGACGTGGGACGAGACGCCGTCTTCGCTCTCGAAGCGCGGCACGCGCTGGTCGTCGGCGCGGCGGTCGGCCGCGTCCACGTGCCAGGCGAAGCCGGTGGTGCCGCCGTCGAGCACGACGGCGCCGCCGCGCTCCTTCGAGGCGCCGCCCAGACGCAGTTCCGCCGCGCCGTTCAGGCCGGGCTGGGCCAGGCGCGGGATGCGGTTGTCGATCGCGTTGACGACGCCGCCGATCGCATTGCCGCCGTACTGCAGCGCCGCCGCGCCGCGCAGCACCTCGACCCGCGTCAGCACCAGCGGATCGACCGGCAGCGCATGGTCGAAGCTCAGGCTGGACGCATCGACCGAGGCGCCGGAGTTGCTGAGCATCCGCACGCGGTCGCCGTCGAGGCCACGCATCGTCGGGCGGTTGCTGTTCGGGCCGAAGTAGGTCGAGCCCACGCCGGCCATGCCGTCGAGCGTCTCGCCGAGGCTGGCGCCGCGCTTGAGCGTCAGCGCATCGCCGCTCAGCACCTGCACCGGCGCGGCGAGTTCCTTCTGGCTCAGCGGGTTGCCGGTCACGACGACCACGTCGAGCTTGTGCTTGTGGGGCCGGTCGGCGCCGCCGGACGCGGTGCCGCCATCGGCCGAGGCCGATGCAGCCGAGTCAGCCGAAGCGGATGCGGGAGCCGGCACGGTGGGCGCCTGTTGCGCCCAGGCGCCCCCGGCGGCGACGCTCAGCGCGAGGGCCAGCAGCGTGGGTTGGAAAGGGGCGCGCAAAGACGCCGACGAACGGATCGAAGTGGACTGGAAGGCCATGGAAACACTCTCGAGCACCGGCGGCACAACGCCGCGGCGCCATCAAATTCTTGGAGGGCCCAAGCCGGCACGCCACGCTGCCGGAGGCAGGCGCGAACGGCCCGGTCGCGTGAACGGACACGCCCGGAACGGACGCGCCTGAGCAAGGGCGGAATCGATGGAGGTGTCAGGCTCTGGGCGGCCCGCGGGCGCCCTTGCGCCACTGCTGCGCGAGCATGGCGTCATGGGGCTGGTCGATGCCGACGGGGATGTCCGGCGGCAGCGCGGTCCAGGCGGACGCCTGGACGATGGGGCCCAGCACATGGCTGAGCTGGTCGAGGAGCTGGCAATCGCCGGAGCCGGCGACGTGCCCGAACGTCAGGAAGCTGCCATCCTCGGCATCGCCGGACCCGGCCCGGGCGGCCAGTTCCGCGCGCTCGACGGCGGCAGCCTGCTGCGCGGCGGCCACCGCGAGCCGGACAGGCTCCGGCATCGGTCCGCCGTGCAACGCGCGGTGCACCAGGCCCAGCGCCTGGAAGCCCACCACGGTGACCACGCACAGCCAGATCCACCAGCGCTGCTGACGGCTCATGGCGGTGGAGGACAAGCGCGACATCGGGATCGGTCGGTGTCCGCGCGGTCAGCGCGTCGCGCGGACGGCGTCCGTCACGCGATAGAACATGCCGTAGGGATCGTCGTTGAGGACGGCCAACTGACCTTCCACCGTCACGACGTCCAGCGTGTAGCGCACCGGGGTCTTGCTGCGAACCTCGACCAGGCCTTCCGGTCCGGCCGGCACGCAGAACGAGCAGCTCGTCGGCACCGACGACAGCAGGAAGTGGCTCTGCTTGTCGCCCGGCTCCAGCGGCATCATGAAACCCTGGACCTTCACCGTGCGCTGGTTCAGCGCCAGCACGCCGGACGGGAAGCTCGGGATGACCTTGCTCTTGTCCGCCTTCACGGTGACCGAGGACAGCAGCTTCCAGCTGACGACGCCCTCGACCTCCTGCAGCGGCTTGAACGGGCTGCGCGGGTCGTGATAACCGGGGCCGGAGCCCATCGGCATCGCGGCACCCGACGTGGGGGACGGCGCCGCCGAGGTCGTGGCCTGCGCGAACGCCACACCCGCAGCGCCTGCCATGACGATCGTCACGAGCGCGAGCGCGACCCGGCGGGCGGGTGTTGCATCGGTGGTGGCGCGAGTGGGCATCGGGGCGGCGGGGCGGCGGCGTGAATGCGATCTGAGGACCGCGTGAAGCTCGCCATTGTGCACCGGCTCGATGACCGTCCGGAGCAAGGTCCGGGCGCGTCGCGTTCAGCGCGGGGTCTGGAGCAGTTCGGTCACGTCGAGCCGGTAGCCGCGCCACGCCGGCCACGCGGCGGCGATCAGGGCCAGGCCGAGCGCCAGCGCCGGCACCAGCGCTTCCCAGCCGGACACCCAGGAGCCGGAGATCCGCACCGACTGCTGCTGCGCCAGCACCGCGCCCAGCCCCGCCGTCAGCGCATGGGCCAGGCCCAGCGCGAGCAGCGTGGCGAGTCCCGCCAGCATCAGCGCCTCCATCGCGATCAGCGCAGCGACGCGCCTCGGCGCGGCGCCGAGCATCCGCAGCATCGCGAGATCGCCCTGGCGCTCGCGCACCGCGTGCAGCAGCGCCACCAGCACCGACAAGGCCGCCGCCAGCAGCAGCACGCCGCCGAAGCCGCGCAGCACGTCGACGCCCACGCCGACCATGCTCAGCAGCCGCGCCGTCTCCAGCGCCGGCACCGAGGCCTGCAGCCCCGGCTGCGCGTTCACCCAGCGCGGCAGCATCACCGCGGCCAGCGGGCTGCGGTAGCGGACCAGCACCATGCTGACCTCGAGCGAAGCCTCGTCGTCATGCGCGGCCTCTCCATGCCCGTGCGCCACATGCGCTTCCCAGACGGAAGCGAGATCCGTCAGCACGAGCCGATCGACGACGCCCCCGTCGGCGCCAGCACGCCGGTGACCTCGTAGGCCTGCTCGTGCTCGTCGCCGCCGGACGCGAGGCCATGCGTGCCGTGGAATCGGTCGCCGGGCTTCAGGCCGGAACGGCCCGCCACCTCCGCGCCGAGCACGGCCTGCATCGGCGCCTTCCACGACGCACCTCGAGCCAGCGAGAGTTGATAGAGCCCCAGATAGTCGGCGGTCGTGCCGACGATGCGGAAGCCCTGGAAGCTGTCGCCGAGCGAGATCGGCACCGCCTGCGCCACCAGCGGCTGCGTGCGCAGCTGCGACACGGTGGCCAGCGGGATGTTCCCGGTCGACTGGTCGAGGTGGAACACGCCGGCCAGCAGGATCTGCATCGGGCTGCCCTTCGCGCCGACGACCAGGTCGATGCCGCCAAGATCGCGTCGCAGCCCCTGCTCCATCTGCTCGCTGACGAGGACGACGAAGCCGATCGCCGCCAGGCCGAGGCTCAGCAGCATCAGGTTGAGCGCCGTCAGCATCGGACGCGCCCAGAGGTAGCGCCACGCCAGGCGAGGCAGGTTCAGCGGCGCGCGGCTCATGAGGTCGAGGTCGTCGAGGTCAGGACGGCATTCCGACCGGGGAGTCGCAGTCGATGCAGCGCCGGCCAATCGGCCCACGACGCCTCGATCCGTGCGTCGTGCGAGGCGATGATCAGGCACACGCCATGCACGGTGGCCGCGCGGCGCAGCAACGCCAGCGTGGCATCGCAGGCCTCGTCGTCGAGGTTGGCCGTGGGCTCGTCGGCGAGGACGATGCGCGGCGACCGCAGCAGCGCCCGCGCGAGCGCCACCCGCTGCGCCTGCCCCTGGCTGAGCGCATGCGGACGGCGGTCCTGGAGCTCGCCGATGCCGAGCTCGTCGAGCAGGGCCTGGATGCGCGCGGGATCCGGCGCCAGGCCGGCCGCCACGTAAGGCAGCGACAGGTTGTCGCGCACGCTGAGCGAAGGGCTGAGATGCAACCGCTGCGGCACGAAGCCGAGGTGCGCGCCACGCCACGCGTCGCGCGCCGCGGGCGCGAGCGCGCCGATCTCGACGCCGTCCACCGTCAGCCGCCCGCCCGACGGCGTCAGCAGGCCCGCCATCAGCGCGAGCAGCGTGCTCTTGCCGCTGCCGGACGCACCGCGCAGCAGCAGGTGTCCATCGGCAGGCAACGCGAAGTCCGGGAACTGCAGACCGGCGACGGACGCGCTGTCGCCGCCCGTCGTCCGACCTTCACCGCCATGGCGGTAACGCAGCCCCTCGAGAACGACCATCAACCGGCCGCCTCGTCCTTCAGCAGTTCCTTGAACTTCTTGGCGAACTTGTCGACCTTGGGCGCGACGACGAAGGCGCAATAGCCCTGCTCCGGATGATTGGCGAAGTAGTCCTGGTGATACGCCTCGGCGGGCCAGTAGTTGTCTTCGGGCTGGATCTCGGTGACGACCTTGCCGCCGTGGGCGCGCTGGGCCTCGTCGACCACCTGCCGGATCACGCCGAGCTGCTCGGGCCGCGTGTAGTAGATGCCGGAGCGGTACTGGGTGCCGACGTCGGCCCCCTGCCGGTTCAGCGTCGTCGGATCGTGGATGGTGAAGAAGACCTGCAGCAGGTCCTCCAGGCTGACGACCTTCGTATCGAAGCGCACGCGCACGACCTCGGAATGCCCGGTGCTGCCGGAGCAGACCTGCTCGTAGTTGGGGCTGGCGAGCGGCCCGTTGGTGTAGCCGGACTCCACGCCGAGGACCCCTTGACGCGCAGGAACACCGCCTCGGTGCACCAGAAGCAGCCGCCGCCGAGGGTAATGAGGTCCTCGCCGGGCTGGAGTTGGACGGGGTTCGGGGTGGTGGTCATGATGGATCCTTGGCTCATGGGTCGATCGCCCTACATGGCGTCTGCGGCGTATTCCTCAAGCCTCGCCCGCCGCACCCGCCTGCTGCTGGACGAGGTCGAACTGGAGGACTTCCTCGAACACCCGGTTCCGTGCCTTGGCGTCGCGGATGAGGGACGAGGCCGGCGTCACATACAGATGGAGGGGCACATCGCTGGATTGCCCGATCAGGAAATCGTTGTAGACCACCCGCTCGGACAGGGAGAAGACATCCTTGAATCCGGTCTGCTTCAAGTCCCGGTAGAACTCGTCATCCACCTCGACGATCGAGAACGCGAAGACTTCCCTCACCGTGGGGATGCGATCCGCCAGGGCGCTCGCATAGAGCCGGCATTGCAGCAGCGACTTGTTGTTCTCGAAGATGTCCGCCGCCGGCTTCTTGAATTCGATGATCACCAGCTTATTGGGCTGGTCGTCGGTGTCCTTGGAGAAGAAGGCCGCGACGTCGGGGCGCCGTTGCAGCTTGCCCTCGAGGCCGTGTCCGACCTCTTCGAGGATCTGCTGGAGCCGCTCATCGCTGTGGATGCTCGAGTAGGAGAGGAACTTGTCGTCCACCAGCCAGACGTTGTTCTCCCGCAGATTCGCACCGTCGCTCCGCTTCGGAAGGATCGCGTTGTGGACCACCTCCTCCACGCAGTCGTGCGGCAGATTGGCCAGGGAATCGATCACCAGGGCCCGGTGGACGATGAACCGGGCCAGGTCTTCGCTGGCCAAGTGGGAGACATCGTCCAGGGACACTTCGCGCCCGCTTTCCAGGGCCTCGACCACCTGGTCCTCGCGCCGCGCCTGCTGCGCGCGATACGCCTTGACGATCTCGTCCGCGTCCAGCAGCGCGGCATTGCCGCCGAGCGACTCCAGGCGGATGAACGGGTAGTACTTCCGCAGGCGCCCCAGATTGTTCGACTTGAATTCGTCGATGCCGCTGTTCGAGGACCCACGGATGAGCCGCATGCATTCGGCCTCGATGCGCGGCATCAGCCGCTCCCGACTGATCGGCGAGATCATGTCCACGTCGTCTTCGGTGCGCGGCAGTTCCAGGCGCTGCCGCTCGATGTTGGAGCGGTCGTTGAAGTAGCTGGAGGTGATGAAGATCAGATGCCGGCAGACATCGAAGCGCCGGCTGATCACGAACTCCTCGATGCAGAGTTCATCCGCGCACAGCATGGCGGCAATGCCCTTGCGCGGCAGTTCATCCCGGAAAAGATAGCAGCGGAACAGCTCGTCCCCGACCGAGAACTCGTGCTCGGCCACTGCCTTGACCTCGTTCCCCGAAAAGACAAACTCGTCATCGAACGGCTGCCGGGAGTTATGGCGGAAGGTCACCGAAATCTGATGCCCTTGCCGCGCCTTGAGGAAGAGCAGCAGGCGCAGGTCGTCGCAGATGGAGTTGACCAGCTTGGTGACCTGCGTGTTGATCCGCTCCTTCAGGTCGCGCAGGACGATAGCCGTGCGCGACGGCCCCGCAGCATCGGCATACCGCACATCCTCGAGCGTGAACTCCGGCGTATAGCTGAACTGGACCAGCCGCTCCGGAAGCTGGCTCTCGATCTGGACCACCCGGGCGTACTTGAGGAACGCGAGCCGGCCCACGCCCTTCCCGCCGATTTCGTCCTTGTGACCGGTGCAGATCTCGTCGAAGTACTGGAGGTTCTCGTGCGTGAACCCTTCGCCGTCGTCCGCGATGGTGATCTGCTCCAGCACGCTGCGCACTTCGGTGCCCTGGAACAACTCGCCGTTCTTCTCCGAGAAATGCAGATCCACGGCGATCTGGCGTCCTCCGGCATGGATCGAGTTGGTGATGGCCTCGCGGATCACGTCCCGGGCCGAGACCCCGCCGCGGTAGTGCTCCGCAATGAATTTCCGAAGATTGATCCGGGCCATCTGGTCGTTCCCCGCCTCGACGGCGGCACTTGAATCAAATGATCTTACGGCCGTTCGACAGCGCCGGATTCGAAGCTACTGTGCGCTCAGCGCCAGATCGACGCGAGGCGCCCAGGCCTTGTCCTTGTCGGCGCCGCGCTCGTCGTCCTTCGCATGCAGCTTCGGCGAGGCCAGGAACATGCGCGCGTTGGGCACGCCGCGTTCGAGCAGCGCGTCGCGCACCGCGACCGCGCGCTGCAGGGCCAGCTCGCGCAACTGCTCGTCGGTGACGGTGTAGCTGTCCATCAGCAGCTCGCGCATCTGCGCCGCCGGGATTTCCTTGGACAGCCCGATGAAGTTGCGCGGCTTGTTGGGCAGCTTGGCGTTGTCGTAGACGACCTTGAGCAGACGTGCGCGCTGCGCATCGTCGAGCACGACCGGCGCCAGCCCCGCATCGGCACCCGCCGATGCAGCGGACGCGCCGGATGCGCCCGAGGCGCCCGTCAAGGCCACGTTCGGCGCGTTCACCGCCTGCGTGACCGATGCGCGCCGCAGCTCGCGGCGACGCTCGGCAATCATCGCGTCCTCCAGCCGGGCGCCCTGCGCGGCGCGGCGCTCGCCCTCGGGATCGACCCAGCCGGTGATGCTCAACTGCAGCGCCGGCTTGTCGGCCAGCACCTTCGTCAGCGGCTCCAGCTTCTTCGCCGCCTCCGGCTGAAGCGCCGCCGTGCCGGGCTTGAATTCGAGCTGGCTCATCTCGGCGCCGCCGCCGCCGCCGGACAGCAGCGAGAACGGCGCCGTCAACGCCTTCGTCAGCAGGTTGACGATCAGCTTCACCACCAGGCTGCCGACGCTGAACTCCGGATCGTTCAGCGAGCCGCTGACCGGCAGGTTGACGTCGATGACGCCGTCGCTGTCCTTGAGCAGCGCGACCGCCAGCTTGACCGGCAGCCGGGTCGCCGTCGGGCTGTCGATCCGCTCGCCGAAGGTCAGCTGGTTGAGCACGATCTTGTTGTCGGCCTCCAGCCGGCCGCCGGGTTCGATCTGGTAGTGCACCCGAGTGGACAGCTTGCCGCGTTCGATCGCGTAGCCCGCGTACTTGCCGGCGTAGGGCGACAGCGGCGCGAGCTCGATGTCGGTCGCGCTGGCGGTGATGTCCAGCGCCAGCGGCGCGCCGCTCGGGTTCAACTGGCCGCTGATGTCCAGCAGCCCCGTGCCCTCGACCTTGCCCTTGAGCTGCAGCGGCGCCATCGCCGCCGAGCCCGCCGAGAACGCACCCAGCGTCCCCGTCAGCTCGCTGAGGTTGGCGCTGTAGTTGGGCTTGATGAACCGGTCGTTGAAATCGACCTTGCCGCCGTTGACACGGGTCTCGGCGATGCTGATCCGCAGCGGCGGGGCGCCGGCCGCGGAGGCCGCCGGTTCTGGCGCCGACGTCGCGCGAGCCACGGTCGCCGCCACGGGCGCAGACGCCGCCGGCGTGTTCGCCACGGCGGGCACGGCCTGACCCTGCTCGGTCTGGTTCAGGTCGCGCAGGTTCAGGCGCCCCTGCTCGTTGATGATCAGCCGCGCGTAGAACTCGTCCAGCACGGCCTGCTGGATCTTCACGTCCGGCGCGCCGCCCGGCGCCAGCGCCACCCGCAGCCCGCCGAGCTTCAGGCCCTGCCAGCTCAGCAGCTCCTCGGCGGAACGGCGTCTGCCGTCCTGCAGCCGCGCCTGGCGCAGCCGCAGATCCGAGATCACCAGCTCGCCGCCGGCACGCACCGACGGTCCCTTGGGCGTCGCGGTGAACTCGAAACCGCCGCGCATCGAGCCCTCGGCGCGTTGCAGGTGGATGCCGATCGACGGATCGAGGTAGGGATCGACCCAGTGCAGCGGCAGGTGCTCGGCGGTGAGTCGTCCCGAGGCCTTCAACGGCGCCAGCGCCAGTTGACCGTCCCAGCGGAACTTGGGCACCTCGCGCAGGTTGCGGCGCGTGGCGTCGGGCCGGCGCAGCGTGGCGCCCAGTTCCACCGGCAGCGGCTTGCGCAACTGGCGGCCGTCCCAGTCGATGCCCGACACCTTCAGCACCAGGTCCTGCACGCCGATCGGCCGGGCCGGTTCATCGTCCAGCACATGCGTGGCCAGGTCGAGCAGGGTCGCCTCGCCGCCTTCGACGGCGATCTCGGCGATCTGCGCCGTCCAGAGGGCGTCGTTGGCCGGCGCCATCGCAGTCGCCGGAGTCGTGGTCGCGGGCGTGGTCGGTCCAGCCGCCACCGGCGACGCAGGGCGTTGGAGCACCTCCGGAACATCCAGTGTCAAGCGATCGCCGCGACCCTCGGACGCGCGTCGGCGCGAAGTCGCCGCCACGCTGACGTTCGCGGTCGCGGCCCCCTGCCCGCTCGCCACAGGCGCCGGCGTCCCAGCGCCCATCCAGGCGTCCCAACTCCACTTCCCTGCCTTGTCGCGGCCCATCTGGACCTTGGGCGCCACCAGCGCGAGTCGCCCGGCCGTCAACTTGCGGCTGCCCAGCACCAGTTCCGCCTGATCGAGGCTCAGTTGCTTCAGCGCCAGCACCGGCTTCTTGCCATCGGCCAGTTGCACCTCGTCGAGACTGAGCGCCTTCAACGACAGCTTGAGGTTCTCACCCGCGGGTCCCGCGCGCACGGCGCCCTGGGTCGCGAAGCGACCCGCCACCGACAGCGGCGTCGCCGCCTTCAGATACGGTGCAAGGGCTTCCAGTGCGAGATCCTTCAGCGCCCAGTCGAGCGCGATGCCCGACGCGCCGAGCTCGCCCTTGCCGCTCAACGCGGCCGGGGTCTTCCCGCCCTCCGGCGACAAGGTGGCAGCGATCTCCACCGGTGCCGCCTTCGCGGCCAGCGGCCACGACAGCCCGCTGCCCTTGACCGTCAGGCCGTCGACGCTCCACCGCGCCACGGGACGGAGCGTCTCGTCGGTCCAACCGACGCGCCCCTCCAGCGCCAGTTGCCGCACACCGACGCGCCAGGGCATCGCGCCCTTGGCCGGCGTTGTCGCGGGAGCCGACGACGCGGCCTTCGGCACCTCGGCGACGGCCTGGGTTGCCGGCATGTCCGGCAGCCGGAGTCGACCTTGCGCGTCACGGCCCATCAGCAGCTCCGGCTGCTTCAGGCTCACCGCGCCCAGCAGCACCTGCCGCTTCAGCGGCTGCACGTCCGCCAGCTCGACGCTCAGCGCCTGCCAGCGCAGCCAGTCCTCCCAGCCGCTGTCCGCTTTCCCGTCTGCGCCGGCGCCCGCGCGCCGCTGCAACGACAGCTCCCGCACCGAGGCCCGGCCACTGACCTTGACCTCCGGCGACTGCTTCGGGGGCTGCTTGAAATCCAGCGTCAGCTGCGAATCGACCAGGCCCTTGGCCAGCCGCATCGGCAGCTCCTTCGGCCAGTACGCGCGGTATGCCGACAGGTCCAGCGCGTCGAGCTTGACCGTCATGCTCGCGCTGCGCGTGTCGGCGAAGGGCTGCACCTGGCCTTCGCTCTCGAAACCGACCCCGTTCAGGCGCCCGGACAGCCGCGGCAGCACGTTCACCTCGACGTCCGTGTCCAACGTCGACAGGAACGGGATGCCCAGGTGGAGCGCCTTGAGCTCGTGAACCATCCCGGCCGTGCGATCGTCCAGGCGGAACTCGCCGTCGGTCAGCTCGATGTTGTAGAGCGCGGCCTCGGCGGGGCCGTCGTCGGGTGTCGGAGGCGCCTTGGGCGCGGCGGCCAGGCGGACGAGGATGTCGTCCAGGTCGGTCCTGCCGTCGGGCAGCAGCGCGACCCGCACCCGGGGCGCCTCCACCGTCAGCGAGGACAGCACCGGCGCCAGGTGCCACAGCGAGCGCGGCGACAGCACCGCGCGCACGCGTTTCACTTCGAACAACGGCGGCGCCTCGGCCTTCGGCCCGGCGATCTTCAGGTCGTCCAGCGTGAGGGCCAGCCGCCACGGCGTGAAGCTCGCGGCGCCCAGCGTGACCGGACGCCCCAGCTGTTCCGCCGCGATCCGGACGCCCGCCCGTTCGATCCACATCGGCAGCGCCACCCACGCGACCAGCAGCAGCGCGACCACGGACAGCACCACACCCGCGAGCACGCGCAGCGCGCGTCGCGGCCAGACCGGAAGGGCAGAGAAGAACACGAAGGGCAGCCGGCGAAACCCGGACGAGTCGTCAAGGAAGCTGATTATGCTGGCGGGCCTCAACACCTGACACCGATCCCCGGCCCTCGATGAACGACCTGATACATGCGGTCGCAGCGTTCCTGCTGCCGCCCACCGGCGCCTTCCCGCTGCTGCTGCTCGCCTGGTGGCTGCGGCACCGCCGCCGCGGGATCTCCGGCGCGCTGTTCGCGACCGGGTTGATCGCCGTCTGGATCGGCAGTACCGAACTGGGGGCGCTGTGGCTGCAGGACCGGCTGCTCGGACCGCAGCAGGCCGTCCAGGTCGAGCGTCTCAAGGCGGTGCCGCCCCAGCAGGCCATGATCGTCGTGCTCGGCGGCGGCGCCCGCAAGCTGATGCCGGAATACGGCGGCCCGCAGCTCAAGGCCTTCTCGGTCGAGCGGCTGCGCTACGGCATCTGGCTGTCGCGGCAGACCGGCATCCCGCTGATGTTCACCGGTGGCACGCCCCGCGACGCATCGGACGAGCGCATGACCGAAGCCGCACTGGCCGAACGCACCGCGGCGCAGGAGTTCGGCTTCACGCTGGCGGCCAAGGAAGACCGCGCCACCGACACGCGCGAGAACGCACAGTTCACCGCGGAGATGCTGCGCGGCCAGCCCATCCGTCGCGTCGTGCTGGTCACGCACGACGTGCACATGCGCCGCGCGCTGCGCGCTTTCCGCGAGGCGCTGCCGCCGGAGGTGGAGGTGGTCCCGGCGCCGCTCGGCCTGGCACTGCCCGGATTCGAATGGCGCGATCTGCTGCCCTCGCAGGAAGGCCTCTCGCGGGCGCGGTATCTGGGCTACGAATGGCTGGGCTACGTCGGCGGTCATTGACCGTCCCGCGCATCGCGCATCGCGCGCCGGACCTCGACGATCGGGGATCGACCATCGGGGGTTGACCTTCGGCGGTTGACCTTCGGCGGTTGAGGCTCGGGGATGTCGACGGCCCAAATAGAAACCCCCTCCGCGCCGGGCGTGCCGGACGAGGAAGGGGTGGGCGGACCAGCCGCCTTTGGGGCTCCGCGGCGAATTGCCGCAGGGCTCCTGGCGCGCAGAGACTGCGCCAGTTGAAGTGCCGGAAAGGCCTGACAACCTTAGGCCCGCGCGCCGGCCCTTTCAAGCGCCGGCCCCCTCGACCCCGTAGTTTCCTAGCCCCCGAACAAACGCTGATAGAGATCCGCCGCGCGGGCTTTCTGCTCCGCCGGCATCTCGATCACGCGGCCCCATTCGCGCGGGGTCTCGCCCGGCCACTTGTTGGTCGCGTCCAGGCCCATCTTGCCGCCCAGCCCGCTGACCGGCGAGGCGAAGTCGAGGTAGTCGATCGGCGTGCCCTCGACCAGCGTCGTGTCCCGCACCGGGTCCATGCGCGTCGTGATCGCCCAGATCACGTCCTGCCAGCTGCGGATGTCCACGTCCTCGTCCACGATCACGATGAACTTCGTGTACATGAACTGGCGCAGGTAGCTCCACAGGCCGAACATCAGCCGCTTGGCATGTCCCGGATAGGCCTTCTTGATCGAGATCACCGCCATCCGGTAGCTGCAGCCCTCCGGCGGCAGATAGAAGTCGACGATCTCCGGGAACTGCTTCTGCAGGATGGGGACGAACACCTCGTTCAGCGCCACGCCCAGCACCGCCGGCTCGTCGGGCGGCTTGCCGGTGTAGGTCGAGTGGTAGATCGCGCCGTCGCGCTGGGTGATCCGGTTGACCTCGAACACGGGGAACCAGTCCTGCTCGTTGTAATAGCCGGTGTGGTCGCCGTACGGGCCTTCCAGCGCATGCAGGTAACCGCCCTTCTCCTTCAGCGGGATGCCGTCCTCGCTGTGGCCGGTGAAGCCCGGCGCAGCGGGCGGGATGTGGCCCTCGAGCACGATCTCCGCCGTCGCCGGCACCTGCAGCATGCGGCCGGCCTCGCCGACGTTGGTGTCGGCGACCTCCGTCCGCGAGCCGCGCAGCAGGCCGGCGAACTGGTATTCGGACAGCGTGTCCGGCACCGGCGTGACCGCACCCAGCGTCGTCGCCGGGTCGGCGCCCAGCGCCACGGCGATGGGGAACGGCTGCCCCGGGTTCGCGATCCCGAAGTCGCGGAAATCCAGGGCACCGCCGCGATGCGCCAGCCAGCGCATGATCAGCTGCCGCTTGCCGATCAGCTGCTGTCTATAGATACCGAGGTTCTGGCGGAGACGCGGGTTCGCGATCTTCTGCGGCCCCCGCGTCACCACCAGGCCCCAGGTCAGCAGCGGGCCGACGTCGCCGGGCCAGCAGGTCTGGATCGGCAGGCGCTTGAGGTCGACGTCCTCGCCCTCGATCACCTGCTCCTGGCAGGCCGGCCGCTTCACCAGCGACGGCTTCATGTCCCACAGCGCCTTGCCCATCTGCGCCAGCTTGCCCACGTCGCGCAGGCCGCGCGGCGGCTCCGGCTCCTTCAGCGTCGCCAGCAGCTGGCCGACCTCCCTCAACTGGGTGGTCGACTCGGCGCCCATGCCCAGCGCCACCCGGCGCGGCGTCCCGAACAGGTTGGCCAGCACCGGCATGCGGTAACCGGTCGGCTGCTCGAACAGCAGCGCCGGGCCCTCCGCCTTGAGGACCAGGTCGCTCACGGCCGTCATCTCGAGCACCGGGGACACCGGCTCGGCCACGCGGCGCAGCTCGCCCATGGCCTCCAAAGCGCCCATAAAGTCACGCAGATCTCGGTACTTCATAACTCAAAGTAGTTAAGAACAAGGCCCATACGGTTGACGGGTTATTTTTGATCCATAGAATCGCGCCCTGCCCTGGCCCCCAGGGTTATCCCGGTCTTCGCTGTGGGACGCGAAACCGGTGTGCTGCCAATGGACGCTGGATCGCCCGTCTGTCGCATCAAGAGCCTGGAGCCCTCTGAGAGCCCTCCAGGCCGTCGACGACGCCCGAGCCGGCCCATTATCACCACCCCCAGGTGGGTGTCCGGCGAGTGACGCTTCGAGCGGCTCGCCAGGCAAACACCGGGAGTGGTCGGAGAAAGGAGTCGCATGACAGCGCGTTCAGACCTGCTATCCCTGCCCCGCCAGGCGCAAGCCGCCCTGGTGCTTTTCGTCAAGGACATCGGCCAGGGCCTCCTGGTCGTCAGCCACAACACGCTCGCCCTGGTGGGCTTCGCGGTCGTCGCCGTCGGGCTGGTCTTCGCCAGCCAGGCCGACCTGCGCCAGCAGCTGGAAGGCCAGGTGCTGGGTTGGCTCAACGCCCGCCACGAGGCGCGCGTCGAGGCCTCCGGCGACGTGCTCGCCCTGATGGCCGAGCCCGACGCGATCAGCCGCGCCACCGCGGTCGATCCGAAGGAGCTCACCCGCCAGCAGGCGCTGGTGGCCAACTACCTGGCCCGGCGCTACCGCGTCGCGCCGGAACCGGTCAGCCGCCTGGTCAAGGAAGCCTGGGACGTCGGCCAGCGTGCCCGCGTCGAGCCGACACTGATCCTGTCCATCATGGCGATCGAGTCCGGATTCAACCCGTTCGCCCAGAGCGCCGTCGGCGCCCAGGGCCTGATGCAGGTCATGACGCGCGTCCACGACGACAAGTACGAGGCCTTCGGCGGCAACTTCGCCGCCTTCGACCCCGTGACCAACCTGCGCGTCGGCGTGCAGGTGCTGAAGGAGTGCATCCAGCGCGCCGGCAGCCTCGAGGAAGGCCTGCGCCGTTACGTCGGCGCCGCCAACCTGCCCGACGACACCGGCTACGCCTCGCGCGTGCTGGCCGAGCAGGACCTGCTGAAGGCCGTCGCCCAGGGCCGCAATGTCAGCCCGTCGGCACCGCGCCCGGTCCGTGAGCCGGCGTCCGCGCCGACCCCGACCGGCGAACAGGTCGCGATGACCGCCGTGATGCGCTGATCGTTCCATTCGCACCGATCTCGCGCCTTTCATGCGCCGGTCATGCGCTTTGACAACGGGTTCCGATCGGAACCCGTTCTTCATTGGGCGAAGCCTTCGCCCCACCGCCGTGGGAACAATGTCACGGGATGGCCGGCGCCCCGAGCCGGTGCGGCTACACTGCGGACTTCGCGCAACTGGCGATCAGGGCGCCCTGCCCGGAGACGATCCTGTCTCCGCACAGGCGTCGCCCGAGGTGGGCCACCACCGGGAAGCGCGAACGGCCGGGGACGTCCCCGGCTGTCCGTGCCGTTCGCCTGGGCCGCCGTCGTTCCGACCGCCGTCGCCGCCTCGCCGTCATCCTTGACCGCGACCGCGCCGATGCGTTGCCGGGCGGGCGGCGCCAACCCTTGAGCCGACATCATCATGTTTGACCGCACCCAACAGACCCTCGCCACCGTCGATGCCGAAGTCTTCGCCGCCATCCAGCAGGAGACCCGGCGCCAGGAAGACCACATCGAGCTGATCGCCTCGGAGAACTACACCTCTCCGGCGGTGATGGAAGCCCAGGGCAGCCAGCTGACCAACAAGTACGCCGAGGGCTATCCCGGCAAGCGCTACTACGGCGGCTGCGAGTACGTGGACATCGTCGAGCAGCTGGCCATCGACCGCCTGAAGCAGCTCTACGGCGCCGAGTTCGCCAACGTGCAGCCCAACAGCGGCTCGCAGGCCAACCAGGGCGTGTTCTTCGCGCTGCTGCAGCCCGGCGACACCATCATGGGCATGAGCCTGGCCGAAGGCGGCCACCTGACCCACGGCATGGCGCTGAACATGAGCGGCAAGTGGTTCAACGTCATCTCCTACGGCCTGGACGCCAAGGAAGAGATCGACTACGACGCGATGGAAGCGCTGGCGCGCGAGAAGAAGCCCAAGCTGATCATCGCGGGCGCGTCGGCCTACTCGCTGCGCATCGACTTCGAGCGCTTCGGCAAGATCGCCAAGGAGATCGGCGCCTACTTCATGGTCGACATGGCGCACTACGCCGGCCTGATCGCCGCGGGCGCCTACCCGAACCCGCTGCCGCATGCCGACGTCGTGACCTCCACGACGCACAAGAGCCTGCGCGGCCCGCGCGGCGGCATCATCCTGACCAACGACGAGGCGATCGCCAAGAAGATCAACTCGGCGATCTTCCCCGGCATCCAGGGCGGCCCGCTGATGCACGTGATCGCCGGCAAGGCGGTGGCCTTCAAGGAAGCGCTGACGCCCGAGTTCAAGGCCTACCAGCAGCAGGTCGTCGCCAACGCCAAGGTGCTGGCCGACACGCTGATCGAGCGCGGCCTGCGCATCGTCTCCGGCGGCACCGAAAGCCACGTGATGCTGGTGGACCTGCGTCCGAAGAACCTGACCGGCAAGGAAGCCGAGGCCATCCTGGGCGCCGCCCACATGACCTGCAACAAGAACGGCATCCCGAACGACCCGCAGAAGCCGATGGTCACCAGCGGCGTCCGCCTGGGCACGCCGGCGATGACCACGCGCGGCTTCAAGGAGGAGCAGGTCCGCAAGACGGCCCACCTGATCGCCGACGTGCTGGACAACCCGCACGACGAGGCCAACCTGGCCCGCGTGCGCGAGCAGGTGGCCGAACTGACGCGTCAGTTCCCGGTCTACCGCTGAAGCGGGTCCGCGGCGCATGCGATGCCCGTTCTGCGGTCACGGCGACACGCAGGTGTCGGAGACCCGGGAGTCCGACGAAGGCGACGTGGTGCGTCGCCGCCGTCGCTGCCAGTCCTGTGACAAGCGCTTCACGACCTACGAGCGCGCGGACATCGCGCTGCCCATGGTCGTGAAGAAGGACGGCACGCGCGCCGAGTTCGACATGGGCAAGCTGCGCGCGTCGATGACGCTGGCGCTGCGCAAGCGGCCGGTGAGCATCGAGCAGATCGACGCGGCGCTGGAGCGCATCCAGGAGAAGCTGCTCAGCACGGGCGTGCGCGAGATCCCGTCGACCAAGCTGGGCGAGCACGTGATGCGCGAGCTCAAGCGCATCGACAAGGTCGCCTACGTGCGCTTCGCATCGGTGTACCGCTCGTTCGAGGACGTCGACGAGTTCCGGCAGCTGATCCGCGACATCTGAGGCGGCGCGTTTCACGCGTCTCCCCAAAGGCCGGCCCCCTTCAGCGGGCCGGCTTTCCCTCCTGAAGGCGAAGCGCATCGCAGGCCATCTCCCTAGAGTTCCTGGCAACTCTTCTGGAGATCTTCCTTGCGGCCTGCCACCTTCTCCTTCCCCTTCCGCGTCCCCTGCCCCGGCACGGCGCCCCACCCGGCACTGACCACCGCGCGCGGTGTCAGCCTCATCGAGTTGCTGGTCAGCATCGCGCTCGTCGCGCTGGCGGCCCTGCTCGCAGGCCCCGACCTGCGCGACTGGCTCTGGCGCCAGCGACTCGCGAACGCCGCGCAAGCGGTCCTCGGCGACCTGCAACTCGCCCGCAGCGAGGCGATCCTGGGCGCGCGCAACGTGATCCTGCGCTTCGGCGGCGACCTGTCGTCCCTCAGCGGCAGCGGGCGCTGCTACGTGCTGCACACGGGCGCGCCGTCCGCCGTCACCACCGCCACCGCCACCACCACAACGACAACGACGTCCGGCAACTGCGACTGCCGCCTGGACACGCCGCCGCTGTGCGACGGCGGCGCGCAGGCGATCAAGCAGGCCCGCTGGTCCGGCGGCCGGGGACAGGCGGAGGTGGTGTCCAACGTGCCGTCGATGCTGTTCAGCGGACGCCAGGGCACCGTGTCGGTGAGCGGCACGATCGAGGTCCGCATGACCGGCATCGGCACCGTCCGCCACATCGTCAGCATCACCGGCCGCGTGCGCAGTTGCACGCCCGACGGCGCGCTGAACCGCCTGCCGAGGTGCGCATGAACCGCCGGGGCTTCCCGCCTGTCGGCTTCTCGCCTGTCGGCTTCTCGCTGATCGAGCTGCTGACCGTGCTGGCCATCCTGTCCGTGCTGGCCGCGCTGACCCTGCCCGGCTTCCGTGACCAGGTCCTCAAGGGCCGGCGCGCCGAGGCGCGCGAGGCGCTGCAGTCGATCCAGATCGCGCAGGAACGTTTCCGCGCCCGCCATCCCCGATACGCCGACCGGCTCGAGGACCTGGAGCAATCCGCGACGACCCGGGGCGGGCTCTATCGCCTGCGCATCGTGCAGGCCGACGCCACGCGCTACCAGGTCGAGGCCGTCGCGCAGGGCAACCAGTCCGCGGACCGCCGATGCCAGGTGTTGAGGCTCCGACTGGATCTGGGCGCCACCACCACGACCGGGTTCGACGACCGCGGCGCGGAGCAGGCCGACGCCTGCTGGCCGCAATGAAGGAGGCCACACGATGAACCGCCAACGCCTCGCAGTGCCGACGCGCCACCTCTCACGGAGCCTCGCCGGGAGCTCCTCACCGCGTTCCTCTCAGCGTTTCCCCTCGCGCGCCACCGGGGGCTTCACGCTGGTGGAGTTCATGATCGGCCTGACGATCGGGCTCCTGCTGCTGGCGGGCGCCTTCTCGATGGCCGGCGTGCAACTCGGCGAGCACCACCGGCTGATGCTGGAGCTCCAGGTGCAGCAGGAGCTGCGCGCCACGGCGGAACTCATCCTGCGCGACCTTCGACGCGCGGCGTTCTGGGACAAGGCGCAGGACGGCGTCTGGCAGGACGACCCGGACGCACCGGTCCCCAACCCCTACGCCGATCTGACGGTGGAAGACGCCGGACATCGGGTCAGCTACAGCTTTGCCCGCGACGGCAGCGCGCCAAGCGCCGGCAGCGTCCGGGAGACCTCCGGATTCCGGCTCAACGAGGGTCGGATCGACCAGTTGATCGCCGGTCGCTACCAGCCGCTGACGGATCCGGACCTGTTGCGGGTGAACGGGTTCGAGGTGCGGCTCACCGCGCAGGCCCATCCGCTGGGCGACGACTGCGCCCCGGGCTGCGCGTCCGGCACGGCGGGTTGCCTCCCCGTCCTGTCCACGCGCCTGGTGACCGTCACCGTCGACGCCGAAGCCACGCACGACCCACGCGCACGCCATCACCTCGAGATGCTGGGGCAGCTGCACAACCATGTCCTCTCGGGAGGCTGCCCATGATCCGGCCACTTCAACGAGTCCAGCGGGTTCAACGGATTCAACGGATTCAACGGATTCAACGGATTCAACGAGGATTGGCCACGCTGACCATGTGCGTGCTGCTGCTGGGCGTGCTGGCGCTCGGGGCCGCCTGGGCGGCGCGGCAACTGGCGATGGCGCAGCGCGTGGCGGCCAACGACCTCAGGGCCGCTGCGGCGTCCGAGGCCGCGGAGTCCGGCATGGCCTGGGCCGTCGCCATGCTCAACAGCGGCGCCATCGACGAGACCTGCCGCGCCGCCACGATGCCTCCGGCGGCCGGCGGCACGGCGCCTTCGGATTTCCGGAGCCGGTTCCTGCTGATCGGCGCGGACGGCCACTATCACGCCCCCACGGCGCCCGCCACCGCCGCCCCTCCCACGTCACCGCCGGCGGCAGCCGGCACCGGACCCGCGATGCCGGCCTGCCTGAACTCGGGTCCGCTGCGATGGTCCTGTCGCTGTGCCGCCACCGGCGGTGCTCCCGTCGACGCCCAGCCCCGCGCCGACGGCGAGGCGCAACCGCAGTTCAGCGTCCGCTTCGCCGACGCCGGCGGCCCGGGACAGTTGAAACTCATCGTGCGCGGCTGCAGCGACCGCCGGACGGACTGCGACGACGTGTCCGACGGGCCGGTCGGGGTGGCGGAGACCTCGCAGCAACTGGCGCTTCTCAGCGCATTGCGCCTGCCGCCGGCCTCCGCCCTCATCGACACCCCGGGCAGCTTTCTCCAGGTCTTCGGTTATCCACCCGGGCGTTATCGCGACCAGCCCGCCATCACGCGGCTGCGTTGCATCGACGACTGCGGCGCATCGCTCGCCCAGGCACTGGCGCGCGGCCGGCGCCTGATCTGGATCGACGGCGACGCCCGTCTGTCCGAATGGCCGGCACCCGCACTCGACGGCACGCCGCTGGTGCTGATCGTCGACGGGCGGCTGGACCTCCTCGCGCCCGGTCACCCGCAAGGCGTGATCTATGCGCGGGACGGCCTCGCCTGGCATCCGCCCGCGGGACAGTCCGCCTCGCTGCGCGGCGCGGTGGTCAGCGAGGGACACGTGGACAAGTCCGCGTCGGTCCAGTTGATCCATGACGCGGCCGTCCTCTACCGCATCCATCGGCAGATGGGCAGCTTCCTGCCCGTGCCCGGCGGCTGGATCCCGACACGATGATGACGATGACACGCTCCCACCCTCGGTGCCCTCCTCACCGTCCTTCCCACCGGTCTTCCCACCGTCTGCCGCACCACCGGCCTCCTCCGAACGATCACACCGGTCGCGCCGGGCGCCGCCTTCGCCGCGGATTCGCGCTCATCGAGGCCCTGATCGCGCTGGTGCTGCTGTCGATCGCCGCCGCCAGTCTCATGACGCTCCAGGCCCGCCTGCGTATCGCCGCCGACGAAGCGCGTCATCACGACCAGGCCCTGCGCCTGGCCCGCAACGAACTCGAGCGCTGGCGCGGGCAGCCGGACGCCCCCTCGCCGGCGCTGAGCTGGGAAGGTCCGGACATCGCCTTCGCCGTCGTCGGCGGTGCGGCCCTCACCGCCGACGCCGCCGCCCCACCGGGCGGGAGCGCCCCGGACGCCGGGCTCACGCCCCTGCCCTTGCGCCCGGTGCAGCTGCGCGTGCAATGGACGGACCGTGCGGGTCACGCCCGGAGCATCACCCTCGAGAGCCTGCTCCCCCTCACCGATCCGGCCCTCTCCGGATGGTTGCTCCGCCCGCCAGGGTCGCGCCGCTAGACTTCGCGCCATGCAAGAAGTCTCTTCGTCCGCCCTGCCGCCCGTTCTGCCATCGGGCCAGCCGCCGATCCACGGCTCCCCGGCGTCGACCTCACGCGACGATCGATGGATGGCCGAAGCCCTGCGGCTCGCCGAGGCCGCGGTCGGCCTCACCGACCCGAACCCGCGGGTGGGCTGCGTCATCGTCGACGGCGACGACCGCGTGCTCGGTCAAGGTCACACCCAGGCCGCCGGGCAGGCACACGCCGAGATCATGGCCCTGCGCGATGCCCAGGCCCGGGGTCAGGACGTGCGCGGCGCCACCGCCTACGTGACCCTGGAGCCCTGCGCCCACCACGGCCGCACCCCGCCCTGCTGCGACGCGTTGATCACGGCCGGCGTCGGCCGGGTGGTGGTCGCGCTCGGCGACCCCAATCCGCAGGTCGCCGGCCAGGGACTCGCACGGATGCGCGCCGCCGGCATCGCGACCGAGGTCCTGCCGACCGACCACCCCAGCGCGGTCGAGGCGCACGAGCTCAACATCGGTTTCCTGACCCGGATGCGGCATGGCCGCCCCTTCGTGCGGATGAAGGTCGCCGCCTCCCTGGACGGACGGACCGCGCTGTCGAACGGCGTCAGCCAGTGGATCACCGGTCCCGAGGCCCGGCGCGACGGTCATGCCTGGCGCCGCCGTGCCGGCGCGGTGCTGACCGGCATCGGCACCGCGCGCGAGGACGATCCCCGCCTGGACGTCCGGGACGTGGACACCGTGCGGCAGCCGCAACGCGTGCTGATCGACTCCCGCCTGGAGCTGTCGCCGGACGCGCGCCTGCTGGCGCCTCCCGGGCAACTGCTGATCTATCACGCGTTGTCCGAGCCGGGCGAGCGCGGCGCCGCGCTCGCTGCCCGAGGGGCGGAACTGGTGTCCGTCGCCGATCCGGTCAGAGGCAAGGTCGACCTGGGCGCGGCGATCCACGACCTGGGGCGACGCCAGGTCAATGAGCTCCACATCGAGGCGGGCTACAAGCTCAACGGTTCGTTGCTGCGCGCCGGGCTGATCGACGAACTGCTGATCTACGTCGCGCCGATGCTGCTGGGTGAAGGCCGCGGCATGGTCGACCTGGGTGGACTGACGGCGCTCGACGGCGCGCCCCGCTTCCGGATGGTCGACTGCCAGCCCGTCGGGGGCGATCTGCGGCTGAGGTTGCGGCCGATCGGCGCGTAATCGCCTCCCGATCGCGTCCTGATCGCCGCATCGGCCCGGTCTCCCGACGCCGTCGAGCAACCCCGCGCCCCGGAGAACCGGGCCGCCCCCGCCTACAATCGCGCCCATGCCTATTTCACCGATTCCCGAGCTGGTCGCCGAGCTGGCGGCCGGCCGCATGGTCATCCTCGTCGACGAAGAGGACCGCGAGAACGAGGGGGACCTCGTCCTGGCCGCCGACCACGTCACGCCGGAAGCGATCAACTTCATGGCCAAGCACGGCCGCGGCCTGATCTGCCTGACCTTGACCCGCGAGCGCTGCGAGCTGCTGCAACTGCCGCCGATGGCCACGCGCAACGGCACCAAGCACGGCACCGCCTTCACCGTCTCGATCGAGGCGACCACCGGCGTCACGACCGGCATCTCGGCGGCGGACCGGGCGCGCACCGTGCAGGCGGCGGTCGCCAAGGGCGCCGTCGCGGCGGACCTGGTGCAGCCGGGCCACATCTTCCCGCTGCAGGCGCAGGACGGCGGCGTGCTCATGCGCGCCGGCCATACCGAAGCCGGCTGCGACCTGTCGCGCATGGCCGGCCTGACGCCCGCCGGCGTGATCTGCGAGATCATGAACGACGACGGCACCATGGCCCGTCTGCCGGACCTGGAGATCTTCGCCAAGGAACACGGCCTGAAGATCGGCACCATCGCCGACCTGATCGAGTACCGCAGCCGCAACGAGTCGATCGTGCAGCGCATCGCGCAGCGTCCGCTGGACACGCGCGAAGGCCGTTTCGAGTGCCACGTCTTCCGTGACCGCTCGAACAACGTCCACATGGCGCTGGCGCTGGGCCAGTGGCAGCCGGACCAGGAAGTGCTGGTGCGGGTGCACGAGCCCTTCTCCGCGATGGACCTGCTGGACGCCGGCCGATGCGGCCACAGCTGGCCGCTGCCGCAGGCGCTGGCGGCGATCCAGCGCGAAGGCGCCGGCGTCGCGGTGCTGCTGAACTGCGGCGAGGATGCCGACGCGCTGCTGGCCCGCCTGCAGCCGAGCGCATCGGAAGACACCCGCCAGACCATGGACCTGCGCACCTACGGCGTCGGCGCGCAGATCCTGCGCGAGCTCGGCGTCCAGCGCATGAAGCTGCTGGGCAGCCCCCGCCGCATGCCGAGCATGACCGGCTACGGGCTGGAGGTGACCGGCTTCCAGGCCGCCCAGCCCGGCCACGACAAGAACTGCTGAGCCGAGGACCGCATGCAAGGATCTGACAAGGGTCAATCGACCCGACTGGACGGACGCGGGCTGCGTGTCGGCATCGTCCAGGCGCGCTTCAACGATGAACTGACGACGGCGCTGGCCAAGGCCTGCCTGGCCGAACTCGCCCGCCTGGGCGTGCAGGACGCCGACATCCGTCACGTGACCGTGCCGGGCGCGCTGGAAGTGCCGGTGGCGCTCCAGGCGATGGCCGTCAGCGGGAAATTCGACGCACTCGTCGCGCTGGGCTGCATCATCCGCGGCGAGACCTACCACTTCGAACTGGTCGCCAACGAGAGCGGCGCCGGCGTGACGCGCCTGACGCTCGACCACCGCCTGCCGATCGCCAACGCGATCCTGACGGTCGAGAACGAGGAACAGGCCTGGGCGCGGGCCGAGGACAAGGGCCGCGATGCCGGTACCGTCGCCGTCGAGATGGCACAGCTGCTGAAAGAACTCAAGTGAACACGAACGACAACAACCCCGCCGGCAAGCCCGCTCCCAAAACGGGGAGCCATTCGGGCGGCAATTCGGGCGGCAAGCCCGCCGCCAAGAAGGCGCCGGCCAAGTCGGCCCGCCGCCGCTCGCGCGAGCACGCGCTGCAAGGCATCTACCAGTGGCTGGTGACCGGCGACGACCTCGGTGTGATCGACGCGCACACGCGTGAGCAGGACGGCTTCGAGAAGGCCGACCGCGGCCACTACGACAAGCTGTTCAACGGCGCGATCGAGGAAGCGGCCGATCTGGACACGGTGCTGGCCCGTCACGCGGACCGCAAGACGACCGAGCTGTCCCCGATCGAGCACGCGATCCTGATGATCGGCGCGTACGAGCTGAAGAACTGCATCGACATCCCGTACAAGGTCGCGATCAACGAGGCCGTCGAACTGGCCAAGTCCTTCGGCGGCACCGACGGCCACAAGTACGTCAACGGCGTGCTGGACCGCGCCGCGATCGACCTGCGCCCGGTCGAGGTGAAGGCCGTCCGCGGCAACTGATCTCCCGACGGACCGAGGCCGACGCTGCTCCCGCAAGGGAGCCGTCGGCCTTTTTCATTGGCACGCGATTCGCCAAGGCGTCTCCCCGGGCCGACACGCCTCCCAGGGATCGACGCGCCCCGTCAGGTGGCACGCCCTCGCCACACGCTCACGAGTCCCGCGATCAGCGCGAATCCCGCGGCCATGCCGAGCCCTGCGTGCGACGCCCGTGACGCCGGCAGCCACGTGAACAGCAGCCCCATCAACAGGCTCCCCAGCGTCTGACCGGTGAGGCGTGCCACGCCTTGCGCGCCGCCGGCGGCGCCGCTGCGCTCCTTGGGCGCGGACAGCAGCATGTTGCGGTTGTTGGGCGTCTGGAAGAAGCCGAATCCCAGCCCCGCCAGCGCGGTGAACACGACCAGCGACGGCCGCGGATCCGCCTGCACCGGCCAGGCCGCGCAGAGCGCCAGTCCCGCTGCCAGACCACTCGCACCCGCCGCGCAGAGCCAGGCCGTCGGCAGGCGATCGGCCATGCGGCCGGACAGCGGCGCGGCCAGCATCACCGCCAGCGGCCACGGCGTCATCAGCAGGCCGGTCGCGAGCACGCTCAGTCCGAGCACATGGTGCATGTAGAACGGCAACGCCACATAGCTGGCCATCTGCCCGGTGAAGCAGCACACCGACGCGATGATCGACATCCGGAACGACGGCGAGCGCAGCAGGTCCAGCGGAATCAACGGCGCCGCGCGCGGCAGCTCGCGGCGGACCAGCAGGGCGCCGCAGACGATGGCCGCGATCAGCAGCGCGCCGCCCTCCAGCGGCTTGGCCAGCACCTGATCGCCGCCGAGCACGAAGGCCGCAAACATGCCCGCGTTGAGCGCGACGCTCACGACGTCCAGCGGCCGGCGTGTGCCGGGCGTGTCGGGCAATCCGCGAGCGGCGATCAACACCAGCAGGCCCACCGGCAGGTTCACCGCGAACAGCCACGGCCAGCCCGCCACCGACAGGATCGCCGCGCCGATGGCGGGCCCGGCCGCCGAAGCGCCCGCGACGGCCAGCGCGTTGTACGCGATGGCCTGTCCGAGCAATCGCTTCGGATAGGTGAAGCGCAACAGCGCCAGGCCGAGCGGCATCACCGCCGCGCTGCCCAGGCCTTGCAGGCATCGACCCGCCACCAGCCACCCCAGCGAGGGCGCCAGCGCGCACAGCGCCGACGCCGCGGTGAACAGCGACACGCCTGCGACGAAGACGCGACGGTAGCCGAGCCGCTCACCCAAGGCCGACGCCGGCAGCAAAAACATCACGACGGCGAGTTGATAAGCCGTCGCGACCCAGATGGCATCGGCGGGCGAGGTGTTCAGGGTCTGCGCGATGTTGGGCAACGCGACGTTGGCGATGGCGCCGTCCAGCACGACCAGCGCGATCGCGCCTAGCAGCGCAGCGACCGCGGCATGTCGGCGCGGCAGCGGGACGCCATCGGAATCAGACTCGGAAGCGGACGAAGCGGGCAGCGTGGCGGACATCGGGACGACGGCTCGGAAAGGGATGCGTTCAGCATAGGAGCCGCCCGGCGACGCGACCAGCGCGCCGGGCGCAGGGAGTCCCTGTACGCGACGCCATCCGCACCACTCGTGCGCGTGCTAGCGTGACGCGATGGCCGACATCGATCTGAACCTGCTCACCGCGCTGGATGCCCTGCTCGCCGAAGGCAGCGTGGCGCGGGCCGCCGAACGCCTGCGGCTCAGCGAATCCGCGATGAGCCGCACGCTGGCGCGGCTGCGCGAGGCCACCGGCGATCCGCTGCTCGTGCGGGCGGGCCGCGCGATGGTGCCGACGCCGCACGCGCTCGCCCTGCGGGACCAGGTCCGCGAGCTCGCGCAGGGCGCGCGCGCCGTGCTGCAGCCGGCCGGCGCCGGCTGGGACCTGCGGACACTCCGGCGGACCTTCACGCTGCGCGCGAACGACGGCTTCATCGAAGCCTTCGCGCCGTCGCTGGTCGCCCGCGCAGCGGAGGAAGCGCCGGGCGTGTGCCTGCGCTTCGCGCCCAAGCCCGACAAGGACGTCCGCCCGCTGCGCGAGGGCCTGATCGATCTCGACATCGGCGTGCTCGGCGAGTCCGGCCCCGAGGTGCGGATCCAGGCACTCTACCGCGACCATTTCGTCGCGGCGGTGCGCGAGGGCCACGCGCTGCTGGACGCGCGTGAACCCGATGCGACAGCGTACGCGGCCTGCGCCCATGTCGTCACCTCGCGACGCGGTCGTCGCGCGGGTCCGGTCGACGAGGCGCTGGCCGCGCGCGGCTTGAAGCGCCGGGTCGCCGTGGTGGTGCCGAGCTTCCGCGCGGCGCTGTCGATCGCGGCCGCGACGGACCTGGTGGCGCTGGTGCCCGCCTCCTTCTTCCGGCCGGATCTGGCCCAGGGCGCGCTGCGTCTCTTGCCGCTGCCCGTGCCGACCGAGCCGATCACCGTCTCGCAGATGTGGCATCCCCGCCTGGACAAGGATCCGGCGCATCAGTGGCTGCGGGGGATGGTCTTCGAGTTGTGCAGGTCGAGGACCTCGTCGTCGTCACCGCCATCGCACTGATCGAAGCCGGGGTGGCGCCGGTCACTCCGGCAGCGGCACGCGCCGGATCACGTCCTCGTACGGCGCGAGGTCGAGAAAGGCCGTGGCCTCCGTGACGCGACCGTCCTTCATGCGGAAGATCCAGACATAGCTGTTGCGATACGGTCGCCCGTCGCGCGCCTGCGCCTCCCCGTCCCAATGCACGGCGACGTCGTCGCCCTGCGCGAAGACGTGGTGCACGGCAACCGGCCGCACCGGCGTCGACAGCCTCGACGCGAAGGGACGCACCGCGCGCGTGACGAAGTCCTCCAGGCCGACGTAGGTGCCCGCCGTCGGCCCGCTGCCGCGGATGGTCCAGCGCACCGACGGCGACAGCAGGTCGTCGAAGAAACGGTTGCCGCCCTGGGCCCAGGCATCGAAGGCATCGACGACGCGGGCACGGTTGCGTTCAGCGGTCTTGATGTCCGCGCGGACTGAAGGCGCCGGCGGCGTCTGCGCAAGGAGTGCTGGCGGAGACAGCAGCGGGACGATGGCGACGGCGACGACGACGACGAGCGGCACGATCGCGCGTGTCCAGCGACGGGGGCGGGGGCACTCTGCATGGCGGTCACTCCAGGTCCTGACGATCCGACCACTGTGGTTCCGGTCGGTGGGGACGGCTGGCACGATCCTCCAAATCGCTTGCACGATACGGTCACCTCCGCCCCATCGCTCGGATCACGCAGAATCCACGCTCACCTCACAGCGCGCAACGCATTCCCCATGTCCCGACTCAACATCGCCATCACCGGTTTCGGCGGCATCGGCCGCAAGGTGGCGGAACTGCTCGCGGCCCGGGCGGACCGCTATCGGCAGCAGTTCGATCAGGACGTCCGCATCGTCGGCGTCTGCGGCGGTTCAGCCGGTCTCATCGACGACGCCGGATTGAGCCTGGCGGCGCTGGCGGACCGGTCCGGCTACACCCCCGGCCTGACTGGCGAGGCCTTCATCGACCAGGTCCCCGCCGACGTCCTGATCGAAGCGAGCCCGACGGACTTCCGCACCGGCGGCGCCGCGCTCGGCTACATCCGGACGGCGTTCCGCCGGCAGATGCACGTGGTCGCGATCTCCAAGGGCGCGCTCGTCCACGACTTCCCCGGACTGCATGCGGAAGCGACCCGCCGGGGTCTGGCGCTCAAGGTGAGCGGCGCCGCGGGATCGGCGATGCCGACGGTCGACCTCGTTCAGTACAACCTGGCGGGCTGCGAGGTGAAGTCCCTCGCCGCCATCGTGACCGGGACGACCAACATCATCCTGTCGGAGATGATGGACAGGGAATGCGACTTCGCCGACGCGCTCGCCGAGGCGCAGCGCCTGGGCATCGCGGAGTCCGACCCGACCCTCGACACGCACGGCTGGGACACCGCCTGCAAGATCGCGATCCTGTGCAGCGCCGCGTTCGGCGAGGTCGTCGACGTGCAGACGATGAAGCGCCAGGGCATCACTCACGTGACGCTGGCCGATGTCCGCCGATGGAAGGCGCAAGGACTGATGCCGCGGCTGGTGGGCCGGATCGACCGTTCGGGCGGGACCTGCGACGCCTCGGTCGGCATCGAGCTGTGCGGCCCCGACCATCCGTTCGCGCGGGCCCATGGCCGGGCGAAGGCGGTGCACGTCGTCACCGACCTGATGGGAGACCTGACCCTCGTCGGCGGCGGATCGAGTCCCTACGGGACGGCGGCCGCCGCGCTGAAGGACCTGGAACACCTCCTCCGGGACCTGCGGCTGCCGCTCAGCCCCCGTGCCGGAACTCCGGATACAGGCTCATCCCCCCGTCGATGAACAGGGTCGTGCCGACCACGTAGTCCGACGCATCGCTCGCCAGCCACAGCGCCGCGGCGGCCACGTCCTCCGGCGCGCCGATGCGGCCGTAGGGAATGAGCGACAGCATCTTCGCCCTTGCCGTCTCGTCCTCCACCGATGCGCGGTTGATCGCCGTGGCGATGGCGCCCGGCGCGATGGCGTTGACGCGGATGCCCTCCTCCGCCACCTCCTGCGCGAGGCTGCGCATGAACAGGTCGATGCCGCCCTTGGACGCCGCGTAGTTCGCATGCCCCGCCCAGGGGATGAGCTGATGGACGGAGCTGATGTGGATGATCTTGCCCAGGGCACGCGAGCGCCGTTCGTCCCGTCCCTGCCGCCGGAACAGGCGCACCGCCGCGCGGGCGCAGAGGAACTGCCCGGTCAGGTTGGTGCCGATCACCTGGTTCCACTGGTCGAGCGTCATCTCGCCGATCGTCGCGTCGCGCTGGATGCCGGAGTTGGCCACGAGGATGTCGACCCGGCCGAACGCCTCGACCGCCTTGTCGAACAGCTGGTCGACCTCGGGCTCCGAGCCGACGTCCGCCTTCACCGCGATCGCGCGCCCGCCGGAGCGCATGATCTGCTCGACGACCGCCGTCGCCGCCTCTTCCTGCGAGTGGTAGTTGATCACCACGGCCGCGCCGGCGTCCGCCATCGCCAGGGCGATGCCCTGGCCGATGCCGGAGCTGGCGCCGGTCACGACGGCGACTTGGTGATCCAGGGGGTGCACGAGCGGCATGCGAGGTCTCCAGGGGCTGGATGCAAGGGGTGTTCGCCAGGGCTCAGGCCCGCGGTCCGCGTCCTTCGATGGCGCGGTCCAGCGCGAGGGCGGCGCTGATCAGCGCCAGGTGCGTGAGCGCCTGCGGGAAATTGCCGAGGTGCTCGCCGCCGCGTCCGATCTCCTCGGCGTACAGCCCGAGATGGTTGGCATAGGTGAGCATCTTGTCGAAGTGCAGCCGCGCCTCGTCGACGCGCCCGGCACGGGCCAGGCATTCGACGTACCAGAACGAGCACGCCATGAACGCGCCCTCCTGACCGTGCAGCCCATCCAGGTTGGCGGCGTCGGGGCCGTCGCCGGTCGTGTACCGCGCGACCAGTCCGTCCACGCTCAGCTCCCGGCCCACGGCGTCCAGCGTGGACAGCCACCGCGGATCGCTGGACCCGATGAACTTGACCATCGGCATGAGCAGCACCACCGCGTCCAGCGTGTCACCGCCGCGGTACTGCACGAACGCCTGTTTTCCGGGATGCCAGAACTCGTCGATGATCTGCGACGCGATCGCGTCGCGCGTCTCCACCCACCGCAACACCGGCGCCGGACGCGCAAAGCGCTTGGACATGCGCAGCGCGCGGTCCAGCGCCACCCAGCTCATCAATCGTCCGGACAGGAAATCGCGCCGCTCGCCGCGCATCTCCCAGATGCCGTCGTCCGGCTGGTCCCAGTGCTCGCACAGCCAGTCGATGCGGCCCGTCAACCGGCGCCAGACGTCGATGGACGGCGCGGGCCCATGCTTGTCGGCCAGGTACATGGCGTCGACGAGTTCCCCCACCACGTCCAGCTGCAGCTGGGCCGCCGCGGCATTCCCCACCCGCACCGGACGGGAGTCGCGGTAGCCGGACAGGTGATCGAGCTCGACCTCGCCCTCGACGCGACGGCCGTCCACGGCATACAGCACCTGCGGCACGGCGTCCTCGTCGTCGTCGTCCGCCCGGCCCTTGGCCCAGGCGATGAAGCGGTCCGCCTCCTCGGTGTAGCCCAGCCGCAGCAGCGCATGGACGGTGAACGCCGCGTCGCGGATCCAGCAGAAGCGGTAGTCCCAGTTCCGCGCGCCGCCGACGTGCTCGGGCAGGCCGAAGGTCGCGGCGCCGATGATCGCGCCGTGCTCGGCCGAACTCAGCAGCTTCAGGATCAGCGCGGAGCGTTGCACGATCTCGCGCCACCGCCCGCGATAGGCCGACCGCTCGCTCCAGCCCTGCCAGTACGCCACCGTGTCGGTGAACGACGCCTCCAGGAAGGCGTGGAGGTCGTCGCCATCGGTCGGCCGTTCGATCACGCATTCGAAGACGAAGCCGACTTCGTCGCCCGCCTTCAAGGTCATCACGGCCCCGACGGCACCCACGGCGCCGACGCCACCGGGATCGACCTGCAACGGGACCGTGCTGCGCAATTGCATCGGCGCCGGCGACGCGCCCATCGTGAACGTCGCCAGCAAGCCGTCGCTCCCGTCGCTCCCGTCGCTGTGCACACGGGCCTCGCTCTCCACGCGCCCGTAGTCGAACCGCGGTTCGCAGAACATCTCGAAACATTGTGTGCCGCGGATACATCGGACCCGACGCACGAGGGCGCTCTGCGGACCATTTTTTCGAACCGGCATGTAATCGATGACCTCGACCAGGCCCTCAGCCGACATGTGGCGGGTCAGCAGCACGTTGGTGTCGGGCAGGTACATCTGCCGCGTGTGCATCCCGGCGCCGTCGACCGGACGCAGGCTGAAGCGCCCGCCCTGCCGGTCGTCCAGCAGGGACAGGAACACGCTGGGCGAGTCGAAGCGCGGGAAGCAGAAGAAGTCGATCGTGCCGTCGGTGCACACCAGGGCGGTCGTGCGCAGGTTGCCGATCACGCCGTGCGATCCGATGTCGGGGTAACTCAAGGAAACTCCTGGTGCCAAATGCGGGAAGCCCCTGCAATCGGTGTTCCCACATCTGCGTACATTCGGCTGCCCGAGGCACCGTGATGCGGCGCTTCGCACCTTGAGACAACGCTTCGTACCGGTGTTCGCCCCCGTGCACCGACGTGGCGCAATGACCACGATCACGGTCGCCATTCGCCCGATCATGGCGGCCCTCAACTACCTGCCAGGAACGCACGTGAGAACTCTCTGTGGGCTGACGCTCCCCTCCTCTTCGCGACCCTGTCCGCGACAATCTTCGCGACGACCGCCCACGCCGACGTGCTCATCGGCCAGACCTCCGGTTTCACCGGCTCGGTCGCAGCCAGCGTCAAGGAAGCGACCGACGGCGCCAAGCTCTACCTGGACTCGGTCAACAAGGCCGGCGGCGTGCACGGCGAGAAGATCAAGCTGATCTCGCTGGACGACAAGTTCGATCCGAAGCTCGCGGCGGAAAACGCCAAGACGCTGATCGTCGACAACAACGTGCTGGCGCTGTTCCTGACGCGCGGCACGCCGCACAACCAGGCCATCATGCCGCTGCTCACCGAGCACCGCGTGCCGCTGGTCGCCCCGTCGACCGGCGCGATGGTGCTGCACAAGCCGGTGCATCCGTGGCTCTTCAACGTCCGCGCCACCTACCAGCGCGAAGCCGAGCGCGCGGTGCAGCATCTGAGCCTCATCGGCATCGAGAAGATCGGCGTGGCCCAGGTCGACGACTCGTTCGGCGCCGACGCGGTGGTCGGCGTGATGGCGGGCTTCGCCGCGGTCGGCAAGACGGCGGCCTTCGTCGAGAAGTTCGATCGCGCCCATCCCGACTTCAAGTCGACCGTCGCCAAGACGCAGTCGACCTCGGCGCAGGCCGTCATCATCCTGGGATCGGGCCAGGCGGTGGTGGACGGCGTGACCGCGCTGCGCGACAGCGGCTCGCGCGTGCAGATCGTGACCCTGTCCAACAACGCGTCGTCGGGCTTCGTCGCCTCGCTGGGCAAGAACGCGCGCGGCATCATCGTCGGGCAGGTGTTCCCCTACGAGCGCTCACGCAACGCCGCCATCGTGACCGAGGCGCAGGCGCTCTCGACCGCCCAGGGCCATGGTGACATCACACCGGCGATGGTCGAGGGCTTCGCCGGCGCCAAGGTGCTGGTGGAGGCGCTGCGCCGCGCCGGCCCCCACCCGACGCGCCAGAAGCTGCGCGACACGCTGGAGAACATGCAGAAGGTCAACATCGGCGGGCTGGAGATCAGCTACGGCCCGAACGACCATTCGGGCCTGGATTTCGCGGACCTGTCCATCGTCGGCGAAGGCAATCGCTTCGTGCGCTGAATCGTCCCGTCGGGCGGGTCGGGACGGCGCGAGGGTCGCCGCCGCCGATGCCGCGCGCCTGCGATGAGCGGCGGCGTCAAGCGCCGCCGCATGCAACCCGGGCTACAGGTGGGTCGGCTTGAGGATGCGGCCCGTCTTCGCCGGGTCGGCGGCCTGACCCAGGCCGGCAATCCCGCCCGCCCCCAACACCCGCTGATGCGGGTCGTCCGATGCGCGCATCGCGGCGATGCGCTGCGAGGCCAGTCGGGATGCTTTGGCAGCTTGCTGGCCCTTCGGCGTGACCGCCGCGGCGGCCAGTTGGCCGATGTAGTGGAGATCAAAGGGGTGCATGGCGGATCGCGTGATGAACACGCCCCGACTCGGCATGCGGCGTGCCAGCCCCCGCACGCGAGGCGGACGAGCGCGGCATCGGTCGCAACCAGACCCCCTATCATTCCCCCATGAGACTGTCTGACCGAGTGGCGCGCATCGACCCGTTCTACGTCATGGAATGTGCCAAACGGGCCGACGAGATCGCCCGTTCCGCGATCTGCGATCCGGCCCAGGGCGGCCGGCGCATGATCTACCTGAACATCGGCGAGCCCGACTTCGGCGCCAGCCCCGCCGTCCGCGAGACCGCCGCGCGATTCACCGCCGAGGGCCGCATCCCCTACACGCAGGCCAACGGCCTGCGCGCGCTGCGCCAGCGCGTCGCCGACTGGTACGGCCAGACGCAACAGCTGGACATCGATCCCGATCGCATCGTCATCACCGCCGGCGCCTCGGCCGCGCTGCAGCTGGCCTGCCTCGCGCTGTTCCAGGCCGGCGACGAGGTGCTGATGCCGGACCCCAGCTACCCCTGCAACCGGCACTTCGTCGCCGCCGTGGACGCGACGCCGGTGCTGATCCCGTCGACCGCCGCGGAGCGTTTCCAGCTCAGCCTGGGGCGGCTGCGCGAGCACTGGAACGAACGCAGCCGCGGCGTGCTGCTCGCCTCGCCGAGCAACCCGACCGGCACCTCGATCCCGCCGGAGGAGCTCGCCGCCATCCACGCCTTCGTGCGCGAACGCGGCGGCATCACCATCGTCGACGAGATCTACCAGCCGCTCGGCTACGACGACCGCTATGCACGCAGCGCGTTGACGCTGGGCGACGACGTCGTCTCGATCAACAGCTTCTCGAAGTACTTCGGCATGACCGGCTGGCGGCTTGGCTGGCTGGTGCTGCCGCCGGCGATGGTGGGCGCGGTCGAGAAGCTCGCGCAGAACCTCTACATCTGCCCGTCGACGATCGCCCAGCACGCGGCGCTCGCCTGCTTCGACACCGACTCGATCACCGAATACGAACGCCGTCGCGAAGCGTTGCGCCGGCGCCGCGACCGGGTCGTGCCCGCCCTCGAGGCGATGGGGCTGCCCGTCCCCGTCGTGCCCGACGGGGCGTTCTACGCCTGGGCCGACGCGTCCGGCACGGGCCTGTCCAGCTGGGACCTGTGCATGGACCTGATGACACACGCCCAGGTCGCGCTGACGCCGGGCCGCGACTTCGGCCCCGCCTTCGGCGAACGCTTCCTGCGCCTGTCCTTCGCCAGCAGCATGGACGACCTCGACGAGGCGCTCGCGCGTATCCGCGTCCGCCTCGCCCAGTTGAAGGCCCGCACCGCATGACCGGGCCGGAATTCGAGCTCGAGTTCAAGGTCCGCGACTACGAGTGCGACATGGACCACGTCGTCAACAACGCGGTCTATCTCAACTACCTCGAGCACGCCCGCCACGAGCTGCTGCAGGCCCGCGGGCTCAAGTTCGAGGAGCTGTCCAAGCGCGGCATCAGCCTGGTCGTGACCCGCGTCGAGATCGACTACAAGGGCTCGCTCGTCAGCGGCGACAGCTTCGTCGTCCGGACCCGCCTGCAACGCAGCGGACGGATCCGCTTCCTCTTCCACCAGCGCATCCACCGGCAGTCCGACGACCGGCTCATGCTGGACGCGGTGGTGACCGGCACGGCGCTGAACGCACGCGGCCGGCCGGAGTTCCCGCCGGAACTGGACCAGGCCTTCGGCTGAAGGAGCCGGGCAAGGGACGGGGCGGGTTCTGGGTGAACGCCTGAGGCTGACCGCCATCGGTGGATCGCCACCGATCGATCGCGGTCCCTTCCGGCTTTGAAAGCGTTGTCAAAGCGCATCAGACCGGGGTTCGAGGGGGTGGGTCACCTACCTCTGAAGGGTGGGTTGGTCCTATGATCTGGATGCGAATCATTGTTATTCGCACAGATTCCTCCCACCTCCGCCTCCCAGATGACTCATCAACCGCGTCCCCTCGTCCTCGTGCATGCCCTGGCCCTGGCCGGCCTGTCGCTGTCCTCGGTCGCCCTGGCCCAATCGGCGCCCGCGCCCGCACTGGCGGCTTCCGCCGCCCGGTCCGCCGCGGCCGACGCCACCCTGCCCGAAGTGAACGTGCGCGGCACCGGCCCGCGTGAGACCGCCACCAGCGCCGTCTACGGCATGGTCGCGCGCCGCAGCGCCACCGGCATGAAGACGGACACCTCGATCCTGGAAGCGCCGCAGTCGGTCTCGGTCGTCACCCGCGAACAGATCGAACTGCAGGGCGCCACCGGCGTCGACGAGGCGGCGCGCTACACCTCCGGCACCGTCGGCGGCGCCTTCGGCTCCGACTCGCGCAGCGACTGGATCCTCGTGCGCGGCTTCCGCCCGGCGCTGTTCCTCGACGGCCTCGGCCTGCCCGACGGCACCTGGGCCGGCCAGACCCGCCTGGAGCCCTATCTGCTCGAACGCATCGAGATCCTGAAGGGGCCTGCCTCGGTCATGTACGGCGCGCTGCCGCCCAGCGGCTTCATCAACGGCGTGAGCAAGCGTCCGTCCGCCGTGCCGGTCAACGAGATCGGCCTGGAGTTCGGCAGCTTCAACAAGAAGCAGCTCACCGTCGACGTCGGCGGCAAGCTGGCCGCGGACGGCTCGGTGCTGTTCCGCGTCGCAGGCCTGGCGCGCAAGGGCGACACCTACGTCGACTTCGCCAAGGACGACCGCTACGCCATCGCCCCGTCGCTGCTGGTGAACTTCAGCCCGGCGACCTCGCTGCTGGTGATGGGCCAGTTCCAGAAGGCTGACACCGCATCGGCGGGCGGCTTCCTGCCGGCCGACGGCACGCTGTTCACCAATCCCAACGGCAAGATCCCCGCGTCCCGGTTCACCGGCGAGCCTGATTACGACTGGTACAAGAAGGACAGCGCCTCGGTCGGCTACGAGCTGTCGCACAAGCTGAACGACAGCGTCACGCTGCGCCAGAACCTGCGCTACATGGACTTCGACATCGACCACCGCACGGTGGGCGCGTTCGGACTCGCGGCGGACCGGCGCACGCTGTCGCGCTACGTGTGGACGCCACGCGAGGACTCGAAGTCGGTGGCCCTCGACAACCAGGCCGAGTTCGCCTTCGCCACCGGCGCCGCGCGCCACACGCTGCTGACCGGCCTGGACTACCGCCGCGTCAAGACCGATTCGCGCTCGGCCTTCGACTTCACCGGCGCGCCGCCGCTGGACATCTTCAATCCGGTCTACGGCGCACCGATCACCTCGCCCGCCGACACCACGCACACGGAGCAGACGCAGAAGCAGCTGGGCCTGTACCTGCAGGACCAGATCCGCCTGGACCGCTGGATCGCGACGCTGTCCGCGCGCCATGACCGCGTGACCACGGACACCGACGACAAGCTGCTCGGCACCACCGCGTCGCAGAAGGACAGCAAGACCTCGGCTCGCGTCGGCCTGAACTACGTCTTCGACAGCGGTCTGGCGCCGTACGTGTCGTACTCGACCTCGTTCCAGCCGACCATCGGCACCGACTTCTTCAAGCGCACTTTCGTGCCGACCACCGGCCGCCAGGTCGAGGCCGGCGTGAAGTACCGCCCGGCCAACAACCGCGCGCTGTTCACGGCCGCCCTCTTCGACCTGCGCCAGAAGAACGTGCTGACGCCGGACCCGGATCCGACACACAGCTTCGCGTCGGTGCAGCAGGGCGAGGTGCGCTCGCGCGGCCTGGAGCTGGAGGCGCGTTTCCGCGCGGTCAGCACGCTGGACGTGATCACCTCGTACACCTACACCGACTCCAAGGTCGTCGAAACCGACCGCCCGGTGTTCCGCCAGCCGAAGAACCAGGCGCAGGTCTGGGTCGACTACCGCGTGCCCGAGGACCTCGTGGCCGGCCTGGGTGTCGGCGGCGGCGTGCGTTATGTCGGTGGCTCCTATGCGTACGCCGCGGCGGACAACAGCCGTGTGAACACGAAGGGCTACACCGTGCTGGACCTGCAGGCCCACTACGACCTGGAGAACTGGCGCTTCCTGGCCACGGTGAGCAACGTCACCGGCAAGGAATACATCGCCACCTGCCAATCGGCCGCCTGGTGCTTCTACGGCTATCCGCGGACCTTCAGCGTCTCGGCACGCTACAGCTGGTAAGACGGGCACGCCGGATCGGACGGGCCAGAGCGACGGCATCGTGAGCGCCACCTCCCCCTCCGCCATCTCGGTCGTCAATCCGGCCGACGTCGGCGTCGCCGGCGGTGCCTCGGCGCTGGAGGCCCTGCCCTGGCGGGGTCTCTTCACGGTGCTCTTCCTTGGCGTGACGGCCGGCATCCAGATGAGCGACCGCGGCCTGCAGGCCGTGCTGTCGCCGGCGATCCAGCAGGCCTTCGCCGTCAGCGACGCGGCCATCGGCGCGATGCACGGCGTGGCCGGCATCCTGATCGCCAGCGCGCTGGCGGTGCCGCTGGCGCGGCTGGCCGACCGGCATTCGCGCAAGGGGATGCTGCTGGCGCTGATCGCGGTGTGGACCGCGCTGACGGGCGTCAGCGCGATGGCCTCGAGCTTCCCGCTGTACTTCGCCACCCGGGCCGCGCTCGGCGTGAGCGAGTTCGCGATGATCCCCGTCGTGTATTCGCTCATCCCCGATCTGGTGGGCGAGCGTTTCCGCGTCGGCGCCAACCTGAGCTTCGCCGCGCTGATGGCGACCGGCGCCAGCGCCGGCTTCTACGGCGGTGGCGCCTTGCTGGACTTCGCGCAGGAACTGGGCGGCGCGGTCAGCGGCGGAGCGGGCGGCGGCGCCCTCGCCTCCTGGCGGCTGGCCATCGTGGTGCTGGGCGCGGCGGGGATTCCGCTGTTCCTGGCCGGCCTGCTGACCTGGGACCCGCCGCGCGGCATCGCGCGCGCGGAAGCGGCGGAGGAACGCGGCGCGTTGTCGGCCTTCGTGCGGACGCACGGCCGCGACCTGCTGCTCTTCGTCGGCGCCGCGGGCGGACTCGCGATCGCCGTGCAAGCCCTGACCCCGATGATCGCGCTGGCGCTGGGGCGGCGCTACGGCGCGGACCTCACGGCCATCGGCCATGCGCTCGGCGTCATCCTGCTGGTGACCAACCTGTCCAGCCTGCCGCTGGCCGGCACCCTGGATCGCGTGCTGCGGCGCCATCTCGGCGCCCGCGCGCGGCCCGCGGTCATGGCGGCCGGCGCGGCGCTCAGCATGCCCTGCGCGCTCGCGCTCTCGAGTGCCGGCGACGCACGGCCAGCCCTCGCGCTGGTCGCAGGCTTCCTGCTGCTGACCTGCATCGCCAACGCGCTGATCCCCACGCTGCTGCAGGATCTGCTGCCGCCGACGATCCGCGCGCGCTGCTTCGCCATCTACAGCTTCGTCATCGCGGCGTTCTGCTCGCTGGGACCGGTGCTGTCGGGGGCGGTCTCCGACCGGTGGATGGGCGGCGACCTGCTCGGCGCGATCGCCGCGGTGAGCGTCCCCGCGCTGATGCTGACCGTGCTGTGTGCCGGTCTGCAGGTCGCACGGCGGGCGGACCGCCCGGACCGCCCGGTCTGACCGGTCTGACCGACCCACGGCGGGCCGCCGCCACCCTGCGGCAATAATCGGCCACGACGCCGCCGACGCCCCGTCCCCGACACGCTTCTTTGCATGTGGCTGGTCCGTCGTTTGCCGGGGACCCCGCCAGACTTGTCACAATCCCGCTCTTGATCCGCGACCACCGCCCGCCGACCTCATGAACCAAGACCTCTCCATCGTTTCCCTGATCGCCCACGCCAGCCTCACGGTGCAGCTGGTGATCGCCGCGCTGCTGCTGGTGTCGCTGGCCAGCTGGAGCGTGATCTTCAGCAAGCTCATCTCGCTGGGCCGCATCCGCACGCGCAACGAGGGCTTCGAGCAGGAGTTCTGGTCCGGCAAGAACCTCAACGACCTCTACAACAGCGTCTCCAACCGCCAGGACGGCGCGCCGCTGGAGCGCATCTTCGCCTCCGGCATGCGCGAGTTCCTGAAGCTGCGCGAGAAGCGCGTCGTCGACTCCGGCCAGCTGCTGGACGGCGCCCGCCGCGCGATGCGCGCCAGCTTCCAGCGCGAACTCGACGCGATGGAATCGCACCTGTCCTTCCTGGCGTCGGTGGGCTCGGTGTCCCCGTACGTGGGCCTGTTCGGCACCATCTGGGGGATCATGCACGCCTTCGTCGGCCTGTCCAACCTGACCCAGGTCACGCTGGCCACCGTCGCCCCCGGCATCGCCGAGGCGCTGGTGGCGACCGCGATCGGCCTGTTCGCCGCGATCCCCGCCGTGCTGGCCTTCAACCGCTTCGCGCGCCAGATCGACCGCAACGCGATCACGCTGGAGACCTTCATCGAGGAGTTCTCCAACATCCTGCAGCGCAACGCCGGCCAGCCCGCGCCGGCCGCGCAGCGCTGATCCGGAGCGTCGGTCATGCCCGGAATGTCCTCCCGCAGCGGTTCGCGCCGCCGCACGATGAACGAGATCAACATGGTCCCGTTCATCGACGTCATGCTGGTGCTGCTGATCATCTTCATGGTCAGCGCGCCCCTCATCACCACCGGCGTCGTCGACCTGCCCAGCGTCGGCTCCAGCCGCACGCAGCCGCAGCACGTGATCCAGGTGATCGTCGGCACCGACGAGCAGCTCAAGATCAAGCTCGACGGCGACCAGGACCCGTCGCCGGTGCCGCTCAAGGCGCTGGCCGCGCGCGTCAAGGACGCGCAGAAGGGCGACGCGGCCACGCCGGTCGTGATCTCCGCCGACCGCAACGTCAAGTACGAGGCGGTCGTCAAGACGATGGACGTCCTGCAGCGCGCGGGCATCCAGCGCGTGGGCCTGTCCGTGAAGAACGGCGCCGCGGCGGACCGTTGAGACCGGGAAGCGATTCGCAGCGATGAGCACCCTGGTCTCCCGATTCCACCCGGACCGCGATCCGCTGCGTCCGCCGCCCGCGCCCGGACTGGGCCGCGGCTTCAGCTTCGCGATCGTCGCGCACGTGCTGCTCGTGGCGGCCCTGAGCTTCGGCGTGAACTGGCGCTCGGCGCCGGTGCCGGCGATGGACGCGGAGCTGTGGTCCGCCATCCCGCAGGCCGCCGCGCCCAAGGAGCAGCTGCCGACCGAGCCGCAGCCCGAACCGCCCAAGCCGCAGCCGGAGCCCCCGAAGCCGCAACAACCGACCCCGCAGGAAGTCCAGGCGCAGCGCGACGCCGACATCGCGATCGCCAAGGCCAAGGAGCGCAAGCTCAAGGACGAGCAGGAGCAGCGCGAGGCCGAGGACAAGCGCAAGCAGGAACAACGCAAGAAGGACGAGGCGGACCAGAAGGAACGCGACCGCAAGGCCAAGGAAGAGCAGGCCAAGAAGGACGAGGCCAAGGACAAGGCCGCCGACAAGGCGAAGGCCGAGAAGGCCCGCAAGGAGTCCGAAGCCAAGGCCGAGGCGCAACGCCAGGAGAACCTGCGCCGCATCCAGGGCATGGCCGGTGGCACGGGCGCGCCGGGCGCGACCGGCACGGCGGCCAGGAGCTCGGGACCGTCGGCGAACTACGCCGGCCGCATCAAGGCTCGCGTGCGCCCGAACATCATCTACAACGACCCGGGCGGCGATTCGAATCCGGAAGCGGAAGTCGAAGTGCGCACCGGTCCTGGCGGCACGATCATCGGGCGCAAGATCGTCAAGTCCAGCGGCCTGCCAGACTTCGACAACGCCGTGCTGCGGGCACTCGACAAGACCGACACGTTCCCACAGGACACCGATGGCACGGTGCCCAAGGTCATGATCATCGCCTTCCGTCCCAGGGAGTGACGCCCCTCCCGGCGTCCTTCCTGACGTCGCTGTCGAGGGTCTAGACGGTCTCGACGCGGGCCAGCCACCCGCGCGCGACCGCCATCGACAGCCAGGCGCTGAAGTCGAAGGCCGCGCCGACGTTCAGCAGCGCGCGTTCCAGGTCGAGCCCCGCGCGCAGCGACTCGAACCAGCGCGTGGTCACGCCGTCCAGCGCCATCGCCCGGCCGCCCCAGCCCTCCCGCCACACCATCAGCGCGGCGTGCGGCCCCTGGCCGAAGGCGTCGCTCGCGAGATCGAGCAGCGCCTTCGGCGCGTGCGCGTCGCCACCGTGCCAGACGACGTGGTCCGCCAGCACGAGCCGCACCGCGCTCGCGGGCAGACGCCCGAGCAGCACGAGCGAATCCAGGTCGGGCCGCGGATCGGCGACGCGCTCGACACGGTGGAACTGCCACTCGATCCGGGCCAGCGCCGTCCATAGAGGCGGCAACCCGTCGGCTTCGGCACCGGCGAGCAGCGCGATCAGCGCTTCTCCCCACTCGCCGAGATCGCCCTGCGCGGGCGGATGGCGACGCCAGCAGGCCCAGGCCAGCGAAGCGAAGCTGCCGGGTTCGTCGGCCTCCACGCGATCACGCAGGCGCGGATACGCCGCCGCGAGCGTGCGTTCGGCCTGGCCGCTGGCATGCGCCTGGTACTGGCGCAGCACCCGGGCGAGCCCGCCGACGATGCCGGACAGGGCTCGCAGCCCGACAGGCGCCAGCGAGGCGGCGTCGACGCCCGGCGCGGCCAGCAGCGCGGCCACGAGGCCGGACTGCTGATCCGGGAGGCCCCGTCCGTCGCGTCGGGACGAGCGATGCGACTCGCCGGGGAACACCGCCGTCGACGCCGTCGTCAGGGATGCGCGAGCGGTCCGGCGCAGCATCGGCCGCGAAGGCGCCAGCCGTGACGAGGGGCGCGGTGGCGGCGGCGCGATGAGCTGCCGGTCCAGCAAGGTCTGCTCCCGGCGGGCGCGTGCCACCTCCTTGCACAGGACCGGGAGCGCCGGCAGCGCGTGGTCCCACTCGATCAGGGTCGGCCGGGCGCCGATGCGCGTCAGCGCGTGGCGGTACAGCGACCAGACCGGCTCCGACACCGCGCCGCCATGGTCGTCGAGCACCAGGCCCGCCGTCCTGGCATGGCCCGACACGTGGTACTGGCCGACGGTGGCCGGCGTCATGCCGTCGAGCCAGGCCATGCCGGCCCGCAGCGCGGCCTCGTCGTTCAGTCCGCGGTTGAGCGACCGGACGAACACGCTGTTCAGGTCGAGCAGCAGCCCGCACCCGGTGCGGGCGGCCAGCGCGTTGAAGAAGTCGGGTTCGCCGATCGCGTCCTCATCCCACGCCAGGCAGGTCCCGAGGTTCTCGATCAGGATCCGGCGGCCCAGGCCCTGCTGCACCGCATCCACCTGCGACGCCAGCAGCGACAGGCCGCGCGGGCTGAACGGGATCGGCAGCGGCGCATGCACATGGGCGGTCCCGTGGTGGTGCCGCGCGCGGGTGAAGCCGGCATGTTCCGAGACCAGCGCGGGCTGGACCGCGTCCACCAGCGCACGCACGCGCTGGAGGTGACGCGGGTCGATGCCGACCGCCGAGCCCAGGCCCAGGCCCACCCCATGCAGGCTGACCGGGAACCGGCGCGCGGCCTCCAGGAGCAGCTGCCGGCTGGCACCGCCGGGCGCCAGGAAGTCCTCGGTGTGGACCTCCAGGAAATCGAGATCGAGCACGCCACCCGCCATCACCTCCCGGTAGTGGGGCTGGCGCCAGCCGACGCCGACCGCGACCGGCCACAAGGCGGCACCGCGCTTCAACGCAGGCCCTCGGCACCGGCCCCGTACGTCCATTCGCCGGGCGTGCGATCGACACACGACAGGCCGGCGCAGGCGTGCTGGCCCGCCTTGGCCACGTCGTGGCACGGGCCCCCGAAGGCGCGGTGGGCGGTTCGAGCGTCCGCCGAGGTGTCGGTGGACAGGGCGGCCGTCAGCGCCGCGAGGACGATCTGGCGAGTGGTCATGGAGGACTCCGATGAGGGGGCGATGCCCGCGAAGGGGTAGGCGATGAGCGTGGCAATGGACGCGGCGCCGGTCCGATCGACCGCGCCACCGCGCCTGTGCCCTCAGTCGGCCGGCCCTGTCCTTCGCGCCACGCCGGAATCCTGTTCATTGACATCGGTCAAGCCAGGCTCCGAGTCGCCACCCCATCGACCCCGCGCCGTTGCAGCGCGCGTCCTCTCAACGTCCTCCCACGGCCCTGCCACCGCCCCTCAGTCGAGCTGCCCGCCTCCGGCCCGGATCTCCTGGGCGGTGACGGCCAGTTCCATCGCGAGCCGCGTCGCCGCGACCAGCGTCGGCAGCGGCAGGCTGGGCGCGCCGGGATGTCGCGCGGCCTGCTCCGGCAGGTAGGGGATGTGCATGAACCCGCTGCGCACGCCGAGGCCGTCCAGCCGATGCTGCAGCCCGTAAAACAGGTGATTGCAGACGAAGGTGCCGGCCGTCTGCGACACCGACGCCGGATATCCCGCCGCCCGCAGCCCGGCGACGATCGCCTTGATCGGCAGCGTCGAAAAGTACGCCGCCGGGCCGTCCGCCACGACGGGGACGTCGACGGGCTGCGCGCCGGCGTTGTCCGGGATGCGCGCGTCGTCCACGTTGATCGCGACCCGCTCCAGCGACAGGTCGCATCGCCCGCCCGCCTGGCCGATCGCCAGCACCATCGCGGGCCGCACGCGCTGCAGGGCCTCGTCCAGCCGTTGCAGCGCCTCGCCGAACACGCAGGGCAGTTGCACGGCCACGACACGGGCACCGGCGATCACCTCGCCGTTGAGCGACCGCGCCAGTTCCCAGGACGGATTGACGACCTCGCCGCCGAATGGATCGAAGCCCGTGACCAGAAGGTTCTTCATGGGGACGAGTCTAGACGCGAGGCCTGACCCCGTCGCCGTCCCGGCCGGGCGACTGCTGCGACAGCCGGGCATGCCACCTGCTTATCTCGATAGTGGCCACTCCTCAAAAGGGTTAATCTCCCGCCTCAAGCATGTACAGATACACATTCCCCGCGGAGACCGCCAGATGACCGACCCGTCCGTGCCGCTTCAATGGCCCACCGCCCCGTCAGGCAGCGCGCCAGCCGAAGCGTCACCGCAGTTCGAGTGGCCCACCCCGCCCTTCGCCGCCTACCCGCGGCCCCGCCCGCAGCGTGAACCGCAGGCCTGCGAGATCATGGGACTGAACGGCAGTCGCACGGTCGGCAAGGTGATCCTGATGGTGCCGTCGGAGCGTCTGGCGCAGGTGGTCGTGCCGCCCGCGCGCAACGCGATGCCGCTGAAGTTCTCGCAGTTCAAGGGGCTCAAGCTGCTGCATGCGATCGAGGTCCCGCCGCGCGACCCGGCCGCGGCGAACGATGCGATGTCGCTGGACCAGCGGCCGCGCAGCGACTTCAAGCTGGTCTACCAGGGCGGCGAGGAACAGAAAGGCACGACGATCGGCCACCACGAGACCGACCTGGGCCTGTTCCTGTTCCCGCCGGTGAGCGAGACCAGCGACTGGGTGCGCTGCATGTTCGTGCCCCGCGAGGTGCTGGTCAGCTTCGAGGTCGGCGAGCGCATCGGCGACCTGCTGGTGCGTCAGGAAGTGGCGACGCAGGCGCAGGTCGACGCCGCCGCGGATGAACAGCGCGAACTGCGCGACCGCCGCGTCGGCGACATCCTGGTGGCGACGCACATCGTCAGCGCGGACCAGCTGATGCAGGCGATCGAGCAGCAGGCCAAGATGCCGATGGTGCGCATCGGCGAGGCGCTGCTCGCGCTGGAGCTGATCACGCAGGCGCAGCTGGACGAGGCGCTCGCGCAGCAGAAGCAGGACCGTTCGGTGCCGCTGGGCGAGCTGCTGGTGCGCAAGGGCATCGTGACGCGCGCGCAGCTGCAATCGGCGCTGGCCCGCAAGATGGGCTACCCGCTGGTCGACGCGGACAACTTCGCGATCGAGCCGGACTCGGTGCGCAAGCTGCCGTTCTCGGTGGCCAAGCGGCTGGAGGTGCTGCCGCTGGTGCTGCGCGACGGCCGCCTGATCGTCGCGATGGAGGATCCCACGCGGCGCGACTGCATCGACGAGGTCGAGTTCATCACCCAGCTCAAGGTCGTGCCGGCGCTGGCGCGGCTGGGCTCGCTGACCTTCGCGATCCCGGGCGCCTACGAGCGTTTCGGCTCGATGCCGGCCTCGTCCCTCGGCAGTGCGCTGCCGGCGCTGACGATGGACTTCGAGCTCGACAGCTCCGACAAGCTGATCGAGACGCTCGAGCGCGAGGGCCAGGAGCAGTCCGCCCGCGAAACCGCGCGCGAGGAGGAGAAGGACCGGCAGATCGAGCAGAGCGACAACTCGCTGGTGCGGCTGATCAACACGATGATCATCGACGCGCACAACCAGAACGTGTCGGACATCCACATCGAGACCTACCCCGGCAAGGAGAAGGTCAAGATCCGCTTCCGCAAGGACGGCGTGCTGCAACCTCACCTGGAGCTGCCGCACACCTATCGCAGCGCGATGATCGCGCGGATCAAGATCATGTGCGACCTCGACATCTCCGAGCGCCGCAAGCCGCAGGACGGCAAGATCAACTTCGCGAAGTTCTCGGAACGCCACAAGATCGAGCTGCGGGTCGCGACCATCCCGACCAACAACGGCCTCGAGGACGTGGTGATGCGGATCCTGGCGTCGGCCAAGCCGATCCCGATGGAGAAGCTGGGCTTCTCGGAACGCAACCTGCGCGAGCTGAAGGCGGCCTCGGAGCGGCCGTACGGCATGGTGCTGTGCGTGGGCCCGACGGGCTCGGGCAAGACGACGACGCTGCACTCGGTGCTGGCCAACATCAACAAGCCGGAACGCAAGATCTGGACGGCCGAGGATCCGGTCGAGATCACGCAGACCGGCCTGCGGCAGGTGCAGGTCAACCCGAAGATCGACTGGACCTTCGCCAAGGCGCTGCGCGCCTTCCTGCGCGCGGACCCGGACGTGATCATGGTCGGCGAGATCCGCGACGAGGAAACCGCGGAGATCGCCGTCGAAGCGTCGCTGACGGGTCACCTGGTGCTCTCCACGCTGCACACCAACAGCGCGCCGGAGACGGTCACGCGGCTGCTCGACATGGGCATGGACCCGTTCAACTTCGCCGACTCGCTGCTGGCGGTGCTGGCGCAGCGGCTGGTGCGGCGCATCTGCTCGTCGTGCCGCAAGTCGGAGCCGATGTCGGACGCGACGCTCAACGAGCTGCTCGACGACTACCTGCACGTGTTCTCGGCCGAGAACCGGCCGGAGCGCGAGAAGGTCCTCGCCGAGTGGAAGGGTCTGTACGGTCAGCCCAACCTGCTGCAGTACCACTCGCCCGGCTGCGAGAAGTGCGACCACACCGGCTTCAAGGGCCGCGCGGGGCTGCATGAGCTGCTGATCGTGACCCGGCCCATCCGCCGGCTGATCCAGACCGGCGGACGGGCGGAGGAGCTGATGCACCTGGCCATGTCGGAAGGCATGACGACGCTGCGGCAGGACGGGATCGCGAAGGTGCTGCAGGGCGTCACCACCCTGGGCGAGGTCAGGTCGACGAGCAACCAGTAGCGGGAACAGAAGCGGCGACCTACCCCGCCATCAGGTCGTGATCGCGCAGCATCACCGGCTCACGCGATCCGCCGGCGACGCGGCGTCGGACGATCCCTTCAAGTTCATCCGTGTGGGCCTGGAAGGTCTGCAGCGGATCGTCGTTCGTGTTGTGGGGGCTGTAGCGATAGTGGAGCGACTCGCGCCGGACGGTGGCGCCGACGAATTGCTCGCCCACGAGCACCCAGAAGCGGATGGTTCCCGAACTCAGGTCGTAGAACGCGGCTGGTTTCACTGGACCTCCTGGCGCCGGTGCGACGCCGTGAAGGGTCAGGTTGAGCGCATTCACCGGCACAGTCTGTGCACTGGCGCACACAGGCCCGCGCCGACCCATTCGATTCGCAAGCGCAACAGGGAGGAAGAACATGGCCAGTCTGGACTTCGAGGATGAGAAGGCACGGTTCCGGGTCTTCTACGAAGCCAATTCAGCGAGGTTGCAGAATGCCGGCCGGTCGCTGGTCAGCCTCCTCACAGACCTCCTCCCGCAACTCGGCTCGGTGCCGTTCTCCAAGATCGAATCGCGGCTGAAAGACCGTGAGGAGTGCATCAAGAAATTCAATCTCAAGTACCGCCAGGCCCTGGAAACCGAATCGACGGACTACGACATCCGAAGTCACATCAGTGATCTGGTCGGCCTTCGTATCGTCTGCCTCTATGAGGACGACATCGAGAAGATCGGCGCGATTCTCCAAAGCGAGTTCGAGGTTGTCGAAGTCACCGACAAGATTTCGACCATCGAGAACACGGAGGCCTCGTTTGGCTACAAGGGTCTGCATTTCGATCTGAAGCTAAAGAACCCGCGGCTTGAGTTGCCCGAGTACCGGGCCTATGCGGACCTTCAGTTCGAAGTGCAGGTACGAACGATCGTGCAGGACTCATGGAGCGTGCTGGATCACAAGATCAAGTACAAGAAGTCCATCCCCAACCATTTGAAGCGCCGGATCAACACGCTGGCCGCACTCTTCGAACTGGCCGACCGAGAGTTCCGGCAAATCCGCGATTCAACCGAAGAAGAGATCCAGAAAGAAGAGGACGAGCCGGCCGAGCCGGTGGACACATCGGCGGCGCAGGGCGTCAACGGTGTAGGGCCAGTTGAAGCGCCGCGCACCGAGCCTCCCGCGTCCCCGGCAATCGAGCGTCGCAGCGCGCAGCTCAACGCCTTCAATTTCCTGAAGATCGCCAGCCATTTCTTCCCCGCCTTCGACTTCGTGCCACAGAAGGTGGATGGCTTCGTTCAGGAGATCGTGACGGCTCAGCCGTCCATTTCGCGCTCAGAGTTCAACCAATATCTGCGCGAGAACATCGGCATCGTCAAGCGATACCAAATTCACTTTGAAGACGGTTCTGAGAACCGGATGAACCCTTTTACCGTGATCCGTCACAGCCTCTATCTCGGCGACAAGACGCTGTTCCAAGGCATGCTGGCGACTCTTGCCAGGAAGAACTTCGAGAAGTGGCTCTCGGTTCAGGCCGTCGAAGAGCTCTGATGCCATGGCTTGCGGCTTGCGGCCGGCGCATGACCTGACCCTTTCATGTCAGGACATGCGACGCGAGGACCGTCTGCAGTTGTCCGGACCTAACGACCGAGCAGCGCCAGGATCGGCGAGGCCATCCGCGCCGCCGCGCCGCGATGCGCCGCGGCGAAGGCCGTGGCCGCTGCCGCCATCGCGTCGCGCTCATCGGACTTCCTGAGCAGCGCGAGGGCGCCATCGAGGCCCTCCGGCAAGGTCTCCACGCGGCGCGCAGCGCCGGCCTGCAGCGACAACTCCGCCGCCTCGGCGAAGTTGAAGGTGTGCGGCCCCATGAACAGCGGCACGCCGCAGGCAGCCGTCTCGATGAGGTTCTGGCCGCCCAGCTTCTCGAAGCTGCCGCCGAGCAGCGCGACGTCGGCCAGGCCGTAGTACAGCGCCATCTCGCGCATCGAGTCGCCCAGCCACACGTCCGCCACGCCCGCGCTCAAGGGCGGCGTGGCGATGTCGCTGGTGCCGAAGGCGCTCCGTCGCGCGAGCGTGAGTCCCGCTTCGCCCACCATCGCGGCGATCTCGTCGAAGCGCTGCGGATGCCGCGGCACGATCAGCAGCAGCGGGGAACCTGCAGCCGCCCTCGCCTGCGACGCCGCCTTCCAGGCGGCCAGCACCGCGGCCTCCTCGCCTTCGCGGGAGACCGCCAGCATCACCACGGGTCGATTCAGTCCGGCGCGCCAGACGCGGCCTCGCGCGAGCAGCGCTTCATCGGGCTGAAGGTCGAACTTCAGGTTGCCGCAAACGCGCACGTCCTCGACGCCGGCCTGACGCAGGCGGTCGGCATCGCCGGCCGTCTGCGCGAGCGCGAGCTTCAGGCTGCGCGCCGCCGGCGCGAGCAGCGCCTTGAACTTCTCGCCGCGACGCAGGCTGCGCGCGGACAGCCGTGCATTCGCCAGCACCATCGGTACGTCCGCCTTCCGCGCCTCGTGCTGGACGTTGGGCCAGATCTCGGTTTCCATCAGCACGCCGACCGCCGGCCGCGTGCGCTTCAGGAAGCGACGCACCGCGCCGGGCGTGTCGAAGGGCAGCCAGCGCTGCGTGTCGCCGTCGCGCAGCAGCGCGCGGCCGGCCTCGCGGCCGGTCGCCGTCGTGTGCGTGAGCAGCAGCCGCATGCCGGGACGTTCCTGGCGCAGGCGCTCGATCAGCGCCGCCGCGGCCCGCGTCTCGCCGAGCGAGACCGCGTGCACCCAGATCGCGCCCGGCGCGATCGCCTCGCCGAAGCCGAAGCGCTCGCCCGGATGCACCGCGTAGAGCGGCTCCTGGCGTCCGCGCAGGAACAGGCGCAGGAAGTACGCCGGCGAGGCGAGCCTCAGCACCGTGCTGAAGACGCCGCGCGCCAGGCGCTCCTTGAACGAATCGGCAGGCAAGGGACGATCAGTGGCCGGACGTGAAGGTGATGTCCGGCTTCACGCGCTTGAGCTGGGCCAGCACTTCCTTCTGGATGCGCTCCAGCGCTTCCTGGGTGTGGCCCTCGAAGCGCAGCACCAGCACCGGCGTCGTGTTGGACGCGCGCACCAGGCCGAAGCCGTCGTCGTATTCCACGCGGATGCCGTCGATCGTGATGATGTCCTTGGCGTTCGGGAACTCGGCGATCTCCTTGAGCTTGGCGACGACCTCGTGGTGCTCGCCTTCCTTGCAGGGGACGTTCAGTTCCGGCGTGTTGACGCTGTTGGGCAGGTCGTTCAGCACCTGGCTCGGGTCGTCGCTGCGCGACAGGATCTCCAGCATGCGCGCGGCGGTGTACATCGCGTCGTCGAAGCCGTACCAGCGCTCGGCGAAGAAGATGTGGCCCGACAGCTCGCCGGCCAGCGGCGCGCCGGTCTCCTTCAGCTTGGCCTTGGCCAGCGAGTGGCCCGTCATCCACATCAGCGGCTTGCCGCCGTGCTCCTCGATCCACGGGGCCAGGCGTTGCGTGCACTTGACGTCGAAGATGATCTCCGAGCCCGGCAGGCGCGTCAGGATGTCCGCGGCGATCAGCATGATCTGGCGGTCCGGCATGATCATCGTGCCGTCCTTGGTCACGATGCCCAGGCGGTCGCCGTCGCCGTCGAAGGCCAGGCCCAGCTCGGCGTCGGTCGCGTGCACGATGCGCTTGAGGTCCTCGAGGTTCTCGGGACGCGACGGATCCGGATGGTGGTTGGGGAAGTCGCCGTCCACCTTCGAGAAGATGTCGATCACTTCGCAGCCCAGCGCGCGCAGGATCGCCGGGGCGGTCGCGCCGGGGATGCCGTTGCCGCTGTCGACCACGACCTTCATCGGACGCGACAGCTTGGCGTCCTTGACGATGCGCTGGGTGTACTCGGCGATGACGTCCATCTGGCCGACGCGGCCGTTGCCGGTGGCGTAGTCCTCGGCCTCGATGCGGCGCTTCAGGCCCTGGATCTGTTCGCCGTAGACGGCGGCGCCCTTCAGGACCATCTTGAAGCCGTTGTAGTCCTTCGGGTTGTGGCTGCCCGTGACCATGATGCCGGAGTTGCAGCCGTGCTTGCCGCGCGTCGCGGCGACGTAGTACAGCATCGGCGTCGTGACGGCGCCGATGTCGACGACGTCCAGGCCGGTCGACTTCAGGCCGCGGATCAGCGCGTCCACCAGCGACGGGCCCGACAGGCGGCCGTCACGGCCGACGGCGACGGCCTTCTCACCGGCGTTGACCGCCTCGGTGCCGAAGGACTTGCCGAGATGCTCGGCGAGCGTCTCGTCCAGCGTCGTGCCCACGACCCCGCGGATGTCATAGGCCTTGAAGATGGATGCGTGAACTTGCATGTGCTTCCTTGCAGGAATGGTGGAGATTCGAACTGGGGCGCATTGTAGGCAGCGCCTATGAGGCCTCCGTGTAACCCGGTGCACGGAGGCCCCAAGAGGGCAATTCCCGGGCCAGGGCCGACCACGGGGTGCTGGAGGGAGATGTCCGAAAACGGCGAGAACCGTCGGACCCCGGCTCCTATGATCCTTGCCATGGACTTCCTCCTCGATCCCGACCACTGCTACCCCGCCCTGCTGGCGCGGGACGCCCGTTTCGACGGCCAATGGTTCGTCGGCGTGACCTCGACCGGCGTCTATTGCCGACCGATCTGCCGGGTGCGTGCGCCGCGCCGCGAGAACTGCCGCTTCTTCCCCAGCGCGACGCTGGCCGAGGCCGCGCGCTTCCGCCCGTGCTTGAAATGCCGCCCCGAACTGGCGCCCGCCGCACGCCCGTGGAGCACGATGGACGCCGCCGAGGTGCTCGCCCGCGAAGCGGCGCGCTGGCTGGACGAATGTGCGCCCGAAGAGGCGTCGCTGCCGGCGCTGGCCGCGCACCTGGGCGTCAGCGAGCGCCATGTGCGGCGCGTCTTCACCGCCGTGCACGGCGTGGCGCCGCTGCAGTACCTGCAGACCCGCCGGCTGCTGCTGGCCAAGCAGTTGCTGACCGATACACGCCTGCCCATCGGCGAGGTCGCGCTGGCGGCGGGCTTCTCGAGCCTGCGCCGCTTCAACGCCGCCTTCCAGGAGCAGTACCGGTTGAGCCCGTCCGCCCTGCGCAAGGGCGGCGCGGACGCGGAAACCGGCGCGTCCGGCACCGGCACTGCGTTCGAGACCGCCGAGCTGCGCCTGGACCTGCGCCCGCCGCTGCTGAGTTCGGCGCTGCTGAACTTCCTCGCCGCCCGTGCGGTGCCCGGTGTGGAGCAGGTCGACGTCGAGCGTCTGTCGCTGTCGCGCAGCGTGCGCTTCTCGCGACCGGGTCAGCCCGATGTGCTCGGCTGGCTGTCGGTGCGACTGCCCGCCGACGGCGACGAGCGGCCGCGCGTGCGCCTGTCGCTGAGCCCGTCGCTGTGGCCCGTGATCGCGCCGCTGATGCCGCGCCTGCGTCGCTGGCTCGACCTCGACGCCGACCCGCAGGCCATCGCCGCCGCGCTCGGCGAGACGCTCGGTCCGGCCGCCGCCGGCCTGCGCCTGCCGGGATCGCTCGACCGGTTCGAACTCGCGATCCGCGCGGTGCTCGGCCAGCAGGTGACGGTCGCCGCGGCCCGCACGCTCGCCACACGCCTGATCGCCAAGTACGGCGAGCCGCTGCCCGATGCCGCCGGCGCGCCGCCCGGCGTCACGCATGTGTTCCCGACACCGGCCACGCTGGCGGCCGCGACGGTCGATGACATCGCGCCCCTCGGCATGCCCGGCCGCCGCGCCGAGGCGCTGATCCACCTGGCCCGCCAGTGGCCGACGCTGGCTTTCGCCCACGGCCGCGGCACGGTGGAGGAGGCGATCGCGGAACTGGCTGCCCTTCCCGGCCTCGGCCCCTGGACCGCGCACTACATGCTGATGCGCGGCTGGAGCTGGCCCGACGCCTACCTGCCGGGCGACGTGGTCCTCAAGCAATGCCTCGAGGAGCGCGCGGGAACGCCGTTGCGACCGAGGGAGCTGATCGCTGCCGCCGAGCATTTCGCCCCTTACCGCAGCTACGCCGTGTTGCAACTGTGGCGGGACGCCGCGACCAAGTCCGCCGCGGCAAGGACTCTCCCGAAGTCCGCCGCTGCCAGAACCATCCGAAGTCAACCGAAGACAGTGGGGCCGGAATGAGGCTGGGGGTTCCCGGACGGGATGCCCCCTGCCTCGTGGAGAGCCCGCGCCTGGCCCACCGGAGTTGGTGGGTCTCCCGCCAACCAGGAGAGACACGATGAAGCACGACCCCCACACCGCCTGGACCGAGACCGACACCCCGCTCGGCCGCCTGCTGATCGCCCGCAATGCCGAAGGCTTGTCGGGCCTGTGGTTCGAGGGCCAGAAGTACCACCCGGGCGGCCTCACCGCGGCTCGCGACGATGAGGATCCGTTGTTGCGCGACACCGTCGCGGCGATGAAGGACTACTTCGCCGGCCGCGCCGCGACCCTCCCGCCGATGTCCCCGTCGGGCACCGCGTTCCAGCAGGCCGTGTGGCAGGCGCTGCTCGGCATCCCGGCCGGCGAGACCGTCACCTACGGCCAGCTCGCCGCGCGCCTGGGCCGCCCCGAGGCCGTGCGCGCCGTCGCCGCGGCGGTGGGCCGCAACCCGGTCTCGGTGCTGATCCCGTGCCACCGCGTCCTGGGTGCCGACGGCAGCCTGACCGGCTACGCCGGCGGCCTGCATCGCAAGGAAGCCCTACTGACAATCGAGGGCGGTCTTCCGACTACGCTTCGCCCCTCGCCTTCCCACAAGCCGGCCCTGCGCCGGGACAACAAATCAAGGGTGACCGCGTGAAGCGAAGCGATCTGATCGAACTGCTGGTCCTGGCTGCCATCTGGGGCGCCTCGTTCCTGTTCATGCGGGTGGCCGCGCCGGAGTTCGGCGCGGTGGCGACGGCCGCCGTGCGCGTTGCCGGCGCGTCGCTGTTCCTGATCCCGCTGCTGGGCTTTCGCGAAGGCCTCGGCGACCTCCGGACCCACTGGAAGGGCCTGCTGCTGGTGGGCCTGCTGAACAGCGCCTTCCCGTTCGCGCTGTTCAGCTTCGCCGCGCTGTCGATCAACGCCGGCCTGTCGAGCATCCTCAACGCGACCACGCCGATGTGGGGCGCGCTGGTCGCGTGGGCCTGGTTCGGGCAGCGCCTGGACGGATCGCGCCTGCTGGGCCTGGCGCTGGGCTTCGCCGGCGTGGTCCTGCTGGCCTGGGACAAGGCCTCGTTCAAGCCCGGCGGCAGCGGCTTCGCGATCGTCGCCTGCCTGATCGCGGCGCTGAGCTACGGCATCGCCGCGAGCGCCACCAAGCGCTACCTTACCGGCGCCAGCCCATTGGCCGTCGCCACCGGCAGCCAGTTCGCCGCCGCGCTGCTGCTGGCCGCGCCGGCCTGGTCGCTGCGTCCGGCCAAACTGCCCAGCGGTCATGCCTGGGGCGCGGTCGCCCTGCTCGCGCTGCTGTGCACGGGCATCGCCTACATCCTGTTCTTCCGCCTCATGAAGCGCGTCGGCCCGACCAACACGATCTCGGTGACCTTCCTGATCCCGGTCTTCGGACTGCTGTGGGGATGGATCTTCCTCGGCGAGACGCTGAGCGCCGGCATGGCCGCGGGCTGCCTCGTCGTGCTGCTGGGCACCGCGCTGGCGGTGGGCGTGCTCAAGCTGCCTTCGACGACGCCTCCAGCGACGTCCTGAGGATCCGGTCCGACAGGCCCGGCGCGGCGCCCGCGCAGGCCCGGGCCAGGATCATCCCGCCGACCATCGTCGACAGCACGCCGATCGCGCGGGCCTCGTCCTCGGCGGTCGGCTCGTCGACGACGGTGCCGTCGGGCCGGTGCACCGCCAGCTCGCGCAGGTAGGCGGCGATGCCGGTGCTCATCGATTCGCGCAGCAGGCCGCCCTCGCGCGCCGCGTCCACGCCCAGCGCGGCCATCGGGCATCCCGCGCCCGGCGTGTCGCGATGCGCGGCGCCGAAATAGCGCTTGAGGAAGGGCTGGTAGTCGCCGTCGTGCTTCTCGAGTTGCGCACCCAGGCGCGCCAGCGAGACCTCGAAGGCCACGTCGCAGGCCTCGGCCGCGAGTTCCTCCTTCGACGCGAAGCGTCCGTAGAACCCGCCGTGCGTGAAGCCGGCCTCGCGTGAGATCTCCGCCAGGCCGACGCCGGCCACGCCGCGCTCGCGGTACAGCTTGGACGCCGCGTCCACCAGCGCCTTGCGGTTGGCGGCGGATTGCTCTTTGGTGACTTTCATGATGGTCACCATTGTAGGAACGCCGCCCGCCGCTTCCGATGACCGCGTGATGCCACGCTTTTGAATAGGGTCATCATCAAATCTGCGGCGGGTGTCGGAAATCCCGATACGATGGCGGCCATCATTAAAACAAGCACCCCTGGAAGGATCCGCCCGCATGCTTGCCGCCGCCCTGTCCCGACGCCTGACCCATCGGGGTCTCCACTTCAGCTGGGTGATCGCCGGGCTGACCTTCCTGACGATGCTCTTCATGTCGGCGGCGCTGGGCCTGCCCGGCGCGATGCTGCAGCCGCTGGCGAAGGAATTCGGCTGGTCCACCAGCCAGATCTCGTCGGCGCTGGCGCTGCGATTCGCGCTGTTCGGGCTGATGGGGCCGTTCGCGGCGGTGCTGATGGAGCGCTTCGGCGTGCGGGCCGTCGTCAGCGTGGCGCTGGGACTGGTCGGCGGCGGCATGCTGCTGGCCGGGCTGGTCACGCAGCTGTGGCACCTGGTCGTGCTGTGGGGCGTGGTGCTGGGCCTGGGCAGCGGCATGACGGCGCTGGTGCTCGGCGCGATCGTGTCCAACCGTTGGTTCGCGACGCGCAAGGGCCTGATCATGGGCATCCTCACCGCGAGTGCCGCGACCGGCCAGCTGATCTGCCTGCCGATTGCCGCCTGGATGATCGAGCGCTGGGGATGGCGCGCGCCGCTGCTGCCGCTGGCCGTGCTGTGCCTGGCGGTGATGAGCCTGGTGCTGCTGTTCATGCGCGACCGGCCGTCCGATGTGGGTCTCGTGCCTTACGGTGCCGATCCTGAAGCGGCTGCGGCGCCGGCCGCACCCGCGGCGAAGGTCACCTGGCTCACCCCGTTCACCGCGCTGCGTGAGGCGTCGACCCAGCCGACCTTCTGGCTGCTGTTCGGCACCTTCTTCATCTGCGGGCTGTCGACCAACGGTCTGGTGCAGACCCACTTCATCTCGCTGTGCGGCGACTACGGCCTGGCGGCGGTGCCGGCGGCCTCGGTGCTGGCGATGATGGGCATCTTCGACTTCATCGGCACCATCCTCTCGGGCTGGCTCAGCGACCGCTACGACACCCGCAAGCTGCTGTGCTGGTACTACGCGCTGCGCGGACTGTCGCTGCTGTGGCTGCCGAATGCGGAGTTCACGCTCTACGGGCTGTCGCTGTTCGCGGTGTTCTACGGCCTGGACTGGATCGCGACGGTGCCGCCGACGGTGCGCTTGACGGCGGAGCGCTTCGGCGCGGCGAAGGTGGGGATGGTGTTCGGGTGGATCTTCGCCGGCCACCAGATCGGCGCGGCGGTGGCCGCGTACGGTGCCGGGCTGAGCCGCAGCCTGCTGCTGAGCTATGCGCCGGCGCTGTATGTCGCCGGCGCGGCGTGCCTGCTGGCCGCGGTGATGGCGATGGTGATCCGCCGCAAGACGGCCACCGCCTGACCGGTCATTCCGCCGCGATCACGTCCGGCGGCGCCGCGAGCAAGGCCTGCAACCCTTCCTCGTCGAGGACCGTGACGCCCAGTTCGCGGGCCTTGTCGAGCTTGGAGCCCGCCTCCTCGCCCGCGATCACGTAGCTGGTCTTCTTCGACACCGAGCCGCTGACCTTGCCGCCGGCGGCCTCGATCAGTTCCTTGGCCTCGTCGCGCGACAGCGTCGGCAGCGTGCCGGTCAGCACCAGCGTCTTGCCGGCCAGCGGCTGCGGCCCGGCCGGCGCCGCGGCGGCGCCTTCCGATTGCGGGAAGGTGACGCCCGCGGCCATCAGCTGCTCGACGACCTCGCGGTTGTGCGCCTCGGCGAAGAACGCCGCGATGCTCTTCGCGACGATCGGTCCGACGTCCTTGACCGCGAGCAGTTGCTCCTCCGTCGCGCCCATCAGCGCGTCCAGGTTGCCGAAGTGCTTCGCCAGGTCCTTGGCCGTCGTCTCGCCGACCTGCCGGATGCCGAGCGCGAACAGGAACCGCGCCATCGTCGTGTGCTTGCTCTTCTCGAGCGCGTCGATGAGGTTCAGCGCGCTCCGGTCGCCCATGCGTTCCAGCGCGGTGAGCTTGGCCACGCCGAGCTTGTAGAGCCCCGGCAGGCTGGTGACGATGCCGCCGTCGACGAGCTGGTCGACGAGCTTGTCACCCAGCCCCTCGATGTCCATCGCGCGTCGGCCGGCGAAGTGCAGCATCGCCTGCTTGCGCTGCGCCGGGCAGAAGATGCCGCCGCTGCAGCGGTGGTCGATGCCGCCCCGCTCGCGCACGACGTCGCTGCCGCAGATCGGGCAGTGCGTGGGCATGCGGAAGTTGGGCACGTAGCTCGCGCGCGTGGTGTCGACCTTGCCGACCACCTCCGGGATCACGTCCCCGGCGCGCCGGATGATGACCTGGTCGCCGACGCGGATGCCCTTGCGGCGCATCTCGAAGAGGTTGTGCAGCGTGGCATTGCTGACCGTCGTGCCGCCGACGAAGACCGGCTCCAGCTTGGCCACCGGCGTCAGCTTGCCGGTGCGGCCGACCTGGATGTCGATGCGGTCGAGCTTGGTGACCTGTTCCTGCGCCGGGTACTTGTGGGCGACCGCCCAGCGCGGCTCGCGCGAGACGAAGCCCAGCCGCCGCTGCAGCTCCCGGCTGTTGACCTTGTAGACGACGCCGTCGATGTCGAAGGGCAACTCGTCGCGCTTCTCGCCGATCGACCGATGGAAGGCCACCAGGCCCTCGGCACCGCGCACGACGGCACGGTCCTCATTGACCGGCAGGCCATAGCTCTGCAGCGCGTCCAGCATCGCGCCATGCGTGGCCGGGATCTCCCAGCCCTGCGTCTCGCCGATGCCGTAGGCGAAGAAGCTCAGCGGCCGCTGCCGCACCAGCGCCGGGTCCAGCTGGCGGATCGCGCCGGCGGCCGTGTTGCGCGGGTTCACGAAGGTCTTCTCGTTGGCGGCGCGCTGGCGCTCGTTGAGCGCCTCGAAGTCGTCGCGGCGCATGTAGGCCTCGCCGCGCACTTCCAGCACCGCGGCCTTCGCGCCGTCGCCGGAAAGCTTCAGCGGGATCTGCTTGATCGTGCGCACGTTCTGCGTCACGTCCTCGCCGGTCTCGCCGTTGCCGCGGGTGGCGGCCTGCACCAGCACGCCGTGCTCGTAGCGCAGGCTGATCGCCAGGCCGTCGAATTTCAGCTCGGCCGCGTACTCGATCGGCGCGGCGTGCTCGCCCAGGTCCAGCTCGCGGCGCACGCGTGCGTCGAAGTTCTCGGCGCCGCTGGCTTCGGTGTCGGTCTCGGTGCGGATCGACAGCATCGGCACCACGTGCCGCACCGTCTCGAAGCCCTCCAGCACCTGCCCGCCCACGCGCTGCGTCGGTGAGTCCGGCGTCAGCAGCTTCGGGAACGCGGCCTCGATCGCCTGCAGCTCCTGGAAGAGCTTGTCGTACTCGGCGTCGGGCAGCGACGGCGCGTCGAGCACGTAGTACAGGTGGGCATGGTGATGCAGCACGTCGCGGAGTTCGGCGGCGCGCGCGGCGGCCTGTTCGGCGGAGTGCGAGGACACGGGGGAGGACACGGAAGAAGGCACGGTGGAAGGCACGAGAACGGACCTCGAGGGAGTCATGCGCGCATTGTGGCGCAGCCCCACCGTACCGGGCACGGCGCCGGGGTCAGTCCCCCAGGCCCAGGGCCCCGGATGCCCCCGATTCTCCGGACGGCGGCCCCACCCTGGCGATCATGACCTGGTCGACGCGGTGGCTGTCGACGTCGACGACCTCGAAGCGCCAGCCGTGCCATTCGACGACGTCGGTGCGCTTGGGGATGCGGCGCAGCATCACCATCAGGAAGCCGGCCAGCGTGTCGTACTGGCCGTGGTGCGGGAAGTCGTCCACGCCCAGCGCGCGCTGCACGTCGGGGATGGGCGTGATGCCGTCGGCCAGGAAGCTGCCGTCGTCGCGGCGGATGATCTGCTGTTCCTCCTCGGCGGTGGAGACCAGCGAGCCCATCACCGTGCTCATCACGTCGTTCAGCGTGATGACGCCGACGACCAGCGAGTACTCGTTGACGATGACGGCGAAGTCCTCGTGCGCGTGCCGGAACTGCGTCAGCACCTCGGCCAGCGTCAGCCGGTCCGGGACGATGAGCACCTTCTTGACCAGCGCCGGCTCGGAGCGCAGCGAGATGACCTCGCCGCGCAGCACGCGCTGGAACAGGTCGGTCGCGTCGACGTAACCGACCACCTGGTCGATCTCGCCCGCGCAGACGAGGTAGGTCGAATGCGGCGAGTCCGCGATCCGCGTGCGGATCAGCGCCTCGTCGTCGTCGAGCGAGAAGTAGACGACGCGTTCGCGCGAGGTCATCGAGGATTCGACGGTCCGGGTCTCGAGCTCGAAGACGTTCTCGATCACCTGCTGGTCGGCCGCCGAGACGACGCCCGCGCGCTGGCCCGCCGCGGCCAGGGCGAGGATGTCGTCGTGGGTGATCGTGTTGTCCGGGCTCATCGGCCGGCCGAGCAGCCGCAGCAGGCCGTCGGCGACGTGGTTCAGCGCCCAGGCGATCGGCCGCAGCACGATCGTGAGGAACAGCATCGGCCGGATCAGCGCCATCGCGACGCGCTCGGGCTCGTTCATCGACAGCCGCTTGGGCAGCAGGTCCGCCAGCACGACGAAGAGGATGGTGACGCTGGTGAACGACAGCGCGAAGGCGGCGCGCTGGGCGCTGTCGATGTCGATCAGCGGGCGCAGCAGCGACTCGAAGTGCGGCGTCAGCGCGCCCTCCCCGACCACGCCCGCCAGGATGGCCAGCGTGTTGACGCCGATCTGCACGACGGTGAAGTAGTAGCCGGGCTGTTCCTGCACCTTGAGCACCTGCGCGGCGCGGTGGTCGCCTTCATCGGCCAGCTGTCGCAGCTTCAGCCGCCGGGAGGCGGCCAGCGAAAGTTCCGCCATCGAGAAGAACGCGCTGGCGGAGATCAGCAGGATGATGAGCAGCAGGCTGGAACTCAAGGCGGCTTTCAGGAGGAAGAAGCCGCCCAGTGTACCGGGCGCCCCCGCTGCGCCGCCCGCACGTCGGGGCCGGCTCGATGCCCGCCGCCGCCCTCGGGCGGCCGGTGGACGACGGGATGGTGGCAGGTCGGTGGCAGGCAGGGCCGATGCGGGTGCGCGGCTTGCTTGCCCCTCGTAGACTTGCCCGAACCGGCCTCGACGAGGAAATTCTGCCGATGCATGCCTTGCCCGCCGATCCTGCCGGCACGCCCAGCGACCCGTCCATCGACCCGCGCGACGATGCGCCCGGTCACGGCGCGCTGCCCCCGGTCCGCCGCGCCGCGCCGCCGCCATTTCCTGGACGGCGGCGGCGAGATGGGCGAACGCATGCGCGCGCTGGACTGGGCCGCCACGCCGCTCGGCCCGCCGGACGGCTGGCCGGCCGCGCTGAAGACGGTCGTGCGGATGATGCTGGACTCGCGCTATGCGATGTGGATGGCGTGGGGGGCCGACATGACCTTCTTCTGCAACGACGCCTACCTGCCGACGCTGGGCCTGAAGCGCGAATGGGCGCTCGGGGCCCCGTCCCAGCGCGTCTGGGCCGAAGTCTGGGATGCCGCCTACAGCCGCATCCGCCACGTGCAGACCACCGGCGAGGCCACCTGGGACGAGGCGCTGCTGCTGCTGCTGGAGCGCAGCGGCTTCTCCGAGGAGACGTATCACACCTTCTCCTACAGCCCGATCTATGACGACGAGCTGCGCGTGGACGGCATGCTGTGCGTCGTCACGGAGGTGACGGACCGCGTCATCGGCGAGCGCCGCCTGCGCGTGCTGCGCGACCTCGCGGCGCGCACCGTCGGCGCGGACGAGACGGACGAATGCGCCCGGCGCGTCTGCGGCGTGGTGTCCGACTGGCCGCTGGACCTGCCGTTCGCGGCCCTGTACCTGAACGACCCCGGCGGCCAGGCCGCGCGACGGATCTGCTTCAGCCTCCCCGAGGGGGCCGGAGCGGAGGGCATGGCCGCGCCGTTCCCGGAGGCGCTCAGCCTGGCCGATCCGCCGGACGGCTGGCCGCTGCAGGACCTGGCCGCCGGCGGCGCGGCCCGCGACCTGCCGGACCTGCGGGCGCTGGGTTTCTCGCGGATCCCGGGACCCACGCCGGGGCCGCCGGCGGGGCCCGGCGCGGCGCAGCCCCCGGGACCGACCGCCGGACCGGCGCAGGCGCCGCCGCCCTGGCCGGACGCCCTGAACCGCGCCGTGCTGCTGCCGCTGCGCAGCGCGGGCAAGGACCTCGCCGGATTCCTGGTGCTGGGGGTGAGCCCGCGCCGGCCGCTGGACGAGGACTACCGCGCCTTCCTGAACCTGGTCGCGGGCCAGGTATCGGCGGCGCTGGCCGACGCGTCCGCCTATGAGGCCGAGCGCCGCCGCGCGGAATCGCTCGCCACGCTCGACCGGGCGAAGACGGCGTTCTTCTCCAACATCAGCCACGAGTTCCGCACGCCGCTGACGCTGATGCTGGGGCCGCTGGAGGAGCTGGTGACCGCGCCCCACCTGGACGGCGCGGCGCGGGACCGGCTGGCGCTGGTGCTGCGCAATGCCACGCGGCTGCAGCGGCTGGTGAACACGCTGCTGGACTTCTCGCGCATCGAGGCCGGCCGCGCGCAGGCACGCTACGAGGCCTCCGACCTCGCGGCGCTGACGCGCGACCTCGCGAGCACGTTCCGGTCCGCGATGGAGCGCGCCGGCCTGGGTTTCGAGGTCGACTGCGCGCCGCTGGGCACGCACGCCTATGTCGACCGCGAGATGTGGGAAAAGATCGTCCTCAACCTGCTGTCCAACGCCTTCAAGTTCACGATGCGCGGCCAGGTCACGGTGCGGCTGCGCGAGGCCGGGCACGATCCGGCGCAGGCGGTGCTGGAGGTGGCCGACACCGGCACCGGCATCCCGGCGGACGAGTTGCCGAAGGTCTTCGAGCGCTTCCACCGCGTGGCCGGCGCGGAGGGCCGCACGCACGAAGGGTCGGGCATCGGGCTGGCGCTGGTGCAGGAGCTGGTGCGCCTGCACGGCGGACGGATCGAGGCGTCGAGCGTGCACGGCGCGGGGTCGCTGTTCCGCGTCCTGCTGCCGCTGGGCCACGAGCATCTGCCGCAGGACCGCGTCGAGCGCCCGGCGCGCGACCACCGCCTGGACAGGCCCCGCGGGCGCGACGATCCGCCGTCCGCGTCCATCGCGCCCATCGCGCCCTCGCCGGCCGACACGACCTCCGCGCGGGCCTATGTCGAGGAGGCGCTGCGCTGGCTGCCCGCGCCGGAGCCGGTGCGCGACGGCACGCCCGGCCCCGTACGCACGGGCGATGCCCGCGCGGATGGCGCGGACGTCATTCACGGCGCCGGCTGGCCGGCTGCCGACCAGCGCTTTGCCGCGACCTTCGGCGCGCGGGTCATCGTCGCCGACGACAACGCGGACATGCGGGCCTACCTGCGCGACCTGCTGGCGCCGTACTACGCGGTCGAGCTCGTCGCGGACGGGCTGCAGGCGCTGGAGGCGGCTCGGCGCGAACCGCCGGACCTGCTGCTGAGCGACGTCATGATGCCCAGGCTGGACGGTCTGGCGCTGCTGGCGGCGATCCGCGTGGACCCGCGGCTCGGCGGCGTGCCGGTGGTGCTGCTGTCGGCGCGCGCCGGCGAGGAGGCGCGCATCGAGGGCCTGGACGCGGGCGCGGACGACTACATGATCAAGCCGTTCTCGTCACGCGAGTTGCTCGCGCGGCTGGGGGCGCTGCTGGAACTGCGCCGGCTGCGGCAGTCGGCGGAGGCCGCCTTCCGGCTCCGGACCGAACAGTTCGAGACCTTGCTCAACGAGGCGCCGATGGGCGTCTTCCTGGTCGAGCACGACGGCGAGGGACTGCGGATGCGCGAGGCCAATCCGACGGCCCGCGCGACCTTCGGCGATCCGCCGGACCTGATCGGCGCACGCTTCGACGCGCTGCTGGAGCGGCAGTGGGGCCATCCGTTGTCGGACCAGATCGCGTCGCTGTTCCAGCGCACGCTGGAGACCGGCGACCCGTACCACACGCCCGAGTTCATCCAGGAGCGCAGCGACCTCGGCATCACCGAGGCCTACGAGTGGCAGATCAGCCGCATTCCGCTGCCGGACGGATCGCTGGGCGTCGTCTGCTACTACCGCGAGATCTCCGCGCCGGTGAAGGCCCGACGCCAGCTGGAGGCGGCGGACCGGCAGAAGGACCAGTTCCTGGCGATGCTCGCGCACGAGCTGCGCAATCCGATCGCGCCGATCCGCAGCGCCGGCGATGTGCTGTCGCGGCTGGGCCTGCCCGACGAGCGCGCGACCAAGATGGTCGACATCATCCGCCGCCAGGCGGCGACGCTGACCCGGCTGGTGGATGACCTGCTGGATGTCTCGCGGATCACGCAGGGCCGGGTGGAGCTGCAACTGGGCCCGGTGCCGCTGGCCGAGGTCCTCGCCCAGGCGGTGGAGACGGCCGAGCCGCTGATGCGCGAGCGGCGTCATCACTTCACGGTGGCGGCCGGCGGACCGCCGCTGCGCGTGCGGGGCGACCTGGCCCGGCTGGTGCAGTGCGTGGCCAACCTGCTCATGAACGCGGCGAAGTACACCGACCCGGAGGGATGCATCGCGCTGGTCCTGTCCGCGGAGCCCTCCCCGTCCGGCGGGCCCGGCAACGCGGTGATCCGGGTCAGCGACGACGGCATCGGCGTCCCGCACGCGCTGCAGGCGACGATGTTCGACCTGTTCGTCCAGGGCGATCGCGCGCTGGACCGCTCACAGGGCGGCCTGGGCATCGGCCTGTCGCTGGTCCGGCAGCTGATCGGCATGCACGGCGGCAGCGTCTCGGTGCACAGCGAGGGCACCGGCTGCGGCGCGCGCTTCGAGCTCCGGCTCCCGCTGCTCGCGACCGAGCCGTCGCTCAGCGCAAGCCCAGCCGCTTGAGCCCCGCGGTCAAGGTCTGCCTCGACGTCCAGTAGTCCGCCCACGGGTCGACCTTCTGGAAGCTGAGCCGGTCGCGCGCGTTGGCGAGCGTCCACTGGTCGCCGCGCTTCACGTCGCCGAGCTCGTCCCAGTCGATGGGCATCGAGACGCCGAGCCCGGGCCGCGCGCGGACCGAGAAGGCGCAGGCGGTGGTCTGCCCTTCCCCGTTGCGGAGGTAGTCCGGGAAGATCTTCCCGACGCGGTTCCTGGGCCCGCTCCTGGCGGAGAACTTCTTCGGGAAGGTCTCGGCCAGATGCTGCACGACAGCGTGGCTGAAGGCCTTCGCCGTCGCATGGTCGTGGCGCCGCGCCAGCGGGACCACCACATGCAGCCCCTTGCCGCCGCTGGTCTTGAGCCAGGACTGCAGGCCGAGCTCCTGGAGCAGCGCGCGGGTGATGCGCGCCGCGTCCACGACCGCCGCGAACCTGACGCCGTCGCCCGGATCCAGGTCGATGATGAAGCGGTCGGCCCGGTCGAGCTTGTCGTCCTGCGCGTTCCAGGTGTGGAATTCGATCGCGTTCATCTGCGTCATCTGCATCAGCGCGGCGGGATCGCGAAGGACGATGAGGTCGTCGCCCTCGACATGCTTCTGGAAGAACAGCGGCCCCTCGATGCCGTCCGGCGCGCGCACGATGGCCACGGGCCGCCGGCCCAGATGGGGCTGCATCCAGTCGATCACGCTCTCGTAGTAGCGGATCAGCTCGATCTTCGTGTGGCCCGTGGACGGGTCGATCACGCGTTCCGGATGAGTGATGCGCAGCTGCCCCGCGGCGGTCGGCGTCGATCCCTCCGCCGACCTGCCCGCGCGCTTGGCCGATGCCGTCGCGGGCTCCGATGGCTTCGATGGCTTCGATGGCTTCGACATGTTGACCGACGAGGCCGCCTTCGGTGCCTTGACCTCATCGGCGGTCTTGGCCGACTCGCGTCCGACGTCCTTCGGCGCCTTGTCCTCGCGTTCGCCCTGGAACGACGCGTGACGCACGTGACCGTCCGGCGTCCATTCCGCGAAGGCGACCTCGACGACGAGCTTCGGCTTCACCCAGCGCGCGTCACCGCCCGAACGGCCGCCGAGGCGGGCCCAGTGGCTGCGGGCGATGGTGGCCTCGTCGAAGTGCGGGGTCTTGACCTCGAGCGCGGTCAGCCGCTTGTGCATCTCTCCGGCCAGCTTCATCGACCAGCCGGTGCCGACGCGCCCGGCATAACGCCATGCGCCGTCCTCGTAGTAGCCGAGCAGCAGGCTGCCCAGCGCCTTCGCACCGTCCGACCGGTCCGTGAAGCCGACGACGACGAACTCCTGCCGCAGCTGGCATTTCAGCTTCACCCAGGCATCGCTGCGGGCGGACACGTAGCCGCTGTCGGGCCGCTTCAGGATCAGCCCTTCGAGCCGCATCTGGCAGGCGGCGGTGAGCATCTCCTCGGGCGGCACCGCGAAGTCCTCGCTGAAGCGCAGGCGCTCGCCTTCAGCGCCGTCCTCGTGACCCTCCATCAGGGCCCGCAGCACCGCGCGGCGGTGGATCAGCGGCACGTCGCGCAAGTCGTGGCCGTTCAGGAACGGCAGGTCGAAGAGGAAGTAGACGATGTCCTCGTGCCGCGTGCGCTTCGGGTGACCGATCGCGTTCTGCAGCAGGCTGAAGTCGGGCGCGCCATCGTCGCGAAGCACGACGATCTCGCCGTCCAGCCAGCCGTTGTCGATGTCCAGGCCACCGATCGCCTCGGCGAGCGACGGCAGACGCGAGGTCCAGTCGTTGCCACCGCGCGTGATCAGTCGGACCTTGCCCTTGTCGACGCGGGCCATCAGCCGGTAGCCGTCGAACTTGGCTTCCGCGATCCAGTCGCCGGGCGGCGTCGCGCTGACCAGCGTCGCGAGCTGAGGCGAGAGCTCGGCGGGCAGGCGCGCCTTCTTCGCACGGCTCAGGTCGGGCTCGGTTCCGGCATCGCCACCGGCACGGCGACCGCGGCCATTCTTGTCCGGGTGACCCGTCGACGCGGCACCGGCCCCCGTTGCCGTCGCGGACTTCGCAGACCTGGCGGTCTTCGCGGGTTTGGCCTGCCGCTCCTCCGCCCATCCCAAGGGCTGCCGGATCACGCTGTCGGGCAACTCGACGGTGACGTCGTAGTCCGCGTGCGGCCGCTCCAGGCCATCGTGCTTCTTGATCAGCAGCCACTGCTCGCGCTTCGACGCATCGCGCGAGGTGCGGATCAACTGCCACAACCCGGCGAGCTTCTGGCCGTTCAACCGGAACACGAGCTTGCCGTCACGCAGCCCCTCGTGCGGATCGCCTTCAGGCGTCCAGCTGCCGTTGTCCCAGACGATCACCTCGCCGGCGCCGTACTGCTTCGGCGGGATCGTGCCCTCGAAGCCGCCGTAGGACAGCGGATGGTCCTCGACATGGATCGCCATGCGGCGTTCCTTCGTGTCGTAGGACGGCCCCTTGGGAACGGCCCAGCTCAGCAGCACGCCGTCGAGTTCCAGCCGGAAGTCGTAGTGCAGGTGGCTGGCCCAGTGCTTCTGGATGACGAAGGACAGCGACTGCGTCGCCGCCTTGGCGGCGCGACGCGGACGCTTCGTGCCGGCGCGAGACTGCGCGGCGCCGCGCGCCGGACCGACCGTCCCGTCCGCCTCGTCCGGCTCGGGCGTGATGCGGAAGTCCCGCTTCTGGCGGTAGCGGGAGAGCGGGTCCTGGCGCGGGGCGGTCGGCATCGATGAACTCCGGAACTCGGACAGCGGCGCCCGGGAGCGCTCAGGCCGCCTTCTTCTTCGACTTGCCGCCGAGACTGCGGCGCAGCAGCTCGGTCAGGTCCACGACGTTGCCGCCCCCGCCGGCTTCCTCGGGCGCAGCCTCGAGCGGGGTCACGGTCTGCGTCTCGCCCTCCTCGACCTTGCGCGCGATCAGGCCGCGGATCGCGGCGGTGAACTCGTCGTGGTAGTCCTCGGGATGCCAGTCGTTGCTCATCTCGTCGATCAGCTGGCGGGCCATCTGCAGCTCGGCCGCCTTGAAGCCGTGCGCGGACTTGCCCTCGGCGGGCAGGTTGAGGTCGTCGCAGGGCCGGATCTCATTGGCCCAACGCAGCATGCCGATCATCAGCGCCGGTCCGGCCGGCAGCAGCGCGGCGAGATGCTCCTTGCTGTGGATCACCAGCCGCGCGATCGCGATCAGCCCGGCATCGGCCATCGCCTCCCGCAGCAGCGCGTAGACCTTGCCGGACTTGCCGACCGGCTCCAGGTAATACGGCTTCTCCAGGTAGACGAAGGACACCTGGGTGGCGGGGACGAAGGTCTCGATCTCGATCGTCTGGGTCGTGGTCGGATAGGCCTTGCGTATCTCGTCGTCGGAGACCAGCACGTAGTCGCCGTTCTCCTGCTTCACGCCCTTGACGACGTGCGTCTTGTCGATGTCCTTGCCGGTGCGCTTGTTGATGCGCTTGTAGCCGACCGGGTCCATGGTGCGCTTGTCGAGCCAGTCGAAGTCGACGCGCTGGTCGCGCGAGGCGGGGTACAGCGCGACCGGCACGTGCAGCAGGCCGAAGCTGATCGCGCCCTTCCAGATCGCGCGCCGCGCGGCGGGCGCGTCGTCGCTGTCGCCGCGGGTCGAGGTGGGGTGGGCCGTCTTGCCGGTGGACTTGCCGGTGGACTTCCCATGCGAGGCCCGATCGGCATTGGATGCGCGCTGGCGGCTCGCACCGGGGGCGCTGCGGCTGGCGGTCCGCGGCGGCGCCTTGCGGACGCCGCGGGAGGACGTGGAGGCGGTTCTGCTCGGCATGGGAACCTCGACGACGCATGCGATGGAAGCCTGCCATCGGCAAATCGCGCGCCCGTGGACGTCGCCCGTGCGGGCATCCGGCTTGCTCCGTCCTGGCGATGGAACTACCGCCGTTGCGAGGCCACCATGTCGCCGGAAGCCCCTGCCATGCCGCTTGTCCGCCCAGCGCCTGCCCGTCCCGGTCCGGACGCCGTGTCGGGATCGCTGATGGCGGCTGAGCGGCGATTCCTGGATCGACGCGATGCGGGCCGGCACCTGGTGGCCCGACTGGCGGCCTATGCCCATCGCGACGACGTGACCGTGCTCGCCCTGCCGCGCGGCGGCGTCCCGGTGGCCGCTGAAATCGCGCGGGCGTTGGAAGCTCCGCTGGACGTCCTGGTCGTTCGCAAGCTGGGCCTGCCCGGACAACCCGAATACGCGATGGGCGCCATCGCCTCGGGCGACGTGCGCGTGCTCAACACGCAGGTCCTGCAGCAACTGGCGATCAGCTATTCGGCGATCGAGATCGTGACCCGCGCGGAGGTCCGCGAGCTGCATCGGCGCGAGAAGCTCTACCGCGGCGACCGGCCGGCACCGGCGATCCAGGGCCGGCAGGTCATCCTCGTGGACGACGGCATGGCCACGGGCGCATCGATGCGCGCGGGCGTGCAGGCGCTGCGGGAGATGCGACCGGCGAAGATCGTCGTGGCGGTGCCGGTGTCTTCCCCGGAGACCTGCCACCTGATCACGCAGGATGCCGACGAGGTCCTCTGCGCGCGCACGCCGGAGCGCTTCCGCTCGGTCGGGCAGTGGTACGAGCGCTTCGAGCAGACGACGGATGAAGAGGTGCGGCGGTTGTTGGCGGCTGCATCGGAACACGTCGCGGCGGCGAAGGCCTGAGCGTCCGTCAATTCCGCCTGCCGGAATGGACAACGGGCACCTCTCGGTGCCCGTTGCTCGTTGAGCCCGTTGCTCGTTCCCCGTCGCTCGTTCGACAGTGCGTCCGCCGCTCAGCTGAACAGGCGTCTCGCCACCGGGCTGCCCGCCGCGAGATCGCGCGCAGCGAGCGACTTGTAGAGTTCCGACAGCTCCTGCCCGATCGACTGGAACGCATGCAGGTTCAGGATCTGGTTGCGGTCGTCGCAGACGTCGGCCTCGAAGTCCCGCGCCAGGTTGCGCGCCGACTCCTGCCAGGTCGCGAACGGCTCCAGCGCCTCCGGCGTCTGCAGCACGTCCAGCGACAGCGTCAGCTCCCGCAGCGACGAGGCCTGCGGATCTTCCGCCAGCGCCGCCTGCGCATCGAAGACCAGCGTCAGCAGCGGCGGCGAGCCGTCCTCGGCCGCCGGCATCACCAGCCGGCCGGGAATCGATCCCGGCACGAAGCCGTGCCGCAACGCGCCCTGCTGCACGAAGCCGAGCGTCCACGCCGCGGCGCGCGCCTTCAGCACGATGGCCAGTTGCGCGTCGTGACTGGCCGCGAACTGGTCGAGTTCGCGCGCCCGGCCCACGACGTCCAGCATGTCCGGGAACTCCGGCATCGCGCCGATGCCGTCCGCGAAGCCCTGGATCTTCTGCACGAACTCCGAGTACTCGATCTCGTTGAGCGCCCCGCTGCGGTTGGCCATCTGCAGGCCGGCCTGGAACTCGCCGTAGCGCTGGCCGGGATGCGGCAGCTCCCATTCGCCGCTGTCCGTGTTCAGGCCTTCGATGTGGAACGGCTTGGTGCCGGCGCGCCGGCTGCCCGGCAGGTGAGACAGCGCCATCTCGCCGCTGACCGGCGACTCCGGCGTCATCGTCGCGATGGCATCGATCAGCGCGTCGATCCGCGTCGACGCCTTGCGCACGCGCGCCATCGCCGGCACGCGCTCGTCCAGCGTGCGCAGGTCCATCGTGCGGGAGTCCACCGCCTCGCCGTCGGCCGTGCCGTCCAGCGTGACCGGCGACTGGCCCGCCGCAGCGGCGCCGGCCCCCAGGCTCGGCTCCTGGCGGTCGCCCGCCGGCACGATCGGCTCGGCGCGCCGCGGGCCCGCCTTGCGCGCGCTCCACCAGCCCTGCGCCAGCAGCCCCACCAGCACCACGCCGCCCAGCGCGGCCAACAGCGTCGTCAGGTTCCAGTCCGTCGTCATCGCGTCATTGCTCCTGCGGCACCGCGCGCGTCCCACGCCGCGATCACCGTCGTCGTCCTCATTGTTCGGCCATCGCCAGCGCGGATTCCATGTCCACCGCCACGATGCGCGACACGCCCTGCTCCTGCATCGTCACGCCGATCAGCTGCTTGGCCATCTCCATCGCGATCTTGTTGTGCGAGATGAACAGGAACTGCGTGATCTTGCTCATCTCCGACACCAGCCGCGCATAACGCTCGGTGTTGGCGTCGTCCAGCGGCGCGTCCACCTCGTCCAGCAGGCAGAACGGCGCCGGGTTCAGCTGGAAGATCGCGAAGACCAGCGCGATCGCCGTCAGCGCCTTCTCGCCGCCTGACAGCAGGTGGATGGTCGAGTTCTTCTTGCCCGGCGGCTGCGCCATCACCTGCACGCCGGCGTCCAGGATCTCGTCGCCGGTCATGACCAGCTTGGCCTGGCCGCCGCCGAACAGGCTGGGGAACATCCGCCCGAAGTGTTCGTTGACCTGGGTGAAGGTCGAGCCCAGCAGGTCGCGCGTCTCCAGGTCGATCTTGTGGATCGCGTCCTCCAGCGTCGTGATCGCGCTGGTCAGGTCGGCCATCTGTGAATCGAGGAAGGTCTTGCGCTCGCGCGCCGCGCCCAGTTCGTCCAGTGCCGCGAGGTTCACCGCGCCCAGCGCCGCGATGTCGCGGGTGATGCGGTCGATCTCGCCCTGCAGGCCGTAGAGCTTGACGCCGCCGTCCTCGACGCTCTTGGCGAGCGCCTCCAGGTCGACGTTCTGCGCCACCAGCTGTTCCATGAACTGCTGGCCGCCGAGCGCCGCCGCCTGCTCGTCGAGCTGCAGCTTGGTGATGCGCTCGCGCAGCGGCTCGAGCGCGCGCTCGATCGTCATGCGCTGCTCCTCGCTGCGCTTGAGGCGCAGGCTGAGGTCGTCGTAGTTGGCGCGGACGACGGCCAGCGCCTGCTCGCGCTCCATCTTCAGCGCCAGCGCGTCCTCCAGGCCGGCCTGCGCGGCGGCGTCGTCGAGCTCGGCGCGCTCCTGCGCCATGCTCTGCACCGTCTGCTCGTTGACCTGCACCTGCTGGCGCGAGGTCTCGATGGCGCGTTGCAGCTCGCCGCGCTTGGCCGCCAGCGCCCGGGCGCTGAACACCGCCTCCTGCGCCCGGCGCTCCAGCACGCGCTGGTGTTCGCGGGCCTCGGTCAGCTTGCGCTCGGCGGTGATCACCGACTCGTCGAGCTCGGCGTGTTTCTCCTGCGTCGTCGCGAGCTGCTGGTCCAGCTCCTCGAAGCGGGCCTCGCCTTCCATGCGGCGTTCCATCAGCGCTTCGTTCTGCGCATCGATCTCGCCGAGTTCGTCGTCCAGCTGCGTGCGACGCGCGACGGCGGCCTCGGTCTGCTGCGCCAGGCGCAGCAGCTCGACCTGCAGCTGATGCGCACGGCCCTGCGTCTCCGATGCCTCGCGGCGCACCACCGCCAGCCGTTGCGACACGTCCGTGTAGACGGCCTCGGCCCGCACGGCCTGGGCGCGCGACTCATCGGCGATCAGGGTCTGCGCGCGTTGTTCGCGCTCGAGGTTCTCGATCTCCTGCGCGCGCGCCAGCAGACCGGCGGTCTCGCTGTCCGGCGCGTAGAAGCTCACCGCGAACTGGCTCACCGCATGGCCGTCGCGGGTCATGATGAGTTCGCCGTGGCTCAGCTTCGGTCGCTGCGCCAGCGCATCGCCGATGGACTCCGCCGTGTAGATGCCCTCCAGCCAGTCGTTCAACAGCGCCTTCAGGCCGTTGGCGTCGAGCTTGAGCAGATCGCTCAGCGGCGACAGCGCGCGGTGCGTGTTGACGATCTCGCCGCTGGGCAGCGAATAGAACGCCAGCCGCGCCGGCGGCGGATCGGACGCGAAGGCCTGCACCGTCTCCAGCCGGCCCACCGACAGCGCGCCCATGCGCTCGCGCATCGCGGCCTCGAGGGCGTTCTCCCAGCCCGGCGTGATGTGCAGCTGCGTCCACAGGCCCTTGATGTCCTGCAGGCCGTGCTTGGCCAGCCAGGGCTTGAGCTTGCCTTCGGTCTGCACCTTCTCCTGCAGCGCGCGCAGCGCGGTCAGGCGGGCGACGATGTCGGTCAGCTTCGCGGCCTGCTGCTGCGATTCGCGCTGCGCGTGCTGGCGCGCCTCGTCGGCGGCGGGCGCGGCTTCGGCCAGCTCCGCGAGGCGTGCATCGGCCACGGCCTGCTGCTCGTCGGCGGCGACCGACAGGCGCTTCACCTCGTCGAGCTTGTCGTGCTGCGGCGCGGCCAGGCCCTGACGCTCCTGGCCGAGGCGCTCGCGTCGACCGCGCAGGCCCTTGAGCTGTTCGTCGACGCTGCGGCTCTCGGCGGCCAGCACCTGGATCTGCTGCTGGACCTGCGTGACCTGCGTGCGCTGCTCGTTGGCGCGCGCCTGCGCGGCGCGCACCTGGTCCTCGACCTCGGGCAGCTTCATCGCCTGTTCCTCGGCCTGCGCGGCGAGGATCTCGCTCTGCTCCTCGGCCTGGGCGATCTGGGTGGCGACGTCCTCGAGCTCCGCCTGCGCCTGCTCGGCGCGGTCCTGCCACTGCTGGTTCTGCGCCTGCAGTTCGACCAGGCGCTGCTCCAGCCGCTGGCGGCCTTCGACGACGTAGCGGATGCGCTCCTCGAGCCGGCTGACCTCCATCTGCGCCTCGGCCATGCGGCCCTGCGCGGCGTGCAGCTCGTCGCCGGCGCCGTAGTGGGCCTGGCGGATGGTCTCCAGCTCGGCTTCGAGGTGGCGCAGCTCGGCCATCTTGGCCTCGAGCGCGTTGACCGCTTCGGCGTGCTCGGTCTTCACCCGCGTGGCCTCGCCGGCCGCGTCGCGGTGCTTCAGGAACCACAGCTGGTGCAGCTTCAGCGTGCCCTGCTCCTGCAGGTTGCGGTAGTTCGCGGCGACCTCGGCCTGGCGCTCCAGCTTCTCGAGGTTGTTGTTGAGCTCGCGGAGGATGTCCTCGACGCGGGTCAGGTTCTCGCGCGTGTCGCGCAGGCGCAGTTCGGTCTCGCGTCTGCGCTCCTTGTACTTGGAGACGCCGGCGGCCTCCTCGAGGAACATGCGCAGTTCCTCGGGCTTGGATTCGATGATCCGGCTGATCGTGCCCTGGCCGATGATGGCGTAGGCGCGCGGGCCCAGGCCGGTGCCCAGGAACACGTCCTGCACGTCGCGGCGGCGCACCGGCTGGTTGTTGATGAAGTAGCTGCTGGTGCCGTCGCGGGTCAGGACGCGCTTGACGGCGATCTCGGTGAACTGGTTCCACTGTCCGCCGGCGCGCGCGCTGGCGTTGTCGAACACCAGCTCGACGCTGGAGCGGCTGGCCGGCTTGCGGTTGCCCGAGCCGTTGAAGATCACGTCCTGCATGGACTCGCCGCGCAGCTCGCTGGCCTTACTTTCGCCCAGCACCCAGCGCACCGCGTCCATGATGTTGGACTTGCCGCAGCCGTTGGGGCCGACCACGCCGACCAGCTGCCCGGGCAGCTGGAAGGTCGTCGGATCGGCAAAGGACTTGAAGCCCGAGAGCTTGATCGAGTTCAGTCGCATCGGGTGGGATCACCGGCCAACAGCGGCCCTCACGTGATCTAAGCCTTTGATTTGATTGTGGAAACGCCCCTTCACGGGGCGCTCGATTCGCGGCGGATGATACCATCGCGCCCTTCGCATTCCGGCCGCCGCCGCCCTCTGAAGCAGCGACCCGGCCGCCACCCGCATTCATCTCCCGCCCATGGCCAAGACCACCTCCGCCAAGCCGGCCGCGCCGGCTGCCGTTTCCTCCTCCACCGCCAAGGCGGCCAAGGCCCCGAAGGCGTCCAAGGCGCTGACGTTCGTCGAGCCGATCAAGGCCGGCAAGTCGACGAAGGCGGCCAAGGCCGACACGGCCGTGCCGCCCAAGATGCGCGACATGCCGCCCAACCCGCCGAGCCGACCGAGCAAGGAGATCCACGTCTTCCCCAACCCGGCGCCGGAACGCGACTACGTCATCCAGTTCCAGATCCCCGAGTTCACCTGCCACTGCCCGCTGACCGGCCAGCCGGACTTCGCGCACTTCACGATCGACATGATCGCGGACCAGTACTGCGTCGAGCTCAAGAGCCTGAAGATGTACTTCTGGAGCTACCGTGACGAGGGCGCGTTCCACGAGAAGGTGACCAACACCATCCTCGAGGACATCGTGAAGGTCACCAACCCGCGCTTCATCCGCATCACCGCCAAGTGGTACGTGCGCGGCGGCATCTACACGAACGTCGTGACCGAGCACCGCAAGACGGGCTGGAAGCCGCTGCCCGCGGTGGACCTGCCGGCGCACGGCTTCGAGACCGGCCTGCTGCGCTGAGCGGCTGAGCCGGAGTCCCGAGACAGCAGCGGATGGCCCTCGCCTATGACACGGACACGCAGTTCGTCGCGGTCGCGCTCAGGCGCAGCCGCATCGACGGCTACGGCGTGTTCGCGGCCGAGGCCATCCCTGCCGGCACCTGCCTCGGTCTGCTGACCGGCGAGTCGATCACCGTCGCCGAGGCACGGCGCCGCGCGCAGGAGCGCCGGCGGCTGATGCTGGTGGAGCTGTCGCCAGCGCGGGCGATCGATGCGAGCCGCTCGCAGGACGCGATGCGGTTCACCAATCACAGCTGCTCGCCGAACGCCCGCATCCAGGTCGAGGACGGCGAGATCCGCTTCTTCGCGCTGCGCGACCTGGATCCCGGCGACGAGATCACCGTCGACTACGGCCTCACGCACCACGAGGGGCGCCTGGCCTGCCGCTGCGGCGCGCCGGGCTGCCGCGGCTCGCTCTAGGTCTCTCGCGGATCGCTCCCGATTCCTTGACTCCAGGTGGGTCGAGATATATCTTCCGATCATTCGGAAGGATTAATCATGAGCATGCCGCAACCCTTCGTTCCCGCCGCCGAAGTTGCCTATATCGGCGATGTGAGCACGAGTCAGGTCAACCGGCTGGTCGACGAGCACCTGGTGCCGGACTCCCTGTTCCAGCGCGATGGAAACGCTCGAAGATTGGCGCGCCTCCTCGCCGCGTATGCGCGATTCTTCTTCGCCAACGACGCCGTGCTTCAAGCCGCAGCCCGCAAACAGGTGTTGGCCGACCTCACCGCCAGAGTTGAACGATCCCAGGTGAGGGATCAACTTTTGGACTTCGCCCCGTGCCACACGACATCGACTGGACCATCGCCCTCCCCGGGCGCGGCATCGTCGTCGACATCTCCAGCTTCGTCGCGGAAGCGACCAGCCGGGCCAAGGATGTCGACAACGCCGACCGCCTCGTGATCTCGGACGTCGAGATCATGGGCGGCGCGCCGTGCTTCATCCACTCCCGCGTTCCCATCGACATGGTGGTCGGCAGGATCGATTGCGGGGAAGACCGCGCGCAGATCCAGTCGGACTACCCGTTCCTCACGGAAGCGCACATCGACGCCGCGCGGATCTACATGGCCGCGCATCCGAGGCGCGGGCGCCCGCTGCGGATCACCGACATGTACCCGACGGCGAAGGTCATCGCCAGCGGCACCGCAAAGCTGAAGCTCCCGCATCCATGATCTTCAAGTTCCTGATCGATGAGTGCCTGTCGCCGGCACTGGTCGATTCCGCCGTGCGGGCCGGTCACGTCGAATCCACCTGCGTGCGCAATCGCGGCTGGTCAGGGACCAAGGACCACAGGCTGATCGAACGCATCGTCGCGGAGGACTTCACCCTCGTGACCAGGAACGCAAGTGATTTTCGAGGCGAAGGCGAAGACAACCCCGGGGGCGAACACGCCAGGCAGCCCATCCACGCGGGACTTGTTTGCCTCAATGCAAGCGACAAGCTATCGACCGCGTTGCAGCTGGCGATGTTCGACTACACCCTCCACGTGCTTGCCGAACAGGGCACGGATCTCGTGAACCAGGCACTTGAGGTGTCTCTCTTGCCCGATCGATCGGTGCGATGGATCCGCTACACCATCCCTGCGATCTAGCGCCGCAAGAAAAGTCGACGACCTTACGTCTGGAACACAAGTCTCCGTTGTCGACGTAAGTACGACCCGCCCTTGGGCGCCCGCCTATGATTCCGCGCATGAGCTCCACCCCCGCTTCGCAGCCGGTCCCACCACCGGTCAACCCTCGCCTGGCGCTGCTGAACCCCTACCCGTTCGAGCGGCTGAGCGCCCTGACCCAGCGCATCGTTCCCAACCCCGAATTCCGGCCGATCTCGCTGGGCATCGGCGAGCCGAAGCACCCGGCGCCGAAGCTGGTCGAGGACGCGCTGATGGCCAACCTCAAGGGGCTGTCGGGCTATCCGGCCACCGCGGGTCAACTGCCGCTGCGCGAGTCCATCGCCGGCTGGCTGCAGCGGCGTTATGCGCTGGCCCTCGATCCCGCCACGCAGATCCTGCCGGTCAACGGCTCGCGGGAGGCGCTGTTCGCCCTCGCGCAGGTGGTGATCGATCCGTCTTGCCCCGGCGCGACCGTCGTCTGCCCCAATCCGTTCTATCAGATCTACGAGGGCGCCGCGCTGCTGGCCGGCGCGACGCCCGCCTTCGCCAACTCCGACCCGGCGCGCAACTTCGCCCCCGACTGGTCGCAGATCGACGAGGCGACCTGGTCGCGCACGCAGCTGCTGTACGTCTGCTCGCCGGGCAACCCGACCGGCGCGGTCATGCCGCTGTCCGAGTGGCAGACGCTGTTCGAGCTCAGCGACCGCCACGGCTTCGTGATCGCCTCGGACGAGTGCTACTCAGAGATCTATTTCCGCGACGGCCCCGATGCCGCGCCGCTGTCGGGCCTGCAGGCCGCCGCGCAGCTCGGCCGGCCGGACTTCCGCAACCTGATCGCCTTCACCAGCCTGTCCAAGCGCTCCAACGTGCCGGGCATGCGCTCGGGCTTCGTCGCCGGCGACGCCGCGTGGATCAAGCGCTTCCTGCTGTACCGGACCTACCATGGCTCGGCCATGAACCCGATGATCCAGGCCGCCAGCATCGCCGCCTGGGACGACGAGGACCATGTGATCGCCAACCGCGCGCAGTACCGCGCCAAGTTCGCCGCCGTCACGCCGCTGCTGGCCGAGGTCCTGGACGTCGCCCTGCCCGACGCGGGTTTCTACCTGTGGGCGGCCGTGCCAGACGGTAACGATATTGGCTTCGCCCAGGGGCTGCTCGCTCAATACAATGTCGGCGTTCTGCCCGGCAGCCTGCTGGCCCGCGACGCCCATGGGATCAACCCCGGCGCCGGCCGCATCCGCCTGGCACTGGTGGCCGAGCAGGCCGAATGCCTGGAAGCCGCCCATCGCATCGTCTCCTTCGTGAAGCAACTCAAGACGTCCGCCTGATCCGGCTCCGCCGGTCCGCCCCACGATCTGCTTCGCGTATCCACCGCATTCGCCCCGAATCCACCCTCTTTCCCCGAACCCCTCCGCACCATGACGCAAGACCTGCAATCGATCATCGACCTCGCCTGGGAAGGCCGCGCCAACCTGACCTCCGCCAACAGCCCCGAAGTGCGCGCGGCGGTGGACGAGGTCATCGCCGGCCTGGACGCCGGCACGCTGCGCGTGGCCGAGCGCAAGGCCGTCGGTGAATGGACCGTGCACCAGTGGGTCAAGAAGGCCGTGCTGCTGTCGTTCCGCCTGAACGACAACCGCCAGATGGGCGCCGGCGACATGACCTTCTTCGACAAGGTCCCGACCAAGTTCGGCGGCCAGTCCGACGAACAGCTGCGCGCCGCCGGCGTGCGCGTCGTGCCCCCGGCCGTCGCCCGCCGCGGCAGCTTCATGGCCAAGAACGTCGTGCTGATGCCCTCCTACGTCAACATCGGCGCCTACGTCGACGAAGGCACCATGGTCGACACCTGGGCCACCGTCGGCTCCTGCGCGCAGATCGGCAAGCACGTCCACCTGTCCGGCGGCGTCGGCATCGGCGGCGTGCTGGAGCCGCTGCAGGCCAACCCGACCATCATCGAGGACAACTGCTTCATCGGCGCCCGCTCGGAGATCGTCGAGGGCGTGATCGTCGAGGAGAACTCGGTCATCTCGATGGGCGTCTACATCGGCCAGAGCACCCCGATCTACGACCGCGAGACGGACACCGTCACGTACGGCCGCGTCCCGGCGGGTTCGGTCGTCATCAGCGGCAGCCTGCCGAAGAACGACAAGTACAGCCTGTACGCCGCGATCATCGTCAAGAAGGTCGACGCCGGCACCCGCGCGAAGACCAGCATCAACGAGCTGCTGCGCGCCTGAAGCCACGAGCTTCACGACGCCACGCTGAACAAGATCATCCGTCCGGAGGAGACCGCATGAGCACGGGAAACATGGAGCGCATCCTGCGCCTGATGGCCGAGAAAGGCGCATCCGACACCTACCTGTCGGCCAACATGCCGGTGCTGATCCGGATCAACGGACAGATGCTGCAGCTGTCGGACCAGCTGCTGACGCCCGCGCAGCCGCGCGCGCTGATCTCCGAGGTCGTCGACGCGCAGCACATGTCCGAGCTCGACACCAACGGCGAGCTGAACCTGGCGGTCTCCATCCCCAAGGTCGGCAGCTTCCGGCTGTCAGGCTTCCGCCAGCGCGGCTCGATCGCGGCCGTGTTCCGCCACATCCCGCACGTCATCCCGACGCTGGACAGCCTGGGCCTGCCGCCCATCCTGGCCAAGCTGATCACCGAGAAGCGCGGCCTGATCCTGATGGTCGGCGCGACCGGCACCGGCAAGAGCACGACGCTCGCGTCGATGCTGGAGCACCGCAACCAGACGATGACCGGCCACATCCTCACGATCGAGGATCCGCTGGAATACCTGTTCACCAACAAGCGCTCGCTGGTCAACCAGCGCGAGGTCGGCCGCGACACCGCGTCCCTGGGCATCGCGTTGAAGAACGCGCTGCGCCAGGCGCCGGACTGCATCCTGATCGGCGAGATCCGCGACCGCGAGACGATGACGGCCGCGATCTCGTACGCGCTGTCGGGCCACCTGGTCGTCGCGACGCTGCACGGCAACAACAGCTACCACGCGCTGAACCGGATCATGTCGTTCTACACGCCGGAATCGCGTCCGGCGATGCTGAACGACCTGGGCGCCGGCCTGAAGGCGGTGGTCTCGCAGCGCCTGGTGCGCGCCGCCGCGGGCGGCCGCGTGCCGGTCACGGAAATCCTGTTGAACACCAAGCTGGTGGCCGAGCTGATCGAGCAGGGCGACTTCGCCGGCGTCAAGGAGGCGATGGAGAAGTCCATGGCCGAGGGCTCGCAGAGCTTCGAGGAACACTTCGCCCGCCTCATCACCGAAGGCACGATCACGCGCGAGGAAGGCCTCGCCTTCGCCGACTCGCCGACCAACCTGCTCTGGCGCCTGCAGAACGACGGTCCGGGCGTCAAGCCCGGCGGCCCGGGCGCGCCGAAGAAGGAAGAGCCGGCCGAGGACACCGCCAACTTCACGTCCATCACGCTGGACGTGCAGCCGGGTTGACGCCCCGGCGCGCCGACGACCGCTCCCACCGATGGACGACCTGACCCTCGCGCTGCTGGAGCAGCTGATCGCCCGCCCGTCGGTGACACCGGCCGACGCCGGTTGCCTCGACCTGATCGGCGCGCGGCTGGCCGCCGCCGGCTTCACGCTCGAGCGCATGGACAGCGGGCCGGACGACTTCCACGTCAGCAACCTGTGGGCCGTGCGTCGCGGACAGTCGTCGGACGGCCCCCTGCTGGTCTTCGCCGGCCATACCGACGTCGTGCCCACCGGCGATCTCGCGAAGTGGACCAGCGATCCCTTCGTCCCCACCGTGCGCGGCGACCGCCTGTACGGGCGCGGCGCGGCGGACATGAAGACCTCGCTGGCGGCCATGGTCGTCGCCGCGGAGGACTTCGCCGCGATGCATCCGGACCACCGAGGCAGCGTCGCCTTCCTGCTGACCAGCGACGAGGAAGGCCCGGCGCGTGACGGCACCGTCGTCTGCGTCGAGCGTCTGCGCGCTCGCGGCGAGCGGCTCGACTACTGCATCGTCGGCGAGCCGACCTCGGTCGAACGCCTCGGCGACACCGTCAAGAACGGGCGCCGCGGCTCACTGTCCGGCAAGCTGCGCGTGATCGGCGTGCAGGGCCACGTCGCCTATCCGCATCTCGCGCGCAACCCGGTCCATCAGGCCGCGCCGGCGCTGGCCGAACTGGCCGTGAGCGAATGGGATAATGGCAACGCGTACTTCCCGCCGACGACCTTCCAGATCTCCAACATCGCTGCCGGCACCGGCGCCGGCAACGTGATCCCCGGCGAGATGGTGGTGGACTTCAACTTCCGTTTCTCGACCGAGTCGACGCCGGAGAGTCTGCGTCAGCGGGTGCACGCGCTGCTGGACCGCCACGGCCTGGAATACACGCTGGACTGGTCGCTGTCCGGCGAGCCCTTCCTGACGCCGGTGGGCGAGCTGTCGGCCGCCATCAGCGCCGCCATCGAGGCCGAGACCGGCGTCAACGCCGAGTTGTCCACGACCGGCGGCACCTCGGACGGCCGCTTCATCGCCAAGCTCTGCCCGCAGGTGGTGGAATTCGGACCGCTCAATGCGAGCATCCACAAGATCGACGAATACGTGCCGCTGGACCAGATCGCGCCGCTGACGCGCATCTACCGACGCACCCTGGAGAACCTGCTGCTGTGACGCTGTTGGAATTGATCGAGGCCCAGGCCGCCCGCCTCCGTGAGGCGGGCGTTTCGTTTGGGCACGGCACGACGAACGCCTTCGACGAGGCTGCCTGGTTGAGCCTGTGGGCGCTGGACCTGCCGCTGGACGCGCTGGACGACCACGAAACCGACGTCGTCGACGACGCCGGCCGCGCGAAGGTCGAAGCGCTGGTCGCCGAGCGCGTTGCCACGCGCAAGCCCGCCGCCTACCTGACGCGCGAGGCGTGGCTGCAGGGCGTGCCCTTCTACGTCGACGAACGCGCCATCGTGCCGCGCAGCTTCATCGCGGAGCTGCTGGCCGACGCGACCATCGACGCCTGGCTGTCGGACCAGACCACCCGCGTGCTGGACCTGTGCACCGGCAACGGCAGCCTGGCCGTGCTGGCCGCGATGGCCTGGCCGGACGTGGCGGTCGATGCGATCGACCTGAGCGCCGAGGCGCTCGCGGTCGCGGCGATCAACGTCGAGCGTCATCAGCTCGGCGACCGCATCCGCCTGCTGCAGGGCGACGGTCTCGCGCCGGCTCAGGGTCCCTACGATCTGATCCTGTGCAATCCGCCGTACGTGAACAGCACGTCGATGGCGGCGCTGCCGCACGAGTACCGCGCCGAGCCCGAGCTGGCGCTGGCGGGCGGCGCCGACGGCATGGACTTCATCCGCGAGCTGCTGTCCGACGCCCCTGCGCAGATGAAGCCGCAGGCGGTGCTGGTCCTGGAGATCGGCAACGAGCGCGAATTTTTGAAACCGCCTTCCCGCAACTTGAGGCCTTCTGGCTCGAGACCTCCGCGGGCGAGGACCAGGTCCTGCTGCTGACCCGCGAGGCGCTGGTCGCCGCGGGCTTCGGCCATGAAGACACACAAGGAGTTTCCCCATGATCACGCTGCGCAACATCGTGCTGCGCCGCGGCACCAAGGTCGTCCTCGATGACGCGAGCGTCGTGCTGCAACCCGGCGAGAAGGTCGGTCTGGTGGGCCGCAACGGCGCCGGCAAGTCCAGCCTGTTCTCGCTGCTGACCGACCGCCTGCACAGCGACAAGGGCGACGTGGAGATCCCGCGTCACTGGGCCCTCGCCGAGGTGGCGCAGCACATGCCCGAGACCGACATGCCGGCCACCGAGTTCGTGCTGGAGGGCGACGTCCGCCTGATGGCCGCGCGCAAGGCCCTGGCCGAGGCCGAGGCCGCCGACGACGGCCACGCCATCGCCGACGCCTACGCGCTGCTGATGGACGCCGGCAGCCTCGACGCGCCCGCCCGCGCGCAGGCGCTGATGATGGGCCTGGGCTTCAAGGGCGCGCAGGTCGACGCGCCGGTCAACAGCTTCTCCGGCGGCTGGCGCATGCGGCTGCAGCTGGCGCGCGCGCTGATGTGCCCGTCCGACCTGATGCTGCTGGACGAACCCACCAACCACTTGGACCTGGACGCCCTGGTCTGGCTGGAAGCGTGGCTGCAGCGCTATGAAGGCACGATGATCATCATCAGCCATGACCGCGAATTCCTGGACGCGATCACCAAGGTCACGCTGCACCTGGACGAGGCCAAGCTGCACCGCTACGGCGGCAACTACACGGCGTTCGAATCGATGCGCGCCGAACGCATGCTCCAGCAGCAGCAGGCGTTCAGCAAGCAGCAGGAGCGCATGGCGCATCTGCAGAAGTTCATCGACCGCTTCAAGGCCAAGGCCAGCAAGGCCAAGCAGGCGCAGAGCCGGGTGAAGGCGCTGGAGCGCATGGAGCGCCTTGCGCCGGTGCTGACGGCGTCGGACTTCAGCTTCGAGTTCCGCGAACCGCAGAACCTGCCCAATCCGATGCTGATGTTCGATACGGTCTCGGTGGGCTACGACACCGACGAGGGCGAGAAGGTCATCGTGCGCGGCATCGACCGCTCGGTGCTGGCCGGCCAGCGCTTCGGCATCCTGGGCGCGAACGGCCAGGGCAAGTCGACCTTCGTGAAGACGGTGGCGCGCATGCAGCGCGCGATGGGCGGCACGATCACCGAAGGCAAGGGCCTGTCGATCGGCTACTTCGCGCAGCAGGAGATGGACGTGCTGCGGCCCGACGAGGGCCCGCTGATGCACATGATCCGGCTGGCCAAGGAGGTCAGCCCGAACGCCCGTGAGCAGGAGCTGCGCGACTTCCTGGGCCAGTTCCGCTTCGTCGGCGACATGGTCAACCAGGAGGTGGGCAGCCTGTCCGGCGGCGAGAAGGCGCGGCTGGTGCTGGCGATGCTGGTCTGGCAGCGCCCCAATCTGCTGCTGCTGGACGAGCCGACCAACCATCTGGACCTGCAGACGCGCGAGGCGCTGTCGATGGCGCTCAACGAGTTCGAAGGCACCGTCATGCTGGTCAGCCACGATCGTGCGCTGCTGCGCGAGGTCTGCGACGAGTTCTGGCTGGTGGCCGACGGCAAGCTGGCACCCTTCGACGGCGACCTGGACGACTACCAGCGCTGGCTGCTGGATCGTTCCAAGGAGGCAGCGAAGCTTGCCAAGGAAGAGGCCAAGCAGGCGCTGCGTGCCGCGCGCACCAGCAGTGCGTCGCCCGCTCCCGCACCGGCCCCGGTGGTCGCGGCGCCCGTGGCCGCCGCGCCGGTGGCGCCGCCCGTGCCCGTCAAGCGCGAGGATCGCAAGCTCAGCGGCCAGGCCCGTCAGAAGCTGTCCGAGCAGACACGCCCGCTGCGCAAGGAGATGGAGCAGATCGACGCCCGCATGAAGGCGTGGACGCAAGAACGGGCCGCGCTCGAAGCGCAGCTGTCCAGCGCCAGCCAGACGCCCGCGCAGATCGCGGACGCCGGCAAGCGCCTGAAGGCCATCGCCGACGAGGTCGAAGCTGCGGAACTGCGCTGGCTGGAACTCAGCGAGCAGGTCGACGCCATCCAGGCGACAGGCTGAACCCGCCTCGGCACACCGCTCCACGAACGCCTCGGCGACCTCGGTCTCCGGGGCGTTTTTCTTTCTGGAAGTTCCGGCGACTGCCGCCGATAGTTCCCGTCAACCGCGCTCAAAGACCATTTCAATTGTGCACAATTGAATTGCTCGCTATAGTTCATCCCATGCCGAAGACAACACCCTTCAACCCGCAGGACGCCGCCGCAGTCGCCGTGGCCGATTCCCGCGGCCTGCCGATGCCGGCCGGCACGGACTGGTTGAAGCTGGACGTTCAGCTGTGCTTCGCGCTGTATTCGACCTCGCTGGCGATGACCAAGCTCTACAAGCCGCTGCTGGCTCCATTGGGCCTGACCTATCCCCAGTACCTGGCGATGCTGGTGCTGTGGGAGACCGACGGCCCGAGCGTGTCCGATCTGGGGCAACGGCTGAACCTGGATTCCGGCACGCTGACGCCGCTGCTGAAGCGCCTGGAAGCGAATGGCCTCATCGAACGTCGACGCGCGCTGGCCGACGAGCGCCGCGTCGAGATCCACCTGACGACGACTGGGCGCGCCCTGCGCGATCAAGCCGTCGCCATCCCCGAACAACTGGCCTGCGCCAGCGCCTGCGGCCCCGCCGAACTGGAATCGCTGACCCGACGCCTGCATGAATTGCGAGCCAACGTACTGACCCACCTGGCCCGTGATCCCGCCCTTCCCGTCACTGCCGACGAGGAGGGCGAGACCTGACCCCGAGTTGTCCGTTCACCCCCACCCACCTTCACCCATCACCACCAAGGAGCCTCACATGGCCATCGAAAAAGCCCTCTACACCGCCACCGCCACCGCCACCGGCGGCCGTCAAGGCACCGCGCAATCGTCGGATGACCGTCTGAAGGTCCAGCTGTCCACGCCCAAGGCGCTGGGCGGCGACGACGGCGCCGGCACCAACCCGGAACAGCTGTTCGCCGCCGGCTACTCGGCCTGCTTCATCGGCGCGATGAAGGCCGTTTCCGGGCGCAACAAGGTCGCCCTGCCGGCCGAAGTCTCGATCACCAGCGAAGTCGGCATCGGCCCTCACGCCAACAAGCCGGGCGCCTTCGGCATCGCCGTGTCGATGAAGATCTCGGTGCCGGGCATGGACCGCGCCGCGCTGGAGAAGCTGGTCGCCGAGGCGCACGAGGTCTGCCCGTACTCGAACGCCACCCGCGGCAACATCGACGTCACGCTGACGATCGTCTGATCGTCTGATCGTCTGATCGTCCGGGTCCGGCTCGTTCCGGATCTGCGATGAAAAAAGCGCCGGCACTGCCGGCGCTTTGTCGTTGGGGAGCGCCGCGACGCGCTCAGCGTGACCGCAGCAGCGTGAGCATCAGTTCGACGCGCGCGGCCCAGGGCGACAGCGCCGCAGCAGGCTCGTCGATCGCGCCGACGATGCGGCCCTGCGCACAGCGCGTCGTGCGCCAGACCGGAACGCCCGCGTCCTTCAGCGCCTGCACCGGCGCTTCCAACGCCTGGTTCAGCGTGCCGTTCCCCGTGCAGGCCAACACCAGGCCCTGGAGTCCGGCCGCGCGCCATGCGTCGAGCGAACGCGCATCGGCGCCCGCATGACTGGCGAGCACCTCGACCCACGGCCACCGCGACGCGTCTTCAGGCAGCACGTTCGCGCCCAACGCCTCGCCATGCGGCCAGTCGCGGAAGCGGCGCACGACGCCCTCCTCCACCACGGCCAGCGGACCGGCATCGGGCCCGGTCTCGAAGGCATCGAGCCGGTAGGTGTGCGTCTTGCGCAACTCCAGACCCGACAAGACCTGACCCGCGACCACCGCGACGACACCGCGCACGCCGACGGTTTCCGCCACGGCCACCGCATCGAGCAGGTTCTGCGGCCCGTCCGCTTGAATCGCCGTCGCCGGCCGCATCGCCGCCGTCAGCACCACCGGCTTCTCCGGCGCGAGCACGCGCTGCAGCAGGTAAGCGGTCTCTTCCAGCGTGTCCGTGCCGTGCGTGATCACGATGCCGCGGACCTCGGGACGGTCCAGGTGCTCGCGCACCCGGCGCGCCAGCCGCGCCCAGGTCGCGTGATCCATGTCCTTGCTGTCGAGCTGGGCGAGCTGCTCAGCCTCCAGCGCCTTGGACGCGAGCGCCGGCACTGCCCCCACCAGCGACTCGACCGACAGCGAGCCGGCCTTGTAGCCGACGTTGTCCGTCGCACTGCCGGAGGCGCCGGCGATGGTCCCGCCGGTGCCGATGATCACGAGGGTCTGGGCCGCGCTTTGCAATTTCTCGTCTCCTGTATAAAAATCCAGATGCTGGATGAATTCTCAGGCGGCCTTCGAACCCTCAGGTCGCCGCGTCTTCGACATCCGCCCCTCAATCGAATAAAGGCTTGCTCGTGGACACTCCGCCCAAACTCACTGCCCGGCAACAGCAGATCTTCGATCTGGTCCGCGACAGCATCGAGAGCACCGGATCGCCACCCACCCGCGCGGAGATCGCGCAGCAGCTCGGCTTCAAGTCCGCCAACGCGGCCGAGGAACATCTGCAGGCCTTGGCGCGCAAGGGCGTCATCGAGCTGGTGGGCGGCACCGCCCGCGGGATCCGGCTGCCGTCGACGGCGTTGCGCCAGGTCAATCGCGCCCGGGAGCACAGCCAGTTCGCGCTGCCGCTGGCGAGCCTCGCACAGCTGACCTTGCCGCTGGTGGGCCGCGTCGCCGCGGGTGCGCCCATCCTGGCCGAGGAACACGTCGAGCAGCACTATAGCGTCGACGCTTCCATGTTCTCGAAGGCGCCGGACTTCCTGCTCCGTGTCAAAGGCATGAGCATGAAGGACATCGGCATCATGGATGGCGACCTGCTCGCCGTGCAGAAGATCAGTGAGGCCCGCAACGGCCAGGTGGTCGTGGCACGCATCGGGGAAGAGGTCACCGTGAAGCGCTTCCAGCGCCACGCCGACGGCATCCGGCTGCTGCCCGAGAACCCCGACTTCGAGCCGATCGAGGTCACGCCCGATGAGCAGTTTGCGATCGAAGGCTTGGCCGTCGGCCTGATCCGTTCCGGCGGCTTCCACTGAGCGTCGGGATCCCCTCATGAGCGCGCGAAAGACGCACACCAAAGCGGCTTCGGCCGCCGAATGTACGTCGCTTCGGCAGATTCCCAACATCGGACCGGCGATGGTGCGGGATTTCGAGCTGATGGGGATTCATCAGCCGGCGGATCTCGTGGGTGCCGATGCTTTCGCGCTGTATCAGCGGATTTGCAAGCTCACCGGCCAGCGGCACGACCCGTGCGTACTGGATACCTATATGGCGGCCGTCGATTTCATGAACGGCGGTCCGTCACGGGATTGGTGGAGTTATACGGCGCAGCGGAAGCGCGAGTATCCGGATCTCTGACCCCAGACTCATCAAACGCAATCGAATGCGCCAAAGAAAAAACCCTGCCGATTTTCATCGACAGGGTTTTAATGTTGGCGGAGTGGACGGGGCTCGAACCCGCGACCCCCGGCGTGACAGGCCGGTATTCTAACCAACTGAACTACCACTCCAGATACGACGCTATTGAGTGCTTCGATATCATTTGCGAACAAGTTTCGCTGCAAACAACCGGCTCCAAACGGAACCGCGATTCAGCCAAGCCTTGTCAAACTTGGCGTCCCCTAGGGGATTCGAACCCCTGTAGCCACCGTGAAAGGGTGGTGTCCTAGGCCTCTAGACGAAGGGGACTGGACTTGCTGCCTTGACTCGAACTGCGCGTACCTTGCAACCGTCACACCCGAAGGTGTTCTGGTGGAGGTAAGCGGGATCGAACCGCTGACCTCTTGCATGCCATGCAAGCGCTCTCCCAGCTGAGCTATACCCCCGAATGCTTTCGCATCGAATCGGTACGCCGCCCGAGTCTCAACTGTGTTGGCGGAGTGGACGGGGCTCGAACCCGCGACCCCCGGCGTGACAGGCCGGTATTCTAACCAACTGAACTACCACTCCAGATACTCAAGATCTTTCGATCCGTCGCATCAAACTTTTTCCGCTTTGATTCGATCAATTGCTTGATGTCATCGCTGCGTCGATTTCGTTACTGTACCTGATTTTGACAACGATCAAATCGATTTCCGAAGAATTTTTCGATTTTCTCGTTCAATCTCTGGTCAATAACCAAGTTCGAAACTTGGCGTCCCCTAGGGGATTCGAACCCCTGTAGCCACCGTGAAAGGGTGGTGTCCTAGGCCTCTAGACGAAGGGGACAAAACCTTCTTCCTTGAACCGCGCGCCACGCAAACCGAGGTTTGGTGGAGGTAAGCGGGATCGAACCGCTGACCTCTTGCATGCCATGCAAGCGCTCTCCCAGCTGAGCTATACCCCTTCGGGGAATTCGATCCGGCTTCTTTTCGGCTTTTGAATTTCATCGGGGAGCTCGCGCTCCCCGTTTAGATTCATCGTCTGCCGCTTCGAAGTTCGTTTCGAACAACGCGCTGTTCAAGCGAGAACGAGAGTATAGATCGAGTTTTAAACGGAGCGCAAGCGGTTCAACAAAATTTCTTTGTCGAAAAGTTCCAGCACCGCGTCCACGGACGGCGTCTGCGACCGGCCGCAGGCCAGCACACGGACGGGAATCGCCAGTTGCGGCATCTTCAGGCCGTGCGCGGTGATCGTTTCCTTGATCGCGGCGCTGATCGAGGGCTTGTCCCAGACCGCCAGCGCGTCGAGTTTGTCCGCCAGCGCCAGGACGGCCGGCTTCACCGCGTCGGTCAGATGCTGCGCGCGATCCGCGTCGCTGATCGTCACTGGCGACACATACATCGCCAGCCAGTCCGTCAGCGCCACCGTCGTGCTGCAGCGGTCCTTGAACAGCGCGCACATCTCGACCAGACGGGCCGGCACCGCCAGTTCGCGCTTGGCCAACTGCGTCGTCACGAGTGCGGCCAGGCGGGCGTCTTCGGCCAACTTGATGTAATGCGCATTCACCCACTCCAGCTTGGCCGGATCCCACTGGGCCGGGCTCTTGGAAATGTGGCTGCCGTCGAACCACGACACCATCTGTTCGATGCTGAAGAGCTCATCGTCGCCGTGGCTCCAGCCCAGGCGCGAGAGGTAGTTCAGCATCGCCTCCGGCAGATAGCCGTTCTCTTCATACGCGGTGACGCTGACCGCGCCGCGGCGCTTGGACAGCTTCTGGCCGTCGTCTCCCAGGATCACGGGGATATGCCCGTAGGCCGGCAGCGCCGCGCCCAGCGCGTTGAAAAGGTTGATCTGCCAGGGTGTGTTGTTGATGTGCTCGTCGCCGCGGAAGACGTGGGTGATCTTCATGTCCCAGTCGTCGATCACCACCGCGAAGTTGTAGGTCGGCACGCCGTCCGGACGCAGCAGGATGAGGTCGTCGATCTCGCGGTTGTTGATCGTGATCGGTCCCTTGACGAGGTCGTCCCAGGTCACGTCCCCGTCGATCGGATTCTTGAAGCGCACCACCGGCTCGATGCCTGCGGGAATCGCGGGCAGCGTCTTGCCCGGTTCCGGGCGCCAGGTGCCGTCGTAGCGGCGCTTCTCGCCGCGTGCTTCCTGGCCGGCCTTCATCGTCGCGAGTTCCTCGGGCGAGCAGTAGCAGCGGTAGGCGGTGCCGGCCGCGATCATCTGCTCGATGACCGCGTGATAGCGCTCCAGGCGCTGCATCTGGTAGATCGGGCCCTCGTCGTACTCGAGGCCCAGCCACTTCATCGAGGCGAGGATCTGCTCGACCGAATCCTGCGTCGAGCGCGCGACGTCGGTGTCCTCGATGCGCAGCACGAATTCGCCGCCGTGATGGCGCGCGTAGGCCCACGAGAACAGCGCCGTGCGCGCCGTGCCGAGGTGCAGGAAGCCCGTCGGCGACGGGGCGATGCGGGTGCGGACCGGGGTGGAGGGAGTCGTCATAGGGAATTTAAACCGCGGGCCAGGTCGGCCTTGATGTCTTCGATGTCTTCGAGGCCGACCGCGACGCGGATCAGGCCCTGCGTGATGCCGGCAGCCTGGCGCTGCGGCTCGGTGAGCCGGCCATGCGAGGTGCTGGCCGGGTGCGTGATGGTGGTCTTGGTGTCGCCGAGGTTGGCGGTGATCGAGCAGATCTTCGTCCCGTCGATCACATGGAAGGCGGCGGCGCGGCCCTTGTCGTCCGCGTTGCTCTTCACGATGAACGACACCACCGCCCCGCCCTGCCCGCCTTGCTGGCGCATCGCGAGCTCATGCTGAGGATGCGACTTCAGGCCCGGGTAGTAGACGCGCTCGATGCCGGGATGCGCTTCCAGCCATTCGGCCAGCACGGCGGCGCTGGCGGTCTGCGCCTTCATGCGCACCGACAGCGTCTCCATGCCCTTGAGCACGACCCAGGCGTTGAACGGCGACAGCGACATGCCGACCGAGCGCATCACCGGCGTGAACACCTCGTCGACGTACCTGGCCGAGGCGCAGATCGCGCCCGCAATCACGCGGCCCTGGCCGTCGAGGTACTTGGTGCCGGAGTGGATGATGAAGTCCGCGCCCATCTTCGTCGGCTGCTGCAGCGCGGGCGAGGCGAAGCAGTTGTCGACCGCCAGCAGCGCGCCGTGCGCGTGCGCAATCTCCGCCAGCGCGGCGACGTCGCAGACCTCGGTCAGCGGATTGGTGGGCGTCTCGGCGAACAGCAGCCTGGTGTTGGGCTGCAGCGCGTTCTTCCACTCGGCCAGATCGGTCTGCGACACGAAGGTCGTCTGGACGCCGAACTTGCCGAACTCGCCCTGCAGCAGCTTGATGGTCGAGCCGAACACCGAGCGCGAGCACACCACATGGTCGCCGGACTTCAGCAGGCCCATCACCAGCAGCATGATCGCTGACATGCCGGACGAGGTCGCGATGCAGGCCTCGGTGCCTTCGAGCGCGGCCAGCCGGCGCTCCATCATCATGACCGTCGGATTCGAGAAGCGGCTGTAGACGAAGGCCTCCTCCTCGTTGGCGAAGCGGCGCGCGGCGGTGGCCGCGTCCGGATGCACGAAAGAACTGGTCAGGTACAGCGCTTCCGAGTTCTCGCCCCAGGGCGACGGCGGCAGGCCCTCGCGGACGGCAAGCGTGTCCAAACGGACGTCGGCCGGCAGGTCCACGCGCGGGATGCCGCCCTTCTTCTCGTTGCTCATCACTGGTCCCCACCGCTCTGCAGCGCCAGGCGGCTGCGCGCCGGCAGGTCTTCTTCCTCGGGCTGCGACTTGCGTTGCGCCTGCATGGTCGCGAAGTCCTCGACCGAGACGTCGCCGGTGATGTAGGTGCCATCGAAGCACGAGGCCTCGAAGCCGTTGAGACCCGGGCGCAGTTGGCCGACAACGCGCTTCATCGCATCGACATCCTGGTAGATCAGCGCGTCGGCGCCGATGAACTGGCGGATCTCCTCGATCGAGCGACCATGGGCGATCAGCTCTTCCTTGGTCGGCATGTCGATGCCGTACACGTTGGGGAAGCGCACCGGCGGCGCGGCCGAGGCCAGGTAGACCTTGTTAGCGCCGGCCTCGCGGGCCATCTGCACGATCTCCTTGGAGGTCGTGCCGCGCACGATGGAGTCGTCGACCAGCAGCACGTTGCGACCCTTGAACTCGAGGCCGATCGCGTTGAGCTTCTGGCGCACCGACTTCTTGCGCGTGGACTGGCCCGGCATGATGAAGGTCCGGCCGACGTAGCGGTTCTTGACGAAGCCCTCGCGGTACGGCTTGCCGATGCGGTGCGCGAGCTGCATCGCCGACGGACGGCTCGATTCGGGGATGGGGATCACGACGTCGATCTCGCTCGGCGGGATCGTCGAGATCAGGCGCTGGGCCAGCGTCTCGCCCATGTTCAGGCGGGCCTGGTAGACCGAGATGCCGTCCATCACCGAGTCCGGGCGCGCCAGGTAGACGAACTCGAACATGCAGGGATTCAGCGTCGGGTGCTCGGCGCACTGCTGTGTGTGGACCGTGCCGGCGGTGTCGATGAACAGGGCCTCGCCGGGCGCGAGGTCGCGCGTCAGCACATGGCCGGTGCCTTCGAGCGCCACGCTTTCGCTGGCGACCATCACCTCGCCGTCGGCCGCCTGGCCGAAGCACAGCGGACGGATGCCGTACGGATCGCGGAAGGCGAGCAGGCCATGCCCGGCGATCAGCGCGATCACGGCATACGAGCCCTTGATGCGCTTGTGCACCGTGCCCACGGCCTTGAAGATCTGCGCCGGCGTCAGCGGCAGGTCGCGGCCGGCCATCTCGAGTTCGTGCGCGAGCACGTTGATCAGGACTTCGGTGTCGCTCTCGGTGTTGATGTGGCGGCGGTCGACGTCGAACAGCTCGGCCTTCAGCGCATGCGCGTTGGTCAGGTTGCCGTTGTGGACCAGCACGATGCCGTAGGGCGCGTTGACGTAGAACGGCTGCGCCTCTTCCTCGGAATAGGCGTTGCCGGCCGTCGGATAACGGACCTGGCCGAGACCGACGGTGCCTGGCAGACCGCGCATGTTGCGGGTGCGGAACACGTCGCGCACCATGCCGCGCGCCTTGTGCATGAAGCACTTGTTGCCTTGCATCGTGACGATGCCGGCCGCGTCCTGGCCGCGATGCTGCAGCAGCAGCAGCGCGTCATAGATCAGCTGGTTGACCGGCGCCTTGGAAATCACACCGACGATGCCGCACATGGGGAGGTCCTTAATGCTTCGGGAACAGGAGGAAAACGACGAGAGAAGCGATGGCCGGGGCGCTCGTGACGCTCAGGCCGGAATGTAGTCCTGCAGGGCCGCCGGCAACAGCGGCTTCACCTGCGCGAGCGTGGCCTGCAGCCAGGGCGCGATCTGTGATTCGGTCCAAGGCCGCGAGCGCACGGCTGGCGTCATGTCGACGATCACCGTCGCCAGCAGCGCCAGCAGCGCCGCGCGCAGCACGCCGAAGGCGGCGCCGCCGAGCCGGTCCAGCACGCCCAGCGGCGTCGCGTGGATCAGCGCCCGGATCAGCTTGGCGCCCAGGCCCCAGATCAACAGCACCAGGATGAAGGCCAGCACCAGACCGACGGCATGGATCAGCGACGGGCCGATCTTCTCCGCGGGCAGGAAGCGCTCGATGAACGGCGCCACGAAGGGCGAGGCGGCATACGCGACCAGCCAGCCGGCGATCGTCATGAGCTCGAACACCAGGCCGCGCCAGGCACCCAGCAACACCGACACCACCAGCAGGCTCAACAGCGCGAGGTCGACCCAGTTCATCGTGTCGATCGGGCGTGGGCGACGGGTTCATGGGCGTGCATCGTGGGGTGCTCCGTGCCGGCCCGTCAGAGCGTCAGCACGGCCGACGACAGGCCGCCGCCGCGGACCTTCGCCGCGACCTTGTCCGCCTCGTCGCGCGAGTTGAACGGCCCGACCCGCACGCGGATGCGCTTGCCGTCCGCCGTGTCGACCGATTGGGTGTAGGTCTTCAGGCCCATGCGCTCCACCTTCGCGCGCACGTCCTGCGCGGCCTTGCCGTCGGCGTAGGCGCCGACCTGGACGATGAAGCGCGCGCCGGACGCCGCGGCGTCGGGCTTCTTCTCGGAGGAGGACCGCCCCTCCAGCAGTGCCTGCGCACGGGCAGCATCCGCCGAGCGGGTGTCGGGTTTCGGATCAGGCTTGCGTTCGGGCTTGGCTTCGACCTTGGGCTCGGGCTTGCGCTCCGGCCGGGTCTCGGGTCTGGCTTCGGGCTTGTGTTCGGGCTTGGGCTCGACGCGCGCCGGACGTGCCGGCTCGGCGATCGTCGCCCGCTCGTCCGGCTTGGTGTCCATGCGCGTGGGCGGCATGGCCTGGGCCACCTGGTCGGCCACCGGATCGCGCGGCGTCTCCGGCGGCACATTCGTCTGCACATTCGGCGGCGGGACCGAGCGGTCGGCGGCGGCCTGCTCGGCGGACTCGGTGATGATGCCGCGGCCCGCGTCGCCCCCGCCGGTCTGGCCACGCGAGGTCTGCGCGGCCGGCGCGGGAATGGTCAACGGCGTGGCGCCATCCTTGCGCGGAATGTCGATCGGCAGGTCGACCGGGATCGGACGCGGCTGGGTCTCGAACAGCAACGGGAACACGATCACCGCCACCCCCACCAGCACCGCGGCGCCGATCAGGCGCCGGCGCGCCCGCAGGCGCAGTTGCTGGACGTCGTCGACAGCCTCGGCGCCGCCGCGGGAACGCCCCCGCCCGCCGTCGCCGGAACGGCTTCGCTCGCTGCGATCACCGCTCCGGTCGCCGGAGTCTTTCGCTTCGCCGCGCTTCAGGAAGGACAGAAAACCCATGTACTCGGAGAACCTGGTTGATGCCGCGCCGTCGCCGCGGGAGTGCCGTCGGGGCCGGGGCCCCGGAGCGGAAAGCGGCCCCTCCGCAGATACGGACAGAGGCCGCCGACTTCAACTGCGAGCGATTCGAATGCAGCGTTGCGAAGCGCTCAATGCCACCCGTTTCAAGACTCGGCTTCCGGCTGGACGCCGCCGCCCAGTCTCGGGATGCCGTTCTTGAGCACGCCGCCCACGGTGAAGAACGAACCGAAGACCAAAATTCTATCAGCGGGGTCCGCCTCGGCCGCCGCGGCGGCCAGGGCCGACGCCGGGTCCGCATGCAGCGAGACGCCAACGTCCTTCGGGGTTTGCAGCGTGCCGGCGGCGCGGGCCTCGTCGAAGCGCGCCTGCAGCGCCTGGGCGCTCGCCGCACGCGCGATCGGCAGGTCGCAGAAATGCCAGTGATCGATCAGCGGGGAAATGCGCGCCAGGATGTTGGCAAGGTCCTTGTCCGCCATCGCGCCGAACACGGCCCGGGTACGCGGATAGAAACCCATCTGGTCGAGGTTCTGCGCCAGCGCGGCCACCGCATGCGGGTTGTGCGCGACGTCCATCACCAGCATCGGCGAACCCGGGATGACCTGGAAGCGCCCCGGCAGCTCCACCAGCGCCAGTCCCGCGCGCACCGCCTGCGCGGAGATCGGCAGCCGCTCGTACAGGGCTTCGAAGACCGCCAGCACGCCGGAGGCGTTCAGCAACTGGTTGACGCCGCGCAACGCCGGGTAGGACATGCCGCTGTAGCGCCGCGCGCGTCCGGCCCACTGCCACTGCTGGCGGTCGCCGGAATAGCTGAAATCGCGGCCGAGCTGCCGCACCTCGGCGCCGATGGACTCGGCATAGGCCGCGATGGACGCTGGCGGCATCGGGTCGGACACGATCGCCGGCTTGCCCGGACGCATGATGTGCGCCTTCTCGCGGCCGACGGATTCGCGGTCCGGGCCGAGGTATTCGGTGTGATCCAGGTCGATGCTGGTGATCACGCTGCAGTCGGCGTCGATGAGGTTCACCGCGTCCAGGCGTCCGCCGAGGCCGACTTCGAGGATCACCAGGTCCAGCGGCTCGGACGCCAGCTTGTGCAGGATCGCCAGCGTCGTGAACTCGAAGTAGGTCAGCGCCAGGTCGCCGCGGGCCTGCTCCACCGCCTCGAAGTGCGGCAGCAGCGCCGCGGCGTCGACCGGGCGGCCGCCGACGCGGCAGCGCTCCTGGAAGTGCACCAGGTGCGGCTTGATGTAGAGGCCGACGCGGTAGCCTGCCTGCAGCGCGACGCTTTCCAGCATGGCGCAGGTCGAGCCCTTGCCGTTCGTGCCGGCGACCATCACGACCGGCGTGTCAGGCCCGAAGTTCAGGTTCAGGCGCTGACGCATCTCGGCGACGCGCGCCAGCGTCATGTCGATTTCCTTCGGATGCAGCCGCTCGCAGCGCGCCAGCCAGGCGTCGAGCACCTGCTGCGCGTCACCGCCGGGGATCAGCACCGGAATGGAAAGATCGTCGGGAGAGGCCGACACGGACGAAGTGGAGGACATCGGAAATTCCAAGGCTCAAATGAAGACGGCCAGACCGGGCGTGGTCTGGCCGTGCTGAGTACCGTCACCACCCGGAGGGCGGTTCACTGTCGCGACGTCAGGCGACCGCGTCGGAACTCTGCCGCTGCAGGATGGCCAGGTTGCGGGCGATGACCTCGCGCAGCTTGCGGCGGTCGACGATCATGTCGATGGCGCCCTTCTCCATCAGGAACTCGGCGCGCTGGAAGCCCGGGGGCAGCTTCTCGCGCACGGTGTTCTCGATCACGCGCGGGCCGGCGAAGCCGATCAGCGCCTTCGGTTCCGCGATGACGATGTCGCCGACGAACGCGAAGCTCGCCGAGACGCCGCCCATGGTCGGGTCGGTCAGCACGCTGATGTAGGGCAGCTTCGCCTTGGCCAGACGCGTGAGCGCGGCGTTGGACTTGGCCATCTGCATCAGCGAGAGCAGGCCTTCCTGCATCCGCGCGCCGCCGGTGGCGGTGAAGCAGATGAAGGGGGTCTTCTGCTCCAGCGCGGTCTCGACGCCGCGTGCGAAACGTTCGCCGACCACGGAGCCCATCGAGCCGCCCATGAAGTCGAACTCGAAGCAGGCCGCCACGACCGGGATGCTCATCACGGCGCCGCCCATGACGACCAGCGCGTCGGTCTCGCCGGTCGATTCCAGCGCTTCCTTGAGCCGGTCCGGATACTTCTTGCTGTCCTTGAACTTCAGCGCGTCCACGGGCAGCACTTCCTGGCCGACCTCGTAACGGCCCTCGCCGTCCAGGAACGCGTCCAGGCGGGCGCGGGCGCCGATGCGGTGATGGTGGCCGCACTTCGGGCAGACGTTGACGTTCTGCTCGAGGTCGGTCTTGTACAGCACCGTTTCGCAGGACGGGCACTTGATCCACAGGCCTTCCGGCACCGTGCGGCGCTGGTCGGGGTCGGTCTGCTGGATCTTCGGGGGAAGCAGTTTCTCAAGCCAACTCATGGCGGGCTCCTATAGCTAAGGCCGGACGACCGGGCGGAGATCGACGTGATCGACCCGTTCAGGCGTCCAGCGCGGCGCGGATGTCTCGGATGAAGGCCGCCGCCTGGATCGCGACATTATCCCTTGTCTGGGACTCGATCAGCTGGACGAGGGCCGAACCGATCACCACCGCGTCCGCATGGCGCGCCACGGCGGCGGCGGTCACCCCGTCGCGGATGCCGAACCCGACGCCCAGCGGGATGCTCACATGCTTGCGCAGGCGGGGCATCGCGTCGGCGACGGCACCGGTGTCCAGGTGGCCGGCGCCGGTCACGCCCTTGAGGGAGACGTAGTAGACGTAGCCGCTGGCGAGTTGCCCGATCCGGGCGACGCGTTCGTCGGTCGAGGTCGGGGCCAGCAGGAAGATGGGGTCCAGGCCTTGCGCCTTCAGCGCGGCAGCGAAGTCCTCGGACTCCTCGGGCGGGTAATCGACGACCAGCACGCCGTCGACGCCGGCCGCCTTGGCCTCGGTGACGAAGCGCGCCAGGCCGAAGCGCTCGACCGGGTTGGCGTAGCCCATCAGCACGACCGGTGTCGCGTCGTCCTGGCGGCGGAAGTCGCGCACGATCTCCAGGACGTGCGTCAGCGTGATGCCCTTGGCCAGCGCGCGTTCACTGGCCTTCTGGATCACCGGACCATCGGCCATCGGATCGGAGAACGGCACGCCGAGTTCGATCACGTCGGCGCCGGCCCGGGCCATCGCGAGCATCAGCTCGACGGTCACGTCCGCGTAGGGATCACCGGCGGTGACGTAGGGGATCAGCGCCTTGCGGCCCTCGGCGCCGAGGCGGGCGAAGGTGGCTTGGATGCGGCTCATTGCGCACCTCCCTTCACGGCGTAGCCGGCCATCGAGGGCCGATCAAAGTACTCGGCGCCGGACAGGTCGGCGACGGTGCCGATGTCCTTGTCGCCGCGGCCGGACAGGTTGACCAGCAGGTGCTGGTCGGGAGCCATCGTCGGCGCCAGCTTCATCGCATGCGCCAACGCATGGCTCGACTCCAGCGCGGGGATGATGCCCTCGGTGCGACACAGCCTGTGGAAGGCGGCGAGCGCCTCGGCATCGGACGCGACGACATACTCGGCCCGGCCGGTGTCCTTCAGGTAGGCGTGCTCCGGCCCGACGCCCGGGTAGTCCAGGCCGGCGGAGATCGAGTGCGTCTCGATGATCTGTCCCGCGTCGTCCTGCAGCAGGTAGGTGCGGTTGCCGTGCAGCACGCCCGGCGACCCCGCCGTCAGCGTGGCGGCATGCTTGCCGGTGTCGACGCCCTGCCCCGCAGGCTCGACGCCGATCAGCCGGACGCCCTGGTGCGGGATGTAGGGATAGAAGATCCCGATCGAGTTGCTGCCGCCGCCGACACAGGCGATGACGGCATCAGGCTGCCTGCCGGTCATCTCGGGCATCTGCACGAGGCACTCGTCGCCGATGACGCGCTGGAAGTCGCGGACCATCATCGGATACGGGTGCGGGCCGGCGACGGTGCCGATGATGTAGAAGGTCGACTCGATGTTGGTGACCCAGTCGCGCATCGCCTCGTTGAGCGCGTCCTTGAGCGTCTTGGAGCCGGATTCCACCGGCACGACGCGCGCGCCGAGCAGGTTCATCCGGTAGACGTTGGGCGACTGGCGCTTCACGTCCTCGGAGCCCATGTACACCACGCACTCCATGCCGTAGCGGGCGCAGATCGTCGCGGTCGCGACGCCGTGCTGGCCGGCCCCGGTCTCGGCGATGACGCGCTTCTTGCCCATGCGGCGGGCCAGCAGCGCCTGGCCGATGGTGTTGTTGACCTTGTGCGCGCCGGTGTGGTTCAGGTCCTCGCGCTTGAGGAAGATCTGCGCGCCGCCGAGCTCGCTGCTCAGCCGTTTGGCGTGATAGATCGGGCTGGGCCGGCCGACGAAGTGCGCCAGCTCGTACTGGAACTCGCGGATGAACTCCGGGTCCTGGCTGTAGCGGGCGTAGGCCTCGTTGAGCTCATCCAGCGCGTGGATCAGCGTCTCGGCGACGAAACGGCCACCGTAGTAGCCGTGGGAGTTCTCCGTGGACACGGGACCGAAACGGCCCTGTGCGTCGGGCTGCGCGTAGCCCTCGAGCGGGCCCGTGACGAACGGGATCGCGGACGAGGTCGCGGAGGGATTCAAAGTCTTGGACATGAGAGGTCCTCAATGAGGAGGCCCGCGCGTGAATCCGCAAGGATCGCAGGAAGCGACCGGAGGCAGGGATTCAAGCCGACTTCAGGCGGTCGGCCTCGCGCACGGCATCGCAGAACTGGCGGATCTTGCCGGCGTCCTTGAGGCCTTTCGAGGCCTCCACGCCGGAGCTGACGTCAACGGCCCAGGGCCGCACCTTCAGCACGCCATCGATCACGTTGGCTGCACTCAACCCACCAGACAAAACGACCGGAGAGGGAACGCTTGGAGGCAGCAGTGACCAATCGAAGACCTTTCCGCCTCCACCGTAGCCGTCGACGAAGGCGTCGAGCAGCACGGCCTGGGCGTGGGAGAACCGAGACGCGAAGTCTAGCAAATCGAAACCCGGCGCCATCCGTGCCGCGCGCAGATAGGGGCGCGCCCAGCGATCGCAGTCCCCGGGCGTTTCGTCGCCGTGGAACTGCAGGGTCAGCGTCGGGATCGCGGTCAGCGCCGCCTGGATCGTCCCGGACGATGCGTTGACGAACAACCCCACCGGCGTCACGAACGGCGGCAGGCGCCGCGCCAGTTCGGCGGCGCGCTCGAGGGTGACGGCGCGCGGACTCTTCTCGTAGAAGACCAGTCCGATCGCGTCGGCACCGGCCTCGACGGCGACATCGACGTCGGCTTCGCGGGTCAGGCCGCAGATCTTGATGCGGGTTCGGCTCATGGCAGGGCGATCGTCATTCGGAAGGCAACCGGGATCGTCGGAGTATCACGGCAACCAGTCCATCGCCGCGGTGTGGCGCGGCAGGTTCAGGTGGTCGTCGTAGCTCGGGCCGACGAAGTACAGCCCGTCCGGAGGAAAGGTCGGCGCGGCGGCATCTCGCGAACGCGCCGCCAGCACCTCGTCCATCCACGACGGCGGCTTCTGCCCGGCGCCCACGGCGATCAGGCAGCCCATGATGTTGCGGATCATGTGGTGCAGGAAGGCGATGCCGTCGAACTCGAAGCGCCAGTACGGCCCGCGCCTGTGGATCTCGATGCCGCGCAGGATCTTCACCGGGGACGACGCCTGGCACTCCGCGGACCGGAAGGAGCTGAAGTCGTGCTCGCCGACCAGCCGCGCGGCCGCGTCGCGCATCGCGTCGCCGTCCAGCGGCCGGAAGGTCCAGCCCACGCCGCCGGCCTGGATGGAAGGCCGCACATTGGACTCCAGCAGCAGGTACCAGTAGCGGCGACCGCGCGCCAGGTTGCGCGCGTGAAAGTCCTCGCCCGGAAATGCGGCCCACTGGACCGCGATGTCGCGCGGCAGGTAGCGGTTGACGCCGCGGACCCACGAGAACACCTCGCGCTCCACCGGCGAGTCGAAATGGACGACCTGGTTCAGGCCATGGACGCCGGTGTCGGTGCGGCCCGCGCAGATCGTGCGGATCGGCTGCGTCACGAACTGGGCCAGCGCCGCCTCCAGCGCATCCTGGACCGTGCCGCCGCCGGGCTGGCTTTGCCAGCCCTTGTAAGCCTCGCCGCGATAACTCACGCCCAGCGCGACGCGCATGCGGATCTCCGGATCTCAGTGAAACGTGAACGCCAAAAGAAAAGGCGCCCGGCCAGGCCGAGCGCCTTGTCGTGAACCGCCCGCAGTTTAGCGAAGCTGGTCCAGCATCTGCTGCGCGCGGGCGCGCATCGGACCATCCGCCTTGCCGACGAGTTCCTGCAGCACGTCGCGCGCGCCTTCGGTGTCGCCGATCTGACGGAACTCCTCGGCCAGCTCCAGCTGGCGCTGCAGGGCCTCGTCGTCGTTCGGATCGATGCTGTCGAGGTCGACCCCCAGGTCGTCCAGGCTCATCGTGTCGCGCGTCGCCGGCTTCGCATCAGGCAGCGCGTCCAGGTCGGGCAGATCGACCGAGGTGATGTCCTCGATGTCGTTCACCTTGCCCATCGTGCGCTCGTCGCGGCCGGCCGGGGTGTCGGACGGCAGGTCCAGGTCGATGCTCGACAGGTCGAAGTCCAGCGACGACGAATCCTGGGCCGGCGCCGAGGCGGGCGTGCTGCCGCCCAGATCGTCCAGGTCGCCGAGGTCGAACTCGAGTTCGCGCGCGCTGGCCTGGGTCGGCGCCGCCGACGGCGTGCTCAGGTCCAGGTCCATGTTCATCGGCGCCTGGCTGGCGGACGACGGCAGCGCCTGCGTGGCGGCCATCGCCGGAGCGGGAGCCGGAGGCGAACCGAGGTCCAGGTCCAGATCCAGGTCCATCAGGCTGGACGGGCCGCTGTCGCGCGGGGCGGCTGCGGCAGCCGCGGCGGCGGTTGCCGCGGCGCGCGCCAGCGCGCCACCACCCGGATGGGCCATGCCGGTCGCGGGCAAGGTGCTCGCGTTCATCGGCTCGGGACGCTCGTCGTCGTTCTCGAACATCGTCGGCGCGCCGCCCGGCTGGTACAGCGGATTCTCCGGATCGGCCTGACGACCGAGTTCCTGGACCTTCGCCCAGTCCTCGCCCTGACCCTTGGTCTCGGCATACAGCTGGACGGCCAGCTGCTCGAAGCCCTTGATGTCACGACGCTTGCCGTAGACCTCGAGCAGCTTCAGGCGGATGGCCAGGCGTTCCGGATTGGCGCGCAGCGCTTCCTTCAGGATTTCCTCGGCCTGCAGGTCGCGGCCGTAGGCCAGGTAGACGTCGGCTTCAGCGACCGGGTCGACGTCGCCGATCGCATCGAGCTGGCTCAGCGAGTAGCTCATCGACGACTGGCCGGTCGTCGACGCATCGCGCGTATCGACACGCTGACCGCCGCTGTGGCCGAAGAACGAGTCCGGCGCCAGGCGGCTTTCCGCGAACGCGGTCTCCGAACGCGAGGCCGCGTCCCGGCGCGCGCGCCAGCGGTTGTAGCCGATGCCGGCGACGATGACGGCCAGCGCAGCCACCAGCGCGGGGAAGTAGTCGCTCAGCGAATCGAGGAAGCCTGGCTCCTCGGGCGCGGGCTTCGGGGCCGGCACGGCGCGCGGTGCCGAGGCAGCCACAGGCACCGACGCGGGGGCCTCGGCTTCGGCCACGGCAGCGGAGGCCGGCGCGGAGGCGGCGGGCGCTTCCGACGAGGCCGGCACATTGGCGGCGACGCTCACCGGCGGCACCACCGCCGGAGCGGGTGCAGGTGCGGGTGCGGGTGCCGGAGCCGGCGTGGGCGCCGGTGCAGGAGCTGCCGCGGTCGTCGCGCCCGGCTTCGACGCGGCGGTCGACAGCTTCTTCAATTCCTCGACGTTGCGCGTCAGCTCGGCGACTCTGGCGGCCGAGTCCTTCTTCTCGGTGTCCTTCGACACCTTGGACTCGGCGCCGGTCACGCCGCTGGGCTTGCTCAGCGTCAGCTTGTCGGGGGCCGCCGAGGTCGCGGGCTTGCGATCCTCCACGGACGCCTGCACGGAGCCCTTGGCCTGACGGCTGTTCTCTTCGGCCTTCAGCGCGGGCGCGCCTTCGGCCAGACGCTGGCGATAACCGCCGAAGTCGTTGCTCTGCGCCTGGATGACGCGGCGCGCTTCCTGCGGCGTGATCGACTGGACGGCGTCGCTGCCCGGCACCGACAGGACGGAGCCCGACTTCAGCCGGTTCATGTTCTGGTTGATGAACGCGTCCGGATTGCTGCGGTACAGGCCGACCAGCATCTGGTCCAGCGACACGCCGGAAGGCTGGGTGCGACCCGCGATGCGCGACAGCGTGTCGCCGGGCTGGACCGTGTATTCGGAACCGGGCGTGGCCGGCGACGGCGCGGCGGCCGACGGGGCCGGACGCGGTGCGCGTGCCGTGGCCGGCGCGGGCGGCTGGTTCACCGGCGTGGCCGGCGCGGACGCCGTCGGCGTCTGCGTGCGTGCCACCGGCGGCGGAGCGACGACAGCCGGCGTCGACGCCGGGGCCGAGATCACCGGGGACGTGGTGGGTTCGCTCGAACGGGCGACGTTGTTGCTCGGCGGATCGAACAGCAGCGTGAACTCGCGGGTGAGGCGGCCGCTCGACCAGTTCACCTCGAGGATGACGTCGACGAACGGTTCCTGGACCGCACGGTCGCTGCTCAGTCGCAGGTAGGGCCGGCCGTCGGCGCGGCGGGCCAGTTGCACCTGCGTGCTGGCCAGCACCGCGTTGTAGTCCAGACCGGAAGCCCGGTAGGACTCAGGCGGCGCGACGCGCAGCTTGAGCGAGCTGGCTTCCTCCGGCGTGAGGCTGCTGACGTCGATCTCCGCGCGCAGCATTTCGCCGAGCGCCGATTGCACCGTCAGTTTTCCAAGCCCAAGGCCATAGGCGGAACCCGCCGCCAGTCCCAGCACGGTGACCGCGGCCACCTGGCTCAGCGCAAATCGCGCATATGCGCTCGCATGTTTTTTCAAGGCGTCCCCCAAAGCAACAAGGCGGCCCATCCAAAGGACCGCCTGTCTGACGTATTGTTGTTGTGCGACTGATGCGCCCGGGCAGGCTCCCAGCCATTCCCGCGGTAGAAAATCACAACGGTGGCAAGCATATACGCATCGTTGCTGAGGTAGCTCATGAATAACATCGATGAGCTAGCCTTGATTCACAGGTCGTTACGGGCTTGTCGCTAGAAGGCAACGCGCCCTCCCCCTGGCAATCCCTGATCCGCATGAAAAATGCGGTGACCGCGTCACCGCTTTCAGCACGCCAGGCGCCAGCCGGCGTGTCGCCGACGATGGCCGGCGACCTAAGGATCAACGATCCAGCAGGATGCGCAGCATCCGGCGCAGCGGTTCCGCCGCACCCCACAGCAACTGGTCACCGACGGTGAACGCGCCCACGTATTCCGGCCCCATGGCCAGCTTGCGGATGCGGCCGACCGGGATGGTCATCGTGCCGGTGACGGCGACGGGGGTCAGGTCCTTGATCGTGGCCTCGCGGGTGTTGGGCACCACCTTCACCCATTCGTTGTCCGCGGCGATCATGGCTTCGATCTCGTCCAGCGGCACGTCCTTGCGCAGCTTGAGGGTCAGGGCCTGCGAGTGGCAGCGCATCGCGCCGACGCGCACGCAGAAGCCGTCGACCGGGATCGCGGCGGTGCCGAAGCCCTCGCCCTGGCCGAGGATCTTGTTGGTCTCGGCCATGCCCTTCCACTCTTCCTTGGAAGTGCCGTTGCCCAGGTCCTTGTCGATCCAGGGGATCAGCGAGCCGCCCAGCGGCACGCCGAAGTTGGCGATCTCGTCGGCGGACAGCGAACGCTGCTTGGCGATGACCTTGCGGTCGATCTCCAGGATGGCGCTCTTGGGGTCGTCGAGCAGCGCCTTCACTTCCGCGTTCAGCGTGCCGTACTGGGTCAGCAGCTCGCGCATGTGCTGCGCGCCGCCGCCGGACGCCGCTTGGTAGGTCTGCGTGGACATCCACTCGACCAGGCCGGCCTTGTAGAGCGCGCCCACGCCCATCAGCATGCAGCTGACGGTGCAGTTGCCGCCGACCCAGTCGCGGCCGCCCTTGGACAGCGCGTTCTTGATCACCGGCATGTTGACCGGGTCCAGCACGATCACGGCGTTGTCGGCCATGCGCAGCGTGGAGGCGGCATCGATCCAGTGGCCACTCCAGCCCGCAGCGCGCAGCTTGGGGTAGACCTCGGCGGTGTAGTCGCCGCCCTGGCAGGTGATGATGATCTCGCAGCGCTTGAGCTGGTCGAGGTCGAAGGCGTTCTGCAGCGCCGTCTCGTTCTTCGCGAACGACGGGGCGGTGCCGCCGGCGTTCGAGGTGCTGAAGAACAGCGGTTCGATCAGATCGAAATCGCGCTCCTGCGCCATGCGGTCCATCAGCACCGAGCCGACCATGCCGCGCCATCCCACCAAACCAACCAATGTCGTCATTTGCGTACCTTCGTTCATTGAAAGGCCCGGCACTGCTGGCCGGGCATCGCCCAAACACCGTCACACACCCTGGGAGCCTGCCCGGCTCGCTTCGCCGGGTGTGTGAGGTGGGGCGAGACGAACCGGAGCGGACTAGCTCTTGATGGTTTTGGTCGTCGTGGTAATGGCGGTCGCGCCCATGCCTTTGCCCGAAGCAACGGCAGAAATGGCGGCGACGACGGCATCACCCATCTCGCGGGTGCTCACCTTCTGGGTGCCCTCGCTCCAGATGTCCGCGGTACGCAGACCCTGGGCCAGCACGGCTTGAACCGCCGACTCGATGCGAGCGGCGGCTTCGGGCTGGTTGAGGGAGAACTTGAGCATCATGGCAGCAGAAAGGATTGTAGCCAGCGGATTGGCGATTCCCTTGCCGGCGATGTCCGGCGCGCTGCCGTGGCTCGGTTCGTAGAGCCCCTTGTTGTTCTTGTCCAACGAGGCGCTGGGCAGCATGCCGATGGAGCCGGTCAGCATGGCCGCTTCGTCGGACAGGATGTCGCCGAACATGTTGCCGGTGACGACGACGTCGAACTTCTTGGGCGCCTTCACCAACTGCATCGCGGCGTTGTCGACGTACATGTGGTCGAGCTCGACGTCCGGGTAGTCCTTGTGGACCTCGGTGACGACGTCCTTCCAGAACTGGAAGGTCTCCAGCACGTTGGCCTTGTCGACCGAGGTCACCTTCTTGTTGCGCTTGCGCGCGGCCTGGAAGGCGACGTGGGCGATGCGCTCGATCTCGGGGCGCGAGTAGCGCATCGTGTCGAAGGCCTCCTCGCTGCCGGGGAAGTGGCCGTCGACGGCGGTGCGGCGGCCGCGCGGCTGGCCGAAGTAGATGTCGCCGGTGAGCTCGCGGATGATCAGGATGTCCAGGCCGGCGACCAGTTCGGGCTTGAGGCTCGACGCGTGGGTGAGCTGCTCGTAGCAGATCGCGGGACGGAAGTTGGCGAACAGGCCGAGCGCCTTGCGCAGGCCGAGGATGGCCTGCTCGGGCCGCAGCGCCCGCTCGAGCTTGTCGTACTTCCAGTCGCCGACGGCACCGAAGAGCACCGCGTCCGCGTCCTGCGCGAGCTTGAGCGTCGCCTCGGGCAGCGGATGGCCGGAGGCCTCGTAGGCGGCGCCGCCGACGGGCGCGGTCTCGAGTTCGAACGGGAGTTCGAGCACGTTCAGGACCTTGACGGCCTCCGCGACGATTTCGGTGCCGATGCCGTCACCAGGCAGGACTGCGATCTTCATAGGGTCCTCAGCGAGTAATTCGATTGTTCAGCCACGGCTTGGTGGCGATGCGTTCGGCCTCGAAGGCCTTGATCTTGTCGGCGTGACGCAGCGTCAGCGCGATGTCGTCGAAGCCGTTGAGCAGGCAGTACTTGCGGAACGGCTGCACGTCGAAAGGCAGCTCTTCGCCGTCGGCCTTGACGACGACCTGGCGCTCCAGGTCCACCGTCAGTTGGTAGCCCGGGAAGGCGAAGACCTCGTCGAACAGGCGCGCGACCTGGTGCTCCGGCAACACGATCGGCAGCACGCCGTTCTTGAAGGTATTGTTGAAGAAGATGTCGGCAAAGCTCGGCGCGATCAGCGCGCGGAACCCGTACTGCTGCAACGCCCAGGGCGCGTGCTCGCGGCTGGAGCCGCAGCCGAAGTTGCTGCGTGCGATCAGCACCGACGCGCCTTGATAACGCGGCTGGTTCAGCACGAAGTCCGGATTGGGCTTGCGGCTGGCCGGATCCTGGCCCGGCTCGCCGTGATCGAGGTAGCGCCACTCGTCGAAGAGATTCGGGCCGAAGCCGCTGCGCTTGATCGACTTCAGGAATTGCTTGGGGATGATCGCGTCGGTATCGACGTTCTCGCGATCCATCGGGGCCACGAGGCCCTTGTGCACGGTGAACTTGTCCATGGCGGGTGTCCTGTCGCTACTGTCGGTCCTGGGGGCTCAGGCGATTCTGCGCACGTCGACGAAGTGGCCTTCCATCGCGGCGGCGGCGGCCATCGCGGGGCTCACCAGGTGCGTGCGGCCGCCGGCGCCCTGCCGGCCTTCGAAATTGCGGTTGCTGGTGGAGGCGCAGCGCTCGCCCGGCTCCAGCCGGTCAGCGTTCATCGCCAGGCACATCGAGCACCCGGGCTCGCGCCATTCGAAGCCGGCGGCCTTGAAGATCTGGTCCAGGCCTTCAGCCTCGGCCTGCGCCTTCACCAGGCCGGAGCCCGGCACCACCATCGCCAGCTTGACGTTGCCGGCGACGCGACCGCCCAGGCGCTTCACGACGGCCGCGGCTTCGCGCATGTCCTCGATGCGGCTGTTGGTGCAGCTGCCGATGAACACCTTGTCGATGCGGATGTCGTTGATCGCCTTGTTGGGCTCCAGCGCCATGTACTGCAGCGCGCGCTCGATGGCGCCACGCTTGACGGCGTCCTTCTCCTTGTCGGGATCGGGCACGCGATCGTCGATGGACAGGACCATCTCGGGCGAGGTGCCCCAGGTGACCTGCGGACGGATCTGCGCGGCGTCGAGCTCGACGACCGCGTCGAACTTCGCGCCGGCGTCGGTGTGCAGCGTGCGCCAGTACTGGACAGCCTGGTCCCATTCGACGCCGGTGGGCGTGAACGGGCGGCCCTTGACGTACTGCAGTGTCGTCTCGTCGACGGCGATCAGGCCGGCGCGCGCACCCGCCTCGATCGCCATGTTGCAGACGGTCATGCGGCCTTCCATCGACAGCGCGCGGATGGCGCTGCCGGCGAACTCGATCGTGTAGCCGGTGCCGCCGGCGGTGCCGATGCGGCCGATGATCGCCAGCACGATGTCCTTGGCGCCGACGCCGGGCATGACCTGGCCCTCGACCTTGATCAGCAGGTTCTTGGCCTTCTTCGCGAGCAGCGTCTGCGTGGCCAGCACATGCTCGACCTCGGAGGTGCCGATGCCGTGCGCCAGCGCGCCGAAGGCGCCGTGCGTGGAGGTGTGGCTGTCGCCGCAGACGACGGTCATGCCGGGCAGCGTGGCGCCCTGCTCCGGCCCGATCACGTGGACGATGCCCTGGCGCTTGTCGTTCATCTTGAACTGCGTGATGCCGAAGCGGTCGCAGTTCTTGTCCAGTGTGTCGACTTGCAGGCGCGAGACCGGATCGGCGATGCCCTGGCTGCGGTCGGTGGTAGGCACGTTGTGGTCGCTGACGGCCAGGTTGGCCGACAGGCGCCAGACCTTGCGGCCGGCCAGGTCCAGGCCTTCGAAGGCCTGCGGGCTGGTGACCTCGTGGACGAGGTGGCGGTCGATGTAGAGGACGGAGGTGCCGTCGTCCTCGGTGTGCACCACGTGCTCGTCCCAGAGCTTGTCGTAGAGGGTGCGCGGCGCACCGGCTTGGGCGGCGTGGGCGTTGGAGATGTTGGCGGTCATGGGATGGCTCTCCATCACTTCAGGGAAAAGCTGCTCAATCGGCTGCGGACAGGGCGGCTCACTTCGAGCCGGCCTTGGGAACGGGAACGGTCGGGGTGGCGGCCGCCCCGCGGCGGCGGCCTCCTTGGCGGCCGGACACAGCGCGTCGACGAAGCGCTGGACGACGGTCGGCAGGCGCTCCTGGCGGGCCACTCCCAGAACATAGTCGCGCTGGGCCCAGGCTTCATCCAGCGTCAGGCGCTTGACGTCGAAGACCTGCGCGAAGCGGCGCGACGGCGCATCGGGCAGCACGGCGACGCCCAGGCCGGCCTCGACCAGCTGCGCGATCGCGTCGAAGCCGCGCACCTGCAGCCGCGCCTTGAGCGTGCGGCCGCGGGTCATGGCTTCCTGCATCATCAGTTCCTGGGCCGCGGCGCCGCCGTGCAGGCCGACGAGGTCGTGGTCCAGCAGGTCGTCGAAGCTGACGGACTCGCGCCCGGCGAGCTCGTGGCCGGCCGGCACCAGCACGGCGAGGCGGCCGGTGCGGTAGGACCAGGTCTGCAGCCGGTTGTCGAGCAGCGGCGTCGTGAAGACGCCGACATCGGCGCGGCCTTCGGCGACGGCCGCCTGCACCTCGGCGCTGGTCTGGTCCTCGAGGCTGATGCGGATCTGCGGATGGGCCTGCGAGAACGCGGCCAGGTCGGGCGGCAGCGCTTCCGCGATCGCGCCGGCGTTGGCGGCGATGCGCAGGTGGCCCTTGATGCCGCGGGCGAATTCGACGACCTCGCTCTCGAGCGCATGCAGCGAGGCATGCAGCGAGCGGATGTGGCGGACCAGCGCGCGGCAGGCCTCGGTGGGCTCGACGCCGCGGGCGCGACGCTCGAACAGTTGCACCCCCAGGCGGGTCTCCAGGTCCGAGATCCGCTTGCTGGCCGCGGCCAGCGCCAGATGCTCGCGCTCGGCCCCGCGGGTGATGGATCGAGTCTGTTCGATCGCCAGCACGAGGTTCAGGGTGGTGAGGTCGAGGCGCATGGGATGGCGGCGGCTGGGTTGAACTGTAGCCTTCGCTCAGAGAGCAAGACTGCGGTCGTTCATGATAATCCCTTCGCCTTAAACGAAAGCTGGAAAATCTTCAGCGACGGCCGTTACCGTTGTTCGGCTTGTTTTGGTATTTCTCAGGTCCTATGGTGGTACTGCTTTGGTGCGATGTCGGGCCCATCCCGCCGAAAGCGCCCATCCCAACACTTCCAGGAGACCTGCATGCATTTCCGTGCCCGATCCGCCGGCGCCGCCGCGCTGGCCACGCTGTCGACCGCCATGACCGCCGCGCTGGCCCCCAGCGCCGCCTTCGCCCATGGCGCGCCGGAGTTCCCGATCTCCCGCCAGTACAACTGCTACAAGAACCCGTCGCTGCCGGCCTGTCAGGCGGCGATCGCCTTCGGCGGCGAGCAGGCGATCTACGACTGGAACGGCGTCAACCAGGCCGCCGCCAACGGCAACCACAAGGCGGTGGTGCCCGACCTCAAGATCTGCGCCGGCGGGCAGGAGAAGTTCAAGGGCTTCGACCTGGCGCGTGCGGACTGGCCGAGCACGGCCTATTCGCCGGGCGCCGACGGCAAGTACGAGTACCGCTACAACGCCACCGCGCCGCACCGCTCGCTGAACTGGACCTTCTTCATGACGCGCGACGGCTGGAACCCGACCGCCTCGCCACTGCGCTGGTCGGACCTGGAGCAGGTGCAGCAGCTCGGCCCGGACCAGATCGTCACCTCGGCGTCGGGCAAGACCTACACGATGAAGCTGAGCCTGCCGCGTCGCACCGGCAAGCATCTGCTGTTCTCGGCCTGGCAGCGGGCGGACAGCACCGAGGCGTTCTACGCCTGCTCGGACGTGGACTTCGGCGGCGGCACGACGCCGCCCGGCACGCCGTCGGGCCTGAAGCAGATCGGCCAGGTGTCGGCGGCACAGGACCTGCCGTCGGGCAGCCAGGTGAAGCTGCGCGTGTTCAACAGCGCGGGCAATGACCTGGAGACGATCCCGGTGGCGTTGACCGCCGCGACCAGCAAGGCCGCGTGGCTGGGCCAGCTCGCGACCAAGGTCAACCAGACCTCGGGTTACGTGAAGGTCGGCACCCTGCAAGGCGGCAGCGTCGTCGTGCCCGGCGGCGCGACGGTGATGGACGTCTACCTGCAGAACGCGAACTCGGGCGCAAGCTATGCGCTGGATGTGATCCTGCCGACGCCGCCGACGACGCCACCCACGACGCCTCCGACGACTCCGCCCGGTGCGAGCCGGTGGGCCGAGGGATCGAGCTACACCGCCGGGCAGGTCGTCAGCTACCAGGGCAAGCAGTACCGCTGCCTGCAAGCGCACACGGCCTGGGCCGGCGCGGGCTGGAATCCGGCGGTGTCCGCAACGCTCTGGAAAGCCATCTGAACTGACAGCACCGAGCACCGGCAGAGGGTGCCGGAGGCACCGTGTCGTCAATCGCGTCGCATGCTCCGCATTCCTCCCCGGTGCCCCCGGCACCCTCTGCCGCGATGCGGCATGGTGCTCGGGTGAGTGCGCGAGTGAGGTCGTGGACGGCGGCGCGACGGATGGCGCGTCAGGGCGTCGGGGTCAGTCCTTGAGCCCCAGCAGCGACTTCCCCACCGCCTCGGCCACCTCGATGCCGTCGACCCCGGCGGACATGATCCCGCCGGCGTAGCCGGCGCCCTCGCCGGCCGGGTACAGGCCGCGGACGTTGAGGCTCTGGTAGTCCTTGCCGCGCGTGATGCGCAGCGGCGAGGAGGTGCGCGTCTCGACGCCCGTCAGCACCGCGTCGTTCATCGCGAAGCCGCGGATCTGGCGCTCGAAGGCCGGCAGCGCCTCGCGGATCGCGTCGAGCGCGTACTTCGGCAGGCTGCCGTTGCCCTTCTGCTGCAGGTCGGTCATCGTGACGCCGGGCTTGTAGCTCGGCTCGACGCTGCCCAGCGCCGTGCTGCGCTGGCGCTTGACGAAGTCCCCCACCAGCGCAGCCGGCGCCAGGTAGCTCCCCTCGCCGAGCTCATAGGCGCGCGACTCCCAGAAGCGCTGGAACGCGAAGCCGTCCAGCGGATTGACGGCGCTGCCGTCCTTCTTGCCGTCCTGCCGGTAGTCCTCGGGCGTGATGCCGACGACGATGCCCGCATTGGCGTTGCGCTCGTTGCGCGAGTACTGGCTCATGCCGTTGGTGACGACGCGGTTCGGCTCGGAGGTCGCCGCGACCACGGTGCCGCCGGGGCACATGCAGAAGCTGTAGACCGAGCGCCCGTTGCCCGCGTGATGGACCAGCTTGTAGTCCGCCGCGCCGAGGATCGGATGACCGGCGTTCGGGCCGAAGCGGGCCTTGTCGATGATGGACTGCGGATGCTCGATGCGATAACCGATGGAGAACGGCTTGGCCTCCATGTGGACGCCGCGCTCGTGGAGCATCGTGAAGGTGTCGCGCGCGCTGTGGCCGAGCGCGAGGACGACGTGATCGGCGCGCAGCTGCTCGCCGGTGGCGAGCGTCACGCCGCGCACATGCTGCTGGCCGTCGGCGCCGGGCTCGATGAGCAGGTCGGTGACCTTCTGCTGGAAACGGATCTCGCCGCCGAGGCTTTCGATGTCCGCCCGCATCTTGATGATCATGCTCACCAGACGGAAGGTCCCGATGTGCGGCTTGCTGACGAAGAGGATCTCCTCGGGCGCGCCGGCCTTGACGAACTCGGTCAGGACCTTGCGCGTGAGGAAGCGCGGGTCGGAGATCTGGCTGTAGAGCTTGCCGTCGGAGAAGGTGCCCGCGCCGCCTTCGCCAAACTGGACGTTGGACTCGGGGTCGAGCACGCTTTCGCGCCACAGGCCCCAGGTGTCCTTGGTGCGTTCGCGGACCTGCTTGCCGCGTTCGAGCACGATGGGCCGCAGGCCCATCTGCGCCAGGATCAGCGCGGCGAAGAGGCCGCAGGGGCCGAAGCCGATGACGATCGGACGCGGACGTTCGCCGGCCTCACCAGCGCCGCCGGCGGAAGCGGCGTAGAAATCCGTCGGCGCATGACCGGCGAACTTGTAGTCGGTATCGGGCGAGGGCTTGATGTGCGAGTCGCCGGCGTGGCGCTGGAGCAGCGCGGCTTCGGCGGCGGCGTCGCTGCCCCCGTTGATTTCGCAGTCGACGGAGTAGATCAGGACCATCGCGGTCTTCTTGCGGGCGTCGTAGCTGCGCTTGAAGACGGTGAAGGCGGTGAGCTGCGCGTCGGGGATGCCGAGCCGTTCGACGACGGCGGGGCGCAGCGCCTCCTCGGGGTGGTGGAGGGGCAGGCGGAGTTCGTTGATGCGGATCATGGCGATTGATCGGGCAGCGGCGCGAGGGTCAGGTCATGAGCGCAAGCCATGCGCCTCGCTGAAAACAAAACAGGCCCCGCCGGAGGGCATGGGCCTGTTGTCGGATCGATGGGGAGAGGCTCCCCGCGACCTCAACCCGAGTGCGGACGCTTGCCCGGGTTCTTCTTCGAGCGGGTGTGCGAACCGCGCTCGAGGCTGCTCTTCTGGCCGCGATGCGACGTGACGGTCACGCCGTTCGGTGCGACGGGACGGGGGAAGCCTTGCGATCGGCTTCGGTGATGATCTTGTTGCCCATGTTGGCTCCGGTAAATGAACTGAAAAACACCTGCCCGAAGTCACAGACTCGCCGGCCTCGGACCCGAATGGGCGACCGGTTGCCTGGAGCAGCGTCGGAAATACGGTGAAGGGCGGGAGTTTACACGCGCCGGAGGGGTCTCCGCTCTCCCCCTCCACGGGGACGGCGGCCTGTCAACCGTCCCCCTCGGGTCCGTTGACCGTCGAGCAGGTCGTCGCGAGGATGATCCGCATCCGGCCAGGACGGCGCCTGAGGCATCGGCCGGTCGCACCACAGAGGGAGAAACCATGTCATTTCCGTCCCGATCCGCGGTCGCACAGGCCGTCCTGCTGACAGCCGCGGTCGCCACGCTCATCGGCTGCTCGACCATACCGCGGCAGGCCGGCAACTCGCCCGTCGAGCAGCAGGCGCCCGCCGAGACACGGTCGACCCCGCCCGTCGCCACCACGCCGACGCCGACGCCGATGCCGGCACCGGCCCCCCGGTTACGCGCCGCCTGCGCCCTCCCCGGCGGCGCCCGCCGGGGCGGCGGACTACCGGGTGCGCGCCGCCGCCACGGCCCCGGCCTATGCGCGTCAATGGACGCCGCCCCCGCCGGTCTCGACGGCCAAGTACACCGCCTTCTCCGACAACCCCTGGCAGCGCGCCACCGAACAGCCGGTCTCCACCTTCAGCGCCAGCGTCGACACCGGCAGCTATGCCAATGTCCGCCGCTTCATCAACCGCGGCCAGTTGCCGCCGCAGGATGCAGTGCGGGTCGAGGAACTGGTCAACTACTTCGGCTTCGATGCCCCCGGCCCCGAGGCCGGCGAGCGTGATCCGTTCAAGGTCCGCGCGCAGGTGCTGGCTTCGCCCTGGAACGCCGAGCGCGGCCTGATACGCATCGCCATCAAGGGCAAGGACATCGCGAAGGCCGGCCTGCCGCCGGCGAACCTGGTGTTCCTGGTCGACATCTCGGGCTCGATGGGACCCGAGGATCGGCTGCCGCTGGTGAAGTCGGCGCTGAAGCTGCTGACCGCGCAACTGCGCCCGGTGGACCGCGTGAGCGTCGTGACCTACGCCAGCGGCACACGCGTCGCGTTGCCGCCGACTTCCGGCAACCAGAAGACGGTCATCAACGACGCGATCGACCAGTTGCGCGCCGGCGGCGCCACCTACGGCGAAGGTGGACTGAAGCTCGCCTATGCGCAAGCGCGCGAGTCCTTCATTCCGGAAGGCATCAACCGCGTGCTGCTGGCCACCGACGGCGACCTGAACATCGGCGAGACCAACCAGGAGACGCTCAGGAAGATGATCGAGGGGGAGCGCAAGAGCGGCGTCACGCTGACGGCGCTGGGCGTGGGCCAGTCCAACTTCAATGAAGCGCTGATGAAGAAGCTGGCCGACACCGGCAACGGCAGCTATCACTACCTGGACTCCCTGCAGGAAGCGCACAAGGTGCTGGTCAACGAGATGACGTCGACGCTGGCGACGATCGCGCAGGACCTGAAGCTGCAGGTCGAGTTCAACCCGGCGACGGTGCAGGAGTACCGCCTGATCGGCTACGAGCTGCATGCGCTCAAGCGCGAGGACTTCAACAACGACAAGGTCGACGCGGGCGACATCGGCGCCGGTCACCAGGTCACGGCGCTGTACGAGTTCGTGCCGACGGGCGCGAAGGGCAACGTCGATCCGCTGCGCTACGGCGGTGAGGACAAGGCCGCCAAGGAAACGCCGCGTGTCGGAAAGAACGGCGAACTGGCGTGGATCAAGCTGCGTTACAAGCCGCCGGGCCAGGAGACCAGCCAACTGGTGGAACTGCCGGTCATGAAGCCGGCGGCGATGCCGGCGCTGGCCGCGCAGGACGCCGACACGCGTTTCGCGGTGGCGGTGGCCGCCTGGGGCCAGTGGTTGCGGGGCAGCACGTTGATCGGCGATTACGGCCCGGATCAGTTCGTGCCGCTGGCGCGCGGCGCGCGCGGCGAGGACCGGTACGGCCACCGCGCAGAGTTCGCCAGACTGGCCGAGCTGTCGGCCAGCCTGAAGCGCTGAGGTTTACTCGACCGCGTGACCGCCGGCGTCCAGCGCCGGCGGGCGCATCAGGTCCACGTCCACGCCCATCGCTTCGCTGGCGCGCTCGACGGCCTGCCAGAGCTCGGCAGGCATCTGCAGGATCTCCTCCGGCGAGCTGGCTCTCGCGATCCACGCATCGATCTCCTGGTGCTGCGCCACCGTGATCAGGTCCAGGTTCAACATCTCGTCGATCGTCTTCACTGCGCAATTCCTTCTTGTGGGGGCCGGTGGCAGTGTCGAATCCCGCCCGCTGACGGGGACTGCTGTGGCAGTGCATCCACCGTTTCACCACGCCGACCGATGGATAGTATGCGGGACGATTCACCGTCGAATGCCCCTCCCATCCCTTCGCCCCTGGCCGCCCGTCCGGCAGCGACATGGCGACCCTTCCTACAGACTTCGCCGGCCGCGTCGCCTACTGTGATTGGATGAAGCCAGCCACCCCTTCCCCCGACCGAGCGCCGACCACCGACGACGAGGACACCGTCCCCCTGCTCCTGCGCGGCTTCTCCGTCGTGCACGGCGCGTTGGCGCTGCTCTTCACCGCCATGGCGCTGCTGCTCCTCGCCATCGCGGCGAAGGAAGCCTGGATGGCGCTGCACCTCGACTGGAACGACGAGGCCGCGCAACTGGTCATCGAGGCGATGGGCGTGCTCGCGGCGGCGGTCGTGGCGCTGCAGATCGCGCAGACGATCACCGAAGAGGAAGTGATCCGGACGGCACACATCAGCGCACCGACGCGCGTACGGCGCTTCCTGTCGCGCTTCATGGTCGTCATCGTGGTCGCGCTCGCGATCGAGGCGCTGGTCGCCACCTTCCGCGCCGCGCATTCGGACTCGACGCTGTTGCTGCATGCCGCGGCGATGGTCTTCGCCGTCGGCGCGCTGCTCACCGGCTGGGGGCTGTTCATCCATCTGAACCGCTCCGCCGAGGAACTCGAGCCCGAGGCGATGCAGGAGGCCAAGCGCGAGGATCACAAGCTGAAGTGACCGGCAGATCACCAGATGAAAAAGGGAGGCCCTGGGCCTCCCTTCCTCATCGTCACAGGCGACCCGACGGTCGCGCGACGCGGTCCGTGGCGTGCCGGACTCAGGCCTTGCGGGCCTGCTTGCGACGCGCCACGCCCACGCCCGCCAGCGCCAGGCCGGCCAGCGCCAGCGAAGCCGGCTCGGGAACGCTCTGGCCGTCCACCGACAGCACGTTCAGCGTGCCGTTGGTCGCCGTCATCGTCAGTTGCCAGGCGCCGAAGCGGTTGTCCGGGCCGTCGTAGTTGCGGAAGTAGTTGTTGGCCTGATATCCCGCCAGCGCGTCCTGGACACCGTAGCTCAGCTGACCCAGCGTGATCAGGTAGGTGCCCGCCTGGGAGAAGGTGTAGCCATAGGCGGAGTCGTACGCGTGGACCGAGCCATCGCCGAAGGTCTCGCTGGAATCATCCTGGGCGTACAGCATGTTGCTGCCCTGCAGCAGCATCATGTAGTTGTCGAACCCGGTGATCACGCCGTCGCCGTTCAGGTCGACGCCGGTGGATTCGCGCACCAGCGAATCGAAGAACACATGCGTGCCCGCCGACACGGTGAACGTCACCTGCGAAATCTTGCGGCCGTCGACCTGGCCATTGCCATCGCGGTCGATGTCATGGATGGAGCCCTTGACCACCACCGGGGCCGCTGCGGCGGTGCCCGCCATCACGGTCATGACCAGTGCCATCAACGTCTTCTTGAACATTCCTCTTCCCTCTGTTGTCGTATGAAACGACGTCACAAAAGCAAGGGTCATGCCAAATGCGTAAGTCTTTGATTCGTCTAGACACGATCAAGACCACATCACGATCATGTAAAGATCTTCGACGCTTTTCACGTCCCATCCTGAGACGACATCCGCGTCACCGATTAGGAGGACGCCGATCACCTTCGGGCGCTTGAAGACGCCGATGCCGAAGCCTATGACGTGAGCCCGGCAAGGTATGCGGCTGCGCGTCGGCGCTCAATCGTTCTCGAACGGCAGCGTGTCCAGGAAGTCCTGCGCCTCGACCTTGCGCGCCACCAGCCGCGCGCAGCCCTTCAGGCGCGACAGGTCCTCGGACCGCAGGGCCGGATTCGGCTGGAGGCTGAAGCAGCACACGGTGCCGAAGACGCGGCCGTCCGACAGCACGACCGGCGTGCTCAGGTGCGCGCCGATGGGCACCGGCGTCGGCGGGAGCTTGAGCTCGGCGGCCACGGCGGCGGCGTTGGTCATCAGCTCCGGCGCGCGACCCTCGACGATGCGCTGGCAGTAGCTCTGCTCCAGCGGCGCCGAATCGCCGACCCGCACGTCGATCTCCGACTCGCCGTCGACGAAACGGAACACGCGCTCCCCATCCTGGAACTCCGAGACGAACACCACGTCCATGTTGAGCTGCTCGCGCAGCCCCTCAGCACGCTGGTGATCCGCGCATCGAGTTCCGGATCGAATCCGTCCGCGGTGGCGGCGAGCAGTTCGGAAATCGCGACTTCGAGGGAATGGGCGGTGAACGGACGGTCGTACATCGGGCGAGGACGGCTAGAACGGCGGCTGGAACAGCGGACGGGCTGGATGGAGGGAACATGCTACCGAAGCGCAGCCTGGGGCATGGGACAACGTGCCAGGAAAGTTACAGCTTGTAGGAATTCGCCCTAGCCTGCATGGGCCAGACGGTACAGCCCCACATCCACCCGCCCGGAGCGGAAGCCGGCCTCGCAGTAGCAGAGGTAATACTCCCACAGCCGCTTGAACGGCAGGTCGAATCCCTGCGCCTCGATGGCGGGCCACTCGGCGAGGAAGCGGCGGCGCCATTCGACCAGCGTGGCCGCGTAGCCGCGCCCGAAGCGCGTCTGGGTCGAGAAGCCGAGGCCTGCCTTGCGGGCCTCCTCGGCCATCCGCTCGGGCGTCGGCAGCATGCCGCCGGGAAAGATGCAGCGCTGGATGAAGTCCGGATTCGCGCGGTAGCGCTCGAAGTGCTGCTCGTCGATCGTGATGGCCTGCAGCACCGCCAGGCCGCCGGGCTGGAGCCGGTCCCGCAGCGTCGAGAAGTAGACCGGCCAGTAGGCCTCGCCCACGGCTTCGATCATCTCGATCGACACGATCCGGTCGAAACGGCCCTCGACGTCGCGATAGTCCTGCAGCCTCAGGTCGACCTGGTCGGCCACGCCCCACTGCCGGGCGCGCGCCTGGGCAAAGCGCAGCTGCTCGGTCGACAGCGTCAGGCCGACGACCGCCACGCCGCAGCGCTTGGCCAGCGTCGCCGCCAGCGTGCCCCAGCCGCAGCCGATCTCCAGCACGCGCTGGCCCGCGCGCAGGTCCAGCAGTTCGATGATGCGATCGAGCCGCCGCGCCTGGGCGCGCTCGAGCGAATCGATGTCGATGTCGACGGACGCCCGAGGCGGATTCCCGCCCGTTCCCGCGCCCGCTCCTTCAGGCCGCAGCCCGGGCGGCACCCCGTTCGCATCGTTGTGCTGGTCGTCGTACAGCGCGCTCGAATACAGCATGCTGTCGTCCAGCCACCGTTCGTAGAAGTGGTTGCCGAGGTCGTAGTGCGCGGCGATGTTGTGCCGGCTGCCGCTGCGCGTATTGGCATTCGCACGATGCAGCAGACGCGCGAACCAGCGCGCCGGGCCGCGCGTCTGCGCGACGCTGCCCAGCGCGGCCTCGTTGGCGATCCCGAACGACAGCAGCGCCGTCAGGTCGGGCGTGCTCCAGTCGCCGTCCCGGTAGGAGAACGCCAGGCCCAGATCGCCCTGCAGCAGCAGCCGGATCGCCGGTCGCCAACGATGCAGGTGCAGCACCGCGGCGGGGCCGGGATACGGGCCCACGGCCTCGACACAACGCCCGTCGGGCAGCGTCAGCGCCAGTCGGCCCTGCTGGATGCGTGACAGCAAACGCCGCAGCGTGTCGTGGCGCGCACCGAGCCGGTCGCCGCCCAGGATCGCGGGGGTGATCTCGAGGACCGCGGGGGCGGTCATGAACGAGCTCTCTTCATGCATGCGAGGTCGCCTTGGAGGGGTCGGCCGGTGAAGCCGGTGAAGTCTGCGGGGCCGCGCGGGCCGGTTCAGGTCGGGTCGGTCCGCTCGCACGGACGATGGTCATCGGGCGATCCGGCGCGGCAGGCCGCTCATGCAGCCGGGCGCCCTTCAGCCACAGCCGCAGCGCCTCCCAATGGATGCCGACCACGACCTTGAGCGTCAGCAACGGGTGGGTCACGAGCAGCCGCAGCAGTGCGCCGTCGCTCAGCGGCACCCGCGTCGCGTCGAGTCGCGCATTGAGGACCGCCGCGCCCAGGTCGCCGCCGTCGTTGCCCCCGTCGTCGCTTCCGTGGTCGCCCCCATGGCCACCCACGCCGCCGCTTCTGTCGTCCCCGTCCTGATGAACGCTGACCCCGATGGAGAGCCGCTCGCGCGGCGGCTCGATCCTGAACCGGTAGGTCAACGCCATGCCGAGGAACGGCGACACGTACAGCTGCTTGCCGCTGCGCTGCTCGACGACGGCCGCCTCGCGCTGCGCCTCGTCGACCTCGATCAGGTAGCTGTGCCGCTCGCCGAAGGTGTTGTTGACCTCGTAGACGATCGCGCGCAGCGGACCGTCCGGCGCATGGCAGAACCAGACGCTCAGCGGATTGAAGACATGGCCGAGCAGGCGCGGCATCGCGAGCAGCCGGATCGCGCCGCCGATCGGCAGGCCCGCCAGCGCGAGACGCGCGTCGATGTAGGCGCGCAGGCCGGGGACGTCCGTGGCCGTGCCGTCGCCATGATCGGACGGCCGGAAACTGAAGAGGTTGAAGCGCCTCACCGAGAACCAGCGCAACCGGGCATGGAGCGCGGGCAGTTCGTCCAGGTCCAGCAGCAGCGTGAACATCCGGTATTGCAGGCGGTGCCGCAGCGGCCGCAGCCGCTGGTGCATCACCGGCCCGCGATAGATCGCCGAGTGCAGGTCCGCGTCCGGCCGTCTGCTCATGCGGCCACCGTCCGCGGCAGGTGGATGCGATCGGACTCGCCCGCGACGGTCCAGGGTCGGCGCACGCCGCCGAGCGCCTCGGCCACCGCGAGCCCGGCCTGCAGCCCGTCCTCATGGAACCCGGACCCGAAATAGGCGCCGCAGAACCAGGTGCGCTGCTGGCCCTGCAGCGACCAGAGCTCGCGTTGCGCCGCGATCGCGACGGCGTCGAAGCGCGGGTGCTCGTAGACGTCGGTGCGGATCAGGTGCTCCGGCTTGGGTGCCACCGACGGGTTCAGCGACACGAACAGCGGCGACGCGCCGCGGCCCTGGGGCAGATGCGGCTGCAGCCGGTTCATCCAGTAGGTGACCGTCGGCGGCAGCTGGAAGAGGTCGTCGCGCTGCCCGGCGAGGTAGTTCCAGCTCGACCACACGGCCCGACGGCGCGGCATCAGCGCGGGATCGCGGTGCAGCACCGCGAGGTTGCGCGTGTAGGCGAACGCGCCAAGCAGCCGCTGCTCGGTCGCCGTCGGCGCCGTCAGCATGCGCAGCGACTGGTCCGCGTGCGTGGCCAGCACCACGTGGTCGAAGGTCGGCGTCCAGGCGCCGCGCCGCGTGCGCAGCCGCACGCCGCCGAGCTCGCGGGCGACGGCGATGACCGGCTCGTCGCGGTGGAGCCGGTCCTCGAGGCCCCGCGTCAGCCGCCGCACGTACTCGCGGCTGCCGCCGTCCACCGTCCGCCAGACCGGCCGGTCGGCGAGTTTCAGCAGCCCATGGTTCTCGCAGAAGCGCACGAACGCCGCCACCGGATAACGCCCGATGTCCGCCGCCGACGACGACCAGATCGCCGCCCCCATCGGGTAGAGGTGGTCATCGCGGAAGGCGCGGCCGTAGCCGCGCGCGTCCAGGTAGTCGTCGAGCGCCAGGTCGCCGCACTCGGCGGCGTCGCGGGGCGCCTCGCGGTAGAAGCGCAGCAGGTCGCGCAGCATCCCCCAGAAGCGCGGACGCAGCAGGTTGCGGCGCTGGGCGAAGAGTCCGTTGAGGTCGGTCCCCGCGTATTCCAGCCCGCCGTCGTTCAGGCTCACCGCGAAGGACATGTCCGAGGCCCTCGTCGGCACGTCCAGGTGACGGAACAGCGCGCTCAGGTTGGGATAGGCGGGCTCGTTGTAGACGATGAAGCCGGTGTCGACCGGCACCTGCAGCAGCCCGCAGGGCGCGTCGACCGTGTGGCTGTGGCCGCCGATGCGGCCGTCCGCCTCGAAGACCTGCACGTCGTGCCGCTGCGACAGCAGCCACGCACAGGACAGGCCGGAGATCCCGGCGCCGACGACGGCCACCCGCAACCGGCGTCCTTCCTCGAGGAGCGGCATGGGCAGGCTGGGGTGGTCGTCGGGGCGGTCCATGGGCGCGTGGGGGTGATGGGCGGTCTGTGACTCTCTGGCGCTTCTACGCGGACGGCCGCGTTTTGGATTCCTCCACCGTGAAGGAACACCGCCCGCCCGGGCGAGGGTCGCCCGCGTGGTGGCCGCCCCCGAGTCGAGCGATGATCCGGAACGTCGTCCGCCGCGTAAGAGCGTCCATGGGCCCCTTGCGACGCGACGAACCGACCTCGGCCCCGGCCCTTCCGCCGGGCGCCGGGCCCGTGTCCGCCATGTCCTTGAACGCCGCGTCGACGCCAGCGCCCCGCCGCACGTCCCCGCCGAAAGCCCGCCACTTGAAGATCGTCCCGATCGATCCCGACCGCAGCGCGCCGCCGTCCCCGCCCGGGGACGACTGGCCGGCGCTGATGCGCCGCGTGGCCGAGCTGCAGGACCGCGACGCTTTCGGCCGGCTGTTCTCCCACTTCGCGCCGCGGGTGAAGAGCTACCTGATCCGCACCGGCAGCACCGACGGCGCCGCCGAGGACCTGGCGCAGGACGCGCTGGTGATGGTCTGGCGCAAGGCCGCGCTCTTCGATCCGAAGCAGGCGGCGGTCTCGACCTGGATCTTCACGATCGCGCGCCGGCTGCGCATCGACGCCGCCCGGCGCCACCTGCTGGACGGCGCCGGCGACGAGTGTTTCGAATTCGACCGGCTCGAGGCCGACCAGCCCGGCGTCGCCGAACACGCCGACGCGGCGCGGCTGTCGCGCCGCGTGCGGGAGGCGCTCACCCGTCTCCCGCCCGAGCAGGCGCAGGTGTTGCGCTTGTCTTTCTACGACGACGAACCGCATGCCCGCATCGCGGCCGAACTCGGCCTGCCGCTGGGCACCGTCAAGTCGCGGATCCGGCTGGCCGTGGCGCACCTGCGCCGGCTGATCGACCTCTGATGTCCCGACTCCTGCTGCCCTCCCCGACCATGCTCCCGTCCCCCGACATCCGCCATCACCCCGCCGACGAGCTGCTGCTGTCGCTCGTCAGCGGCGCGTTGCCGATCGGCCTGCGGCTGGTCACCGAGACCCACCTGGAGCTGTGCCCGGTCTGCCGGGAACGTGTGGCGACGTTGCGCGCGCTCGGCGGCGTGATCCTGGAGGAACAACCGGAGGCGACGATGCGCGAGGATGCGCTCGCGCGCGCCTTCGACCGCATCGACCGGCTGGCGCGCAATGAGCGCGCCGTCGGCACGCCGGTACCGCGCAAGGTGCCGGCCCCGCCGCCGCTGCCGGCCGGCGCGGTCTGGCCGAAGGCGCTGGAAGGCTGCAGCGCGACGCGCTGGCGCTGGCTGGGCCCCGGCATGCGCTGGAGCCGCGTGACCGTGCCGGATGCGCCCGAGGCCAACGTCTTCCTGCTGCGCATCGGCGCCGGCAAGTACCTGCCGCAGCACACGCACCGCGGCACCGAGCTGACCCAGATCATCTACGGCCGGTTCCATGACGGCCGGGCGCTGTTCGGGCCGGGGGATTTCGACCTCGCCGACGACGAGGTCCACCATCAACCGGTGGTCCAGGACGGCAGCGAGTGCATCTGCGTGGCGGCCGTCGAGGGCCGCCTGCACTTCGACGGGGTCATCGCCCGCTGGTTCGGATCGCTCGTCGGCATGTGAGCGCGGTGAGCGCCGAGGCGATTGCGGCGGAGACGCCGCTGACGGTCGTGCCCCAGACCAGGTCGATGACCGTCACGTGCCAGGGCCAATCGCGCAGCGTGGCCTGGTTGGTGAAATCGTAGGTCGCGTAGGCGAGGAAACCGAACAGCGCGCCGCGGCCGAGCGCCCCGGCGAACGGGCGCCCCGCCAAGGCCGGCGCGATCGCGAAGAACACCAGCCCGCCGACGTACAGCGGATAGAACACCGCCACGGCACGCCAGTCGATGGTGGCCGCCATCAGATGCCCGATGGCCGGCTGGTACAACGCGCTCGAGCTGAGGCTCAGCCAGACCGCGTCCATCGCAAGGAACACGACGAGCGTGAGGACATAGGCGAGCGGCCAGCGCCAGGCCGGCGCTCGCGTGGGGATCGGATCGTCGCGAAAGCTCATGGGGGTCTCCGGTTCAAGGCAGGCGATAGCTCAGCACACGATCGCCCTTCACCTGCGCGTCGAGTCCGATCCAGCGCCCATCGGCGCGATCGCGCCACAGCGTCAGCACCTGGCGCGCGGGCGAGGACTTGCCTGACGAGGTCGCCGTCGCCGTCGACGTGATGCGCCACCGCGACGCGTCGACGTCGCGGCCGCCTGCCGGGACGGTCGCATCGGGCAGACGTTCGATGCGGACCTCGTCCACCTCGCCGGTCTGCGGATTCAGCAGGCGCTGTTGTCGGATCAGCCCGGGATGCCAGTACGCGTAGCTCATGAGGCAGGCCGGTTCGCCAGACGCTGCGGACGCCACGGGCGCTACGGAGGTGACGGAGGTGGCGGAAGTGGCGGAGGACGCTGCAGGCATCGTGGGTTCCCACCGCCGGTCCACCTGGACAGGTTTCCCGTCGTCGTCGGTGCGGCTGCGGATCTCCTGCAGGCAATCGCCGCGCCAGCGCTCGCGCGCCTCGTGGCGATAGCGGAAGACGGTGATGCCGAGCAGCTTGACGTCGAAGGCGGCGATGCTGGTGACCTCGCGCGCCGCCTCGGGGCCGTCGACGGTGAAGCGGTGCGTGCCGATCGGCTTGCCGTCCAGGCGCACCTCGAAGTTCCAGGTCTCGGCGCGAGCCGATGCTGCCAGTCCGGCGGCTCCGGCCGTCACGACGGACACGGCGACCATGACACGCATGACGCGCATGAATGCGCCGACGGCCGCAACGCGGGCGGCCATCGGGGAAGCGTGCGTCGACGAGGCTGCGGTCATCGTGCGGCCTCGCGCTTCGGCGGCCACGGAATGAAGGCGCTCGTGCGCGCGATGTAGTCGCGATATGCAGGGCGACGCTCGCCGATGTCCTGTTCCAGCAGCGTGACGCCGGAGACCTTCAGCAGCAGGATCGTCATCAGCAACGGCGAGACCAAGGCCCAGGCGCCGGCCCACCCGCCGGCGGCCAGGCCCATCACGCCGAGCCCCCACCAGACACAGGTCTCTCCGAAGTAGTTGGGATGGCGCGAGTAGCGCCACAACCCTCGATCCATGACCTGTCCGTGATGGGCCGGATCGCGGCGGAAGCGCGCGAGCTGCGCGTCGGCGACCGTCTCGACGAGCAGCCCACCCGCCGCGAGCGCGGCGCCGAGGCCGTCCCACACGCCCCAAGGCGCCGTGCCCGGCGCGCTGGCCACGAGCATCGGCCAGCCGACGATCCATCCGAGCACCGCCTGCAGCAGGAACACGAGCCAGAGACTCTTGAGCGCGAAGTTCGGTTGGTTGCGCTCGCGGATGGCCTGATAACGACGGTCCTCGCCGTGACCCCAGTTGCGGATCGTGACGTAGACGCCGAGTCGCACCGCCCAGGCGAGCGTGATCGCGAGCATGACGTCGGCGCGCGCGTCGCCGCCGGTCTTCCACACATAGAACGCGACGGGAATCGCGATGAACGCCGACCAGACGCGATCGGCAAGACTCGCGTCGCGCAGCGGGAGACTGGCGAGCCAGGTCGGCACCGCGATGACGACGGCGATCAGCAGACCCGTGAGGCCCAGCGCGGGCGTGGCCGGCAGCGATTCGAGGAATGCCATGGCGGTGGCCTCAGCGCCGCGGCGCGAAGAGGTAGTGGCTGACCCACCACTGCTGGCCGCGGTCGTAGCCGAACAGCTCCTCGACGGACAGCAGGAAGAGCCGCCAGCGCTGCCACCACATCGGTGCGTCCTTGGCGCCGTAGACCGATTCGAAGACCGGCCACAGCGCGGCGCGCTGCGCGTCGAAGCGCTCCAGCCAGGCGGCGGCGGTGCGCGCGTAGTGGCGCCCGTCCCAGCGCCAGCGTTCCTGCAGCGCGAGGTCGTCCTGGCACAGCAGCGCGAGGTCGTCGCTGGGCATCATCCCGCCGGAGAAGAAGTACTGGCTCATCCAGTCGGTCGCGTCCCGCACCTCGAAGGCGTACGGCGCCTCGCGATGCGCGAAGACATGCATGAAGAAGCGGCCGTCATCGCGCAGCCAGCCGGCGACCTTGCGGAACGCGCGCGGCCAGTTGCGCAGATGCTCGAACATCTCGACGGACACGACGCGGTCGAAGCGGCGGTCGAGGCTGCCGTCCTCGCCGAACGCGTTGAAGTCGCAGGTCACCACGCGCAGGTTGCGCAGCCCGCGCGCCTCGGCCTGGCCCTCGATGAAGGCGCGCTGCGAGGCCGAGTTCGACACGGCGAGGATCTCCGCGGCAGGGAAGCGCGCGGCCATCCACAGGCTCAGCGAGCCCCAGCCGCAACCGAGCTCGAGGATGCGCTGCCCGTCGGCGAGCCCGGCGCGCGCGACGGTGGCCTCGAGCGCCGCCTCCTCGGCGGCCTCGAGCGTGTCGACGCCCTCCGGCCACCAGCAGCAGCTGTACTTGCGCTGGGGGCCGAGCATCGCCTCGAACAACGCCGCGGGCAGCTCGTAATGCTGCTCGTTGGCCTTGTCCGTCTGCACGGCCAGCGGCGCCGCGCGCAGCGAGGCCAGGAAGGACTGCGTCAGCGCGGCGGCTGTCTCGTAGTCATGATGATGCGATTCATCGAGGCGCTGGCGCAACAGGCGGCGGATGCCCAGCCGCACGGCGGCCTCCGGCAGCAGGCCGCGCTCGGCGAGCCGGACAGCGATCGAGGAGATGTCGAGATCCATGGGGGCGCCTGGAAGCGGAGGACCGGCTCTATACGCAAGACCCGCCGATCTGGATCTCCGGGCGTTGATGCGATTTCCCGAGCGCTGGCGCGATCAGCGGAGGACGCCGGGCGCTGGCGGCGCTGGACGGCACCGGCCAAGGCCTGATCGGCCGACGTCGGGACGAGCCTTGAAGCGACGCGAGACGAGGCGGTCGCGACCTTCCACTGTTTGGCGCCGGCAAACACTGCTTGTGCGAACTGGCTGTTTATCGGTGATCGTCGAATTCCTACAGTGGCTGCATCCGCCATCACTTTGAAGGAACGCCTTTCATGAGTACCCGCGACGTCGTCTTTCCGCCCAACCGTCACGCCCTGTACGAGCTGCATCGTTATTCCCCGGCCATCCGGTCCAATGGCCTGCTGTTCGTGTCGGGCCAGGTCGGCAGCCGGGCCGACGGCTCTCCCGAACCGGAACTCGACGACCAGGTCCGCCTCGCGTTCAGGAATCTCAATGCGATCCTGGCCGAGGCCGGCTGCACCTTCGCCGACGTCATCGACGTGACGGTCTTCATGGTGGACCCGCACACCCGTTTCGAGCGCGCCTGGGAAGTCGCCGCCGAGTTCTGGGGCGAAGCGCCCTACCCGACCGCCACCGCCATCGGCGTCACCTGGCTGGCGGGCTTCCAGTTCGAGATCAAGGTCATCGCCAAGCTGCCTGAATCCGCATGCAGCTGAGGGACACTGGGGCGCAACGACTGCCCCCGTGAGCCCTGACGATGAGCATCTCCGCACGACGCCTCGCCCGACCCGAAGACCTGGAAGCAGTCTTCGCGATCTACTCGCATCCCAAGGTCGATCCCTACCTGACCTACGAGCCGATGGACCTCGCGTCCTTCGTGCCGATCTACGAGGAACTCGTGCGCAGCGGCGCCTTCTGGATCTGGGAAGTGGACGGCGAGATCGCCGGCTTCTACCGGGCGACGCGTTATCCGGGCCGCGTCAACCATGTGCTCCTGCTGGGCACATTGGCCGTCGATCCGCGGCGCCATGGCCAGGGTGTAGGCCGGGCCATGATCGACGACGCCCTGCGCCACTTCCGCGAGGCCGGCATCCGCCGCGTCGAGCTCTACGCCGAGACCGACAACGGCCAGGCGCTGGCCTTCTACAAGCGGCTCGGTTTCGTCGTCGAAGGGACGCTCAGGGACTTCTACAAGCGCGCCGATCAGGCGCACTATGTCGACGAGCATGTGCTGGGGTTGCTGCTGGTGTGATCCGGCGTGTGATCCGGCGCGACCCGCCATCGCTCTGACTGGGCGAAGCCATCGCCAGGGCCGCACGGCCCGTCACGGGCTCCAGCCTCCTTCAATCCCGGCAGTAGCCCTCCCCGGGATGCACCGTCAGGCAGGTCGTCTTCCCAGCCAGCCACTTCATGCCCGTGGCGTCGCCGTTGGTCGCCTTGATCGACTCCTGCTTGCCGTCGCGCACGAAATGAACTTCCCCGTCCCTGCCGGTCCCCTGGAACGTCCGCTCCGCATCCAGGTCCTTGATGCGGACCTCGTAGCTGCCGCCGGCGGCGGCCTCCAGTTGCAGGTAGGTGCCCTCCGGCCCGTTCCAGCGTCCCAGCCAGGCCTGCGCGGGGTCAGGTGTTGACGCTGCCGGAGACGCAGCGGACGCGGATGTCGCAGCGACCGGCGCGGACGACGCAGGTGCCGATGGCGGCGACGCCGCACGGTCGCAGCCGGCGAGTGACGCGGTGAGAACGAGCAGCGAAACGGCGGTCGATGGCAGGAAGTTCATGGCACTGTGCACGCGCTCGGCGCGCCGGGTGTTGGGGATGACGATCCTGCCAGCAAGCCAGGTGCCCGCTCGCGAGACCGGCCTGGCAGCCCGGTCCGTGGCCAGCCCTTACAGTCCCCGCTTCAACGCCGGGAAGCCCAGATGACGGATAGCCCCTTCGACGCCCTTCACGCCTCCCTCCGAGCGGAGGTCGACCAGCAGTTCCTGCCCAACGTGGCGACCGCCCTGCTGCGAGGACGGACAGTCGTGGATCGCTTCTGCTACGGCGCCGCCGACCGCGAGGCCGGCATCGCGCTGCGCGAGGACCATCTCTTCCGGATGTTCTCCAGCACCAAGCTGATCACGGCCTGCGCCGTCCTCCTGCTCGTGGAACAGGGGCGGCTCGGCCTGGACGATCCCGTCGATCCCCATCTCCCCGAACTCGCGCACCGTCGCGTCCTGCGCCCCGGCGCGCGCGACCTGTCGGACACCGAGCCCGCCCGAACCCCGATCACCGCGCGCCACCTGCTGACGCACACCTCGGGCCTCACCTACGGCGTCTTCGATCCCGGCTCGCCGATGTACGACGCCTACAACCAGGCCCGCGTCCTCGACCACCGCCGCGATTTGGCGGGAATGATGAAGGCCTTGGCGGATCTGCCGCTGATCTTCCATCCTGGAACGCAGTGGGAATACTCGGTGTCCATGGACGTGCTGGGACGCCTGGTGGAGGTGGTCAGCGGCGAGCGCTTAGGCCAGTTCCTGGCCCGGCACATCTTCGAGCCGCTCGGCATGGTGGACACGGACTTCTGGGTGCCGCCTTCCAAGCGGGACCGGCTGACGGTGCTCTACGAGGGCGCGGACTTCAACGACCCCGACACGCCCGGCCTGCCGCGCGTCGACGAGAAGCCCTATCCCGGCGCCTATGTCGAACGCGCGCCGCTGGAGTCCGGCGGCGGCGGGTTGGTGAGCACGCTCGACGATTCCATCCGCCTGATCCAGAGCCTGATCCCCGGTGGCCCGACGCTGCTCAAGCCCGCCACGATCGACATGATGTTCAGCAACCAGCTCGCGCCGGGGCTGCACGTGCGCTTCGACGATGCGCCGCCCACGCCGGGACGGTTGTTCGGCCTGGGCTCCGCGGTGCGCGCGTTCGCCGATCGGGGCGAGCCGGCCGAGGCGGCTGGGGAAGTCGGCTGGGGCGGCCTCGCCGGCACGCTGTGGTGGATCAATCCGCGCCTGAACGTCGCCGCCGTGCTGCTGACCCAGCGCTACTTCGGCTACGCCCATCCGTATGGACTGCGGTTCAAGAGGAAGGCGTATCAGGCGTTGACGGGATCCTAGGACCACCTCGTCGGCTCACCCCGCGATGACCGCCTTCGCGTAGGTCTCCCGCTGGATCTCGACGACCTCGACGGAGACCTGGATGTGGAGTTCAGACGTCGCGGGGATGCACGACACCAGCGCGCGCAGCGCGATCGCGCCCATCTCGCGCCGCGTGTCGTCGCTGCGTCCCGTCAGCACGGACAGCGTGCCGGCCACGAACGCGCGGCCGCGCGCTTCCACGCCCACGAGGAACTGCTCGGCCTGGAAAGCCCGGCTCTTGATGTCGATCTCCTCGAAGTGGCCCGACGCCGCGAGCGCGGCGTTCACTGCAGTGAGGCAGCGATCCACGTCGATGCCGCTGAGGTTGGCGCTGTGATGCAGGATGAAGTGAGGCAAGGTGGGGCTCCAGGTTTTTTCCATGATAGGAGTCCGACGCTGGAATGCGTGCGGGTAGCGCCGTTCATACCAGCCTGAGACTTCCGCAGGCGGGGTACCGAGGAACGTCCTGAGGTCAGGCACCACCAGCAGCGCGAGACCGCTCAACAGGAAGCCCGCGCTCATCAGGCCGTAGACCCACGCCACCGGCCACCGTTGCAGCCACATGCCTGCCAGCAATGGCGCGAGCGCGGCGGCCAGATGCGAGAGGGTCAATTGCGCGGCGGCCATCCGCGCGCGGAAGTCTTCCGGAACCGCCAGCGAGCGATGCGTCTGGCCCATCAGCTGCGTGACGGAGAGGCAGACCCCGATCACGCCGAAGCACAGGACCAACGCACCGGGCCCGTCCGCGACCCCGACACCGCCCAGACTCAGGCCGCACAGCACGATGGCCGACGCCATCGCCCGCAGGCGGCCAAGCCGCGCCATGCATCGGTCGGCGATGCCCAGCACGCCGGCGAGCACACCGACCGACAGCGCGCTGCTGCACAGCCCCAGCCACGCCGGCGAGGCCCCGAACGCCTGCAACCTCAACGGCAGCAGCATGCCCGTGGCGGGAAGGAAGAAGACCATCATCAAGGCGCCGGCCAGACTCCACCACCGGTCGACGCGCACGAGCCACTTGGCGCGCAGTCCTGCCCGCACACTGCCGCGCCAGTCCTCACGCGGCCCGACGAGCGATGCCGGCGCAGCGGGCCTGACCTTGCACGCCAGGACCCAGGCCCCGATCGCCAGCAGCGCCTGCATGCCGAATGCCCAGGCCGTGCCGCCCGACGCGAGCGCCAACCCGCCCACGGCCGGGCCGCCCAGGGTGCCGAGCGCCTGCGCGCCGCGGCGGACACGGATCGCCGCGGCCAGCCTTGCGGGAGCGACGACGTCCAGCAACTGGGCGGACCGCGCGGGCTGGATCACCGCGTTGGCCACGGTCGCCAACGCGCCGCAGCCGCACAGCGCCGCCAGGCCAAGGCCGTCGACGATGGCGAGCAGGACCAGCGCCACCGCCTCCACCACGAGCAAGGCCTGGCCCCAGACAACCAGCCGGCGCTTGTCCGACCGATCCCCCAGCGGTGACAGCAGCGGCAGGCTGATGAGCGCCACCGCGGCCATCAGGACGGCGTAGATCGTGAGCCCGTGAACGCCCGCGGTTCCGGCCAGCCACCACAGCGCAGCGCCATGTCCGACGGTGCTGGCGAACAACGCCGTCAACTCGGCCAGCAGCAGCGCGGCGGACGGGCCGTCGACCGGCAGTCCACGGAACCGGCGGCCGAGCAGGGTGAAGAAGAGCGGAGCGAATGGCATGCGGCGGGACTCTAGGCATCCGGCCCGGACGCCGACAGGCGCAGCCGTAGTGCTGCGGCATGGATACAGCCGCCCCTCCGGCTGTATCCATTGCCCGCCGATGTCTCTGCATCGATACAGGGACGGTCGAGCGCGGTATCGTTGCGCGCCCCCTGCTTCCACCGACGCCGTGAGTTCCCCTTCCGAGCCTTCCCCTTTCCGCTACCTTCAGGTCGCCGACCAGTTGGCCCAGGCGCTGCGCGACGGCCGCCATGCCGCCGGCGCCCGACTCCCGTCGGTCCGCAGCCTGTGCGAGAGCCACGCGGCGAGCCTGGCCACCGTGACCCATGCGCTGCATCGCCTGGAGGACGCCGGGCTGATCGAGGCGCGACCGCGCCAGGGCTTCTTCGCACGAACGATCACGCCCACGGCCCCACCCGCCCGAGCAGAACGACCGCAGGCGCTGAACCTGCGCCGCGAACGCCTCATGGCGCTGGCGGCGTCACAGGACGACCTCCTCTCGCTAGGGCATCTGGGGCTTCCGGAAGACCTGCTGCCGCTGTCGACGCTGCGCCGCCTGACGCAGGCGCGTCTGCGTGGCACATCGGGCGCGTGGGTCGGCGGTTCTGTGGCAGGCTCGTCCTCCTTGCGGGCAGCGCTGGCCGCACGGCTGCGCCAACGCGGATGCGGCATCCGCGACGACGACCTGGTCGTCACCCACGGAGAGGGCGAATCCCTGCAGCTGTGCCTGCGGGAGCTGACCCGGTCCGGCGACCGCGTGGCTGTGACCCGCCCGGTGCCGCTCCGCGCGCTGGATGTCCTGCACAGCATGGGGCTGGAGGTGGTGGAGCTGCCCGCAGCGTCGGACGGACACGAGGTGGCGACCGCCATGGCCGGGCTGCTGCGCACGGCCCCGGTCGTCGCCTGCATCGCGGACGTGGCGCTGTCCTCCACGTCGGGCACGGTCTGGTCGCCATCGGCCTGCGAAGCGCTGGTGTCGACCTGCGGCAGTCACGACCTGCCCCTCATCGAATGCAACCTGCTCGGCGAATTGCCGATCGGCCCCGACAGCCCCAGACCCCTGAAGGCCTTCGACCAGGACGACCGCGTGCTCCATTGCGGCAGCCTGGCGTGCGTGACCGGCACCGGCCTGAGCGTCGGCTGGATCGCGAGCGGACGACACCGGCTCCAGATGCGCGCCGCACGGGCGGTGCATGGCGAATTGCTGTCCGCATTGACGGATCAGGTGCTCACCGATTTCCTGAGCGGCGACGCGGTCGACCGCCACCTGCGCCGGCTGCGTCGGCAACTCGGCCGCCGGGTGCTCGCGTGGCGGGCGGCGGCGCTCGACGCCTTTCCGCCGGGGACGACGGTCCGGCACGGGCCGCTCGGCCATCAGTTGTGGGTGACGCTGCCCGACGGACTCCGCGCGCTGGAACTCCTGGCCCGCGCCCGGGCGTTCGCGATCACCTTCGTCCCCGGTCCGGTGTTCACCACGAGCGGCGATTTCGACAGCTGCCTGCGACTCACGGCGGGACACGCCCTCGATGAACGACGTGCGGGCGCGCTGCGACGACTAGGGGAACTGACGGCGTCGATGACTGGCTGACGCGTCACCCGCGCGCGAGCCACACGCCCCTCGGATCCTTCGTCGGCGCGATTGAGCGATCATTGGCCTGTCCGCCAGAATGTAGATTCCGATTCATGACGCACCTCGCCATCCCCGCCGACCGCCCCCAGACCCTGGGCGAAGAGATCGCCAACGCCATCAGCCACGGGCTGGGCGCCCTGCTGTCCATCGCGGCCCTGCCCATCCTCGTCATCCGCGCGATGAACCACGGCGAGTCGGCGGACGTGGTCGCCGCCGCCATCTTCGCGTCCACCGGCATCCTGCTGTACGGCATCTCCACGCTGTACCACGCCCTGCCCGCCAAGCTGGCCAACGGCCGCGTCAAGGCCTGGCTGATGCGCCTGGACCATGCCGCCATCTACGTCTTCATCGCCGGCAGCTACACGCCCTTCACGCTGGGCGTGCTGCACTCCGGACCCGGCGTGACGCTGCTGATCGCCGTGTGGGCCGCGGCCGCCTTCGGCGTGACGATCAAGCTGCTGAACCGGCTGCGCCATCCGCTGGTGTCGACGGCGCTCTACCTCGCGATGGGCTGGGTGGTGGTCTTCGCCATCGGGCCGCTGATCGACCGCACCCCGGGGCCGGGTCTTGCGCTGCTGGTCGCCGGCGGCTTGAGCTACACACTGGGCGCGGTCGTCTTCCTCCTCGACAACAAGGTGCGCTACGCCCACTTCGTCTGGCACCTGTTCGTGCTTGGCGGCAGCGTCTGCCACTTCTTCGCGGCGCTGTTCTACGCCTACGCGTGAGGTCGGTCGACAGCTGCCCCGTCGAGAGTGCGCCTCTCCCTGCTCCTCTGTCTCCTGCTCGTCGCTGTGCCGATCGCGGTGGCGACGATGCTGATCATCAGAAGGCTGCCCGAGTTGCGTCGCGAAGAGGAAGCGCAACAGAAGACATTCCGTGCCGCAGCCGCGAGGGTCTATCAAGCCCACGTCGTGCCATCCAACGATCCCCGGTTCAGCTTCGATCCGGCCACCGCCACGGTCGTCCATGAGTACGAGGCCTTCGGCCGGAAGCGCCATCCCGGGCACTGGTTCTATTGGATGGAGCGCATCGCCCGCAATCCCAGCGGCGAATACTTCAGGATTGAGTACGGCACCGGGTCCATCTCCCGGTTCTCCCACATCGAGCACCGCATCGCGAAGATCGTGCTGAAGGATCGCTACCAGCCGCCGGAATCGGCTTGAAGCATTGCCCTACCCATGCATGACAAGGACATCGTGACACTTGTGCGCGCGTACGCAACGGATCCCGCCATGGGCGACGCGCTGCTCGGGCAGCGCCCGGATCTGCTGAACGCAAGAACCGGACTTGGAGAGACGCCAATTCATCTGCTCTGTCACGGTGAGTCGGTCGCGGCTGTCCGCGCCCTCCTCGCCCACGGTCCCGATATCAACACCCTCAATTTCTGCGGCGGAAGCCCTCTGAGCGAGGCGGCCCTGATCGGCCGTGAATCCATCGTTCAAATGCTGCTGGAAAACGGAGCGCTACTGTCAATTCCGAACCAGGACGAGCCGACTCTGCAACAGGCGATCCGCTCAGGAAACGTGCGCCTCGTTGAGCTGATACTCGACGCAGGGGCACCCGTCGACGAGCGGGGACCGCTCAACCAGACCGCGCTTCATCTCGCCGTGGAAAACGACAGGGTGGAGATCGCAGCACTGTTGATCGCGCGAGGGGCCGACCCCTCGGCCCTCAACGGGTTCAATGAGTCGGCCCTCGAGATCGCACGCGGTCATGAGAGCGCAGGCTGCCTGCAGTTGCTGAAGCGGGTGCATTGATCCCCCTCGTCTTGCCTCACGGCAGCGTCGCCCGGATCAACTGATGATCCGACATCAGCACCAGCTGCTTGACGCCCACCGCGGCGAACGCCCAACTGCTGTCGCCGCCCAGGCGCGGATCGCTGCCGAAGGTGAGCCGGGTCCCCAGCGGCACCAGCACCGTCAGCGCGCCGGTGGCCGGATCCAGGCTCGCCAGGTCGCCGCCCTCGGAGATCACGTAGAGGTTCCCCGCGGGGTCGACCGTCAGCCGCCGGACTTTCACGGGCAGCGAGCTGACCGTCCCGTCCGGCGCGACGCGACGGACCGTGGGCGTCTCGTTCCGGCCGCCGTCGAGCAGCCACAGCGAGCCGTCCGGCGCCAGGGACAGGTCGAGCGGCATCGTGAACCGCGCCGTCGCCCGCGGGCCGTCGGTCGCGGCCTTCTGGCCCATCACGCCGGCATAGGTGGTGACGTTGCCGGCCGGGTCGATCCGGCGGATGGCGTAGTTCATCGAATCCGACGCGTACAGGTCGCCATTGGCCGCGCGGGCAAGACCGGTCACGTTGGTGAATCGCGCGCCGGCGCCGTTGCCGTCCACCGCACCCTGCCCTTGTCCGGAGGAATCGCCGAAGACCGAAGGCGTGCCCGCGATCGTCCGCACGGCATGGGTCGCGTCGACCGCGCGGATCGTGGACACGTCGGAGAAATAGATCACCCCGGCCGGATCCACCACCACCGCCTGGCTCGCGTTCAGCATGTCCGCCGCGCGGCCGGTGCCGTCGAAGCTGCCGACGCCGATGGCCCCGGCGATGGGCGAGACGGCGCCGCCCGGCGCGATGCGGCGCAGCGAGGCGATCGAGCCGATGACCAGGCTGCCGTCGGGCGCGCCAGCGACGGCGACCTCGCGGCTGAAGTGGCTGAGCCCGTCGGTGAGGGCATCCTCGGGGAACCAGGCGAACGGCAGCTGTGCGAGCACGCCGGTGCCCGCCGTCGTGCCGTTGAACCCCAACGGATGCGCGACGGCCAGCGTGGTGACCAGGCCGCTCGAGTCGATGCGGCGCACCGCCCCCTGGTAGAGGGTGGTTTCCGTGAGCAGCAGGCCGCCGTCCGGTGTCGGCACCAGTCCGCCACCGTTCATGGCCGTCTCGATGGTGGCCTCGCCTTTCGGACCATCCCGGGGCACGGTCGCGGCCACCGTTCCCGCCAGTGTCGTGACGACGGCGGTGCCGGTGTCGATCGTGCGCACCAGGCCGGCGCTGTCCCGGACGTAGAGCGTGGTTCCGGAGACCGCCATCTGCTCGGGCACCACGATGACCGCCGCCGTGCCGGTACCGTCCATGTTGGGAACGATGGCGCCGGTGCCGGTGCCGGCCAGCGTCTGGACCGCGCCGGCGGCGTTGCCGCTGCGCAGGATGCGGCGGACCCGTCCGTCCGAGCCGGAGACATAGACGACACCGTCGCCGCCGACCGCGAGGCCGGTGGGATAGCTGAGCTTCGCCCCCAGGGCGGCACCGTCGACGTACCCGGACATCCCGGGCGTGCCGGCATAGGTCGTCACGACGCCGGCCGTGGTGACGCGGCGGACCACCTGGTTGCCGCGATCCGCGACGTAGAGGTCGCCATCCGGGCCGATGCCGATGGCGCTCGGGAAGTAGAACCTTGCCGCGCTGCCAGTGCCGTCGGCACTGCCCGACTGCCCCCGTGCGCCGGCGATCGTCGTCACCGTGCCGTCGGAGGCGATGCGCCGGATCACGTTGCTGGATCGCTCCGTCACGTAGAGAGTGCCCGAGGCGTCGACCGTGATGCCGTACGGGTCCGCGAACCCGGCGGCCGTGCCGACGCCATCGACCGATGAGCCGACCAGATCGCCGACCGATCCGGCGACCGGCGTGATGGACGACATGTCCGCGGACAGTCGCAGCACGGCATTGCCGGAGACGAAGGCGTAGCTCCCCGCGCTTTCCCGGACGATGCCCCGCGAGAACGCGATCGGCGCCTGGTGGCGCAGGCCCGTGACCGCGATGGGCGCCAGCACGCTGGCCACGGGGTTGCTCACGGCCAGCGTGGCCGTCGCGCTGGTGGTCGCGCTCTCGCCGCCGCAGTCCAGCGCCGCGCGGAACTTCGCGCCGTTGTCGGCAATGGCGCTGGTGAACGCGTAGCTCGTCGCCGTCGCCGAGGCGATCGCGACGAACGCACCGTCGGCGCCGGTGTTGCGCTGCCACTGGACGTTCAGCCTGCCGGCGCTGCAGGTCCCCGCGACCACGAAGTTCGCCTGCGCGCCCGCGATGACCGCACCATCCGCGGGCTGCTGGGTGATGGTCAGCACCGCCGGCGTGACGACCGGCGGCGTGACGACGGGCGGCGTCCCCACCGGTGGTGCCGGCGGCGCCGCGACGTCGGGCGGCGCCGGATCGTCGCCTCCCCGCACGCGACCAGGAGCACGCAAAGGACGGCGACCGCGGCGGCATGCAGCCTCCGTTCCACCGGGGACCAGTCAACACTGAACATGGCGACTCCGCAAATGACGAGATGGGGGGCGCTGCGTCGTCCAACCGTCGCAGCACCTGCTCCCTCACTGAACGAAGTCCCGGGCGGACGCCGGACACGCGACGGACGCAGACCGTCGATGCCCTTGTCCCCTGCTTGAGGTTCCGGGTCCTTGTCCGTCCGCGGCCGCGCACCTCGTTCACCTGGGCAGGACGACGTGATTTCTCCGTCGTCCCCAAGGGGAGCGCGATGGACGAGTTGTTCAAGGGCCTGCTGACGGCGGGCATGGTGCTGCTGGTGATGGCGGCGGCAAGGCATGGCGGCCGCCGGGTGGCAGGTCTTGTCGCCGCGCTGCCGACGATCACCGCGCCGACGCTGGCCTGGCTGGCGCACGATGAAGGCCTGGGCTTCGCGATCAGCGCCGCGATCGGCAGCGTCGCCGCCTGCGCGATGCTGGCGGTCTTCGCGCTGGGTTATGCACGGGCCGCCCGCTACGGCGGCGGTGCCGTCGCACTGGCCTGCGGGCTGGTGGGCGCGCTGGCGATGGCCCTCCCCGCCAAGGCGGCCAGCACCGACCTCACCAGCGCACTGATGCTGGCGCTCGGCTGCTGCGCGCTCACCTTCGCGGCCATGCCCAGGCTGGGTACGGAGGTCGTCCCCGGCCACCGGCCGCGCTGCTCGATGTGGCGGGTCGCGGCAATGGCCGGCGGTCTCACCGCGATCGCGACGCTGGTCGGTCCGGCCATGGGCGGCTTCGCCGCCGGGCTGCTGTCCTCGCTGCCGCTGATCACCGGGCCGGTCGCCATGGCGGAGCACGCCAACGGCGGCCATCGCGCCGCCGCGCACTTCCTGCGCGCCTATGTCGGCGGCCTCTTCGGCAAGGCGGCCTTCGGCACCGTGTTCGTGCTGCTCGCGCCCCGCACCGGGGCCCTCCCTGCGCTGGCCCTCGCCTGCGCCTGCGCGTGCCTGCTGTCCACCGTCCGGTGGCGGCTGCCATTCCTGGGCACCGTCTCGTTGACGATGCCTTCCCTCCCGCCCATCCCGCCCATCCCGCCGATCGCGCCGATCAGGCCCATGACCCGCGCCCCGCGTCGGGCGGAGTGACACGAGATGACACAAGCCTGTCAGGACTTGGGGACGCCCGGCGCTCCGGACCGCGAGGAGCGCGCGCTACCATCGCCGTCACCAACCTCGTTTTGGACGGAAGCACGGCATGGGGGAAGTGACGCAGTTGATCGGACGGGCGCGCGAAGGCGACCGCGATGCCTTCGACAGGATCTTCGAGCTGCTCTATCCCGAGCTCCGGCAGGTGGCCCACCGGCGACTGTCTCGCGGCTCCGGCAACGACCTGATGGCGACGACCGCCCTGGTCAACGAGTGCTACCTCAAGTTCCTGCAGCGCGAGACGCTGACGCCCTCGGACCGGGGCCACTTCCTGGCCTACGCCGCGACGGTGATGCGATCGATCATCGTCGACGCGGCGCGCCAGGCGAAGACGGACCGCCGCGGCGGCGAGGCCGAGCAGGTCACGCTGAACTCCGAACTGATCGGCGCCCTGCCCGCCGCGTCCGACGAGATCCTGGCCGTGCATGCGGCGCTGGAGGACCTCGGCCGCGTCGACGAGCGGCTCGGCCGCGTGGTCGAGATGCGCTACTTCGGCGGCCTCGAGGACGAGGAGATCGCCGAGGCGCTGGGCCTGTCCGCGCGTACCGTGCGCCGGGACTGGGACAAGGCGCGGCTGCTGCTCGCGCACGCGCTGCGCGACTGACGGCGCCACGGGTCGGATGACGGCATGACGACCCTCTCCCGATTCGAAGGCGACTGGCCCGCGATCAGTGCCCTGTTGGACGAGGCGCTCAACCTGTCGAAGGCCTCGCGCGACGCCTGGCTCGAAGGCCTGATCGGTGAACACGCCGTGCATCGCGACACGCTGCGCACGCTGCTCGCGCACCAGGCCGAGGTCGAGACGGACGACTTCCTCGACACGCTGCCCCGGCTCTTCGAAGCCGAGGGACCCGCCGACAGCCCGGGACCGTTCGACGGCGTCGGCCCGGGCAGCCTCGTCGGCGCCTACCGGCTGATCGACCAGATCGGGCGCGGAGGCATGGGCACCGTGTGGCTCGCCGAACGGGCGGACGGCCTCATGCACCGGCGCGTCGCGCTGAAGCTGCCACGCATCGTCTGGGGCGACAGCCTCGCCGAGCGATTGGAGCGGGAACGGGAGATCCTCGAAACGCTCGAACACGAGCACATCGCACGGCTCTACGACGCCGGCATCGACGCGCACGGCCGGCCTTTCCTCGCCATGGAGCATGTGGACGGCGTGCCGATCGACGCGTACTGCCGCACGCGCGCGCTGCCGGTGCGGGAGCGGGTCACGCTGCTGCTGCAGGTGATGGCGGCCGTGGGGCATGCGCACTCGCGACTCGTCGTCCATCGCGACCTGAAGCCGAGCAACATCCTGGTGACGCCCGAGGGTCAGGTGAAGCTGCTGGACTTCGGCATCGCCAAGCTGCTCGAAGGCGACAGCACGCAGCGCACGGCACTCACGGAGCTCTCGGGCCGCGCGCTGACGCTGGACTACGCCAGCCCGGAGCAGATCCGCGGCGATCCGCTGGGCACCGCCAGCGACGTCTACAGCCTGGGCGTGGTCGCCTACGAGGTGCTGGCCGGCGTGCGTCCCTACCGCCTCAAGCGGGGCAGCGCGGCCGAACTCGAAGAAGTGATCGCCGCGGCGGAGATCCCTCTGGCCAGCAGCCTCGGCATCGCGGACGTCGGCGCGGCCGTGGGCACGGGGCCGGGGCTGGGCGCTGCCGGCACTGGCACGGTCTCCAGTGCCGACCGCACGCTGCGCAGGCAGCTGCGCGGCGACCTGGACGCGATCCTGAACCAGGCGCTGAAGAAGTCGCCCACCGATCGTTATCCGACGATGGACGCCTTCGCGCAGGACCTGCGCCGGTGGCTGGATGGCGAGCCGGTCCAGGCGCGGCCCGACGGATGGGCGTATCGCCTGGTCAAGCTGGTGCGACGGCACCGCCTGCCGGTGACGGCCGGCGCCATCGCCACGCTGGCGCTGCTGGGTGGCGCGTCGGTCGCGCTGTGGCAGGCGCACCGGGCGGGTCTGGAGACCCAGCGTGCCCAGGCGGAAGCGGCCACCGCACTGGCGGTGCAGGGATTCCTGGAAGGCGTGTTCCGCGCCAACACGGCCGATCAGGCCAATCCGGCCAAGGCCCGGGACACGACGGCGCGCGAGCTGCTGGACCGCGGCGCCGAGCGGATCAACGCCGAGCTCAAGGACGCGCCCGCCGCGCGACTGCGGCTGCTGACGGTGCTGGCCTCGATGTACCAGGACCTGGGCTTGAACGCGCGCGAGGTCGACCTGCAACGCCAGCGCCTGGGCGTGGCGCGCGCGCTGCACGGGCCCACCAGCGACGAGACGGTGCTGGCGTTGGCGGCGTTGGCCAATGCGTTGGCCCTCGACAGCAAGCGCGACGACGCCGCGGCGCAGTTGAAGGAAGCCACGGCCCTGCTGGACGCGCGACAGGACCACAGCTCGCCGACACGACTGCAGGTGGAGATCGGCCAGGCGTCGCTGAACCGACGCGCGGAGCCGGCAGTGGCGATGGCCTTCGCCGAGCGTGCATTGACGATCGCGCGCCGCGGCAACTCCAACGCCGACCTGCTGCTGGTGCTGCACATCCTTGGCGACGCGGCCCTGTACGACAGGTCGTTCGAGCGCGCGCAGGCCGCCTACGCGGAAGCCGTCCGGCTCTGCGAAGCGCATCCGCCGCTGGGTGCCGGCGAGCTGTCGCTGCTCTACGAGTTCCTCGGGCATTCGCAGCGCGCGCTGGGTCGATACGCCGACGCCGAGACCAGCATGCGCAAGGGCGTGGCGGCGGAGCTCGCGCGCAATGCCAACGCGGTGCGCGTGGCCGAGACACAGACGCACCTGGCGATCTTCCTCAACCTGGGCGGGCGCTTCCGCGACAGCCTGACGGCGCTGGCGCCGGCATGGCGATGGAGTGAGACCGCGGCCGCCGATCTGCCGCAGCGCCGCTGGGTCCGCATGTGGCAGGCGCGCGCGCTGGCGACCTACGGTCAGACGCAAGCCGCGCTGGCCGTCAGCAGCGACGACGTGGCGGTGCTGGGCAAGCCTCATCCGGTGGACGGCATGGACGAGCAGGTCCTGACGGACCGCGCAGTGGCGCTGACGAGCCTCGGTCGATTGGCCGAAGCGCAGGCCTTGCTGGAGCGCCAGCGACAGGCCACCCCCGCCGGCAAGCCGCCGGGCAGGCTCTACAGCCTGGCGCTTCGGCGCTGGCAGGTGCAGAGCGGCCAGGCATGCGAGGCGCTGGCGGGCCTGCAGGCGCAGCGCGCCGCGAGGAAGGTGCCGCCCGCGCCCACCGCAAGCGAGCCCGTGACGGAACAGGCCGAATCGGCCTGGCTCGAGCTGAACGCAGGCCATCCCGACGTGGCGGAGGCGCAGGCGCGGCAGGCGCTCGCCGCCATCGACCGCGGCGGGAATGCCGACTACCAGCGGGACAACCAGGCCGCCGCGACGCTGGTGCTGGGTCAGGCCTTGCTCCGACAGCACCAGGCGGCCGCGGCGGAGCCGGTGCTGCAGGAGGCCGTGCGCCTGCACCGGCTGATCTACGACCCCGCGCTGAGCCCCGCAGTGGCGGATGCGCTCGATGCGTTGGCCCAGGCTCAACGCACGCTGCACAAGGACGCCGAGGCCGACCGGCTGCTCGATCAGGTCCGCGCGCTCCGCGCTGCACAGCGCAAGCCGGCTCCGCTTCCCTGATGTCGCGCGGCGCTGTCCGCTTTGGGGCCGGGATCTCGTAATCAGGGATAGGCGGGTGGCGTCACCCGCGGCGGAGATCCCGATGAGCTTTCCGATCCCGTGGCCCGAAGGCGGCCACGCGCCAGCAGCCCCCGCAGCCGTATCAGCACCCACCGCATCAGCAGCAGCGACAACGGCGGCAACTGCACTGCGCTGGCGGCCGATGCCCTGCGCCGCGGCGACCTCCGCCACGTATGCCGCGCTGTACACGCTGTCCAACCACGTGACCAGCCTGCGGACCGATGTCGGCGCCGGCGTCTTCGCGTGGGAACGGGCCATCCCCTTCGTGAGCTGGACGGTGGTGCCCTATCTGTCGATCTGCTTGTTCTTCGCGCTGTCGTTCTTCATCGACGGGGACGCCGAACGGCTGCGCCGCCACGTGCTGCGGCTGCTCATCGTGCTGATCGTGTCGGTGCTCTGCTACGCCGCGTTCCCGCTACGCTTCACCTTCGAGCGGCCGCCGACCGACGGCGCGATCGGCCTGATGTTCGACCTGCTCGGCCACTGCGACATGCCGTACAACCGCGCGCCCTCGCTGCACATCGGCGTGCTGGTGCTGCTGTGGGCCCGATTCACGCCGGCGCTGCGAGGCTGGCAGGCGGCGGCCCTGCACCTGTGGTTCGTGTTGATCGGCGTGTCGGTGCTGACGACCTACCAGCATCACGTGATGGACGTGCCGGCGGGCGCGGCGCTGGGCGCGATGGCGATCCTGCTCACCGCGCCGCCGCGACGGATGCGGAGAAAGTCGGGGACGAGGCTCGTCCGCAAGGGCCGATGGCCTCGCTTAAGCTAGTTCCCCGCTGCGGCTTGAACACTCGCCGCCGACGGAGCTCGAATGAACGAATACCTGCTGTTGATGCACCGCGACGCCACCGACCTGCAACTCGCCGACGATCCGGCGCGATGGGAGCAATACCTGGACCTCCTCCGAGGCACCGGGCTGTTCGACGGCGGCAGCGCCATCGGACGCGGCGAGGAGCACAGGAAGCATGCGTCCATTCAACCCGCGCGCAGCCGGCTCGACGGCTTCATCCGCGTGCGTGCGGACAGCCTCGAGAGCGCCAGGCAGTTCCTGACGGGCAACCCCGTCTACGAGGCGGGCGGTACGGTGGAGATCCGAGAGCTTCCCAAGGGTTGACGCACGCGGGGAGCCGATGGATTCGCGCGCTCATAATCCCGCATGAAACTTATCGTCGCGGTTCATTGGGATGGTGCGCAGGCGAATGCCGCCGCCGTGGCTTTCGATGCCTGGGATGCAGCGGAAGCGACGAAGACCTACTTCTCCCGCATCGAACACGTCGAGAAGGCCGTGCGCGGCGAACTCGACCTGCGGGAACTGCCCTGCGTGATGCAGCTGCTGCGCGAGCACAGCCTCGAGCCCGAGCTCATCCTGATCGAAGGCTTCGTCCACCTCGATGCCGATGACACGCCCGGCCTGGGCCAGCACCTGTTCCATGCGCTGGGTGGACAGGTCCCCGTCGTCGGCGTCTCGAAGAAGGGCCTGCCCGGCCTGTCCTCGCAGTTCGAGGTCATGAGAGAGGAGGAAACGCCCCCGCTGATCGTGACGTCCGCGGGCCTCGACATCGGCGCGGCCAAGGTGCGCCTGCGCTCCATGCACGGCAGGAAGCGTGTTCCGACGCTCATGAAGCTGGCGGCGCGGTTGGCGAAGAACAGGGATTGATTCGGGGACACGACGCATGAGCATGGGGAAACGCGGTTCCCGCCTGATCACCGTGGACGGCGTCCTGTATCGCTGGAGCGTGCGGCGAAGTGCTCAATTCGCGACGCAAGGCCCCACGTCGACGCTGACCGTCATCGTCGAGTCGACAGCGGACATGAGCCACCCGCTCAAAGTGGTCCTTCCGCCTCTTCCGACAGACGACTGGCTCCACGGTCCGGGCCACGTCGTCATGCCGAGGCAGGTGGCAGCGTGGATTCGACGGGCCTGCGCCGAAGGGTGGCAGCCGACCCACCGCAGGGGCGTCCACGATCTTCGCGTGACTCTTGAAGAGATTGCTCATGAGTCCGGAACCGTTGAGCCTTGATGCCTCCGCCCTTGTGGCAAGCCGCTTTGAAGAGATCTCGAAGCTCTTGGCGCCGGCATTGAGTCGACTGCGACATCCGGCAATAGCCACGTGGCCGATTTCCGCGGATGAAGCTGAGGCGCAGTGGTAAAAACGGACGGCGCACCCCAGCAACAAGCCCGCTGGCCACTTGAATGATGGAATCCCGCGATGCCAGGAAAACAAGCAGCTCTGCGCCCCCTTGACGCTCGCGAACAGTCCGACCTCCACGTCAGGATCAGCGCGCAGCCCGACCCTCTGGAAGACTGCTATCGCGTGGAGGTCTCGAACTCCGGGGCCCGGCCCTATCGAGACCTCACCGTGGAGTACGCAGACCTGATCCTGTGGGCCGAACGGTTCGGTCTTGACACCACGCACATGCCTGCCGATGAGCAGTACCTCGCAGGAGAGCCCATCAGGATCGACTGCCTGGCTCCTGGAGAAGCACGCCTGCATCTGAGACGGGGATATGCGGCACATCACTGCTACGACGGACCGCGTGTGACCAGGACGAGGGTGTCCTATGCCATCGACGACCAGATGGACTCGCCGGCCGAGGGGCATTGGTGTCGCGCCGATGTCGATCTACCCGCTGCGAAGTGATCGCGGCATGCGGAGCGTCTGGCCAATCCCAAACTGGAAACTGCGGCATCGCAGCGGGGCGGAACTCCCGCTCGAAAGCGCTGAGTCACCTTTCCGCGCGGCGAATCGCCTGTAATGCAGACGCATTGACCTCGCACTGGTACTTTTCTCGAACCAGAGACTGGCGAGCATCAATCACTGAACGCGATTCCGCCAGCCGCAGCGAGACGCTGGGAACGGTGCACGCCGACAGGGCATGGCGCAGGCGAATGAGCTGCGCCATCAACCCGGACAGTTCGCTCGGGCACTCGGCGTCCAGGTGCGCCAGCGCGAGATCCACCGCCCAGGCCTTTCGAGGCTCGTTCAGCCGCGCAGCCTCAAGCGCCTCTCGAAAATCCTCTGACGGCGCGAGGCATGCCAGGATGCTTGCCCACACCAGGCCGCGCCAACCGAATTCGCTGGCCAGATCTTCGATGAGCGCCTTGCTGAGCGCTCCCAGGCTCTGGAGACAGACGTAGTGGAAGTCCAGCGCCTGATAGCGCACCTGCGGATACTGACCCAATACCGACGCCAGTTCCTCAGCATCGTCCGCCGCGCGAGTGAGCAGACTCAATGCGCTGCCCGGACGCATCAGCGCCATGAAAGGCACGGCGCCCACCAAGCGTTGGAGGTCGTCGTAGCGGTGATGCATGCGAATGTCCGGCGTTGCGTCTACGCGGATTGTCCTGCACATGGCTCGCCGTGAAGCATCAGGACGTCATGGGCCGAATGCCACGCTCTCTCGCCGAGATGGCCTGTGGGTGTTTGACAGGCGCTGAGAGCCCCTCTGCAGAGGGACGACGCGAAGTCCGGCGCCACGGGCGCGATGGCGTCGTCGAACTCCTGGTCGACGTGGACGCCACGCGGCTCGCAGGATCGAGCGCCGTCAGGCCGAGGTGGATCCTGCGATGGCCGCAGTGCCAGCTTTGCGCTTGCGAGAGAGCGCAAGGATCAGCGCGCCGCCGCCCAGCATCAACATCCAGGACTCGGGCTCGGGGACCGCGGACGCGTTCCGATCGGTGATGGTGAGCGTCGCGAGGCCGTTCATGCTGATACGCCGAGCGCCAACCAGCGCATTCCCGCTGACATTGCCTGCGAAGGTCCCACTCGCCGCGAGGTAGTCGGTCGTGTCCTGATCGAGGCTGAACAAGAAGGAGATGCCGCCGAACGTGTACTGGTCATCCACGAGAACGCCGAGCCCACCTCCGTCAAATGCCCACCAACTGTTCTTGTTCGTCCCGGCACGGGACACGTCGTAACCAAACGGCGTGCGCAGCGAAGGACCTTCGATCGGCTGCAAGCCTGTCGTGCGGACGAAGTCGTCGAAGCTGAGGTGCAATCGGAAATCATCGAAGGTGTGAGCGCCGGTCCTCAGGTTGGTGAACGTGAAGTCGTAATCGACCGCAGCAAAGGCCGGGCTGACCAAGCCCATAAACGCCACCGTGCAAGCCCCCACCCGGGCCGAAATCCATCGAATCATCTGCTCTCCCTGAACGCTTCAACGCAAAGCGGTCGACGCTAGCAAGCTCCATTCCAATACGACTTTCCTGAGCCGCGACAAGGGGATGGCAAGCCGACGCTCAGCGTGCTTAATCGGAGTGTCAAGTTTTCCGTCGCGCTTCGTGGGAGCGCTCGCCGACAAGCCCCTCGACTCCACACACCATCAGAACCGATCGCAGTGATCCGGCTGTGCGTTGCTCTGCGGCGTCCAGACCTGGTAGGCAGCGACGGCGGCACCGGGGAACGCGCCTTGCACTCGATCAGAGCTTCTCGACTTCCTTCGATGCCCCACTCGAAGAGTTCAGGACGGGCCTGAAGCGGAGCCCACCGCGTGGCGTCGGTTTTCAGCCTCAAGCCAACGTCCGCGCTGCAGCGAAAGCAGACATGCTGTCGAGACGGGCCTAGCTCTTAGGAAGCGTCATTCAGCTAGTCTGTTGCTTATGAAACGGGATGCGCTTGAGAACCTTGGGCACCCACCTCTCGGAATCTTTGGGATGCGCGACCGTCCATGATCAAACAGGACCTTTTTAGTGATCTTCAAGTTCAAGAAGATGCTTGTTTTCTATGCGGGACACATTCAGGCATCACGCAGGAGCACGTGTTCGCGAAGTGGATGCAGCATGGCTACAACCTGTGGGATAAGCGTCTTACGCTGCTGAACGGCACGCTCTTGCAGTATCGAAATCTCAAGATACCTTGTTGCTGCCACTGCAACGGGGTTGAGTTGGGCAGGCTTGAGAACCTAGTCTCGAATGCTGTCGGGCAGGGTTATGAAAGCGTCAAGCAGTTGGGAGACAGGCCGCTGTACCTTTGGGCCGCTAAGATCTTCTACGGAATCTTGCGCAAGGAGTGGTCGCTCTTGCGAGACCGCCGGCAACCAGAAGCTGGCCCCATCGTCCCAGAGGAGGTGCTGCGATCTTTCTCCAATTTGCATCTGTTTTTGCAGGGGTCCGGGGGCGCCACGATTTCGCCGGCACGCCTCCATATTCCCTGCTGCTCTTCAACCTCCATGACGTTGGCGGAGAGCATCGTTTCGGCTTCCGCGACAGCATCCCTTACATGACCCTCTCATTACGCATGGGCGAGGTTGGGCTTATCGTCGTTTTCGAGGACGACGGGCTCGCCCGAGAGTCGTACGGGCGCTATGCACTCGACGTTGGTGGGCGCAAATTGCACCCAATCCAGTTTGATGAGGTCTACGCCAGGGTGTCCTACCAAATGAGCTTGGTTGAGTCAGGGTTGAAGTACTTGACCAGCAAGACTGACGGCGACCACACCTCTTGTCGCACTACTGTCTTCGGTCGCAGCCTTCCGACGAAGGCTTGGTCACAGAGAGAACTTTCAGACGTATTGAGAGTTCACTTGGCCGGCTGGACCGACGCGCAAGGCCACAGCATCAAGTGGTACGAGCCCCCAGACAAAGTTCAGACTTGGATGACCAACACCGCCGGCGAACTGCTTCTCAAGCCTCTCGAAGAATGGGAAGGCGCTTCAACGTAGCTACAGTGACCGCCTCCAGTGGCAGAGCCGTCTCGGTGACCGCTGTCAGCCTGAAGCCGCGGCGGCATCGCAGCGATAGCGGTCGCTCAATCTGCGGCGGTTGGGTGGCTGCTGTCGGCCAAGAGTAGACCGATCACGGAGACCGCTTGCGGGTGAGCCGATCGGCTCCTGCTCGACAGGCGTGCCGGAAATTCAGGGTTAGCGCCAATGCCCGCGCCCCAGCAAGAGGGGTACTTCCTCCTGTTGGCACGTCATACTCGCTCCACCTACCCATTTCTGAAGCGGACGGCTGCGCTGCCCGCTGAGCGCGAACGTTGGCTTTAAAGATGACACCAGCTCAGATTCAAGATTTTGCGGATCGAACTTGCAGCATCCTTGTCTCGCATGCAGCGCACGGACTAGCGACATCCTCGCTTGAGGGGATGGGCGAGATCACACTCCGGGATAGCCTGATAGTTGCCGCTGCAACTGCTGGCGCACAAATGAATCAGGCATGGGTGCATAAGCGCGAAGTGATTCCTGCGGGATGGATTGACTCCGCTGTGGATTTGGTTGTCCACCGAATAGGACATAAAAACGTCCTGCATGTCGTCGGAGGAGTTGAGCTCAAGTGGTGGCGCCACCAAGACAAGAGCAACGCTTCAAATCGCAGACGAGACCTTGTGCGCGATTTTGTCCGGGCGGCGGCGCTCTATCCGCAGGTTGAGGACTTCTCATTTGTGGCCTTGCTATCCACGGAAGTTTCTTGGGCAACAACTACGACGACAACCGGTGCGGACGCAAGTGCCATGACTCTCCTAACGGCCAATGGAACCAGCAAATGGAACCTTCAGTCCTTGCGAAGTTCACCGGCTGTAAAAGGTGCTGTTCGCTCACTTAATGGCAAAGTGCCGGTGCCCAACATCTTTCATTCCAAGTTGCTCAGCACACTTGAGCTACACCTTGCTTCGGGCCGCTCGGCCTTTGCTCGTGTATGGTTGATAACAAAGCCTCAGAAGACGCACTTCTTTGATGCGAATGAGCTGCACGATTTCCTCCAATGAATGCTAGCCAATCGCTCGATCCGACTCGTCTCGGTAACCTGCTGCTCGCAGCATAGGCTCAACGTTGAGCGGCCGCTTCAGGGCAGCCAGACTGCGGAACCCCATGTCCGCTCCGGGTCGATAGCGGCCGCCTGTCGGGCTCGCAGCGAACGGCCGCAACCAGCCTGAAACGGACGCCAGCACCTGTCGATCGCCACCCCGCCTTTATGATCCGCGCGGCCTTTCCACTCCTTGCCAACTCCCCACATGACCGACGACTGGGACTTCTACTCCGCGCGTGTCGACGGCAAGCCCGCGTCGCTCTACGTGGACCTCGGCGCGGAAGCGTCAGCGCCCGTGGCGGCCCTGCCGCACATGGCCTATCTGCGGCTGCGCATGCGCCATCCGCGCGATGACGGCCTCTCCAGCCAGGCGGAGTTCGACCAGCTCATCGCGATCGAGGACCGGCTGCAGGCGTCGCTCTGCGACGACCGCACCGCCTACGTCGGCCGCAACACGTCCGATGGCTGCCGGGATTTCTACTTCTACGTCTTCGCGCCCGACACGTGGGCGGCGCGCGCCGCCGCGGCGATGAAGCCCTTCGCCGACTACGAGTTCCAGTCCGGCGCGCGCGACGACCCCGAGTGGTCGACTTACCGGACCTTCCTGCTGCCCGACGACTGGGACCGGGAACGGATCCAGAACCGGCGCGTCTGCGAGCAGCTCGAAGAGCACGGCGATACGCTCTCGGCGCCGCGCGAAATCGATCATTGGGCGTGGTTGCCCGATGCCACCTCGGCCGCCGCGTTCATCGACGCGGTGCGTCCGCTCGGCTTCCTGCCCAAGGACGAGCCCACGCATGTCGAGGAACGCGATGCGATGAGCGTGCACGTCGCGCGAGTGGACGTGCCGTCCCATCAAGACATCGACGAGGTGACCCGGCCGCTGTTCGAGGCCGCGAAGCAGCATGGCGGCGAGTACGACGGCTGGGGTTGCCCGGTCGCGCCTTGACGGCCGCGATCACGCCACGAGCTTCTTCACCGACCCGATCACCGCCGGGCCGTTGAACGGCTTCACGATCCAGCCCTTGATCCCGGCCGCCTTGCCCCGCTCCTTCATGGCCGGCGAGTTCTCGGTGGTCAGCATGATGATGCCGACCTGGAGATTGCCCAGCTCGCTGCGCACCTTCTCGGCCATCGTCAGGCCGTCCATGTTGGGCATGTTGACGTCGCAGATCACCAGCTTGATGCCGCTGTCCGCCTTCAGCTTGGTCAGGCCGTCGCGGCCATCCACCGCGTAGGCCACGCTCAGCCCGTGACCTTGCAGGAAGCCGCCCACCTCGTTGCGGACCGTGCTCGAATCGTCCACCACCAGAATCTGCGTCATGTCGTCTCTCCGAATCGTCGTCAATGAAGGAATACGGGGAATGAAGGGAATGCGGGGAATGAAGAGGCGCAGCGGGCTCTGTCAGAACAGTTCGAGCTCGCCGACGCTCACGTCCTCGACGACCGCCTCCGGCGCCGCGAAGTCGATGTCGCCGTACGCGCAGACGCAGTAGCTCGCGAGCCGGTGCGAGCCGTCGCTCAGCGCCATCCGGAAGTGCCGCGCGTGGCTGTGCCTGAGCAGCCGCAGGTGGTCGATGCAATGCCCGTCCAGCCGGTGCGGCGTGGACATGCCCACCAGCGGGAACACGCGTCCCAGCTCGCGGTTGAGCGCGCCGCAGAACAGGTTGCCGGCCTCCGACATCGCGTCCTCGACCGCTTGCCCGTCCCGCGCCGATGGATCCAGCCCATGCTGCGCCGCCAGCCGCGCACGCGCTGCCGCATCGACCTCGTGATGCAGGAACAGCACCAGGCTGAAGCTCGACGACGCCACCGTCAGCATCACCACAACACCGCGTGACGCGGTGGTACGTGGTGCCGTGCTTGCGGCACGCGCGGATGAGACCGGCTCCGGCGTCACCGCATCGAGCGCGGTGATGCCGATCGCCGACTGCCCGGCGGGCACCAGCGTCGTGCGCATGCAGTGCTGGACGAACTGGTCGAAACCCTGTCGGGCCCGATCGCTGATCTTCATGTCGTGCTCACTCCGGCGACGCGCCCAGCAGGCGCCGGTTTGCCAGTTCCAGGCTCGTCAGCGCGCCCATGATCAGGCGCCCGGACGCCTGCACGTCCTGGAAGGTCGACGTGGTGATCAGGTCGTTCTCGTGCAGCGCGTCGCCGTAGTCCTGCGACAGCTGGGCCGCGTCGGACGCCAGCCCGCGCATCTCCTCGGCGACGACCGCGAAGCCGCGGCCGGATTCGCCCGCGCGCGCCGCCTCGATCGAGGCGTTCAGCGTCACGATGATCATGTGCCGCACGATGCGGGCGAAGTCGCCGTTCTTGTCGTGCATGCCCTTGTTGTGCGCGAGCAGTGCGTTCATCGAATGGTGCCAACGCTCGAAGGTCTGCTCGACCTTCATCAGCTCGGCGATGTTCCGGGCGACCTGGCCGTTGCCTTGCAGCAGCTCGTCCACCCGCCCCTGCCGCTCGGCCTGGACCTCGCCGGCTTCGACGAGCTGGCGCAGCAGGCGATCGCGGTCCTGCGCGACGTCGGCGCCGGCCTGTGCCGCCGCCTCGGCGTCCGAGGCCGCACGCGCCTTCAAGGTCTCGAAGGCCTGCTCCAGCGCCTGGAAGCGCTGCGTCAGTGCCTGCGCATCGTGCTCGGCGCGGGCCTGGCCGGCCGCGCCCCGCCGTTGACGCCAGTACAGCGCACCCGCGGCCGCCAGTCCGAGCAGCAGTCCGATCGCGAACTCAAGCATGCGCCACCTCGACGATCGCGCCGATGTCGGCCGGGACGGCGAAGCGGTCCGGCAGCGTGATCACCGTGCGGAACGGGACGAAGCCGCTCGCCGGGATCATGTCGGTCTCGAGCACCAACGCGATGTCGCCGCCTTCGACGTTCAGGAAGGCACGCACCGCGTCCATGCCGACGCCGCGGCCGGAGACGTCGGACACCTGGTCGGCGGTCGAGAAGCCGGGCGCGAAGACCAGCGCCGCGAGTTCCTGCGGCGAGGCATTGACCGCCGCGCCGATCAGACCGCGTCCGACCGCGCGATCGCGGATGCGATGCAGCGCGAGTCCGCGTCCGTCGTCGGCGATCTCCAGGCGCAGGCGGCCGGCGCCGTCCACCGTGTCATGGCGCACAGAGATCGCGATCCGGCCTGCGGCGCGCTTGCCCGCGGCGATACGCTCCAGCGCCGGCTCGATGCCGTGATCGATCGCGTTGCGGCACAGGTGCACGAAGACGTTGCGCAAGGTGCCGCCGATCTGCGCGTGCAGCAGCACGCCATGATCCTCGACGCGCACGTCCGGCGCCTCCTTGCCAAGCTGCGTCGCGAGCGCAGGCAGCGAGTCGATCACCGGCGCCAGCTGGTCGCCCAGCGTCTCGGTCCCCACGCGCGCCATCGACGCGCGCAGCTGTTGCCAGGCGAGCGTCTGTGCCGCGTCGCCCGACGCGCCGGCAGCGCCCAGCGACTCCAGCTGCAGCTGCCACGACCGCAGCGCCTCGCGCGGCACCAGTGCGAATTTCTCGACGTCGCCGCGCCGGCCCGGACCGCGACGGCCGAGCTTGGTCTCGCTGAGCTGGCGGTATTCGTCCAGCGTGTCGCGGACGCGCGCCGACTGCTCGCACAGCAAGGCGCCGTCCCAGTCGACACGACCAGAGCGCAGCCGGTCGAGGGTCTCCTCGGCCTGATGCGCCGGCTCGGCCAGCTGCAGCAGGCCGTGCGTGCGCGCATTGCCCTTGACGGTGTGCATGTTGCGGAACAGCACGTTGACCGCCTCGAGCCGCTCGCTCGGCGCGGCGGATCCGGCGTGCTCGATGACGTGGCGGTTCTCGTCGAGCAGCGTGGCCGCGTCGGCGCAGAAGGCCTGGAACTTCTCCTGATGCACGGCGAGGATCTCGCCGATCATGCCCAGCTCGCGGCGTTGCGACTGCGCGGCGCGCGCCAGCGCGCGCAGCTCGGTGACGTCGCGCACGCACACCAGCAGCCGGTCGACCTGATCCTGCTCGTCCATCATCGGCGACCAGTTCAGGTCGAGGATCTTCACCCGCCCGTCGGCCATCGACTTCTCGATCTCCAGCGGCAGCAGGTGGGCGTTGAATGCAAAGTTCATCGCGTCCTCGCCGATGCAGGCCGAGATCGCCGCGTCGACCTGCGACAGCGCGTCGGCGCCCAGGGTGGTGTCGGCGAAGAGCACCGCCATCGCCGGCTGGCCGGCGCAGTCGCCGCGCTCCAGCACGGCGGCCAGGTGCTGCGAGACCTCCGGATGCACGAGGCCGCCGGCCTCGATCGCCAGGATGCCCTGCGGGATGTTGTCGAGCATCGCGTGGATGTCGGCGGTCCTGCGGCGGACCTGCGCGGCGCCCTCCTCGATCTTCTCGATCATCAGGTTGAAGGCCTGCAGCGAGCGGCCGATCTCGTCGTCGCGCTCGACCGGCACGCGATGCGAGAAGTCCTGCGTCGTGGCGATGCGGGTCATCGAGGCCTGCATCTCGCCGATCGGCGCCACGATGCGGCGGTAGAGCACGAAGCCGATCACGCCGAGGAAGGCGATCGCCGCCGCGGTGACCGTCGCCAGCAGGATCAGCGTGGCGCTCAGCTGCTCGTTGAGCTTGCGGATCGCCTCGTCCTTGCTGCGGGTCTTCTCGATGTCGAGCGCGGCCAGCGCCTCGCCCTGCTCGCGCAGGTACTGGTCGACGGTGGCGGCCATCGTGGCCTGCGCGATCTCGCGCTGGCCGGCCAGCGCGAACTGCGCGGTCTCGTCCAGCGACTGGAAGTAGTTCTTCTGGCTCTCGCGGACCAGGTCGACCAGGCCGCGCTGGGCCTTGGAATCGGACTGGGCGTCGAGCGCGTCGACCGCCTGCTGCAAGGCCTCGCGGCGGCGCGTGGTCTCCTCGTGCGCCTGCTTGACGGCGGCCTCGTCGGGCGCGGACACCATGCCCAGCGCGGCGATGTGCACCTCCTTGAGCTTGGTGAGCAGGGCCACCGACTTGATCGCACTGGGGACCACCGTCTCGGTGACGAAGCGGACCTCGCGTTCGCTCTTGCGCGCTTGATACATGGACAGGGCGCCCACTGCGAGCAGCGCCAACAGGGACGCTGCCACGAGCAGCAGGATGCGGGCTCGGATGTTCATGCGTGACTCTCTCGACCAACGACTACAGGGGCCTTGTCATGTGGCGTTGCGCCGGGACAAGGCGGCGACGTGCCGACCTCGGAACAGGGGCTGCGTCTTCCGGTCCGCAATGTAGTCAGCAGCCGATGACTGTTTCCATCTGTGTCATGGCCCCTCCCTCGCAAAAGCCCGTCGTCTGTGAATGAGCCCACGACCGCACCGCGCGGTCATCCCTCCTTCAAATTTCGGTCACCGTCCCCCACCACAAATCCGTGACCGGCACGCGCGAGCACACCCGCGATCACCGCGCGCCTAACTCGGCAGAGGTAGCGCCGCCCTGCCCGCTTACCGCTGATTGCAGCTCTTGCGACTTCCGCTTAGCGCCGCCTTCACGTCGCAGAAAAAATCCGATCGATTCGGGTCATCGAGCCGACAACACCATTCGCGAGACACGCCCATGCACCAGCCCTTCCCTCCGAGCTTCGGCAAGATCCAGGCCGCGCCGACCACCGTCGCGCTGGCCGTCAGCGTCCTGTTGAGCGCCTGCGGCGGCGCCGACTCGCCAGGATCGGCGACGCCCGCCGCCGCGAGCGACCGCGCCACGGCCGAAGCACTCGCGCCCGATACGTCGCCGGTGATCGCGGCGGGCCGCTACGTGCTGATGAACGCGCTGACCGGCAAGTGCGTCGAGGCGGTGCCCGCCGCGGCCGACGGTGGCCGCGTCCAGCAGACGACCTGCGGCGACAGCCTCAACCAGGCCTTCGACCTGAGCGTGCAGAACAACGGCTTCTACAAGCTGACCAACGCCGGCACGTCGAAGGTGCTGGAGCTGGCCGGCGCCTCGCGCGCCGACGGCGCGGCGATCCAGCAGGCCGGCAACAGCGATGCCGACACGCAGCGCTTCCGCCTGTGGCGCGCCAACGGCAACCGGGTCCGGGTCGTCAACGTGTCCAGCGGCAAGTGCCTGACGCTCCCGGGCCGGTCGGCGGCCAACGGCGTGCAGATCCAGCAGGCCAGCTGTCTCACCGCGGAGGCGGTGCACCAATTCTTCCTCTATCCGCGCGCGTCGGCCACGCGAGGCCTGCTGCCCGTGGGCCAGTACACCGTGCGCGGCGTCCAGTCGAACCTGTGCCTGGACATCGAAGGCGCGAGCACGGCGGACGGCGCGAAGACGCAGCTGGCGGCCTGCGGCACCGCAGCCAGCCAGCGCTTCGAGGTCAGCGCCGCGGCCGATGGCAGCTACGCGTTCCGCAACGTCAACAGCGGCAAGGGGCTGGACGTCAGCGACATCTCGACCGTGAACGGCGCGCTGATCCAGCAATGGAGCTACGGCGCCGGCGCGAACCAGCGCTTCGCCGTGACGGCCAAGGGCGACGCGTTCAACATCGCCGCCAAGCACACCGGCAAATGCCTGGACGTGAAGGAGTTCAGCGTTGCCGTTGGTGGCCGCATCCAGCAATGGGATTGCGGCAACGGCGACAACCAGCGCTGGCGCCTGCAGGAGACGGACGCGCAAGGCCCGGCACCGACGCCGGCACCGCCTGCCCCCGCGCCGTCGCCCACGCCACCTCCCGCGCCAGCCCCGTCGCCGACGCCACCTCCGCCGCCCCCTCCTCCTCCGCCGCCGCCGCCGGCCCCGCCGCCGGGACCCGCACCAGCGCCCGGTCCCGCGCCGACCCCCGGCCCCGCGCCGACGCTGACGCTGCCGATCGAGGTGCTGGGCGCCGGCTCCCCCGATGCACCGACCGTCGTCGGCGCCGAGCTGTCGCTCGATGCCGCCTCGCTCGCCACCGCGACGCAGCTGGTGGTGCGCTGCCACCGCTGCGGCTTCTACAACTCGCCGGAGTTCGAGGCGCTCAGCAAGCCGCTGACGGCCATCGCCGGCAGCCTGCGCGTGATCGGCGCCGCCAACGCCAACAACACCAGCGCGGCGGCGTGGATCCCGATCAGCGACACCGGCGTCCAGCTCGACGACGTCGAACGCTCGCACGGCGGCGTCAACGGCGGGCTGCTGACCATCCGCTTCCGCGTGCCGCTGGACAGCACCGCGCGGGCGCGCCTGGTCGCGAGCCCCGCCACCAACCGCATCGAGTTCCGCTTCAACGGCACCGACGGCAACTCCAACGGCTTCCGCATCCTCGACCTGCAGCTGCAGGACGCGAGCGGGCGCAACCTCGCTACCAACCCGCGCCGCTGGGCCGACATCGCCGCCGAGAAGCAGACCGGCCGTGTGTGGACCGCCGATGCGGACGCGGGCAAGGCGTTGTGGAACGCTTCCGGCCTGCTGCTGAAGTCACCGGTGGTCAACACCAAGATGCGCGCCGCCTGCGCGTCCTGCCATGCCGCGACGGGCCGCGACCTGCAGTACTTCAACTACTCGGACAACTCGATCGTCCAGCGCGCCCGTTTCCACGGCCTGAGCGAGACGCAGGGCCGGCAGATCTCCGCCTACCTGCGCGCAGCGCTGACGCAGGTCCCGCACGTGCCGCAGGCCACGCCGTGGAATCCGCCGTACCAGCCCGGTCCCGGGCTGGACAGCCGGCCCGTCGTCGAGTGGGCCGCCGGCGCCGGTCTCGACGCGGTGCTGCCGGACGCGAAGTCCTTCGTCAACGTCTTCGCCGGCAAGGCGGCCAACAGCACGGCGGCGGTGACGCAGGCCGAGCTCGACGCCGCGATGGATCCGAGCCCGGGGAAGGTGCTGAACACCCGCGAGATGCCGATCCCGCTGCAGCTGCCCGACTGGAACGCGTGGCTGCCGATCACGCATCCGCTGGACATCTGGACGCCGGAATCGGGCCAGGGTCAGGGCTTGTTCGAGACCCAGGGCGACACCGGCTCCAACCCGATCAAGGTGGTCAAGCGCATCGCCGACTGGCTGGCGGCCAACAAGAATCCGAACGGCGTGTACGGCGACTGGAGCCATCTGACGCCGGACCAGCGCGAACGCGCGCAGTACTGGCTGACCGATCCGGGCATGCGCATCCTGGACTTCGTCGGCGGCGGACGCGGCAGCCGCGTGTCGTCGAATCCGTCGCAGCCCTACGGCGCCGAGATCGGCGGCCGCAAGCTGCAGGCGCTGCTGTCGCCCTCGACGCAGTCGGCGGCGAGCGCGCTGTACCCGAGCGCCAAGGCCGGCTACAGCAAGGAGGCGTTCATCGAGCGCGCCATGTTCGGGATGATCCACTGGATGGGCGTCAAGCAGTGGGAACTGGCGCAGGAATACGGACTCGAGGGCCAGGCCTCGTGGTTCCGCGGCAAGAAGGATTCGAGCGGCAAGTGGGTGGGCGAAGGCGAGAAACGCGGTTGGCCCTTCAGCTGGCCCAGCGTGTTCTACATGGCGCCGCACATGCTGTACGTCGACGAGAAGACGCCGCAGGGCAAGCGCGAGTTCTACTTCTCGTGGGAGCCGCGGCTGACCTCGTACTACCGCACCAACCAGTGGTACCAGCTGCAGATGACGGTGAACCCGGGCTGGTCCGGCGCGTCGGAAGGTCCGATGGACTGGCCGTACCACATGGGCTTCACGACGGCGGTCGTGGACGACCTGATGACGGCGAAGGCGCCATCGCAGGTGTCCGCCTCGCACCTGGCGCGCTACTTCCAGGTGCGGACCAAGCTCGCGCAGCTGGCCAACACCAACCTGTCCTTCAGCAAGCCGGATCCGGCCTATCCGACGGACCTGTTCCGCAACGAGGGGCATCGCAGCCGCGCGTCGCTGGCCATCCACAAGCTGGGCGTGGGCGAGGTGGTCGACCGCGGTCCGGAGAGCTGGGAGAAGTCGCGCTTCCGCCTGCTGGACGACGTGACGCCGGGGCTGCACCTGCAGTTCATCAACAGCTCGATCTCGCTCTACAACGCGATGTACGCCAACACGACCTACGAGCAATGGCGCCGCTGCGACCCGAACGCGCTGTTCGGCAGCGAGCCGGAGATCAGGTCGGGCTTCCGCTTCTGCCTCGACGCGAAGCGCACGCCGCTGCCGCTGACCAGCAAGGGCCAGCCGCACCTCGTGGGCGGATGGGTCGACTGGACCGGCGAGCAGTACATCACCTGGAGCGTGATCTCGGCGCGCAACCACGGCGCGGAGGCGCAGCGCCTGAAGACCTTCTCGGACTGGGCGGGGAGGATGTGGCGGGAGTGAGGGGACGCCTCCCGCGCGGGTAACATCACCCGCGTGACATCTGTCCTTTCCTGATCTCGAGGCGCCGCGGAAGGCGAGGATCCTTCCCGCGTGCGGCGTTCCTCACACGCTGTTCCCGGCGCCTTGATGCGGCGCCGCGGACGACTGCGCACGGCCTCGTCACGAGGCCATCAGGAAAGACCTTGTCATGCACACATCCCACTTGCTTGTGACCGGTGTCGGTGGACACCTGGGTCGGCTCGTTGCCGAACAACTGATCGACGCCGGCGCGACGGTGCCTGTCGTCGGCACCAGCCGCAGCCCCGAACGTCTAGCCACGCTGATCCGACGCGGACTCACACTGCGTCGCGCCGACTTCGACGAACCGGACGCATTGCCTGCCGCCTTCGCGGATGCCGAGCGGATGCTGCTGATCAGCACGGCTGCCGCCAACGCAGGTCCCCGGCGGGTCCGCCAGCACACGCAGGCGATCCGGGCCGCCCTGCAGGCGGGTGTCCGCCACATCGCCTACACCTCGTTCCTCGACGCCGATTCGACACCCCTGCAAGCCCTGGCGGCGGACCACGCCAGCACCGAGGCGGAGCTGACGCAGGGTCCGGTCGGGCACTCGATCCTCCGCCACGCGTTCTACATGGAGATGCTGCTGACGACGCTCCCGCCCGCCATCGCCAGCGGGCGGCTGCTGAGCTCGAACACGCGGGCCGGCGTCGCCTACGTGGCCCGCGCCGATTGCGCGTCGGCTGATGCGGCCGCCCTGCGCGACGGCTTCGACGGTCGACGGACACTCGACATCACCGGGGGTCAGGCCGTGTCAGCGGCGGGGTTGGTGCGGCAGCTCAACGACACGCTGGGGACCGACATCGTTGCGGTCGATGCCAGCCGGCAGGACGTGGCGGCCCATCTGGCCGCCTGCGGCCTGCCGCCTCCGATGGCTCAGATGCTGGCGGCCATCGACGAAGGGCTCGGCCGGGGCGCGATGGCGCGCGTCAGCGAGGATCTCGAGCGCCTGACCGGCGCCCGGCCCACCACCGTCGAGGCGTTCCTGCGCGATCACCGGGCCTCGCTGCTCGCCCGCTGATCGTCGCTCACGACGTTCCAGACCTCAGGCCTCGCCGATGGCGGGGCCTGACCGCCCGGCCCGATCCCGACGCGAACCGGCGGGAACGACTACCTGGCGTCGCTTTCCAGCAGCGCGTCCAGCTCCGTCCACAGCGGATCGCAGAGCCCCGGCCGATAGGCGGCCGCCCGGAACGTCGGATGCTCGCCACGATACACGTCGAGCATGCGCTCGTTGCGGTCCGCCACGGAGGCTCTCACGTTGGCCAGTCGATCCGCCGCTTTCACGATCAACGCGAGTTCCTGCGGTCCGGTGACCAGGGCCAGCTTCGCGTAGGTCTTCGCCTTGCGCTCCTTGCGATTGGCGCCGGGCTCATCGGTGAGCAGCGCCACGCAGGCGGCGATCTCCGGCCCGAACAGATCGGTGATCTCCGCCAGCGTCGCCGGCGTGTCCTCGACCGTGTCGTGCAGGTAGGCGGTAACGACCGCCGCCTCGCCGAAAGGCGCGGCGATCGCGGCCACGGCGTCCAGGTGGTGCACGTAGGGATGCACCCCGTACGTCTGCTCGCCGTGCGCAGCCACGGCGAAGGCTCGCGCTTGATGTGGGGTGGAGATCGTCATGACGTCGAGTATCCGCGACGAGGCCAGGCACGTTCCGCGCAAGGGCACAGGACGTGCTGCGGGCCGCCGGCGGGATTCGCCTCCGACACCGTCCCCCTTACGCGTGATTGGCACTGTGGGCCGGCCCGAAGATGATCGCGTCCATGAAATTCGCCAAGACCACCCCGATCCTGCGCATCTTCGACGAAGCCAAGGCGCTGGAGTTCTACGTGAAGTTCCTGGGCTTCCAGGTCGACTGGGATCACCGCTTCGAGCCGGGCCTGCCGCTCTACCTGCAGGTCTCCCGGGACGGGTGCGTGCTCCACCTGTCGGAACATCACGGCGATGCCTGCCCGGGCGCGGCGATGCGCATCGAGACCGACGACATCGACAGCTTCCACGCCGAGCTGAGCGCCCGCCAGTACGGCTACGCCCGGCCCGGGCTGGAGGAGACGCCCTGGGGCTCCAGAGATGTCTCGGTGACGGATCCGTTCGGGAACCGGTTGACGTTCACCAATGCGATCAGCACATGATGCTGGACGTCGGGATACCGACGGCTTCCATGGAGTGACCGTTCAAAGGGTCTCGAGACATGAATGACACGCTGGCAACAGCCGCCGAGTACCTTCGGCTGGCCATCGAGACGGACACCTTGCCCGCATCGTTCGTACGCCAATGGGCCGATGCGATCATTGCGGCCGATCCGCAGCCCACGGGCGACATCGTCGAGGTGTCCTGGAGTCGCGATACTCGGGACATCATCGCAGCGCTGAATGGCGTCGAAGGCGATCGGGACTTCGAGCTTGCAGAGCGCTGGTTCTGCAGGACCTTGCACTCGCAGCTGCGCGCCGGTCGAGAACCGTCAGACGTCATCCGGGCCGCCAGACACGCCCTGTTCAACAACGATCTTGCGCTTGAGTCCTACTATGCGGCCGGCACGTTGGAAGACGATTTGCAACTCGCCGACATGGGCGTGCACGGATCCCCGCCAGAGGTCAAAGAGCGCATCGCCAAGTTTCTAGACGGCAACGCCGCAGAGTCGATTCCCCCAACCTTGAAGAAGCGCAGCGTCGGTAGATGCACCTCTCAAGGGGTCGAGCATCGTGGCGGGGAATCGCTGACTCAGCGGCTCAGATAGAAGTCCATCGGAATCAGTTCCACGGCCCACCCACCCGCTTCGCCCAGCGTGGCGGCCGGATGCATGGACGCGATGCGCTGGGCCTCTTCAGGGCTGTCCGCCTCGATGATGAACAGTCCGCCGACGACTTCCTTCGACTCGGTGTACGGGCCGTCGGTCACATGCGTCCTGCCGCCTTGCGGGCGCAGCGTCTTCCACTGGTCCAGATCGCCGAGCGACGCGGACACCAGCACCTTGCCGGTGGCGCGCATCTGCTCGTCCAGCGGCGGGCATTGGCTCACCAGCGCCTTGACGTCGTCCGGCGCCATCTCGGCGAACTTTTCAGGGGTGAAGTAGGCGAGGCCGAGGTATTTCACGAGAGGTCCTTTGGAAGGTGGTGATGCTCTGACGACGAACGCGAGGATCGGGAATCGACAGGGCGAGCAGCGATGCGCAACGATTTCGCCCGCTTGTCTCGATTGGCCGGATCAGTCCTGATCGTGAACCGGATACTCGGCGGCTGTCACTTTCCAAAGGCCTGTCTCTTGATCAAACCATGTCAAGAGGCCGATCAGGTCCCCTTCTTCGCTGAGGAGGGGAAAGTTGGCCGGACCGTAGGCACCCGGCCCGGGACCGTTGTATGGCCCGCTCATGAAATACCGAGGTTCAATCACGCCGAAATCGCACCCGGCATGCTTGAGAAGAGGTTGCGGGACGTCCAGGAGTTGATAGTTCGATCCGCCGCAGCAGAGCGCCCTGGGGGCGTGCCGCCGCTCCAGGCGCCACCGGAGGAAGGCGCCGACCTCGTCCATCGCCATCTCACGAGTCAGGTTCTCGGTTTCGGCGGGGTACTCCACCGCTCGGCCAGCTTTCACCGCGCCGTAAGCGTCCTCGAACGCTCGTATCGTGGCAATGTCCTCGACGGTGCATATCGTGGCGCAGTCCTTGCACCAACCGGGTCGCAGCGGGGCATGGAACACCTTGGCGCCGGAGATTTGGCTGCCAAGAGGATCCCCGCCGCGATTGAAGTGATAGCGCGCCTCTCGGGTCGCGAACTCAAAGTTCTCGCCGCAACTCGTGCAGGTGTAGTGACTGGGAAGCATCATCGGCTCAGCAACGCAGTTGTTTTGATCGGACGTGCGTCCAGGCTCGATGCCGCAATGGCCGACTCAGTCATATCCGTAATACCGGCGCACGACATCCAGAAATGCCGTCTCCTCCATGGGATGGCCCTGTTCATCGACAAGCGCGCTGGAACGAAAAGACAGAAGGATCTGACCTCGCTCCTTGCGATGCGGCTTCAACACGACGAGGTTGTCCTCCTCCGCTGCGCCCATCACCATGAATCGATCAAGCGCCCCGTCGACTTCCCGGACGTCGTCGCTGGAGCGCAGGTGCACGGTCCCTTCGAGCAACCGCACACGGAGGACTCCGGGCGCGTCGGACACCCTGTCCTTGAGAAACGAGCAGTCGACGACCAGCTCGATCAGATCGAAGGAGAGACGGTGGACCGACCTGATCCATGCGCGATGCAAGGCATGGAAGATCGCCAACCGCCGCACCGAGACCTCCCGCCGCTCGGCATTGGCCCGGGCAACAGTCATCGCCTCGGTGACGAGACCGGCGGTTTGTCGAGGCTTGTTCGCCTTGGACGGGAACCAGATCTCTGGAATGTCTTGCAGCAGCGGCCACGCAGCCTCCGGATCCACGCCTATCGAAGGCAGGTGGATCGACACAACGGATCGCTGCGTGACCTCCGTCGAACGTGGAAGACGAAGCAAGATCGACAAGACATGCGGTAGATCCCCGTCTTGCAGCTTCTCAGTCCAGGATAGGTCTTCTGAAAAGATCAGATGGATGTGCGGCCAGTCTGGCCAAGTCTGCGAGTCGATGGAACAGTCGAAGAACTGGCTCAGGATCAGCCGCGCTTCGGAGAAGTCGCAATCCCGGACGCTCCCCTTGCTGCCGGAAAACTTTGGGCCGAACTCACACCCCTTGTACTGGCCCTTGAAACGACACCGCTCGAAACGGGTGTCGTCAAACCGGCCGTCGCTCAACGGCTTGGTGGCACGTACATCGCAATCGGAGAACTGCGCCTCGAAGTTCATGCGCTGCCGAGGCGTAGGGACGATTTTCAGTTCGCAGTCCTGGAACTCCGCACCGCCATCGATGCGGTCGAACACCTCGCCCCCTCCCACGACCAACGATCGCCCCTCGAAACGGCCGCCACGGATCTCGTAGCCCATCCCCGGATCCAGAGGTTCCCGCTGGCGTCTCTTCGTTGCATTCAACCTGTCCTCCCTCAAGGGCTACCGTGGGTCGAAAGCATAGCGCTGGCTCCTGATCTGCAACGTACCGGCGCGTCCCTTGAGAGCTGCTTGATATCCTCGAAAAAAACAAGCCAGGATGCCAATGAGCCACTGCTACTTCATCACCCACCCCGAAGTGACCATCGACCCCGATGTGCCTGTGCACCGTTGGGGCCTGTCCGACCAGGGGCGGGAGCGCATGAGCGCGTTCTCGGCGCATCCTTTCCTGGCCAACGTGAAGCGGGTGATCAGCAGCGAAGAGCTGAAGGCGGTCGAGGCGGCAAACCTGCTCGCTGCGCGGCTCGGCCAGCAGCCGGCCCGGATGGCAAGCCTGGGAGAGAACGATCGCACGGCCACCGGCTACCTGCCCAAGGCGCAGTTCGAGGCCGCGGCCGACGAGTTCTTTGCCCATCCTGACCGCTCGTATCGCGGCTGGGAGACGGCGACGGCAGCGCAGGCGCGGATCGTCGCCACGATCGAGCAGATCCTGCGCGCTTCGCCGGACGTCGATATCGCCATCGTGTCGCATGGCGCCGTGGGCACCCTGCTGAAGTGTTTCCTGAAAGGTATCGCCATCACAAGGACCGAGGACCAGACCCGGCAAGGGCACTACTTCGTCTTCGAAACGGACTCCAGGAAGTTGCTCCTGGACTGGACCCCGCTCGAGTCTCCCTGGATCGTCTGAATGCAGCCATCCGCCCTCGACCCCGACGACTTCTTCCCCGCGCTCGAGATCCGCCGCACGCGCGCCCTCGTCGAGCGCGACATGGCGCTCATCGAGTCGCTGCACGCGCCGGACTATGAGCTCATCACGCCCGCGGGACGGCGCTTCCAACGCGACGAGTACCTCGCGCTGCTCGCGGAAGCCCCCTTCTACTCCGGTTGGGACCACAGCGACATGCAGGTCCGCGCATCGCAGCATCTGGCGGTCATCCGCTATCGCGCACGGCTGAGCTTCCCGTCGGGCAAGGTCGTCGACTGCTGGCACATGGACGTCTACGAGCGCCGTGAGTCCGGCTGGATGGCCGTGTGGTCAGAGGCGACGGCCCTCGCGCCCAAGGAAGGCGGCGATTCGTCGACGAGATGACCGCGCGCGGTGATAGTCTGCCGCCCGATCCAAACACCCCACCCCGCTCCATGAGTTCCGCCTCGCCCATTCCTGGAATCGACACGCCTCCACCCGACCTGTCGTACGGCTACGGCGGCATCTGCTTCATCCCCCTCGACAAGATGGCCGAGATGCAGATCGGCTATTCCGGCTCCGACTGGAACCCTCAATGGCTGGTGGTCGCCCAGGATTCCCTGTGCGGCGACCCGATATTCGTCGATCGATCTGGCCCGGGCTTTCCCGTCCTGTCCGCCCCGCATGGCGACGGCGTCTGGAATGCGACGCCCGTGGCCCCGTCGTGGCAGGTCTTCCTCGCAGCCGTCGAAACGGTCCGGCCATTCACGAAAGGTCGGGAGTACCCGGTCGCCCTCGAAAGGAGTCCGTTGACGGAGACGGAGCGCGTGCAGGTCCTGCAATCGCTCGAGGACCTGCTCGGCCCGGAACCGCTCGACTATTGGCGGCTGCTGCTCGGTCAGTCCGACTTCGACATGCCCATGGCGCCTCACACGCCGTTGCCCCCCGAAGAAGCCGAGCGCCTCATGGCAGAGGCACTGGCTGCGCTGCCACCCGAGTTGCGCGAGGGCATGCGGGAGATCGAGCGGCATGCACGGGAAGAAGCGGCCAGTCGCCCGCGCGTGACGTCGTTGAACGACGACGCATGGCGTTTGATCCCCGACGAGCGACTCGATGCTGCGGTGATGGCCTACATCAACGGTCGGGCCTTCAGTCAGATCGGCGAACCGGAGTCGTTGGCCGCCCTGCCACGCGGCTTCCAGATCTTCCACCTCTCATTCATCCTCGAAGCCGAGGTCGCCAACGGTGGCTTCCATCAGTTCTTCTGGAACATTCCCGGACAGTACCTGCGGCAAGTGCCAGCGGCGTTGCAGGCCTTGGGTGCGAACGAAGCCGCCGTCATGTTCGAGCAGGCGTGGCAGGTCGCGGATCAGGACAGCCCGCGCCTGGCCCCTTTCAAGGCGGACGGTTCCTTGCAGGCCTTTTCGGCGTCGTACAGGGACTCCCCGCTCAACGCATTCGACGATCCGTTCATGGCATTGGCAGCGAGGTTCCCGGCCTTGCGCGTCGAGTACCTGAAGCAGCGCATCGAGCAGTTCCGCGAGTGATCGACACGCTCGGCCGGGGGGCCGTCGGCTCACGGCAGGCTGCGCACCACCAGTTCCTCCGACTTCGATTCATCGAACGCCATGCGTTCCTTGAGTCCCGCGTGCTCGTCGTAGGGCGTCTCGTAGGACCACACCGCATCGTTGGCGCTCTGGTCGCCGACGTCGACATCGAAGTAGCTCGCCGTGCCCTTGAACGGGCATTCGGTCGAGGTCTCCGTGCGTTTCAGCCGGTCCTGCCGGACATCTCCGCGCGGGAAGTAGAACCGCGGCGGATGGCCGTCCTCGTCGACACGTACCACGTCGCGTGAATCCGCCAGCGTCTGACCGGCGAACACGACGGTCATGCGTTCGGCGACGCGGGACTCCTTCACATGGTGCTCGGGATGCTGCCGATGGCCAGGGGACTTGCTCATGACGGGACCTTCATGAAAGTGGCTGAGGAAAACGTCTGAGAGCAATCGGCATGCCTCGCCCGGCGCGCCCCGCCCGCCCGATGCGGCGCCCTCTCACCCCGCTCTGACCTGCCCCTTCCCATCGCGCTTCCCGCGCAGCATCTCGTGGTCCGCGCGCTCGATCAGCTCGTGCGCGCCGGCCTCGTCGTCCGGCGAGAACACCTCGACGCCCGCCGTGACGCCCACCGTCACCTGCTCGCCGGACGACAGCACGATCGGCTCGCCGATCGCGTCGACGACGCGCGCCAGCACCGGCCGCCATTCCTCGTCCTGCACCCCGGTCAGGACCAGCACGAACTCGTCGCCGCCCAGCCTCGCCACGGTGTCCAGCGGGCGGATGCTCGCCGACAGCCGCGCCGCCACCGTCTGCAGCAGCTGGTCGCCGGCGTCATGCCCGTGCGCGTCGTTGACCGCCTTGAAGCCGTCCAGGTCCAGGTAGCAGACCGCCACCCGGGTGCGCTCGCGCCGCGCCATCGCCAGCGCCTGCTCGATCCGGTCGTACAGCAGCACCCGGTTGGGCAGCTGCGTCAGCGCATCGTGGAAGGCCGCATGCGCCAGGTCCTCATGCGCCGCCTTCATCGCGGTGATGTCGACCGCCATCGCGAAGACCTCGTGCGCCGACAAGGGCACCGCGCCGAAGTCCACCCACACCGACTCGCCGGCCTTGCTCCGCATCCGGATCTGCGAACGGTAGTGCCCGTGCTCGGCCAGCGCCGTGTAGACCTGCCGCCCCACGTCCTCGTACTGCGCGTCGTCCCAATAGAACACCCGCGCCGGCACGTCCTGCAGCTCCCCGGGACCGTAGCCGAGCAGCCGCTCCACCGCCCGGTTGCGCCAGGTGATCTTGCGGCGCGAGATCTTGGCCATGCCGACCAGGTCGCTGTCGAGCATCGCCGCCTGTTCGCGCTGCAGCGCCTGGATCTGCTTGCCCTGGTCGGCCAGCGCCTGCATGGACCGTTGCTGTCGCCGGTTCGCGCGATGGACCTGCCAGCTCGCCAGCGCCACCAGCAGCCACGCGAGCGCGGCCAGCGAGGCCACCGTCCAGGCCTGCTGCCGCCAGGGCTTGAAGAAGCGCGCGTTGTTCACGCCGGCGAACACGACGAACGGCCAGTCGTCCAGCGCGCGGTACGAGCTGGTGCGGCTCTGTCCGTCGATCGCCACGGTCGACACGAAGGTCCCCTGGCGCGGGTGCGCGGCCAGCATGGCGCGCAGTTCGTCCGAGACCATCGTCTCGCCGACCTCGCCCTGCGACGGGCTGTCCGGCGCCATCCGCGCCACCAGCCGCAGGTCGTCCCGGCGCAGCGTCATCGCGTCGAGCGGCGCGAGGTCGTACCGCTCGAAGAGATGCCGGAAATGATCGACGCCCACCGTCACGTAGAGGAAGCCCGCGAACCGTCCGCCCACCACCAGCGGCCGTCCGAAGCCGATCACCCAGTGTCCCGACACGCGCGAGCGCAGCGGCCCGGTGACCCGCGTCACCGGCCTCGAGAGGTCGCGGGCATCGATGAAGAAATCGCGATCGGCGATCTGCGTCGGCACGCCGGCCGGCAGTCGCGTTCCCCAGCGCACCAGGCCGGCCGTATCCGCGGCGCGGAGCGCCTCGATGCCGGGCAGCAGTCCGAAGCGCGCGTGGAGCACGTCGTTCAGCACCGCGTCGGAAGCGCCGCCCGGCGCGTCGAGCAGCCGCTCCATCTCGCCGGCGGTCGCGCGCAGGACCGCGTCGACTCGCCCCATCTCGGCGGCGACGTTGAGCTGCGCGACGGCGGCCAGGCCGTCGGACACGTCGCGCGCCTGCGCCGCGTAGGCGCGGCGGGAGGTGTCGAGCACCTGCACGACGAGCGCGCCCAGCACCAGGGCGACGGTCAGGTTCGCGACGATCAGCCAGGCCGTCACGCGGCGCCGGCGGCGCATGGCGCCTTCGACAAAGACTTGTGGATCGGAAAGCGGCATGCCTTGCATGGTGCCTCAGCCGGACGCCGTCCGACAGCCGGGACGGCCCCCCAGGGCCTGTGTTTTCCCGAGTCCCTACATTCGGGGATGACCGTGGCCCCCATCCGTCCTAGCCTTCGAGCTTCGACAGAAGAACCACAGGGGGAGGACGACCATGGACCCGAGCACGACAGGCGCGACGGACGCCACAGGCGGGAGAGGCACGGCAAGCGCGGAAAGCGCGGAAAGCGGGGAAAGAGGGACAGGCGCGCCCGACGCGGCGACCGGCATCGCACGCCGGCAGCGCAACCTCGTGCTGTTCTGCGACGGCACGAACAACACGCTGACCGGCGGCATCGAGGACACCAACGTCCTGAAGCTGTTCGGCTACCTGCGCCACCACCCGCCGACCATCGATTCGCTGCTGTACTACGACCCGGGCGTCGGCTCGCCCGATTCGGCCCCGCCGACCGGCCTGCTCGACCTGATCAAGCGCCGCTGGGCGCGCATCGCCGGCCTGGCCTCGGGCCAGGGCGTCTACGACAACATCGGCGAGGGCTACCGCTTCCTGATGCGCCACTTCGACGAGCGCATCGACGACCGCATCTTCTGCTTCGGCTTCTCGCGCGGCGCGTTCACGGCGCGCGCGATCGTCGGCATGGTCAACCTCTTCGGCATCCTGCGTCCCGAGCATGAGGAACTGATCCCGACGCTGGTGCGGATCTACTTCTCGCAGCCGCCGATCGAGGAACAGGCCCGCGGCCGCAAGAACTGGCGGCGGTCGCTGGCCCGCGCCCTGCACCGCGGCTTCGCCCGGCCGGGCCAGGAAGGCGCGCGCGGCGCCCAGGGCGGCGAGGAAGCCACCGCGGCCACGCGCAACCGGCTCGCGGAGCAGGTGCGACGCAACTTCGCGCGGCCCGCGGACGTCTTCTGGGTCGGCGTCTGGGACACCGTCGAATCGGTCGGCCTGCCGCCCTTCGGCTCCCGAGACAACCCGGCGACGGCCACCTTCGCCGACAAGAAGCACATGCTCAACGTGCGCCACGCGCTGGCCTTCGACGAGCACCGCTGGCCCTTCCTGCCACGGGTCTACGACTCGCCCAGCCGGGTGGACGTGCCGGCGGTCGACCGCTTCAACCGCCCGATCACGCGCACGCTGCGCCAGCTCTGGTTCCCGGGCGTGCATTGCGACGTCGGCGGCAGCTATCCGGCGCAATCGGCGGAGAGCCCGCGTTATCCCCACGGGCGCACCGGCCTGCCCGATGCCTCGATGGTGTGGATGGTCAACGAGGTGGCGGCGGAACTCGGCGTCCCGCCGCTGTCCAGCCTGCCCGCCGGCAGCGACGCCTTCGGCATGCCGCTGCCGGAGTCCTTCGTGGGCACGCTGCCGCTGCGCCACGATGCGCTCCACGACACGCCGTTCTGGGCGCTTGCCGGCATGACGGTGCGGCGCATGACGACGGAGGTCGTCCGCATCCCCAAGGGCAAGCAGAAGATCCCGGTGGACGTGGTGGCGGAGTCGCCGCCCGCGCCCTTCCAGGGCCCCAGCGTCTGGGACGAGCGGCGCTCGCTGCCGTGGCTGCTGTTCGCGGTCGTCGCCGCGGCGGCCCTCCTGCTGCTCTCCGGCTGGCAGCTCCAGCAGCTGCCCTTCCTGCAGTCGCGGCTGCCGGCGCCGGGCGGCTGGGAAGAGGGCCTGATCCGCAGCGCCGTGGCGCCCTGGGAGTTCGCCCGCCATCAGCTGGGCCTGCTGCTGCACGGCTGGCCGCGCGACCTCTGGTGGATCCGCCAGGAGCGCGCCGCCCTCTTCCTGGGCCTGGCGTGGGACCTGGCCTTCCTGCTGGCCGCGGCCTACCTGCTGTCGCGGCTGGCCTCGCGCGTCTTCACCTGGATGGCGGGCTGGCGCAAGCCGGGTGACCACCGGTCGCGGCTGCTGCTGGCCATCGGCTGGCTGCCCGCGCTGGCCTTCGGCGCCGATGCGCTCGAGGACCTGTCCACCCTGGCCGCGACGCTGATCGACCTCGTCGGCCTGCCCCATGTCGCGGGCCTGGCGCTGGTGGCCATGAGCCTGTGCTCGGTGGTGAAGGTCGTCGCCTGGGGGCTGGGCATCGTCGTCTTCGGCGGCGGCCGCGTGCTGCTGGCGGTGCTGCCGGTCAAGACGGTCGGCAAGGTCGGGCGCAAGACCTGACCCTGCGTCGGATCAGAGGCCTTCCATCGCCCGCTCGTGCGCCTGGTCCTTCAGCGTGCCGCCCTTGGGGGCCAGCAGCTCGCGGGCGTTGGGGATGCCGGAGCCGGCCGACGCGGGCGCCGGCGGCGCCTTGTAGGCCGGCATGACGGTGATCGTGCCGCCCTTGACCTGCTGCTCGGTGCTGCCCGCCGGACAGGCGTCGTTGGTGTAGAGCACGCTGCCGTTGACCACGCAGCGGCGCGCCCCGCCCGCCGGCGGCTTGCCCTGCGGGGCACCCGAGGTCGCGGGCGGATCGTTGTCGAAGCGGATCTTGGGCACCTCGACCTTGTCGGCCTGGCGTTCGACCTCGCGCGCGGCATCGCGCAGGAACGGGATCTCGTCGCGCTTCTTCCAGCCGACGACACCCAGGATGGCGACCACGATGATGAGCAGCACGGCTCGCATGACATTTCTCCCTGATCTGCCGGCCATGTGTTTCGAAATGATGCAGCGCGGCGGGGGCGAATGATAGCCACGGCCTGTCACCTCGGCGCAACCTGGCGCAACGAACATGACACGCATCACGACCTCGATCGCTGTCATGCCCCTCTTCCCGACGCTCTTCTCCCCCATGCCACCGCTTGCTCCCCCTCCCGCTTGCGGGAGAAGGCGGGGGTGAGGGCCCGCGGCCTTGACACCCCACGGACCGGCACGAGGGGCCCGCCTCCGCGTACCGCCTGATCCCGCTGCTGCTCGCCACCGCGGCGCTGGCCGCCTGCGGCGGCAGCGACGACGCCGGCGATCCGATCAACAGCAACGACAACGTCACCGTGTCCAGCCTGCGCCTGATCGGCCAGCAGGTGCTGCCGCGCCGGATGACCTACGCGAACACCGTCGTCGGCGGCCTGTCCGGCGTCGACTACGACCTCAAGACCGACACCTACGTGTTCATCAGCGACGACCGCACGACGACGGACTCCGCCGGCGCGCCGCGGCTCTACACGGCCAAGCTCACCTTCGATGCGAGCACCTTCAGCGCCGTGACCTTCACCGGCGTGGTGACGATGAAGCAGCCCGACGGCAGCGACTATCCGAAGGTGCCGGACGCGAAGGTCGCGGACCCGGAGTCGGTCCGCGTGGATCCGGTGACCGGCAACTGGGTCTGGCTCAGCGAGGGCGACCGCACGCTGACGAGCACGCCGCCGCGCGTGATCAACCCCTTCATTCGCGAGATCACGCCGCAGGGCGGCCATGTGCGCGAGTACACCCTGCCCGCGATGTTCCAGATGAGCGCGCAGGACGCCGGCCCGCGCGGCAACCTGGTCTTCGAGGGGCTGACCTTCTCGCCCGACGCCCAGTCGGCCTGGGTGCTGATGGAAGGCGCGCTGATCCAGGACGGCGCCGCACCGACGCTGGCCGCCGGCAGCGCCTCGCGCCTGACGCGCTTCGACCGCGCGGGCGGCACGGCCAACGCGCAGTACGTCTATCCGATCGAGAAGGTGCAGGCGACGCCGGTGCCGGCCGACCAGTTCACCGTCAACGGACCGACGGAGATCCTGGCGCTGTCGGCGACGCGTTTCCTGGTGCTGGAGCGCAGCTTCTCCGTCGGCGTCGTCGGCAACCAGGTGCGGCTCTACGAGATCGACACCGCGAACGCGACCAACGTGCTGACGGCCGCGTCGCTGACCGGCGCGACGCCGGTGACCAAGAAGCTGGTGCTGGACTTCGAGACGCTGAAGACGCAGCTCGGTGGCATCGCCAACCTCGAGGGCATGACCTTCGGGCCGAAGCTGGCCAATGGCAAACGCAGCCTGGTCGTCGTCGCCGACGACAACTTCCCGGCGGCGGATTCGGCGACGGACCGCAACCAGATGCTGGTCTTCGAGATCCAGCCTTGAAGGACGCTGAGGACGCTGCGCGTTACGGCGAACGCCCGTAACGCGCCTTTCGCCGTCGCGGCCCGGCATCTGCCTCCAACATCCGGGATGAACGCTGCGCTTCCCGCGCGGCCCTCTTCCGACGAGGCTTCATCGATGCATGGGATTTCACGCGCCGCGGCGCGACTGGCGACACGACTGGCGACACGACTGACGGCGCGACTGACGGCGCTTGCCGCCGCCGGACTCACCGTCCTCTCGGCGCAGGCCGCGCCCCACCAGGCACCCGACGCCGCCGCCCTCCGTGCGGCCGTCGACGCGGCGATCCGTCCCCTGATGGCGAAGAACGACATCCCCGGCATGGCCGTCGGCGTGACGGTCGGCGGGAAGTCCTTCGTCTTCAACTACGGCGTCGCGTCCAGGCAGTCCGGCCAGCCGGTGGACGACCGCACGCTGTTCGAGGTCGGCTCCGTCAGCAAGACCTTCAACGCGACCTTCGGCGCGCAGGTGATGGTGGACGGCAAGCTGCAGCTGTCGGACCACCCGAGCCGCCACCTGCCCGCGTTGAAGGGGCATCCGATCGACCGGGCGACGCTGCTGAACCTCGTCACCTACACGGCCGGCGGACTGACGCTGCAGGTGCCGGACGCGGTCACGGACGAGGCGTCGCTGATGCGCTACCTCCAGCAGTGGAAGCCCGACTTCGCGCCGGGAGCGAAGCGCCGCTATTCGAATCCGAGCATCGGCCTGTTCGGCCGCGCGGCGGCCGCGGCGATCGGGCGCGACTACGCGGATGCAGTCGAATCCGACCTGCTGCCCAAGCTGGGCCTGCGCGAGACCTACCTGCGAGTGCCGACGACGGCCATGACCCGTTACGCCACGGGCTACGACAAGGTCGATCACCAGGGTACGGCCCAGGACATGGCCGTGCGTGTCTCGCCGGGCGCATTCGACTCGGAGTCCTACGGCATCAAGACGACCGCGGCGGACCTGGTGCGTTTCATGCAGGTCAACATCGACCCGAGCGGGCTGGATGCCACCACGCGCCAGGCCGTCGAGGCCACGCACATCGGCCACTTCCAGGTCGACGGCATGACGCAGGGCCTCGGCTGGGAGCAGTACCCGTGGCCGGTGCCGCTGGCGCAGCTCCAGGCGGGCAATGCGCTCGGGCGCGTGACCACGGCGGTCAAGCCGCTGGACCACACGCCGGCCGGGCCGCGGCTCTTCAACAAGACCGGCTCGACGCGCGGCTTCGGCGCCTACGTCGTGTTCGTGCCGACGCAGCGCATCGGCGTCGTGCTGCTGGGCAACCGCAGCTGGCCGATCCCGGAGCGCGTGGACGCGGCTTACGCGATCCTCGGCAAGCTGCAGGCGGGCAGCGCCCGCTGATGCGGCTTCCATGCCGACGCCCGCGGAAGCGGGCTCAAGGTGACACCCGGCTGAAGCGGGCTCAAGGCCACCCCCGCTGAAGCCGGTTCAGCGCGACGTCGTCGGCCCCGTGGCAGGTGCGGACGCGCCCTTCCCTGCGGCGCGCACGACCGCGAGCTCGCGGCTGAGCCAGGTCTTGCTCTCCACCGGCGCCGCGCCGCCGCATCGCACCAGATACGGCTTGCCGCTCATGCTGCTCTTGGTCGCGCCGAGGTCGATGAACTGCTCCGCCGTCTTCACGAGGTTCTTGTCCTCGAGGTAGCTCAGCTTGCGCTCGAGGTGGGACTTCGCCTCGGCGGCGGAATGCCAGTCGCCGTTGCGGTTGAACTCGCACGACGAGGCCGTCAACTTGCCGAGCAGCGCGGTGACTTCGGCCTTCGCGGCTGGCGGCAGCGGATCGGCCCAGGCGCCCATCGGCACGGCCACACAAGCGGCGAAGGCGGCGGCGGACAGGACAGGAGACGGGAAAGCGCGCATGAGCAATGGACGTCGACGGTTCGGATCCACGATGTTGCCACGCGTCGCGCTCAGGCCTTCCTTCCCACTGGCGCCGCGCCGTCGAGCGTCGCCGCGATGAAGCCGTTCGCTTCCAGGCAGTCGCCGCGCGACCAGCCTTCGGTGAAGGCCTGGGCCAGGCGCTGCAGCTCGGCGTCCTGGGCGTCGAGTTCCATCCGCATGCGGGCGATCTCCTCGCGCCGGCGCTGCAGGCTGGCGAGCACGAGTTCCTTCGGCACCTGCCCGTCGCCTTGCGCGAACGCCTGTCTCAGGCTGTCCAGCGTGAATCCCAGCCGCTGTGCGAGCTGGATGACCTGCAGCCGCTCCAGTGCGTCCGTGCCGTACTCGCGGTAGCCGTTGAGGCCGCGCGCGCCCTCCGGCAGCAGCCCGCTGGCCTCGTAGAACCGGATCGCCGAGGTCTTGATCCCGATCCGTTTCGCCAGTTCCCCGATGCGCATCCTCGACTCCATGAAACGCTGAAAAAGGCGCTTGACCTTCAAGTTGGCTTGAAGCTTACGCTGAAGGCCTTCCTGAACTCAAGCCCGGACCATGCCGACCGTTCCGACGCCCCACCTGCCGCCTGCCCTCCATGACCCGCTCGTCCTGCCCAACGGCCAGACGCTGAAGAACCGCATCGCCAAGGCCGCCATGGAGGAAGCGCTGGCCGAGCCGGGCCAGTTGCCCGGCCTCGGGAGCCAGACGCTCTACCGGCGATGGGCCGAAGGCGGCGCCGGCCTGCTGATCACCGGCAACGTCATGGTGGCACCAGATGCGCTGACCGGGCCCGGCGGCCTGGTGCTGGAAGCCGGCACGCCGCTCGCGCCCTATGCCGCCTGGGCCCGCGCGGCGCATGCGGGCGGCGCGCGGCTCTGGATGCAGATCAACCATCCGGGACGGCAGGTGTTCGCGGCGCTCGGCAATCCGGGGTACGCGCCGTCCGAGGTCGCCCTGGACATGGGCAAGCACGGCAAGCTCTTCGCGCCGGTCCGCGCGCTGACCGAGGCGGAGATCGCCACCATCGTCCGGCGCTTCGCCGACACCGCCCACGCCGCCCGCGAAGCCGGCTTCGACGGCGTGCAGATCCACGCGGCGCACGGCTACCTGCTCTCGCAGTTCCTGTCGCCGCTGGCCAACCGACGCGACGACCGCTACGGCGGCCCTATCGCGCTTCGCGCCCGGCTGCTCCTGGACGTCGTGCGCGCCGTCAAGGCCGTCGCCGGACCGGACTTCGCCGTCGCGGTGAAGCTCAACAGCGCCGACTTCCAGCGCGGCGGCTTCGACGAGGCCGATGCCCGCGCCGTCGTCGGCCTGCTCAACGCGGAAGGCATCGATCTGCTGGAGCTGTCCGGCGGCAGCTACGAGAGCCCGGCGATGCAGGGCCGCACCGCGGACGGCCGCACGCTGGGCCGCGAGGCCTACTTCCTCGAGTTCGCGCAAGACCTGGCACGGCTCGCCCACATGCCGGTGATGACGACCGGCGGCATCCGCCGGCGCGCCGTCGCCGAACAGGTGCTCGCGAGCGGCGTCGCGGTGGTGGGGCTGGCGACCGCCCTCGCCTACGAGCCGGATCTGCCCAGACGCTGGGCGGCCGCGGAAGCCGTGGCCGAGCCCGTCGCCGTGACCTGGAAGAACAAGTCCATCGGCAGTCTGGCGACGATGGCGCTGGCCCGGCGCCAGTTGCGGCGCATGGCCGCGGGCGTCGCGCCGACCCGGCATGTCTCGCCGGTCATCACGCTGGTGCTGGACCAATGGCGCGCGTCCCGGCTCACGCGGCGCTACCTGCGCTGGCGGCAGGACGCGACGGCGCAGCCGCGCTAGGCCAACCGCCATCGAGCGTCGATGGTCCACGAGGCGCGGATCGAGGTCCGCAGTCCGCAGTCCGCAGTCCGCAGTCCGCAGTCCGCAGTTCGTGATCCGTGATCCGTGATCCGGGGAACGCGACAATGACGACGTCGCACCCCGTCGACCTCGCGGTCGCATCGCATGTCGCCTTCGCTGCCCCCTCATCGCACGACCTGCCGGGTTTTCCGCCCTTGCTCGATGACGTGTTGCGGCGGACGCCCCGCCGCTATCGCGCGCCCGCGTTGCCGGCCACGTGGGAGGAAGCCCGCGCCGCCGGGACGGCGACGGCGCTCGCTGCTGCCATCGAGCAGGCGCGGACCGCGCTCGCCTCCGGGAACGCGCCCGCGGACGACGCGCGGACGCTGTTCGTCGACGCCCTTGCACGGCTGATCGGCCACGCCATGCGCCCGCTCACGGCGCAAGGCAAAGAAGGCGACGGCGATGGCGATGCAGGTGGTGACAACAACGAGGGCGGCCCGGCCCCTGCAGGCGGCGGCGACCCGGCCTTCCAGGCCATGGTGCTGCGCCACCGTTCGCCGGTGGTGCGCGAGTACGCCTCGCTCAGCGCGCATGCCGAGCGCGACCGCCGCGCGGTCCGCACCGCGGTCAACGCGCTCGCCCATCCAAAGAAGACGCAGCGCCGCGCGGCGGGTCCGACGCGCGACGCGCTCCTGGCGCTCCACGCCGCGGCCGGCGCCGGCGATTGGGCTCGGGTGTCCGATGTCCTCGTCCCGTTGCACGACGGCGCCGACACGCACGCGGAACCCTCCCTGCACCGCGGTCTGGCGCGTCTGATCGACGAACCCGCGCTGACGCGTCTGCGTCGACTCGACGCCCTGTCCCCGGACGTGCTGGTGGCGCGTTACCGCGCGCTCTGGGAACGGCGAGGTCCGATCGCCGGCAGCGAGCAGGCAGCCGCGCGCGGCGCCGGGGCCCAGCAACGCGGCGATGCGGTGGAGGTGCTGGCGGTCCAGGCGCTCGATGGACTCGTCGACCGCATGAATGCGGCCGCCGGCGAGACACGCTACCGGATCGTGGCCTCGCTGAGGATCCCGCCGTCCTTCCCCGGCGACGCGCAACGCGCGAAGAGCGAGTGGGACGTGGCGCTGCTGAAGCGCAGCGACGCCGACGGAGACTGGGACCTCTGCCTGCTGGTCGAGGCCAAGGCTTCGCCCGACGCTGCGACGACCGACCTGCCGAAACTCCTGCGCGGTCTGCGTCTGCTGGCGCAGGCCGACATCGACACGACCTACGCGTTCACCTCGACCGACGGCGAGGTCCGCCTGCGCGGCGCGTCGCTCAGCGCGCTGCCCACCGAGGAGGGCGACCTCGCGCGCGCCGTGCTCTATTGCTGTGACGGCCTGGAGGACCGGACACCGCGTCTGCTGAGCGCAGCAAGCCGCATGCAGCTGCTCTGCGCCGAGGCCAGCCTCGACTTCGCCGCGGCGCTCGAGGACGGCGCCTCGGCCGACCCATCACGGTTGATCCCCGTCTGGCGTCTGCTGCTGGAAGCGCCCGCCTTCACCTCGGTGCTGCGCCAGTACGAGACGCTGCGTGCCGTGCGCGAGTTGATGGTCCATCCCGGCGACCTGCAGGCCGCAGTGGTCACGACAACGCCATCCACACTACCCGATTCGAGGTAGTCGGACAAACAACAGGTCCTGAGCCGAGAACCCAGCAGGCATCGGCCATGACGGCAGTCATGGGCCTCTGCGGAAGGCCCGCCTTTTTCATTTGGTCGCAGTCCGGCACACCTGCCGGCGGCTCGGGCGACAGAGAATCCGCGCCCGTTCCATTGACCTGATCGACCCGTGAAGCACCGTCGCCACCTTGCCCTCCTGTCACTGACCGTGGCGCTCTCCGCATGCGGCGGAGGCGGCTCCAGCGACGGGCCCGGATCACCGGTGTCGAGCAACCCGTCCTCGCCCTCGCCGGCGCCCTCCCCCGCTCCGGCACCTTCGCCAGCACCAGCGCCTGCTCCGTCGCCGGCACCTGCTCCAGCGCCCGCGCCGGCACCGGCACCGGCGCCGTCTTCCGCCGACCTGTCCGATGCCCGCAAGAAGGACATCGCGATGCAGATCGTCTCCAGCGCGGAAAACAGTTCGCAGGACTGGCGCGCGCAGTACGCCTACATCCAGGACATCAAGGACGGACGCGGCTACACCGCCGGCATCATCGGATTCTGCTCGGGCACCGGCGACATGCTGGAGCTGGTCGAGGACTACGCCCGGCGCTCGCCCGGCAACGTGCTGGCGAAATACCTGACGGCGCTGAAGAAGGTGAACGGCAGCGACTCGCACGCCGGCCTGGATCCCGACTTCAAGGCGGACTGGGCCGCGGCCGCGAAGGATCCCGTGTTCCAGCAGGCGCAGGATGCCGAGCGCGACACCGTCTACTTCAATCCCGCGGTGAGTCAGGCCAAGGCCGACGGCCTGCGCGCGCTCGGCCAGTTCGCCTACTACGACGCCCTCGTCATGCACGGCCCGGGCAACAGCAGCGACAGCTTCGGCGGGATCCGCAAGGCGGCGATGGCGAAGGCCCGGACGCCCGCGCAAGGCGGCGACGAGACCGCCTACCTGAACGCCTTCCTGGATGCCCGCGTGGCGGCCATGAAGAAGGAAGCGGCGCATGAGGACACGTCCCGCGTGGACACCGCGCAGCGTGTCTGGTTGAAGGCCGGCAACCTGGATCTGAACACGCCGCTGCGGTGGCAGGTCTACAAGGACGACTTCCACATCGACTGAGTCGCGCCGGCCCCGTCACGGGCCGGCGGCCGGTCACTTCACATCGGGACGAACGGAGGACGGCGATACGGACGGCGATACCCACGGCCGGCGCATGTCGAGTTCCTCCGACTCGCCGGGCATGCGGATGCCGTCGAGCAGGCGGGAGAAGACCTCGACCTCGTCGCGGCCTGGCGGCCATCCCGTGTCGAACAGCGCCGTGTGCTGCCGGATGAAGGCTTCAGCGGCGTCGACCAGCCGGGCGTCCTCGGCATCGGAGAAGGTCGGGAAATCATTGCCGAGGCTCGTCTTGAGAGAGGCATCGAAGCGCGACAGCCAGCCCGGCCCGAAGGCCTCATGCAAGGCGCCCAGCGCCACGAGCTGCGGTGCGGCAATGCGGCGGTTCGGCTCTCCGCGCGGCGTCTCCACCACCGTCCCCGTGTCATCGCGCTTCGCGGTGAAGCGTCGCAGCCGCGCCCGGAGCTCGTCGAGCAGCGTGCGATCCCGCTCCTGGCCCTGCTGCAGCATCTCGAAGTAGCGCAGCTTGTTGCCGAAGCGCTTCACCGCGCGCGGCGTGTGCGCAGCCTCGCGGACCAGCTCGGTCCAGACCTTGAGCGCATCGCGGAAGTCCTTCGAATCCGTCGCCTCGCGATGGCGCCGGCTCGCGACGCGCCAGAGCAGCAGGCCCGCCAGCGCCGCGCCGATGGCGAGCACCCCCGCGGCGATCCATTCGTCCGCGTGACTTTCCTGACCGGACTGCACCAGCACCCGAGTCGGCGGCTGGTCCGGTGAGGTGCCCCAGGCCAGCGTCGGATCGGACGCCGAGAGTCCGGGGAAGACGACGGCACCGGACGCGCCGCTTGCCGTCGACGCCATCGACGGCGCGGGTGATGACGACGACGCCGCTGCCGATGACGGCGCGGGCGCTGCCGTGCGTTCGTACGCCGCCTGCGATGCGTCGGGACGCATCAGCACCCCCAGGCTCACGCCGACAGCCACCGACAGCGCGAGCGCCAGCCCCATCGCATGACGACGCAGCCCGTCGGTCGCCTGACCCCGCCAGGAGGGCGGCTTCGCCGTCGCCGGATCGTCGGTGAGCAGCCGCCACGCCTCGTACGACTGCTCGGTCGGCACCTTGATCTCGAGGTTGATCAGCTTCTGCAGGTAGTTGGCCGCGTAGTCGCGGCGCTGCTTGCGCGCGGCGGCCTCCGGATCCTTCTCACCGCCGGCGCCGCTGGCCAGTTCCTTGGCGATGCGCTCGAACGCGATCGCCAGCGCCGCCTGCACCTTGTCCGTCGCCATCCCGAAGAGCACGAAGCATTGCCCCGAGGAGGTCAGGAAGTTCACCGCCTCCATGATCTCGAGCACCGCCTCGGGCCGGCAGCGGTCGAGGTCGTCGATGACGACGACGACACGCTCCGGCAAGGCCTGCGAGACCTCGCCGAACTGCTCGGCGAAACGCGTGCGGAAGCTGTTCTGCTCGGCGGCGAGCTTGGGCTTCATGCCTTGAAGCCCGCCGGCCAGCAGCGCCGCCGGATCGGCGCCGAAGGCCGTCAGCGCCTTGCGCAGCGCGGCCAGCGTGGTGCCGGCGACCGTCAGCAGCGCGAGCCAGCCGGCCCAGGGCACGGGCGGCGCGGTCGCGGCGCTCATCGAGGCGGCCATCGACGCGGTCGTCGCGCCGGCCGATGCCGCATCGGGCTTCGCGCTCCCCACCCGCCGAGCGACGTCAGCAGGTCGCCGAGCTGGCGCAGCCGCTGCGTCTCCGCCACGGCGTCGTTCATGCCGAGGTGCAGGGTGACGAGCGCCGCCACCGCCGTGCACAGCAGCAGCGTGAACACCCAGTGCTTGCGCGAGCGCACCCACAGCAGGCGCAGCCGGAAGCCGATGCCGTCGAGGCTCAGCCACGGCGGCGGGGCCTGCTTGCTCAGCGCGCCGAGCAGCGCGGCGAACAGGTGATCCTCCTTCTGGTGGTGCCAGGCGTTGAACCAGATCGGCCGGGAACCGTGCTCGCGCAAGTCCGCGCAGATCAGCCCCATCAACGAGCTCTTGCCCGAGCCCCAGTCGCCGGTGATCGCCAGCGTCAACGGCGGTTCGGTCGCCGGATTGCGCAGGAAGCGGGAGATGCCTGCGGCGAGCGGCTCGAAGTTGAGCCGATCCTGCCGCGGGTCGGTCAGTGCCGCGTCGGTGGCCGGCGTGTCGGCCATGCCGATCACGGCCTGGTGCGCCTGCGTGAAGTGCCGCCACGCGCGCAGGAACATCGGCACCGACAGCAGCAGCGCCAGCCAGTACCACGGCGCCGGATAACGCGCGTAGCGGCGGGGATCGGTCCAGCTGCGGCCGCCGTCGCGCGTGGTCAGCAGGAGGCCCCCGTCGCCGACGGCCCAGCCGCGCAGGCCGTCCGCACCGATGTAGCCGGAGCGCACACCCCAGGGCAGCGGCATCGGCGGCCGCAGCGATGCACGAGGACGCACCATCGCCGCTTGCGCGTCCGGCGAGGTGAAATCGCCGGGCTCCCAGGATGCGCCTCCGTTGAGGGTCTCGAAGGCGAGCTTGCCGTCCGCGTACCCGGCCCAAGCCTTCATGCCGTCGGCGCTGACGTGCAACAGACTCAAGCCAGTCGAGGAACCCGTCGGCTGCCGCCGCCAGGAGCTGCCGCCGTCTTCGCTCCTCAACACCGTGCCGCTGGCGCCGAGAGTCCAACCCCGCTGTCCGTCGTCCGAAAAACCGACGCTCGTCAGCGCGTCCAGCGCGCCCCGGGTCACCAGCGACCAGGACAAGGGGTCGTCCCGGAACATGATCAGGTTGCCGCTGTCGCCCAATGCCCAGGCACGTGTCTCGTCGACTTCAGACCGGAAGGCGACCAGGGGTCTGGACCAGCCAGGCCTGTCCGGCACAAAGACGGACAGGCGTCCCGTTTCACTCATCACCATGCGGGCGCCGTCGATCGTGAGGTCTTGCAAACGCCTTGTCCCGGTGGGCTCCGACGGCCCGACGCCGTCCACCTGGTGCCAGGTGGTGCCGCCGTCGACGGTTTCGACCGAGGCGCCCTGGTTGCCCAGGAGCCACCAGCGGTCGCCGCCGACGCCGACGGCCATGGAGGTGAATGGTCCGCGGAGGTCGGGAAGTCGAAGGAAGGCATGGCGCTCGACCGGCAGACGCCACCAGTCCCAGAGACTGTGCTCCACGCGCGTGACCGGCATCGCCGAGCCCACGGGCCCCGGCGGCTGCCACAGCGCCACGGCGGTGGCGAACGCGCACCAGACGACGGCAATCCACAGCCAGACACGGCCGCCGCGCCGATGGGTCGCGGGCGAGCCGGCGGAGGGAGCTTGCATGGCGGGAGACCAGTTAGCCACGTGGCCGTATATCCCGCGCCACGCGGGCGCGCATCATCAATCCGTATGACGCCGGACCGCCGGACAATCGGCGCATTCCGATACCGAGAAAGTCCCGGCATGCGCCTCGCAGCGACCCGCTCCCGCCTCACAAGCCCCGCGCTGATCGCCCTCTCGGCCATGGGCGCACTGGGGGCGATGACCGTCATGGCCTGGATGGTCCCGTCAACCGCGATGGCCGCCGAGTCCGCAGTGGCCGCGTCGGCCGCGTCAGCCGCGTCGGCCGCGTCGGCCGCAGTGATGGCCGCGTCGGCGCCCGCGGAGGCGCCTCCGATCGTCGGTCGCGAAGGCGTGACGGCCACCCTGTGGTTCCAGACCGCGGTGGAGCGGCGGGCGGCCACGCTCGCGGTCTACCGCGCCGCGACCGCCCGCCTTCCCGCCGCCCGCAAGGCCACGCGGGAGACCGCGTCCCTGGAGCAGGCCGGTCAAGGCGGTTTCACCCGCAAGCCGCCGGCGATCGTGCTGGACGTCGACGAGACGGTGGTCGACAACTCGCCCTACGAAGCCTGGCGGATCCGCGCCGGCCGGCCCTATGACAGCGCGTCCTGGGGCGCCTGGGTGGCCTCCGCGCAGGCGACCGCGATCCCGGGCGCGCCCGGGTTCATCGCCGAGGCCCGCCGGCTGGGATTCCGCGTCGTCTTCATCACCAACCGGACCTGCCCCTCCAGGGGTCCTACGGTCCGGACGGTTTCCATGTCGCCTGTCCGCAGAAGGCCCAGACGCTCGCGAACCTGGCGCAGGTGCTGGGCCGCGCCGTCGCGCCGGAAGACCTGATGCTGCGCCGCGACCGCATCGAATGGTCCGACGCCGACAAGAGCGCCCGACGCTACGCGGTCGCGCGCACGCACCGCATCGCGATGCTCGTCGGCGACGACCTCAACGACTTCGTGCCGCGCGCGAAGTACGACGCAACGGCGCACGAGCCACGCTGGGGACGTTCGTGGGTCCCGATTCCCAATCCGACCTATGGGTCGTGGGGCGATGCGCTCACGCTGCCGCAGCGCTACGAGGCGTTGAAGCCGTGGAGCGGGCCCACCGTTGCCGAACCGGCAGGTCCCGCGTCAGCCTCGCCCTAGGTGCGCCGGGCGACCTGCCCTCGCAATGACGCCTCACGCCTGGATTCGCCCCCCGACGAGCAGGCTCAGCGCGCCTGCAGCGCCTCCAGCGCCTGCGTCCGCTTGACCGCGTTCACGGTCTCCCGCGCGTTCTTGCTGCGCAACTCCCGGATCCTGTCCAACGCGCGGGTCACGCGGCCGGACGCCTTGCGGAACTCCAGCAAGGTCAGCTCGTCGTTGAACTGCAGATGCAGCGACGGTTGACGCACGAGCGCAAAGTGGCCCGACTGCGCGTCGAGCAACCCCAGCAGCGCCGTCGACTGCACCGCGAGGTCTCGCTCCGCGTCCGTCAGCGCGGTGTACTCCTGCCGCGAGCGATCGTGGATGTCGAGCAGATCGCCGAACTTGGCCTGGTACTTGGGCGCCAGGTTCTTGAGCGCGGCGCGCGTCGCCTCGACCTGCCGGTCTATCGTGGCCATGCTCAACCGCTGGTGGCCGTCGACGTCGGCCATGAACGCCGCCATCCGACCACGCACCTCTTCCCGCTGGGCCGCGGTCGCGAGCGCCTCGGGCGCCAGCAGCGTCTTGACGGGGAATTCCCGCCACTGCGCCTCGTGGCGCAGCAGCAGCCGGTCGTTCTCATGGACCGCCGACATCAGCGCCAGCATGAACGGCTCCAGCGAGCCGATCTTCGCCGCCTTGATGCGCTCCGGCGTGACGGCCTCGCCAGCGTCCGCCGCGAGCATGAGGGGGACGGCCTTGTCCACGCTCTCGCTCATCAGCCGGGGGTCTTCCAATGAGCGGTGCGACTGCACGCCGAAGGTCCCCGCCCAGATCGCCGCGGCCAGCAGCACGCGCAGCGTCGACGGCACGCGCAGCGTCGACGGCACGCGCAGCGCCGACAGGATCGCATAGCCGATCACCGCGAAGCCGAGGCCCATGCCCGCCCACATCGGCAGGTCGGTCGCGGTCATGTCGCGTTGCAGCGAGCGCGTCTTCCAGATCGCGTAGTACGCGCCCCCACCGACGATCGCCACGAAGCTCAGGCCCAGCAGCAGCCGGCCGCCGAACTGCCCCTGACCGGCACGCGCGCTTGCGCGCCCCTGCCCCTGCGCGCGACCGCCGCGCGATGCTTGAACCGCCATGACTCCCTCCCCAAGAACCGATTGATTTTGGGGAGGGATTGTGCCGGCTCTCCCATCGCGGGAGGGTCAGGACTTGCCCCGCAGGCGCGGGTCGGGGTCGGGGTCGGCGCCCGGCTCAATACCCGGCCGCCAGGCCGGTGTTGCGTCGCGGATCATTCGCGCCGTAGAAGCGGTTGTTCCCGACCGGCTTGCCGTTCAACGACGGCGCGCCGACGATGATCGCCGCCAGGTGGTTCGCCGGATGCGGCGCGCCCAGCTTGTGGCCCATGCCCTCCAGGACCTTGCGCGTGTCGGGCGAGAACGCATAGGGCTCGACGTTGGTCACGTCCGGCAGCCACTGCTGGTGGAAGCGCGGCGCGTCCACCGCCTCCTGCACGTTCATGTCGAAGTCGATCGCGTTGAGCATGGTCTGCAGCACCGCCGTGATGATGCGGCTGCCGCCCGGCGTGCCGACCACCATCACCGGCTTGCCGTCCTTGGTCACGATGGTCGGGCTCATCGACGACAGCGGCCGCTTCCCGGGCGCGATCGCGTTGGCCTCGCCCTGCACCAGCCCGTACATGTTGGGCACGCCGACCTTGGAAGTGAAGTCGTCCATCTCGTTGTTGAGCAGCACCCCGGTCTTCGCCGCCGTCACCTTCGCACCGAACCAGTCGTTCAGCGTGTAGGTCACCGACACCGCGTTGCCCCACTTGTCCGCGATCGAGTAGTGCGTCGTGTTGCTGCCCTCATGCGGCGCGACGCCGGGCTTGATGTCCATGGACACGCCCGCCTTCGCCGGATCAATGGCCGCGCGGATCTTCGCCGCGTAGGTCTTGTCCAGCAGCCGCTGCAGCGGGTTCTTCACGAAGTCCGGATCGCCCAGCGTGCTGTTGCGATCGACGTAGGCATGCCGCATCGCCTCGATCTGGTAGTGCGCGCCCTGCGCCGAGCCCCAACCGAGCTGGCGAAGCGGGTAACCCTCCAGGATGTTGAGCATCTCGCAGATGATCACGCCACCCGAGCTCGGCGGCGGCGCGGAGACGACGTGGTAGCCGCGGTAGTCGCATTCCACCGGCGGCAGCTCGCGCGTCTGGTACTGGTCCAGGTCGGCCTGCGTGAGGATGCCCTTGCCCGCCTGGCTGGAGTCCACCAGCGCCTTGGCCACCCAGCCCTTGTAGAAGCCGTCCGTCCCCTTGGCGCCGATCTCGCGCAGCGTCTTGGCGAGGTCCTTCTGCACCAGCCTGTCGCCGGCCTGGAAGGGCCTGCCCTTGTTCAGGAAGATCGCGCCCGAGGCCGGGTCAGCCTCGAAGTCCTTGCTGGCCGTCTGGAACATGTCGACGTCGCCCTGCTCCAGCGCGAAGCCGCGGTCCGCCAGCGCGATCGCGGGCGCGATCAGCGCGGGGCGCTTCATCGTGCCGTACTTCTCCCGCGCGTATTCCATGCCCGACACCGTGCCGGGCACGCCCACCGCGAGGTGGCCGTGCGTGCTCAGTCCCTTGACGACGTTGCCGTCCTTGTCGAGGTACATGTTGGCCGTCGCGGCCAGCGGCGCCTTCTCGCGGAAGTCGAGGAAGGTCTTGCGCCCGTCGGCCAGCTGGATCGTCATGAACCCGCCACCGCCCAGGTTGCCCGCCGCCGGGTACACGACCGCGAGCGCGTAACCCACCGCCACCGCGGCATCGACGGCGTTGCCGCCGTCCTTGAGCACGTCGACGCCGACGCGCGTCGCGAGGTGCTGGGCCGTGACCACCATCCCGTTCTGCGCGGCCACCGGCGCGGCCGAGGCGGCATACGTGGGCGCCACCGGCGCGAAGGCGAAGGACGCGGTCACCGCCGCGGCGCAGACCAGCAATCGGAAAGTCTTCATGAACCTGATTCCTCAAGAGATGCGACCGGCGCATTCGACACCCGCGGCGGTGTCGCCCGCAATCCCAAGAGGCGTCAGGTCGTTACTGGAGAGGGTCTTTCAGCGCGTCGGGCACCGGCAGTGCGACGATGTCGATGCCCTCGTCCGCCAGCTCGCGCGCCTCGTCCGGCGTCGCGCGGCCACGGATGCCGCGCTCCTCGGCTTCACCGTAATGGATGCGGCGCGCCTCGGTGGCGAATCGGTCGCCGACGTCCTCGGTCTTCGCCATCAGCGTACGCACCGCCTGCATCACCTGCTTCTGCAGCTCGATCGCGATCGGGGGCACGCCCTCCGACGTCGTCGGTCCTGCGGGAAGCTTCGCCGATGTCTCCGTCGCGCGCGTCCTTGCGGCTTCGGCAGCCTGGGCAGCCTCTGCGGCTTGCGCAGCCTTCGCGGACTTTGCCGCCTGGGGCTGCGCGGCAGAAGAGAGATTCAAGCGCGGCGCGCTCGGCATCCGCCGCACGGAGACGCTGTTGCACAGCGGGCAGCTCAACAGACCGCGCTCCTGTTGCGACTCGAAATCGGTGGCGGACGCAAACCAGCCTTCAAAGGCATGGCCGGTCTCGCAGGCCAGGTTCAATACCAGCATGATGGGCCGATGCTAGCGGCTGGAGGCTTCTTCCGCCGGCATCCAGTCCAATGGCCATGCGCCGGCCCGCCAGCGCTGCAGCCACTGCAGGCCGATCAAGGTCTTCGCATCGGTGACACGGCCGTCGCAGGCCATGCGGTCGAGCTCGTCCTCGGTCACCGGCAGCAGGTCGAGGAACTCGCCCTCGTCCAGTTGCCGCTCGCCGGCGATCAGGCCGCGCGCGAAGAAGATCTCGATGCGCTCGTCCGAGTAGGCGATCGCGTTGTGCAGCACACCGGCGTAGGCCCACTCGCGGGCGCGGTAGCCGGTTTCCTCGAACAGCTCCCGCACCGCGCAGCGCAGCGGGCTCTCGTCCGGATCCAGCTTGCCCGCAGGGAACTCCAGCACCACGCGACCGAGCGGATAGCGGTACTGGCGTTCCAGCAGCACGCGACCGTCGTCGAACAACGGCACGATCACCGCAGCGCCGGGGTGGCGGATGTATTCGCGCGTGGCCTCCCGGCCATCGGGCAGCGCGACGCGGTCGCGCTTCACCTGAAGGAAATTGCCCCGCAGGATCCAGTCGGAGGACAGCGCGGTTTCGCGCAGATGCTCGTCACCATCGTCCGCCGGCGGGATGCCGATCACGCCGTCGTCGTCGGGCCGGTTCGCTTCAGGCAGCTTCTTCGTCATCGAACTCTCGCACCTTGGCCCGCGAGCGGCGCAGGTAGCGCCACACGAAACCCGGGAAACCCAAGGTCACGAACATCGCCAGCGCGGCGGCGTAGAACTCCCAGCCCTGCGGGAAGCGCTGGCCCTGCGTGGACTCCAGGCCGAAGCCCACGACCAGCGTCAGCAGCGCCAGCAGGAAAAGCTCCAGCAGGCGCCAGCCCCCGGCCTTGGGATCGCGGCGCGGCCCGACCAGCAGGATGCGCGAACTCACGTAAGGCAGGTTGGCCGCGACGAGCGCGACCACCAGCACCATCCAGACCGAAACGCCTTGATCCATGGGTCGTGCTCTCTCTTCGACGTTGATTCGACGTTGATTCGACGGTGGGTGGGGGTCTCCTGCCCTGCCGCCGCTCAGTGCGCCAGCGCGCGCGTCACGGCCTGGCTGCACAGCGCCAGCAGGCCGCTCGGCAGCAGGCCCAGCACCAGCACCGCGGCGCCGTTCAGCGACATCACCACGCGGGCGTCCGCGGGGGCCGTCACCGGGCTGTGGTCGGTCGGCTCATCGAAGAACATGACCTTGACGACACGCAGGTAGTAGAACGCGCCGACCAGCGACAGCAGCACCGCGATCACCGCCAGCCAGAGGTACAGCGACTGGCCCGTCGTGACCATCGCCTGCAGCACGGCCAGCTTGCCGTAGAAGCCCACCATCGGCGGGATGCCGGCCAGCGAGAACATGTAGATCGCCATGACGAAGGCGAACCACGGGCTGCGCTTGAACAGGCCGGCCAGATCGCTGATCTGTTCGGACTCGAAGCCCTGGCGCGCCAGCAGCATGATCAGGCCGAAGCTGCCCAGCGTCGTCAGCACGTAGCTGATGGCGTAGAACATCGCCGAGCTGTAGGCGTTCAGCGCATGCATGTCCGGCTGGCCGTTCACCACGCCCGAGGCCAGGCCCAGCACGACGAAGCCCATCTGCGAGATGGTCGAGTAGGCCAGCATCCGCTTCAGGTTGCTCTGCGCGATCGCGGCCAGGTTGCCCACGACCAGCGAGGCCACCGCCATCACCAGCATCATCTGCTGCCAGTCGGTCGCCAGCGGCAGCATGCCTTCCACCAGCAGACGCAGCGTCATGCCCAGCGCGGCCAGCTTGGGCGCGCCGCCGATCAGCAGCGTCGCGGCCGTCGGCGCGCCTTGGTAGACGTCCGGCACCCACATGTGGAACGGCGCGGCGCCCAGCTTGAAGCCCAGGCCGGCGACGACGAAGACCACGCCCAGCACCAGCACGCCCTTGTTGACGGTGCCGGTCGAGATGACCTCGAACACGCGCGGGATCGACAGCGAACCCGTGGCACCGTACATCATCGACAGGCCGTACAGCAGGAAGCCCGAAGCCAGCGCGCCCAGCACGAAGTACTTCATCGCGGCTTCGGTCGAGATCGTGTGATCGCGACGCAGCGCCGTCAGCGCGTACAGCGACAGGCTCATCAGCTCCAGACCCAGGTAGGTGGTCAGGAAGTTGTTGGCCGCCACCATCACGTTGACGCCCAGCAGCACCAGCAGGCTCAGCGTGAACAGCTCGCCCTTGAGGATGTCGCGCGACTCGGCGTACGGACGTGCGTAGACCAGCGTGATGATCAGCGCGATGGCGCTGGTGCCGCTCAGCAGGTGGCTCAGCGGGTCCACGACCAGCATGCCCTGCATCGTCTCGGTGGGCACGTCACCCATCGCGGCGAAGTGCATGACGCCGACCACCGCCAGGCTGAGCTGCGTCAGCCAGTAGGTCGTCGTGCGGCGCGGATCGGTGACGAACAGGTCCACCAGCGCGACCACGCAGGCCAGCGCCAGCAACAGGATTTCGGGATAGACCGCGACCCAGTTCATGTCGTTCATTGTGTTGGGCCCTTATTGGATCTTGGACACCGCGACGTGCTTGAGCAGCGCGTCGACGGATTGATGCATCACGTCGGTGAACGGCTTCGGGTACACGCCCATGTAGAGCGTCGCGATCGCCAGCACACCCAGCATCAGGAACTCACGGCCGTTGATGTCGGTCAGGTTGCGCACGTTGTCGTTGGTCACCGCGCCGAAGTAGACGCGCTTGATCATCCACAGCGTGTAGGCCGCGCCGAAGATCAGCGCCGTGGCCGCCAGCAGGCCGATCCAGAAGTTGTGGCCGACGGCGCCCAGGATCACCATCCACTCGCCCACGAAACCGGCCGTCGCCGGCAGGCCGCAGTTGGCCATGCCGAAGAACACCGCCAGCGCCGCGAACTTGGGCATCGTGTTGACGACGCCGCCGTAGTCGGCGATCTCACGCGAATGCACGCGGTCGTACAGCACGCCGATGCACAGGAACATCGCGCCCGACACGAAGCCGTGCGAGATCATCTGCACCAGGCCGCCGGCGATGCCCAGCTCGTTGAAGATGAAGAAGCCCAGGGTCACGAAGCCCATGTGGGCGACCGACGAGTAGGCCACCAGCTTCTTCATGTCGCGCTGGACCATGGCCACCAGGCCGATGTAGATCACCGCGATCAGCGACAGGCCGATGATGAACCAGTCGTAGTGACGCGCGGCGTCAGGCGCGATCGGCAGCGAGAAGCGCAGGAAGCCGTAGGCGCCCAGCTTCAGCATGATGGCCGCCAGGACCACCGAGCCGCCCGTCGGGGCTTCCACGTGGGCGTCCGGCAACCACGTGTGCACCGGCCACATCGGCACCTTCACCGCGAAGGCCGCGAAGAAGGCGAAGAACAGCAATGTCTGCGCCGACATCGGCAGCGGCAGCTTGTGCCACAGCAGGATCTCGAAGCTGCCCGACTGGCTGTACAGGTACAGCAGCGCGATCAGCATCAGCAGCGAGCCGGCCAGCGTGTACAGGAAGAACTTGAAGGCCGCGTACACGCGACGAGGTCCGCCCCAGACGCCGATGATGATGTACATCGGGATCAGCGTGGCCTCGAAGAACACGTAGAACAGCATGCCGTCGAGCGCGCAGAACACGCCGATCATCAGGCCCGACAGGATCAGGAAGGCGCCCATGTACTGGTGCACCCGCGTGTCGATCACTTCCCAGGCGGCGATCACCACGATGATCGAGATGAAGGCCGTCAGCGGGACGAACCACATCGAGATGCCGTCCACGCCCAGGTGGTAGTGGATGTTGAAGCGCGGGATCCAGGTCGCGACCTCGACGAACTGCATCGCCGCCGTCGAGTTGTCGAAGCCGCTGATCAGCGGCAACGTCACCAGGAAGGACAGCACGGCGCCGACCAGCGCCATCCAGCGCACCGCGCCGGCATTGTTGTCGCGCCCGAGCGCGAGCAGGAGGCCACCGCAGACGATGGGCAGCCAGATGGAGAGACTTAGCAACATTCTTATTCTCCGCCCGCGTCAGAGGCCGAACAGGGCCTTGAATTGGGGCCCCATGTAAGGCCACAGCTGCCAGGTCATCAGACCGACGACACCCAGGATCATCACCAGCGCGTACCAGTACAGGTGGCCGGTCTGGACCAGCCGCACCAGGCCGGCGAATCCGCCCACCGTGCGCGCCGAGCCGTTGATCAGCACGCCGTCGATGACGGCCTGGTCGCCGGCCTTCCACAGGCCGGATCCGAGCGCGCGCGCGCCGCGGGCCAGGACGTTCTCGTTGAACCAGTCCATGTAGTACTTGTTCTCGAGGATCGTCACGATCGGGCGGAAGATCCGCGCGAAGGCGGCCGGGATGGCCGGGCTGATCATGTAGAACCAGTAGGCCACCGCCACGCCGGCGACCGCCAGCCACAGGGGCAGCGTGCCCAGGCTGTGCTCGGCCATCGCGAAGGCGCCGTGGAACTCCTCGCCCAGCTCGGTCATCGCGTGATGGACCTCGTGGTTCACGAAGATCGCATCCTTGAAGAAGTCGCCGTGCAGCATCGGCTTGATCGTGAAGAAACCGATCAGCACCGACGGGATCGCCAGCAGCACCAGCGGCACCGTCACCACCCACTTCGACTCATGCGGCGTGTGGTCGTGACCGTCGCCGTGGTGATCATCGTCGTGATGATCGTGCTCGCCCGGGAACGGCTTGTGATGGAAGTTCTCCTTGCCGTGGAAGACCAGGAAGTACATCCGGAAGCTGTAGAACGCGGTCACGAAGACGCCGGCCACCACCGCGAAGTACGCGAAGCTCGCGCCCGGCAGGTGCGACGCGTGGACCGCCTCGATGATCGAGTCCTTCGAGTAGAAGCCCGAGAAGAACGGCGTGCCGATCAGCGCCAGCGAGCCCAGCAGCGAGGTGATCCAGGTCACCTTCATGTACTTGCGCAGGCCGCCCATGTTGCGGATGTCCTGGTCATGGTGCATGCCGATGATCACGGAGCCCGCGCCCAGGAACAGCAGCGCCTTGAAGAACGCGTGCGTCATCAGGTGGAACACCGCGACCGAGTAGGCCGAGGCGCCCAGCGCCACCGTCATGTAGCCCAGCTGCGAGAGCGTGGAGTACGCGACGACGCGCTTGATGTCGTTCTGGATGATGCCCAGGAAGCCCATGAACAGCGCGGTGATCGCGCCGATGATCAGGACGAAGTTCAGCGCGGTGTCGCTCAGCTCGAACAGCGGGCTGAAGCGCGACACCATGAAGATGCCGGCCGTCACCATGGTCGCCGCGTGGATCAGCGCCGAGATCGGGGTCGGGCCTTCCATCGAGTCCGGCAGCCACACGTGCAGCGGGAACTGCGCCGACTTGCCCATCGCGCCGATGAACAGGCAGATGCAGGCCACGCTCAGCATCATCCACGGCTCGGCGCCGAAGGGATTGGCGAAGCCGATCTTGGCCAGTTCCGCCGACTTGGCGAAGGTCTCGGTGTAGTTCAGCGACCCGCCGTAGGCGACCAGCAGGCCGATGCCCAGGATGAAGCCGAAGTCGCCGACCCGGTTCACCAGGAAGGCCTTCATGTTGGCGAAGATCGCCGTGGGCTTCGTGTACCAGAAGCCGATCAGCAGGTAGGACACCAGGCCCACCGCTTCCCAGCCGAAGAACAGCTGCAGCATGTTGTTGGACATCACCAGCATCAGCATGCTGAAGGTGAACAACGAGATGTAGCTGAAGAAGCGCTGGTAGCCGGGGTCTTCCTCCATGTAGCCGATGGTGTAGATGTGCACCATCAGCGAGACGAAGGTCACCACGCACATCATCATCGCGGACAGGCCGTCGATCATGAAGCCGACTTCCATCTTCAGGCCGCCCAGCACCATCCACTCGTAGACGGTCTGGTTGAAGCGCGCGCCGTCGAGCACGGCGTTGAGCGTCATCACCGAGATGATCAGCGCCACCAGCACGCCGAGGATGGTCACCACGTGGGCGCCGCGGCGGCCCACCTGCTTGCCGAACAGGCCCGCCACGATGGCGCCGGCGAGCGGCGCCAGGGGCACCGCCAGCAGCATGTTCTGAGAGAGTGTTGCAGACATTGTTTTTCTCGCTTCCCTCGTCAGCCCTTGAGGGCGTCCAGCTCTTCCACGTCGATGCTGCTGCGGTTGCGGAACAGCACGACCAGGATCGCCAGGCCGATGGCCGACTCGGCGGCCGCCACGGTGAGGATGAAGAACACGAACACCTGGCCGGCCATGTCGCCCAGGTAGTGCGAGAACGCCACGAAGTTCATGTTGACCGCCAGCAGCATCAGCTCGATGGCCATCAGCAGCACGATCAGGTTCTTGCGGTTCAGGAAGATGCCGATCACCGACAGCGCGAACAGGAACGCGCCCAGGATCAGGAAGTGGTTCAGGCTCAGCGCACCCATCACGCGGCTCCTTCGTTCTTGTCAGCCGCCGGCAGCGACGGCGCTTCGACGGTCGGGGCGACCTTGACGATGCGCAGGCGGTCCGCCTTCTTCACGCGCACCTGCTGCGACGGGTCCTGGTGGCGCGAGTCCTTGCGGCCGCGCAGCGTCAGCGCGATCGCCGCGATGATCCCCACCAGCAGCAGCACCGCGGCGATCTGCACCGGGAACAGGTAGTTGGTGTAGATCTCGATGCCCAGCAGCTTGGTGTTGCCCAGCTGCGCCATGTTGGGGATCTCCGGGGCGTTCTCGACGCCGCGGAAACCGCCCATCAGCACGGCCGCGATCTCCAGCGCGATGACCGCGCCGACGAGGCTGGCCACCGGGAGGTGCTTCCAGATGTTCTCGCGCACGGCGGTGGACTCGAAGTCCAGCATCATCACGACGAACAGGAACAGCACCATCACGGCGCCGATGTAGACCAGCACCAGCGTGATGGCCAGGAACTCGGCCTTCAGCAGCATCCACAGGCAGGAGGCGCTGAAGAAGGACAGGATCAGGAACAGGGCCGAGTGCACGGTGCTCTTGGCCGTGATGACACGGATCGCGGAGCCCAGCAGCACGGCCGAGAAAACGTAGAAGAGCGCGGTAGTGATATCCATGCGATGTCCTGCAAGCAGGCCGCCGGTCGCGGTCCTCTCCCCTCCCCTGGCGGCGAGGTGGAGCAGACCGCCGGACCGGTCAGCGGTACTTGGCGTCGGCCTCCTTGCTGGCTGCGATCTGCGGCTCGTACCGGTCCCCCACCGCCAGGAGCATCTCCTTGGTGAAGTACAGGTCGCCGCGCTTCTCGCCGTGGTATTCGAAGATGTCGGTCTCGACGATGGAGTCGACCGGGCAGCTCTCTTCGCAGAAGCCGCAGAAGATGCACTTGGTCAGGTCGATGTCGTAGCGCGTCGTGCGGCGCGAGCCGTCTTCGCGCACGTCGGACTCGATCGTGATCGCCATGGCGGGGCACACGGCCTCGCACAGCTTGCAGGCGATGCAGCGCTCTTCACCGTTCTCGTACCGGCGCAGCGCGTGCAGACCGCGGAAGCGAGGAGACAGCGGGGTCTTCTCTTCCGGGAACTGCACCGTGATGTTCTTCGAGAGGAAATGCCGGCCGGTGAGGGCCATGCCCTTCAGCAGCTCGGTGAGCATGAAGCTCTTGACTAGGTCCTTGATCACAGCGGGTACCTCGGCTTACTTCCAGATATTGAACGGCGACTGGATCCACAGACCCACGACCACCAGCCAGATCAGCGTGATGGGGATGAAGATCTTCCAGCCCAGACGCATGATCTGGTCATAGCGGTAGCGCGGGAACGTGGCACGCACCCACAGGAAGCAGGTCACGACGAAGAAGGTCTTCAGGAACAGCCAGACCCAGTTCCACAGGCCCATGGTCTGCTGGATGAAGGCCGGGGTCTCCATGCCGAACAGGCTCCAGGACACCGGGGCCGACCAGCCGCCCAGGAACATCAGCACCGCCAGCGCCGACACCAGGATCATGTTGGCGTACTCGGCCAGGAAGAACATCGCGAACGACATGCCGGAGTACTCGATCATGTGACCGGCCACGATTTCCGATTCGCCTTCGACGACGTCGAAGGGATGGCGGTTCGTCTCGGCCAGGCCGGAGATGAAGTACACGATGAAGATCGGCAGCAGCGGCAGCCAGTTCCACGACAGGATGTTCACGCCGTGCGACGCGAACCAGCCCTGCTCCTGGCTCATCACGATGGCGCTGACGTTCATCGAGCCCGTCACCATCAGCACGACGACCAGGCAGAAGCCCATCGCGATCTCGTACGAGACCATCTGCGCGGAGGCGCGCAGCGCGCCCAGGAAGGCGTACTTCGAGTTCGAGGCCCAGCCCGCGATGATCACGCCGTAGACCTCGAGCGAGGTGATGGCCATCAGGAACAGCAGGCCGGCGTTGACGTCGGCGATCGCGACGCCAGGACCGAAGGGCACCACCGCCCAGGCCGCCAGCGCCGGCATGATCGTCATGATCGGGCCGAGGAAGAACAGGTTCTTGTTGGCCGCGCTCGGGATGATGATCTCCTTGAAGATCAGCTTCACGGCGTCGGCGATCGGGGTCAGCAGGCCCATCGGACCCACGCGGTTCGGACCCGGACGGATCTGCGACCAGCCGATGGCCTTGCGTTCCCACAGCGTCAGGTAGGCGACGCAGCCCAGCAGCGGCAGCAGCACGGCGACGATCTTGAGCACGCTCCAGACCACCGGCCAGACCACACCTCCCAGCAGCGAGGCGCCGGCGTTATAGAAGTTTTCCATGGTCGTCTCGTCCTCAGGCCTTGGTCACGGCGATCGCGCCGGTGAACGCGCCCAGCGCGGCGGTCTCGGGGATGCCGGCGGGGATGCGCACCACGGTCGCCGGCAGCGATGCGTCCAGCTGCGCGGCCAGCACGGCCTCGCCGCCGTCCTGCGACACGCGCACCTGCGCACCCTTCTCGGTCAGGCCGAGTTCGGTCCACAGCGCCTGCGGCAGCGACGCGATCGCCGCGTCACGACCGTCGCGGGTCAGTTGCAGCGAGGTGGCGCGACGCACCAGCGCGTCGGTGGCGTAGATCGGCACCGTCGTCAGGCGTTCCAGGCCTTGCGCCGGCGCAGCAGCGGAAACGGACTGCGCCGACACCGTGTTGCCCAGGCGGTTCGCCAGGTCCAGCGACGAGCCCAGCGCCGCGGTGCGGACCTGCTCGGAGCTGTCGAAGTCGAAGCCCTGCAGGCTCAGCAGGTTGCCCAGCACGCGCAGGATCTTCCAGCCCGGACGGGTCTCGCCGCGGGCCTTGGCCACGCCGACGAAGCTCTGCAGGCGGCCTTCCGCGTTGACGAAGCTGCCCGAGGTCTCGGTGAACGGGGCCGTCGGCAGCAGCACGTCGGCGAACTCGACCACCGGGCCGGTCTTGAACGGGGTCAGCACGACGACCATCTCGGCCGCGTTGATCGCCTTCTTCGCGGCGGCGGCGTTCGCGCCGTCCAGCACCGGATCGGTGTTGAGCAGCAGCAGCGCCTTGGCGGGCTGGTCGTTCAGCAGCTGGGCTGCCGTGCGACCGCCCTGCCCCGGACGCGCGTTGACGAGCTGCGCGCCGACGCTGTTCGCGGCGGCCGACAGCACACCGACGGTGGCGCCGGTCTGCTCGCCGATCCAGTTCGCCAGCGACAGCAGCGTCGCGGCTTGCGGGTGCTGGATCGCGGCGTTGCCGATCAGCACGGCCTTGCGCTCGCCCGACAGCAGCGTGTCGGCGATCGCCTTGGCGGCGTCGGTGGCGTTGCCTTGCACCGGGGCGCTGACGCCCTTGGCGGCGCCGATGGCGGCGGCGACGTTGGCCAGTTCAGCGACCCAGGCCGACGGGGCGGCGGTGATCGCGGCGGCGACCGGCATCTTCCAGTCTTCGACCGAGCCGGCCAGCGACACGACCTGCGCGCCGCGGCGGGCGGCCTGGCGCAGGCGTTGCGCGAACAGCGGGTGGTCCTTGCGCAGCGACGAGCCGACGACGAAGGCGCGGTCCAGCTGCGACAGCGATGCGATCGCGGTGCCCAGCCACAGCGCCTTGCCGTCCGCGGCGCGCAGCGCCGGGTCGACGACGCGCAGCTGCGTGTCGATGTTCTCGCTGCCCAGGCCGCGCACCAGTTGCGCCAGCAGGTGCAGTTCCTCGACGGTGCTGTGCTCGGAGCCCAGCGCGGCGATGGAGGCGCCGCCCTTCTCCGTCTTGACCTGCTTGAGGCCGTTGGCGACGTATTCGAGCGCGGTGGTCCAGTCGACGGACTTCCACTCGCCGCCCTGCTTCAGCATCGGCGTGGTCAGGCGTTCGTCGCCGTTCAGCGCTTCGTAGGAGAAGCGGTCGCGGTCGGCGATCCAGCACTCGTTGACGGCTTCGTTCTCCAGCGGGACGACGCGCATCACTTCGTTGTTCTTGACCTGGACGATCAGGTTCGCACCGGTCGAGTCATGCGGGCTGACGCTCTTGCGACGCGACAGTTCCCAGGTGCGGGCGCTGTAGCGGAAGGGCTTGCTGGTCAGCGCGCCCACCGGGCAGATGTCGATCATGTTGCCCGACAGCTCCGAGTCCACGGTGCGGCCGACGAAGGTCTGGATCTCGCTGTGCTCGCCGCGGTGCGCCATGCCCAGCTCCATCACGCCGGAGATCTCCTGGCCGAAGCGGACGCAGCGCGTGCAGTGGATGCAGCGGCTCATCTCTTCCATCGAGATCAGCGGGCCGACGTTCTTGTGGAACACCACGCGCTTCTCTTCCGAGTAGCGCGAGGCGCTGGCGCCGTAACCGACGGCCAGGTCCTGCAGCTGGCATTCGCCGCCCTGGTCGCAGATGGGGCAGTCCAGCGGGTGATTGATCAGCAGGAACTCCATCACGCCCTGCTGGGCCTTGATGGCTTTCTCGCTCTTGGTGCGCACGATCATGCCCTGCGTCACCGGCGTGGCGCAGGCGGGCAGCGGCTTGGGCGCCTTCTCCACGTCCACCAGGCACATGCGGCAGTTGGCCGCGATGCTCAGCTTCTTGTGATAGCAGAAGTGCGGGATGTACGCGCCGGCCTTCTCGGCGGCATGCATCACCATGCTGCCTTCGGGCACTTCGACCTTCTGGCCGTCGAGTTCGATTTCAACCATAGTTCTTCTCAGCGGCTCCGATCAGGCGTGCGCCGGCGACTTCGCCGTGGCGGACGGGGACGACGCGGCAGGCGCCTTGTTCTGCTGGGCCTGTTCGATCATCGCGATGAACTCGCCCTTGAAGTGCTTGAGCATCGCGCGCACCGGCATCGCCGCGGCGTCGCCCAGCGCGCAGATGGTGCGGCCCTGGATGTTGTCGGCCACGGAGTTCAGCAGGTCGATGTCCTCGACGCGGCCCTTGCCGTGGGCGATGCGCTCGATCACGCGGTGCATCCAGCCCGTGCCTTCGCGGCAGGGCGTGCACTGGCCGCAGGACTCGTGCGCGTAGAAGTAGGACAGGCGCAGCAGGCTGGTGACCATGCAGCGGGTCTCGTCCATCACGATGACCGCGCCCGAGCCCAGCATGGAGCCGTTCTTGGCGATGGAGTCATAGTCCATCGTGCACTGCATCATGACGTCGGCCGGCAGCACCGGGGCGGACGAGCCGCCGGGGATGACCGCCTTGAGCTTGCGGCCGCCGCGCACGCCGCCGGCGAGCTCCAGCAGCTTCTCGAACGAGGTGCCCAGCGGGATCTCGTAGTTGCCCGGACGCTCGACGTCGCCGGAGATCGAGAAGATCTTGGTGCCGCCGTTGTTGGGCTTGCCGACTTCGAGGTAGGCCTGGCCGCCGTTGCGGATGATCCAGGGCACCGCCGCGAAGGTCTCGGTGTTGTTGATGGTCGTCGGCTTGCCGTACAGGCCGAACGAGGCCGGGAACGGCGGCTTGAAGCGCGGCTGGCCCTTCTTGCCTTCGAGCGATTCCAGCAGCGCGGTTTCCTCGCCGCAGATGTAGGCGCCGAAGCCGTGGTGGCCGTGCAGCTGGAAGCTGAAGTTGCTGCCCAGGATGTTGTCGCCCAGGTAGCCGGCCGCGCGGGCCTCTTCCAGCGCGGCTTCGAAGCGTTCGTACACCTCGAAGATCTCGCCGTGGATGTAGTTGTAGCCAACCTTGATGCCCATCGCGAACGCCGCGATCGCCATGCCTTCGATGACGATGTGCGGGTTGAACATCAGGATGTCGCGGTCCTTGCAGGTCCCGGGCTCACCCTCGTCGCTGTTGCAGACCAGGTACTTCGCACCCGGGAACTGGCGCGGCATGAAGCTCCACTTCAGCCCGGTCGGGAAACCCGCGCCGCCGCGGCCGCGCAGGCCGGAGGCCTTCACTTCGGCGATGACCTGGTCGGAGGTCATGCCCTGACCCTCGCCCTGGGCGAGGATCTTGCGCAGGGCCTGGTAGCCGCCGCGCGCTTCGTAGTCCTTCAGCGACCAGTTCTTGCCATCGAGGCCCGCGTAGATCTGCGGGGTGATGTTGCGGTCGTGGAAGCAGGTTTCCTTGCCGGTGGCCTGCCACTTCGAGAGGTCGATGTTCGCGATGTTGGTCATCGTCCAGGTCCCTCAGTTCTTGTTGGCCGCATGGTGCGCTCTCAGCGCATCCACCAGCTCATCGAGACGTTCGGCGCTCATGAAGCTCAGCATCTGGCGGTCGTTCACCAGCATCACCGGCGAGTCGGCGCAAGCACCCAGGCACTCGCTCTGCTGCACGGTGAAGACGCCGTCGGCGGTCGTGCCGCCGGCCTCGACACCCAGCTTCGAGCACAGGTGGTCCAGCGCCTTCTGGCCGTCGCGCAGCTGGCACGGCAGGTTGGTGCAGACGTTCAGCTTGAACAGGCCCAGCTTGCGCTGGTTGTACATGTTGTAGAAGGTCGTGACCTCGTAGACGGCGATCGCCGGCATGCCGAGGTACTGCGCGATCGCGTCCTCGGCCTCGCGGGACACGAAGCCTTGCTCCTGCTGGACGATGGACAGACAGGCCATCACGGCCGACTGCGCCTGCTCGGCCGGGTACTTCGCGACTTCGCGCGCGAAGCGGGCCGCGGTGGCCTCGCTCAACACGAACCCGGTGCTCACAATTTCAGTGCTGCTCATGCGGTCACCACTCAACGGTCAATTTCACCGAACACGATGTCCATCGTGCCGATCACGGCCACCGCGTCGGCAATCATGTGTCCGCGGGCCATCTCGTCCAGCGCCGCCAGGTGCGAATAACCCGGCGCGCGGATCTTCAGCCGGTACGGCTTGTTGGCGCCGTCGCTGATCAGGTAGATGCCGAACTCGCCCTTCGGGTGTTCGACCGATGCGTAGGCCTCGCCCTCGGGGACGCGGAAGCCTTCGGTGAACAGCTTGAAGTGGTGGATCAGCTCTTCCATGCTGGTCTTCATCGCCACACGGCTCGGGGGAGCGACCTTGTGGTTGTCGGTGATGACCGGACCCGGGTTGGCCTTCAGCCACTTCACGCACTGCTGGACGATGCGGTTGGACTGGCGCATCTCCTCGACGCGCACGCAGTAGCGGTCGTAGGTGTCGCCGTTGGTGCCGACCGGGATGTCGAAGTCCATCTTGCCGTAGACGTCGTAGGGCTGCGTCTTGCGCGTGTCCCACGCGATGCCGGAGCCGCGCAGCATCGGGCCGGTCAGGCCCAGGTTGAGCGCGCGCTCGGGCGTCACGACGCCGATGCCCACCGTGCGCTGCTTCCAGATGCGGTTGTCGGTCAGCAGCGTCTCGTAATCGTCGACGTTGGCCGGGAAGCGGTTGCAGAAGTCCTCGATGAAGTCCAGCAGCGAGCCCTGGCGGTTCTCGTTGAGCTTGTCGATGGCCTTCTGGTTCTTGATCTTGCTGACCTTGTACTGCGGCATCGAGTCCGGCAGGTCGCGGTACACGCCGCCCGGACGGAAATAGGCCGCGTGCATGCGCGCGCCCGAGACCGCCTCGTACATGTCGAAAATGTCCTCACGCTCGCGGAAGCAGTAGATGAGGATGTTCATCGCGCCGCAGTCGATGCCGTGCGCGCCCAGCCAGAGCAGGTGGTTCAGGATGCGGGTCAGCTCGCCGAACATCACGCGGATGTACTGCGCGCGCTCCGGCACTTCCAGGCCGAGCATCTTCTCGATGGCCAGGCAGTACGCGTGCTCGTTGGACATCATCGACACGTAGTCGAGGCGGTCCATGTAGGGCAGTGACTGGATGAAGGTCTTGGTCTCGGCCAGCTTCTCGGTGCCGCGATGCAGCAGGCCGATGTGCGGGTCGGCGCGCTGGATCACTTCCCCGTCCAGCTCCAGCACCAGGCGCAGCACGCCGTGCGCGGCCGGATGCTGGGGTCCGAAGTTCAGGGTGTAGTTCTTGATTTCGGCTGGCATGCTCACAGGCCCCCGTAGTTGTCTTCGCGGATCACGCGCGGCGTGATCTCGCGCGGCTCGATGGTCACCGGCTGGTAGATCACGCGCTTCTGCTCGGGGTCGTAACGCATCTCGACATGGCCCGTCACCGGGAAGTCCTTGCGCATCGGGTGGCCGATGAAACCGTAGTCGGTCAGGATGCGACGAAGGTCTTCATGGCCTTCGAAGATGATCCCGTACATGTCGAACGCTTCGCGCTCGAACCAGTTGGCGGCGTTCCAGATCGGCGTCACGGCGGCGACCGACGGGAAGTCGTCTTCCGGCGCGAAGACCTTGACGCGCAGGCGCCAGTTCTTGTTGATCGACAGCAGGTGCGAGACGACCGCGAAACGCGCGCCTTCGTAGGCGCCGTCCTTGTAGTCGGAGTAGTCCACGCCGCACAGGTCGATCAGCTGCTCGAAGCGCAGCTCCGAGTGGTCGCGCAGCAGCTTGGCGACGTTGAAGTAGTCCTTGGCCGCGACGGTGATCGTGATTTCACCCAGCTCGCGCTTGAACGCGACGATCTGGTCGCCCAGCACGCTGTGCAGGGCCGCCTGCAGGGTGTCGAGTTTGATGGTCATGGGGGTCTGCCTGCTTCTGCTCAGCGAGCGATGGTGTTCTCGCGGCGGATCTTGGCCTGCAGCTGCAGGATGCCGTAGAGCAGTGCCTCGGCGGTCGGCGGACAGCCCGGGACGTAGACGTCGACCGGGACGATGCGGTCACAGCCGCGGACCACCGAATAGCTGTAGTGGTAGTAGCCGCCGCCGTTGGCGCAGCTGCCCATCGAGAGCACCCAGCGCGGTTCGGCCATCTGGTCGTAGACCTTGCGCAGCGCCGGCGCCATCTTGTTGCACAGCGTACCGGCCACGATCATCAGATCGGACTGGCGCGGGCTGGGACGGAACAGCATGCCGAAACGGTCGATGTCGTAGCGGGCGGCGCCCGCATGCATCATCTCGACCGCGCAGCAGGCGAGACCGAAGGTCATCGGCCACAACGAACCGGTCTTGGACCAGTTCACCAGCTTGTCCAGCTGGGTGGTCATGAAGCCTTCCTTCAATACGCCTTCGTTACCCATATCGAATTCCCATCTTTCGAGATCAGCGGAGAAGGCACGTCGGACGGCGGTCGCTGCGTGATGGCCACACTAACGCCGCGTTGACGCGTTGCTCTTCCCTAACGGACACGCGCCCTGAACGGGCGCCGTGTCCTGATGCGTTCACGGATCCGGCGCGTCATCGCGGATCCGCCGTCGGTCGTCACTCCCAGTCGAGCGCGCCCTTCTTCCATTCGTAGGCGAAGCCCACGACCAGGATGCCCAGGAAGATCATCATCGCCCAGAAGCCCGTCGGACCGATCTCGCGCAGCGAGACCGCCCACGGGAACAGGAAGGCGATTTCCAGATCGAAAAGGATGAAGAGGATGGCGACGAGGTAGTAGCGCACGTCGAACTTCATGCGCGCGTCCTCGAAGGCCTCGAAGCCGCATTCGTAGGGGCTGTTCTTAGCCGCGTCAGGGCGACGCGGGCCCGCCAGGAAGCCCAGCACTTGCGGAGCGATACCCACTCCGCAACCGACCAGGATGAAAAGGATGACGGGCAGGTATTGTTCCAGGCTCACGACTTGCTCTCGTTGTATGGCCGGGATTAGATACTGCCGACCTTGAGCGGCAACACCATTTCCCGACGTGTCACCGAAGATTGGCGGGCCGGGGCCGACCAACGATTCGGCAAAGCAACGGGCGCGCCGCCAGCGATTATCCAATCGCTCACGGACCGCGCCCGCCTTGTCCTCTGGAAATTCGCACACCTGTTGTGCGCTGGAATTTCCCGAGTCCTCAACCTGCTTGATCGCTTTCGATCCGGCTTTCCGGCTAGATCGCGAAGACCATGGCAGGCCGATTTATTCTGGTGCCGACGGCGAGACTCGAACTCGCACAGCTTTCGCCACTACCCCCTCAAGATAGCGTGTCTACCAATTTCACCACGTCGGCTTGTGATCACCTTTCAGTGATCTTGTCTTGACGGTTTGCGCTTCAGACAGCCTCGAATTCTATAGTGCTTTTCAAGCTCCAAAAGGAAACCAAAGCAATTTTGTCGAGGTGCTTGCGCTTGCCGCCCAGCCCTGTCAGTTCGACGCGCCGGAAGCAGCGGCCGAAGGCGCGGCTTGGGGAGCGATCGAGGCACCAGGCAGCACCGCGGCCGAGGCCGGCGCCGACGGCACGGCCGCGCGTTCGAGCAGTTGCTCGCCCGCCGACGGACCCGAACCGATGCCGCCTTCGCGGTGGCTGCCCATGTAGGCCAGCGCCAGCGTCGACACGAAGAAGATCGTCGCCGCGACGGCCGTCGAGCGCGACAGGAAGTTCGCGCTGCCGGTCGCGCCGAACAGCGAGCCCGAGGCACCGCTGCCGAACGACGCACCCATGTCGGCGCCCTTGCCGTGCTGCACCAGCACCAGGCCGATCATTGCCAGGGCTGCAATCAGTTGCAGCACCAGCACCAAATTCATCATCACTTGCATTGCTATTTTCTCCAGGAACCTTGAACGCCGGACTTCAGCCGGCAGCGCGGCAGATCGCCGCGAAATCAACCGCCTTCAGCGCGGCGCCTCCGATGAGGCCGCCGTCGATGTCCGGCTGCGCAAACAGTTGGGGGGCGTTGTCGGGCTTGACGCTGCCGCCGTACAGGACCTGCATCTGATCGGCCTTCTGCGTGGCCGCGCGCAGCTGCTGGCGCAGCAGCGCATGGACCTGCTGGGCCTGCTCCGGCGTGGCCGTCAGACCCGTGCCGATCGCCCACACCGGCTCGTAGGCCACCACGATCTCGCCGATGCAGTGCGTCAGCGTGTGGATGACCGCCGCGAGCTGGCGCTTGACGATTTCCTCGGTGCGACCCGCTTCGCGTTCGGCCAGCGTCTCGCCGACGCAGACGATCGGCGTGACACCGTGCGCCAGCGCGGCCTTGGCCTTGTCGGCGACCAGCTGATCGCTTTCGGTGTGGTACGCGCGACGCTCCGAGTGGCCGACGATCGCGTAGCGGCAACCCAGATCCGCCAGCATGGCCGACGACACCTCACCGGTGTAGGCGCCCTGCTCGTGCGTCGAAACGTCCTGCGAGCCATAGGCGACCTGCGTGCCGGTCAGCCCGAGCGCCGTGTCCGTGATGTACGGGAACGGCACGCACACGGCGACCTGGGCGTTCCACGGACCCGCCTCCTTGAGGCCCGCCAGCAGCACGGCGTTGGACGCACGGGTGCCGTGCATCTTCCAGTTGCCGACCACCAGTTTCTTGCGCATCAGATCAACTCCCTTGAATCCGAAAAATCCTGCGGATGAGCGGACCGCTCACCAGCTCAGCACGATCTTGCCGACGTGCCCGCCCGATTCCATCAGCGCATGCGCCGCGGCGGCTTCCGACGCGGGCAATTGCCTGAAGATCACCGGCGAGATCGCCCGCGACTCGAGCAGCGGCCACACGCGCTCGCGCAGCGCGCGGGCGATGCCGGCCTTGAAGGCGATCGGACGCGGACGCAGCGTGGAACCGGTGATCGTCAGCCGGCGGCGCAAGACCTGACCCGCATCGAATTCCGCCTTCACGCCGCCCTGCACCGCGATGATCACGGCACGGCCGTCATCAGCCAGGCACAACACGTTGCGCGCGACATAGCTGCCGGCGACCATGTCCAGGATCACGTCGACGCCGCGACCGTTCGTGGCCATCTTCACTTCCTCGACGAAGTCCTGGTCGCGATAGTTGATCGCGACGTCGGCGCCGAGCGCGAGGCAGGCCTTTGCCTTGTCCGCGTTGCCGACGGTGACCAGCACCGTCGAGCCCAGCGCCTTCGCCAGCTGGATCGCCGTCACGCCGATGCCGCTGCTGCCGCCATGGATCAGCAGGCTTTCGCCGGGCTGCAGGCGGGCGCGTTCGAAGACGTTGCTCCAGACGGTGAAGAAGGTTTCCGGCAGGCTCGCCGCCTCTGCCATGCTCCAGCCCGCGGGCACCGGCAGGCACTGAGCCACCGGCGCGACGCAGAGCTCGGCATAACCGCCACCCGCCACCAGCGCGCAGACCGCGTCGCCGACCTTCAGACCAGCGGCGGCCAACGCCTGAGCGTCACCCGACTCGACCGTGCCCGCGACTTCCAGACCTGGAAGATCGCTGGCACCGGCCGGCGCCGGATACGCGCCCTTGCGCTGCAGCACGTCCGGGCGATTGATGCCGTAGGCCTGCACGCGGATCAAGCATTCGCCAACCCCGGCGACGGGGTCGGCACGCTCGACCAGCTGCAGGACCTCCGGTCCGCCGGGCTGGGTGATGGCGATCGCTTGCATAGCGCGAGGTGACGCGAGGTGCCGGAGGGCAGGACGATTACTCGCCCGAGCCTTCGCCGTGGCCGTGGTGCGGCGCCGGAGCGTCGCGGTCCAGCAGCGCCTTCATCGACAGCTTGATGCGGCCCTTCTCGTCGGTCTCGAGCACCTTGACCTTGACGATCTGACCTTCGCTCAGGAAGTCGGTGACCTTCTCGACGCGCTGGTGCGCGATCTGGCTGATGTGCAGCAGGCCGTCCTTGCCGGGCAGGATGTTGACCAGCGCGCCGAAGTCCAGGATCTTGGTGACCGGGCCTTCGTAGACCTTGCCGATCTCGGCTTCCGCGGTGATCTCGGCGATGCGCTTCTTGGCGATCTCGGCCTTGGCGCCGTCGGTCGACGCGATCGTGATCGTGCCGTCTTCGCCGATGTCGATCTGCGTGCCGGTCTCTTCGGTCAGCGCGCGGATGGTCGCGCCGCCCTTGCCGATCACGTCACGGATCTTCTCCGGATTGATCTTCATCGTGTACAGACGCGGCGCGAACTGCGAGATCTCGGTGTTGGCCGCGCCTTGCGCGCCGACCATGGCTTCGAGGATGTGCAGGCGGGCTTCCTTGGCTTGCGCCAGGGCGACCTGCATGATCTCCTTGGTGATGCCCTGGATCTTGATGTCCATCTGCAGCGCGGTGATGCCCGAGGTCGTGCCGGCCACCTTGAAGTCCATGTCGCCCAGGTGATCTTCATCGCCCAGGATGTCGGTCAGCACGGCGAAGCGGTTGGCGTCCTTGATCAGGCCCATGGCGATGCCGGCGACGTGCGCCTTCAGCGGCACGCCGGCGTCCAGCAGCGACAGGCAGCCGCCGCAGACCGACGCCATCGACGAGGAGCCGTTGGACTCGGTGATTTCCGAGACGACGCGGATCGAGTACGGGAAGTCTTCCTTGGTCGGCAGCACGGCGACGAGCGCGCGCTTGGCCAGACGGCCGTGGCCGATTTCGCGGCGCTTGGGGCTGCCCACGCGACCGGTTTCGCCGGTGGCGAACGGGGGCATGTTGTAGTGCAGCATGAAGCGCTCGGAGTACTCGCCGGCCAGCGCGTCGATGGTCTGCGCGTCGCGGTCGGTGCCCAGCGTCGCGGCGACCAGCGCCTGCGTTTCGCCGCGGGTGAACAGCGACGAGCCGTGGGCGCGCGGCAGCACGCCGTTGCGGATCTCGATGGCGCGGACGGTGCGGGTGTCGCGGCCGTCGATGCGCGGCTCGCCGGCCAGGATCTGGCCGCGCACGATGCGGGCTTCGATCTCGAACAGCAGGCCGTCGACTTCCACGCCGTCGAACTCGGTGCCTTCGGCCGTCAGGGCGGCCTTGACCTTCGAGTAGGCCGAGCGGCAGGCTTCGGTGCGGGCCTGCTTCGAACGGATCTGGTAGGCGGCGCGCAGCTCTTCTTCAGCCAGGGCCGTGACCTTGGCGATGAAGGCTTCATCCTTGGCCGGGGCGACCCAGTTCCAGGACGGCTTGCCGGCGTCGCGGACCAGTTCGTTGATCGCGGCGATGGCGGTCTTGCCCTGGTCGTGACCGAAGGTCACGGCGCCCAGCATGATGTCTTCGCTGAGCTGGTCGGCTTCGGACTCGACCATCAGCACGGCGGCCTCGGTACCGGCGACGACCAGGTCCAGCTTGGAGTCGAGCAGCTGGGTCTTGCCCGGGTTCAGCACGTACTCGCCGTTGACGTAGCCCACGCGGGCGGCGCCGATCGGGCCGTTGAACGGGATGCCGGAGATGGCCAGCGCGGCGCTGGTGGCGATCAGGGCGGCGATGTCGGCCTGGACTTCAGGGTTCAGCGACACCGTGTGGACCACGACCTGGACTTCGTTGAAGAAGCCTTCCGGGAACAGCGGGCGGATCGGGCGGTCGATCAGGCGCGAGGTCAGGGTCTCGAGTTCGCTCGGACGGCCTTCACGCTTGAAGAAGCTGCCGGGGATCTTGCCGGCGGCGTAGGTCTTCTCGATGTAGTCGACGGTCAGCGGGAAGAAGTCCTGGCCCGCCTTCGGGGAGGACTTGGCGACGACGGTCGCCAGCACCACGGTGTCCTCGATGTTCACCAGCACGGCGCCGGAGGATTGACGGGCGATCTCGCCGGTCTCCATCACGACTTGATGTTGGCCCCATTGGAAGGTCTTCACGACCTTGTTGAACATGCTCATTCGAGTTCTCCTCAGTTCAGGGATGCGCCGCTCACGGTGCGGCACAAGGACCGGGAGTGAAACTGGGTTTGGCGGGATGCCATTCCAGAGCGGCTGCGGGTCCCGGCTGCTGCCGGCGAACGCCTTGCAAACGCTTTGGAATGACACATCGGCGCCACGTCAGTTCAACTCCGTTGTGTGACCGGTCCGCTGACCGGTCGGGCCGCCTGCCGGAACACTCCGGCCGACAGCACGCTGAAAGCACGCAGAAACGACAAAGAGCCTGTTGGAGTCAGACCAATCAGGCTCTTTGCTTTCATGCGCCGATTACTTGCGCAGACCCAGCTTCTGGATCAGGGCGGTGTAACGGTCGGCGTCCTTCTTCTTCAGGTAGGACAGCAGGCTCTTGCGCGCGTTGACCATCTTCAGCAGACCGCGACGGCCGTGGTGGTCCTTGGCGTGCAGCTTGAAGTGGGGGTCAGTTCGTTGATGCGCGCGGTCAGCAGGGCCACTTGCACTTCCGGCGAGCCGGTGTCGTTGGCGCTGCGCGCGTTGGCCTTGACGATCTCGGCCTTGTTTTGGTCGAAGCTGGACATGATGCGTTCCTTGTTCCGGAATGATTCGGAAGGTCCGCCGGCATGCCAGTGAAGGCGTCAAGTGCGCAGACGGTTTCCGAGGTTTGACTTGCGATCACAGGTGAAACCGACCCGTGTCGTGCTGATTGCCGTCTCCAGGAGGAACCTGGCAGGACAGCCGGGGAGTATAGCCGCAATTACTACAACTTAGTATTGACGCCTCATCCGGCAGCGGGAGGGCTGCTCCGCCTGCGCGGCATCGAGGAAACGCGTCGTCCGGAAGCCGTATCCGGAGCCTTCGTTGTCGTGCGGCGTCCCAGCCTCCCCGGCGCGGCGCATGACGCTGACGTACAGCGGCTGCTGGAGCTGGTGGTCCGCGGGCCGCATCCAGCCCTGGTGCGCGACGCCGAGCGGCCGGCCGTCGAGCTTCAGGCCCTCCAGCGCCAGCGCGACCGCCTTCGGGTCCGTGCTGCCGGCCTTCTCCATCGCGGCGACCAGCATCTCGATCATCAGTTGCATCCGCGCATGGAGATAGTCGTGCTCCGGCTTCGGGAAACGCTGGCGGAACGCCGCATAGAAGCGCTCCGAGTCCGCGGTGCCGACGTTCGGGTGCCACTCGGCCACCGCCAGCACGCGGTCGACGCCCGCCTCGCCCAGCACGCCGGGCACACCCAGCGCATTGCCGTAGAAGGTGTAGAAGCGCGCGTCGAGCCCGATGTCCTTGGCCGCCTTGATCAGCAGCGTCAGGTCGTTGCCCCAGTTGCCGGTGAGCACCGCCTGGGCGCCGCTGCTGCGGATCTTGGTCGCGTAGGGGAGAAAGTCCTTCACGCGGCCGAGCGGGTGGAGTTCGTCGCCGACGATCTGCAGATCGGGGCGGCGCTCGGCCAGCATCGCCCTCGCCTGCTCGCGCAGGTGCTGGCCAAAGCTGTAGTCCTGGCCGATCAGGTAGAGGCGCTTGAGGCTCTTGTCCTGGGCGATCACCTCGACCAGCGCCGCCAGGCGCATGTCGGTGTGGGCATCGAAACGGAAGTGCCAGAAGCTGCACTGCGCGCCGGTCAGCGCCGGATCGACGGCCGCGTAGTTGAGGAACAGCGCGCGACGGTCGGGCTCGCGGGCGTTGTGGCGCTCGAGCGCGCCGATCAGTGCGCTCGCCACGGCGGAGCTGTTGCCCTGGAGGACCACCGGAATGCGCTGGTCCGTCGCCGAACGCAGTATCGACAGCGACTCCTCCACCGAACCCTTGCTGTCGAAACGGACGATCTCCAGCCGGCGCGCGCCGCCCGGCAGCTTCACGCCGCCGCGTGCGTTGACACGCTCGGTCGCCCAGATGAGGTTGCGGAACACGGCCTCGCCACCGTTCCCGAGCGGGCCGGAGAGGCCCTCGATCAAGCCGAGTCGGATCGGATCGGCAGGAGCGGCTGCCATCGCGCCGGCCAGACCGGCCAGCGCAAGCGCCGCGGCGGCCAATGCGATCGCCGCCCTCCTCGCCCAACGTTTCACAGCTGGGCCGGGCTGGCGAGTTGCGACAGATCCCAGCGCGGCTTGACCTCGAAGCCGCCGCCGCGCGTCAGGTTGGCCATGTCGCGCTGCAGGCGCAGGCCGGCCGCGAGCGCGATCATCGCGCCGTTGTCCGTGCACAGATGCAGCTCGGGATAGTGGACGCGCACGCGGCGCTTCTCGCAGGCCGCATCCAGCTGCTCGCGCAGACGCTTGTTGGCGCCGACGCCGCCCGCCACGACCAGACGCTTCAGGCCGGTCTCCTTGAGCGCCAGCAGCGCCTTCTTGACCAGCACCTCGACGATCGCTGCCTGCGTCGATGCGGCGAGATCGGCGCGCTGCGCCTCGGTGATGCCACCGGGTTGTGCTTCGAGCTTGCGGACCTGCGTCAGCACCGCCGTCTTCAGACCGGCGAAGCTGAAGTCCGGCTTGCCGCTGTGCATGAGCGGGCGCGGCAACGCGAAGGCCTCCGGATTCCCCTGCTCCGCCAGCTTCGACAGATGCGGGCCGCCGGGATACGGCAGGCCGAGCAGCTTGGCCGACTTGTCGAAGGCTTCGCCGGCGGCGTCGTCGATGGTCTCGCCGAGCAACTCGTAGCTGCCGACGTCGTCGACACGCATCAGCTGCGTGTGCCCACCGGACACCAGCAGCGCGACGAAGGGGAACTCCGGCGGATCCGCCGAGAGGAACGGCGACAGGAGATGTCCCTCGAGGTGATGGATGCCCATCACCGGCCGATCCAGCGCGGCGCCAAGCGACGCGGCGACGCCCGCGCCCACCAGCAGCGCGCCGGCAAGACCCGGCCCCTGCGTGTAGGCGACGACGTCGACATCCGCCAGCGACAGCCCGGCGCCCGCGAGCACTTCGCGGGTCAGCGGCAGCACGCGGCGGATGTGGTCGCGCGAGGCCAGCTCGGGCACCACGCCGCCGTAGGCCTGGTGCATCGTGATCTGGCTGTGCAGCGCATGCGCGAGCAGCGTCGGCACGCCGTCGCCGGACGCGTCGACCAGCGCCACGCCGGTTTCGTCGCAGGAGGATTCGATGCCGAGGACGCGCATGGGATCAGTCGTTCCGCTTCGCAGGGCGAAGGCTCAATGGTTTTCTTTGGCGTGGTTGATCGAGTACTTGGGGATCTCGACCGTCACATCCTTGTTGGACAGGATGGCCTGGCAGGACAGGCGCGAGTTGGGCTCCAGGCCCCAGGCGCGGTCCAGCATGTCTTCCTCGTTCTCTTCCATCTCGGACAGCGAGGCGAAGCCCTCGCGCACGATCACATGGCAGGTCGTGCAGGCGCAGACCTGGTCGCAGGCGTGCTCGATGTCGATGTGGTTGTCGAGCATCGCCTCGCAGATCGTCGTGCCGGAGGGGGCTTCGATCGACTTGCCTTCCGGCGCGTATTCGGGATGGGGAAGGATCTTGATGACGGGCATGGGGAGGTGTCCTTGAGGCTGGCGGGCGGCGCTCTGTCGGCTGGGCGTCGGCTTGCGGTCAGACCTGGTCGATGCTGAGGCCGGTGAGGGCCTGCTGGATGCCGCGGTTCATGCGCGCGGCGGCGAAGGCTTCGGTGCCCTTGGCCAGCGCCTCGACCGCGGCGGTGATCGCGTCGGCATCCGCGACCGCGTCGTCGGCCTGCGCCTTCGCGAGCAGGTCCGTCTGCAGCGCGGCGATCTCGGCGCGCTCGGCGTCGCCGAGCAGGTCGCCGTCGGCGCGCAGCGCGGACTGGGTCGCGAGGATCATCCGCTCGGCGTCGACGCGCGCTTCGCGCAGCTTGCGGGCGACCATGTCACCCTCGGCGCTGGCGAAGCCCTCGCGCAGCATCGTCGCGATCTGGTCGTCGGACAGGCCGTAGCTTGGCTTGACCTGCACCGCCGCTTCGACGCCCGAGCCCAGCTCGCGCGCGGAGACGCTCAGCAGGCCGTCGGCGTCGACCTGGAAGGTCACGCGGATGCGGGCGGCACCCGCCACCATCGGCGGGATGCCGCGCAGCTCGAAGCGCGCCAGCGAGCGGCATTCGCTCACCAGCTCGCGCTCGCCCTGCAGCACGTGCACCGCCAGCGCGGTCTGGCCATCCTTGAAGGTGGTGAAGTCCTGCGCCTTCGCCACGGGGATGGTGGCGTTGCGCTCGATGATGCGCTCGACCAGGCCGCCCATGGTCTCCAGACCCAGCGACAGCGGGATAACGTCCAGCAGCAGGATCTCGCCGTCCGAGCTGTTGCCGGCCAGTTGATTGGCCTGCACGGAGGCGCCCAGCGCGACGACTTCATCGGGATTCAGATCGGTCAGGACTTCGCGGCCGAACAGCTCGCCGACGACGCGGCGCACGATCGGCATGCGCGTGGAGCCGCCGACCATCACCGTGCCCTGCACCTCATCCGCGGCGACCTTTGCATCGCGCAGCACGCGGCGCACAGCCAGCAGCGTCTTGTTGACCAGTGGCTGGGCCAGTTCGTCGAACTGGCCGCGCGAGACCTCGACGTTCAGCGCGCCGGCGTCGAGCGCGGCGCTCAGCGTCACACACTCCTGATCGGTCAACGCTTCCTTGGCTTTGCGCGCAGCGACCAGCACACGACGCTTGTCCGCCGCGCTGCTCACGTTCAGACCCGCCTGCGCCAGTGCCCAGTCGGCCAGCAGGCGATCGAAGTCGTCGCCGCCGAGCTGCGCATCGCCGCCGGTGGCGACGACTTCGAAGACGCCTTTCGTCAGGCGCAGCAGCGAGATGTCGAAGGTGCCACCGCCCAGGTCGTAGACGGCGTAGAGACCTTCGTTGCCGGTGTCGAGCCCGTAGGCGATCGCGGCGGCGGTGGGCTCATTGATCAGGCGCAGCACGTTCAGGCCCGCGAGCTGCGCCGCGTCCTTGGTCGCCTGGCGCTGCGCGTCGTCGAAGTAAGCGGGTACCGTGATGACGGCGCCGAACAGGTCGTCGTTGAAGGTGTCCTCGGCGCGCTGGCGCAGCGTGGCGAGGATCTCCGCGCTGATCTCGACCGGCGATTTGAGGCCTTCACGCGTGAGCACGCTCAGCATGCCCGGCGTGTCCTCGAAGCGGTACGGGAGCTTGTCGCGGTTGGCGATGTCGTCGAGGCGGCGGCCCATGAAGCGCTTCACCGAGACGATGGTGTTCTCCGGATCCTCGGCCTGCGCGGCGAGCGCGTCGTAGCCGAACTGGCGGCGGCCTTCCGGCATCACGCGAACGGCCGACGGCAGGATCACGCGACCCTGGTCGTCCGGCAGGCACTCGGCGACGCCGTGGCGCACCGACGCCACCAGCGAATGCGTCGTGCCGAGATCGATGCCCACAGCGATGCGGCGCTGATGGGGATCGGGCGACGCGCCAGGTTCGGAGATTTGCAGCAGGGCCATGGTGTGTTGTCTTGTTCTTCGGATGTCGATGAGGCGATCCTGGGCGCTCGTGGTCGTTCCGGCCTCAGGAATGCTCGAGCGTGTCGAGCCGATGATCGATGTCCGAGCGGAAACGCGTCAGGAACATCAGCGCGCGCACCGATTCGGCGGCGCCAGCAGCGTTGTCCTCGTCGTCGAGCTGATGACCGGCCTGGGCCAGCAGCGCGCGCTCTCGGTCCGCGACCTGCTTGTCGATGGCGAGGATCGCGTCGGGCGTCTTCGCCTCGTCGAGCGATTCACGCCACTCCATCTGCTCCATCAGGAACGCCGCGGGCATCCGGGTGTTCTCGTTGGCCTGGATAGGCGCGCCGCGCAACTCGCAGAGGTAGGACGCGCGCTTGAGCGGATCGCGCAGGCGCTGATGCGCCTCGTTGACGCGCAGCGCCCATTGCATCGCCAGGCGCTGCGACGCCGCGCCGTCGGCGGCGAAGCGGTCCGGATGCACCTTCGCCGCGAGCGCCTTCCAGCGCTCGGCGATCTCGGCGCCGTCCTGCGCGAAGCGCTGCGGCAGTCCGAAGAGGATGAAGTCGTCGTCGTCGAGTTTCATGAACTCACGCTCGGCGCGAAGCCGAATCAATCGCACGAACAAAAAAGCGCGGCACCGTGGCCGCGCCTTCTCTCGCTTGCGAACTCAGACGCGGAAGGATTCGCCGCAGCCGCAGCGGTCCTTCTCACGCGGGTTGCGGAACTTGAAGCCCTCGTTCAGGCCTTCGCGGACGAAGTCCAGCTCGGTGCCGTCCAGGTACGGCAGGCTCTTCGGGTCGATCAGCACCTTCACGCCATGGCCTTCGAAGATCACGTCCTCGGGGGCCACCTCGTCGGCGTACTCCAGCTTGTAGGCCAGGCCCGAGCAGCCGGTGGTCTTCACGCCCAGGCGCACGCCCACGCCACGACCGCGCTTGGCGATGTAGCGCGTGACGTGCCGCGCCGCGGCTTCGGTCAGGGTGACGGACATCATGGACCTCAGGCCGTCGCGGTCGCGCCTGCGTCGGCGTTCTGACCGTGCTTGGCGCGGTAGTCGTCCACCGCGGCCTTGATCGCGTCTTCCGCCAGGATCGAGCAGTGGATCTTCACCGGCGGCAGGGCCAGCTCTTCCGCGATCTGGTTGTTCTTGATGGACAGCGCCTGGTCCAGCGTCTTGCCCTTGACCCACTCGGTGACCAGCGAGCTCGACGCGATCGCCGAGCCGCAGCCGTAGGTCTTGAACTTGGCGTCCTCGATCAGGCCGGTCGCGGGATTGACCTTGATCTGGAGCTTCATCACGTCGCCGCAGGCCGGCGCGCCGACCATGCCGGTGCCGACGGACTCGTCGCCCTTGTCGAAGCCGCCCACGTTGCGGGGATTCTCGTAGTGGTCGATGACCTTGTCGCTGTATGCCATGTCGTGTTCTCCAACAACTTTGTCTTGATGAACTGCGTCGTTCGTTTCGCCGTCAGCGGACGCTCAATGCGCCGCCCACTGGATGGTGCTGATGTCGACGCCTTCCTTGTACATGTCCCACAGCGGGGACAGTTCGCGCAGCTTGGCGACCCGGTCCTTCAGCAGCGAGACGGCGTAGTCGATCTCCTCTTCGGTCGTGAAGCGGCCGATCGTCATGCGCAGCGAGGAATGCGCCAGCTCGTCGCTGCGACCCAGGGCGCGCAGCACGTAGCTCGGTTCCAGGCTCGCGGACGTGCAGGCCGAGCCCGACGACACGGCGATGCCCTTGATGCCCATGATCAGCGACTCGCCCTCGACGTAGTTGAACGAGGCGTTGACGTTGTGGGGCACGCGGCGGGTCAGGTCGCCGTTCAGGAACACCTGCTCGATGTCCTTCAGGCCGTCCAGCAGACGCTGCTGCAGCGCCTTGATGCGGGGCAGCTCGGTGGCCATCTCCTCGCGGGCGATGCGGAAGGCTTCGCCCATGCCGACGATCTGGTGCGTCGGCAGCGTGCCCGAACGCAGGCCGCGCTCGTGACCGCCGCCGTGCATCTGCGCTTCCAGGCGCACGCGCGGCTTGCGACGCACGTACAGGGCGCCGATGCCCTTGGGGCCGTAGGACTTGTGCGAAGCCAGGCTCATCAGGTCGACGGGCAGCGTGGTCAGGTCGATCTCGACCTTGCCGGTGGCCTGCGCAGCGTCGACGTGGAAGACGATGCCCTTCTCGCGGCACAGGGCGCCGATGGTCGGGATGTCCTGGATCACGCCGATCTCGTTGTTCACGAACATCACCGAGATCAGGATCGTGTCGGGGCGGATGGCCGCCTTCAGCACGTCCAGGTCGATCAGGCCGTCTTCCTTGACGTCGAGGTAGGTGACTTCGAAGCCCTGGCGCTCCAGTTCACGCGTCGTGTCGAGCACGGCCTTGTGCTCGGTCTTGATCGTGATCAGATGCTTGCCGCGCGACTGGTAGAAGTTGGCCGCGCCCTTGATGGCGAGGTTGTTCGACTCGGTCGCGCCGGAGGTCCAGACGATCTCGCGCGGATCCGCGCCGATCAGCTTGGCGACTTCCACGCGCGCCTTCTCCACGGCTTCTTCCGCTTCCCAGCCCCACGCGTGACTGCGCGACGCCGGATTGCCGAAGTGCTCGCGCAACCACGGAATCATCGCGTCGACGACGCGCGGGTCCACCGGCGTGGTGGCGCCGTAGTCCATGTAGATGGGGAAGTGCGGGGTCATGTCCATGGGAACGTTCTTCTTGTCGACTACTGAATGGTTGACGTGGACCGGAGGGCCGGAATCACTTGCTCATCGCATTGCCGAGCGCGAACACGGAGTTCGGCGCGGTGATGCGGATGGGCTTGACGACGGGGGTGCTCGAGATGGCGCGCTTGATCGGCGCTTCCTCGACGGTGACGCCCTTGGCGAGCTGGTCGTCGACGAGCTTACGCAGCGTGACCGAGTCGAGGTACTCGATCATCTTGTTGTTGAGCGCCGTCCACAGGTCGTGCGTGATGCAGCGGCCGGTGTCGTCGCCCATGCAGTTTTCCTTGCCGCCGCAGCCGGTGGCGTCGATGGGTTCGTCGACGGCGACGATGATGTCGGCGACGGTGATCTCATCGGAGCGCCGGCCCAGCGAATAGCCGCCGCCGGGACCGCGGGTGGATTCGACCAGTTGGTGGCGGCGGAGCTTGCCGAACAGCTGTTCGAGGTAGGACAACGAGATCTGCTGGCGCTGGCTGATCGCCGCCAGCGCGACGGGCCCGCCGTTTTCGCGCAGGGCCAGATCGATCATCGCGGTGACGGCAAAACGACCTTTGGTGGTGAGACGCATCGAACTTCTCCTTGGCGCCCTTGTCGGGCTACAGGACATGGAGGCGGCGGCTCGGCTGACGCCGGGTCGACTCACGGAGCAGGGTTAACCCCGGCTAAGTCCGACCATTTTACTCAATTAAGAAGAAGCTTGCTCGGGTTACCCCGGACAGGGGTCGAGGGGGTCTGTTCAGGCCAGGCGGCTGGCCGCGATCCGGGCCAGATGACCGCATCCGGACTCCAGCAGATCGAGCACCTGCTCGAAGCCGTCGGCACCGCCGTAATAAGGATCTGGTACCTCGATCTCCCCCGGAAGCAGGGAAATCCGGTGCTGCAGCGCAGCAGGGCAGCGGCGGCGGAGTTCGCGCAGATGGCCGCAGTCCATGGCGATCAGCAGATCGAAGCGCTCGAAATCATCGGTGCGAAGCGCGCGCGCCCGTTGATCGCCAAGCTCATAGCCCCTCTTAGGGCGTGGTCTTGGGAGCGTTCGTCAGGCGCCTCGCCGGCATGCCAGCCTTGGACGCCGGCGGAGTCGACATGCACGCGGTCCGCCAGACCCAAGGCCGTCAGTTGATGGCGGAGCACACCTTCCGCGGTCGGCGAGCGACAGATGTTTCCAGTGCAAACAAAGAGGATGGAGAGCTCGGCAGCCATGAGGGGTATTGTGGCTTGGCCCGGGATTTGCCCTTCCACCGTTCCCAACCTTTGGAAAGCTGCCATGAGCCTCACGCAAATCGAAACCATCCGCGTCGCCCGCTTGCAGTTGATCGACCTCGGCGACGAGAAAACCGCTGCGCTGCTGGCGTGGGCCTTGGAGGACAAGGCCGTCAGCGCCCAGGACGCAGCCGATCCGCGTTCGCCAGATCCGCGATCGGCGACAGCAGCGCGCGATTGAACGCCTCCACCGGGAGGCCCTCACGGACGCGACGCGGCCAGTCCGCATGCGTCAGCGCACCGCGACCCAGCGCGATCACGGTCGCCTCCCCGCGATCGAGCATGTCGACCGCCCGGTCTGCGTCATGCAGCGAGCCGTTCGCGATCACCGGCACCGAGCCGTGGCGCCGCGCCAGCGACGCCAGGCTCGGTCCCTCGCCGAAGGCAGGCTGCCAGGCTTCGAACTCCGTCGTGTGGAGGTAATCGATCGGCGTCGCCGACAGCGTGCGGAACACGGTCGCCGCGTCCGCCTCGCCGCCGCGCCACTTGTGCGCGAAATCGTTGACCTTGCCTTGCGACACCCGATAGCCCACGGCGAAGTCCCCCCTACCGCGCGGCGGACCGCCTGGATCGTGTCGACGCCCAGCCTCAAGCGTCTCCTCAGATCGCCGCCGTAGCCGTCCGACCGCTGATTCGTGTGTTCGGTGAGGAACTGGTCGAGCAGGTAGCCATTCGCGCCGTGGATCTCCACGCCATCGAAGCCCGCTTCTCGAGCCCGCGCTGCGGCGCTCGCGAAACCGTCGAGCGCCTCTGCGACCTCTTCAGCCGACATCGACTCCGGCATCCGATACGGCCCTTCTCCGCGATAGAAGGACATCTGCGCGGCCGCCGGCTGGATCGCCGACGGCCCCTTCGCTGGCGCCCGATGCGGGTTCCCTTGCGAGATCGCTCCCGCATGCATCAACTGGGCGACGATCTTTCCGCCCGCCGCATGGACGCGGTCGACGATCGGCCGCCAAGCGTCGCGATGCGCCTCATCCGCCAATCCAGGCTGATGGAAATACCCCTGCGCGAACGCCCGATCGGTATAGATCCCTTCCGTGATCACGAGACCGAAGCCGCCCGCGGCGAATTCGGCGTAGTACTCGGCCATCCGGGGTGTCGCCCGGCCGTCCGCCAGCGCGCTGACACGCGTCATCGGCGCAACGGCCATCCGGTTGGCGATCTGGAGCGGCCCCAGTGCAGTCGGAGAGAACAGGCTCGATACGGCCATCTCAGCGCTCCTGAGCGTCGGCGACGGCGGGAGCGCCTGCCACCGCAGCGATCGCTTCGATCTCGATCATTGCGTCCGGCGTGTAGAGCGCCTTGATCTCCGCGATCGTGTCGGCCGGATACGGCGCCGAGAAGAACTTGCGGCGCAGGGTCACGACATCTTCGAAGTGCCCCATGTCGGTCACGAAGATGGTGACCTTGATGACGTGCTTCAAGCTCGAGCCGCCGGCTTCGAGCGCCCGGCGCAGGTTCGCGAAGGCCTGCTCGCCCTGCGCGAGGAAGCCGCCCCGGACGATCTTGCCGTCTTCGCCCGCCCCCGCCTGGCCGGAGATGAACAGAAGACCGCCCACCTTGATGCCCTGCGACAGCAGGAAGGGTTCATAGGGATCGGGGTTCGTGATGACGCGTTCCATCATGGTTGCATTCCTCTCATTCGTTTCGGATGACGATGTGCCGTCCGTGGGAGAACGATAGGGAGGGCAACGAGGCGCGACAAAGGTTCAATTGTCAGGCGTAAGATGAACCAATCTCATCCATAGGGCGTACGCATGGACCGACGGTCGCTTCCGCTTTCAGCGCTGCGCGCCTTCGAGGCCGCTGCACGACTGGGCAGCTTCAAGGCCGCCGCCGAAGAACTCGCCGTCACGCCGACGGCGATCAGTCACCAGATCCGTGGCCTGGAAGCCCTCAGCGGCGTCGCGCTGTTCGAGCGCCAGGTGCGGCGGGTGACGCTCACCGAGGCCGGTGCGCAGCTCTATCCCGTGCTGCGGGATGGACTCGACGCGTTCCAGTCGGCGCTTGAGCGCTTGTCGCAGCCTCGGCGCCGACCGCAGGTGGCGATCTCGGCGACGAACGCCTTCACGGTGAAATGGCTGGTGCCGCGAATGGCGGACTTCCGCCGCCTGCAGCCGGGCATCGACCTGCAATTGCAGGCCTCGGATGACGTGGTCGACCTGCGCTCCACGGCGGTGGACATCGCCATCCGTTATGGACGAGGACCCTACCCCGGGCTCACGGTCGAGCCGCTGTTCACGGATCACTTTGCGCCGGTGACGAATCCTCGATTGGCGGTGCAATCCATCGCCGACCTGGCGCGGGTGCCGCTGATCCATTTCGACTGGAAGCGCGCGCAGCCGGAAAACCCGACGTGGGAGCGCTGGCTTGCCGCGGCCGGCATCGAGGGGCTGTCCACGGCCGGCCAGTTGCGCTTCTCTGACGAAGGGCATGCCATCCAGGCGGCGGTTGCCGGCCACGGCGTGGCCTTGGTCAGTCAGGCGCTGATTGCCGACGAACTGGCGGCCGGGCACCTCGTCCAGCCTTTCGGCCCGGTGATCACCGGGCACACCTACCACGTGGCCGTCAGCAAGGAACGCCGGCCGTCCGACAGCGCGGAGGCCGTCGTGGCGTGGCTGAAGGCGCAGACCGCACCTGCCGCACCTGCCGCAATTGCCTGACGCCGGTGGCGTTTATCGATCCTCGCTTTGCTTCGTTCCAGGTCATGACGAGGATCCCTAGGCTGCGGTGATCTCCCGTTTCCTCGTGATTGCGAGCTCCCCCGCCATGTCCTCCTCCGCCGTTTCGTCCTCCCGCCGCCAATGGCTGGCTCAGGCCGCCGCCCTCGCGGGCGCCAGCGCACTGCCCACGCTCCCGGCGCTCGCCGCCGACGCCAAGACCCTGCGCATCGGCTACCAGAAGTCCAGCACGCTGACGCTGTTCCTGAAATCGCGCGGCATCCTGGAGAAGGCGCTCGCGCCGCAGCAGGTCACCGTCAGCTGGCATGAGTTCACCTCCGGGCTGCCGCTGCTGGAGGCGCTCAACATCGGCGCGCTCGACCTGAGCGCGGACGTGGCCGACGCCGTCCCGCCCTTCGCGCTGGCCGCCGGCGCCAAGCTGACCTATTACGCGATCGAGACGCCCTCGCCCACCGCGCAGGCCATCGTGGTCCGCAAGGACTCGCCGATCACCAGCGTCGCCCAGCTGAAAGGCAAGAAGATCGGCTTCGCCAAGGGCGCCGGCGCGCATTACCTGCTGCTGGAAGCGCTGAACCAGGCCGGCCTGTCCATCAAGGACATCGAGCCCGCCTACCTCAATCCCGCCGACGGCCGCTCGGCCTTCGAGAACGGCGCCATCGCCGCCTGGGTCGTCTGGGATCCGTTCCTGGCCGCCGTGCAGCGCCAGTCCGGCGCCCGCATCCTGGTCGACGGCACGCGCATCGCGGCCTACCGGCGCTTCTATCTCGCGGCCACCTCGTTCGCGCAGCAGAATCCCGAGGTGCTCCAGCGCGTCTACGACGAACTCCAGCGCGCCGGCGAGTGGGTGAAGAAGAACCCCGCCGCCGCGGCCGACTGGCATGCGCCGGTGCTCGGTCTCGACCCGTCCATCGTCGCCGCCGCCAACGAGCGTCGCACGTATGCGGTCCGCCCCGTCGACACGGAATCGCTGTCCGAGCAGCAGCGCATCGCCGACGCCTTCACCGGCGCGCAGATCCTGCCGCGACGCGTCGCCGTCCAGGAATCGCCTGTCTGGCGCCCGGCTTGAACCGCGCCCCGCCACCCGAACCGATGCCCGACCCGCACCGTCCCGGTCCGATCGCCAGGAGCCATGCCATGTCCGTCTTGAATTCCGATGCGGGGGCCGTCCAAGGGCTGCCCCGTCCGCCGACCCCGAAGCACCCCGCGCCGCTGCCGACCCGCACGCCCGCCGATGTCCGCGCCGCGCTGCTGGCGCGCGTGGAGATCGCACTGCTCGATGTGCGCGAGGAAGCCGCCTACGCCGAGGCCCATCCGCTGTGGGCCGCCAATCTCGCAGCCTCGCGCCTGGAACTCGACGCCTGGGGCCGACTGCCCCGCCGCGACGTGCCCATCGTCGTCTATGACGACGGCGAAGGCGTCGCGGCGCCGTCGGCGCGCAAACTGCAATCGCTCGGCTACACCGATGTCGCACTGCTGGCCGGCGGCCTGAGCGCGTGGCACGACGACGGCCTGGAGCTCTTCCGCGACGTCAACGTCCCGAGCAAGGCTTTCGGCGAACTGGTCGAGGCGCGTCGGCATACGCCGTCGTTGCCGGCGGAAGAGGTCCAGGAGCGTCTGGCGCGTCGCGACGACATCGTGCTGCTCGACGCCCGACGCTTCGATGAGTACCGCACCATGAGCCTGCCCGGCTCGATCAGCACGCCGGGCGGCGAGCTGGTGCGTCGCGCACGAGACCTCGCGCCGGATCCGGCGACGACGATCGTCGTGCACTGCGCCGGCCGCACCCGCAGCCTGATCGGCGCGCAGTCGCTGATCGACGCCGGCGTGCCGAACCCCGTCGCGGCGCTGCGCAACGGCACGATCGGATGGACGCTCGCCGGCCTCACGCTGGCGCAGGGTCAGGGCCGCTCCCATGAGGACGTGCCGGTCGGCGATCTGACCGCTGCAAGAGACGGCGCGGCAGCCCTCGCCCGCCGAGCACATGTTCAGCGCATCGACGCCTCGGTCCTCGCCGAGTGGCTGGCCGATGCACGGCGCACGACCTATCGCTTCGACGTCCGCAGCGCCGCCGAATACGGTCGGGGCCACCGCCCCGGCTTCCGCAACGCGCCGGGCGGACAACTCGTGCAGGAGACCGACCATCATGTGCCCGTGCGCGGCGCGCGCGTCGTGCTGGCGGACGACGACGGCGTCCGGGCGCCGATGGCGGCGGCGTGGCTCGCTCAGATGGGCTGGGAGGTCGCCGTGCTGCCGCCCGACGCCGCCGCTCATACCGAGACCGGTCCCGACCTGCCGCCGCAGCCGCTCTCGCCGACGGTCGCAACGATCACGCCCGCGGAGCTTGCCCGCTGGCGCGCCGAAGAGGCGGATCGGGAACAGCCCGACACCGTCGTCGTCGACGTGGCGCCCAGCATCACCTACATCGTCCGCCACATTCCGGGCGCCTGGTGGAGTCCGCGGGCCCGGCTCGCGGACGCGCTCCGGAACGTGATCCCGCACGCGCGTCGCGTCGTGCTCACCGGCAACCTGGGCGTGCTGCCGCGCTTCGTGGCGGCGGATCTCGCGGCGGAACTCGCGTCAGAGGGTCGGGAGTTGCTCGTGCTCGAGGGCGGCACGACAGCGTGGTACGACGCGGGTCTGCCGATCGAATCCGCCAATCCGCGCCTGGCCTTCCCGCGCGACGACCGCTATCGCCGTCCTTACGAGGGGACGAACCACGCGCGCGACGCGATGCAGGCCTACCTCGACTGGGAGTTCGGGCTGTTGGCGCAGCTCGACCGCGACGGCACGCACTTCTTCCGTGTGATCGACACCGACGCCACGACGGCGAACCCGTAGTCAACGGGCCTCCGTGGGGCCGGAATGGGGCCTGGGGTCCCTGGAGGGGCGCCCCATGCCCCGTGGAGAGCCCGCGCCTGGCCGATCGAAGTCGAGGGACTTCGGCCGGAAGCGCCTTACTTCCCCTTGCCGGCCGTGATCGGCACGACGTTGTCGTGCACGGCCGCGCCGAACGCCTGTTCCTTGAGCTGGGACAGCTGGTCGCGCAGCCGCGCGGCCTTCTCGAACTCCAGGTTGCGCGCGTGTTCCAGCATCTGCTTCTCCAGCTGGGTGATGCGCTTGCTCAGGTCCTTCTCGCTCAACGCCTCGACCTCGGCCGCGTCGTGGATGACCTTCGCGTCGTCGCGTCCCGGCTTGTCGCTGTAGACGCCGTCGATCAGGTCGCGGATGCGCTTGACCACGCCGCGTGGCGTGATGCCGTTGGCGGCGTTGAACTCGACCTGCTTGGCGCGCCGGCGTTCGGTTTCGCCGATGGCCTTCTTCATCGATTCGGTCATGCGGTCCGCATAGAGGATCGCCTTGCCGTTCACGTTCCGCGCGGCCCGCCCGATGGTCTGGATCAGGCTGCGTTCCGCGCGCAGGAAACCTTCCTTGTCCGCGTCCAGGATCGCCACCAGCGACACCTCGGGGATGTCCAGGCCCTCGCGCAGCAGGTTGATGCCCACCAGCACGTCGAAGGTCCCGAGCCGCAGGTCGCGCAGGATCTCCACCCGCTCGACCGTGTCGATGTCCGAGTGCAGGTAGCGCACCTTCACGCCGTTGTCGCTGAGGTACTCGGTCAGCTGTTCGGCCATGCGCTTGGTCAACGTCGTGATCAGCACGCGCTCGTGGATCTCGACGCGATCGCGGATCTCCTGCAGCACGTCGTCGACCTGATGCACGGCCGGTCTCACCTCGACGATCGGATCCACCAGGCCCGTCGGTCTCACCAGTTGCTCGACCACGTTGCCGGCCTGACGCTTCTCGTACTCGCCCGGCGTCGCGCTGACGAAGATGGCCTGGCGCATCTTGCGCTCGTACTCCTCGAACTTCAGCGGCCGGTTGTCCATGGCCGACGGCAGTCTGAAGCCGTACTCGACCAGTGTGCTCTTGCGCGCCCGGTCGCCGTTGTACATGCCGCCGAACTGGCCGATCAGCACATGGCTTTCGTCCAGGAACATCAGCGCGTCCGGCGGCAGGTAATCCACCAGCGTCGGCGGTGGATCACCCGGCGCGGCCTGCGACAGGTGGCGCGTGTAGTTCTCGATGCCCTTGCAGTGGCCGACCTCCTGGAGCATTTCCAGGTCGAAGCGCGTGCGCTGCTCCAGCCGCTGCGCCTCGACGAGCTTGCCCTCCTTGATGAAGAAGGCGACGCGCTCGCGCAACTCCTCCTTGATCGTCTCGATCGCGGCGACCACGCGGTCGCGCGGGGTCACGTAGTGGCTCGACGGATAGACGGTGAAACGCGGGATCTTCTGCCGGATCTGGCCGGTCAGCGGATCGAAGAGCACCAGCCCCTCGACCTCGTCGTCGAAGAGCTCGATCCGCAGCGCCAGCTCCGAGTGCTCCGCCGGGAACACGTCGATCGTGTCGCCGCGCACGCGGAAGTGGCCGCGGGTGAATTCCATCTCGTTGCGCGTGTACTGCATGCGCGCCAGCTGCTGGATCACGTCGCGCTGGCCGACCTTGTCGCCCACCCGCAGCGTCATCACCATCTGGTGGTAGTCGCTCGGGTTGCCGATGCCGTAGATCGCCGACACCGACGCCACGATCACCACGTCGCGCCGCTCCAGCAGGCTCTTCGTGCAGGACAGTCTCAACTGCTCGATCTGCTCGTTGATCGCGCTGTCCTTCTCGATGAACAGGTCACGCTGAGGGACGTAGGCCTCGGGCTGGTAGTAGTCGTAGTAGCTGACGAAGTACTCGACGGCGTTCTTGGGGAAGAACTCTCGGAACTCGCTGTACAGCTGCGCCGCCAGGGTCTTGTTGGGCGCGAAGACGATCGCCGGGCGTCCGAGACGCGCGATCGTGTTGGCCATCGTGAAGGTCTTGCCCGAGCCCGTCACGCCCAGCAGCGTCTGGAAGCTTTCGCCGTCGTTGACGCCGTCCACCAGCGCCTGGATGGCCGTCGGCTGGTCGCCCGCGGGCGGGTACGGCTGGAAGAGCTGGAAGGGAGAGCCTTCGAAAGAGACGAATTCGCCCTTCGGCGGCTCGCCCGCGCCGGCGTCGTCCGCCTCTGGCGGGGCAGGTTTCTCCCCTTGGCGACGGAGGTTTCAGGCTTGGCGACGGTAGAACGGCTCATCAGGGTTTCCCAGGGGCAACGCATGTTCCCTGCCTACAATCGGCGGGCTTCGCTGGGCGCTCAGGAGGCGCCTCGGGCGTCAGGACGCGACAGCGTAGCGCAGTCCTCTCCACCGTTTGTCAGGAAAGCCTCCATGTCCTTGTTCGCCGCCGTCGCCATGGCCCCTCGCGACCCCATCCTGGGTCTGAACGAGCAATTCAACGCCGACCCGAATCCCGGCAAGGTCAACCTGGGCGTCGGCGTCTACTACGACGACAACGGCAAGCTGCCGCTGCTGGCCTGCGTGGCCGCGGCGGAAGCGCAGATGCAGGCCGCCCCCAAGCCGCGCGGTTACCTGCCCATCGACGGCATCGCCGCCTATGACTTGGCGGTCCAGGGCCTGGTCTTCGGCGCCGACAGCGAGGTGCTCAAGAGCAAGCGCGTGGCCACCGTGCAGGCCATCGGCGGCACCGGCGGCCTGAAGATCGGCGCAGACTTCCTCAAGCGCCTGAACCCGGGCGCCACGGTGCTGATCTCGGACCCGTCCTGGGAAAACCACCGCGCGCTGTTCACCAACGCCGGCTTCCCGGTCGAGACCTACCCCTACTACGACGCCGCCAATCGCGGGATCAACTTCGACGGCATGCTGTCGGCGCTCAACGCCGCGCCGGCCGGCACGGTCGTCGTCCTGCACGCCTGCTGCCACAACCCCACCGGCTACGACCTGACGCCCGCGCAGTGGGCGCAGGTGGTCGAGACCGTCAAGGCCAAGCACCTCGTCGCCTTCCTCGACATGGCCTACCAGGGCTTCGGCGAAGGCATCGCCGAGGACGGCGCCGTGATCCAGCAGTTCCTGGCCGCCGGCCTGGACTTCTTCGTGTCGACCAGCTTCTCCAAGAGCTTCTCGCTCTACGGCGAGCGCGTCGGCGCGCTGAGCGTGGTCTGCGCCTCCGCCGAGGAGACGGTCAAGGTCCTGAGCCAGCTCAAGATCGTCATCCGGACCAACTACTCCAACCCGCCGACGCACGGCGCGCAGGTCGTGGCCACCGTGCTGTCGACCCCGGCACTGCGCGCCCAGTGGGAAGAGGAACTCGCCGGCATGCGCGTGCGCATCAAGCAGATGCGTGAGGCGCTCGTGACCGAACTGAAGGCCGCCGGCATCACCGACGACCTGAGCTACGTCACCCGCCAGAAGGGCATGTTCAGCTACAGCGGCCTGTCCGCCGAGCAGATGCAGCGCCTGCGCTCCGAGTTCGGCGTCTATGGTGTCGATTCGGGCCGGATCTGTGTCGCCGCGCTGAACAGCAAGAACCTGAAGCCGGTCGCCGCCGCGATCGCCGCCGTGAAGAAGGCCTGATCCCCCGGATCTTCCTGCCGACACCACACTTCGATGCGCTGATCGCACGATCGGCTTTCGAACACAGGGCCGGACCCGCCGTAAGCGGGCCGGCCCTGCGCATTTATGGCGAAATGGGACGCTTCGAAGGCCCTCCTCTCGCCCTGCACGGAACACCGGCGACACACACTGCAAGAGGCCGGGCACTAGAATTGCTGCATTGCACAACGGGTGCCAGCCTTCGCCTCACTCCCCCTCGAGAGGTTCGCCAGATGCTCTACCAGCTTTATGAAACCCAACGCGCGCTGCTGAGCCCGTTCTCCGAATTCGCCAGCGCCACGGCCAAGCTGTACAGCCATCCGCTGTCGCCCTTCGCCCATACCCCGCTGTCGCACCGGATGTCCGCGGGCCTCGATCTGATGCACCGCCTGGCCAAGGAATACGAGAAGCCGGAGTTCGAGATCAACAGCGTCGAGGTCGACGGTGTCGACGTCGCGGTCCAGGAACTCGTGTCGCTGGAGCAGCCGTTCTGCCGCCTGCTGCGCTTCAAGCGCTACACCGACGACCCCGCCGTGCTGGCCAAGATGAAGGCGCAGCCGACGGTGCTGGTCGTGGCGCCGCTGTCCGGCCATCACAGCACGCTGCTGCGCGACACCGTCAAGCAACTGCTGAAGGACCACAAGGTCTACATCACCGACTGGACCGACGCCCGCATGGTGCCGCTCGAGGCCGGTGCCTTCCACCTCGACGACTACATCTACTACGTCCAGGACTTCATCCGCCACGTCGGCGAGGACTGCCATGTGATCTCGGTCTGCCAGCCGACCGTGCCGGTGCTGGCCGCGATCTCGCTGATGGCGTCCAAGGGCGAGACCACGCCGCGTTCGATGACGATGATGGGCGGTCCGATCGACGCCCGCCGCAGCCCGACGGCCGTCAACAACCTGGCGATGAACAAGAGCTACAGCTGGTTCGAGAACAACGTGATCTACCGCGTTCCCACCAATTTCCCGGGCGCGGGCCGCGAGGTCTATCCGGGCTTCCTGCAGCACACCGGCTTCGTGGCGATGAATCCGGACCGCCACCTGAGCTCGCACTACGACTACTTCCTGGACCTGGTCCGCGGCGACGACGACAGCGTCGACGCCCACCGGCGCTTCTACGACGAGTACAACGCCGTGCTGGACATGCCGGCGGAGTACTACCTGGACACGATCAAGACGGTGTTCCAGGACTTCGCGCTGGTGAACGGGACCTGGGAAGTGGGCGGCGATCTGGTGCGTCCGCAGGACATCACCCAGACGGCGCTGCTGACGGTCGAGGGCGAGCTGGACGACATCTCGGGCGCCGGCCAGACCAAGGCGGCGCATGAGCTGTGCAGCGGCATCGGCGCCAAGGATCAGGCCCATTACGACGCGGTCGGTGCGGGCCACTACGGCATCTTCTCGGGCCGCCGCTGGCGCGAGAAGGTCTATCCGGTGATCCGCGACTTCATTGCGAAGTACGATGCGGCCCCGTTGCACAAGCCCGCCGCGGCCAAGCGTGCCGCCGCCCGTCCGGCAGCGGCACGCCGGTCGCGCAAGCCGACCGAGTGAACCCCGCCGCTTCCGCCTCCGCCGAACCGACCTCCGCCACGTTCGACGATCTCGTCGAACGCCTGAACCTGGCCCTGCCGCAGACGCAATGCACGCGCTGCGGCTATCCCGACTGCCACTCGTATGCCCACGCGATCGCGCGGGGCGAGGCCGCCATCAACCAGTGCCCGCCCGGCGGCGCTGAAGGGATCTCCCGGTTGGCCGCCCTCACCGCGCGCGAGCCGCTGCCGCTCAATCCCGACAACGGCATCGAAGGCCCTCGCCGCCTGGCGGTCATCGACGAAGGCTGGTGCATCGGCTGCACGCTGTGCATCAAGGCCTGCCCGGTCGACGCGATCGTCGGCACCAACAAGCAGATGCACGTCGTCATCGACGCCGACTGCACCGGCTGCGAACTCTGCATTCCGGTGTGCCCGGTCGACTGCATCTCGCTGACCGACGTCACGCCCGGACGCAGCGGCTGGTCCGCATGGAGCGCACCGCAGGCGGAACGTGCCCGCGAGCGTTACCGCTGGCACGAGATCCGCGTCGCGCGCGACCTGCGCGAGCACGACGCGCGCCTCGAAGCCAAGGCGCAGCACAAGCTCGATCACCTCGAAGAGGAGACGCGACTCACCGACGCCGCGCAGATCGACCGCAAGCGCGCCGTCATCGAAGCCGCGCTCGCGCGGGCGCGCGCCAAGCGCGGCGCTTGAGCGCAACGCCGCCTCCCCTTTCCATCGCCAGCCATTGCTGCTCGCCATGAATCAAACGCAAGTCCGCGAATTCTTCGAGATCCTCCGCCGCGCCAATCCGTCGCCGCAAACGGAGCTGGAATACGCCAGCGTCTTCGAACTGCTCGCCGCGGTGCTGCTGTCCGCGCAGGCCACCGACGTCGGCGTCAACAAGGCGACGAGACGGCTGTTCGTCGTCGCCAACACCCCGCAGAAGATCCTGGACCTCGGTGAAGAGCGGCTCGCCGAGTTCATCAAGACGATCGGTCTGTACAAGACCAAGGCGAAGAACCTGTACGCGACCTGCCGCATCCTCGTCGAACAGTACGGCGGTGCCGTGCCGCAGAGCCGCGAAGCGCTGGAGTCCCTGCCCGGGGTCGGGCGCAAGACGGCGAACGTGGTGCTCAACGTCGCCTTCGGCGAAGCGACGATGGCGGTCGACACGCACATCTTCCGCGTCGGCAACCGCACCGGCCTGGCGCCCGGCAAGAACGTGCTGGAAGTCGAACAGCAACTGCTCAAGCGGGTGCCTGACGAATTCCTCGTCGACGCGCACCATTGGCTCATCCTCCACGGCCGCTACGTCTGCCAGGCGCGGCGGCCGCTGTGCGAGCGCTGCGCCGTTGTCGCGCAATGTGACAGCGCGCCGATGGCTGCGGCGCGTTGAGCAAATCCCGCCCTCTACAATCTGCGCGTTCATCCGTCAGGGAAACCATGTCCAGCATCAACGACCTAGTCGACCGCGTCGAGCGCCTGCTGGTGCGTCACGAAGAACTCAAGCGCACGAACGGCCTGCTCGAACAACAGGTCCAGGCACTCACGCTGGAGCGCGACAGCCTGCGCTCCAGACTGGCCGCGGCGCGTGCGCGCGTCGATGCCCTGCTGGACCGGCTGCCGCTGGAGGCGGCGGACCTCCTCGAGAGCGGCGACGGTGGCGAACCCTCAGATCCTCGAAAGACCGGCGCATGAAGCAAATGGAAGTCACGATCATGGGCCAGAGCTACCTGCTCGGCTGCCCTGAAGGCGGCGAAGCCGCGCTGCAGAAGGCGGTGGGCCGTGTCGACAAGGAAATGTGCGCCATCCGCGATGCCGGCCGCATCAAGGCGCGCGAGCGGATCGCCGTGCTCGCAGCCCTGAATCTTGCTTATTCGCTCACCGAATCCACGGCAAATGCCGTCGCCACGGGCGATGCAACCGATGCAACGACCGATGACGCGCGCGGGGTCGCCGTCGACGGCGCCATACCCGATCTTGAAACGCTGATGAAGCGACTCGATGAAGCCCTTGTCCAAGACGGGCAACTGCTGTGATCGGGTGATCGCGGCGCGTAGAATCCATCCTGTCCACTGCGTTCGCGTGAGTTTTATATTTCCTTGAACCGATGCTTTCGCGAGCAAGGGCTTGGAACATTGCAGAGCTGGTGTGAGCGTCTCGCGTCAGATGAACCCGAAGCCCTGCTGACCTCGCCCACCTGTACCCCTAGGGTTCAGGAATGCGGCTCACGGTTCGCCGTGGACACCTCTTCCCGAAACCGCGCCTGATCTTTTCATCACGCGCGGTTTTTTCATGGTCGGCGAGTGCATCGGTCGCCGCGACCATCGTCGTGAGGATTCCGCCTTGAGCACCACCCCGCACGCCTCCCTCCAATACTGGCTGATGAAGTCCGAACCGGACGAAGCCTCGATCGATCATCTGGAGGCCGCCGGCGAGCTTCCCTGGACCGGCGTGCGCAACTACCAGGCCCGCAACTTCATGCGCGACCAGATGCGCATCGGCGACGGCGTGCTGTTCTATCACTCGTCATGCCCCGAACCGGGCATCGCCGGCTTCGCCGAGGTCAGTAGCCCCGCCTATCCGGACGAGACCCAGTTCGATCCGGCAAGCCACTACTTCGATCCGAAGTCCAGGCGCGAGGCACCGCGCTGGCAGCACGTCGATGTGCGCTTCGTGCGCAAGACGCGCCTGCTGAGCCTGGCGGCGATGAAACGCGACCCGGCGCTCGCCGACATGCGTACGCTGCAGCCGGGCAACCGGCTGTCGATCACGCCGGTGACGCCGGCGGAGTGGCAGCACCTGCTCAAGCTGCTCGCCTGACCGGCGCGTGCACCCCGAGGCCTCGCCGAGGCCTCAGCCGCCCATTCCGAACGGGATCGACGCCAGCACGACCTGGTTGCCCCCGCGTCGCTGCGCTTCCTTGACCGCCATCTCGGCGGCGCCCAGCAGTTCCTCCTGGCGGGAGGCGGTGTGAGGGAAGCTCGCCACGCCCATCGACAGCGACAGGCCGATGTCCTGCCCGTGCAGCACGACGATCTGGGCATGGCACTGGCGCCGAAGCTGCTCCATCCGCGCGTGGGCGGTCGCGAGGCCGACGCCCGACAGCAGCACGGCAAACAGGTCGTCGCCGATGCGGCAGGCCGCGTCCATCGCACGGGTGTTGGCGCGCAGCATGCGCCCCAGGCCTTCCAGCAGGCGCTGACGGGCCTCCTCGCCCAGACCGGCCTCCGGCGCCACCGGATCCAACGCGATCAGCACCAGCGTGAACTCGCGATGCTCGCGGGTCGAGAGATCGATCTCGCGCAGCAACTGATCATCGAACTGCGCCCGCATGTAAAGGCCCGAGACCTCGTCGCGTCCGCTGCCCTGCTGCAGCTCACGGCGCATCTGTTCCAGCGATTTCTGCTGCTGCTCGAGCTGCTGCAGCGCGCGCTGCAGGTGCGTCTCGCGGTGACGCTCCTCGGTCTTGTCGCTCCACAGCGCCATCACGTGCTCCGCGCCGAGCGGCACGCGCATGACCATGAACTCGCGACGGCGTCCGCCGATCTCGAGCCGATGCTCGGAACTCACGACGCCACGCTGGGCCAGCGTGGCCTGTTCAGAGCGGCGCATCGCCTGCACTTCGTCGCCGCGCATCAGCTCGGCATCGGCTGCGCCGACGATCCCCGCCTCCGCGCGGCCGAAGAGCTCGCTCATGCCGGGACTGGCGAAGACATACCGCCCCGTGGCCATCGACTTCACGGTCAGGCAGGCACCCGTCGGCTCCAGCAGGCTGAGCAAGCCGGCCGCAACGGGCGCCTGGGGCGTTCCCGACGACTCCAGCCAGGCATCGAAACTGGCAGGCGCGGGCATCGCGGCGGCTTGTAATTCCATGGGTCGGGCCAGGCCAGGGGGCGGCCCCTCGCGGTCGAATGGTGGTGGATCGAATGTAGATGGGCGTCCGTCGCCGGGGCAAGTGCCGTCGACGGGACAGAGGCGCCACTCCCCTAAGCTTGGGGTGCGGCATCCTAGCTTGCCCTGGCTCGCACCGAGAGCGATGCACTTCGCCCAGAGAGGCGGGCCTGCGCTCCTGCGGGGACAAGGCGTGAAAATGTCACATCCTTTTTGCAGGACACCCATGGGGCTGCCATAGGGGACACCCGCATCGGGATCAGGTCGCGTGTACGCCGCCGCACCGTTGCGCCGAGGTAGGTGGCGAACGGTCAAAAATAAGGCTAGAATCCTCGTTTTGCTGGCAAACCCTGCGCGTCGATTCGGAAGTGGAATCCGGATACTCCGCTTCGAAGGCAAGTCCTTCCTCGCGAACACCGAGCGCTATTTGAAGGAATTTCATGACCACCATTCGCGTCAAAGAAAACGAGCCGTTCGACGTGGCCCTGCGCCGCTTCAAGCGCACGATCGAAAAGCTGGGCCTGCTCACCGAGCTGCGCGCCCGCGAGTTCTACGAGAAGCCGACTGCCGAGCGCAAGCGCAAGAAGGCTGCGGCCGTCAAGCGTCACTACAAGCGCGTGCGCAGCATGCAGCTGCCCAAGAAGCTGTACTGATCGTCTGATCGGACCGCTTCGGCACCGGGGACCCGTCCACTGACGGTCTCCACCGCCGGAACAGCACAGAAAGCCCGCGCAGGACGCTGCCGCGGGCTTTTCTGTTTCTGCGCGACATTACGACATCTCTCCCCTCTCCCACCTCTCCCTCGAGACCACGAATCAAGGAGCCCTCATGAGCCTGAAGGAACAGATCACCGAAGACATGAAGACGGCGATGCGCGCCAAGGACAGCGAACGTCTGGGCACGATCCGCCTGTTGCTGGCCGCGGTGAAGCAGAAGGAAGTGGACGAGCGCGTCGAGGTGGACGACGTGATGCTGGTGGGCATCGTCGACAAGCTGATCAAGCAGCGCAAGGACTCGATCAGCCAGTTCACGGCCGCCGGCCGCATGGATCTGGCCGACAAGGAAACCGCCGAACTGAAGGTGCTGGAGGTCTATCTGCCGCAGCGCCTGAGCGAGGCCGAGATCAAGGCTGAAGTCGCCGCCATCGTGGCCGAGCTGGGCGCCAAGGGTCCGGCCGACATGGGCAAGGTGATGGGTGCCGTGAAGGGCAAGCTGGCAGGCAAGGCCGACATGGGTCTGGTCTCGGCCGCAGTGAAGGCGGCGCTGGCGGGCTGAACGCCCTCCTCGTCCCCGATTCAAGACAGGAGTCCGCGATGGAACTGACCGTCCAACAATTGACACCCGATTTCTGCGTCGCGCCGCAGCTGACGCCGGAAGCGATGGCTGCGCTGGCGGAAGCCGGCTTCAAGTCGGTGATCAACAACCGGCCTGATTTCGAGCATGGCCCCGATCAGCCCACCAGCGAGCAGATTCGTGCCGCTGCTGAAGCTGCGGGACTGGTTTATCACCACCTGCCGGTGCAAGGCGGCTACCAGTCGCCGGAAGAGATTGCCGCCATGCGCGCGCTGCTCGATGAAGTGCCGACGCCCGTGCTGGCGTTCTGCCGCTCCGGCGCGCGTTCCACGCGTCTCTTCGCCGCCGCCACCCAACTCTGATCCGACGACGAGCCCCTCGGTGCCTCGGATCGAGGCGACCGGGGGCCCTTTCCGGAACTTAAGGAGGGAATTTGCTTGCCGGGAGGCAAGCAAAGGAGGGAGATGGAGGAAAGGGCCCGCGGTCGCCTCGATCAACGCTCCGTTCGTGGCATGTCGGGGCTTTCCCGCAACCCCACCCGAATTCAGCTTTCCGACAGCCCTCGCTGGCTACAGTCCACGTCTACACACAAGAACCGAGAGCCCTCCCCGCCGGGGTTCGAGATGGAGACCTGGACTCGTCGATGAAAGCCCTGCTTGCACTTGCCAAGGGCATCGACTGGCTGACGGACCGGTTCGGCACGCTTGCCGCCTGGGCTGTCCTGCTGTCGTGCTTTATCAGCGCCGCGAACGCGGTGATCCGCTACGGCCTGGACATCAGCTCCAACGCCTTCCTTGAGATCCAGTGGTACCTGTTCGCCGCCTGCGTCATGGGCGGCGCGGCGCAGGTGTTGCGGCTCAACGAGCACGTGCGTGTCGACATCCTCTACACGCGACTGCGCGGCCACGGCAAGGTCTACGTCGACCTGTTCGGCCTGATCGTGTTCCTGATCCCCGTGATGGGGTATGCGGGCTGGCTGTCTTGGGACTTCTTCCTGGTGAAGCTCACCACCGGCATGCGCGCGGAGGACACCGTCGCCGCGCTGGGCTACGGCGGTTATGCGTGGAAGCTGTTCACCAGCGGCGAGGTCTCGGGCAACGCCGGCGGCCTGATCCGATGGCCGGCTGCGCTGACGCTGCCGGTGGGCTTCGCGCTGGTGTTCCTGCAGGGGATCTCGGAGGTGATCAAGCGCATCGGCTACCTGTCGCATCTCGTCGAGATGGACACGCACTACGAGAGGCCGCTGCAATGATCACGATGGAGCAGTTCCCTCCGCTGATGTTCGCGGGGCTGATCATCATCATCCTGATCGGTTTCCCCGTGGCGTTCTCGCTGGCCGCGCTGGGCCTGGCCTGCGGCTTCTTCGCGGTGAGCCAGGGCTGGTTCCCGCCCTCGTTCATGGCGGCGCTGCCGCAGAACGTCTTCGGCATCCTGTCCAACGACCTGCTGCTGGCGATCCCCTTCTTCACGCTGATGGGGGCGTTGCTGGAGAAATGCGGCCTCGCCGAGGACATGCTCGATTCGATGGGCCAGCTCTTCGGGCCGGTGCGCGGCGGGCTGGGCTATTCGGTGATCATCGTCGGCTTCATCCTGGGCGCAATCACCGGCACGGTGGCGGGCCAGGTGATCGCGATGGCGATGATCTCGCTGCCGGTCATGATGCGCTACGGGTACAACATGCGCTACGCCACCGGCGTGCTGGCGGCCTCCGGGACCATCACGCAGCTGGTGCCGCCGTCGCTGGTGCTGGTGGTGCTGGCGGACCAGCTCGGCAAGCCCGTCGGCGACATGTACAAGGGCGCGTGGGGGCCGTCGATCCTGCAGGTGCTGATCTTCGCGCTGTACACCTTCATGGTGTCGCGCATCAGGCCGGAGCATGTGCCTGGTGTCCCCAAAGAAGCGCGCACCCTCAACGGCTGGGCGCTGTGGGCGAAATGCCTGCGCGGGATCATCCCGTCGGCGATCCTGATCTTCGCGGTGCTGGGCTCGATGGGCGGCCTGCCCGGCATCGACACGGCGATCTGCACGCCGACCGAGGCCGGCGCGATGGGCGCGGTCGGCGCGTTCATCCTGGCAGCGTCGCACCGGCGGCTGAACTGGCCGGTGGTCAAGGACGCCATGATCGGCACCATGCGCATCACCGCGATGGTGGTGTTCATCCTGATCGGGTCGCGGACCTTCTCGCTCGTGTTCCAGGGCGTCGAAGGCGGCAAGTGGATCGAGCACCTGCTCTCGAACCTGCCCGGCGGTCAGATCGGCTTCCTGATCGTCGTCAACCTGTTCATCTTCTTCCTGGCGTTCTTCCTCGACTTCTTCGAGATCGCCTTCATCATCCTGCCGCTGCTCGGCCCGGTGGCCGACAAGATGGGCATCGACCTGGTGTGGTTCGGCGTGATGCTCTGCGTGAACATGCAGACCAGCTTCATGCATCCGCCGTTCGGATTCGCGCTGTTCTACCTGCGAGGGATTTCGGACACGCTCTTCAAGAACGGTGCGCTGCCCAGGAAGGTGCTGTCGAGCGACATCTATCTGGGCTCCATCCCCTGGGTGGCGATGCAGCTGATCCTCGTGGCCATCGTCATCTTCTTCCCGGTCACGGTGACGGCGTTCCTCGACAAGGCGGAAGCGGTCGACATGGACAAGGCGACGGAGATGCTCCAGGGCATCGACGCCGGCCAGGCGGAGCGTACCGATCCGAACGCGGATACGAATGCGCTCTTCGGGTTGCCGGCGGAGGCGGCGTCGTCGCCGGCCTCCGCGGCCTCTGACGGGGCTCCTTAGCGTGTCGACGGGGGCATGTTCGACGCCTCCTTGATGCGATCCCAGGCATCCTTCACCGCGGGCTTCGCCCTCGCCCATTCCAGCGAAGAACCCTGTCGCTGGTTACCCCAGTCGCGGTGCAGTTCGGCCTCGAAGTCCTCGAACTCGCGATCGGGGTAACGGGCGAACGCATCGACGCCGTAGGCGTACGCAGGACCGAAGTCGTCGTGCGTGTCGCCTTGCTGGATATAGGGTCGCTTGGCGTAGTTGTCGCGCCAGTAGGTGGCCTCCTGAGCGTGGTCGTAGGCCTTGTCGCGGGGCTTGTCGAAGTCAGGCATGGCGATCTCCAGAGTGTCTCGATGACCTTCGTCGGCAAGCGCCATGCCCTGCGGTCGCTACAGTCGACCTCATGCGCTCACGCCCTTCCCCCTCCTCCGCTCGATCCCGGCGATCCGCCTTCACGCGTTGATCACGCTGATGATGGCAGCGGCGGCCCTCAGTCCGCTGGCTGCCAACGCCGCCGGGGCCTGCGAGCAGGGCACTTGGCGCGGCACGCTGGGCACCACGCCGGTGTCGGTGGAACTCAATCCCGCCGACAACGGCCGCCCCGCCATGGGCCGCTACTACTACCGCAGCTCGCTGGGCGACCTCACGCTGGTACGCGATGCCAGGACCGGCGACTGGCAGGAACTCGACGCCAAGGAAAAGCCGACAGGTCGGCTGAAGCTCACCTGCGACGCCGACACGCTGCGCGGCGAATGGCGCTCCGTCGACGGCACGAAGACTTCGCCGATCGAGGCCGTGGCGATCAAGGAACGCGACTACAACGCGAGCCGCAAGGCCGCGCTCAAGCCGACCTCCGCAAAGACCGCCCAGATCGGCGGCCGCCGCTACGAGACGCTGACCCTCCCCGTGCCGGGAGGCGGCACCGGCACCCGAGGCGCAACATCCGGCCCTCTGCAGGTCGGCGTCCGTCTGGCCGGGACGACACCTGCCCTCGCGACGCTGAACGCGACGCTGTGGGACAAGGCCGCGGACGCCGTCCTCGATCACATCGACTGCCTGGCACAGGGCCGGCGCGAACGCGGCCCCGAGGCCGGCTACGAGTCCTCGCAGACGCAGAAGGTCGTCGCCTGGAACACCGCCTTCGTCGTCATCGACACCTGGAACGAGGGCTACTGCGGCGGCGCCCATCCTTGGCACGGCAACAGCGTCACCACGTATCGCCTGGACACCGGAGCGGAGGCCGACGTCGCCGCGTGGCTGCGGCCAGACTGGCGCAACGAGATCCCGAAAGATGCGCGACTCGGGAAACTGCTGGTGAAGGCCTATGCCGACAACGGCGAGGAAGCCGAATGCCGCGACGAGGTCCGCTGGATGGGCAGCTCGATCCATCCGGAACCGAAGCAACTCGTCTTCCACACGCAGGCCTCCTATGCAATGACACCCTGCGCCGAGGATGTCGCGTTGCCGATCGACGCCGTCTGGCCTTACCTGACCCCGGCCGGCCAGCAGGCGCTCAAGACGTTCCGCTGACGGTCAGACAGATGCCACCCCTCCACGACATCGAACGCCACTGAGACATTGATCCGGTCGGCGCGACCGACCGCCACCGCACCGACCGATCACTGCGTCGAGACCATCTTCAGTCCGACGATGCCCGCCGCGATCAGGCCGATGCACGCCAGCCGCGCCAACGAGGCGGATTCGCCCAGCAGCACGATGCCCGCGATCGCGGTGCCGACGGCGCCGATGCCCGTCCACACCGCGTAGGCCGTGCCCACGGGCAGGTGCTTCAGCGCCCAGCCCAGCAGGACGACGCTCGTCACCATCGCCGCCACCGTGCCCACGGTCGGCCACAGCCGGGTGAATCCCTCCGTGTACTTCAGGCCGACGGCCCAGCCGATCTCGAACAGCCCGGCCAGAAACAACACACCCCACACCATCGTCATCTCCTTGAAAGTGGATGGATGGCACTTTATGTTCATGATCCTGATAGTTGAAGTCAGAATCCATCAGCTTCACTGACAGATCACGACCCACGACATGGCCTTCGACCTCGACAACGTCCGCGTCTTCCTCGCCGCGATCGACCACGGTTCGTTTTCCGCCGCCGCGCGGGCATTGGGGCGCGTGCCTTCGGCGGTGAGCATGACCATTGCCAACCTGGAAGCACAGCTCGACCTGACGCTCTTCGATCGTGCGGGCCGCGAGCCGGTGCCCAGTGCGCAGGCGCTCGCGCTGGTGCCACAGGCGCGCCGGCTGGCGGAGCAACTCGGCCAGCTCAACCGCCACGCCTTGTCGATGACCCAGGGGCTGGAGCCCGCGCTGACGATCACGGTCGTGCCGGAACTTGTCGCCGCAACACCGTGGAGCGAGGCGTTGGCGACCCTGTCTGCTGAATTCCCGCTCCTGGAGGTCGAGGTGCTGACCGCCCCCCAGGCGGACGCACTGGCGATGCTGAAGTCCGGCCGCGCGCAACTGGCACTGGTCTTCGAGCGCCAGGGGCTCGACCCGTCGGAGCAGTTCCAGGAAGTGGCCCGTGAAACGCTGATCGCCGTTGCCGCCGCCTCACACCCGATGCTCGCACTCGATCCATCGGCGCTCCGGGATGAGCACCTCATCGCCGAGCGTCAGATCCTGGTCGCCGGCCGCGACGCCTGCGACGTCGACAAGCGGATCTCCGTGTCACGCGTGCAATGGCGCACCGACAGCCCCGTGGCGGCGCTGCGGATGGTGTCTGCGGGCCTGGGATGGGCGTGGCTTCCTTCCGGGTTCGTACGTGCGGCGCTGGCCTCGGGGGAACTGGTGCAGATCCCCGCAGGCAACTTCACGACGTCGCTGCAGCTCTACGTCGACGTGGTGTGGACCCAGACGCGTCCGCTGGGCCTCGCCGCGCGACGCTTCGTGACGCTGCTGAACGGCCGTGACAGCTGCTCCGGCACGGTCGCGGGTCATCGAAAAACAGACGGCGCGACGGCCGCCCTCGCGCTCAGCGGTAGCGCTCCGGATCCGGGGAGTCCGTCGGCTGCGCGACCACGCGCCGGAAAGCGGCGTTCATCGGCAGCTTCAGGTTGATGCCCGACGGCGGCAGCGGCGACTCGAACCAGCGCTTGTAGATCGTGTGGATCTCGCCGCTTCGGTAAAGCCCGATCAGCACGTCGTCGACCATGGTCTTGAACATCGGATCGTCGCGGTTGAGACCGATCGCATAGGGCTCGACCGTGAGCGCGCGATCGGAGATCACATAGTCGTCGGCCGAGACCGCGGCGCCCTGCTGCGCCAGCAGCGCCCGGATGATGACGTCGTCCATCATGAAGGCATCGGCACGACCGCTGCGCAGCAGCTGGAACGCGTCCGGATCGTCCAGTCCGGCGACGATGCGGATGTTCAGCCCCTGCTGTTCGTTGACCTTGGCGAGGTGCTGGATGCTGGTGGTCCCGATCGTGCTCACCACCGGACGACCGCGGAGGTCGAGCAGGCTCTCCACCTTCTCGCCGTGGCGCGTCATCAGCTTGGTTTCGGCCACGAAGATCGTCATCGAGAACGCCTGGCTGCGCGCACGCTCGGCCGTGTTGGTCGTGATACCGCACTCCATGTCGAGCGTGCCGTTGCTGACCATCGGCATCCGCGTCGCCGAACCGACCGCGACGCGCCGCACCTCCAGGTCGGGCAGCCTGAGCTTCACGCGCAGCGAAGCGATCACGCGTTCGCAGAGGTCGACCGAATAGCCCGTCGGCCGCAGCTGCGCATCGAGGTAGCTGAACGGCGCCGACGCGGGCCGGTAGCCGATGACGACGACCCCGGTTTCTCGGATGCGCGTGAGCGTCGGACCTTCGGGCGGCTGCGCGGGGCGGGACGCGGACGCCGCGGGCGCCGCAAGCGCCGGCTTGACCGTCGCAGCGAGCGCGGACGACGCGCCGACCGCTGACGCCAGCGCCAGGATCAACGCGGTCACGACGCCGATGATCCGCGTACCCATCGATCAGGCCTCGCCGTCGTCGCCGACGCCCGCGCCGCCACCGGCATCCCCGAGGCCGCCGGCTCCGTCCTGTCCGAGTGCCCCCGCATCCAGGCGGCGCAGTTCCTCGAGGCGCGCACCGATCTTGATCTCCAGGCCGCGCGGCACGGGCTCGTAGAAACGCTGATCCTCGAGGCCGTCCGGCAGGTACTGTTCACCGGCCACATACGCGCCGGGAAAGTCATGTGCGTAACGATAGGCCTTGCCGTAGCCGAGCTCCTTCATGAGCCGCGTCGGCGCGTTGCGCAAGTGGACCGGCACCGGCCGCGAACTGTCCTGCTTGATCAGCGCGCGCACCTGGTTGTAGGCGTTGTAGACCGCATTGGATTTCGGCGCGATCGCCAGATAGACGACCGCCTGCGCCAGCGTGAGCTCGCCCTCCGGCGAACCGAGGCGTTCATAGGTCTCGGCCGCGTCCAGGCACAGGCGCAGCGCGCGAGGATCCGCATTGCCGATGTCCTCGCTCGCCATGCGGATCAGCCGCCGCGTGATGTAGCGCGCGTCGACGCCCCCGTCGAGCATCCGCACCAGCCAGTACAACGCGCCATCCGGGTTGGAGCCGCGCACCGACTTGTGCAGCGCCGAGATCACGTCGTAGAACTGGTCGCCGCCCTTGTCGTAGCGACGCAGCTGCTCGCCGAGCGTGCGCTCCAGCAAGGTCTCGTCGATCGCCGTCGTTCCCGGTGGCGTCAGTTGCGCCACGGTCTCCAGCGTGTTCAGCAGACGCCGGGCGTCGCCGTCGGCATAGCCGATCAGCCGCAGCGTGGCGGCTTCGCTCACCGGCGGCGCCGCCAGCACCTCGCGTCCGCGCGTCAGCAGTTCGCGCATGTCCTGCTCGTCGAGCGCCTTCAGCACGTGCACCGTCGCCCGCGACAGCAGTGCCGAGTTCACCTCGAAGGACGGGTTCTCGGTCGTCGCCCCGATGAAGCTGAACAGGCCCGACTCGACGTGCGGCAGGAAGGCATCCTGCTGCGCCTTGTTGAAGCGGTGGACCTCGTCGACGAACACGATCGTGCGACGCCCCTGCCCCGCCGCGGCCTGCGCGCGCTCGACCGCCTCGCGGATGTCCTTGACGCCGCCCAGCACCGCCGAGATCGCAATGAACTGCGCGTCGAAATGCTGGGTCATCAAGCGCGCGAGCGTCGTCTTGCCGACGCCGGGCGGCCCCCACAGGATCATCGAGTGCGGCCTGCCGCTTTCGAGCGCCACGCGCAGCGGCATGCCCTCGCCCAGCAGGTGGCGCTGACCGACGACCTCGTCGAGCTTGCGCGGCCGCAGCCGCTCGGGCAGCGGCGCGTGCGGGCTTGGCGCGGCCGCCGACGGACGTCCGCTGGGCACGGGATCGAACTCGTCCGGGAAGAGCGACGCGTTGCTCATCGATGCAGGCTCACCAGCCGTTCAACGTTCAAGGTTGGCGGGCGATGTCGGTGCCCGCTGGCGGCGTGAAGCGGAAGCGGTCGGCCGACACCTTGGCGTTGGGCTCGATCGCGCTGAACTGCATCACCGATTGCTGGCCGAATCCGTCGACGATCTCCAGCGCGCCCAGCTCACGCCCCTTGAAGCCGAGCTTCAGGCTCTGGAGCCCGCTGTCGTTGCGCTTGGGCGTCGCCTGGACCCAGTCGAGACCGTTGGCCGCCGGCAGCGCCTTCAACGTGAAGTCCTTCGACAGATCGCCGCCCGCCAGCAGCGAGACCGGCGTCGCGCCCAGCGCCTGGTCCATGTTGCGGACGCTGGCCTGTTGGAGATCGGGATCGTAGATCCACACTTCCTTGCCGTCGGCCACGATCAGTTGCTCCGCCGGCTTCGCATAGCTGAAGCGGAACTGGTTGGGCCGCTGGAACTCGAAGGTGCCGGTCGTCGTCTTCTTGCGCTTGCCGTCGGGCGCGGTGACGGTCTGCGTGAAGGTCGCGCGACCGCTCTTCACTTCGCTGACGAACTGCTGCAGCGCACTCACGCCGTCGGCGTGGGCCAGGGTCGTGAAGCAGAGGGCGATCGCCGCGATGCCACGGGTCAAGGGTCGGAACATGGAGGAAGCCTCAATCATTCGTCGCGTTCATTCATCGTGTCCGGTAGTCGCGCTCGGTGATCGCGCGTGGCCGTCGCGTCGGTGGGGCCGCCGTCAATCGTCCCGCTTGGGCACGATGATGTCGCGGTTGCCGTTGGTGGCCATCGCCGAGACCACGCCGGATTTCTCCATCTGCTCCAGCAAACGGGCCGCCCGGTTGTAGCCGATGCGCAGATGTCTCTGCACCAGCGAGATCGACGCCCGCTTGTGCTGCAGCACGATGCCCACGGCCTGGTCGTACATCGGGTCGGATTCGCCGTCGCCACCCGCCGTCAGGCCGGGCAGCCCATCGCCGCCGCCATCGCCGTCGAGCACGCCGCCTTCCAGGATGCCTTCGATGTAGTTGGGCTCGCCCTGCTCCTTCAGGTATTCCACGACACGGTGCACCTCATCGTCGCTGACGAACGCGCCGTGCACGCGCACCGGCAGGCCGGTGCCCGAGGCCATGTAGAGCATGTCGCCCATGCCCAGCAGCGCCTCGGCGCCCATCTGGTCGAGGATGGTCCGCGAGTCGATCTTGCTCGACACCTGGAAGGACAGCCGCGTCGGGATGTTGGCCTTGATCAGGCCGGTGATCACGTCGACCGACGGACGCTGCGTCGCGAGGATCAGGTGGATGCCGGCCGCGCGCGCCTTCTGCGCCAGACGGGCGATCAGTTCCTCGATCTTCTTGCCGACCACCATCATCAGGTCGGCCAATTCGTCGATGACGACGACGATGTGGGGCAGGCGCTCCAGCGGCTCCGGCTCTTCCGGCGTCAGGCTGAACGGGTTGGGGATCTTCTCCTCGCGCTCGGCCGCGTCGGCGATCTTCTTGTTGAAGCCCGCCAGGTTGCGCACGCCCATCTTGGACATGAGCTTGTAGCGGCGCTCCATCTCGTTGACGCACCAGTTCAACGCGTTGCTGGCCTGCTTCATGTCGGTCACGACCGGCGCCAGCAGATGCGGGATGCCTTCGTAGACGCTCATTTCCAGCATCTTCGGGTCGATCAGGATCAGGCGGACGTCGCGGGCCTCGGCCTTGTAGAGCACCGACAGGATCATCGCGTTGATGCCCACCGACTTGCCCGAACCGGTCGTGCCGGCCACCAGGCAGTGCGGCATCTTGGCCAGGTCGGCCACCACGGGCAGGCCGACGATGTCCTTGCCCAGGCCCATCGTCAGCGGCGACGCGGCGTCGGCGTAGACCTGCGAGCCGAGGATCTCGGACAGCCGGATGGTCTGGCGACGCGCGTTCGGCAGCTCCAGCGCCATGTAGTTCTTGCCCGGGATGGTCTCGACCACGCGGATCGAGGTCAGGCTGAGCGACCGCGCCAGGTCCTTGGCCAGGCCGAGGATCTGCGAGCCCTTCACCCCGGTCGCCGGTTCGATCTCGTAACGCGTGATCACCGGTCCCGGCGACGCCGCCACCACCCGCACGTCGACGCCGAAGTCCTTCAACTTCTTCTCGATCATGCGGCTGGTCATCTCCAGCGATTCAGGCGTCACCGTCTCGACGCGCGGCGGCGGCGCATCCAGCAGGTCGACCTGCGGCAGCTTGGCGTCGGTGGGATCGGTGAACAGCGTCTGCTGCCGCTCCTTGATGACGCGCGTGGACTTCGGCACCTCGGCCACCGGGGGCTCGATGACGATGGGGATGTGGTGCTCTTCCTCGACCAGGCGCTCGACCTCGACAACGGCTTCGCGCTCGCGCTTGGCCTCCTTGCCGACCCGCTTGTCCTCGGCGATCTCGCGGCGCTCGGTGCGCTTCTCGATCAAGGCTTCGATCCGGGTACCGATCTGCTCGGCCACGCGCAGCCAGGAGAACTTCAGCGCGAGCGACACGCCGGCCACCAGCGCGGCGATCCACACGACGCCGGAACCGGCGAAGCCCAGCAGCTTCATGCTCAACGGGCCCAGCAAGTAGCCGAGCACCCCGCCGGCGTGCCCGCCGGGCAGGTACTCGTCCCAACGCCACAGCCGCGTCCACTCGAGCGAGCAACTCGCGGCGATCAGGAGCACGACGCCGGCGAGCGCAGGCAGGCGCTCCTTGAGCGTGGGCACCGACGAGCCATCGGCGCGCAGCATGCGGGCCAGACCGCTCAGCCACGCGCGCAGCGATATCAGCATCAGCCACCAGCACGAGTAGCCGAAGCCGAACAGCATCAGGTCGGAGATCCAGGCGCCGAGCGCACCGACGCGGTTGTGCGCCGGGGCCGACGTACCCGCCGTGCTGAAGGCGGCATCCGCGCGGTCATGGCTGACCATCGCGAGCAAGACCAGGCACCACACCAGCGCGCCGATCAGCAGCCACAGCGGCGTGCGCAGCGGACTGGGGGCGTGGGCGGGGCGGCCGGCGGCGCGGCCTTCTTGGACTTGCGTGCCGGCGCGGGGCGCTCGGTCGGGGCGGCGTCGTCACCGCCGCCCAGCAGGGAACCGGGAAAACTCATCCCTCGATTGTGACGCACAAGCCCCGCGTCCCGGACGCGGGGCACCTCACCAAGGTGAAGAAACGTTGAGGCGCCGATCGATGGCGCGTCAACGCAGGCGTCAGTCGTGCTGCAGACGTTCCTTGATGACCACGGAGCCGTTCTCGAGCGTCTCGATGACGCCCTTGTCCTCGAGGTCCTTCATGACGCGGCTGACCATCTCGCGCGACGCGCCGACGACCTTGGCCATGTCCTGCCGCGACACCTTGCCACGGATGATCTTCACGCCCTTCTCCTCCTCCGCCATGTCCAGCAGCGTGCGCGCGACACGGCCGTAGACGTCCAGCAGCGCGAGCGACTCGATCTGGCGGTCGGCGTTTCTCAGACGAGCGACCAGGCCGCGCAGGATGCCGTAGGCCAGGCTGGACGACTCCGGCAGACCGCGGCCGAAATCGGCGCGACCCAGCACCAGCATGTCGGTCTGCACCTCGGCGCGAACCGTGGCCGAGTGCGGCTCGTTGTCGATGAGGCTCATCTCGCCGACGTAGTCGCCGGGCTGCAGCACGGCGAGGATCACTTCGCGGCCGCGACTGTCCGCGGTCAGCACGCGGGCGCGGCCGTTGAGCAGGATGAAGAGCGCATTGGACTTGGTGCCCTGCTCGACGATCAACTCGCCGCGTTTGAAGCGCCGTTTGACGACGCTGTCCGCGATGGACTGGGCCTGGTCGGCGGTCAGCAGGGAGAACAAGGGAACCCTGCGGATCAGATCCAAGTTGGACAACATGGCCATGAAGGGATGCCTCCTGTCGGTGGTTAGGGTCAATCGTGGAACTCAGGATGGCAGAGGGACCCGCCACCTAGAATGGATGCATTGTGCCAATTTGTTCACGGCTGTTCATAGGGTCAACGCCATAGGCCGCCCGCTCGTCCCCTTAGGCTGTGGACCTGCTGTCGACCTGCCGTCGTCCCCTTGCGCCCGCTGAACGCATCCCCACCTCCCCCGTCATGAGCCAAAACACCCGCCACGCCCAACTGCTGATCCTCGGTTCCGGCCCCGCCGGCTACACCGCCGCCATCTACGCGGCGCGCGCCAATTTGAAGCCGCTTCTGGTGACGGGCATGGCGCAAGGGGGTCAGTTGATGACCACCACCGAAGTCGACAACTGGCCCGCCGACGTGATGGGCGTGCAGGGCCCGGAACTGATGCAGCGTTTCCAGGAACATGCCGAACGCTTCCAGACCGAGATCGTCTTCGACCACATCAACAGCGTCGACTTCTCCAAGCGTCCGTTCACGCTCACCGGCGACAGCGCGGTCTACACGGCCGACGCGGTCGTGCTGGCCACCGGCGCTTCGGCGCAATACCTGGGACTGCCGTCGGAAGAGTCGTTCATGGGCCGCGGCGTCAGCGCCTGCGCGACCTGCGATGGCTTCTTCTATCGCGAGCAGGAAGTCTGCGTCGTCGGCGGCGGCAACACCGCCGTGGAGGAGGCGCTGTACCTGTCCAACATCGCCAGCAAGGTCCACCTGATCCACCGCCGCGACAAGTTCCGCGCCGAGCCGATCCTGGTCGACAAGCTGATGGACAAGGTCCAGGCCGGCAAGATCGAACTGCACGTGTTCCACACGCTGGACGAGGTGCTGGGCGACGCCAGCGGCGTGACCGGCGTGCGCATCAAGAGCACGCAGGACGGCACGACGACCGACGTCAAGCTGCAGGGCTGCTTCATCGCGATCGGCCACAAGCCCAACACCGACATCTTCGAGGGACAGATCGAGATGAAGGACGGCTACATCCGCACGAAGAGCGGCCTGGAAGGCTTCGCCACGATGACCAGCGTGCCGGGCGTGTTCGCCGCCGGCGATGTGCAGGACCACGTCTATCGCCAGGCCATCACCAGCGCCGGAACGGGTTGCATGGCCGCACTGGACGCGCAACGTTTCCTGGAGCAGGAATCGAGCTGACCCTCTCGGGCTCCACGAGCGCGGCGCCCCGCGAGGGGCTCCCGCCCGAAGACCTCGACCGGCCCGTCTTTGCGCGGGCCGGCCTGTTTCTGCTACACTCTTCGTTTCCCCGCGCCATCAACCTGTGAAGGATCTTGACGCGAGGAGGATGGGATACCGCCACCCTATGGCGAGGTGAGGCCGCCGCCCGCGATTCGACAGCAAGGTCGAGACGATTGGGACGGTCGCCGGATGACAAGTATCGGAGTGTCCTCATGGCACGCGTCTGCGAAGTCACGGGCAAGAAGCCCATGGTCGGGAACAACGTTTCCCACGCCAACAACAAAACCAAGCGCCGGTTCCTCCCGAACCTGCAATACCGCCGTTTCTGGGTCGAGAGCGAAAACCGCTGGGTCCGTCTTCGCATCAGCAACGCAGGTCTGCGTCTGATCGACAAGAAGGGCATCGACGCCGTGCTGGCCGACCTGCGCTCGCGCGGTCAAGCCTAATCACTGAACCAGGAGCGACACCATGGCATCCAAAGGCGGACGCGAGAAGATCAAGCTGGAATCCACTGCCGGCACCGGTCATTTCTACACCACCAACAAGAACAAGAAGACCACGCCCCAAAAGCTGGAATTCATGAAGTTCGACCCCAAGGCACGCAAGCACGTGCTGTACAAGGAAACCAAGCTGAAGTGATTCAGCCCGGTCCTTGAAGAAGAAAACCCGCCTCTCGGCGGGTTTTTTCATGGGCGATCGAGAGACGGGGCCATCTCCCCACCCCTCCTCAAGTCGCACTCAGCGGATCGGGGCCAGACTCGTCTTGCCCAGCAGTTCACGCGCCATCCAGTCGTCGATCATCTTCTTCTCGTAGCGCAACGACTCGGTATCGAAGTAACGGTTGCTGCCAGTGTTCTGGTAGTCCATGTCCTTCAGATCCGCCTTGCCGGACTTCAGGACCTGGCCGTTCTCGCTGAGTGTGTAGGCGAAGCTCATGCGCGGGATCGTCACCGACCGGAGGATACGGATGCGGTCCATGCGGACGCGCGGTTCGATCTCACCTGCCAGGTCGACGTCCGTGATGTCGATCTTGAGTTGCTTGCCAGGGAGCTCGCGCGCTGCGAGCGCCTTGAAGTGATCCTCCAGCTGCTTCATCGCGTTGTCGCGATCCACACCACCCCAACCGATGTCGGAGAAGTTCTCCGGCTTGATGAAGTTGACTTCCGCCTGCGCTTGAGCGGCCGCGGCGATAGCGCCCAGGCTCATGCTCGTCAGGCCGAACAGCACGGCGCGCTTGAAGAAGGTCGAGGCCATCATGTCAGTCTCCTTGTCTGAGAGTCTCCACAAATTATGAGCGCCGCCAAGAAAAAGGCGCCCGGTAGGGGCGCCCTTTGCATTGCTTCATCAGCCGCTGGGTGATGACCGTCACCATGGACGATCCCACCCCCAATGAGTCCGACGTCCGATCAGACGCGCACCGTGCGCAGGCCAGTCGCAAAGGCCTTGAGTTCGGCAATGCCACTTTCCTCGGCCTTGCGGCACCAGGCTTGCAGGTCGTGCACCAGCTGTTCGGCCGACACATTGGTGCGGGTCCACAGTTGACGCAGTTCTTCGCGCATCGTCACCAGCTTGTCGAGCACCGGGCTCGCCGCACGGGCACCGTCCAACTGCGCCTGATACGCCACCGGGATTTTCTCGGCGTCGCGATGCAGCCAGCGGGTGGCCAGCTTGAACTGATGGAACTTGACGCTGTGCTGCTCGCCAGCCGCCTTCAGTTGGATCAGCTCGGCCTTGCAGACACCGCGCAGACCGCGCGCATAACGGGCCATCACCTCATAGCGGTTGGCAATGATCGCTTCCAGCGTGTCCTTGTCGGCCACCGCCTTCAGCTCGCCAGTCTTGATCTGCGGCGCGGTCTTGCGGACCTTCGCCCAGCCGATCATTTCCATCGCGCGGATGTAGCCCCAGCCGATGTCGAACTCGAACGGCTTGACCGAGAACTTGGCCGAAGTCGGGTAGGTGTGGTGGTTGTTGTGCAGCTCTTCGCCACCGATGATCACGCCCCACGGGGACACGTTCGTCGACGCATCCTGCGCCTCGAAGTTGCGATAGCCCCAGTAATGGCCGACGCCGTTGATCACGCCCGCAGCCCAGAACGGGATCCAGGCCATCTGCGCCGCCCAGACGGCCATGCCGGCCACGCCGAACAGCGCCACGTCGATGATCAGCATCAAGGACACACCCCAGACCGACCGGCCCGTGTAAACGTGGCGCTCGATCCAGTCGTCCGGCACGCCATGGCTGAACTTCCTGATCGTTTCCTCGTTCTTCGCCTCGGCGCGATACAGCTCGGCGCCACGCGTCATCACGGTCTTGATACCGCGGGTGACGGGGCTGTGAGGATCGTCCTCGGTCTCGCACTTCGCATGGTGCTTGCGGTGGATGGCCACCCATTCGCGGGTGACCATGCCGGTCGTCAGCCACATCCAGAAACGGAAGAAATGCGACGGGATCGGCCCGAGGTCGAGGGCGCGGTGGGCCTGGGCCCGGTGCAGGAAGATCGTGACGCCAGCAATGGTGATATGCGTCACCACCAAGGTGAAGACGACGATCTGCCACCAGCTGGCGCCGGTGAGGCCGTCGATCATCCACGCCAGGATGGCGTCGTGCACAGACATCAATACGTTCATTCGGTCCTAACCCTGCTCGCGGGGAGCCAGTTGTCCACAGGAAGCCCCGATTGTAGGCGACGCACTCTAGAAATCGCCCGGATGTAAGCGGCTTTCCCGCCGGTCTTTTGACGCTTCAGGGCCGGAAGGGCCTGAAGACGTGATCGAACGAACGGTACAAGCCGTTCGTATCAAAAACAAACCACCTTTCCGGCGCCTGGATCCGGCGCCCGGCAGCTCGGCAGCTCGGCAGGCTTACTTCTTCCGTTCCCAGACCGCGGCGAAGAAGCCGTCGCTCTGGTGACGATGCGGCCACAGGCGCAGATAGCCGTTTTCCGACAGCTGTGCCGCCTGGGACGCCTCGATCTGCGCATGCGTCAGCACGTCCTGCGCCGGGATGAAGGTGAAGTCAGGATGAGCCTCGGCAAACTCCTGGGCGACGGACTCGTTCTCGGCATCCAGCAGCGAGCAGGTCGCATAGACCAGGCGACCACCCGGCTTGAGCAGGCGCGAGGCGCTGTTCAGGATCGCCAGCTGCTTGGCGTGCAGTTCCTGGATGCCCTCCGGCGACTGGCGCCATTTCAGGTCCGGATTGCGGCGAAGGGTACCCAGGCCCGAGCATGGCGCATCGACCAGCACGCGGTCGATCTTCCCGGCCAGGCGCTTGACGCGCTCGTCGCGCTCGTTGCTGATCTGCACCGGGTAGACGTTGGACAGTCCACTGCGCGCCAGGCGCGGCTTGAGCTTGTCGAGCCGGTGTCCCGAGACGTCGAACGCGTACAGCCGACCGGTGTTGCGCATCGCGGCGCCCAGCGCCAGCGTCTTGCCGCCGGCACCGGCGCAGAAGTCCACGACCATCTCGCCGCGCTTGGCTTCGGTCAGCAGGGACAGCAGCTGGCTGCCCTCATCCTGGACCTCGACCTGGCCGCTGGTGAAGACATCCAGCTTCTGCAGCGCCGGCTTGCCTTCGAGCCGCAGCCCCCAGGGCGAGAACGGCGTCGGCGACGACGCGAAACCCTTCTCCTGGAGCGCGGCCTGCACGTCCTCGCGCTTGGCCTTCAACAGGTTGACGCGCAGGTCCAGCGGCGCCGACACGTTGACAGCCTCCGCCAGTTGCCAGAACTGCTCGTCGCCCAGACGCTGCTTCAGCGGGTCGACGATCCAGTCGGGCAGGTTGTGTCGCAACTTCGCCGGCAGCTTGCTGCGGTCGACCTTCGCCACCTGCTTGAGCCAGTGCTGCTCTTCGTCGATGAGCGCGGCGCGGAGGAAGGCTTCGCTGCCGGCCCAGGCGAGGATCGCCAGCCGCCGCGACATCGGACCGCGGCCCGACTGGGCCAGATGCTGCAGCACCGGACGCAGGCGCAGCACGGCATAGGCGGTCTCGGCCACCGTGTGGCGCTCACGCTGGCCGAGCGCCTTGTGCGCACGGAAGAAGTCGGAAACGAGGGAGTCGGCGGGCTTGTCGAACAGCAGCAGGCTGTCCACCAGTTCGGCGCAGAGTTCAAGAAGGGCATTAGGATGCATCGCCCGATTATCCCAGGCTCCGGGCCCGGGACCGCGCCCTGCCCTGTTCCCGCCGTCACGCACCCTCCTCCATGAGCGATTCCCACACGACCCAGGACCCCACGGCGCACGGCGCCGGCGACCCGTTGCCGCCGCTGCCGAAAGCCCCTGCCGGCCGCTACCGCCACTACAAGGGCGGCGAATACGAGGTCCGCGGCGTCGTGCGCCACAGCGAGACGCTGGAGGCACTCGTGCTGTATGCGCCGCTCTACAACGACAGCGGCCTGTGGGTACGCCCCTACGAGATGTTTTTCGGCACCGTCGAGATCGACGGCGTCCTGCAGCCCCGCTTCGCCCTGATGGCGGGTTGAACCTGGACGGACCGCCCGCTGAACCCCCCATGCCCTTGCTGCACCAGATCAAGCGCCGCCCCCGCCTGCTGATCGGCGCGGGCACCGGGGCCCTGCTGGCGGCGGCCTGGCCGGTCGAGCTGGCCTGGCACACCCGCACGCTGCTCGGCTGGAGTGCCGGGGTCTGGACCTACCTCGTGCTGATCGGCTGGATGATGTTCCGCACCGACGCGGAAGACGTCGAGGAGCAGGCCCGCGCCGTCGCGGACAGCGCGCCGACGGTGCTGGTGCTGGCGATCCTCGGCGGCGCCGCGAGCATGGCGGCGATCGCGCTGGAGCTGGCGCAGGTGAAGGAGTCCGGCCTGCTGCAGGCCTGGCCGCATCTGCTGGTGGCGTCGGCGACGCTAACCGGGTCCTGGCTGCTGCTGCCAGTGGAGTTCGGCTTGGCGTACGCGTCGCTGTTCCACAGCGGGCCGAAGGCGCCCCACGGGCTGGAGTTCCCCGGCGACGAGGAAGCGCCCGACTACCTGGACTTCTTCTACTTCGCGGCGACCGTCGCCGCGACCTCCCAGACCTCGGACGTCGTCGTCAGCGCGCGACCGATCCGGCGGCTGGTGCTCGTGCAGGCGATCCAGGCGTTCGTGTTCAACACCGTGGTGCTGGCGCTGACGATCAACTTCCTGGCAGGCATGCTGGGATGACTGCCACGGCCTCGGATCCGAGGCCTCCCTGCGGCAGGACGCTCAGCTGAACATCTGCGATTCGCCGCCACGATGGCGCACGCAAGCACCCTCGGTCACGAGCTGATCCTCGACGAACCAGCGCACGGCACTGGGATACATGCGGTGCTCGAGCTTGAGCACGCGCGCGGCGAGTGCCGCCTCGTCGTCGCCGTCGAGCACCGGCACCACGGCCTGCGCGACGATCGGTCCGTGATCGAGCTCCGCCGTCACGAAGTGCACCGTCGCGCCGGCCACCCGGCAGCCGGCCTCGATGGCGCGCTGATGGGTGTGCAGGCCCGTGAAGGCCGGCAGCAGTGACGGATGGACGTTGAGCATCCGGCCCGCGTAGTGGCCGGTGAAGCCCAGCGTGAGGATGCGCATGAAGCCCGCCAGCACCACCAGATCGGGCGCGAAACCGTCGATGACGCGCTGCAGTTCCGCGTCGAAGGCGACGCGCGCGGCGTCGCCCTTGCCGAAGGCCTTGTGGTCGACGACCGCGGTGGGGACGCCATGCGTCCGCGCGAATTCCAGGCCGCCGGCGTCCGGCCGGTTGCTGATCACCGCGGCGATGCGGGCCGGCCATCCGCCGGCGGCGCAGGCCTGGACGATGGCCTCCATGTTGGAGCCTCGCCCGGAGATCAGGATCACGATGTTCTTCATGGGCCGGCAGTGTAGCCAAGGGCATGACCATGACCGCCGTCGACCGGGCCGCGGCTCCCTACAATCGCCCTCCCGCCGTCGCCGTCTGCCGTTGATCGAGCGGCCTCGTTCCGAGACCGCCCGCCCCGGCGCGGCCACCGCCCAAGCCCTCCGCCATGACCGACCACTCCACCCCCACCCCGCGCCAGCGCGTGCTGTCCGGCATGCGCCCGACCGGCGCGCTGCACCTCGGCCACTACCACGGCGCGCTGAAGAACTGGGTGCGGCTGCAGTCGGCCTACGACTGCTTCTTCTTCGTCGCCGACTGGCACGCGCTGACGACGCACTTCCAGCATCGCGAGGGCTTGGAGCAGAGCGTGTACGACATGGTCGTCGACTGGCTCGCGGCCGGCGTCGATCCCGAACAGGCGACGCTGTTCATCCAGAGTCGCATGCCGGAGCACGCCGAGCTGTTCACGCTGCTGGCGATGAGCACGCCGTCGAGCTGGCTGGAGCGCATGCCGAGCTACAAGGACCTCGTGGCCGGGAACCGCGAGCTGGCGACCTACGGTTTCCTCGGCTACCCGCTGCTGCAGGCGGCCGACATCCTGATCTACAAGGCCGCCTTCGTGCCGGTGGGCGAGGACCAGGCGCCGCACGTCGAGGTGACGCGCGAAGTCGCGCGCCGCTTCAACCACCTCTACCGGCCGCCGACCGCGCCGCTGTTCCCGGAACCGCAGGCGCTGATGACGGAGACCTCGCGACTGCCCGGCCTGGACGGCCGCAAGATGAGCAAGACCTACGGCAACGCGATCGCGATGCGCGACGCGCCGGAGGTCGTGGCCGACAAGGTGCGCAAGATGCAGACGGACCCGCAGCGCGTGCGCCGCGGCGATCCGGGCGAGCCCGAGCGCTGCCCGGTCTGGGCGCTGCACAAGGTCTATGCCGACAGCGACACGCGCGCCTGGGTCGAGGCCGGTTGCCGCAGCGCGGGCATCGGCTGCCTGGACTGCAAGGAGCCGCTGATCGAGGCGATCCACGACGAACAGGCGCCCTGGCGCGCCCGCGCCGACGAACTGCTCGCCGATCCGAAGAAGGTCCACTGGATCGTCGAGGTCGGCACCGAACGTGCCCGTGCGGTGGCACGCAAGACGCTGCGCGAGGTGCGCGGCGCGATGGGCATCGACTACTGAGACGACCGAGATGGCCGGCATCCACATCACCGACCTCGAATCCGCCATCAACTGGTGGCGCCAACGCTCGCCGGGTGACGGCGTGACGCTGGGCCCGGAGCTGCGCGCGCTGGCGGAGGTCTATGCGCTGATGGTCTTCCACCACGAGACCGAATGCGACGAGGACTCCATGCCGCCGCACGCGCTCGCGGCGTGGATGCGCTGGTACGACACGACGCCGGACGCCCCCTGCATCGCGATCTGCTCGACCAGCCAGGGCGACGAGCTCTGCAAGGGCTGCGGTCGCAGCTTCGACGAGGTCCAGAACTGGCCGGTGCTTACGCCCGGCGAGAAGCGCGCGACCTGGCGACGCATCACGATCGAAGGCACGGCGTGGCGCTTCAACCGGTATGCGGAGCGCGCCATCGAGTTGCGCGGTGCCAGCGGCACGACCCACCTGACCGGCACGGTCAATGCCGCCGGCTCGGCGGAAGCCGGCGGTGCTGACGCGTCCAGCAAGGACTCCGCTTGAGCGCAGCGCTGCACGGCCGGCTCGCGAGCCTGCGTCAGATCCTGCCGCTCGCATGGCCCGTGTTCATCGGTCAACTCGCGGTGCTGGCGTACTCGACGATCGACACGCTGCTCGTCGCGCGCCATTCCGCGATCGACCTGGCGGCGCTGGCGGTGGGCTCGGCCGTCTACACCTCGGTCTTCGTCGGGCTGATGGGCGTCGTGCTGGCGATCTCGCCGGTCGCGGGGCAGCTCTTCGGCGCGAAACGCATGGCCGAGGCCGGCGACAGCCTGCATCAGGCGGCATGGCTCGCGCTGGCGCTGTCGGTCGTCGGGGAAGTGATCCTGTGGTTCCCGCACCCCTTCCTGGCGATCTCGCAGGTCAGCCCCGAGATCGCCGCCAAGATCCGCGACTACCTGCGCATGCTGGGCGTCGCGCTGCCGGCGGCCTTGCTGTTCACCGCCTACCGCGGCTTCAACACGGCCGTCTCGCGACCCAAGGCCGTGATGGCGCTGCAGATCGGCGGGCTGCTGCTGAAGTTCCCGGCCAGCGCACTGCTGATCGGCGGCTTCACGCTGGGGCCGTTGCACGTGCCGCCGCTGGGCGCGGTCGGCTGTGCGATCGCCACGGCGATCGTGATGTGGAGCCAGTTGCTCATCGCACTGACCGTGCTGCGACGCGATCCGTTCTATGCCGATTTCGGCTTCGCCCGCAGCGGGCTGCACCGCCCGCGCAAGGACACGCTGATGCGGCTCCTGAAGCTGGGCGTGCCGATGGGTGCCTCGGTGCTGATCGAGGTCACCGGCTTCACCTTCATGGCGATCTTCATCGCGCGGCTGGGCACGACGCCGGTGGCGGGGCATCAGCTCTGCGCCAACCTCGTCGCGATGATGTTCATGCTGCCGCTGTCGCAGGCGAACGCCTGCAGCACGCTGGTGGCGCAGGCGATGGGCGCCCGCGACTACGCCGCGGCGCGCCGGCTCGGCTGGCACGGACTGGAGATCGCGCTGGCGATCGCGTTCGTGCTGGGCGGCGTGGTCTTCTCGCTGCGCGAGCAGGTGCTGGGCCTGTACACGAGCAACGCCGCCGTGATCGCGGCCGCCCTGCCCCTGCTGGGCTGGCTGTGGCTCTTCCACGTGTCCGACGCCGGCCAGACCGTGGCCGCCTTCGTGCTGCGCGCTCATCACATCGCGACCGCGCCGATGCTGATCTACGCGTTCGCGATCTGGGGGCTCGGACTGGGCGGAGGCTACTGGCTGGTCTTCGGCGACCACGCCGTCGCGCTGCCCGCGATCATGCAGGGGGCGATGGGCTTCTGGAGCGCCGCCTCGGCCGGGCTCGCGGCGGCCGCGATCGGGCTCAGCATCCTGCTGGCCCTCGTCCATCGCCGGGAGATCGGTCCCTGAGCGTCCCTGCGACCTCTCTGGAACCGCTCCAGAAACTCGTCAGGCCGCGCTCAGCGGAAGCGTGATGACGAAGCAGCTTCCGCCGCCTTCGCGGGCGTCGCAGCGTACAGTGCCCTGATGCGCCGTCGCGATCTGCTTCACCAGGCTCAGACCCAGGCCGACGCCGCCCGACACCTCGGCATGACCGGGCAGGCGGAAGAAGGCCTCGAAGATCCGCTCGCGCATCGGCTCGGGCACGCCCGGGCCGCGGTCACAGACCTGCAACTCGACGCGGTCCTGACCGGCGCGACGCACCTTGAGCTCCACGACCGGCCCGCCGTAACGGCGCGCGTTCTCGAGCAGGTTGCGCAAGGCGCGGCGCAACAGGCGATCATCGCCGTTCAGCGGCAGGCGCGCGATGCCGTCCTCGATCTCCAGCTCGGCGTCGCCCAGTGCGGCGGACTCGGCGGCGATGGCCAGCAGATCGACCGGCTCCAGCCTCAGCGACTGCGCACCGCCCTCGAGGCGACTGGCCAGCAGCACTTCCTCGACCAGCGCGTCCAGCTCGACGATGTTGGTGTTGATTTCCTGACCCAGCCGCGCGCGTTGCGCGGGCGACGCGTCGTCCAGCATCGAGAACGCCATCTTCAGACGCGCCAGTGGCGAGCGCAACTCATGGCTCGCATTGGCCAGCAGGCTCTTCTGGGATCGCAGCAAGGCCTCGATCCGTTCGGCGGCGAGGTTGAAGCTGGTCGCCAGCGCGGCGACCTCGTCCTTGCCATTGTCCTGCACACGGAAACTCAGGTCGCCAGCGCCGAACTGCTCGACGCCGGACTTCAACGATTCGAGGCGGCGCGTCAGGCGACGCACGACGGGATACGCGCCCACGGCCACCGCGACGAACAGCATCGCGAGCAGCACAGCCAAGGCCTCGCCGCTCGGGCGCGGGATCCAGCCCGGCAGCCAGGAACCGTTCGCCGCGTCTTCGCGACGTTGCTGCTCCAGGCGGTCCAGCATGCGTTGACGCATCTGCTCGACTTCCGGACGCGGCTCGCGCCGGATGGGGTCGCGGGCGTCGTTCGGCGGCGGACCGTCGACGAAGGGATCGCGGCGCTCGCGCTGCATCCGGTGCGGACCGCTCGCGGCGCGCGCGTCGGCTTCCAGCTTGTCCTGGCCGATCGGTCCCGATGCGCCCGGTGGTCGCGCCAGACGCAGGAACAGCAGATGCCGGCCGTCATCCAGCGGTACGCGCTGCACGCGCGAACCCGGCAGGTCCTCGCGGCGCTCGAACAGCGGCGAGGCGCCGATGCGGCGTCCGCGCGAATCTTCCAGTGCCAGCGCCATGCGCAGGCGCTGGCCCCAGTCCTCGACGGCGTCGGCCTGCTCGTCCGTCGACGCCGTCACCGGCGGCAGGGCGCGCTGCACCAGCACCGCGAGCGCCACCAGGCGCTCCGAGGCGGCCTGCTCGAAGGTCCCGCGCTCCTGCTCGATGCGACCCTGGAAGAGCCACGCCGAACCGAGCGCAAACGCCAGCAACACCACCACGACGGTGATGTAGATGCGCAGGTACAGCGCCTTCACCGCGTCGCAGCCTTCATTCGAGGCCTTCGGCGTCCTGCTTGCGGGCGAACACGTAACCGGCGCCGCGCACCGTCAGCACGCGTCTGGGATTCTTGGCGTCGTCCTCGATGACCGAACGGATGCGCGAGATGTGCACGTCGATCGACCGGTCGAAGGCCTCCAGCGGGTGGCCCTTGAGCGCGTCCATGATCTGGTCGCGGGAGAGCACGCGGCCGGGGCTCTGTGCCAGCACGACCAGCAGGTCGAACTGGTGGCTGGTCAGGTCGCAGGCGTTGCCGTCCAGGCGCACCTGGCGGGCCGCCAGGTCGATCTCCAGGCGGCCGAATCGCAGCACCTCGTCGCCCATGGCCTGGGGCTCGGTGCGGCGCAGCAGCGCCTTCACGCGGGCCTGCAGTTCCCGCGGTTCGAAGGGCTTGGGCAGGTAGTCGTCCGCGCCCAGTTCCAGGCCGAGGATGCGGTCCATCGGCTCGCCGCGCGCCGACAGCATCAGCACCGGCAGGCGGCGCCAGCGCTTGTCGCCGCGCAGTTGCCGGCAGAACTCGAGGCCGTCGCCGTCGGGCAGCATCAGGTCCAGGACCAGCAGCTCGAACTGGCCGGCCTCGAGCTCGGTGCGGCCTTGCGACAGCGAACCGGCGAAGCTGACGTCGAAGCCGGCGCTGCTGAGGTAGTCGCCCAGCATCGCGGTGAGCCGGGCGTCGTCGTCGATCAGGAGCAGTCGTGGGTTCATCGGGCGTTGCGGTGCAGCCACCGACCGGGCCGGATCGGCCAGGCCGCGCGCCGCGGACTCATCGAAAGACTGAAGCATAGCCGGCCTCGTACGTTCAGCGGTCAGTGAAAGGCTTCGGGACCGGGTTGGCCTCGTTGGCCCCGCGGCGTTCCTTGGCGCGCTCGGCGCGGTCCTTCATGCGCTCCTTCATCTTCTCGCGCTGCTGGTCCTTCAGCTGGGCGATCTTGGCGCGCTGCTCGGGCGACAGGACCCGCGACGCGTCGATCATCGCCAGCGTGATGCGCTTGGATTCGACGTCATGCGCGGCGTGCATCTGCTGGCGCACCTGCTCGACGGCGTTGGCGTCGACGGTGGGCGCCGTGAACAGCGCCTGCATGCGTTCGTGCAGTTGGCGCTTGGTGTCGCGCTGCGACTTCAGGTCCTTGTGCGCGGCTTCGAAGATCTGCTTGATCTGCGCCTGCTGCGCGTCGGTGACGCCGGCGTCCTTCAGCAGCTTGCCGTGCATGGCGCCCATGGGGCCGAAGCCGGGGCCGCCGAAGTCCGGACCGCCGCGGTGCATGCCGTGCGGCGGCGGCGGCGGCACGTCGCCGGGCGCCGGTTGGGCTTGCGCGGCCAGGGCGGCCACGCTCATCGTCGCGGCCAGGGCCAGCATCTTCAGGGGGCGGGAGAAGCTCTTGACCATCTCGGAATCTCCAAATCGTTCTGGGGTGAGGAAATGGTCGGCGCCGCGCGTCAATTGGCCGTGGGCGTCCCGTAAAGATTCGTGAAATGAATCGACCCCAATGAAAAACGCCCGCGGCGCCTCTTGAAATCGAGACATCGCGGGCGCCTGGCAAGACCTGCCCCAGAGGGCAGGCCTGACGGCTGGGAGCCGTGGAAATTAAGTGATCGGCTTGAAGCGGACGCGCTTGGGACGCGCACCTTCTTCACCGAGGCGCTTCTTCTTGTCGGCTTCGTACTCGTGGAAGTTGCCGTCGAAGAAGAACCACTGCGAATCGCCTTCGCAAGCCAGGATGTGCGTGCAGATGCGGTCCAGGAACCAGCGATCGTGGGAGATCACCATCGCCGAGCCGGCGAATTCCAGCAGCGCCTCTTCCAGCGCGCGCAGGGTTTCGACGTCCAGGTCGTTCGACGGTTCGTCGAGCATCAGCACGTTGCCGCCCTGGGCCAGGGTCTTGGCCAGGTGCAGACGGCCGCGTTCACCGCCGGACAGCTGACCGACCATCTTCTGCTGGTCGTTGCCCTTGAAGTTGAAGCGGCCGATGTAGGCGCGCGACGGCATCACGAACTTGCCGACGATGATGTTGTCCAGACCGCCGGAGACGTCTTCCCACACGGTCTTGTTGGCGTCCAGGCTCTGGCGGCTCTGGTCGACGAAGGCCAGCTTGGCCGTCTTGCCGATCTTCACCGTGCCGCTGTCCGGCGTCTCGACGCCCTGGATCATGCGGAACAGCGTCGACTTGCCGGCGCCGTTCGGGCCGATGATGCCGACGATGGCGCCGGCCGGGACCTTGAACGACAGGTTGTCGATCAGCACGCGGTCGCCGAAGGACTTGGTCACGCCCTCGAACTCGATGACCTCATTGCCCAGGCGCTCGGCCACGGGGATGAAGATCTCGTTGGTCTCGTTGCGCTTCTGGTAGTCGACGTCGCTCAGTTCCTCGAAGCGGGCCAGACGCGCCTTGCTCTTGGCCTGGCGGCCCTTCGCGTTCGAGCGCACCCACTTCAGTTCTTCCTTCATCGCCTTGGCGCGGGCGTCCTCGGTCTTCTGCTCCTGCTCCAGGCGGCGTTCCTTCTGGTCCAGCCAGTCGGAGTAGTTGCCCTTCCAGGGGATGCCGTGGCCGCGGTCAAGTTCCAGGATCCACTCGGCGGCGTTGTCCAGGAAGTAGCGATCATGGGTGATGGCCACCACGGTGCCGGGGAAACGCTGCAGGAACTGCTCCAGCCACTCGACCGATTCGGCGTCCAAGTGGTTGGTTGGTTCGTCCAGCAGCAGCATGTCGGGCTTGGACAGCAGCAGGCGGCACAGCGCGACGCGGCGCTTCTCGCCGCCGGACAGCACGCCGATGTTGGCGTCCCACGGCGGCAGGTTCAGCGCGTCGGCGGCCAGTTCCAGCTGCAGGTCGGTGTTCTCGGAACCGGCGGCGGCGATGATCGCCTCCAGCTCGCCCTGCTCGGCGGCCAGCGCGTCGAAGTCGGCGCCGTCTTCCGCATAGGCGGCGTAGACCTCGTCCAGGCGCTTCTTGGCGGCCAGCACGCCGCCGATGCCTTCCTCGACCGCTTCACGCACGGTCTGGTCCGGGTTCAGCTGCGGCTCCTGCTCCAGGTAGCCGATCTTGATGCCGGGCATCGGGATGGCCTCGCCCTCGATCTCCTTGTCGACGCCGGCCATGATCTTCAGCAGCGTGGACTTGCCCGAGCCGTTCAGGCCCAGCACGCCGATCTTGGCGCCGGGGAAGAAGGACAGCGAGACGTTCTTGAGGATGTGGCGCTTCGGAGGAACCGTCTTGTTGACGCGGTTCATCGAAAAGACGTATTGAGCCATGGCGATGGTTCTTCAGCGTTTCGTGGGTTGACCTGGGGGCCTCGGGGCGCCTGTCGCGGCGTTGGCAGCGACGGGTGCGGCAGCGGGGCCGGAGCCTGCATGGGCGGCGGGGCGCCCGGGCAATAGTCGTGCATTGTCGCAGCTTCCGCCGGTGCCCATAAACTCGACGGCCCTTCCCGCCGCTTCCGGTTTCCTCGGCCGGTTTCCTCAGAGATGACCACCATGCTGTTCCGTTCCATCTCGCGCGCCGTCTCGGTTCGTTCGCGCACAGTGGCCGCGCTGGCCGCACTCCCGCTCACGATGGCCCTCCTCGCGGGCAGCGTGCAAACGCAGGCGCACGCGCAGACGCTGCGCTGGGCCAGCCAGGGCGACATGCAGACGGCCGACCCGCATTCGCAGAACGAGATCGTCACCAATGCGATGAACGGCCAGGTCTACGAGCGACTGGTCTCGCGCGACCGCAACCTCAACCTGGTGCCGGGTCTTGCCACGGAATGGACGCAGCCCAAGCCGACGCTGTGGCGGCTGAAGCTGCGCCAGGGCGTGAAGTTCCAGGACGGCACGCCGTTCACGGCGGACGACGTGGTGTTCTCGATCAACCGGGCGAAGGATCCGTATTCGCAGATCAGCGTCTACGCGCAGGCGGTCGGCACGCCGAAGAAGATCGACGACTACACGGTCGAGTTCCAGCTCGACAAGGTCAATCCGATCTTCCTGCAGCACCTGGACACGCTGTTCATCATGAGCCGCAAGTGGTGCGAGCAGCACAACGTCGTCAAGCCGCAGAACTTCAAGGACAAGCAGGAAACCTACGCCGCCACGCACTCGAACGGCACCGGGCCGTACACGATGGTGGCGCGCGAACCCGGCATCCGCACCACCTTCAAGCGCAACCCGGCGTGGTGGGGCAAGTTCGACGGCAACGTGCAGGACGCCGTCTACACGCCGATCGCCAACGACGCCACGCGGCTGGCGGCGCTGGTCTCGGGCGAGATCGACTTCGTGCTCGACCCCTCGCCGCGCGACATCCCGAAGCTGAAGCAGACGCCGCAGGTCAAGGTCCAGGAAGGCCCGGAGAACCGCATCGTCTTCATCGGCATGGACCAGGCGCGCGACAAGCTGCTGTACGGCAAGGTGCCCGGCGACAAGAACCCGTTCAAGGACCTGCGCGTGCGGCAGGCGCTGTACCAGGCGATCGACATCAACACGATGCGCACCAAGCTGATGAACGGCCTGAGCCTGCCCACCGGCGGGCTGACGCCCTCGAAGCTGGGCGCTTTCAACGATCCGCAGCTGGAGACGCGCCTGCCCTTCGACCTGGCCGCGGCGCGCAAGCTGATGGCCGACGCCGGCTACGCCAACGGCTTCGAGGTGACGCTGGACTGCACCAACAACCGCTACATCAACGACGAGCGCATCTGCCTGGCGCTGGCCTCGATGTGGGCGCAGCTCAAGGTGAAGGTCAGCGTCAACGCGCAGCCGCGCGTGCTGATGTTCCCCAAGCTGGAGAAGCTCGACACCAGCCTCTACCTGTACGGCTGGGGCGGCAGCATCACCGATGCGGAAGTCGCGATGACGCCGCTGATGCGCAACCGCGGCGAGAAGTCGGTCGGCCAGTACAACTTCGGCAACTGGCGCGACGACAAGTTCGATCAGCTCGCCGCCGCGTCCAGCGAGGAAGCCGACCCGAAGAAGCGCGAGGAGCTGATCAAGGCCGCGCTGCGCGAGTTCCGCGCGCAGACGCACCTGATCCCGCTGCACCGCCAGATGATCCCGTGGGCGACCCGCGCCAACGTGACGGTGATCCACCGCCCCGACAACTGGTTCGAACTGCGCTGGGCGTCAGTCACCCCGAAGTAAGCCGGTTGAACTCCCTCTCCCGCTTGCTGTATGGACCGAGGACATGGGTAACAGGTGTGCCAGGACATGGGTGACACTTTTCCCGCCTAGTCAGCGGGAGGACGAAGTTGCCCTGGAGCCAAGTCACCGTGAAGGATCAAAGAGAGGAATTCGTTCGGCTGGCCCGACAGCCTGGCGCCAATATCAGCGAGCTATGTCGACGCAGCGGCATCAGCCGTAAGACGGGCTACAAGTGGCTCAGCCGAGTCGATCTTGAGGATCGATCTCGGCGACCACGAACCTCACCGACCCGTACACCCGAACAGCTGTAAGCTCATGTGCTTGCAGTGCGGGCCGAATGTCCGGCTTGGGGTGCTCGCAAGATCGCGCATGTGCTGGGGCGCGATCATGGCGTGCACATAGCGGCCAGCACGGCCAACTGGGTGCTGCGCCGCAACGGCCTGATCGACCCGGCAGCAAGCCAGGCCGCAACGGCATGGCAGCGCTTCGAGCACGAGACGCCCAATGCGCTGTGGCAAATGGACTTCAAGGGCCACTTCGCCACCGACGCTCAGCGCTGTCACCCGCTGACCGTGCTGGACGATCACTCACGCTTCAACATCGTCCTGCAAGCGCTGGGCAATGAGCGGCTCGAGTCCGTGCAGCCCGTGCTGCAGCGCGCCTTCGAGCGCTATGGGCTGCCTGAGCGCATCAACGCCGACAACGGCCCGCCCTGGGGTTCGCCGACGCGCGGCGCGCTCACCGAGTTGGAGGTGTGGCTGATTCGGCTGGGCGTGCGCTTGAGCCACAGCCGACCGATGCATCCGCAGACCAACGGCAAAGACGAACGATTCCATCGCACGCTGAAGGCCGAGCTACTAGCCAGTCGGCACTTCAAGGACCTGAGCGATGCCCAGCGCCACTTCAGCCAGTGGCGCCATCTCTACAACTCCAAACGGCCTCATTGCGCACTGGGCATGGGCACGCCAGCCAGCCGCTACGTGGCTAGCCCGCGCTCAATGCCAAGCTCACTGGAGCCCGTCGAATACGGCGATGGCGTCATCGTGCGCCGGGTCGGATACGGTGGACGGATCCAGTTCAAGGGCAATACCTACCGCGTTGGCAGAGGTCTCATCGGCCAACCTGTGGCCCTACGACCTCACTTGGATCTCGATGGCAGCTTCGATGTCTTCTTCTGCCACCAAAAGGTACGCATGATTGAGCTGTGCCAGGCTGACTAACCTGGACCAGACCTGTTACCCATGTCCTGGCACACCTGTCACCCATGTCCTCGGTCCATACAGCTTGCGGGAGAGGGTGGGGGTGAGGGCCAGCGGCCGCCGAAGGACCTCAACGCAGCGGCGGATCGAACAGGTAGCCGATCCCCCGTACCGTGCGGATCAATGGCGAACTGGGATCGTCGTGCAGCTTCTGCCGCAGTCGCGAGACCATCAGGTCCACCGACCGCTCCAACGCCGTGACGCCATCGCCGCGCGCCAGGTGCAGCAGCTCCTGCCGCTGCAGCACGCTGTGCGGCCGCTCGAGGAAGGCGCGCAGCAGCTTGTATTCGCTCTGCGAGAGCACCACACAGAACCCGCCCGGCCCCGACAGCCGGCGCGTCATCGGCTCCAGCTTGAAGCGGCCGAACATCAGCACCTCGGCCGCATCCCCCTCACGTGGCCGCAGCAGTGCCTTGATGCGCGCCTGCAGCTCCCGCGGTTCCCCGTCCTTGGCGAGCACCGCATCCGCCCCGCGTTCCAGCGCCAGCACGCGTTCGAGCGTGCTGTCGTGCTGCAGCAGCACGATCACCGGCATGCGCGACCGCTGCCTGAGCCGCGTCAGCGCGCCCCACCCTGCCTCGCGGGCGTCGCTCGGATCGATCAGGGCGAGGTCCACCGGCAGCAGCGGCACGCGGTCCAGCAACGCCGCCTCGGCGCTGTCGGTGACGCGGAAGCCCCAGGCCCGCATCAGCCCGGCGAATCGCAGGCGCGCATGCGGGTCGGGGTCCAGCAGCAGCAGATGGGTGCCGGCGGCAGGATCGGGAAACAGGGCGCTCATGACGATGGGACAAGTGGACACATTGGCGCAAGACTATGCCGCTGCAATCCCCTTTGAATGCCGATCAGCACGGGCCTCACCGTCCTTTTTACCTGCGGTTTACCGCACTGAAACACGGCTGCGGGGACCGACACGATTGCCTGAGCGATGGCTGTCACCCAGCTTGCTGAAAGCTGTCCGGATGCCCCGCAATCCGCCTTTTCAGCGCCGTCGTTCGCCCTGGACCAGCATGGGGGTCCGTTCATCGTCCTCCCGATGCACTGAACCAATCGCTCACAAGGGTCACAGACCCCGTCAGCTACAATGGCCCCATCGCCGCGGCTCAGTCTTGCCGCGGCTTTATCTTTGAGCTCACGCTCTCCCACGGCAGCCGAAGACTGGCGCCAGGCCCTCACCGGGTCGGCGTGCTGCACACAAAGCCCGTTCGGGCACCAACAAAGCAGCTTATGAGTTTTGACGCATTGGGGCTCTCCCAGCCCCTGCTCCGCGCGATCGCCGATGCCGGCTACTCGACCCCCACCCCCATCCAGAGCCAGGCGATCCCCGCCGTGCTCACCGGCGGCGACCTGCTGGCCGGCGCCCAGACCGGCACCGGCAAGACCGCCGGCTTCACCCTTCCCCTGCTGGAGCGCCTGTCCGCCGGCAAGCCCGTGCGTGACGCCAAGGGCCGCCCCGCGATCCGCGCGCTCGTGCTGACCCCGACCCGCGAACTCGCGGCGCAGGTCGAGGAAAGCGTGCGCACCTATGGCAAGTACCTGCCGCTGACCAGCATGGTGATGTTCGGCGGCGTCGGCATGAATCCGCAGATCAGCCAGCTGCGCAAGGGCGTGGACATCCTGGTGGCGACGCCGGGCCGCCTGCTGGACCACGCGCAGCAAGGCACGCTGGACCTGTCCAAGGTCGAGATCCTGGTGCTGGACGAAGCCGACCGCATGCTCGACATGGGCTTCATCCACGACATCAAGAAGGTGCTCGCGCTGCTGCCGGCCAAGAAGCAGAGCCTGCTGTTCTCGGCGACCTTCAGCGACGAGATCAAGGCGCTGGCCGACCGCCTGCTGGACAACCCGGGCCTGATCGAGGTCGCGCGCCGTAACGCCACGGCCGACACGATCGCACAGCGCATCCACCCGGTCGACCGCGACAAGAAGAAGGAACTGCTGGCCCATCTGATCACGAAGCACGACTGGCATCAGGTGCTGGTGTTCACGCGGATGAAGCATGGCGCGAACCGCCTGGCCGAGTACCTGGACAAGTCGGGCATCACCGCGATGGCGATCCACGGCAACAAGAGCCAGGGCGCCCGCACGAAGGCGCTGTCCGAGTTCAAGAGCGGCGACCTGAAGGTGCTGGTCGCGACCGACATCGCCGCGCGCGGCATCGACATCGACCAGCTCCCGCACGTCATCAACTACGAGCTGCCGAACGTCGCCGAGGACTACGTGCACCGCATCGGCCGGACCGGCCGCGCCGGCGCGCAAGGCGAAGCGCTGTCGCTGGTGTGCGTGGACGAGGAAGGTTTCCTGCGCGAGATCCAGAAGCTGATCAAGCGCGAGATCCCGCGCGAGGTCGTGCCGGGCTTCGAGCCGGACCCGAACGCCAAGGCCGAGCCGATCGTGCTGGGCCGCATGGTGCTGAACGGCGGGCTGGGCAAGTCCTCGGGCTCGCCGCGTCCGGCGGGTGGCGGTGGCGGTGGCCGTCGCGGTGGTGGCGGCGGTGGCGGCGGTGGCCGTTCGCAAGGCCAAGGCGGCCGTCCGCAGGGCGGCGGTCAGGGTCAAGGCCAGGGTCGTCCGGCGCAGGGTGCCCAAGGCGGTGGCCAGAGATCTGGCGGTCAATCGCAAGGTCAAGGCGGTCAGCGCCAGGGCCAGGGCCAGGGCGGCCAGGGTCAAGGCCAACGCCAGGCGCAGGGCCAAGGCGGTCAGCGCCAAGGCCAGGGTCAAGGCCAGGGCCAGGGCAGCCGTCACGGCAGCCAGGGCAACCGTCCGGCAGGCGCGGCGCTGACGCGTCCGAAGTCGAACTCCTGATCCCGGACTCTCCGTGATGCAACGGCGCCTTCGCAGGCGCCGTTGTCGTTTCCGCCCACCGTTTCCGCCAACCCTATGTCTGGCGCCGGGCAAGATCACATTGGGCATACTCCCCGCCACTCCCTGATCCCATGAAGACCGCGCCTATCGTTCCGGCCCGCGTCGATTTCTCCGGCGCCATTCCGAGCGCGCCTGATTTCGGCGACGCGTACCACGCCCCGTCCGGGGCGTTCGTGCAGGCGCGGCAGGTGTTCCTCGGCGGCAATGGCCTGCCGGAGCGGTGGGCCGGCCAGAGGCGCTTCGTCGTGCTCGAGACCGGCTTCGGACTGGGCAACAACTTCCTCGCCACCTGGGCCGCCTGGCGCGACGATCCGGCGCGCTGCGGGCGGCTGGTCTTCCTCAGCATCGAGAAGCATCCACTGACCCGCCCTGATCTTGAGCGCGCGCATGCGGCCACGCCGGAACCGGCGCTGGCTCGGCAACTGCTCGACGCCTGGCCGGCGCTCACGCCCAACCTGCACACGCTGGACTTCGAGGACGGCCGCGTCCGGTTGATGCTGGCGTTCGGTGACGCACACGCGTGGTTGCCCGAGCTGGTGGCTTCCGTGGATGCCTTCTTCCTCGACGGCTTCGCACCGGCGAAGAACCCCGACCTGTGGGACGAGGCCGTCCTCAGGCAGGTCGGCCGCCTGGCCGCGCCGGGGGCCACGGCCGCGACCTGGAGCGTCGCCCGCAGCGTGCGCGACGGCCTGACGGCGGCAGGCTTCGAGGTCGAGAAGCGGCCGGGCATCGGCGGCAAGTGGCAGAACACGGTCGCACGTTTCACACCCCGCCACCGGCCGCCGGTGCCACCGGGCCGGACGGCCATCGCGCCGGACACCCAGGACGTGCTGATCATCGGCGCCGGCCTGGCCGGCGCGTCCTGTGCCCGCGTGCTGACACGCGAAGGCTTGCGGGTCACGGTGCTCGAAGGGGGCGCGACGACCGCGCCCCAGGCCTCCGGCAATCCGGGCGGCCTGTTCCACGGCACGCTGCACGCCGAGGACGGGCCGCACGCCCGATTCAGCCGGGCCGCAGCGCTGGCGACCGAGCGCGAACTGCGCCGTGTCGAGCCTGCCCTGCCCTGGTTGCAATGGGGATTGCTGCGCGTCGAACGGGACCCTCAGGCCCTGGCATCGATGCAGTCGCTGCTGGCGCGCAGCGGACTGCCTGCCGACTATGTCCAGGCCCTGAGCGTCGAGTCGGCGAGCGCGAAAGCGGGTCTCGCTGTGAGCCAACCCGCGTGGTTCTTCCCGGGTGGAGGCGCGGTCTCGCCGCCGGCACTCGTGACAGCGTGGCTCGAAGACGCGGCGCGGTCCGACGGCTTCCAGCTGCGCCTGAACACGCCCGTCGACCGCCTGCGTCGCGATGAGGCGGAAGGGCGCTGGTCGGCGCTCAATGCCGCCGGCGACATCATCGCCACCGCTGATGCCGTCGTGCTGTGCGGTGGCATCGGGAGCGACCCGCTCGCGTCCCCCTGGGCAGCCGGCGCGCGGTGGCCCTGGGTGGCACAGCGCGGGCAGTTGAGCGTCATGCCGCAAGACCTGGCACCTCCGACGCTGGCGCTGCCCGTGGCGGGGTTGGGCTACGCGCTCAGCCTCCCTGACGGCGCGCTGTGCTTCGGCGCGAGCACCGATGGTGGCGACATGGATCCGGCACTCCGTGCCTCGGACCATGCCCAGAACCTCGATCGGGTGCGGGCATTGCTGTCGTCGGCCACGATGCCCGACACCCTACCGCTCGTTGGCCGCGTCGGCTGGCGCAGTCTGGTGCCGGATCGGCTGCCGATCGTGGGCGCGCTGCCGGCCGGGGTGCCGGAGCGGCGCGCCGAACAGGCGCGCTTCTGGCCTCGTCAACCGGGTCTGATGGTGATGGGCGCCCTCGCCTCGCGCGGGATCACCTGGGCGACGTTGTGCGCCGAACTCGTCGCCGCGCAGCTCACGGGCGCCCCGTGGCCCGTGGAGACGAGCCTCGCCGACGCCGTCGATCCCGCCCGCTTCGCCGCCAGGGAGCGACGCGCTCCGGAGTAGGCAGGACCGCCGTGTCGAGGGTCAGGTCTTTACGGCCTCGGCCGGTTTGCCGTCCGCGCCGCTGCGAACGACATAGCTCGTCACCTCGCGCGACACCAGCATCGGGAGGATGGTGCCGAAGCCCAGACGCTGGAAATGCTCGGAGGCACGGTGCTCGTCCAGGCCGCTCGCGTCGGTGTACTGCTCGAGGATCACGTAGCGGTCCGGATCCTGAGGCGATCGGTAGAACGCGTAGGCCAGGTTCTTGGCCTCGCGACGCGTGGCCTCGGTCAGCTCGACCAGCAGTGCGCCGACCTGGTCGCCCAGGCCCGGCTTGACGTGGTAATGCGCGATCACCTGCAGGAAGCTGCCGCCAGCGGACGTCGGGGCGGTCGAGGGAGGCGTGTCGGACATGGCGGACACCGGCGAGGGCCGGCAGGTCGTGACGGATGGCGCATTGTCCGGCCACCTTCGTCGAACCATTTAAGTTTGATCACGTACGCGTCGATATGGTGCGAAGGCGGCATCAAGGTCGCTGCGCGCCCGCATGGGCGCAGGCATACGATTCCAAACGGGTCCTGCCGGATCCAACATCTCGGGAGACATAGTCATGATTCATCTGGTGGCGGGCCGATCGATCGGCCAGCGGCTCGGCGTGGTGCTGGGCCTGGTGCTGCTGATCGCCTTCGTGGGCTCGGGCCTGAGCTACCTGGCCCTGGGCCGCGTGGCGGCCGAGACCGACGTGATGCTCAACCAGGACCTGGCCGCCGAGCGCGTCGCCTCCGACTGGTACCGCAACATCACCAACGGCGTGAACCGCACCAGCGCGATCGCCGTCAGCGCGGACCCCAGCCTGGCGCAGTTCTTCGCCACGACCGCCGCCGAGTCGACCAAGCAATCGGGCGAACTGCAGAAGCAGCTCGACGGCTACATGGTCACGCCGGAGGAACGCAAGATGTTCGAAGCGCTCAGCGAGGCCCGCAAGGGGTACCTGAGCACGCGCGACGCCGTGGCCGCGGCCAAGAAGGCCGGCGACGCCGACAAGTCGCGTGAGATCTTCGACCGGGAGTTCCAACCCGCCGCAGCCAGGTTCCAGGAGGCGATCCAGGGCATCGTGCAGCACAAGCGCTCGCTGCTGGACGACGCCGCGAAGCAGGTCGACGCGACCAACGGCCGGGCACGGACCGCATTGCTGGTCTTCTCGCTGGTCGCGCTGGGTCTGGGCGTGTGGTTCGCGGTCTCGCTGACGCGCTCGATCACCGGACCGCTGCGCGGTGCCGCCGAGGTCGCGGACGCCATCGCCCATTTCGACCTGACGCAACGCGTGCCGCAAGGCGGTCGCGACGAGACAGGGCAATTGCTCGGCTCGCTGGGCGGGATGCAATCGCAGCTGCTGAAGCTGATCGGCGACGTGCGCGGCTCGGCCGAGAACATCGGCACCGCCAGCGCGGAGATCGCCACCGGCAACCACGACCTGAGCGCCCGCACCGAGCAGACAGCCTCCAACCTGCAGGAAGTCGCCGCGTCGATGACGCAGCTGACGGGCACCGTGCGTCAGACGGCGGACTCGGCGATGACGGCCAACCAGCTGTCGAGTTCGGCGGCCGAGACGGCGCAGCGCGGTGGCGCGGTGATGGGCCAGGTGGTGAGCACGATGGGCGACATCAGCAACAGCTCGCGCCGCATTGCCGACATCATCGGCACCATCGATGGCATTGCGTTCCAGACCAACATCCTGGCGCTGAACGCGGCGGTCGAAGCGGCGCGCGCCGGCGAACAGGGCCGCGGCTTCGCGGTGGTCGCCAGCGAGGTCCGCTCGCTGGCGCAACGCAGCGCCGAGGCAGCCAAGGAGATCAAGACGCTGATCGGCGCCAGCGTCGAGCGCGTCGAGTCGGGGTCGCGGCTGGTGGAGGATGCCGGCGGCGCGATGACCGAGATCGTGGCCAGCGTGCAGCGTGTGGCCGACATCATCGGCGAGATCAGCGCCGCTTCGCGCGAGCAGAGCGACGGCATCAACCAGGTCAACGCGGCCATCGGCCAGCTCGACCAGATGACGCAGCAGAACGCAGCGCTGGTCGAGGAATCGGCCGCCGCGGCCGAGAGCCTGAAGGAACAGTCGCAACGGCTGGCCAGCGCGATCTCGGTGTTCCGGCTGCGCTGAACGTTCCTGAAGCAGGATGGACAACGAGGCCCCGCGGGGCCTCGTTGTCGTTCCGGTGGGCGACGTTCAGAAGGTCATCGTCTTCACGCCCTGCGCCGTGCCGAGCAGGCACACCCCCGCCTTGTTGCGGGCGAAGACACCGACGGTGACCACGCCCGGCCATTGCGTGACCTCGGCCTCGAACGCCGCGGGATCGGTGATCTTCAGGCCTTTCACGTCGAGGATCTGGCAGCTGTTGTCGGTCACGCAGTCCTTGCGCAGCACCGGCTCCACGCCCATCGCCCGGAAGCGGCGCGCGATCTGCGCAGCCGCCATCGGGATCACCTCGACCGGCAGCGGGAAGCCGCCCAGCACGTCGACCAGCTTGCTCTCGTCGGCGATGCAGACGAAGGTCTTGGCCAGGTCGGCGACGATCTTCTCGCGCGTCAGCGCGGCGCCGCCCCCTTGACCATGTGCCCCTGACGATCGATCTCGTCGGCGCCGTCGATGTAGACCTGCAGCGACTCGACCTCCGACGCGTCCAGCACCGGGATGCCCAGCGCCTTCATCCGCTCCGTGCTGCGCACCGAACTCGACACCGCGCCCGAGATGCGGATGGCGCTCGCCGCCAGTGCGTCGATGAACTTGTCCACCGTCGATCCGGTGCCCACGCCCACCACGGTGTCCGGCGTCACGTACTGCAATGCGGCCTGGCCGACCAGGGTCTTCAATTCGTCTTGGGTCATGGGAGGAGCGAGCGACGGCTCGTCGTTGATGGCGGGAGAGGAAAGGCGGAAAGGCCGAGGCGGATTATCTCCGCTGCCCTGCGAGTTCCCGCGTGGCGATCAAGCGTCAGACGAACGCGATCCAGCGTCCGCAGATGATGACAACGACCCATATCGCCAATGAGAGCAGGCATTGCCAGCGCCCGAGCCGGTCCTGTGCGCGGACGCCGCCGCGCCAGTGGAACCACGCCGCGTTCAGGCCCGCCAGCGCGATCAGCGCGACCTTGATCCGCATCGCCGGATTCACCCACAGCTCCTGCGGCTGGATCGCGAACATCGCCGCGCCCGACACCGCGCACAACGCGAAGCCGGCCAGCGCCGTGGGAATCGCCAGGCGCGCCAGCGATGTCGGATCGAGCTCGCGTCGCGCGCCCAACGTCCTCAGTTCGAAGACCAGCAACCCGCCGAACAGCGCGCCGAGCCCGATCAGGTGCACCACCGAGAACGCCGGGTAGGCCCACGGATGGGCGACCAGCGTCGTCATGGTGGTCCACATGCGTTCACTCCGCCGCGCGCCGGGGTGGGCCGATGGGACGGTCGCTCATCCGCCTGACTTCGTGTGCGATTCCGGAAGGACAGGCCGTCCGCTCAGGCCGCGCGACGCTCGCGCCGTTGGCGCACCGCGGCGGCCAGCGCGCGCATCAGCGGCTCGGTCTGGCTCCAGCCCAGGCAGGCGTCGGTGATCGACACGCCCGGCAGCAGGTCGGCCTTGGTCTGTCCGGTCAGCAGGTCCTGACGACCCGGCTGCAGGTGCGACTCGACCATCACGCCGGTGATGCGCTCGTCGCCGCCGGCGATCTGCGCGCCGACGTCGTGGCCCACGTCGATCTGGCGCTCGTACTTCTTCGACGAATTGGCATGCGAGAAGTCGATCATCAGCTGCTCGCGCAGCCCCGCCGCCTTCAGCACCTCGGCCGCCGCCTGCACCGAGGCCGCGTCGTAGTTCGGCGCCTTGCCGCCGCGCAGGATCAGGTGGCAGTCGTCGTTGCCGCGGGTCTCGAAGATCGCGGCCAGGCCCATCTTCGTCATGCCCATGAAGGCGTGGCTCGCGCGCGCCGCCAGCACCGCGTCGGCGGCGATCTTCACCGAGCCGTCCGTGCCGTTCTTGAAGCCCACCGGGCAGGACAGGCCGGACGCCAGCTGGCGGTGGCTCTGGCTCTCGGTCGTGCGCGCGCCGATGGCGCCCCAGGCGATCAGGTCGGAGATGTACTGCGGCGACAGCAGGTCCAGGAACTCGGTGCCCGCCGGCAGGCCCAGCGCCGTCACGTCCAGCAGCAGCTTGCGGGCCAGCCGCAGGCCTTCGTTCATGTGGAAGCTGCCGTCCAGGTGCGGGTCGTTGATGTAGCCCTTCCAGCCCACCGTCGTGCGCGGCTTCTCGAAGTACACGCGCATCACGATCAGCAGGTCCTGCTGAAGCTCGCCGCGCAGGTCCTTCAACAGCCGCGCGTAGTCCATCGCCTGGCCGTGGTCGTGGATGGAGCACGGCCCGACGATGCACAGCAGCCGGTCGTCGCGGCCGTGCAGCACGTCGCTGATCTCGCGGCGCGCGGCCTCGACGACCTTGAGCGAGGCTTCCGGCAGCGGCAGCTCGTCGAGCAGCAGCGCCGGCGAGATCAGCGGGCGGACCGCGTCGATGCGGGTGTCGTCGGTGCGGGTGTCGTCGCGGGTGGAATCGGCGGAACCGATCTCGCGATCGTGCTGCGGGTGGTCGAGGTGCTTCATGGCGGCGGCGGTGCGCCCTCGCGGGCGTCGAAACGCAAAATTGAACCGCCGATTATCCGCCCGACCGGGACATCGAGGCGAGTCCCACCGAGGTAGCCGACAGGACGAAGCCCGTCAGCGCCAGCGCGCCGAAGTGCTCGCCGAGCAGTCCCATGCCCATCAGCGCCGACACGCCGGGGATCAGGTAGAAGAGCTTGGCGACCGCGCCGGCCTGACCACGCCGGATCATGACGAACATCAGGCTGAACGCGCCGATCGAATTCACCAGGCCCAGCCAGAGCGTCGAGCCGATCAGTTCCAGGCTCCAGTCCGGCGCGCCCGGCTCGCGCCAGAGCGCCAGCGCCAGCACCGCGAGCGCGGACACCGTCACCTGGATGCCGCTGCCGGTGCGCAGGTCCATGCCGGCGCAGAAGCGCTTCTGGTACAGCGTGCCGGCGACCAGGCCGGTCAGGCCGAGCAGCCCCGCGCCGTAGGCCATCCACGCGCCGCCGCCCAAGGGCCGGTCGACGATCACCAGCGCCACGCCGGCCGCGCCGCCGAGCATGCCCAGCCACTGCGCGACGCTCATGCGCTCGGCCAGCCAGAGGTGGGCGCCCATCGCGGTGGCCAGCGGCATCATCCCGATCAGCAGCGCGGCCACGCCGGTCGGCAGGCCCCAGGCGATCGCGCAGTAGACGCCGGAGAAGTGCAGCACCTGCATCAGCAGCCCGACGACGCCGAGGTGGATCCAGGCCCGTGCGGTCTTCGGCCACGGCGCGCGCGTCGCCACCGACACGGCGAGCAACACCACCGCCGCGAGCCCGAAACGCAGCGCCAGCAGCGTGAACGGCCCCGCATGCGGCAGCGCCAGCTTGCCGGCGACGTAGCCGGTGCTCCACAGCAGGATGAAGAGCGCCGGCAGGCTCAGCGCGACGAGGGCGCCGAGACGGTCTGGCCGCGCGGGGCCAGGGGTGGCAGTGAGCAGGATCGAGGTCGTCATCGCGGACTCCCAGGTGAACAGCGATGGGATCAACTCTAGAAATTGAACGCCTTGGACACAATCCACTGTCGATTCGTTTTAGAGTTTCCATATCGAGAACAATCAGAGGATCGTCATGGGACGCCTGGAAGACCTGCAAGCCTTCGCCCGCGTCGTGGACGCGCGCAGCTTCTCCGGCGCGGCCAAGCTGCTGGGCGCGACCAAGTCCGCCGTCAGCAAGCAGGTCGCGCGGCTGGAGCAGCAGCTCGGCACGCGGCTGCTGCACCGGACCACGCGCAGCATCAGCCCCACTGCGGAAGGCCGCAGCGTGTACGAGCGCGCCCAGCGCCTGATCGAAGAGGCGCAGGCGCTCGATGCGGAGCTCGCCGGCCAGCGCGAGCAGCCGCGCGGCGTGCTGAGGCTGAGCACCTCCACCGCGTTCGGCAACCTGCAGTTCACCGGACTGATGGCGGAGTTCTGCGCGCGGCATCCGCAGCTGCAGGTCGTGCTCGGGCTCAATGACCGCTACGTCGACCTGGCCGAGGAAGGCTTCGACGTCGTGATGCGGCTGACGGGACGTCCGAGTCCCGGGCTCGTCGCGCGCAAGCTGGCCGACATCCGCTTCGTGCTGTGCGCCTCGCCGGACTACCTCGCGAGGCAGGGCACGCCGACGGCGGTCGCGGATCTCGCCGGCCACCGCTGCCTGCGCTTCGGCTACCTGCACGCGCCGGAGCGCTGGCGCTTCCGCCATCCTGTGGACGGCGAGGCCGAGGTCGAGATCTCCGGCGCGCTGCGCTTCGAGAGCGGGCTCACGGCCAACAGCAGCGAGTCGCTGCGCGTGGCGGCGCTGGCGGGCATGGGGCTGGCCGTGCTGCCGACCTACGCGATCGGACGCGACCTGCGCGAGGGTCGTCTGACCGCCCTGCTCCCGGACTGGACGCCCCTGGGCGGACCGGCCGAAGCCAACGTGCTCTACGCCGTCTACCTGCCGAGCCGCTTCCCCAGCCCGAAGGTCCGGGCGCTGATCGATTTCTGTGTCGAACGGTTCGGCGACATCCCACCCTGGGACCGCCCGGAACCCGCCTGACACCCGCATTGGCGGGCTTTCCTGCGGATCTCCCGCGGCACTCCTCCGGGCCCCGGCCCGTTCGGGCCACGGAGAGTCCCCCATCACCGTTCGCACGCCAGGAGTAGGCACGGCGCGGGCGGCTCCGGGCGCGATGAGACAATCCGCCCCCATCATGGCTCTCATCCCCTACGGCTTCGCCCGTCCCTTCCTGTTCGGTCTGGATCCCGAACACGCGCACGAACTGACCCTGGGCAGCATCGCCCGTCTGCAGAACACCCCCGCCCAGTGCGCCTGGGCGCAGACGCGGGTGTCCGATCCGGTGACCATCGCCGGCCTGCGCTTCCCCAACCGCATCGGCCTGGCCGCCGGCCTCGACAAGAACGGCCGCTGCATCGACGGCCTCGGCGCGATGGGCTTCGGCTTCATCGAGGTCGGCACCGTCACGCCCAAGGCGCAGCCCGGCAACGACAAGCCGCGCATGTTCCGCCTGCCCGCGAAACAGGCCCTGATCAACCGCCTGGGCTTCAACAACGAAGGGCTGGACGCGTTCATCGCGAACGTGAAGCGCTCGCACAGCTTCCGTCACCACGGCGGGCTGCTCGGCCTGAACATCGGCAAGAACGCCGCGACGCCGATCGAGCGCGCCGTCGACGACTACCTGATCGGCCTGGAAGGCGTGTTCCCGCACGCCGACTACATCACCGTCAACATCTCCAGCCCGAACACCAAGAACCTGCGCCAGCTGCAGAGCGACGAGGCGCTGGATGCCCTGCTCGGTCCGCTGCAGGCGCGCCGCCTGGCGCTGCAGGACGCGAGCGGACGGCAGGTCCCGCTGTTCGTGAAGATCGCGCCCGACCTCGACGAGGAGCAGGTCGCCGTCATCGCCGCGAGCCTGAAGCGCCACGGCATCGACGGCGTCATCGCGACGAACACGACGATCGCGCGCGAGGCCGTGCAAGGTCTGCCCCATGCGAACGAAGCCGGCGGGCTGTCCGGCGCGCCGGTCTTCGAGGCCAGCAACCGCGTGATCCGCCTGCTGCGTGCGGCGCTGGGCAACGGCTACCCCATCATCGGCGTCGGGGGCGTGCTCAGCGGCGAGGACGCACGCGCCAAGCTGCAGGCCGGGGCAGACCTGGTCCAGCTGTACACCGGCCTGATCTACAAGGGTCCCGCGCTGGTGCCGGAGTGCGCGAAGGCGATGGCGCGGCTCTGAGCGCCCTTCCGGCGCCCCGGCGGCTCCGCCCCTCCAAAGCGCTCCTTCGTGAGCGCTTTTTTCGTTGGCGTCCACAGCAAAGACCTGTTGATGCGGGGACGATCCGCACCCGGGCCGGCGGTTGGCAAGACGATAATGCCTCGCATTCACATTCGTCAGATGCTGTCCCGCCCATGATTGATACCGCTACCAGTCCCACCCGGGGGACGAGCCGGCCAATGCCGCTCCAGCTCCTGTCACGCATCGGCGCGGCGATCCTCGGCGGCTACGCGTTCTGCTGGGGCTTCATCGCGATCGCGCACAGCGGGCTGTATGCGCTCGGCATGTCCTTCCACGACGCCGAGCACCTGAGCGCGATCCTGGGCGTGCTGCTCTTCCTGGTGGTGTTCCTGTGGACCTTCGCGGCACGCCGCGTCGGCCTGTGCTGGGCGGTGCTGCTGATCGGCGGCGGCGTCATGTCCGGAGCGGCCGCGCTGATCCAGCGCGCGCTGCTCGCCTGACGGGAAGGAGGCAGACATGTTCCAGAACTTCCGGCTCTCGATGGCCTGGCTGCACACCTGGTTCGGCCTGGTGCTGGGCTTCGTGCTGATGGTGGTGTTCTTCTTCGGCGCGCTGTCGGTGTTCGACCGCGAGATCGACCGCTGGGCGATCCCGTCCTCGCGCTTCGAGCCGCAGCCGATGCCCTCCTTCGACCAGATCCTGAAGCCCGCCTTCGAGAAGATGCAGCCGGCCAAGGAGGCCGTCGCACTGCTCGAAGGTCGCGTCAACGGACCGCTGCCGGAGCGCTTCGACGTCGTCAGCAGCTGGGGCGCGTACACGACGCACCGCGATCCGGTGGTGTCGGTGTTCGCGGGCTACAAGGTGCCCCACGCGAAGGACCCCGACGAGACCGTCTTCGCGGTCCATGCGCTCGATCCGCGCAACGGCGCGGTGCTTCCCCAAGGGCAGTTGCGCATCGGCAGCGAGTTCTTCTATCCGCTGCACTACAGCCTGCACTTCACCTGGAAGGACCTGGGCTACTGGATCGTGGGCTTCTCGGCGCTGATGATGCTGGCGGCGCTGGTCAGCGGCGTGGTGATGCACCGCAAGATCTTCCGCGAGTTCTTCACCTTCCGCCGCAACAAGACCGTGCAGCGCAGCGCGCTGGACCTGCACAACCTGACCGGCGTCGTGGCACTGCCCTTCCACTTCTTCTTCGCGTTCACGGGGCTGGTGATCTTCGCCGGCATCTACTTCCCGGTCGCACACACGCAGTTGCATGACCTGCACGAGCTGTCCGAACGCGTCGAGGCGCAGCAGACCGGCCTGCCGCACGAGCGCGCCGGCGTCGCCGCGCCGCTGGCCTCCGTGGACGCGATGGTGGCCGAGGCGCAGCGTCGCTGGGCGGCCAAGGGCATGGCCGGCGACGTGGGCTTCGTCAACCTGCAGCATGTCGGCGACGCCAACGCCTATGTGAGCGTGTATCGCGCCGGCACCGACCGCGTCGCGCTGACCGGTGAAGGCATCCACTTCAAGGCGAGCACCGGCGAGCTGCTGCGCGAGGATCCGCCGCGCACCGCCGTCGACAGCGTCACCGAGTTCCTCACCGGGCTGCACCTGCAGCACTTCCGGCACTGGCTGCTGCGCTGGCTCTACGTGCTGGGCGGTCTGCTGGGCTGCGTCTGCATCGCGACGGGTTTCCTGTTCTTCGTCGAGAAGCGCAAGCAGCAGCACGCCAAGGCGGGCGGACAAGGCAGCCGCGTCGTCGACGCGCTGGCGGTGACGACGGTCACCGGCATGCTGGTCGCGACGATGGCGATGCTGATTGCCAACCGGCTGCTGCCGGAGTCGCTCGCCGACAAGGGCGAGTGGGAGCGCAACGTCTTCTGGAGCATCTGGGCGCTGACGATGGTGCATGCCTTCGTGCGCGGCGGCGCGGTCGCACGGGCGAGGATGAATCCGGCCTGGCGCGAGCAGTGCTGGGTGATCGCCGCGGGCGCGGTCGCGGCGGTGGTCGCGAACGCGGTCACGACAGGCGATCACCTCGGAAAGACCCTGTCGAACGGCTACTGGCCGGTGGCGGGCGTGGACCTGAGCCTGATCGCGTCGGCCGCCGTCGCGCTCTTCGCTGCCGGGAAGCTCGCTCAGCGGGCCAGGCGATCAGCGTCGGCGGAGCGCGCGTCGCCGTCCGCCCTCAAGCCCGCGGGAGTCCGTCATGGCTGAGCCCGTGGTGCTGCTGAGCGCCGCCGCCGTGAACGCCGTCCTCGGCTTCGGCTGGCTGGCGTTGGCCATGGACACCCACTGGGAGCAGGTCCACGGCGAAGAGGCGCCGAAGGCGGCCACCGCCCGGAATCTCCGCGCGGCAGGCGTGCTGGCACTGGCGCTGTCGCTCGGCCTGTGCCTGAAGGCGGATCACCCGTCGATGGCCGCGCTGGTCTGGCTGATGCTGCTCGCGGGCGCCGCGTCGGTCATCGCGGCCACGCTGTCGTGGCGCCCGCGATGGCTGAAGGGGTTGTGGCCGCGCTGAGCGGCTCACAAGCGGCTCAAGAACGGCTCACAAGCGACTCAAAAGCGGCTGAAATGGAAACGGCCGCATGAGCGGCCGTGCAGGAGGCGGCCGCTTCGCGCGGCCAGGTCCCCGATCAGTCGCGGCGGCGACGGCGCGCCACGAAACCGACGGCGGCGATGCCGGCCAGCATCAGCGCGTAGGTCGCGGGTTCGGGCACGGCGGCGGCTGCGGCCGTGACATTGAGCGTCGTCGACAGCACTGCGATGCCGCCGAAGCCGGGGCCGCTCAGCACGCCGCTGGCGAGCAGTTGATACGTGCCCGCAGCCAGGTTGGCGTAATGGAAGCCGGAGGCGCTCGCGTCCAGGTCGGTCAGGCCGTTCAGGCCGGCGAAGCTGAAGCTCACCGACTGCAGGGGCAAGGTCTGGCCGTTGCCGAAGCCCACGGTGGTCGCGGCCAGCACCGAGCCGGTCACGTCCGACGCCTGCGTCAGGGTGAAGGATCCGAGCACGATGTCGGAAAAGCTGTTGCCTGCCGGCGTCGAGGTGGTCGTCACCGCCACCGCATCCAGGGTCGCGGCGCCTGCGGCACCAGCGATCAGCGCGGCGCCCAGCGCCAGCACGAGAGACTTCAATTTCATGGCTGCCGATCCCGTCAGTCGAGTTGATTTCGTGACGGAGTTTGCACTGCAGCATGAGTTCGTGTCCTGGACAAACTGGCGACTTTTGTTGCAGTGCGTCACCGGCACGTCACGCCCGCAGGGGACAAGAGGCCGGTTTTGTCCCTTGCCTTGTCCCCTGCGTGCCCGCTCCGGGCACGCCGACGATCGAACAGTCCGGACCGTTCGCGATCAGCCCGCCGTGACGCGCATGGGCTTGGTCATCACGTCGCAGGGCTTGCCCTTCTTCGCGCGCTTGCCGGCGTAAGCCGCGAGCGCGGCGTTGCGCAGCGGCTCCTCCTTCGCCTTGCCGCCACGGACCGTGCCGCTGACCATCAGCAGGTGGGTGAAGGCCGCGATGCTGACCAGCGCGTCCTTCGCGTCCAGGTCGATCAGCGTCAGGCCGCGCCCGCCCTTGGGCTGGTGCTTGAGTTCCTCGATCGCGAAGGTCAGCAGGCGACCGGTCATCGTCAGGCAGGCGACCTGGACAGCGGCCGCCTCTCCCTTGGCTGCGGCGGCCGGCACCACGGACGGCGGCAGCGGACGTTCCTCGCCTTCCAGGCTCAGGAAGCTCTTGCCCGCCTTCTGGCGGCCGACCAGGTCGCCGACCTCGGCCACCAGGCCGAAGCCGCCGGTACCGGCCAGCAGCAGCTTCTGCGTCGCCGCGGCGGCGTAGTAGTGCGCGATCTGGGTGCCCGACTCCAGCTCGATCAGCGTGGTGATCGGCTGGCCGTCGCCGCGCCCGCCCGGCAGCGCCGAGACCGGCACCGAGTAGGCCCGGCCGTTGGTGCCCAGCACCACCAGCGGATCGACGCTGCGGCACGGGAACACACCGTACAGCGAATCGCCGGACTTGAACGCCAGCGCCGCCGGATCCACCTCATGACCCTTGAGCGCGCGCACCCAGCCCTTCAAGCTGACGACCACCGTCACCGGTTCGTCGACGATGCGCACCTCGGCCACCGCGCGCTTGTCTTCCTTGATCTCGGTGCGGCGCTCGTCGCCGTATTGCTTGGCGTCCGCCTCGATCTCCTTGACCACCGTGCGACGCAGCACCGACGGGTTGGACAGGATCTCCTCGAGCTTGCCGGCCTCCTCGCGCAGGGTCTTCAGCTCCTGCTCGATCTTGATGAACTCCAGCCGCGCCAGCTGGCGCAGGCGGATTTCCAGGATGTCCTCGGCCTGGCGCTCGCTCAGCTTGAAGCGCTCGATCAGCGCGGGCTTCGGTTCATCCGAATTCCGGATGAGCGCGATGACCTCGTCGATGTGCAGCAGGATCTCGTGCCGGCCTTCCAGGATGTGGATGCGGTCGCGGACCTTGTCCAGGCGATGCTGCGTGCGCCGCGTCACCGTGTTCAGGCGGAAGCCGATCCACTCGGTCAGGATCTTGCGCAGCGTCTTCTGCGTCGGCCGGCCGTCGTCGCCGACCATGGTCATGTTCAGCGGGGCCGTCGTCTCCAGGCTGGTCTGCGCGAGCAGCGTGTTGATGAAGTCCTGCTGGTCGACCGTGCGGCTCTTGGGCTCGAAGACCAGGCGCACCGGCGCGTCCTTGTTGGACTCGTCGCGGGCCTTGTCCAGCACCGCCAGGATCGCGCCCTTGAGCTGCAGCTGCTCCGGCGTCAGCGTCTTCTTGCCGGTCTTGACCTTGGGGTTGGTCAGTTCCTCGATCTCCTCGAGCACCTTGGCCGTGCTGACCCCCTGCGGCAGTTCGGTCACGACCAGCTGCCACTGGCCGCGGGCCAGGTCCTCGATCTTCCAGCGCGCGCGCACCTTCAGGCTGCCGCGACCGGTGCTGTAGGCCGCGCGGATCTCGTCCGCCGAACTGATCAGCTGGCCGCCGCCCGGATAGTCCGGCCCCTTGATCGCGCCGAAGAGCTCGTCGTCGCTCGCGTCGGGGCGCTTGAGCAGCAGCACCGCCGCTTCTGCGACTTCACGCAGGTTGTGGCTGGGGATCTCGGTGGCCATGCCGACCGCGATGCCGGAGGCGCCGTTCAGCAGCACGAAGGGCAGCCGGGCCGGCAGCTCGCGCGGCTCGCTCTCGGAGCCGTCGTAGTTGGGCTGGAAGTCGACCGTGCCCTGGTCGAGTTCATCGAGCAGCAGGCGCGAGTAGGCCGACAGTCGCGCTTCCGTGTACCGCATCGCGGCGGCGTTGTCGCCGTCGCGGCTGCCGAAGTTGCCCTGGCCGTCGACCAGCGGGTAACGCTGGCTGAAGTCCTGCGCCATGCGCACCATCGCGTCGTACGCGGCCTGGTCGCCGTGCGGGTGGTACTTGCCGAGCACCTCGCCGACCACGCGCGCGCTCTTGACCGCCTTGGCGCCCGTCGTGCCGGTGAAGCCCAGGCCCAGCCGCTCCATCGTGAACAGGATGCGCCGCTGCACGGGCTTCTGTCCGTCGCTGTACGACGGCAGCGCGCGGCCCTTCACCACCGACAGCGCGTACTCCAGGTAGGCCTGCTGCGCGTACTGCGCCAGCGTCAGCGCGTCGCCCGAAGGCGCCTGCCCGCCGGGGCCGCCAGAGCCGTTCGGGTTCTCGAAATCAAAAGTCTCTTGGGTCATCTCTCTCATGCCGGCCTGCGCCGGTCGTTCGAATCTTTTCGGGAATCTGTTGAATCTGGGTCCTGGCAGCTCGCCGCCTGCCTCGACCGCTCATTCGAGCGGCGCCGCAACCATCGTCAGCTGCCGGGCCCGGCTGCCGAGGCTGCGCTGCAGCAGCGCCCAGTAAAGCTCCATCACCAGGTGGACGTGGGCCTGCGTCTCGTCGATGTCAGGCATGTGGCCACCCGCGCGACGCACCGCGCCCTCGCCCGCGTTCCAGGCCGCCAGCGCCGCGTCCAAGCGTCCGAAGCGCCGCGTCAGGTCCGCCAGCATCCGCGCGCCGATCAGCACGTTGGTGCGCGGGTCCTGGAGATACCCGACGCGCCGCAGCTCGTCCGGCGTCGCGTAGCGCTGGGCCGTCGCCGCGGTGATCTGCATCAGGCCGGTCGCGCCACGCGGCGAGACCGCATCGGGCTTGAAGCCGGACTCGACCGCGATGATCGCCTTCAGCAGCTCCGCGTCGATGCCGGTCGCGGCCGCCGCCTCGCGCAGATACGGCTGCACGGCCTTGACCTCGGGCGCGATGTCCAGCCAGGTCAGCATGCGCTGGCCGTGGTCGGTCTTGCCCGGCACGCGCCGGATGCCGCTCAGCGGCGACATCACCGGCTGGAACCGGCTGTCCACCTGCACCGGCGCGAAGTGCGCGATGCCGTCGGCGTCCACGTAGCCCCACAGCTCCGCATGCGCCGGCGACAGCTTCGCGGCGAAGGCGACCGCGATGCTCAGCGCCAGCCGCTTGCGCAGCCGGCGTCCGCCGGAGGTGGGGCGTCCGTGGCTCATGCTGCCTCCAGACCTTGCGCGGCGCGCGCCTCGTACTCGCGCTTGAGCAGCGACATCACGATCAGGTCGTCGAAGCCCGTGCTGTCGCCGCGCTCCGCGTCCTTGCCGCCCTGACCGCCATCGGCCTCGGTCATCCCTTCGGCGCGCACGCATTCGCGCAACCGGCCTTCCTCGACGTAGCCCTCGCTGCGGTACAGCGATTGCGCCCGCGTGTTGCGACCCTTCACGTCCAGCCAGAAGCGGTGCGCCCCCAGCTGCGTGAACGCCATCTTCTTGAGCAGCCGCACGCACAGGCGACCGACGCCCTGCCCCTTCGGGCCGAGCACGATGCGCTTGAGCTCCACCGAACGGTTGGGATTGCGGCAGCCCTGCAGGATCACGAAGCCGGCGCGCTCGGCGTCCAGTTCCACGATGAAATGCCGCGCATCCGGGAAGCGGACGGCGCCCTCGTGCTGCGTGCGCTCCCACGGCGTGATGAAGGGCCGGTTGCCCGCGTCCTGCTCCACGCCCACGACGAAGTCCAGGTCGGACAGCATCGTGGGTCGGAGCGTGACGCGGTGGTCGAGCATGGCGTGGTCCGGGGTTGAAGGGGCTTGAGGGGCTTGACGCGCTTGAGCGGCTTAAACGTCGACTTCGATGGAGTCGCCGTGCAGCTCCATCAGCTCGCGACGCGCGGCGGCTTCGCCCTTGCCCATCAGCTTGTTGATGGCGCCCTCGGTGTCGCCGAAGTCGAGCTCGCCGTACTGCACCTGCAGCAGGCGGCGCGTCTCCGGATTCAGCGTCGTATCCCAGAGCTGCTCGGCGTTCATCTCGCCCAGGCCCTTGAAGCGGCTGATGCTCCAGCTGCCTTCGCGCGCGCCTTCCTTGCGCAGCTTGTCGAGGATGGCGGTCTGCTCGCCCTCGTCCAGCGCGTAGAGCTTGGCCGCGGGCTTCTTGCCGCGCGCCGGCGCGTCCACGCGGAACAGCGGCGGCCGCGCCACGTACACGTGGCCGGTGGCGATCAGCTTGGGGAAGTGGCGGAAGAACAGCGTCAGCAGCAGCACCTGGATGTGGGCGCCGTCGACGTCCGCGTCCGACAGGATGCAGATCTTCCCGTAGCGCAGGCCGGACAGGTCCGGCTCGTCGTTCTTGCCGTGCGGGTCGACGCCGATGGCCACCGAGATGTCGTGGATCTCGTTGTTGGCGAACAGCCGGTCGCGCTCGACCTCCCAGGCGTTGAGCACCTTGCCGCGCAGCGGCAGGATGGCCTGCGTCTCCTTGTCGCGGCCCAGCTTGGCGGAACCGCCGGCGGAGTCGCCCTCGACCAGGAAGAGCTCGTTGTGCAGCAGGTCGGTGCTTTCGCAGTCGGTCAGCTTGCCGGGCAGCACGGCCACGCCGGAGCTCTTGCGCTTCTCGACCTTCTGCGCCGCGCGCTGGCGCGTCTGCGCCTGCTTGATGACGAGTTCGGCCAGCTTCTTGCCGTGCTCGACGTGCTGGTTGAGCCACAGCTCCAGCGCCGGCTTCACGAAGGCCGACACCAGCCGCAGCGCGTCGCGCGAGTTCAGCCGTTCCTTGGTCTGGCCCTGGAACTGCGGATCCAGCACCTTGGCCGACAGCACGAAGCTGGCGCGCGAGAACACGTCTTCCGCCATCAGCTTCACGCCCTTGGGCGCGAGCGCGTGCATCTCGATGAAGCCCTTGATCGCGCCGAACAGGCCGTCCTTCAGGCCGGACTCGTGCGTGCCGCCGGCCACCGTCGGGATCAGGTTCACGTAGCTCTCGCGCATGACCTGACCCTCCTCGGTGAAGGCCACGCACCAGCTCGCGCCCTCGCCCTCGGCGAAGTTCTCGCTCTCGGAGGCGGTCGCGAACTGCTCGCCCTCGAACAGCGGGATCAGCGGGTCGGCCGGCAGGGCCTGCATCAGGTAGTCGCGCAGGCCGCCCTTGTAGGTCCACGTCTGCGTCTCGCCGGTCTTCTCCTGCGTCAGCGTCACCGTGACGCCGGGCATCAGCACGGCCTTGGAGCGCAGCAGGTGCACCAGTTCGCCCTTGGGCAGGTCGGCGCTCTCGAAATACTTGCCGTCGGGCCAGACGCGCACCGTCGTGCCCTGCTTGCGGTCGCCGGCCTTGAGCTCGGCCTTGCGCGTGGCCACCGGCTCGATGACGTCGCCGCCCGAGAAGGCCAGCGTCGCGACGTTGCCCTCGCGGTAGACCGTCACCTGCAGCCGCTTGGCCAGCGCGTTGGTCACCGACACGCCCACGCCGTGCAGACCGCCGGAGAAGCTGTAGGCGCCGCCCGAGCCCTTGTCGAACTTGCCGCCGGCGTGCAGCCGGGTGAAGACGATTTCCACGACCGGCACGCCCTCCTCGGGATGCAGGCCGTAGGGAATGCCGCGGCCGTCGTCCTCGATGGTGATCGAGCCGTCGGTGTGCTGGGTGACGGCGATGCGCTTGCCGTGACCGGCCAGCGCCTCGTCGGCCGCGTTGTCGATCACCTCCTGGATGACGTGCAGGGGGTTGTCGGTGCGGGTGTACATGCCCGGGCGCTGCTTGACGGGCTCCAGTCCCTTGAGGACACGGATCGAGCCTTCGCCGTAGCTGCCGGGTGCGCTGCTGGTGGAAGTGACTGCTTTGGTTGCCATGGGGCGGGATTCTATGCAGCGTCGGCGACGCTCCCGACCGCCTGCCGGCAGGGGTCGTTCCCATGGGGGTTTCCCCGCTCTTCGCGCGCATGCCGCACGGCGCAGCGGTTCCCGCACGTCCCGTTACCGATCGAGCCCCGATGGCATGGAAGCGCTGTCGTAGCATCCGCCGCTTGTCCGCACGCCTCCGCCCGACTGGTCCGATGCCGCTCCTGCCCCGCTCCTCGCGCCCGCTGCTGGCGCCCCTGGCCCCCTCGTCCTGGCGTTGTCCTCCCTCCTCGGAGCGGGAACGGCGCAGGCCGACAACTACAAGGCCAGCCCGGAGATGGCCATGGAGCTGCGCCACGCCCGCTGGTTCGACGGCGAGAAGCTGCAGAGCGGCACGCTCTACGTCGAGGACGGCCGCTTCGTCGAGAAGCGCCCCCGCAAGGTCAACCGGCTGCTGGAGCTGCGCGGCCAGACCTTGGTGGCGCCGCTCGCCGACGCGCACAACCACAACCTGCAGAGCGCCTGGGGCCTGGACAAGTTCGGTCAGGATTACCTGCGCGACGGCGTGTTCTACGCGGCGATGCTGTGCGCCGATCCGGCCGCGATCGAGCCGATCCGCGCCCGCATCTCGCAGCCGGAGACGCCGGACGTGCTGTTCGCCACCGCCTGCATCACCTCGTCCGACGGCCAGCCGCTGGCGATGCTGCAATCCGGCACGCCGCCGATGGCGCTGGAGCAGATCGTCGACAAGGCGGTGCTGGTCATGGACACCCCCGAGCAGGTCGGCCAGAAGTGGCCGCTGATCGCCGGCCGCCACAGCGACCTGGTGAAGGTCATCATGAGTTATCACGACCGTCCCGAGCTGCGTCAGGTGCCCGAGCAGCGCGGCCGGCTGGGCGTGACGCCCGAGGTGGTGGCCGAGGTGGTCCGCCGCGCGCATGCCGAGGAGCGGCGCGTCGTGGTCCACATCGAAAGCGCCGCGGACTTCGCCGCCGCCGTGCGCGCCGGCGCCGACTTCATCGCCGAGCTGCCGGGCTACTTCCCGCAGCATGGCGAGGATCCCGAGACCCACCTGATCCCGCCGGACATCGCCGCGCTCGCGGCCGAGAAGAAGATCGGCATCGTCACCGCGACGGTGGCCACGCGGCTGTTCCAGCCGGCACCGGAGCTGCTGGCGCGGATCGAGGCCGTGCAGAAGCAGAACCTGGAGCGGCTCAAGGCCGCCGGCGCGCGGTTGCTGGTCGGTTCCGACCTGTTCACCGGCAATGCGTTGAGTGAGGTGCATCACCTCGACCAGCTGGGTGTGCTCGACAAGACCGCGCTGCTGCGCCTGGCCACCCTGGAGACGCCGAAGGCCCTGTTCCCGCAGCGCAAGCTCGGCTGCTTCCAGCCCGGCTGCGAGGCGAGCTTCCTGGTGCTGATCGGCAATCCGCTGGAAGACCTGGACGCCCTGGACAAGCCGATCCTGCGCATCAAGCAGGGCCGCGTGCTGACGCAGCTGGAGGACGTCGCCGCGACCGCCGGCGAGGAGAACAACGCGCTGAATTCCGCCGCCGGCGCCGAGAAGAAGTCCTCCGGCAAGAAGTCCAACGCCAAGTCCACGAAAAAGTCGTCCAGCACCAAGGCCAAGCCTGCGGGAAAACCCGCCAAGGGCACCAAGACGAGCGCACGCCGATCGTCGACGGCGCACGCCTGAGGGACGCCGGACCACCATTCGGAGGGAGCCCGCGCCCCCGCCCGTCATCCAGGCGTCAGCGGATCGCGCATGAAGCCATTACATTGACCGGATGAGCGCGATCCCGATTCCCCCGTCCTCCCCCGCACGCTGTCGATGCGGCAGGTGCTGATCTGCGGCGCCGCGATCGTCACGCTGTCGATGGGCATCCGCCACGGCTTCGGACTGTGGCTCACGCCGGTCACGATGGACCGCGGCTGGACCCGCGAGGCGTTCTCCCTCGCGCTCGCCGTCCAGAACATCGCCTGGGGCGCGGCCGGTCCGTTCGCCGGCATGCTGGCCGACCGCTTCGGCGCGCTGCGCGTGCTGATCGCCGGCGCGCTCCTCTACGCCGCGGGGCTGGCGCTGATGGCGGTGTCGACCTCCACCGCCGGCTTCCTCGGCAGCGCCGGGGTGCTCATCGGGCTGGCCCAGTCGGGCACCACCTACGCGGTGATCTACGGCGTGATCAGCCGCAACGTCTCCGCGGAGAAGCGCTCCTGGGCCATGGGCGTCGCGGCGGCCGCGGGCTCGTTCGGGCAGTTCCTGATGGTGCCGGTCGAGAACTGGCTGATCGGCTACAACGGCTGGCAGAACGCGCTGTTCGTGCTGGCGATCGCCGCCTGCCTGATCGTGCCGCTCGCCTTCGGCCTGCGCGAACCGGCCCGCGAGACCGCCCACGGCGCCCACCACCAGAGCATCGGCCAGGCGTTGCGCGAGGCCTTCGGCTACCGCAGTTTCCAGCTGCTGATGCTGGGTTACTTCGTCTGCGGGTTCCAGGTCGTGTTCATCGGCGTGCACATGCCGAGCTACCTGAAGGACCATGGCCTGACGCCCCAGGTCGCGACCAACGCGCTGGCGCTGATCGGCCTGTTCAACGTCTTCGGCACCTATGCCGCGGGCACGCTGGGCCAGAGGCTGCCGAAGCGCTACCTGCTGTCGGGCATCTACCTGCTGCGCTCGATCGCGATCATCATCTTCCTCAACGTGCCGCTGACGCCCGCCAGCGTCTACGTCTTCGCCGCGGTGATGGGCGTGCTGTGGCTGTCCACCGTGCCGCCGACCAACGCCATCGTGGCGCAGATCTTCGGCGTGCAGCACATGTCGATGCTGGGCGGCTTCGTGTTCTTCAGCCACCAGATCGGCAGCTTCCTGGGCGTGTGGCTGGGCGGCAAGCTCTACGACGCGACCGGGTCCTACGACGTGGTCTGGTACCTGGCCATCGGGCTGGGCGTGATGGCGATGCTGGCCAACCTGCCGGTGCGGGAGTCGGCGATCGCCCGGCGACCGGCGCCGGCCGCCGCCTGACCCGCGACGCCACGACACGCCATGACGCCATGCAACGCGACGGTAGCCCCACCATGACACGCGCGACGCGACGCGGACTCTGGCGGATCGCCGCGTGGCTGGGCGCCGGCGGCGTGCTGGCGGCGGTCTTCCTGGCCTACACCCAGCCCTCGCTGATGCAGCAGCTGGGCGACGCGATCTGGGCCTGCTTCTGAACGGGCGCCGGCCTTGGTTTTCGATCTGACGACGGGTACAACCAGCGCCACGAGCGCAACGACAACGGAGACAACATGGTCGTGATCATCACCGGCGCCTCCGACGGCATCGGCGCCGAACTGGCGCGTCAATGGGCGCGGCGCGAAGGCGCCAAGCTCTCGCTCGTGCTGGCGGCGCGCAGCGTCGACAAGCTCGAGAAGGTGGCGGCGGAGTGCGAGTCGCTCGGCGCCCACACCCGCGTGCAGCGCTGCGACGTCGAGTCGCAGGAGGACTGCCAGGAACTCGTGCGCACGACGCTGGGCGCCTTCGGCGCGATCGACGTGCTGGTCAACAACGCCGGCATGTCGGCGCACGCGCTGTTCGACCAGGTCAAGGACCTGGCCTGGTACCAGCGCCTGATGCTGATCAACCTGTGGGGCTCGGCCTGGTGCACGCAGGCCGCGCTGCCGGCGCTCAAGGCCAGCCAGGGCCGCATCGTCGCGGTCTCCAGCCTGGCCGGCCTGCTGGGCATCCCGGGCCGCACCGCCTACAGCGCCAGCAAGTTCGCGATGACCGGCTTCTTCGAGGCGCTGCGCACCGAGCTCGCCGCCAGCGGCGTCAGCGTGACCATCGCCTACCCGGGCGTCGTCGACACGCAGATCCGCTACCGCGGCTTCAACGCGCAAGGGACCGCGTCGGGGCTGAGCAGCCTCGACGAACGCGGCGCGATGCCCGTCCAGGAATGCGCCAGACTGATCCTCGACGGCACGCTGAATCGCGAGCGCGACATCGTCATGACCGCCAAGGGCAAGCTGGGCCGCTGGCTCAAGCTGCTGGCGCCGGCGATGGTCGACCGCATGGCGATGAAGGCCCTCAAGAAGGAACAGCGGCCCGCATGAGCATGACCTCCCTTCCCGCCAGCGCGTCCGCCGGCAGCGCGTCCGCCGGCGGCGCTCCCCACGGCGCCGCCTACAGTGGCTCCCACCGTGCCTCGTTCCCCAGCGACTGGGTGCTGCGCTGGGCGCAGGCCTGGCGCGACCGCGACAGCATCACCGCGCTGGATCTGGCCTGCGGCTCGGGCCGCCATCTGCGGCTGCTGGCCGGCGAAGGCGTCGCCGTCACCGGCGTCGACCGCGATGCGGCGGCGCTGGCGTCGCTTGCCGGACTGTCCGACCGGATCGAGCTGATCGAGGCCGACATCGAGCAGGGCCCATGGCCGCTGGCCGGCCGCGTCTTCGACCTCGTGCTGGTCACCCACTACCTGTGGCGGCCGCTGCTGCCGCGCGTGGTCGAGGCCGTCGCCCCCGGCGGCTGGCTGATTTACGAGACCTTTACCGACGGACAGCAGACGGTCGGCCGGCCCGCCAATCCGGACTTCCTGCTGAGGTCCGGCGAGCTGCTGGCGGCCGTCCACGGCCTGCGCGTGGTCGCCTACGAGGACGGTTTCATCGAGACGGAGCCCCCGTCCCCGGGGGCGGCGTGGTCAACGGCCGGTATGTCCAGCGCGTTGCTGCGGTTCGCGAGAACCGGCCCGCCGACGCCGCGCCGCCTGGGGTCTACCCGAGATACCGGCTGCGCTGAGCGGGCAAGCCCGCGAGTGCCCCGGATGAGCGCCGAAAGAGCCCCGGCGCTTCAGTAGAATCCGCCGATCCAGAGGAATCCTCAATGAACGCAATTGTTGGCAGCATCGTCGCGCTGGTCACGCCGATGCATGAAGACGGCCGCATCGACTTCGATGGGCTGCGCAGCCTGATCGACTGGCACATCGACCAGGGCACGGACGTCATCGGCGTCGTCGGCACCACCGGCGAGTCGCCGACGGTCACGATGGAAGAGAACCGCGAGGTCATCCGCGTCACCGTCGAGCATGTCAAGGGCCGCAAGCCGGTCCTCGCGGGCACCGGCGCCAACGCCACCGCGGAGGCCATCGAGCTGAGCCGCTTCGCCAAGCAGGTCGGCGCCGACGCGACGCTGTCGGTCGTCCCCTACTACAACCGCCCCTCGCAGGAAGGCATCTACCAGCATTTCAAGGCGATCGCCGAGGCGGTCGACATCCCGATGATGCTGTACAACGTGCCCGGCCGCACGGTCGCGGACATGTCCGTGGAAACGACGTTGCGCTGCGCCACGCTGCCCGGCGTGTTCGGCATCAAGGACGCGACCGGCAACATCGAGCGCGCCGCCTGGCTGATCAAGCATGCCCCGCAAGGCTTCAGCATCTACTCCGGCGACGACGCCACCGCCATCGCCATGATGTTCATGGGCGGCCGCGGCTCCGTCAGCGTCACCGCCAACATCGCCCCGAAGGCGATGCACGAGATGTGCGCGGCCGCGATCGAGGGTCGTGTGCGCGAAGCCACCGCGCTGCACTTCCAGCTGCTGCCGCTGCACAAGCAGCTGTTCTGCGAACCCAGCCCCGCACCGGCCAAGTGGGCCCTGAACAAGCTGGGCCGCTGCCCCAACAACCTGCGCCTGCCGCTGACGCCGCTGACGCCCGCCGGCCAGGACCTGGTCGCAGGCGCCCTGCGCGACGCCGGCCTGCTCTAATCACTGCCGGCCGGCGCGCGCCGGCCGCACCCTTTCCCTTCAGCGGCCGCGGGCCGCAGCGACCTACCTCGGAGATCTCCAGCGTGACTCGTTCCCTTTCTGAATCCGGCGCGCCCACTCCGGTGCGCGTGGCCTGCCTGATGGCGCTGGCCTCGCTGACGGCGTGCAGCACGTTCGAGAGCATCACCAGCAGCGACAAGGTCGACTACCGCACCCAGGCCAAGCAGACCACCGGCCTGGACGTGCCGCCGGACCTGACGCAGCTGCCCAAGGAAAACCGCCCCACCGGCCCGATCAGCGCCGCGCAGATGGCGGCGCAGCCGAATGCGCAACGCCAGGGTGTCGCCACGGCCGGAGCACCGGTCGCGCTGGACAAGGCCGGCACGGTCGAATTCCATCGCCTGGGCAACGCCCGCTGGCTGCACAGCGCGCTCCCGCCGGAGCAGCTCTGGCCGCAGATCAAGGGCTTCTGGCAGGACCGTGGCTTCACGATCGAGTCCGAGGACCAGAACGTCGGCCTGATGGAAACCAACTGGGCCGAGAACAAGGCCAAGCTGCCCCAGGACTTCATCCGCAAGACCCTGGGCAACCTGCTGGATTCGCTGTACTCCACCGGCGAGCGCGACCGCTACCGCACGCGCCTCGAGCGCAACGACCAGGGCGGCACCGACATCTACATCACGCACCGCGGCCTGATCGAGGTCTACACGAACTCGCAGCGCGACGAGACCGGCTGGCAGCCCCGCCCGTCCGATCCGGAGCTGGAAGCCGAGATGACCTCGCGCCTGATGCTCAAGCTCGGCGGCAAGGAAGAGGACGCCAAGACGCTGCTCGCCAACGCGCAGCAGCCGGCGCCGTCGCTCCCCGACGCGCCGCGCGGCAACGCACCGCGTTCGCTGGCGGAGGTGCCGGACCAGCTGAAGATCACCGAGGACTTCGACCGCGCCTGGCGCCGGGTCGGCCAGTCGCTGGACCGCCACGGCTTCACGATCGAGGACCGGGACCGCAAGCAGGGCCTGTTCTTCCTGCGCTACGCCGACCCCAACCAGGCCGGCAAGGAAGAGCCCAACTTCTTCCAGCGCCTGTTCGGCGCGACCAGCGCGTCCACCGCGGTGCGCTACCGCGTCTCGGTCAAGACCGAAGGCACGACCTCGACGGTCATGGTCCTGGACGACAAGGGACAGCAGCAGACCAACGAAATGGCCAAGCGCATCCTGCAACTGCTGATGGAAGACGTGCGCTGACCCCACTCGATGGCGGACCACCGTACGCCATCAGTTTGCGCAAAACAAAACGCCACCTTCGGGTGGCGTTTTTCGTTGGGCGGACCATTCGACGGGAGGGCCGTCCGCATTCGCTTCGGCGAGGCCTGACAAACTCCACTCTAATACCAGCAGCGGGACGTCGACGCAGACACGCAGACAAAGAGGCAGACAAAGAAAAAGCCGCAAGGGCGAACCCTTGCGGCTTTCTCTGGACGAGTGATCGTCTTAGTTGCTGGCGGCCGAAGCGGGCGCAGCAGCGTCGGAAGCGGCAGCCGAAGCTTCCACGGCCGGGGCCGAGGCTTCAACGGCCGGAGCCGAAGCTTCCGGAGCCGGGGTCGCCACGGGAGCGACGGCTTCTTCCTTCTTGCCGCAAGCGGTCAGGGCAACAACGGCCAGCAGGGAGGCCAACAGGATCGACTTTTTCATACTTGTCCTCAAGTAACTTTTAGACGAACAATCAATTACCGGTAATTAATGAAGTCGTACCAGATGACAAGTACAACTTCAGCAGACCAAGACGTGAGAAACCTCGAGCGCTTCCCTCGCCTAGCCAATGATTATAGACGCCAGTTTGTAATCTCCTTACAACCCGAGGGTGCTGCTGGCGAACGAGTCGACAGAACGTTGCTCAATAGCGTCAAACCACTCGCCAGCCATGGCTTCTTCGCGGGCGTCATGCAACGACAGGGACGCCCTCGCCGGTGTCCACAGCTTCAACGTCAGCAATCCGGGTGCCAGCAGCAGGCCCATGGGCGCGGGCGTGCCGCGCTCGGCGAGGTCGGCCGGATCGAAGGCGCGCGCCTGGACCACATGGTCGTGGGTCTGGCGCCACTGGACGAAACGAGGATGGACGCGCCGCAGCGTCTCGTAGTGGTGGGCCGACAACAGGCGCAACTTGCGATGGGGCAACGCCCAACGATGCAGCGCGTCCAGCAACCCGGACTCGGACAGCGGCCAGTCCGCGAAGTCGGGATCCAGCCAGCACAGCTCCCGCCCGCCCTGCTCCGCAGCCCGCTGCAGCGCTTGCCGCAGCATTTGCCGGACCTCCGCCGGCGAGTCGACGACTCCTGCCTGAAGGGCCTCCGGGGGCATGGGATCCGGTGACATGTCGAGCTCCTCGTGACGATGGCGGGTGTCGGTGTCGTTCGGCCTCAGTCAGGCGGGCAGGACCCAGCCGTCTTCGGTCCACTGGTCCAGCAAATCGCGTGCGCCCTCGCTGAGTTTCGCGACTTCGGCGGCGGACAGCTCGCGGCGGTCCGCCATCCGGCGCATCAGCGTCGCATCGCGGCCGCCCGCACGGAAGGATTGTCCGTTGATGAAGACATGGGCCGCGTCGTACATCATGCGGGACCGGCCGCTCAGCCGTGCGCCCTGCCCCGCCGGCAACGCCTCGCCGGGCTCGAAGAAGACGCGGGGCTTGGGCTCCGTCAGCGCTTCGCCCAGCGCGCGCTCGAGCGCCAGCGGTTGCGACGCGGCCCTCAAGACCGCTTCGCGCGCGAACGTCGTCAACGCGTCCGGGATGCGGCCCGGTTCGCTGGTGGCCGCCTGGCGCGGATCGACGTACAGCCGGTCGCCGCGCGGCGCCTCCTCGTCGTCGGTGAGCCGGACCAGCAGTTCATTCGCCAGCTCGCTGCGCCATGGCGAGCGGAAGCCCACCGATGCCGTCATGCAATCGCCCCCGACCGCCACCCCGTCGTGCGCCCAGCCGGGTGGCAGGTAGAGCATGTCACCGGGCTCGAGCACGAAGTCCTGTTCCGGCTCGAAGTCCGACAACACCTTCAGCGGAACGTCCTCGCGCAGCGCGCCGGTGGTCGACACGCCCAGACGGCCGATGCGCCATTGGCGCCGTCCGCTGACCTGGATCAGGAAGACGTCATAGGAGTCGAAATGCGGGCCGACGCCGCCGCCCTCGCTGGCATACGACAGCATCAGGTCGTCCAGCCGGGCCTCCGGAACGAACCGGAAGCGGCTCAGCAGCGTCCGTGCGGCCTCAACGTGCAGATCCAGCCCCTGGACCAGCAGCGTCCATTGCGGCTTGCTCCAGGCGGGCAGCTTGGCGATCGGGCCCTGGCGCATCGTCCAACGCCCCCGCCTCTTGCGACACGAGGCGGCACTCCACCTCGTCGCTGGCCGCCAGGCGAGCCAGGCCCGCGCGATCGATCGGCGGCACCACGCCGGGCAGCGCCTGCCGCACCAGCAGCGGCTGCTTCTGCCAATGACGCTTCATGAATTGGGCGGGGCTCAGGCCGCCGAGCAGCGGCAGTTTCGCGTCGACGTCGATGCCGGCAACGTCGGGCGCGGCCGGGGCTCGCGTCGATGGGGCCGGGGCTGTCTGGGGGGACTTGGACTTGGAGGTCATGGGCGCGCATTGTCTGAGAGAATTGCGCGATGCAAATCACTGCCCCCTGCGTCGTCTCCCTGACTTGGAGACTCGAGGACGCCCAAGGCCAATCCGTCGAGGTGCTGGACCCGCCGATGGAGTTCTTCTACGGTGGCCAGGACCTGTTCACGAAGGTCGAGGAAGCGTTGACCGACAAGCTCGCCGGCGACGAGGTCAGCGTGGCGCTCGAGCCCGAGGACGCGTTCGGCGACTACGACAGCGCCCTGGTCTGTTTCGAGCCGCGCGAGGTCTTCCCCGAGAACGTCGATGTCGGCATGCAGTTCGAGGGCTTGCCGGAAGGCTCGTCCACGCCGGACATGCCGGCCGACCGCATCTATACCGTCACCGAGGTCTATCCGGAACATGTGGTGCTCGACGGCAATCACCCGCTGGCCGGCGTCGGACTGCGCATCCATGTGACGGTGCACGACGTGCGCGAAGCCACCGAGGAAGAACTCGAGGCGGGCTCGCTGGGCGACTCGGGCTTCACCGTCGCCACCGGCCTCACGAGCGGCCCGGGACCGGACGAGCCGATCCACTGACGACCGCGACCCCAGCATCCGGAAAGCCCTGCACAGGCGGGGCTTTGCCATTTCTTGGGGCCACGATGAAGGGCTTCGCACCCGGCTCCGCTCAGTCCGCGGCCCGATCCTGCGGCATCAGGGGGACGGCTGGTCGCGCCGGCATGGCCAACGAGTCACGGCCACACAGGCGCCGGTAGAGATCGAAGATCTTCGCCTCCAGCTCGTCAGGACTGCAGCAGACGCGCGCCACGATCAATCGGGCGCGATAGTTGTGGATCTGCTCCCGCACCGCATGCGACCAGCTCTGGTGGCCGGGCGTCAGGTCGAAGGTGCTGCTGCGCAGCGCATGCAACCAGCCGATCAGCACCGGCTCCGGCAATCCCGCCAGCGTCTCAGTCAGCGTCCTCGGCGGCCGCAGGTGGCCGGCATGCAGGCGGTGGAGCATCAGCAGCCGGATCACCAGGGCCGGATCCGAGGCCGCGATCATGGCCAGCGCCTCATGCGGCGCGCCATGCCGCACCAGGCGGAACATCCGGCCGAGCACGTCGAGGTCGCAACTGGGCAACGATCGCGGCGACTCTTCCTGCGGGGCCATCAGCAGATCCCCCTGGAAATAGCGCACGCCCATCGCCATGAGGCGCAGGTAGTCCGCCGGCTCGGTCATCCGGTCGGCAATCAGCGGGACGCCGGCCTGGCGCGCCAGTTCCTGGACACTCGCCCACGCACTCACCGGCGCCAGCGACACATCCAGCTTCACGAACGACGCCATCGGCAGCCAGGCGGTGCGCGGATCATCCGGCGACACCACGCCCGCCAGCGCGAAGCGATAACCGCGCGCATGCAGTTGCGCGATCCGTCGTGTCACCGCCTCCTGGACGGGGAGTCCCATGGGCAACTGGATCGTGCCGAGGGTCCCGCACAGGACATCCGCGATCGGGCTGAGCAGCGTCGCCGCGTCCATGTCGATGAAGAGGCAGCCCGGACGCCGATGCGCCAGGCCGCCGTCCAGCAAGGCCTGGCTCAACAGCAGGCTGGTCGCATAGGCACTGGGCGGCGGCGCCCGGCGCACGCCTGCACTCCAGCGGAAGCAGAGCTCCTGGCCCATCGGCTCGACCGAGCCATCGATGATGGATTGACGTGCGAAACGGGAGCTGGCGGGTTCGGATTGAATCAGCAGCCGGGCTACCGTGACGCCGCTGCGGGAGGGTCGGGAAGATTGCATGGCCATGAAGATCGTCGACAGACCCGGACGCCCGGGCGGGACGTCAGTATTTCCAGGAACGCGCCAAGGTTCGATGGCTCAGCTCAGTGGCAATGCAGCGGTTTCCGACTGGGAACAGTCGCCGACCGACTCGTTTGCTGGGTTCGGCGCCGGCCACATCGTCAACGGAAGGACCAGCGAGGTCCGTGCGCCGTGTGGCGTGCGTTCGAAACTGAAGCGCGCGCCGATGCGTTCGGCGCGGCGCCGCAGACCGTCCAGGCCGGTGCCGCCGGCCAGTGGTGACCCGCCATCGCAGGGGTCATCGAAGGGGTCATCGCAGGCCCTCGCGGCAAGGCCTTCGCCGGCCTCGCGCCGCGTCGCCCCGGACTGGCCGTTGTCCTCGATGAGCACCTCCAGCCGCTCGCCGTGCAGTACCCTCATGCGGATCGAGAGCCGGCTCGCCCGGGCGTACTTGATGGTGTTGGCGACGGATTCCTCGACGATCCTCATCACCTGCCTGGACAGATCGGCCAGCAGGACGATTTCAGGGCCGTCGGGAATGTCGTACTCGATCTGGAAACCGGCCCGCGTCAGCGAATCGTCGAGATTGCTGCAGTACGTGAACAGGATGTCGTGGACCGTTCGCTCCTCGTGGACCTCCGTCACCGAGATGATCTCCCGCAGATCCTTCAGCGCATCCATCAGGCCGCGCTCGAGGCGCTCATGGTCGATGTCCCGGTCGCGCACGCTGAACAGCGTCGTGACCAGCTTGGAGCCGATGCCGTCATGCAGGTCCCGGTAGATCCGGTCCCGCTCGGCCTGCGCGGCGGAATCGGCTTCCATCTCGCGCTGCCGGTTGTAGCTGATCAGCAGCTCCCGCTCGCGCTGCTGCAGCGTGTCCGTGAGGATGCGGTTGTTGTCGCGGACCCGCTTCACGTTCGCCTGGAACTTCGTCAGCAGGATCTGCGCGACGACGAACAGTAGCAGCGGCACGCTCAGATGGCTCAGGAAGATCGGCGTCACCAGCAGATGCGACAGCGACCAACCCGCGTCCGGCATCGGGAAAATGACGAGTTGCCGCACCGCATTGTGGTCACGCAGCGCGAAGACCTGTGCCAGCACGGACTGGAACAGCAGCGACATGGCCGTGCGCGAACGCGTCCGCGCCACATGCAGCGCGAGTCGCGAGCAGGCGTAGAGATGGAACACGAGCAGGACCGGCAACCAGTAGGCGTCGAGCCATTCGCGGCCTCGCGGCCCCAGCAGCGGATAGGTCGCCGCCGCGAAGGCGGCCACGCCGAACAAGGCCAGCATCCCGCCGCGCCCCAGGGGCTCGTCGACAAAGGCGAACAGGAACAGCGTCAACACCACCACAACGCCTCCGATGCAGGCGTACTGCGCCCAGAGCCACAACGGCACCAGCGCGGCGGGAACGTACGGCAGCAGCACCAGCGAGAAGAGCACCGACCACAGCACCGTCGTCGCGCCCGCATGCAGGAACACGGCACCCTCGCGCCGGTTCGCCAGCCACGCGCCCAGCATGAACATGCCCGCGAGCAGACAGAAGACATTCGAGGCATTGGCCAGCGAGGTCCCCACGAACAAGGTCAGTTCGCTGATGTAGGAGATGGTGCCGAGGTCGCCGATGTAGAGCGGCGCGATGTGGATCTGCCGGTCCCAGGTCGTGAGCTCGACCGTCAGCACGTTGCCTTGCGGCTGCACGAGGCTGCGCGCCAGGGGCACCTGCAAGGGGCGGTACCACTTGTAGCGCGCGTCGGCCGTCGACTTCGGCAGGCCGGCGACCCAGACCCCGTTCAGGTAGACGTCCATGCCGTCGAGGGCCTGGCTGATCAGCAGGCTGGTGCCGGGGATGCGCGAATCGCCGCGGAACGGCGCTCCCGCCAGCGGGGTGCAACACGGCGGCGGTCGGGACAGGTAGCGATCCAGATCGATCCGGAATCTCGCCCGTTTCAATCCGGCCGCCTGGCTGACGTCGTGGAAGTAAGGAAGGGCGAAGGCCCGCTGGTGGGCGAGGACCGGCCCCTCGAGCCGAGGGGTCTCCGGACCGGCATCGTCCGCATCGGCACTGGCCTGGACGATCTCCAGGTCCTGGGCGCCCTCGACACGGTAGACCCGCGTCGCCAGGCTGCTGGTGGCCACCACCAGCAAGGTCAGGACGAAGAAAGTCAGCCAGAAGAACACCGTCTTCAGCGAACTGCGCCTCGGACTACTCATCGATGAGCCCGTGCAGACGCGCCGCGTTGGCCGCCATCGCCCGGGACTTCACGCCCAGCTTGCGGTAGACGCTGCGCAGATGCTGATTGACGGTGTGATGCGAGATGCTGAGCCGGCGCCCGATCTCGACGATGGGCAATCCATCGGCAAGATGGCGCAGAACCTCCCACTCCCGTTCACCCAGCCCGAGGTCGCGCAGCAGCTTCTGCCGGTCGACATGGGGCCGCACGTTGTTCTCGAGCATCGTGATCCGCTCGACGACGAGTTGCGCGACCGCCGGGCTCAGCGGTGCCTGCCCGTTGTGCGCGCTGACGAGCTTGTCCACCATCGCCGGCTGGATCTCGTCCTTGAGCAGGTAGCCGCTCGCCCCGGCCCGCAGGCTGCGCATCACATGCTTGCTGTCGCCGAAGGTGCTGACGACGACGCTGCGCGACTCCGGGCACTTGTCCTGGATCAACCGGATCAGTTCAACGCCGTCGACGTCCGGCAGCCCCAGGTCGACGATGTACAGGTCGGCACGATTGGCGAGGATCGCCGCCACCGCCTCGCCGCGATTCCTGGCGACGCCCACCACCTCGCAAAAGCTGCTGTTTGAAATCACGTCCACCAACCTTTTCATGACGGTGGCGTCGTCTTCGATGATCACGACGGCGATACTCATTCCCGGACTCCTTCTCACTCGTTATCCCAATACCCAAAGGCGGGCACAGTTTCGCGAGCGAGCAGAAACGAGCAATCACCGAAGCAAGTAAAGCCGAAAACGCCGGACTACTGACTTCAGTGGTGGTCCAGGACGCGCGGCGGTGGGGCCTCCCAGTCCTCGTCGACGGGCTGCGCGACCCGGCGCCATCGGCCTTTGATCCAGTCTTCCGTGCTGGCCGCCAGGCAGGCGACGAACAGCATCCCTCCCCCGTCGCCAGCAGATAACCAATGACAGTAAGTTCAAATAAGGGATGACCGGGGGTCATAGACTCGGTTCGTTCGGCCAACAGACATCCGCCGCCGGCAAGCGCGAGCCCGATCGAGATCGCGTACATGTTTCTCATGGCACCCATCCATTTGCGCACTATTGATCGCAGTGTCACCGACTGCGATCAGTTTGCCAGTTACTCAAAAATGCATTTGTCGACTTCCTGTCGCCAGCTCTTCAATATTCGAGTATCGAATTTTCTGATCGGCCACTGAATTCGTATCGTCGACTGAAGTCATGGAATATCCGGCGCGGGTGGGAGCCCTCTTTCAGCGGCGGCGGGCGCCGATACCGAAGCAGAAAACAGAACGGGCGCCCGAAGGCGCCCGTCGCGAGGAGGATCCCGTGCCGGGATCAGCGCAGGAAGCGCCCTCTCGGATCGATGATCGCGATGTCGGCGTAGTTCGTGCCGGTATGGTCGGTCGGTGAGTAACCCACCTCCATCCCGCCGAGGTCGTAGCGCGTCATGCTGTTGAGCACCTTCTGGATGGCAGCGCGGCTGGGATCCTTGCCGGCGCGCTTGAGTGCCTCGACCAGCACCTTGGCGGACGCGAAGCCCTCCATCATGGCCGGCGTGACCTGCCCGGCGGATTCCGTCGGGTGCGCCTTCACCAGATCGCCCAGTTCCCGGACCATCGGCACGTTGGTCGAACGCTCGCTCGGGAAGACCTGCGAGACGATGATGCCGGCGGCGTTCTGGCCCAGCAGCTGGACGAAACCGTTGGAGGCGTTGTTGGACAGGGTCGCGCCCAGGATGCGCGACCCGGCCGCGCGCAACGCGTTGATCGTGTCGGCGGTGATCTGCTGCGACGCGACCAGCAGCACGACCTGCGGATCGGCGGCGATCAGCTGCTTGACCACGCCGGCGATGTCCGGCTTCTCGCGTTCGTAGGTGAAGTGGGCGACCGGCTTCATCTTGCGGTCGTTGAAGCCCGTCATTGCGCCGGTGATGCCGTCCGCGCCGAAGGTGTCGTTCACCTGCACCAGCGCGATGCGGGTGTTGCCCATCTCCAGCAGCAGCTGGACGGCGCGTTCGGCTTCGCGCTGATAGGTCGAGCGCACGTTGAAGACGAAGGGATGGACCGGCTTGTGCAGCAGCATCGCGCCGGTCGACGGCGCGATCAGCGGCACCTGGGCCTTGTCGAGCAGCGGCATCACGGCTTGCGTGTGCGGGGTGCCGCGGGTCAGGAACAAGGCGACGGCGCCCTTGTCGATCAGCGTCTGCGCGTTGGCGGCGGCGCGCTTGGGATCGAAACCGTCATCCAGCGACTGCAGGTCGATCTTCTGGCCGTTGACGCCGCCGGTGGCGTTGACCTTGTCGATGTAGAGCTTGGCGCCCAGCGTCAGTTCCTTGACGCTGGCGGCGACCTGGCCAGTGAAACCGGCGGTCTGGCCGATCAGGATGTCCGCATGCGCGGCGGCACTGAGGCCGAAGGCCACCAGTGCGGTGGCGATGGAAGCGGCGAACCGGCTCAGGGGCCGGTTGCGTGTTGACTTGCTCATGGTGGTCTGTCCCGCCGGCTCGTCATGCGACCGGCTGTGTCTCCAGCACGCCGGCGGTCAGATCGCCGCCGGCCCCTCGGCGCCGGCACCCCCATGTTCAGGGGGATCAGCGCCCCGCGCGCATCTTAGCCACGATGTCCGCTACCCGCCCAAGCATCGCCTGCGTGTCGAAGGTCAGAACGTTGCGATTCGACAGCACCTGCCGGCCGCCCACCCAGACATCCGTGACATGTTCACGCCCGGCGACGTAAACCAGCTGCGCATCGGCGTGATACACGGGCTGGCATTCGATCGAGTCCAGGGCCACCGCGACGACGTCGGCCAGCTTGCCCGCCTCGAGCGTCCCCAGGTCGTTCGCGCGGCCCATGGCCTTGGCGGCACGCACGGTGGCCATCTCCAGCGCGGTGCGCGCGGTGACCGTCAGCGGGTCGCCGGTCACGCCCTTGGCGAGCAGCGCCGCGGCGCGGATCTCGCTGAACATGTCCTGGCGGTTGTTGGAGGCCGCGCCGTCGGTCCCGAGGATGGTGTTGACGCCGGCCGCCTCCAGCGCCTTCACCGGCGCGACGCCGGACGCCAGCTTCAGGTTGGAGCTCGGGTTGTGGACCAGGTGCACGCCCTGCTTCGCGACGAGGTCGATCTCGTCCGGGGTCAGATGGACCATGTGGACGGCGATCATCTTCGCGTTCAGCAGGCCGAGCTTGTTCAGGCGCGCCAGCGGACGCTCGCCATACTGCTTCACGCTGCCGTCGATCTCGTCCTGCGTCTCGTGGATGTGGCAGTGCATCTGCAGGTCGTACTTCTCGGCCAGCTCGCGCAGCTGGATGAAGGTCTCGTCCGAGACCGTGTACGGCGCGTGCGGCGCGCTGGTCCAGTCCAGCAGCTTCTCGCCCTTGAACTGCTCATAGGCGGCCAGGCCCTTGTCGATGTAGTCCTGCGCGTTGGCGGCGTAGCCGGTCGGGAAGTCGATGACGTTGATCGACACGCCGGCGCGGATGCCGCTGTCCACCGCCGCGCGGGCCATCGCGGTGGGGAAGAAGTACATGTCGTTCAGGTAGGTCACGCCGCCGCGCAGCGCCTCGGCCGCGGACAGCAGCGAGCCCTGGTAGGTCCAGTCCTCGCTGACCCACTGGCGCTCCAGCGGCCAGATGTGGTTGTTGAGCCAGTCCATCAGCGCGAGGTCGTCCGCGACGCCGCGCAGCAGCGACATCGCCGAATGCGTGTGCGCATTGATCAGGCCGGGGATCAGCACGTGGTTCGGCAGTTCGACGCGCTCGGCGTCGGCGTAGCGCTTCAGGGCCTCCTCGCGCGGCAGCACGGCGGCGATGCGCTCGCCTTCGATGGCCAGCGCGTGCTGCTCGAGCACCGGGCTGTCCGGGGTCATGGTGATCAGCCAGCGGGGCAACAGCAGCTTCACGGCTTGGGTCGTCATCGGGGGTTCTCCTTGCTCACGCCGCTCGGCGCGAGGTGCATTGTCTAGATTCTTGGCGGCGTCGTCGCGTGATCGCCTGGCACGGCGTGCCATCGTGCCATCGTGTCATGGCGACGACGTGGATTCAGAAGATCTCGTCGAACAGCGCCAGCACCCGGGCCGCGTCGACCTCGACGCAGACCTGCTGTGCCGGGTGGCCGCTCCACGGCGTGCCGGTACCGTGCTCGTTGCGCCAGTCCTGGATGGTCTGGCCGGTGGCGATGCCTTCCAGCGCCACGCGCACCGGGCCCGCGCGCAGCGTGAAGGCGTCGGGCACCAGCAGGATCGCCGCGGCGCTCGCGTCGTGCGCGTAGATGCCGCCGATGCCGTCGCGCGCATCGTAGAACTGCTGGTAATGGCGCGTCGCCTGCCAGAGCAGGTCGCCCGCGCCGTCGCCACGGCCGCGCAGCTTCGCCAGGTCGGCCTCGCGCATGATCGCTTCCTGCGTCACGTCCAGCCCGACGATGGTCACCGGCCAGGCGGCGGTGAAGAGCTGGTCCGCGGCTTCGGGGTCGGCCATGATGTTGGCCTCGGCCACCGGCGACACGTTGCCGCCGTGGCCTTTCAGGCCGAAGGCGCCGCCCATCACGACGACGCGCTTCACCTTGCCGGCGATCGTCGGATCGTGCGCCAGCGCAAGCGCCAGGTTCGTGAACGGGCCGACGGCCACCAGCGTGATCTCGCCGGGCCGTTCGTTCACCAGATCGCAGATCAGCTGATGCGCGGGCCGCGGATCGAGCGGCCGCGTCGGCGCCGGCAGACGACCGGCGACGCCGCCGAGGCCGTCGTCGCCGTGCACATGCGCGGCGTCCTTGCGACGGCGCTCATCGCGCAGCGGGCCGTCGGCGCCAGCGGCGACGGGCACGTCCCGACCGTAGAGCGCGGTCAGCCCGCGCGCATTGCGCGTGGTCGTGGCGACGGGGCCGTTGCCGAAGGCCGTCGTGACGGCCACCAGCTCGAAGCGGGGGTGACAGGCCAGCAACGCGAGCGCGAGCGCGTCGTCGATGCCGGGGTCGGTGTCGAAGAGGACCGGGATGCGGTCCGATGCGGAGATCATGCTGTCCATGGGGTACTGCGCTCCAGGGTCAGGGGTTGCCGTCGGCGGAGTGTGCCCCGTTCGCGATCAGATCGGCGAGCTCGGGCAATTCCGGCAGCTCGGAGCGGTGCGGCATCGCCTGCTGCACGCCGGTGCGGCTGACCGCCAGCGCCGCCGCCAGTTGTCCCAGCGCGGCCGCGCGGGCGGGCACCAAGCCCTCGGCCAGGCCAACCGCGAGTCCGCCCACCAGCGTGTCGCCGGCGCCGACCGTGTCCACCGCGTCCACGCGGGACGCGCGCAGGTGCAGGCCGTCGGGATGCTCGTCGCTGAGCAGCCAGGCGCCGGCGCCGCCCAGCGTCACCAGCACATGGCGAGGTCCCAGCGTCCGCAGAGGCGAGGCGGTCGCGCGCGCGATGGCAATGCCGTCGGCATCGCCGGGCAGCGCCACGTCGCGGGCCAGTTGCAGGGCCTCGGTCTCGTTGACGATCAGCCAGTCGCTCAAGGCCAGCAGCGCGGCCGGCAGATCCTGCGCGGGCGCGGCATTGAGCACCGTGATCACGCCGGCCTCCCGGGCGATCTCGAAGGCGCGCTGGATCGCCGGCAGCGGCACTTCCAGTTGCGCCACGACGACCTTGGCCTGGCGCAGCAGCGCCCCGCCCTGCTCCACGTCGGCCGCGTCCAGGTCCGCATTGCTGCCGGGCACGACGACGATCGCGTTCTCGCCGCCCTCGCTCGCGACCATGATCACGGCCACGCCGGGCCACGCGGTGTCGTCGCGACGGATCGCCTGGACATGCACGCGTTCGGCTTCCAGCGCCTTCAGCAGGTCCTGCCCGTGCTGGCGCATCCCGATACGGCCGATCAGCGCCACCTCGGCGCCCAACCGGGCGGCGGCCACCGCCTGGTTGCCGCCCTTGCCGCCCGGCGTGCCGGCGAAGGCCTCGCCGATCAGGGTCTCGCCCGGCGCGGGCAGGCGCGCGGCGTGGGCCACGAGGTCCATGTTGACGCTGCCCACCACCACCACGGTGGCGGCAGCCTTTGCTGAAGTCATGAAAGCTCCGGAGACGACGGCGCCGCGGTGCTCTCGCGCAGCACGACCTGCGGCACGAGTTGCAGGTCCTTGAAGGGCGCCTGGGGATTCTCGATGCGCTCGATCAGCGCGCGGCCGGCCTCCCGGCCGAGATCGCGGATCGAGCAGCCCACGCTGGTCAGCGCGGGATAGACATAGCTGCCGAGTTCGATGGCGTCGAAGCCCACGACCGACAGCTGACGTGGCACGTTCAACCCGAGTTCGGCCGCGGCGCGCAGCGCGCCCATGCCCATCAGGTCGTTGCAGGTGAAGACGGCGGTCAGCTCGGGCTGGCGCGTCAGCAGCGCCTTGACGGCCTCGTAGCCGCCGGCGGTGCTGAAGTCGCTTTCGGCCAGCCATTCGACACGCGCCTCGAGGCCACGCTGCTGCAGCGCGTTGCGCCAGCCGGCGACGCGCTCGGTCGTCACCTCGAATTCGGCGGGGCCGCTCACGCATCCGATGCGGCGGTGGCCCAGTTCCAGCAGATGGCGGACGACCTCGAAGGCGCCGAGCTGGTTGTTCACGCTGACGCGGTCCGCGCGCGCGCCGGGCACCAGGCGGTCCACGGTCACCACCGGCACGCTCGCGTGGCGGAAGGTGCTGGCCAGCGTCTCGGCATCGCCGGCGGAGCTCAGCAGCAGGCCGTCGATGCGCTTCTCGAGCAGCGTGCGCAGATACGCCTGCTGGTGCTTGGGGTCGTTGTCCGAGTTGCAGAGGAAGACCGAGTACCCCGCCTGCCGGCACCACTCCTCGGCACCGACGACCAGCTCCGCGAAGAACGGGTTGCGCACGTTGGGCACCAGCACGCCGACGATCTTGGTCTCGCTGCGACGCAGCGAGCGGGCCACTGCGCTGGGCAGGTAGCCGATCTCGTCGACCGCCGCCAGCACCCGCGCGCGCGCCTCGGCGCTCACCGGCCGCGTGTTGTTAAGCACGTGCGACACCGTGGTGAAGGACACCCCCGCCAGCGCGGCTACATCCTTGATGGTGCTCATCGATCGATCCGGTCCTGTGCTCGTGCCAAACTGGCTGGTTCAGTCAATTGCAAACGTTTGCAAAGCATAACCCAAGGGCGGCGCGCTTCCGGCCGGGGAAGCCCGTGCATCAAATATTCAAGAGCGCTTTTCGTAGGCCCGCGTGACCCGATCGGCCAAGCGCGGGCTCTCCGCGACGCAGGGGGCTTCGCGTCCGCGAACTCCCAGCATCACTCCGGCCCCACCCTCTCACGTTGACGTCGGGTCAGGTCTTGCGGCCTGCGGAAAAGAAAAAGCCCCTGGTCGAGACTCAGGGGCTTGGTGGTGCGAACCGGCATTCCGGTTCGAAGTCCGCTGATCAGCGTTGCGCGATCGGCGTGACGTTGCGCGGGGTGGCGCCGACGAAAAGCTGACGCGGACGGCCGATCTTGTACTCGGGGTCGCCGATCATCTCGTTCAGCTGCGCGATCCAGCCGACCGTGCGGGCCAGCGCGAAGATCGCGGTGAACAGCGGCACCGGGATGCCGATGGCGCGCTGCACGATGCCGGAGTAGAAGTCGACGTTCGGGTACAGCTTGCGGGCGACGAAGTACTCGTCTTCCAGCGCGATCTTCTCCAGCTCCATCGCCAGCTTGAACAGCGGGTCGTCGTGCAGGCCCAGTTCGTTCAGGACTTCATGGCAGGTCTCGCGCATCAGCTTGGCGCGCGGGTCGTAGTTCTTGTAGACCCGGTGGCCGAAGCCCATCAGCTTGACGTTGCTGTTCTTGTCCTTGACCTGCTTGATGAACTCGCCGATCTTGGCCACGCCACCCATCTGCTGGATGTCGTTGAGCATGTTCAGGCAGGCCTCATTGGCGCCGCCGTGCGCCGGGCCCCACAGGCAGGCCACGCCAGCCGCGATGGCCGCGAACGGGTTGGTGCCCGACGAGCCGCACAGGCGCACCGTCGAGGTCGACGCGTTCTGCTCGTGGTCGGCATGCAGCGTGAAGATGCGGTCCATCGCGCGGACCAGCACGTCGTTGGGCTTGTACTCCTCGCACGGCGTGGCGAACATCATGCGCATGAAGTTGCCGGCGTACGAGAGGTCGTTCTTCGGATAGATGTAGGGCTGGCCGATCGTGTACTTGTAGGCCATCGCCACCAGCGTCGGCATCTTCGCGATCAGGCGGATCGCGGCGATCTCGCGGTGCTCGGGGTTATTGATGTCGGTGCTGTCGTGATAGAAGGCCGACAGCGCGCCGACCAGACCCGTCATCACGGCCATCGGATGCGCGTCGCGACGGAAGCCGCGCAGGAAGAACTGCATCTGCTCGTTGACCATGGTGTGGTTGGTCACGCGATTGACGAACTCTTCCTTCTGCGACGGGCTGGGCAGCTCGCCGTACAGCAGCAGGTAGCAGGTCTCGAGGTAGTCGCAGTTGGTCGCCAGCTGTTCGATCGGGTAGCCGCGGTACAGCAGCTCGCCCTTGTCGCCGTCGATGTAGGTGATCGTGGAGTTGCACGACGCCGTCGACAGGAAGCCCGGGTCGTAGGTGAACTTGCCGGTCTGGGCGTAAAGCTTGCGGATGTCGATCACATCCGGACCGATGGTGCCCTTGTACAGGGGCAGATCCATTTGCGGGCTGCCATCGGAGAACGACAGGGTGGCTTTGACGTCAGACGGGGTCATGGGCATTCCTTATGACTTCGGGGGTTCTGGTTACTGAGGGGTCCGCAGCATCGCGAGCACGGCATGAACGTCGGGCCGGTCCAGCTCGTCGGCCGGTTCCTTGCGGGCCAGCATCAGATCGAGCAGGTCGTTGTCCGACAGGTCCATCAGCTGACGCAGGCCTTCCGCGTGGAATTCGGTCAACGTGCCTTCGTGCCGCCGGAAGAACCGCTCGATGAAAAGATCATTCTCCAACAGCCCGCGGCGGCAACGCCACTTGAGCTTGGAGAGATCCCTCTCATCGATGAGGGTGTTGATGTCGGTGGCGTTCATGCGTGTGCGTGTAGCCGCCCGGAAGCGGCACGAGCGGGCTCAGACGGTGCGACGCACCATCAATTCCTTGATCTTGCCGATCGCCTTCGTCGGGTTGAGACCCTTGGGGCAGACGTCGACACAGTTCATGATGGTGTGGCAGCGGAACAGGCGGTACGGGTCCTCGAGGTTGTCGAGGCGCTCCGCGGTGGCCTGGTCGCGGCTGTCGGCGATGAAGCGGTAGGCCTGCAGCAGGCCGGCGGGTCCGACGAACTTGTCGGGGTTCCACCAGAAGCTGGGGCAGCTGGTCGAGCAGCTCGCGCACAGGATGCACTCGTACAGGCCGTTGAGCTCGTCGCGCTCTTCCGGGGACTGCAGGCGCTCCTTCTCGGGCGGCGCTTCCTCGTTCACCAGGAACGGGCGGATCGAGTTGTACTGCTTGAAGAACTGCGTCATGTCCACGATCAGGTCGCGGACGACGGGCAGGCCCGGCAGCGGCTTGAGGATGATGACGTCCGGCAGCGAACGCAGGTTGGTCAGGCAGGCCAGACCGTTCTTGCCGTTGATGTTCATCGCGTCGGAACCGCACACGCCTTCGCGGCACGAGCGGCGGAACGACAGCGACGGATCGACGGCCTTGAGCTTGAGCAGGGCGTCCAGCAGCATGCGTTCGTTGCCGGCGAGCTCCAGCTCGATGGTCTGCATGTACGGCTTGGCGTCCTTGTCCGGGTCGTAGCGGTAGATCTTGAAGGTGCGCTTGATCATGTTTGAGTGCTCCTGCGGCCGGTCAGAAGGTACGGACCTTCGGGGGGACGCTATCGACGGTCAGCGGTTGCAGATTCACCGGCTTGTAGGTCAGGCTGTTGGACTTGGAGTGCCACAGCGTGTGCTTCATCCACTCCTTGTCGTTGCGGCCCAGCGGGAATTCCGCATCGTCCGCGCCGCGCTCGAAGTCGTTCACCGTGTGGGCGCCGCGGCATTCCTTGCGCGCGGCGGCGGACACGATCGTGGCCTGCGCGGCCTCGATCAGGTTGTCCACTTCCAGGGCCTCGACACGCGCGGTGTTGAAGACCTTGGACTTGTCCTGCAGCGTGATGTTCTTGACCCGCTCGCGGATCGCGGCGACGGCGGTGACGCCTTCGTCGAGCAGCTTGCTGGTGCGGAACACGCCGGCGTGCGACTGCATCGCGGCGCGCAGGTCGTCGGCGACGCCCTGGGCATATTCGCCGCCGGCGTTGGACTCCAGGCGGTTCAGGCGCGACAGCGTCTGGTCGGCGGCGTCCTTGGGCAGCGGCTTGTGCGACTTGCCCGAGTTCTTGACGGCGTCCACGATGTGGTTGCCCGCGGCGCGACCGAAGACCAGCAGGTCCAGCAGCGAGTTGGTGCCCAGGCGGTTGGCGCCGTGCACCGACACGCAGGAGCACTCGCCCACCGCGTACAGGCCGTTGACGACATCCTTGTAGTTGTCGCCCTTGGGGGTGACGACCTGGCCGTGGACGTTGGTCGGGATGCCGCCCATCTGGTAATGGATGGTCGGCACGACGGGGATGGGTTCCTTCGTGATGTCGACGTTGGCGAAGTTGTGGCCGATCTCCAGCACCGACGGCAGGCGCTTGGCGATGGTGTCGCCGCCCAGGTGGGTCATGTCCAGCACGACGTAGTCCTTGTTGGGACCGCAGCCGCGACCTTCCTTGATCTCCTGGTCCATGCAGCGCGAGACGAAGTCGCGCGGTGCCAGGTCTTTCAGCGTCGGGGCGTAACGCTCCATGAAGCGCTCGCCGTTGGCGTTGCGCAGGATCGCGCCCTCGCCGCGGCAGCCTTCGGTCAGCAGCACGCCCGCGCCGGCCACGCCGGTCGGGTGGAACTGCCAGAACTCCATGTCCTGCAGCGGGATGTCGGCGCGCGCCGCCATGCCCAGGCCGTCGCCGGTGTTGATGAAGGCGTTGGTCGACGCGGCGAAGATGCGGCCGGCACCGCCGGTCGCCAGCAGCACGGTCTTCGCTTCGAGGATGTGGACCTCGCCCGTCTCCATCTCCAGCGCGGTCACGCCGACGCAGTCGCCGTCGGCGTCGCGGATCAGGTCCAGCGCCATCCACTCGACGAAGAAGTTGGTGCGGGCCTTGACGTTCTGCTGGTACAGCGTGTGCAGCAGCGCGTGGCCGGTGCGGTCGGCCGCGGCGCAGGCGCGCTGGACCGGCTTCTCGCCGTAGTTGGCCGTGTGGCCGCCGAACGGACGCTGGTAGATCGTGCCGTCCGGGTTGCGGTCGAACGGCATGCCGAAGTGTTCGAGCTCGTAGACGACCTTGGGCGCTTCACGGCACATGAACTCGATGGCGTCCTGGTCACCCAGCCAGTCCGAGCCCTTGACGGTGTCGTAGAAGTGGTAATGCCAGTTGTCCTCGGACATGTTCCCCAGGCTGGCGCCGATTCCGCCCTGGGCGGCCACGGTGTGCGAGCGGGTGGGGAAAACCTTGGACAGGACGGCCACGTTCAGGCCGGCCAGCGACAGTTGCAGCGACGCGCGCATGCCGGAGCCGCCGGCTCCCACGATCACGACGTCGAATTTGCGCTTGGGCAGCGAGGTTCCGATTTGCATTTCTTACAGCCTCCAGAGCACTTGGATCGCCCAACCCGCGCAACCCGTCAACCACACCAGTGTGAACGTGTGCAGGAACAGCCGCACGCCCACCGGTTTCACGTAATCCATCCAGATGTCGCGCACGCCGACCCAGGCGTGGTACGCCAGGGACACGATCAGCGCGAAGGTCAGGAACTTCATCCACTGCTTGCTGAAGATCCCCGCCCACAGGTCGTAGCCGATCGGCTGGCTGGTGAATAGCACTTGCGCGAGCAGCACGAGGGTGAACAGCGCCATGAGCAGCGCGGTGGCGCGCTGGACCATCCAGTCGCGCAGGCCGTAATGCGCACCGGTGACGATGCGCTTGCTTCCGTAGGTTGTCATTGTTGATTTGCCTCTTGGGTCAATCGTCGGAACTCAGCCCGACCGCGCGGCACGCCGCGCGGTCGCGGCATGATCAGTACAGGCCGAACAGCTTGGCGCCGAGCGCCAGCGTCAGCACGACGCTCAGCACCAGCGTGACGATCGCGCTGTTCTTGCCCTGCGCCTTGCTCACGCTGTGCGTGGCGTCCATCCACAGGTGGCGCACGCCGGCGATGAAGTGGTGCAGGTAGCCCCAGATCAGGCCCAGCGTCACGAGCTTGATGAACCAGCCCGGCAGGAAGCCGATGCCGGACACGAAGGCCGCGGTGAAGGTCTCGTACGAGATCTCGGACGTGAGGCTGGTGTCGAACATCCAGATCACGAACGGGAGCAGGAAGAACATCAGCAGGCCGCTGATGCGATGCAGGATCGAGACGATGCCGGCCGGAGGCAAGCGGTACGACACGATCTGCGTGACATGGATGTTGGTGTAGACCGGTCGATTCTTCTTGGTGGCTTGGGTGGCGTCCGTCATGTCCGACCTTGTAATCAATGTGAAACCCGAAGATTTTATGGCAACGCAACACCCCTCAAGGGTGTCCTGGGCGCATCTCGTCTTCTGGCGTTGCCATGAAAACGTCAGCGCCGCAACGCGAAAGCATCAGTTCAGGCTGTTGCGATAAAAGTGGTGGGAAGTGTTGTAGAGACCGCGGCGCAACTCCACCGGCTTGTCGCCGTAGGTGAAGGAGAGCCGCTCCACGCTCAGCAGCGGACTGCCGGGCGCTACCTGCAGCAACGCGGCGGCGTCTTCCTCCGCCGCGACCGCACGGATCTTTTCCTGCGCCCGGATCATGGGCACGTTGAATTCGGTTTCGAGCAGGCTGTAGAACGGGCCGCGATGCTCGAGCAGCCGCTCGGTCGTCAGCCCCTTGAACAGCGCGCCGGGCAGCCAGATGTCGTCGAGCACGACCGGATGGCCGCCGCTGTGCAGCAGGCGGCGGATCTCGATCATCGGATCGCCGGCGCGCAGCTGCATCAGCTTGGCGATGAAGGCCGGCGCGCGCTGGCGCTTGCAGTCCAGCAGCTGGCGGCCGAGCGACGAAGCCTCGTCGGCGTCGGGCGTCAGCCGCAGGAAGCGGTATTGCTGCTGCTGTTCCGCATGGGTGGCGACGAAGGTCCCCTTCCCCTGCTTGCGGACCAGCAGGTTGTCGGCGGCGAGTTCGTCGATGGCCTTGCGCACGGTCCCCTGGCTCACCCCGAAGCGGGCCGCCAGGTCCATCTCGCTGGGGATGGTCTCCCCCGCCTTCCACTCGCCGGCCTGCAGCCCCTTCAGGATCAGTCCCTTGATCTGGCGATACAGCGGGCTGAACGACGGCGCGGCCTCCGCACGCGCCAGCTCATTGAGCGGCGTCACGGGGTGGACCGGGGCGGCGGGGGGCGACATGGGGCGCGATTCGAGCACAAACCCGGAGACAGCGTCCACCCTGTAGAGGGAGTCCGACCGGATTAGTCTTATATAAGACAGAAGAGTGTCAGTTTCGCGCAATGCCGATGCGCTACTTTTGGGGGCAGCTCCCCACACCGGTGGGCGAAGAAGACCCTATCGCGATCCGTGCCGAGGCCGTGCTGTCCTACACTTGCCGCCGCTGGCGCGGACTGCGCCTCACGCATCATTCACTCGCACTTCTCGGAGACCCTGATGAGCAAGAAACCCGTTCGCGTCGCCGTCACCGGCGCCGCCGGCCAGATCGGCTATGCCCTGCTGTTCCGCATCGCTTCCGGCGAGATGCTGGGCAAGGACCAGCCCGTCATCCTGCAACTGCTGGAGATCCCCGACGAGAAGGCCCAGAACGCGCTGAAGGGCGTGATCATGGAGCTGGAAGACTGCGCCTTCCCGCTGCTGGCCGGCATCGAGGCCCACAGCGACCCGATGACCGCCTTCAAGGACACCGACTACGCCCTGCTGGTCGGCTCGCGTCCGCGCGGCCCGGGCATGGAACGCGCCGAACTGCTGTCGATCAACGGCGCCATCTTCACCACGCAGGGCAAGGCCCTGAACGCCGTGGCCTCGCGCAACGTCAAGGTGCTGGTGGTCGGCAACCCGGCCAACACCAACGCCTACATCGCGATGAAGTCGGCGCCGGACCTGCCGGCCAAGAACTTCACCGCCATGCTGCGCCTGGACCACAACCGCGCCGCCTCGCAGATCGCCGCCAAGACCGGCAAGCCGGTCGCCGGCATCGAGAAGCTGGCCGTGTGGGGCAACCACTCGCCGACGATGTACGCGGACTACCGCTTCGCCACGATCGACGGCCAGTCGGTCAAGGCCCTGATCAACGATGAAGAGTGGAACCGCACGACGTTCCTGCCGACCGTCGGCAAGCGCGGCGCCGCGATCATCGCCGCCCGCGGCCTGTCGTCGGCCGCCTCGGCCGCCAACGCCGCCATCGACCACATGCGCGACTGGGCCCTGGGCACCAACGGCAAGTGGGTCACGATGGGCATCCTGTCGGACGGCTCCTACGGCATCCCGAAGGAAGTCATGTTCGGCTACCCGGTGACGGTCGAGAACGGCGAGTACAAGATCGTCCAAGGCCTGGAGATCGACGAGTTCTCGCAAGCCGCGATCAAGAAGACGCTCGACGAACTGCTCGAAGAGCAGAACGGCGTGAAGCACCTTCTGTAAACCACCCCTACCGCCTTCGGCGGCCCCTCAAGGGGCGGCTCCGAGGGCTGGCAAAGCCAGATCCTCGTGCCCTGCTTGAACAGGACCAGGCTTCGCCGGTCCGTCGCTGAAGGCAGTATCGTTGGGCCGACCTTCGCAAGAGGGTCGGCCCTTCTTCTTTCAAGCCCCATCCATCCATGACCGCCCTCCTCACTCCCGCCCAGGCCCTGTTCGAAGAAGGCCAGGCGCCCGTCGTGCTGCCGGTCGTCGATCACTACTGCGGCGTCGAGGCGCGCATGATCAAGAGCCTCGAGCTGCAGGTGCGGATGGGGCCGGTCTTCGACATCACGCTCGATTGCGAGGACGGCGCCCCGGTCGGCGGGGAGGCCGAGCACATGCTGCTGGTGCTGCACCTGCTGAACGGCTCGCTGAACGCGCACGGCCGCGTCGGTGTGCGGGTGCATCCGTTCAAGCATCCGGCCTTCGAGGCCGACGTCGAGGCGGTGATCGCCGGCGGCGGCGAGAAGCTCGCCTTCCTGATGATCCCGAAGCCCGAAGGCATCGACGATCTGAGCCGCGCCGTCGCCTTCATCGACGACAGCCTGAAGCGCCACGGCATCCGCAAGCCGCTGCCGCTGCACACGCTGATCGAGACACACGGCGCCCTGCGCGACGTGATGGCGATCGCGGCGCATCCGCGCATCGAATCGCTCTCCTTCGGCCTGATGGATTTCGTCTCCGCGCATCGCGGCGCGATCCCGCGCTCGGCGCTGACGGTCGACGGCCAGTTCACGCACCCGCTGGTGCAGCGCGCGAAGCTGGCGATCGCCGCCGCCGCGCACAGCTACGGCAAGACGCCGTCGCACTGCGTGGTCACCGAGTTCAAGAGCGAACGCGCGATCCAGCACGCCGCCGAGCGCGCCGCGCGCGAATTCGGCTACACGCGGATGTGGAGCATCCACCCGAACCAGATCCAGCCGATCATCGATGCCTTCGCGCCCAGCGTCGCGGAGATCGACGAGGCCATCGACATCCTGCAGGCCGCGCAGGCCGCACAGTGGGCGCCGATCCAACACCGGGACATGCTCCACGACCGCGCGAGTTACCGTCTGTTCTGGCATCTGCTGCAGCGCGCCCACGGCACCGGCCAGAACCTGCCGACAGAGGTGGCGCAGACCTGGTTCGCACCGCATCCATCGCCCCTGTGACGCCCCGCAGCCCCGTGAAGACCCTAGCAACGATCAACCGTTTGACACATTAAATCCCCGCTTCAGGGGACGCGGGCGCAGTCACAATCCCGCATCGCCGAGCTCCGGCACTTCGTTTTTCCGGTCGTCGCTTCGGCCGGTGATTCAAGCTTTCCCAGGTCCAACTTCCACGCCCTCCCCATGCGACTGACCGCCCTCCTCCTCTCCGGCGCCGCTGCCGCCGCGCTCACGCTGACCGCCGGCATCGCCGCCGCGCAGCCCGCCGCCAACACCGGCACCGCCAAGCCCGCGGCACCGGCCAAGACGGCCAAGCCCGCCGCGAAGACGACCGCAGCCAAGAAGGCCGCCCCCGTCAAGGCGCCGCCGCCGCCCCTGCCGGAAGCGAACGAGGAACAGCTGGCCGCCGCCAAGCGCGCCTACCTCGGCCTGTACGAGTGCGAGTTCAAGCAGTCGATCACCATCGAGCCGAACACCAAGGACGTGGGCTACATCAACGTGGCCTTCAAGAAGGACACCTTCGTGATGAAGCCCGTGCTGTCGACCACCGGCGCCCTGCGCCTGGAAGACGTCACCGGCCGCACGCTGATGGTCCAGATCGCCAACAAGTCGATGCTGCTGGACGTGAAGGCCGGTCAGCGCCTGGTCGACGACTGCATCCACCCGGAACAACGCGCCGCGATCGAAGCCGCGCGTGCCTCGTCGGCCCCGGCCGGCGGCGGCCTGGGCATCACCCCGAGCGCCCAGTAAACACCGCGCCCCGCTGGACGAAGCCGCCTCTTGAGGCGGCTTTTTCATGTCCAGCCTGCCCCGCGTCGTCGGGACGCTCCTTATCCATACTGCGCCGGTCGGGCTTCAGGCGGGGCGCTGGCTTTCACGACCCGGAAGTACGTACAATTCATGCATACTTTCTGGTTCATACCGACAGTGCGCTTGCGCCCCCGGTCATGACAACGCCAGAGCCGTCGTCTAATCTCCCAGCACCGCCAGGAGCCCGCATGGAAGCCACCGTCGCCGAACGAGGTCAGATCACCCTGCCCAAGGCCGTCCGCGACGCGCTGGGGCTGACCAAGGGCACGACACTCAAGGTCGAGCTCGACGGCGCGCGCATCATCCTGCGCAAGAACGTCGACGACGCCATCTCCCGCGCCCGCGGCCGCTTCAAGCTGCCCGAAGGCACCGCCACCGACGACGTGATGCGCGACCTGCGCGGCCGCGCGCCGGATGAGGCGACCGGGGAAACCGCCGACGACGGCAAGGCCGCCTGATCCGATGATCGCCGTCGACAGCTCCGTCCTCATCGACCTCCTGGGCGACGCACCCGGCGCGGACGCGGCCGAGGCCGCGCTGCGCCTGGCGCTGTCCAGCGGTCCGGTGGTGCTGTGCGACGTCGTGCTGTCCGAGGTGACCGCCGGCCTGGGCCACGGCTCCGAGGTGATGGACGCGCTGGAGGAGATGGGCCTGAGCTTCCTGGCCATCGACCAGCGTGCCGCCATCCGCGCCGGCGAGATGCAACGCAAGTTCAAGCAACGGCTGGCGCAGAAGAACGCGGACAAGGGGGCGGACGCCGCCTCGTCGCGCGCCATGCCCGACTTCCTGGTGGGTGCGCACGCGATGCTGCAGTGCGACGGCCTGATCACCCGCGACCAGGGATTCTTCCGAGACTATTTCAAGGGCCTCAAGGTCATCGTGCCCAGCGCACCCTGACCCCGGCCCGATTTTTGACCCAAGCAGAGACAACGACTGGAGTTCGCATGCTGCAAGCCTACCGCCAACACGAAGCCGAACGCGCCGCGCTCGGCATCCCGCCGCTGCCGCTCGACGCCAAGCAGGTGGCCGAGCTGATCGAGCTCATCAAGGCCCCGCCCGCCGGTGAAGACGCCTTCCTGCTGGACCTGCTGACCCACCGCGTGCCTCCGGGCGTGGACGACGCCGCCAAGGTCAAGGCCAGCTTCCTGGCCGCCGTCGCGCACGGCGACCTGTTGGTCGGCCTGATCTCCAAGGCCAAGGCCACCGAGCTGCTGGGCACCATGGTCGGCGGCTACAACGTGCATCCGCTGATCGAGCTGCTGGACGACGCCGAAGTCGCCGGCGTCGCCGCCGCGGGTCTGAAGAAGACCCTGCTGATGTTCGACTACTTCAACGACGTCGCGACCAAGGCCAAGGCGGGCAACGTCACGGCCAAGGAAGTGATGCAGAGCTGGGCCGACGCGGAGTGGTTCACCTCGCGCCCCGAGGTGGAAAAGAAGATCACCGTCACCGTCTTCAAGGTGCCCGGCGAGACCAACACCGACGACCTGTCGCCGGCCCCGGACGCCTGGAGCCGCCCGGACATCCCGCTGCACTACCTGGCGATGCTGAAGAACACGCGTCCTGACGCGGCCTTCAAGCCCGAGGAGGACGGCAAGCGCGGTCCGATGCAGTTCATCGAGGACCTGAAGAAGAAGGGCCACGTCGTGGCCTACGTCGGCGACGTCGTCGGCACGGGCTCGTCGCGCAAGTCGGCGACCAACTCGGTGATCTGGGCCACCGGCCAGGACATCCCCTTCGTCCCGAACAAGCGCTTCGGCGGCGTGACGCTGGGCGGCAAGATCGCGCCGATCTTCTTCAACACGCAGGAAGACTCGGGCTCGCTGCCGATCGAGGTCGACGTCAGCAAGCTGGAAATGGGCGACGTCATCGACGTGCTGCCGTATGAAGGCAAGCTGGTGAAGAACGGCCAGACCGTCGCCGAGTTCAAGCTCAAGAGCGACGTGCTGTTCGACGAAGTCCGCGCCGGCGGCCGGATCAACCTGATCATCGGCCGCTCGCTGACCGCCAAGGCGCGCGAGTTCCTGGGCCTGCCGGCCTCGACGCTGTTCCGCCTGCCGCAAGCCCCGGCCGAAACGAAGGCCGGCTTCACGCTGGCGCAGAAGATGGTCGGCCGCGCGGTCGGTCTGCCTGAGGGTCAGGGCGTGCGTCCGGGCACCTACTGCGAGCCCAAGATGACCACCGTCGGGTCGCAGGACACGACCGGCCCGATGACCCGCGACGAGCTGAAGGACCTGGCCTGCCTGGGCTTCTCGGCCGACCTGGTGATGCAGTCCTTCTGCCACACCGCCGCGTACCCGAAGCCGGTGGACGTGAAGACGCACCGCGAGCTGCCCGCCTTCATCTCCAACCGCGGCGGCGTGTCCCTGCGTCCGGGCGACGGCGTGATCCACAGCTGGCTGAACCGCCTGCTGCTGCCCGACACCGTCGGCACCGGCGGCGACTCGCACACGCGGTTCCCGATCGGCATCTCGTTCCCGGCGGGTTCGGGCCTGGTCGCCTTCGGCGCCGCCACCGGCGTGATGCCGCTGGACATGCCGGAATCGGTGCTGGTGCGCTTCAAGGGTGAGATGCAGCCTGGCGTGACGCTGCGCGACCTGGTGCACGCGATCCCGCTGTACGCGCTCAAGGCCGGTCTGCTGACCGTCGCCAAGGCCGGCAAGAAGAACATCTTCTCGGGCCGCATCCTGGAGATCGAAGGTCTGCCCGACCTGAAGGTCGAGCAGGCGTTCGAACTGTCCGACGCCTCGGCCGAGCGCTCCGCCGCCGGCTGCACGATCAAGCTGAATCCGGCGCCGATCAAGGAGTACCTGAGCTCCAACGTCGTCCTGATGAAGAACATGATCGCCGACGGCTACGCCGACGCGAAGACGCTGCAGCGCCGCATCGAGAAGGTCGAAGCCTGGCTGGCCAAGCCCGACCTGCTGGAAGCGGACAAGGACGCCGAATACGCGGCCGTGATCGAGATCGACCTGGCCGACATCACCGAGCCGATCGTCTGCTGCCCGAACGACCCGGACGACGCCAAGGTGCTGTCCGAAGTCGCCGGCACGAAGATCGACGAGGCCTTCATCGGCTCGTGCATGACCAACATCGGTCACTTCCGCGCGGCGGCCAAGCTGCTGGGCGGCCAGCGCGACATCCCGGTCAAGCTGTGGGTCGCGCCGCCGACCAAGATGGACCAGAGCGAGCTGATCAAGGAAGGCCACTACGCCGCCTTCGGCACGGCCGGTGCGCGCACCGAGATGCCGGGCTGCTCGCTGTGCATGGGCAACCAGGCGCAGGTCCGCGAGGGCGCGACGGTGATCTCCACCTCCACGCGCAACTTCCCCAACCGTCTGGGCAAGAACACCAACGTGTTCCTGGGCTCGGCGGAACTGGCCGCGATCGCCTCGCGCCTGGGCCGCCTGCCGACCAAGGAGGAGTACCTCAAGGAAATGGGCGTCATCGACGCCGACAAGGCCAGCGTCTACCGCTACATGAACTTCGACCAGATCGAGGAATACGCGGAAACGGCCAAGACGGTCGCGTGAGGCACCGAGCGACCTGACGGTCGCCCGACTTGGAGATCGGCGGGGGATTTTGAGTCCCCTGCCCCTCGCCAGAGAACAAGGGCCCGGAGGTGCGAACCTCCGGGCCCTTTGCATTGCGCTCGTGCGGGCAGGACTCAGCCGCCGATGACGCCGCAGGCGACACGCGCTCCGCCACCGCCCAGCGGTGCGGGATGGTCGGAGTGGTTGTCGCCGCCCATGTGGACCATCAGCGCGTGGCCCTTCACCTCGTCGATCTTCTTCAGACGCGGCGAGAGCACCGGGTTGGACGACTGGCCGTCATGTCCGACGTACAGCGGCGGCAGATCGCCGAGGTGGCCGTCGCCCCACGGCTCGCCGTGGTGCTTGCTGCCCAGCGGATCGAAGTGGCCGCCGGCGGCGCCGGCCGGCGTGACCGTGCCGTCGGCGGCGGTGGATGGCGCGCACGACGGCTTCTCATGCACATGGAAGCCGTGCACACCGTGCGGCAGGCCGGCCAGTTGCGGATAGAACGCCAGGCCATAGGGCGTCTCGACGATGCGCACCGTGCCGGCCGAGGCGCCGGGGCCGTCGGGCTGCGCCATGGACAGATTGACGGTCAGCTCGGCCGCGTGGGCGGCCGACAGGGCGGAGCCGGACACGAGCAGGCCCAGGCACAACGACTTCACGAGATTCATTCAAGGCTCCTTGGGGGAAAACGGAGAGACGGAAACAGGCATGCGGGACAGGGCGCGCGCTCGACCACGCGAGCGCGTCGGAGCGCGAGGCACCGGATTACCAGCCGCCCTTGGCCACGTACTTGTTGCCGTTGGCCTGATAACGGGCGATGGCGTCCTTGAGTTCCGTGTGCTGCTCGCAGGACGACTTGCACTCGGTGGCCAGCGACGCGAGGCGGGCCTGCGCCTTCGCCAGGTCGCCCTTCATCAGGTAGAGCTCGCCGGAGTACTCCAGCGTGTTGCGGTGATGCGGATCGATGCGCAGCGCCTCGTCGTAGTAGCGTTCCGACGCGGCCAGATCGGGGCTGGCGGCCTTGCGCGACACGTAGCCCATCAGGTTGTTCCAGTCGGCGCTGCGGCGGTCGTCGACGCGCTTCAGTTCGTCGCGGGCGGCTTCCCATTGGCGGGCTTCGATCAGCTGACGCGCGGTGGCCAGACGGTTCACGGCCGGCGCGGGTGCGGCGGACGGCGGCGGCGCCGTGTCGGCGGCCTGGACGGATGGCATGGCACCGGCCAGTGCCCAGACGGCGGCCATCAGGGACAGCAGTTTCAAAGTCTTCATGGGTTGCTCCTCAAGCTCAAACGTGATGCAGGACATCCTGCTCTCTGACGTACGGGTCTGACGTGAAAGCGGACGCACCGGCTTTCAAAAATCGTTGTAACGGTTCGTCCGAACGGATCCGCGGCAAGCCGCTTCACGAGGTCCTCAGCGGATCGTCACCGCACCTTGACGCGGACGCCTTCAACACGGCTGTCGCGGGCGTCCGCGGTGCGGGAAAGGATGATCGGCGAAGACGTCGCTCACCGCGACGGGGCGGCCGCCCAGAAGAGGTAGTCGGCGGTGTAGCCCACGCGCTCGATCCGGCCCGATGCCGCAGTCGTGCACTGCGTGGGCGCTGGCGCGACACCGCCGACGGTGTTGATGCGCTGCACCGCGTCGACGGGTTCCAGCGCGCCCGGACCGGTACGCGACGCCACCGTCAGGAGCAGCCAGGGAATCGCCCCCGTCGTCGGCGCCGGGACCGATGCCTTGGCCTGTCCGACGATGCGGGAGCCGTCCGCCAGGCGCCAGAACGGACCGGCGCCGTGGTCGCCGACTTTTGCGCCGCGCGCGTCGAACAGCGTCGCTTCAGGGCCGCGGAATTTCCACTCCCAGGCGCTGTTCGCGCCCTGCGTGCATTCGTAGATCTGGACGCCGACGGCGTGGACCTGGAGCAGCTGGCGCGATCCCTCCGCGGGGCGCAGCACGGCGGGGACTTCCGGGTCCTTCACCGCGACGGCGGTCGTGGGGTCGTCGGGCAGCCGGGACAGTTCGTCCGCGGAGGGACGGGTGGCCTGCGCGCTCGCGCAGGCGGCAAGGGCAAGAGCGGAAAAGATGGCGGGGCTCAGACGCATCATGGCGATCTCCTGGGTCGGATGGGAAACGAGCGGCGTCGGTGCCGCACATCAGCCACTTACGGCGACCGCTTCTGTTCGGATGCAGCGCGTGATGCCGGCTGGCATGCCGACCAGCGCGCGACCCGCGTGCCGGCCGCCGTCGATGTGGTTCAGAGCGCGCGCCGCAGCGCCTCGGCCCGGGCCTGATGCACGCGCACGCGACTTTCCAGCCACGTGTGGCGATGGCTGCCGGCGGGCGGCGCGAGGCGGTCCAGCAGCCGCGCATAGGTCGCGCCGAGCGCTTCGAAATCGCGGTCCAGGCCGCCATCCCAGGCCGGCGCCTCATCCGGGGCGAACGCCTCGACCGGCACCAGCGTCTCCACCACGACGAGGGTCTCGAGGGGCACGAGGTGCTCGATCGACGGCGGCGGGCAGCAGCCCATCGCGGAGGTCTGATGCGTCCGCTGGAACTCGCCGGCGAGGCCGTCGACGAGCGCGTCGGGGCGCCGCACGCCGATGCGTCGGAGGCGTTGTTGCGACTCGGGCCGGGAGCAGGCATCTCCAAGCTGGCGCAACTGGATCAGCACGCGGACCCACAGGGCGCGCACTTCGCGGCAGGCGTCGCCGGAGGACTCGCCGGCGGCGTCGCCACGGGGCATCCGCGCCGCGAGCACGCAGCGTTGCATCGTCATGCCTGTCTCCTCTGGTCTCTGCGGACCTGTGGTGGCTCCGCGGCCCGCCAGGGGCCGCGGATGGCGATCGAGGCCGCCGGCCCGGACCCGCCGGCCGGCGGCCTCGCCGCCTCGTCAGAGGCGCGTTCATCGCGCCCCTGTCGTCTCTCCGATGCTCAAGCCAGGTCGAAGCGGTCCAGGTTCATCACCTTGGTCCAGGCCGCGACGAAGTCCTTGACGAACCGGCCCTGCGCCTCGGCACCGCCGTAGATCTCGGCCAGCGCACGCAGCACCGCGTTCGAACCGAACACCAAGTCGACGCGCGTTCCGGTCCAGCGCGGCTGACCCGTCGCGCGGTCGCGGCCCTCGAAGACATCGGGATCCGCGGCGCTCGCCTGCCACGTCGTCGTCATGTCCAGCAGGTTGACGAAGAAGTCGTTGCTGAGCACCTCGGGCCGGTCCGTGAACACGCCGTGCGCGCTCTGCCCGGCGTTGGCGCCGAGCACGCGCAGTCCGCCCACCAGCACCGTCATCTCCGCGGCGCTCAGCGTGAGCAGTTGCGCTTTATCGACGAGCAATTCCTCCGCCGAGACGGTGAACGTCGACTTCTGGTAGTTGCGGAAGCCGTCGGCAACCGGCTCCAGCACGGCGAAGGACTCGACGTCGGTCTGGTCCTGCGACGCGTCCGCGCGACCCGGCGTGAAGGGCACGGTCACCGCATGGCCCGCCGCCTTCGCGGCCTGCTCGACGGCGGCACCGCCGGCCAGCACGATCAGGTCGGCCAGCGACACCCGCTTGCCGCTGCCGGTCTGGTCGGCGTTGAAGCCCCGCTGGATGGCGCCGAGCACCGCCAGCACGTCCGCCAGCTGGCTGGGCTCGTTGACGGCCCAGTCCTTCTGCGGGGCGAGGGCCACGCGCGCGCCGTTGGCGCCGCCGCGCTTGTCCGAGCCGCGGAAAGTCGAGGCCGAGGCCCAGGCCGCCGACACCAGCTGCGACACGGTCAGGCCCGAGGTCGACACGCGCGCCTTCAGCGTCGCGATGTCGCGCTCGTCGATGACCGGATGGTCGACGGCGGGGATCGGGTCCTGCCACAGCAGCACTTCCTGGGGCACCTCGGTGCCGAGGTAACGCGCGCGCGGCCCCATGTCGCGGTGGGTCAGCTTGAACCAGGCACGCGCGAACGCGTCGGCGAACTGATCGGGATGGGCCAGGAATCGGCGCGAGATCTTCTCGTACGCCGGATCGACGCGCAGCGACAGGTCGGTCGTCAGCATGGTCGGCGCATGGCGCTTCGACGGGTCGTGCGCATCGGGGATGGTGCCCGCGCCGGAGCCGCCCTTGGCCTGCCACTGATGAGCGCCTGCCGGGCTCTTCGTCAGTTCCCAGTCGAAGCCGAACAGGTTCTCGAAGAAGTTGTTGCTCCACCGGGTGGGCGTGGTGGTCCAGGTGACCTCGAGGCCGCTGGTGATCGCGTCGCCGCCGTGGCCCTTGCCGAAGCTGCTCGCCCAGCCCAGGCCCTGCGCGGCGAGGTCCGAGCCCTCGGGCTCGACACCCACATGCGAGGCGGGCCCCGCGCCGTGGGTCTTGCCGAAGGTGTGGCCGCCGGCGATCAGCGCGACGGTCTCCTCGTCGTCCATCGCCATGCGGGCGAAGGTCTCGCGGATGTCTCGCGCGGCGGCGATCGGATCCGGATGGCCGTTGGGGCCTTCCGGGTTCACGTAGATCAGGCCCATCTGCACGGCCGCCAGCGGCCTGGCCAGCTCGCGGTCGCCGCTGTAGCGCTGGTCGTCGAGCCACTTGGCCTCGGCGCCCCAGTTGATGTGGTCCTCGGGTTCCCACTGGTCGACGCGGCCGCCGGCGAAGCCGAAGGTCTTGAAGCCCATCGATTCGAGCGCGACGTTGCCGGCCAGGATCATCAGGTCGGCCCACGAGATTTTCTGGCCGTACTTCTGCTTGACGGGCCAGAGCAGGCGGCGGGCCTTGTCGAGGTTGCCGTTGTCGGGCCAGCTGTTCAGCGGTGCGAATCGCTGCTGACCGCCGCCCGCACCACCACGGCCGTCGGCGGTGCGGTAGGTGCCGGCGCTGTGCCAGGCCATGCGCACGAACAGCGGACCGTAGTGGCCGAAGTCGGCCGGCCACCAGGGCTGAGAGTCCGTCATCAACGCATGCAGGTCGCGTTTGATGGCCGCAAGGTCGAGGCGCTTGAACTCCGCGGCGTAGTCGAAGTCCTGACCCAGCGGGTCGGACTTGGACGAGAGCTGCCGCAACACGGCCAGGTTCAGTTGGTTGGGCCACCAGTCGCGGTTGGTCCGCGCCGCGGGCGCACGTGCGCCGCCATGGCCCGTCACCGGGCACTTGCCTTCTTCACTCATCGCTTCTCCAGATTTGCTGCTGATCCCGCGTTCGCGCAGCGTCGAATCGTCCTGCGCCGCGGGCGTCCGTCCCTTCTGTGGAAGGGCGGGGTCAGTATTTGCTATCGATCTTCATTGGGCCATTTGCAATTTCTAATGACCCGGATAGCAGCAAACTTGGGGAAGTGGTGCGGCGGGGGCAACAAGTGACCCCCGGAGGTCGGAAACGGTTGTCGGCGAAGCGCGCTGACGAGCGTCGACCGGGTTCATTCCGCTCAGGGTAAAGGTGTGCCAGCCATGGTGATTGATCGGCTGGGGTGGTCCTCCCACACTTGGCCGGCAAGCCTGATTCGACATCGGTCGATGCCATCGTCGTCATCGCGCCTTCGTCCTGGCACGCCGGTGCCGCGAGCGGTGTCCTTCAATTTTTCCGCGCCGCTCGCGTGCCGCTGACCTGCCAATGAAGCGCGAATTCGGGGGTATATGAACAAGTTCTTGAATGCACTGTCAATGTCGACTGCGGGCATGATCTTCCTGGTCAGCACGCCTGCGCACAGCGCAGCAGGGATCATTGACAACTTCCAGGTCATTTCCACGGTGGATGCGTTCAACGGCGCCACGCCTCCAGGGGCCGCCGGCCCCTACATACTGATCACGGCGATCGCACACGGGAAGCTGGACCCTCTCCATCCACTGAATGCCGGAATCGTCGACATCCAGAATGCAGCGCGCGATTCAAACGGGATGGTCTCGTATTCGACCGATGTGCTGATATTACGGCCCAAGTCGGCGGCCAACGCCGTCAGGGTTCTGTACTATGACGTGGTCAATCGGGGAAACAAGCTGGGGCTGGCCGACTTTGTCGGTGGGGACCTGGTGGCCGGAACGCCACCCCCCGCCACCTTCCCCTCGTTGGTGCAAAAGGGATACACCGTCGTCTGGAGTGGATGGCAGGGAGGGATTGCGCAGAGCGGCGACGGCCTCCATGGCGTTCTCGGAACCAGCTTCCCGGTCGCGAAGAACAGCGACGGCTCCGATATCACCGGACTCACCACTGAAGAATTCATCGGTTCGGGCAACACCATCCGGCTGACCTACAAGCCGGCATCGCCATCGAATTTCTCGGAGGTGAAATTTCTTGCCCGTCAAAGCTGGTACAACCGCGATCATCGGCTGGGGTACAACACCTCATACGCGACGCAAGTCGCCAGCTGGAATTACGTGACGAACGCTGACGGCAGCTATTCCGTCCACTTCACGCCCCCTGCCGTCGTCCCCGATGAACGCAATGTCAGCGTACCTGCCGACGCGGGCACGATCTACACGTTTGTATACCGGGCCAAGCAGCCGCTGTTGAATGGCATCGGCTTCGCGGCGGTTCGCGACCTGGTCTCCTACCTCAAGAATCTTCAGGCGGATGGCCAGGGCCACGTCAGTCCACTGAAGGACATGATGACGGCGCGGTGCGTGATGACCTCCTGCGCATCCAATCCCACCACCAACTTCGATGTCGCCATTGCGGGAGGACAGTCTCAGTCAGGCCGTTTTCTCAAGGATTTCCTCTACCAGGGATTCAACGCAGACAAATTCGGGAAGACGGTGTTCGATGGCATGCTGCCCATGATTTCCGGCGGGAAGCGGGCCTGGGTCAACATGAGGTTCTCCCAGCCGGGGGCGACGTCCACCGCCCATTCGGAACACTGGCAGCCCGGGGACCAGTTCCCGTTCACATACGGGGTCTTGACCGACCGCTATTCAGGCAGTTCGGATGGCATCCTGAAGAAGTGCCAGACCAACGGCACTTGTCCGAAGATTCTGCACATCGACAGTTCGCTCGAGTGGTGGCAAGGCCGCGGATCGTTGGTCGTCACCAATGATTCGGGTCTCGATATCACCCAGCCAGCCAATGTGCGGGTCTACATGGTTTCCGGGGCGCGACACGCTTCGGGGCCGGGGGTCAGGACGGGCGTCAACTCGCTGCCGAGCTCGACCAATGCGTGTCTGTTGCCGTTGACGAATATCAAGACGGCGACGATCTGGCGAGGTTTGCTATCAAAACTGGTCGGATGGGTGACGGTCGGAGCAAACCCGCCGGCTTCCTTGCATCCCACCGTTGCGGGAGGGGCGGTCCAGATGTCTCCCGATCAACCCGGTTATACGTTCCCGGCCTCGGTGGGCAGCCTCAGAGTTCCGCTGGGCGATGCGGCAACGCCAACCATCATCAGCGCCCCCACATCGGCTACTACAACCAGATCTACGCGACCAATTACTTCCCGTCCAACGGCCAAGCCGAACCGATCGTGGACCTCACCAAGGGATATATGCAGCATGTCCCCCAACTGGACAACAGCGGGAACGAGCTGGGCGGCATCTTGACACCCGAAGTCAAGGTCCCCGTGGCGAGCTACGTGGGATGGAGCGTCCGGAAGGAGGGGTTTGCACTTGGAGAGAGTTGCGGACTGGAAGGGTCGGCCATCCCCCTTGCGGTCAATCCGGCCACGAAGGGCGCCGGAGATCACCGGCCGACTTTGGCCGAGCTCTACCCAACGCGCACGGACTACATCGCCAAGTACCGGGCGGCGGCCAATGCGCTGGAGTCGCAAGGCTTCATCCTTCCGCTGGACAATGTCAACTGGTACCAGCCGGCGCCGACCAGTATTTCCGCCAACCTGATCCCTGCCCCCTAGGGGGATGCAGGGGGACGCAGGGGGACGCAGGGGGACGTAAGAAGACGCAGGTGGGCGCCCGTTGATCGCGGCGTCAAAGCCCCCGCACCATCTCCACGTGCGCGATCCCTGCTTCCTCGAACACCGGACCGCGCCGCTGGAACCCCGCGCGGGTGTAGAAGCCTTCGGCGCTGAGCTGCGCGTGCAGCAGCACCTCGCGGTAGCCCTGCTCCCGGCCGGCCTGCATCAATGCGTCCAGCACCTGGCGGCCGACGCGGCTGCCGCGCATCGGCGACAGCACCGCCATCCGCCCGATCTTGGCCACGCCCGGCACGTGCTCCAGCAGCCGGCCCGTGGCCAGCGGCCGGCCCAGCCGGTTGTAGGCCACCGCATGCGTGCAGCTCTCGTCGGCGGCGTCCCACTCCATCTCGGCGGGGATCTTCTGCTCCTCGACGAACACGGCCTGGCGGATCCGATGCGCGTCCTCGCCCACCGTCGCCCAGTTGCCCACGCGCGCCTCGGTCATCGCCTCGCCGCGCTCGAAGCCCAGCAGCAGGTCGCGCAGCGCCTGCGGCACCGCCTTGGGCACGCGCACGGCGGGATCGGCGAAGACGTAGACCAGTTCGCCGTGCACCAGGCATTCGTCGCCGCGGAACACCGCGCAGCTCACCGTCATCGACGTCGTGCCGACGCGCTCGGTGCGCACGCCGATGTCGAGCAGCTCGTCGTAATGCGCCGAGCCCAGGTACTCGATCGTCGACTTGCGGACGAAGAGATCGCCTTCCAGCGACTGCATCGTCGGCGCGTAGGGCAGCGCCAGCGCGCGCCAGTAGCCGCCGACCGCCGTGTCGAAGTAGGTCAGGTAGTGGCCGTTGAAGACGATCTGCTGCGCGTCGATCTCGGCCCAGCGCACGCGCAGGCGTTCGAAGAAGCGGAATCGGTCGCGGCTCATGCCGGCTTCGGTGGCGGTGGTGCTCATGCGGAAGCCCCGGTGGGGGTCGAAGGGGTCGTCGTCCCGGCGACGGGAGCGGAAACAGGAACGGGCGCGGGCAGGCCGAAGGCCGTCCTGAGCGCATCCGCGCAGTCGTCGAGCGCCTGCTCGGCCTCCGGGATGCTACGACCCATCTTGATGAAGTCGTGTGTCACGCCGCGGTACAGCTCCAGCCGCACCGCGTTGCCGTTGGCACGCAGCAGGTCGGCGTAGGCGATGCCCTCGTCGATCAGCGGATCGGCCTCGGCCAGGATCAGGGTGGCCGGCGCCACGCCTTCATGGTCCTCGGCCTCCAGCGGCGCGAAGCGCCAGTCGTTGCGCTGGTCGGCCGGGATGTACTGGTTGAAGAACCACGCGATGGTGTCGGCGTCCAGCAGATGGCCCTTGGCGAAGCGGCGGTGCGAATCGGTGTCCGCATGCGCCGTCGCGCCCGGCGTGATCAGCAGCTGCATCACGAGCGACAGGCCCAGGCGGTCCCGGATGTCGCGCGCGTGCAGCGCCGTCACCGCGGCCAGCGTGCCGCCGGCGCTGTCGCCGCCGACGGCGATGCGCGCGCGGTCCAGCCCCAGATCGGCCGCCGTGGCCGCCAGCCATTCGAGCGCGGCCCAGCAGTCGTCGACGGCGCCGGGGAACGGATGGTCGGGCGCGAGCCGGTAATCGACGGCGATCACCGCGCAGCCCGTGCGCAACGCGAGCTGGCGGCACAGGCTGTCATGGGTCTCGAGGCTGCCGATGACGAAGCCGCCGCCATGGAAGTACAGCAGCACGGGCAGGCCGCGGCCGTCCCGCGCGGCGGCGTCCTCGCGTGTGAGCGGCGCGTACAGGCGCGCGGCGATGTCGCCCGCGGGACCCGGGATGGCCAGATTCTCGATGCGCGGCAGCGGCGCCCGCGGCAGGTCCAGGATCTCGGCGCCCATCAGGTAGGCGATGCGGGCCTGCCTGGGCGTGAGGCTGTGGAACGACGGGCGGTTGGCGCGGTGGATGCGCTCGAGCACCGCGGCCATCCGCGGTGTCAACAAGGTGCTACTCAACGGGAACTCCAGGACGTAGGCTCGGCTGCTGCCAAGCCCCAATCGCGGGATTCTCCCAGACCCCGCGGGCCCGCGCCGCCGCGGCCCGCCATCACCCAGGCAAAGGACATCGCCCATGGCCCTGATCCAGTACCTCACCCACATCCACCTGGAGGCCGGCGCGCGCCGGCTGATCGGCGCGGAATGCGTGCGCGCCGGCATCGGCAAGCCGCTGATCGTCACCGACAAGGGCGTGCGCGCCGCCGGCGTGCTGGACCTGGTCCTGGAGGCCTGGGCCGCCTCGCCGATCGCCGCGGCCGCCCTGCCCGTGTATGACGGCACGCCGCCCAACCCGACCGAGACCGCCGTGCGCGAGGCCGTCGAGGTCTTCCGCGCCCACGGCTGCGACGGGCTGATCGCGATCGGCGGCGGCTCGAGCATCGACCTGGCCAAGGGCGTCGCGATCGCCGCGACCCACGAGGGCCCGCTGACGACGTACGCCACCATCCTCGGCGGCGCCGGGAACATCACCGCCCGGGCCGTGCCGCTCATCGCAGTGCCGACGACGGCGGGCACCGGCTCCGAGGTCGCGCGCGGCGCGATCATCATCGTGGACGACGGCCGCAAGCTCGGCTTCCACAACTGGGAGCTGATGCCCAAGTCGGCCGTCTGCGACCCGGAGCTGACGCGCAAGCTGCCGGCGTCGCTGACGGCGGCGACCGGCATGGATGCGATCGCGCACTGCATGGAGACCTTCATGTCGTCGGCCTTCAACCCGCCGGCCGACGGCATCGCGCTGGAGGGCCTGCGCCGCGGCTGGCGCCAGATCGAACGCGCCACCACCCATCCCGACGACCTCGACGCGCGTCTGGACATGATGGCCGCAAGCACGATGGGCGCGCTCGCCTTCCAGAAGGGCCTGGGCTGCGTCCATTCGCTGAGTCATGCGCTCGGCGGACTGATGCCGACGCTGCACCACGGCACCTTGAACGCGGTGTTCCTGCCGGCGGTGATCCGCTTCAACGGGATGCATGACTCGATGCGCCGCGACGACAAGATCGCCCGCATGGGCCACGCGATGAACCTGCAGGAAGGCACGCCGGCCGATGAACTCGCCGGCGCGGTCAAGGCGATGAACCAGCGGCTGGGATTGCCGGCCAGCCTTGGCGCGATGGGCGTGACGGTCGATCTCTACGACCAGATCGTCGAGCGCGCGCTGCACGACCACACCCACAAGACCAATCCGCGCGAAGCTTCGGCGAGCGACTACCGGAAGATGCTGGACGAGTCGATGTGAGCCGGCTGGCGGCGGCGCCTACCAACTAGTAGACAACCGGTAGAATGGGGCCTCGTTCATCCGGATCGGGCCCCATGACCGTCGAGCTCTCCCCCAAGGCCGCCGAGATCGTCGCGCACACGCGAGCGCTGCTGGTCTCGGGCGGCTACAACAGCTTCAGCTACGCCGACCTGGCCGAGCGGGTCAAGATCACCAAGGCCAGCATCCACCACCACTTCCCGAGCAAGGCGGTGCTGGTCCAGCGCGTGGTCTCGCTGTACCGCGAAGAGGCCCGCCACGGGCTGGCGGGCATGGAGCGACAGATCGGCGATCCGGCGTCCGTGCTCAATGCCTACGCGAACTACTGGGCCGGCTGCATCCGCAGCGGCGAGCACCCGTTCTGCATCTGCGCGATGCTCGCCACGGAGATGCCGACCATTCCGGAGGAAGTGGCGGTCGAGGTCCGCGCCCATTTCCACGACCTGAACGCCTGGCTCGCCGGCGTGCTCAAGCGCGGCGCCGCCGCCGGGCAGTTCCATCTCGGAGGGACCCCGGCGAACTCGGCGCGCGCGTTCATGGCGGTCGTGCATGGCGCAATGCTGGTGGCCCGCGCGGTCGACGATCCGAAGGCATTCGGCGCGATCGTGCAGCCGGCGATCGTCAAGTTGACCCAGCCGGCCTGACTGCCCAGACCGCGCGCGCTGCGCGCGCCCTCACCCCACCCTCTCCCGCAAGCGGGAGAGGGAGCCCGACCGGCGCCCTTCTTGCTCCCTCTCCCGCTTGCGGGAGAGGGCCGGGGTGAGGGCCAGCGGCGGTGGAAGTGCAGAAGCCCTCAGCGGTCCTCGGGGGCCTTGCCGGTCGTCTTCACCGCCCGCAGGAAGTCGAAGTCCACGCCCTGATCGGCCTGCGTGACCGTCTGCAGGAACAGCTTGCGATAACCGCGTTCCGCCGTCGGCTCGACGACCGGGTTCTCCGCGGCGCGCTTGGCGAGTTCCTCATCGGAAACCATCAACGCGATCTCCCGGTCCTTCACGCTCAGCCGGATGCGGTCGCCGTTGCGCACGTGCGCGAGCGGACCGCCCACCGCGGCCTCGGGCGTCACGTGCAGCACGATGGTGCCGAAGGCCGTGCCGCTCATGCGGCCGTCGGACACGCGCACGATGTCCTTCACCCCCGCCCGCGCCAGCTTGCGCGGGATCTGGATGTAGCCCGCCTCGGGCATGCCCGGCGCGCCCTTCGGTCCGATGTTCTTCAGCACCAGGATGTCGTCAGCGGTCACGTCGAGATCGTCGCTGTCGATGCGCGCGGCCAGGTCCGCGCCGTTCTCGAAGACCACCGCCCTGCCCTCATGCTCCATCAGCTTCGGGTCCGCCGCCGACTGCTTGATGATCGCGCCGCCTGGCGCCAGATTCCCGCGCAACACGGCCAGGCCGCCTTGCGGATAGATGGGCCGGTCGAAGGAGCGCACCACGTCCTGCTTGAAGCCCGCGCCCGCGCGTTCGATCTCCTCGCCCAGCGTCCGGCCGGTGACCGTCAGCGCTTCCAGGCGCAGCAGCGGCTTGAGCTCGCGCAGCAGCGTCGCCATGCCGCCCGCGTGGTGGAAATCCTCCATGTAATGCTGGCCCGACGGCTTCAGGTCGAGCAGCACCGGTGTCTCGCGTCCCAGGCGGTCGAGACCGGCGAGATCGATGTCGATCCCCATCCGACCCGCGATCGCGGTCAGGTGCACGATGCCGTTGGTCGAGCCGCCGATCGCGAGCAGCACGCGCAGCGCGTTCTCGAACGCGGCCGGCGTCAGGATCTTGTCGATCGTGAGGCCCTGGCGGGCGAGCTCGACCGCCTGCGCGCCGGTCTGCTCGGCGATGCGGATGCGGTCCGCCGTGACGGCCGGCGGCGACGCGCCGCCCGGCACCGTCATGCCGAGCGCCTCCGCCACGCAGGCCATCGTGGAGGCCGTCCCCATCACCGAGCAGGTGCCCACGCTGGCGACCAGCTGGTTGTTGACGTCGGCGATCTCCTGGTCGTCGATCTCGTCCGCGCGGTACTTGCCCCAGTAGCGGCGGCAATCGGTGCAGGCGCCGACGCGCTCGCCCCGATGACTGCCGGTCAGCATCGAGCCGGTGATCAGCTGGATCGCCGGGATGCCCGCGGACGCCGCGCCCATCAGCTGCGCCGGCACCGTCTTGTCGCAGCCACCGATCAGCACCACCGCGTCCATCGGCTGCGCGCGCACCAGCTCCTCGGTGTCCATGGACATCAGGTTGCGCAGGTACATGCTGGTCGGGGCGGAGAAGCTCTCGTGCACCGAGATCGTCGGGAAGTCCATCGGCAGCCCGCCGGCGAGCATGATCCCGCGCTTCACCGCCTCCAGCAGCTGCGGCATGTTCCCGTGGCACGGGTTGTAGCTGCTCCCGGTGTTGGTGATGCCGATGACCGGCCGGTCCAGCGCGTCGTCGGTGTAGCCCGCGCCCTTGATGAAGGCCTTGCGCAGGAACAGCGAGAAACCTTGATCGCCGTAGTTGGTCAGGCCCTTCTTCAGGCCCTTGGGGGTATCGCTCATGAGAGGCTCACTCGTCTGCCTTGATGTTGGCCTCGGCGATGACCTTGGCCCATTTCGTCACTTCGCCCTTGAGGCGCTCCTGCGCGGCGGCTGGCGTCAGCGGCGCCTGCGCCACCACGCCCTGCTGGGCCAACTGTGCCAGCACCTCGGGCCTGCGCAGCGCCTTGTAGATCTCCGCATTCAGGCGCTGCACCACGTCGGCCGGCGTGCCCGCCGGCACCAGCACGCCGAAGGTCGAGGTCACCAGGAGGTTGGGGAATCCCGCCTCGGCCGTCGTCGGCACGTCGGGCAGGCTCGGGTCCCGCGCGGAGGCGGCCACGGCCAGCGGCGTCAGCTTGCCGCCCTTGATGAACTGCAGCACCGCCGGGACGGTCTCGGCCATGAACTGGAGCTGGCCCGCGATCAGGTCGGTGACGGCGGGGCCGCTGCCGCGGTAGGGGATGTTCTCGGTGGCGAGTTTGCCTTGCAGCTTCAGCATCTCCGAGGCCATGCGCTGCGGCGCGCCGGCGCCGGACGAGCCGAAGGACACCTTGCCCGGGTTGGCCTGGATGTAGGCGACGAGCTCCTTGAGCGACCTGGCCGGCACGCCGGTGTTGGCCACGAAGACCAGCGGCACGCTGCCGACGACGGCGGCGGTCTGGAAGTCCTTGACCAGGTCGTAGCGGACCTTGCCCTTCTCCAGCGTCGCGATGGTCGAGTGCGAGGTCATCGCGCCCATCAGGATCGTGTAGCCGTCCGGCGCGGCCCTGGCCACGACCTGCGCGCCGAGGTTGCCGCCCGCGCCGGCGCGGTTCTCGACGATGACCTGCTTCCCGAGTCCGGTGGAGAGTTCCGCCGCGAGGATGCGGCCGATGATGTCGGTGGCGCCGCCCGGTGAGAACGGGACGATCATCGTGATGACCTTGTCCGGCCACGCGGCGGCCGCGGCGGGGCCGCCGAGGGCGAGCGAGGACGCGGCCACGGCGGCGGCGGCGGTCAGGACCTGACGGCGATCGACGCCGGGGGTCCGGCGCGGGGGACGGATCGGGGAACGGGGCATGTTGTCTCCTGGCTGTGGTCAGCGCGGTTGTTATGGGTCGTTGTGGGTAGCGATGGTTGGCCAAACACGACCTGAGAACAATTTGCTTCCCATTGCTTCAGAGCAAAAATTCCTTATGTTCCACAGCGCCGGCCCTGACCGGCGCGACGAGGGACGATGGAATGGATCTGCGCTACGTTCAGAGTTTCGTGACGACGGTGGAATGCGGCTCCATCGCGGAGGCCGCCCGGCGGCTGGACATGACCGCGCCGGCGGTCGCCGCGCGGCTGAAAGCGCTGGAGGACGATCTGGGCACACCGCTGATCCGGCGCTCGGGGCGCTCGGTGAAGCCGACGGCGGCGGGGCTCAACATCTTCGACCGCGCCCGCAACATGCTCCGCGAGGAGCGCGACCTGCGCGCGCTTGCCAACGAGAAGGTCCAGTTGGGCGAGCTGCGGCTGGGCGCGTTCGTCTCGGCGCTGACGACGGTGCTGCCGCCGGTGCTGCGACGCCTGTACGCGAGCCATCCCGACCTCTCGGTCTCGGTGGTCTCGAACGCGTCGACGGAGCTGGTCCGGATGGTGGCAGCGGGCGACCTCGACGCCGCGGTCGTCGTGGAGCCGCAGTTCGCGATCCCCAAGACCTGCGAGTGGCGCGAGCTGATGACGGAGCCGCTCGTCGTCGTGGCGCCCAGGGAACTGGCCCGTCGCGACGCACACGACCTGCTCCGCACCGAGCCCTTCATCCAGTACGACCGCTCGGTGCTCGGCGGCCAGTTGGCGGACCGCTACCTGCGCCAGCAAGGCCTGACCCCGCGACGCCGGCTGGAGATCAACGGCCTGATGTCGATCGCCGCGATGGTGGACCAGGGACTCGGCATCTCGCTGCTGCCGGACTGGTCGGCGCTGTGGTCCAGCGGGCTCTCGATCCAGAAGGTGCCCCTGCCCGGCACGGCGCCGGTCCGCAAGAGCGGCTTCGTCTGGAGCGCGCAAAGCCCGCGCGCGCCGCTGGCGCGGATGTTCCTGGAGCAGGCGGAGGCGCTGTTCGCGCCTGAGGCGAAGCGGAAGCGGTGACCGATAAATCCTGGCAAAACAGGTGGTTAGGTGTTTCAGACCCTGAGGTTATCTAAACACCCGCCAAAGCATCCGGATAACTACATAGAAGTGAAAATAGGCGTATATTCCTGCCAAAGTAGGAGGAAAGATGCGCAGAGTCGTTCGCGAGCCCTTTCCCGACCCCATGGTCCGGGATGCCATTGCCTTCGGGCAGGCGATCCGCGCTGCCCGGACGGCAGCGAGCATCAGCCTGGAAACCGCGGCTGACGCACTGGGAATCAGCAAAGCCACGATGAGCGATCTCGAAAACGGCCGGGGAACGGTCGCGCTGGGGACGGCTCTCCGCGCCGCTCAAGATCTTGGTGTCGCATGCTTCACCACGCCGCTGGCGAGCCAGCTTGAGGCTGCTCGTGCGCTGCAAGATGTGCGGAGCGGCAATCCCGAGCCGTGGGGCGGCATCGACGCCAAACGCGCACGCCCCGCTTCGCGTCGACAAACCGAAACGTCCGAATGAACCGTCTCGCGATCCGGACGTCGGGCCGACAGGTCGGCACGCTGATCCATGACCCCACGCGAAATCTCTTCGACTTCGTCTACGACCGGGACTGGCTCCGATCGGAAGACAGCTTCCCCCTGAGCCCGCAGATGCCAATGGCATCTGACACCACTGCGGTGGAGGACGCCCCCTTTGAGGCATTGGCGCCCGAAACGCGCTCCGCCATCGCCAGGGCGTTCTTTCAGAATCTGCTACCGGAAGGACAGGCGCTGGACGTCGCGGCACAAGCCAACGGCTTGTCCAAGGCCAATCTGGCAGGTCTTCTGCTCGCGCTGGGCGCGGAGACGGCCGGCGCATTGAGCGTCACCCTGGCGGACGCATCGACAGCACCGACAAACGCGCGGACGGCGTTGCGTGCGCTGCCATTCGGCGAGTTGAGTGAGCGCATCCGCGCCCGATCGCAGACCCCCTTCTCCGTCTGGGACGGCAAGGTGCGGCTGTCCATCGCTGGCCTGCAGGACAAGATCGCCGTGTTCGAGGACAACGGCGAGCTCTTTCTCGCCGATGGCGGCGGTTTCGCCTCGACCGTGATCCTCAAGCCCGCGCCGCAGAATCCGCGCTTCGGCGACCTGCCGGTCGTCGAGCATGTCTGCATGCATCTGGCGGCGGCCGTGGGCATTCCGACCGCTCGGACGCGACTGCTGCATGTGCCGGAGCCGGTGCTCCTCGTCGAACGCTTCGACCGCAGGCGTTCGGCGGACGGCCTCGTGCAACGCCTGCACATCATCGATGCCTGCCAAGGGCTGGGACTGACTCCGGAGCTCAAGTACGAGCGTGCCTACGGCGATCAGGAGGCAGTGAAACACCTGCGCGACGGCGCCTCGCTGAGGCAGCTGTTCAGCCTCTCGGCAGCGAGTGCCTCCCCGCTGTCCATGCGCATGCAGCTCGTGGACCGCCTCATCTTCAACGTGCTGATCGGTAACACCGATGCGCATGGCAAGAACTGGTCGTTCTTCATCGAGCGCCGTGCCGGGTTGCTGAGTCTCGCCCCCGCCTACGACCTGGTGGACGTCGAAGCGGTCGCCGACGAATACATGAGCACGAGCTTCGCGATGGGCATCGGGGACGCATTCCACCTGGAGGAACTCGGGGCATTCCAATGGGCGAGCATGGCCGTGGAATGCGGCCTTACCCCGCGGCAACTCGCCACGCGCATCCGGGCCCTGAGCACCCGCTTGCCCAAGGCGTTCAACGACTCCCGTTCCACGCTGGAAGAGCAAGGCGTGACCCCGGCGCTGCTCGACGCCATGGCCGCACGTCTGGCGCATCGTTGCCAGCGCCTCGCCAAGCATGCGTCATTGATTCCCCAGGTCTCACCAGAGGACCTGATGTGATGCATTCATGCCGGCGTATGAGCCATGCCGCCCCGGCATAACAGCTAGCGCCCTTCCAGCATTGGTGTCGGCCGGGTCACCGACCAGAATGCGCGCGGGCGGATCCTCCCGGTCCGACTCTCCGCGCGCTGTCTCCGGCGCCGATTCCCCACAAGGTCCCCATGAAGAGACAAGCATTCCTCTGGGCCGGCGCCGCATTGGCGTTCGCCGCTCCGCTCGCGTTCGCGCAGACCCTCCCGCCCGGTCCCGTCAAGATCGTCGTCGGCTACTCGGCCGGCGGCGCCGTGGACGTGGTCGCCCGCGCCGTCGCCGTGCGGCTGCAGACCGAGCTGAAGCAGCCGGTCATCGTCGACAACAAGCCCGGCGGCGGCAGCAACATCGCCGCGCGCACCGTCGTGACCGCATCGGCCGACGGCGCCACGCTGCTGATGGCCGCCAACGCCGTCGCGGCCAACATGGCCCTCTACCAGCCGCCGCCCTACGACGTGGAGAAAGACCTGGCCCCGGTCGCCCTGATCGGTCGCGTGCCGGTCATCATCGCGGTCAACCCGGAGTCGCCGTACAAGACGCTCGCCCAGTTGATCGAGGCCGCCAAGGCCAAGCCGGAATCCGTCGGTTATGCGACGCCGGGCAACGGCTCCACGCCGCATCTGGCCGTGGAGCTGTTCGCCAGCGCCGCGAAGATCAACCTGATGCACGTGCCCTACAAGGGCGGCGCCCAGGCGCTCACCGACGTCATCGGCGGCCAGGTGCCCGTCGTGGCACTCAACGCGCTGGAGATCCTGCCGCACTGGAAAAGCGGCAAGCTGCGCCCGCTCGCCGTGCTGAGCGCCAAGCGCTCCGCGCTGTTCCCCGACGTGCCGACGATCGCGGAGTCCGGCTTCCCCGGCTTCGAGGCCTCGGTCTGGTACGGCCTGATGGCGCCGGCCGGCACGCCCAAGCCGGTGCTGGCCGCGCTGAGCGCCGCCGCCGTCAAGGCCGCTCAATCGTCGGAAGTGAAGGAACGCCTGGCCCAGGCCGGCGGCGAGAGCACGCCCGGTGACGCCGCGGCCTTCGCCAAGCACCTGCACGCCGAGCGCGAGCGCTACACGAAGCTGATCACCGCCGCGAAGATCAAGCCGGACTGAGGGACGGGCGAGGCGCGCGCGCTTCCCCGGACAACGGGCGATCTGCGCGTCCGCCGCGCCGTCCGGCCGGGTAATCACGCTCGCGATGCGCGGGGAATCGACGTCTCATGGATCCACAAGATCAGGAGACGTCATGACCCAATCCCGCTTCCCTCGCGACCGATCGCGCCGCGCATTCGCGCTCACCTCGGCTGCGATCGCCGCCATCGGCCTGATGGGCGCCCTCCCCGCGCTGGCGCAGGACTTCCCCTCGAAGCCGATCCGCTTCATCGTGCCCTATGCGGCCGGGGGCACGACCGACCTGGTCGCGCGCACCGTCGGCGCGCACATGGCGCAGACGCTCGGGCAATCCGTCGTCATCGAGAACCGCGGCGGCGCCGGCGGCAACCTCGGCATGGACGCGGTGGCGAAGTCCGCGCCGGACGGCTACACGGTCGGGATGGGCGCCATCTCGACCAACGCGCTGAACCCGCACATCTACAAGAAGATGGCCTTCGACCCGCGCAAGGATTTCAGCGCGATCGGATTGCTCGGCAACTCGACGATCGTGCTGGAGGTGTCGCCGTCCGTGCCGGTCAAGACCGTCGCCGAGTTGCGCGCGCATGTCGCGAAGAACCCCGGCATGCCGTTCGGGACGGCCGGCGCGGGCACCTCGATGCATCTGGCCGGCGTGCTGTTCGGCCAGCTCAGCCACACCGAGTGGGTGCACGTGCCCTACAAGGGCAGCGCGCCCTTGATCACGGACCTCATCGGCGGCCAGATCCCCGTGGCCTTCGACAACCTGCCCGCCTCGCTGCCGCACATCCAGGCCGGCAAGCTGCGTGCGCTGGCGGTGGCCGGCTCGCAGCGCAACCCGGCGCTGCCCGACGTACCGACGCTCGCCGAGGCGGGCCTGCCGGGTTACGCGATCGAACCGTGGTTCGGCGTGTACGGTCCCGCCGGTCTGCCCGCGCCCGTCGTGCGTCGCCTGGAGCAGGCGCTGAAAGCCGCGCTGGCCGATCCCGGCGTGAAGGAGAAGCTGATCGCCGCCGGCTTCTCGCCGAAGTCCTCGACCGCCGCGGAGCTCGCGGCGCTGTCGGCGCAGGAGTACGAGCGGCTCGGCAAGGTGGCGCGCAGCGCCAACATGTCGGCGGACTGACCGTCACCCGTCGCCTTCCACGACCTGCTCGTCGCCGGGCAGGCCGGAAGGACCACGTCGCAGCCCTCGACCTTGCTCAGCGCGTGGGGCGCTTCACCGCGGCGCCGGCCTTGCACGACGCCACGTCGAACTGCGTCGTGCCCGACGCGCCGCGGCCGCCGGTGGTGCCGTCCGCCGGCGTCCACTCGTTGACCAGCGGCAGGCTGCCGCCGAAGTCCGCAGCGTTCATCGCGGTGAAGCGCGTCTGCCATTGCGAGCCGTGCGGCGTGCTGAACAGCTGCAGCTTCGTCAGCCCGCCGCGGCCCGTCGGCAGGTTCACCGCGAAGGTCGCGAAGTTGTCGCCGCTGGTCGCGTCCTTGGCGCCGCGCTTGTAGCCGGTCGCGTCGTTGGGCCGGTTGAAGTCGCGATAGCCGATCGGCAGCAGATGGCGCAGGACCGTACCGTCCGCATAGGTCGCCACCAGCGTGTAGTCGCAGCCGTTGTACACGCAGTAGTAGCCGCTCCAGCCGCCCGGCTTGTCGCTCAGGATGCGGTCGACGTCGGCCTGCACCGTCGGGTCCATGCGCTGCGGCAGGTTGCCGGTCCACGCCGGCGTCACCACCATCGTGCTGGCCGTCGGCGCCAGGTTGAAGTGGGACACGGTGCCGATCACCGTCTGCACCTGCTGGTCGAGCTGCAGCACGTCCACGCCGGCCCGGGCGCGGTCGTCGTTGGACACCTTCTCGAACGCGCCCGTCGTGCGGTTCCAGCGCTTGTAGCCGCCGTCGAAGCTCGAGTCCGGGAACAGCTTGTCCAGGAAGCCCTGCTGCATGATCGCGGCCTGGTAGTCCGAGAACGCGTTCCAACGGTAGACCTGCGCATTGCGGTCGTCGTCGCCGCCCGACATCGGCGTGCGCTGGTAGCAGACGCCACCCACGGTGCGGGCGCCGCAGTCCTGGCCGCTGAACTCGCGCGTCGTCAGCAGCTGCTGCTTGACGCTGTCGAAGCCCCAGCTCGAGCCGCTCTTCGTGCCCATCGGGTACGGATCGTCGCCCGCATCGGCCGCGGCATCCGCGTGCGGCAGGCCGTAGGCATGGCCCATCTCGTGGTTGAAGATGGCCGAGTAGATCGTGTCGGGCCGGTAGTCGCCGCCGGACACGGCCACGCCGCCACCGCCCAGTCCGCCGCCGGTCGAGGCCGCGACCTGCTTGCCGCCGCTGATCGTCTGGACGAAGCCGTAGAAGCCCGCCGCGAACGAGCCGTCACGGTTGCCCGTCCAGCCGCGCATGTCGCCGAGGATGCGCAGCATCCGGGCATTGGTGTCGCCCTCGATCGCGCGGTAGTCGGCCCACGAGGACACGGTCATCGCCGGATAGCAGAACTTGTCGTCGTTGCGGCCGGGCACCGCCAGCTGGTCGATCGTGACCGCGCCGGCGACGCGCGTGTCGAGCTTCGCGACCGGCAGCTTCTCTCGGTACTCGACGTCGATCGCATAACCCGCGGTCGACGCGACGCCCAGCTTGAAGTCCGCGACGACGGACTGCGCCGCGCGCGCGCCGAAGAGATACATCGGCACCGTGTGATGCTTCAGCGTCGTGGCCGGGGTGACCGCCAGCGCGATCGTGCGCGGCGAGGAGAAGTCGACGTTGCCGACCTCCAGCTTCGCGCCGATCTGCAGCCACTCCTTGGGCAGCAGCACGCTGTACTTGACCGTCGAGTAGGCCGCGCCGCCGCCATCCGCCGCGGGCAGCTTGGCCGGCGCATTCATCGTCACGGGGCCGAGCGTGCGCCCGTCCGCCAGCTTCGCGCGCACGACCAGCGTGTTCACGCCGCTCGCCGGCTCCAGCATCAGCAGCGCCGGGCGGTCGGCCACCAGCTGCAGCTTGCGGCTGGTGTTGTTCTTGACCTCGTTGGGCGACTGCATCGTCCGGCCGCCGGCCGGGATCACATGGGTCTGGGCGAGCTCGACGCCACGCAGTTCGGGCGTCGGGGCCGGTGCGGGGGCCGGCGTCGGCCCGGCCGCCGGGGCGGGCGCAGGCGCGGGACCGGGTGCCGGCGCCGGTGAGGGCCCAGGCGCGGGAGCCGGCGCGGGCGACGGAGCCGGAGCGGGCGACGGAGCCGGAGCCGGAGCGGGAGCCGGAGACGGCCCTGGCGCAGGGGACGGTGCAGGAGAAGGCGCGGGCGACGCCGTCGGAGGCGTCGCAGGATCGTTCGGCGGCGCGGGAGCGGGAGCCGGAGCGGGTCCCGGTGCCGCGCCGTTGCCGTTGCCCGGCGTGGTGCCTTGCGTCGGCGTGGGCGTCGTCGCGGTGTCCTTGTCACCGTCGCCGCCGCCGCAGGCCGCCAGGGCGGCAGAGGCGATCAACGCGAGGACGAAGGGAAAGACATTCGGGCGAGGACGGTTCATCACGGGCGAGGAGCAAATCGGATCGGGCCGCGATGATCGTGGATCAGGCTTGAAAGCGCATTCATGCCTGACCAACTCTTACACCTGATGCAGCCGCGGCACAGTCGTCCACTGGGTTGCGGGGTTGCAGGTGTCAGGTATTGCGTCCCCGGAGTGGCGCGTTCCGACGAACGCCGACATGGGTCGGCGCGGGTCGGATCGGTTCGATCGCGTCCGAGTCGAGCGGATCGGCGCGGCTCAGCGTGCAGGCCGCTTCACCGCGGCGCCGACCTTGCACGACGCCGTGTCGAACTGCGTCGTGCCAGGCGCGCCCTTGCCGCCGGTGGTGCCGTCCGCCGGCGTCCACTCGTTCACCAGCGGCAGGCTGCCGCCGAGGTCCGCGGCATTCATCACCGGGAAGCGCGTCTGCCATTGCGAGCCGTGCGGCGTGCTGAACAGCTGCAGCTTCACCAGCCCGCCGCGGCCGGTCGGCAGGTTCACCGCGTAGGTGGAGAAGTTGTCCGCGCTGGTCGCGTCCTTGGCGCCGCGCTTGTAGCCGGTCGCGTCGTTGGGCTTGTTCCAGTCGCGGTAACCGACCGGCAGCAGATGACGCAGCACCGTGCCGTCCGCGTAGGTGGCCACCAGCGTGTAGTCGCAGCCGCTGGTCACGCAGTAGTAGCCGTTCCAGCCGCCGGGCTTGTCGCTCAGGAGGCGGTCCACGTCGGTCTGCACCGTCGGGTCGAGGCGCTGCGGCAGGTTGCCGGTCCACGCCGGCGTCACCACCATCGTGCTGGCCGTCGGGGCGGCATTGAAATGCGAGACCGTGCCGATCACCGTCTGCACCTGCTGGTCCAGCTGCAGCACGTCGGTGCCCGAACGCGCGCGGTCGTCGTTGGTGACCTTCTCGAACGCGCCCGTCGTGCGGTTCCAGCGCTTGTAGCCGCCGTCGACGCTCGAGTCCGGGAACAGCTTGTCCAGGAAGCCCTGCTGCAGGATCGCGGCCTGGTAGTCCGAGAACGCATTCCAGCGGTAGCTCAAGGCATTGCGGTCGTCCTCGCCGCCCGACATCGGCGTGCGCTGGTAGCAGACGCCGTCGACGGTGCGCGTGTCGCAGGACTGGCCGCTGAACTCCCGCGTCGTCAGCAGCTGCTGCTTGACGCTGTCGAAGCCCCAGCTGGAACCGCTCTTCGTGCCCAGCTTGTACGGATCGTCGCCCGCCTCGGCCGCGGTGTCCGCGTGCGGCAGGCCGTAGGCATGGCCCATCTCGTGATGGAAGATGGCCGAGTAGATCGCATCGGGACGGGTGTCGACGCCCGACACGGCCACACCGCTGCCGCCCAGTCCGCCGCCGGTCGAGGCCGCGAGCTGCTTGCCCGCGCTGGTGGTCTGGATGAAGCCGTAGAAGCCCGCCGCGAACGCCTGGTCGCGGTTGGCCGTCCAGCCGCGCATGTCGCGCAGCACGCGCAGCATCCGGGCGTTGGCATCGCCGTCGATCGCCCGGAAGTCGGCCCACGAGGAGACCGTCATCGCCGGGTAGCAGAACTTGTCGTCGTTGCGGCCGGGGACCGCCAGCTGGTCGATCGTGACCGCCCCCGCGACGCGCGTGTCGAGCCTGGCGACGGGCAGCTTCTCGCGGTACTCGGCATCGATCGGATAACCGGCCGTCGAGATCGCGCCGAGGCTGAAGTCCGACACCACCGACTGCGCGGCGCGCGCGCCGAACAGGTAGATCGGCACCGTGTGATGCTTGAGCGTCGTGGCCGGCGTGACGGTCAGCGCGATCGTCCGGGGCGACGAGAAATCGGTCCGGCCCACTTCCAGGATCGCGCCGATCTGCACCCATTCCTTGGGCAGCAGCGCGCTGTACTTGACCGACGAATACGCGACACCGCCGCCGTCGGACGTCGGCAGCCGGGCCGGCGCGTTCATCGTCAGCGGGCCGAGCGTGCGGCCGTCCGCGAGCTTCGCGCGCACCAGCAGCGTGCCGGCCGTTCCGTCGCCGGTCGACGGCTGCAGCATCAGCAGCGCCGCGCGGTCGGCGACCAGTTGCAGCTTGCGGTTCTTGTTGAGCTTGACCTCGTTGGGCGACTGCATCGTGCGGCCGCCGGGCGGGATCACATGGGTCTGGGCCAGTTCGACGCCCAGCAGCTCCGGCGTGACGACGGGCGCGGGCACCACCACGGCGGCGGACTCGGGCGCCGGTGCCGGGGTGGGTGCGGGCGCCGGGGACGCCGCCGGGGAAGGCGACGGTGCCGGAGAAGGCGACGGCGAGGCGAACGGTCCCGGCAGATAGAGGGCCATCGCGCGCGCCGGTGCCGTGGTGACGGTCACGTCCTGCGGCGTCGTCGTTCCGGCGGAGGCGAAGCGCATCGGCACGCCCGCATTGGCGCGCGCCGCCGCCGCAGGCGCGGGCACCGGCGCTGCCAGCACCGGCGGCGGCTTCGGCACGGCGCCGGTCGCGGCGAATTTCGGTTTGCGGGCGACGGGCGCGGGCGCCTCCGGCAGTCGCACCGGGCCCATGCCCATCGGCACGGGACCCGCCGCGGCGCCCTGCGACGGCTTGGCCGGATCCGGTTCAGGCTGGGCACTGTCTCCCACCTTGTACGCGGCGAATGACGCTGCGGCGATGAACGCGGCAACGGAGACGACCGCTTTGGGGTAAGGCACCAGCATGAGTTCGATGGATGGATTGAAAAGGCGGCGAATGATCAACGATCCTTCCACCTTCCCAGCCCGATCCTGACCAACTCTTACACCTGATTCAGCCGAGCGACAGGTCACGGCCACGTCAGCTTTCGACGCTACGCTCCGGGGTCATGACTTGCCTCTGGACCCCCTCGCGACGTGGCCTGCTGCAGGCCGCCCTGGCCGCCGGCTGCGCACCGGCCCTGCTCCGCCACGCCGAAGCCGCGGCCCCCTCCGGCGCGCCGCTGTTCGCGCTCGGCGTCGCGTCCGGCAGCCCCCGCGCGGAGCGCGTCGTGCTGTGGACGCGCTTGATCGGCGACACGCTGCCGGCGGAGGTGCCGGTGCAGTGGGAGCTGGCGGAGGACGAGGCGTTCAAGAGAATCGTCGCGCGCGGCACCGAGCGGGCCGAGCCCGGCACCGCCCACAGCGTGCACGCCGAACCGGCAGGCCTGCGTCCCGACCGCTGGTACTGGTATCGCTTCCGCGCGCGGGGCCAGCAGAGCCCGGTGGGTCGCACGCGGACCGCGCCGGCGACGGGCGCGGTGGCCGGCCCGCTGCGCTTCGCCATCGCGTCCTGCCAGCGTTACGACCACGGCGACTACGCCGCCTGGGGCGACATGGCCAGGCAGGACCTCGACCTGGTGCTGTTCCTCGGCGACTACATCTACGAATCCGCCACCGCGTCCGGCAGCCAGGCGCCGCGCCAGCACCGCGGCGGCGAGTGCCGGACCCTGGACGACTACCGCCAGCGCTACGCCCAGTACAAGGCCGATCCACAGCTCCAGGCGATGCACGCCAACGCGCCGTGGATCCTCACCTGGGACGACCACGAGACCCAGAACGACTGGGCGGGCGACGTCTCGCAAGACCTGGCCCCCGATTTCCACCAGCGCCGCATCGCCGCCGCGCAGGCCTACTGGGAGCACCAGCCCTTCCCGAAACAGATGCGCCCGCGCGGTGCCGACATGACGCTGAACCAGCGTTACGACTGGGGCGGCCTGGCGCGGCTCGTCACGATCGACGACCGCTCGTGGCGCGATCCCCAGGTCTGCCCGAAACCGGGGCGCGGTGGCTCCAACACGGTGGACCTGAAGGCCTGCCCGTCGCTGCGCAATCCGCAGCGCACGATGCTGGGAGCGCCGCAGGAGCAGTGGCTGCGCGACAGCTGGGACGCCACGCGCCCCTGGAACCTGCTGGCCCAGCAGACGCTGATGACACGCTTCAATTCGCAGGATCCGGACCAGGGTCCGGGCCGCTACTGGACCGACGGCTGGGACGGGTATCCCTTCGCGCGCGAGCGGCTGCTGCGCGACCTGGAGGCGCGGCGCGTGCCGAATGCGGTGGTGCTCGGCGGCGATGTGCACGCGAATTACGTGGCCGACCTCAAGCTCGACTGGGACGACGACCAGGCGCCGGTACTGGCCAGCGAGTTCTGCGGCACGTCCATCTCCAGCAACGGCATGGCGCAGTCCCACCTGGACAAGGCCCTGCCGCTCAATCCGCACATCCGCTACGGCCGCAGCGATCAGCGCGGCTACATGCGCTTCGAGCTGCGCGCCGAGCGGCTGGAGGCCGAGCTGCGCAGCGTGCAGACGCCGTGGGATGCGAAGAGCCCGGTGTTCACCGCGGCGCGCTTCGCGGTGGAAGCGGGACGGCCGGGCGCACAGGCGGCCTGACGCCCGCTGCTCAGGACAGCCCCATCTCCTGGATCGCCCGCACCAGCGCCGGAAACTCCACCGGCTTGCGGAAGTGGGCCCGGAAGCCGGCCTCCAACGCCTGGCGCCGGTCGGTCTCGCGGGCGAAGGCGGTCAGCGCGATCGCGGGCACCTCGCCGCCCTGCCCCGCCGGCAGCGCGCGGACGTGCGCCAGCAGTTCGAAGCCGGTCATCTCCGGCATGCCGAGGTCGGAGATCAGCAGGTTCACGTCCGAGTTCGGCAGCAGCGCGAGCGCCTCCGCGCCGCTCCCCGCCGCCAGCACCTGCGCACCCTGCAGACCCAGCGCGCGCACCACCATCTCGCGCACGGACTCGTCGTCGTCGACGACCAGGATGCGCGCGCCCTTCAGCGAGACGCGCTCGACCGCACCCGCGGGGGTCCCGGCACCAGGCCCCGCAGTCATCCCGCCCCCGCTCCGGCGTCCGGCATGGCGCCGTCGAACGCGCGCACGCCGATCACCGGCAGCGTCACCGTGAAGCGCGCGCCGCGTCCCTCGCCGTCGCTCTCGGCACTCACGGTGCCGCGATGCAACTCGACGAGGTTGCGCACGATCGACAGGCCCAGCCCCAGGCCGCCGTGCCGCCGCGTCATCGACCCGTCGGCCTGGCGGAAGCGCTCGAACACGAACGGCAGGAAGGCCGTCGGGATGCCGATCCCGGTGTCCTCGACGACGAGTTCCGTGGCGGCAGGTCCGCCGCGCAGCAGCACCCGCACCTCGCCGCCGCGCGGGGTGAACTTGATCGCGTTGGCGATGAGGTTGGCCGCGACCTGCTGCAGCCGCGCGGCGTCGCCCATCACCGTCGCGCCGGGATCGGCGTCCACCTCGACACCCAGGCGCACGCCGGCGCGTTCGGCCGCCGGGGCCAGCAGGTCCACCGCGGCCAGCGTGAAGCCGGCCGCCGAGACCGGCGCGATCTCCAGGCTCAGCTTGCCGGTCGTGATGCGGCTCATGTCGAGCAGGTCCTCGATCAGCTGCGCCTGCGCCTTGGCGCTGCGCTCGATCACGTCGATGCCCTTCTTCAGGTCGGGCGGCTCGTCGCCGAACTTGCGCCGCAGGATGTGGACCCAGCCCGTGATCGCGCTCAGCGGCGTGCGCAGCTCGTGCGACAGCGTCGCCAGGAACTCGTCCTTGACCAGGCCGGCCTGCTCGGCCGCCAGCCGCGCGGTGCGCTCGCTCTCCAGCAGCCGCGTGCGCTCGACCATCGCCTCGCGCGAGGCCGCATAGAGCCGGGCGTTGTCGATCGCGATCGCGGCCTGGCTGGCGACGCCCTCGGCGAGCCGCTCGCTGCGCTCGGTGAAGACGGCGACGTCCTCATGGCCGAAGAACAGCCCGCCCAGCACCTCGCCCGACCGGCTGATCACCGGCACCGCGAGATAGCTGCGCACCGGCAGGTGTCCGGGCGGCTTGCCGTGATGCGGTCCCCATTGCCCGTAGCGCGGATCGGCCATCACGTCGTCCAGCCGGATCGTGGGCTCGCCGCGGAAGGTCGGACCGAACAGCGCGGTCGGCCGCGGATGGCCGAGCTGGTCGAAGTGCCGGCGGTCCGCGCCGGACAGCGAATACAGCAGGTAGGCCTCGCCCTGGTCGTCGACGCCGTTGTAGAAGAACGCGCCGAAGCGCGCGCCGGTGAGTTCGGTCGCCGCGTCGGTCACGCGCTGCACCAGCGTGCCGATGTCGAGCTCCGCCGCGAGCGCCGCGCCGGTGCGGTTCAAGGTCTCCAGCGTGCGGGCCTCCTCGCGCAGCGCCGCCTCGGCGCGGGTGCGCTCCAGCGCCTCCCAGCAGCGCGCGACGACGACCTTCACCAGCGCGATCTCCTCGTCGGTCCAGTGGCGCGGCTCGCGCTGGTGCACCGCCATCGCGGCCACGAAGCGGCCGTCCTTGTGCAGCGGCACGCAGATCACCGACTGGATGCTGGTGCGCGCATAAGCCGTGCGGTCGGCGCCGGCGGTGACCGGATCGCGGTCGACGTCGTGGTTCACGAAGGCCTGCTCGGCGCGCATCAGGCGCAGCACCTCCTGGCCGAAGTCGCCGAAGCGGTAGGTGCCGACGATGCTGGCGACGCCGTCGTTGTAGTCGCCGATGACGTCGAAGGTGTCCTCGTCGGCGCGCACCGTCGCGTAGGCGCAGCGGTTGGCGCCGAGGTGGCGCCCCAGCCGCTCCGCGGTCACCCGCATCACGTCGGCCGGATCGGTCAGCCCGCGCGTGGCCTGCGCGAGTCCGTCCAGGAAGGCCAGCCGGCGCGACAGCAGCACCTTCTCGGTGGTCTCCGCGAAGGTCACCAGCACCCCGGCCGCGCGGCCCCGGTCGTCGCGCACCGCGCTGTAGGAGAAGTTGAAGTAGACGTCCTCGGGGTAGCCGAAGCGGTCGATCGTGAGCTTGAAATCGTCGAAGCCCAGCGGCTCGCCGTCCAGGACCTGGCGCCACATCGGGCCGATCGTCGGCCAGATCTCGGCCCAGGTGTCGGGCGCCCGGCCGCCGAGCGCGGCCCCGGCCTTGGCGCCCAGGATGGGCCGGTAGGCGTCGTTGAAGATCTGGACGAGGTCGTCGCCCCAGGCCAGGTACATCGGCAGCTGGCACTCCAGCATCGTCGAGACCACGGCCCGCAGCGAGGCGGGCCAGCGCTCGATGGCGCCCAGCGACGTGGTCTCCCACGCGAACGCCCGCACGCGGGCGGCCATGTCGCCGCGAATGGGGGCCATCGCGAGGATGGCGGATGAGTCGTCCATGGAGCTCCAACGGTCAACCGCCGACGCGGGCGCGCAGACGCCCGGACCGGTTGCAACGCGGGAGTGTAGGCCGCGGCGTCCGGCCGCGACGCCGGGACGATCCCGCGGATGGAGGCGGCAGCGGAAGGGCGTGGCGGCCCGACCGGACGACCGGACGACCGGACCGGATCGTCGGGATCAGTCCCGCACGTTCGGCGTCCTGAACGTGCCGCCCGCTCGCGCGGCCTGCGCCTTGGGCTCGTCGAACTCCCAGTGCCAGGGCTCCTTGCTCACCGTGCGGACGAAGCCGAACGAGGTCGCATGGCGCTTGAGCCACTCGTAGGTCGGGTTGCCGTCGCCGCCGGCGACGGACAGGTCGAAGGCGATGCCGTTCTGATGCTTCGAGAAGCCGGGCTTGGCCGCCGTGTTGAAACCCGGCAGGCCGCGCACGAAACCGTCGTGCAGCAGCTTCTGCTCCGGATAGGACCGGAAGCCGCTGTTGAGCGTGATCCTGACGCCGTCGTCCTTCGCGGCCGCCACCAGCGCGGCGAAGGGGGCGATGGTCTTCATCGCCAGGCGCTCGATCTCGAGGGTCGAGTCCACGATCGCGACGAGGTCGAGCTGCTCGAGGAACTGCCCGTCGGCCCAGGCGGCGTTCGGCCCGAAGCGGGTGGCGCCCGGCTCGGGCGGCACCCGGCCGATCGTCTCGTTCATGAAGGCGCCCGCGAGGTTGCGCGTGGACGTCCAGCCGATCGTCGCGCCGCCACCGGCCGCCGCGGCGCGACCGAAGACGATGCGCTTCCTGCTGCCGGCCTCCTCGAGCCGGACCTCGACGATGGACACCGACGTGCCTCTCGCGATCGTCCGGAAGCCGCCGCCCGGCGCGGGGACGAAGGCCATCAGGTCGTCATCGCGCCGGAGGCGGGCATCGGGGTCGTCGACGACGAAGGTCCGGTCGCGGAAGCTTTCTTCGAGGCTCACGGCGGGCTCCAGCAGTGGAACCGTCAGCGTAAGCCCGGCCCTCGGCCCGGCGCGTCATCAAAAGGGATGATGCCGCGCCGGCACCATCGCCCTTCAGACGTTCAGGCGTTCAGCGCCGCCACCGGCCGTGCGATGAGGCCGCCGGACAGCGTGAGCGCCACGGCGATCACCAGCGCCAGTTCGTCGCCGCCGAAGAAATCCTGGTCGAAGGCTTCGGAGTCCAGGATGCCGACGACCCGCCGGTCGGCGTCGAACAGCGGCAGGCAGGCCTCGGCCTTCACCTTCGGATCGCAGGTGTAGTAGCCGCCGCCCTCGGCCACGAAGGTGGCCACGTCGTTGATCAGGCGCGCGCGGCCGCTCAGGCCCACGGCGCTGTTGTTGCTGCCCTGCGCGAAGGCCTCGGTCAGCGGGAACTCGGCCCGGCTCTCGGCGCCGAAGTAGGCCAGCTTCACCAGCACCGACTCGTCGGCGGACTTGCGCCGCGCCTGGTAGACGCCGAACCAGTGGCTGCGGCTGTGCTCGCGGTAATAGCGGGTGACGACCGTGGCCTCGGCCAGCAGGCGCTGGTTGTCGGCGCCCTGCCCGCCCAGGATGCCGGCGAGCTCATACGGCAGCTCGGCGAGCTGTCCGAACAGGGAGCACGCGCCGCCTTCGCCGAGTTCGGGCACGCGGAAGCGCCAGGCCACGGGCGTGGCCTCGAGCGTCTCCGACGTCAGCAGCGCCTGCAGCGCCGTCTGGTGCCGGCGCACGGACTCCGCGAACGGGGGAAGCCGCGGCCTCGGCGAGGTCGCCGCGCAGGCCGGTCCAGTCCAGGTACAGGTCGAGATTCATGGGCAGGGAAGGAAGTCAGGCGGTCGCCTGGAGATCGAGTTCCCAAGTTTCGCCGACAAGGTCCAACCCGAACCCTTGGAAGGGCTCTGTCCCGACGTGCCGGTACCCCGCCTTGCGATAGATGTGCTTGGCGGCGTCGAGTTGGCTGTTGGTCCACAGCCGCACGCGCTGGTAGCCGGCGTCCCGCGCGAAGCGGTGGCATTCGGCAACGAGCCGGTCGCCCAGGCCGAGCCCGCGCGCGGCCGGCTCCACGAGCAGCAGCCGCAGCTGCGCGACGCCGTCGATCGGCGCGTCCGTCGCCTCGTCGCGCGCCTGCACCAGCGCCACGCTGCCGATGTTCACGCCGTCGCGCTCGGCGATCCAGCACGCCTCGCGGCGGGCGTCGAAGCGCTCGATGAAGTCGGCGGCGATGCGCGCGACGAGCGCCTCGAAGCGCTGGTCGAACTGGTAGTCGCGCGCATACAGCGCGCCGTGCCGCGACACGATCCAGCCCATGTCGCCGGGCCGGTGCGGCCGCAGGATGAAGCCCTGCTTCGCCGGCTTGTCGTCGGGCGCTTCCAGCAGCCCCTGGACGCGGCGGAAGGCCTGCAACAGCTCGGTCTGCTGCGCCTCGCCGAGCTGGTCGAGCAGCTCGCCGACCTGCTCCTGGGAGCGTCGCTCCAGCGGCTTGAACGCCTTGCGCCCGGCCGGACTCAGCTGCAGCAGCGACTGGCGCGCGTCGACCGCGCTGCGCGTCGCGCGCACGAGGTCGCGCTCCTTCAGGTCGCGCAGCAGGCGGCTCAGGTACCCGCCATCCAGGTCGAGCAGACGACCCAGGTCGGTGGCGGTGAGGCCCTCCCCGTTCTCGAGATGCGCCAGCTCGAACAGGATGCGCCCCTCGGTCAGGTTGAACGGGGAGTCGAGCAGGCCTTCGTTGAGCACGCCGATGCGGCGCGTGTAGAAGCGGTTGAAGCGGCGGACGGCTTCGATGCGGTCAGGATCGGGCATGGCGGGATCGTCCGCCAATTGATTGCTTTTGGCAAGCATTTACTTGCCATGGCGCTTTCGAGCCCCGATCGATCGCGATGCGGCCAGGGCGCCATGGCGCGGCCGCCACAGTCAATGCTTGGTCGTGCGATTGCCGTATGTCGGCCGCGCGGGCCGTATCGCCGGCGCGTGGCCGCCCGCCGCGTAATTGCCCGGTCTTGCCGCCAGCAATACCGCCAGAAGATCCGTCACATTCAGCGGCTTGTAGAGCAGCCGGTTGAAGCCCGCCGCCCCGGCCGTCTCGTCCGTGATCTCCGGACCGCCGCCGGTCAGGCAGACGTACATGGTGTGGCGGCCGGCCTCGGCGTCGATGAGCTTGGCCTCGGACACGACCTCCAGGCCGTTCATGTCCGGCATGTCGAAGTCGACGAAGACCAGCTCCGGCTTGAACAGCTTCAACAGACGCAGGCCCACCCGGCCGCTGTAGGCGACCGAGGTCGCGCAGCCGTAGCAGCGGAACAGCTCGCTGAGGCTGCGCGCGCCCTCCGGATCGTCGTCGATCACGAGGACCCTCAGCGCGTGCGGCGATGGCGACGACGCGTGGGGGGCTCGTGAGGCGATGTATCGGACATCGAAGTCTTCTCCCTGAATGCAACACGACGCAACAGCGGTCCGCCCGCGACCCATCGCGGGCGACCTCCGCCGTCCGTCCACCTCCCGTCTCGGCAAGCTGCGTGCCCGGCCCCGCCCTCCTAAACCCAGGTCCCGTCAGCGTTGTCGCACGGCTAAAGTCCCTCGGTTGAGCCGCGATCAGACGGCCGTCGGGAGTCCTCTATGAGCGTCTTGGAAGAAGCGGTGGCCGTGGTCCCGGCCGAGCACCTGAATGCGATGCTGCTGGCGCTCCATGCGCTGCGCCGCGGGGACCCGGACGTGCGGCTGCCCTTCCACTGGACCGGCGTCGCCGGCAAGCTCGCCGACGCGTTCAACGAGGTGGTCGAGCAGAACGCCTCGATGGCCGCGGAACTCTCCCGGCTGCGCCAGGTCGTCGGCCGCGAAGGCCGGCTCAAGCAGCGCGCCACCCTGCCCGAACTGCGCGGTTTCTGGGGCCAGCAGATCGACTGCATCAACGCGCTCATCGACGACCTCGTCCACCCGACCAGCGAGGCCGCGCGCGTGATCGGCGCGGTCGCCGAGGGCGACCTCACCAAGTCCATGGCGCTGGAGGTGGACAGCCGGCCGCTGCAGGGCGAGTTCCTCCACACCGCCAAGACCATCAACCGGATGGTGGAGCAGCTCGGCGACTTCTCCGCCGAAGTGACCCGCGTCGCGCGCGAGGTCGGCACCGAAGGCAAGCTCGGCGGCCAGGCCGAGGTCAAGGGCGTCGCCGGCACGTGGAAGGACCTGACCGACTCCGTCAACTCGATGGCCGGCAACCTGACCGACCAGGTCCGCAACATCGCCGACGTGACCACCGCCGTCGCGCAGGGCGACCTGTCCAAGAAGATCGAGGTCGACGTCAAGGGCGAGTTCCTGACGCTGAAGAACACCATCAACACGATGGTCGACCAGCTGCGATCGTTCGCCTCCGAAGTGACCCGCGTCGCGCGCGAGGTCGGCACCGAAGGCTCGCTCGGCGGACAGGCCCGCGTGGAAGGCGTCTCGGGGACCTGGAAGGACCTGACCGACTCGGTCAACTCGATGGCCGGCAACCTGACCTCGCAGGTGCGCAACATCGCCGACGTGACCAAGGCCGTGGCCGCGGGCGACCTCTCCAAGAAGATCACCGTCGACGTGAAGGGCGAGATCCTGGAGCTCAAGAACACCGTCAACACGATGGTGGACCAGTTGCGCTCCTTCGCTGCGGAGGTGACCCGCGTGGCGCGCGAGGTCGGCACCGAGGGCAAGCTCGGCGGCCAGGCCGACGTGCAGGGCGTGGCCGGGACGTGGAAGGACCTGACCGAGTCGGTGAACTTCATGGCCGGCAACCTGACCTCGCAGGTGCGCAACATCGCCGAGGTGACCACGGCGGTGGCCGCGGGCGACCTGTCCAAGAAGATCACCGTCGACGTGAAGGGCGAGATCCTGGAGCTCAAGAACACCGTCAACACGATGGTGGACCAGTTGCGCTCCTTCGCCGCGGAAGTGACCCGCGTGGCGCGCGAGGTCGGCACCGAAGGCAAGCTCGGCGGCCAGGCCGACGTGCAGGGCGTGGCCGGGACGTGGAAGGACCTGACCGACTCGGTCAACTCGATGGCGTCCAACCTGACCTCGCAGGTGCGCAACATCGCCGACGTGACCAAGGCCGTGGCCGCGGGCGACCTGTCCAAGAAGATCACCGTCGACGTGCTCGGCGAGATCCTGGAGCTCAAGACCACCATCAACACGATGGTGGACCAGCTCTCCTCCTTCGCCGCGGAAGTGACCCGCGTCGCGCGCGAGGTCGGCACCGAAGGCCGCCTGGGCGGCCAAGCCACGGTGCGCGGCGTGTCGGGGACCTGGAAGGACCTGACCGACAACGTGAACTTCATGGCCGGCAACCTGACCGGCCAGGTGCGCGGCATCGCCAAGGTGGTGACCGCGGTGGCCAACGGCGACCTCGCGCAGAAGCTGACCGTGGAGGCCAAGGGCGAGATCGCCGCGCTGGCCGACACCATCAACTCGATGACGGACACGCTGGCGATCTTCGCCGACCAGGTGACCACCGTCGCGCGCGAGGTGGGCGTGGAAGGCAAGCTCGGCGGCCAGGCCAAGGTGCCCGGCGCGTCCGGCACCTGGAAGGGCCTGACGGAGAACGTCAACGAGCTCGCCGCCAACCTGACCACCCAGGTGCGCGCGATCGCGGAGGTCGCCACCGCCGTGACGCAGGGCGACCTGACGCGCTCGATCACCGTCGAGACGCAGGGCGAGGTCGCGTCCCTCAAGGACACGATCAACGAGATGATCCGCAACCTGAAGGACACGACGCAGAAGAACACCGAGCAGGACTGGCTCAAGACCAACCTCGCCAAGTTCACCCGGATGCTGCAGGGCCAGAAGGACCTGGTGACCGTCGGACAGCTGATCCTGAGCGAGCTCGCGCCCGTCGTCGGCGTGCAGCAGGCCGAGTTCTTCGTGCTCAACATGCGCGGCGAGATGCCCCGCCTGAAGCTGATCGCCAGCTACGCCTCCGGCGGCCTGGCCACGCACGGCAAGGAGCTGGCGCTCGGCCAGGGGCTGGTCGGCCAGTGCGCGCTGGACCAGGAGAAGATCCTGCTGACCAACGTGCCGGGCACGGCCTTCCGCATCGCGTCCGGCCTGAGCGAGACCGCGGCGATGGAAGTGCTGGTGCTGCCCGTCGTCTTCGAGGGCCGCGTGCGCGGCGTGCTGGAGCTGGCCTCGCTGGAGCGCTTCAGCTCCACCCACCAGGCCTTCCTCGACCAGCTGACCGAATCCATCGGCATCGTGATCAACACGATCGAGGCCAGCACGCGGACGGAAGACCTGCTGATCCAGTCGCAGTCGCTCGCGGAAGAGCTGCAGCGCCGGCAGCAGGAACTGCAGCAGACCAACGGCGAGCTGCAGGAGAAGGCGCAGCTGCTGGCCCACCAGAACCAGGAAGTCGAGCGCAAGAACACCGAGGTCGAGCAGGCCCGCCAGGCGCTGGAGGAAAAGGCCGAACAGCTGGCGCTGACCTCGAAGTACAAGTCCGAGTTCCTGGCCAACATGTCGCACGAGCTGCGCACGCCGCTGAACTCGCTGCTGATCCTGTCCGACCAGCTCTGCAAGAACAGCGAGGGCAACCTGACGCTCAAGCAGGTCGAGTTCTCCAAGACCATCCACGCGTCCGGCAACGACCTGCTGATGCTGATCAACGACATCCTGGACCTGTCCAAGATCGAGTCGGGCACGGTGGCCGTCGACGTCAGCGAGCTGCGGCTGGACGAGCTGCAGCGCTCGGTCGAGCGCAGCTTCCGCCACTTCGCGGACTCCAAGCACGTCGGCTTCGCCGTCGAGATGGACGCGCCGCTGCCCAAGTCGCTGGTCACCGACGTCAAGCGGCTGCAGCAGATCATCAAGAACCTGCTGTCCAACGCCTTCAAGTTCACGCACCAGGGCCAGGTCACCTTCACCGTCGCCGCGGCCGCCGAAGGCTGGTCCGCCGACAACGAGGCGCTCAACCACGCCAGCCAGGTGATCGCGTTCTCGGTCGCGGACACCGGCATCGGCATCTCCGCCGACAAGCAGCAGATCATCTTCGAGGCCTTCCAGCAGGCCGACGGCTCGACCTCGCGCAAGTACGGCGGCACCGGCCTGGGCCTGGCCATCAGCCGCGAGCTCGCGCGGCTGCTGGGCGGCGAGATCCGGCTCGTCAGCGCGCCGGGCCGCGGCTCGACCTTCACGCTCTACCTGCCGCAGCACTACGCGCCGGCGCGCAATGCGCGTCCGCGCAATGCACCGGGTACGCCCGGCACACCGGCCAGGTCCGGCACCTCCGGCGGCTCGAACGGCGCCGTGGCCACGGGCGAGGACCGCGACGACCTGCCCACCCACTCCCCGGCCGCGATCACCGCCGCCGAACTGGCCGAGGCCGCCGTGCAGCGCGCGGCCGCGCGGCGCGCGCCGTCCGGACGGACCGGCGACGGCCAGGGCAACGGCAACGGCAACGGCAACCGCGGAGCCGACGGCCCGCCCCACGGCAGAGCCGGTGGCGACGGCGATGCGGGCAGCGACAGCGGCATGACCCCGCTGGACGCGCACCGCGTCCAGATGGACACGCCGCCCGACAGCATCGTGTTCGCCAACGTCGCCAAGGATGACCGCGACGACATCGGCAGCGGCGACCGCGTGCTGCTGATCGTCGAGAACGACCTTGCCTTCGCCGGCGTGCTGCTCGAAGCGGCGCGCCAGGGCGGCATGAAGGGCCTGGTGGCGACCACGGGCGCGGGCGCGCTCGCGATGGCGCAGGAGTTCCGCCCCAGCCTGATCACGCTGGACATCTTCCTGCCCGACATGCAGGGCTGGCGCGTGCTGGACCGGCTCAAGTCCGACCCCGACATGCGTCACCTGCCGGTGTGCGTCGTCTCCACCGACGACGCCCGCGATCGCGCGCTGCAGGCCGGCGCGCTGGGCTTCCTGGCCAAGCCGCTGCAGTCGCGCGACGACGTCGAGGTCGCGCTGCGCGACCTGCAGCGCTACCTCGACCGGCCGCGACGACGCCTGGCGGTGGCCATGCCCGAGGGCGCGGAGCGGCAAGCGCTGCTGACGCCGCTGGCCGGCGACGTCGAGACGGTGTTCGTGCAGACCGCGGCACAGGCGCGCGAGGTCCTGCCCGGCGTCGACGCGCTGCTGGTCGATGCGGTCGCGAGCGCCTTCGGTCCGCAGGACGTGCTGGACGCGCTCGAGCAGCGTCCCGGCACGTTGCCGCTGCCGGTGGTCGCGCTGAACGCCGTTGGCGCCGCGGGCGCGGCAGGTACGGCGGGGAGTTCGGGGAACTCGGGCATGACGGGCATGCCCGACTCGTCCGAAGACCTCGCCGCGGCGCGCCGCTGGACGCGCCCGCACGGGCTGCCGGTGCGCACGGCCACAGGAACCGACGCGGCGATCGCGGCGATGGCCCTGGCCCTGCATCGCGCGCCCGCCGACATGGGCGACGGTGAGCGCCAGGCCTTGCACGATGCGCAGGAGGTCAGCTGTCCGCTGGTCGGCAAGAAGGCGCTGATCGTCGACGACGACATGCGCAACATCTTCGCGCTGGCGACCGTGCTGGACTCGCACGGGATGGTCATCGTCTCCGCCGACAACGGCCGCGAGGCGATCCGGATCGTGCAGGAGGACCCGTCCATCGACATCGTGCTGATGGACATCATGATGCCGGAGATGGACGGCCTGGAGACCATGCAGCAGATCCGCCGCCTGCCGCGCGGGCGCGAGCTGCCGATGGTCGCCGTCACCGCCAAGGCGATGAAGGGCGACCGCCAGAAGTGCATCGAGGCCGGCGCCTGGGACTACCTGTCCAAGCCCGTGGACCCCGCCAACATGCTGACCGTGCTGCGGGGCTGGCTATGCCGCTGAGCGCCCTCTTCGACGGCTACGCGACGCCCGACGCGGCGGAGCGCGCCAGCATCCTGATCGTCGACGACCTGCCGGAGAAGCTGCTCGTCTTCGAGACCATCCTGGCCGACCTCGACCAGCACCTGGTGATCGCGCGCTCCGGCAGCGAAGCGCTGCGCGAGGTGCTGCGCCAGCAGTTCGCGGTGATCCTGATGGACGTGAACATGCCCGGCATCGACGGGCTGGAGACGGCCCGGCTGATCCGCGGCTACCGACGCTCGGCGCACACGCCCATCATCTTCGTCACGGCCTACGCGGACGAGCTGCAGACGGCGCAGGGGTATTCGCTCGGCGCGGTCGACTACATCCTCTCGCCGGTGATCCCCGACGTGCTGCGCAGCAAGGTGCGGGTATTCGTCGACCTGTTCATCATGCAGCAGCGGCTGCGGCAGCAGGCGCTGGAGCGCATCGCGATCGCGCGCGCCGAGGCCGCGCAACGCGCCGCCGAGGAGAACACGCGCCGCTCGATCTTCCTGGCGCAGGCGGGCCGCGAACTGGCCGATTCGCTGGACGCGGACGTCGCGATGCGGCGCGTGCTGACCCTGCTGGTGCCGAACTTCGCCTCGCGCGCGCTGCTGTGGCTGCGCGACGCGGGCCACGGCCACGAGCGGGTGCTGCGCTGCGACGCACCGGTCGCCGCCGGCGATCCGCCGCTGTTCCTCGAGGGCCGCGAGCAGATGCTGTCCGAGGTGCTCTACAACGCCACGCGCAATGCGCTCGACCAGATGATGCCGCCGGCATCGGACACCGCCCTGCCCGCGCCGTCGAGCTTTGCGTCGTCGCCCCTTGCGCCTGCTGCCTTCACGCCCTCTGCACCCTCCGCTTTCTCGCCCTCCGCGTTCTCGCCCTCTGCCTTCGCGCCCTCGGGCCTGCCCGACGACGAGCCGCCGCCCCGCGCGCTGCTGCGCCGCGACACCGCCAGCGGCGTCGTGCTGCCGCTGGTGGCCGGCGAGCGCCTGCTCGGCGGCCTGCTGCTGGCCGAGCCGCACCAGCCGCCCGACTGGCCGACGCTGGAGGAGCTGACGGGCCGCGCCGCGATCGCGTTCGAGAACGCGCGGCTGTACGGCGCGCTGCAGGCCGAAATCGTCGAACGCCGTCAGGCCGAGGCCGATCTGCTCGAGGCGAGCCGTCGCAAGGACGAGTTCCTGGCGATGCTGTCGCACGAACTGCGCAATCCGCTGGCACCGATCCGCAGCGCGATCGAGGTGATGCGCGCGCTGTCCGCCGCGCCGTCCACCGCGTCCGCCGACGCGCCTTCGCGCGACGACGACGCACGGGACCGCGACCGGCGCCTGGGCGAGGCGGTCGCGGTGACGGACCGCCAGGCCCGGCACCTGACACGGCTGGTGGACGAGCTCCTCGACGTGGCGCGGATCAGCCAGGGCAAGATCGTGCTGAAGACCGAGACGCTCGACCTGTGCGACATCGTGCGCCACGGCCTGGAGCCGGTGCAGTCGCTGATCGACGCGCAGGGCCAGCAGCTCCGCCTGCAGCTGCCCGGCCATCCGGCGCACGTGCGCGGCGACGCTGCGCGGCTGATCCAGGTCGTCACCAACCTGCTGCACAACGCGAGCAAGTACACCGCCGCCGGCGGTCTCATCGAACTGACGCTGGCGCGCACGGACGTCGACCCCATGGGCCGCGATGTCCGTGGCGACCGGGGCGACCAGGTCGGCGGCACCTTCGTGCTCACCGTGCGCGACAACGGACGCGGCATCGCCGCGTCGCTGCTGCCGCATGTGTTCGACCTCTTCGAGCAGGGGCCGCGCGGCCTCGATCGCAACCAGGGGGGCCTGGGCGTCGGACTGACGCTGGTGCAACGCCTGGTGCAGCTCCATCACGGCCAGGTGGAAGCCCGCAGCGACGGCCCCGGCCAGGGGTCCGAGTTCGAGGTGCGCCTGCCCGCCGCCGACGACGAGGCCTCCGCGGCATCCCCCGGCACGCTCCCCGCGGAGCGCCCCGCGCCCGCCCGCGCCGAAGCGACGGCCGGCCGGGAGATGTCCGATGAACGCGGGGATCGCGGCGATGGCGGCGATGGCGGCGACCGCAGTGCCCCCACGCCCACGAGGGCCCGTGCCGGGTGATGGTCGTCGACGACAACCGCGACGCGGCGGACTCGATGGCGGTGTTCCTCGAGCTCGCCGGCTTCGACACCACGGTGCAGCTCGACGGTCCCAGCGCCCTGCAGGCCGCGACCGCGCAGGTGCCGCAGGTGGTGCTGCTGGACATCGGCCTGCCCGGCCTGGACGGCTACGAGGTCGCGCGCCGGTTCCGCGCGCTGCCCGGCGGCGCGGACTGCCTGCTGATCGCGCTCACCGGCTACGGCCAGCAGGACGATCGCCGGCGCGCGCACGAGGCCGGCTTCGACGTGCACCTGGTCAAGCCGGCCGATCCGGACGGCGTGGTCGACCTGATCCAGGATTGGCGGCAGCGCGACGCCGTCGCGACGCGGCCGGAGGCGGCGACGCGCTGAGCCGACCAAGCCGGGTCAGGCGGGCAAGCCGCGCACGCGTCGCGCCCCCGGACGAAAGACGGGGCCGAAAAAGGGGCTGCTCCCCAGCAGCCCCTTCCGGTTCACCGGCCCCGCCTCGACGGGGCCCGAGCCGCGGCGATCAGCCGTGCTTCGCGTCGAAGAACTGTTCGTCCTCCGTGGAACCCTTCAGCGCCGCGGTCGACGCCTGCGCTTCGATCGTGGTGGTGACCGCGTCGAAGTAACCCGTGCCCACTTCGCGCTGGTGCTTCACGGCGGTGAAGCCCTTCTCGGCGGCGGCGAATTCGGCTTCCTGCAGCTCGACGAACGCGCTCATGTTGTTGCGCGCATAGCCGTAGGCCAGGTTGAACATCGAGTAGTTCAGGCTGTGGAAGCCGGCCAGCGTGATGAACTGGAACTTGTAGCCCATCGCGCCCAGTTCGCGCTGGAACTTGGCGATCGTGGCGTCGTCCAGGTTCTTCTTCCAGTTGAAGCTCGGCGAGCAGTTGTAGGCCAGCAGCTTGCCGGGGAACTTCGCATGGATCGCCTCGGCGAAGGCCTTGGCGAAGGCCAGGTCCGGCTTGCCGGTCTCGCACCAGATCATGTCCGCGTACGGCGCGTAGGCCAGGCCGCGGCTGATCGCCTGGTCCAGGCCGTTGCGGGTGCGGAAGAAGCCTTCGACGGTGCGCTCGCCGGTGCAGAAGGGCTTGTCGTTGTCGTCGATGTCGCTGGTCACCAGGTCGCCGGCCTCGGCGTCGGTGCGGGCCAGCAGCACGGTGGGCACGCCCATCGTGTCGGCCGCCAGACGCGCCGCGACCAGCTTGGCCACCGCTTCACGCGAGGGCACCAGCACCTTGCCGCCCATGTGGCCGCACTTCTTCGCGGCGGCCAGCTGGTCCTCGAAGTGGACGCCGGACGCGCCCGCCTCGATCATGGCCTTCATCAGTTCGAAGGCGTTCAGCACGCCGCCGAAGCCGGCCTCCGCGTCCGCCACGATGGGGGCGAAGTAGTCGATGTCGCTCTTGCCTTCGCTCCACTGGATCTCGTCGGCGCGCTTGAAGGTCGCGTTGATCTTCTTGACCACCTTCGGCACCGAGTCCACCGAGTACAGCGACTGGTCGGGATACATCTCGCCGTTGCTGTTGGCGTCGCCGGCCACCTGCCAGCCCGACAGGTAGATGGCCTTCAGGCCGGCCTTGACCTGCTGCATCGCCTGGTTGCCGGTGAGCGCGCCCAGCGAGTTGATGAAGGGCTCGGTGTTCACCAGGTTCCACAGCTTCTCGGCGCCGCGCTTGGCCAGCGTGTGCTCGATGTGGATGGAACCGCGCAGGCGGACCACGTCGGCGGCCGTGTAGCCGCGCTGGATGCCCTTCCACCGGGGGTTTTCGGCCCAGTCTTTTTCGAGGGCGGCAATCTGTTGTTCGCGGGTCGAGGTCGTCATCGTGAGCTCCTGGTGGATCAAGTGAGAGTTGCAAAACCGATGACTCAAATCTAGTCGCGACGCCCGCCGGCGTGGCGGTCAATGTCTTATATAAGACTGAATTTTTAAACCTTTCAAATCAACGGCTTGCAAATCAAAAACCGGATCGTGAGAGTGAGTCTTCCATGATGAGAAATCTTGCGGCGCTGCAGCACGCCGGTTTTTTGCATGCCGGCAAGTTCTTTTCATGATTTGAAATCTGCTGACGACGGCCTCGACGCCGGCGAGCAGGGACGAAAAAACGGGCGTCCTGGCGGACACCCGTTTCTGCGCGGAGGGGCGCGAGATCAGTCGAGCTTGAGCTTCTGCTGCTCGACGACCTTCTTGTAGACCGCGTACTCCGCCTTGATCTGCTCGGTGAACTGTTCCGGCGTATTGCCGATCACGATCGAGCCGGTCTCCTCGATGCGCTTCTTGACCTCGGGCATCTCGACGGTCTTGCGGGCGGCCTCGTTGATCTTGGCCACGACTTCCTTGGGCAGGTTCTTCGGGCCCAGGATGCCGTAGTACGCCATGCGGTTCACGGGCTCGAGGCCGAGCTCCTTGAAGGTCGGCACGTTGGGCAGCACGGCCAGGCGCTGCGGTGCCGCGACGGCGATCGCGACCAGGCGGCCGTCCTTGATGAAGGGCAGCGCGGACGGCAGGTTGTCGAAGATCATCGGCACCTGGCCGGCGACGGTGTCGTTCAGCGCGGGGCCCGCGCCGCGGTACGGGATGTGCGTGACGAAGACGCCGGTCAGGCTCTTGTACAGCTCCATCTGCAGGTGGCCGATGCCGCCGGTGCCGGAGGTCGAGTAGCTGTACTTGCCGGGGTTCTTCTTCAGCTCGGCGACGAAGGCCTTGTAGTCCTTGGCCGGGAAGGACGGATGCACGGCGATCACGTTGGGCGTGGCCGCGAGGTTGATGATGGGCGTGAAGTCCGTCAGCGGGTTGTACGGCGTCTTGGGATTGATCGCGGGGTTGGTGGCCGTGGTGGACACGGTGGCCACGCCCAGCGAGTAGCCGTCGGGCTGCGACTTGGCCGTGTCGTTGGCACCGATGATGCCGCCGCCGCCGGCCTTGTTCTCGACGATCATCGTCTGGCCCAGCGGGCCGTTGATGTGCTGCGCGACGACGCGGGCCACGATGTCGGTCGTGCCGCCGGGCGCGAACGGCACCACCAGCTTCACCGGCTTGGTCGGATAGGACTGGGCCAGCGCCGCGGCGCAGGACAGCGACAGCGTGCTCAGCAGCAGGCCGTGTTGGAGGATCGAGCGACGGTTCATTGGGCTCCTCGTCTTTTGAACAATGGGTAACGTGATCGAAACAGCTTAAGTATGTCCCCTTGGAGCCCGGCCTAGCGGAACTACGTAGAGCCCCCGTCGCAGGGGCGGGAAACCCCTGGCGCGGCCTGAAGCGGCGTTCGGGAGTTCCGATGTCGATCAACGGGCGTCGCTCAACGCGTGTCGATCAACGGACGTCGGTCGAGGCGCTTTCCCGCTTCGCCCATTCGACGGCACGACGTGCCAGTGCCGCGGTCGCATCGATCACCGGCAAGCCTGCCGACGCGGCGTCCAGCACCAGGGGGATCTCCGTGCATCCGAGCACGAGGGCGCCCGCACCGCGGGCCTTCAGACGCGCCGCGGCCGCGGCCAGCAGCGACGCGGCGGTCGCGAGCTGCCCCGCCTTGACGGCCACGATGCCGGGCTCGATCAGGTCGATCATCTCGCCCGCCGTCGGCAGCAGCCACTGCACCGCCCCGCCCTGCGGCGGCCGGCGGTTCAGATAGAGCCCGGACGCCAGGGTCGCGTCGGTGGAGAGGAGCCCGACCTTGCCGCCCTCGGGCACCAGGTCCAGCGCCTCGGCGATCGCCGCATCCACGAGGTGGATCATCGGCAGGCCCAGCGCCTGCTCGAGCTCGTCGAACCACAGGTGCGCGGTGTTGCAGGGCACCACCACCACGCCCGCGCCCGCCGCGGCCAGACGACGGCCGCTGACGATCATCGCGGCGAGCGGCGACTCGCCCTCGCCGCGGAAGGCCGCGGTGCGGTCGGGCACCTGCGGGATGCTGCTGACGACGACGGGGATGTGCTCCTGGTCCGTGGCCGCCGGCGTGGCGTCCAGCAGCTTGCGCATGAAGTCGACCGTCGCCAGCGGCCCCATGCCGCCGAGGATGCCGACGATGCCTGGCGCGGTGGGCAAGGCTGCGCCCTCGCCGCGCGCCGGGCGCGGTGTGGTGTGCGTCATGACGGGATCAGTGGGTGATCAACGCGCGGGCTTGTCCGAGAGCGCCTGCAGGTTCTCCTGCAGCTCGCGGCTCATCGGTGCGCCCAGCGTGATGCCCTTGGGCGGGATCGGCGTCTGGAACCACTTCTTGTAGAGCGTCTCGAACTCGCCGCTCTTCATCAACCCGGCCAGCGTGGTGTCCACGAGCTTCTTGAAGGCGACGTCGTCCTTGCGGACCATGATCGCGTAGGGCTCGACCTGGACCGGCTCGCCGACGACGGCGAGGTCCGCCGGATTGAGCGCGCCGGCGCGCAGGCCGTACAGCAGGATGTCGTCCATCGCGAAGGCGTCGGCCCGGCCCGACTGCACCAGCAGCGCGGCGTCGGCGTGGTCCTTGGCGCTGATCAGCTCGAAGCCCAGGTTCTGCTCCTGGTTCATCCGGCGCATCACCTGGAAGTTGGTCGTGCCGGTGGTCGACACGACCTTCTTCCCCTTCAGGTCGGCGAAGCCCTTGATGGGCGAGTTCGCCTTCACCAGCAGCCGCGTGCCGGTGTAGAAGTAGTTGATCGCGAAGTCCACCTGCTTCGCGCGGTCGCTGTTGTTGGTGGTGGAGCCGCACTCGATGTCGATGGTGCCGTTGTCCAGCAGCGGGATGCGGTTCTGCGAGGTCACGGACTGCGTGGCCACCTTCAGGTCCGCGCGGCCGGTCGCCTTCTTCACCTGCTCCACGACCTTGCCGCAGATCTCCCAGCCGAAGCCGGTCGGCTGGCCTTCGGCGCCCAGGTAGGAGAACGGGATCGAGGAGTCCCGGTACGCGACGGTGATGACGCCGGAGGCCTTCACCTTCTCGAGCGTGCCCGCGGGCTGCGCCGCGGCGGGCGCCGCGATCAGGGCGGTCAGGGCACACGCGCCGATCGAGGCGATCGAAGCCATCGAGGCGAAGGACACGGCGACGGCACGGGGAGCGGGCATCTTCATGGCGGTTTCCTTGGTCGGGAGAAGTGAAGTTTGCATGGGCTCGACGATAGTGACCATCGCCGTTTCCGGGCATCGGCATCACGCCGCTTCGTATAAGCTGGGCTTATGTTCGTCGACAGCCCCCGCCCATGCGCCTGAAGCACATCGAGGTCTTCCATGCGGTCATGTTGACGGGCTCCGTGAGCGCGGCCTCGAAGCTGCTGCACGTGACGCAGCCCGCGGTGACCCAGTCCCTGCAGCTGGCGGAGCTGCAGCTGGGATACGCGCTGTTCACGCGTCAGCGGCGGCGCCTGATGCCCACGCGCGAGGCGCAGGCGCTCTACCCCGAGGTGCAGGCGCTGATGTCGCAGCTCGAATCGGTGCGTCGCATGGCGACCGCGCTGGGCACCGGCGAAGGCCAGGGCTTCCGCATCCTGATCGTGCCCTCGCTGGCGGTGAAGGCACTGCCGCAGGCGCTGAAAGCCTTCCGGCGCCGTTATCGCGATCTGCCGATCAGCGTCCGGACGCTGCACTCGAACGACATCGCACGGGCGATGCTCCTGCAGGAGGGCGACGTCGGCATCGTGTACGGCCGCCCGTCCCACGCGGCGTTGTCCGATGAACTGGTCGCCACCGGGCGGCTCGTGTGCGCGTCGCCGAAAGGCAGGACGGCCGCGGACCGCCGGACGACCGTCGCGCTGCAGGACCTGCTGCGCGAGCCCTTCATCCGCATCGACGAGCGCGACCCGCTGGGCGCCGTGCTGGCCGACCAGTGGGCGCGCCTGTCGTTGTCGCCGCGCGCCGGCATCACCGTGCAGACGCACCACATCGCGATGGTGATGGCGGAACAGGGCTTCGGGCCGGCCATCATCGATTCCTTCACCGCGCAGGCCAGCGGCGGCGATCTCCACATCCGCACGCTGCTGCCCGAGGTCCCGGTCGAGGTCCGCGCGGTTCAGCCGCAGGGGCTGCGCTCACCGCAGCCGGTGTCGGACTTCATCGCGGCGTTCAGGCAGGCGATCGAGGAATGAGATCCTGCGCGAGCGCCCACTCGATGTGCTCGGCCACGACGGGTGTCGCGTCGGGCAGCGTCGCGCGCAGCGCCGTCAGCAGATCGGCGCGCAGCGCCGGCGCCAGGTCTTGCCTCAGCGCGTTCCCCATCGCCACGGCGATGTTGCGTTGCCAGCGCGCATGGCCGATGCGGCGGATCGCCGAGCCTTCGGTGCGCTTGAGGAAGGTCGCCTCGTCCCAGGCGAACAGCGTCAGCAGCGACGCGTGGCCGAGCGGCTCGCGCCAGTCGAAGTCCGGCAGCGCGTTCCTGCGCGCGAACTTGTTCCATGGACACGCGAGCTGGCAATCGTCGCAGCCGTAGATGCGGTTGCCGATCGCCTCGCGGAACTCGAGCGGGATCGGCCCGTCCTGCTCGATCGTCAGGTAGCTGATGCAGCGCCGCGCATCGAGCCGGTACGGGGCGATGATCGCGCCGGTCGGACAGGCGTCGAGACAGGCGCGGCACTGGCCGCAATGCGCGGTGACGGGCTCGCTGGCCGGCAGCGCGAGGTCCAGGTAGATCTCGCCGAGGAAGAACATCGAGCCGCTGTCGCGGTGCAGCGTCAGCGTGTGCTTGCCGCGCCACCCGATGCCGGAGCGGCTCGCGAGCTCGACCTCCAGCACCGGCGCGGAGTCGGTGAACACGCGGTGCCCCATCGGGCCGACGCGGTCCTGGATGCGATCGGCAAGCTGCTGCAGCCGATTGCGCAGCACCTTGTGATAGTCCCGACCCCGCGCATACAGCGAGACCTGCGCACGTGCCGGGTCCCGCATCGCGGCCCATTCGCGGTCCTGCCAGTCGTCGCCGGCGGCCTCGGGCAGGTAGTCCATGCGGGCGGTCAGGATGCTGATCGTGCCCGGCACCAGCTCGGCGGGCCGGGCGCGCTTGAGGCCGTGGGCGGCCATGTACTGCATGTCGCCATGGAAACCGGCGTCCAGCCACGCCTGCAGACCGGCTTCCGCATCGCTCAGATCGACGTGGGCCACCCCAATCTGTGAGAATCCGAACTCAAGCGCCCAGGCGCGGACCTCGACCATCAGCGCGCGCAGCGCGTCGGGGTCTCGGGAGGGGCCCGCCACGTCATCGGAGGACGCATCGGGCCGTGGGGTGTTGACCAGGGAATTCATCGCAGTTGAGCATTCTAGAAACCCGCCCGTACCGTTGGCCCGACGAGGCCGCCTGCGAACGTTTCGCACAGGCGTTGGCCCGCTGTCCGCAGATCGCGGACCTGAGCATCGAACTCGACGGCGGCCTGGGGGCCGGCAAGACCAGCCTGGTGCGGCATCTGCTGCGCGCGCTCGGTGTCACCGGCCGCATCAAGAGCCCGAGCTACGCCGTGGTCGAAGACTACGCCCCGCCGGGCCTCGCCGGCCTGCCCGCCCATCATTTCGACTTCTACCGCTTCAGCGATCCGCGCGAGTGGGAGGACGCGGGCTTCCGCGACCTGTTCGCCGCGCCGGGGCTCAAGCTCAGCGAATGGCCCGAGAAGGCGGCCGGCATGCTGCCGACGCCGGACCTGCGGCTCCTGCTCCAGGTCAACGACGACGACAGCCGCGACGTTCGTGCTGAAGCGCGCACGTCGCGGGGTCAGGATTTGCTGGCTGAGCTGGACCGGCAGCTCGCCGGACCTTCCGACTGATCCGACGGCCACCGCCCTGCCTCACATGAACGCAGACATGAACGGAGACATGAACGGAAACATGAAAGGCCTGCCCTCCTCCCCCAGGGACACGACCGTCGACACCCCGCCGGCTCGCGCCGGCCTGCCGTCCCGCGGCCGCCGCAAGGCGCTGGGCCGCATGGGCGCGACGGTGCTGAGCTTCTCCGTGCTGCCCGCGGTGCCGGCGCTGGCCGCCAGCGCCGCCAACATCGTCGCGGTGCGGGTCTGGCCGGCGAGCGACTACACCCGCGTGACCATCGAGTCCGACCGCCAGCTGGCGGCCAAGAGCTTCATGGCGGCGAATCCGGACCGGCTCGTGATCGACATCGACGGGCTGGAGCTCAACGCGGGCCTGAAGGAGCTGCTGGGCAAGGTCAAGCCGGACGACCCGTTCATCGCCGGCGTGCGCGTCGGCCAGAACCAGCCGCGCGTGGTGCGCATCGTGCTGGACCTGAAGCAGACCGTGGCGCCGCAGGTGTTCACGATCGAGCCGGTGGCGGCGTACCAGAACCGGCTGGTGCTGGACCTGTACCCGACGCGCGAGCGCGATCCGCTGCTGGACCTGGTGCGCGGCAAGGAAGCCGCGGAGACCGCTGCGGCGCAGTCGGTGAACGACGCGCTGGGCGAGCTGATCGGTCGCATCGACCGGCCGCTGACGGCGGCTTCGTCGGCCGAGCAGGCGGCGAGCGCGGCGGCGACACCGCCGCAGCGTCCGGCGAGCTCGACGGCGATCGCGAAGATCGACACCCCGCCCCCGCCCGCGCCGCCGCTGAAGGAGGTCGCGCCGGAGATGAGCCAGACCAGGCTGGACCGGTTGATCGTGATCGCGATCGATCCCGGCCACGGCGGCGAGGATCCCGGGGCCATCGGTCCCACCGGATTGAGAGAGAAGGACGTGGTGCTGGCGATCGGCAAGAAGCTGAGAGACCGGCTGAACACGAACCCGCGCATCCGCGTGATGATGACGCGCGACGCGGACTTCTTCGTCCCGCTGAACGAGCGGGTGCGCAAGGCGCGCCGGGTGCAGGCCGACCTGTTCGTGTCCATCCACGCGGACGCCTTCATCACGCCGAAGGCGCAGGGCGCCTCGGTCTTCGCGCTGTCGACCAGCGGCGCGAGCTCGACGAACGCGCGCTGGATGGCCGACAAGGAGAACGCGGCCGACGTGATCGGCGGCGTCAACACCAAGGTGGTGAAGGACGCCGGCGTGCTGCGCGCCATGCTGGACATGAGCACCTCGGCGCAGATCAAGGACAGCCTGAAGCTGGGCGGCGAAGTGCTGGGCCAGATCGGCAAGCTGGCCAAGCTGCACAAGGGCAGCGTCGAGCAGGCCGGCTTCGCGGTGCTGAAGGCGCCGGACGTGCCGTCGATCCTGGTGGAGACGGCCTTCATCTCCAATCCCGAGGAAGAGGCGCGGTTGCGCGACCCGGACTACCAGGACGACCTGGTCAAGGCGCTGGCGACCGGCATCGCGCGGTACTTCGCGAAGAACCCGCCGTTGGCGGCCAGGCACCGCGCCCTGTAGCGGCGCCGGGCGCGGCCGGACCGCGCCGCCACCGGGCACTACGCAATCGGTGGCATGGATGGACAAGGGGCGACGCCCTAGATTCCCGCACATCACGTGCCACCGGAATCGACCGCCGCCATGTCCCCCTGTCCGACGCCTCCAGCGCCACGACCGCCGCCACCGCCGCGACCGCCCTGCCCGACTGGCAGGGCGCGTCTCGTGGCGACACCGTCGACCTGCTGAACGCCTTCGGCGCGGCATCGCCGCGCTATGCGATCGGGCACCGGGCCGCTCTGGCCCGACCGGCCGACGGTCAGCCGGCCTTCCTGCTGGAGTTCATGATCGCGCCGTCCGCGCAGGGCGATGTGCTGGCCACGCTGCGCGCGGATGTCGAGGTCATCGGCGATGCGCCCGCCGGTGCGTTGGACCTGCTGCCGCGCCGCGGCGGCGTGTGCCGCCTGGAGGCGGGCCGCTGGCGCCGCGCGCTGCCCTTCGCCTGGGTCGGCCGGCGCGCCCTCGTCGAGGCCCGCCTGGGCAATGACGAAGCGCTGCTGCTCGACCGGCTGCTGCGCACCGACGGCGCGTTGTGGCTGGCCGGCGCGCTGGAGGGCGAGATCGACGGCGTGCTGCCGCGTCCGCCCTGCCGCGTCGTCTTCCAGCCGGGCCCGCTGATCGACGCGCTGCAATCGGTCCTCGCGCCAGGCGCGCAGGCGCTGCCGTGGCGGGGCCTGGTGGAGGCGCTCGAACGCCAGCCCGGCGCCTATGTCCGGATCGACAGCGACAGCGACAGTGGCGGCGATGGCGGCGCCGCCGCGTCGGCGACCGGCGCCCTGTCGCCACCGGCCGGACTGGGCCTGGCCATCGCCGGCCGCCTGCGCCAGGCCTACGGTTCACCGGCGCAGACGCCCTCGGTCGCCACGGGTCCCTGGCTGCGCCTGTGGGCCGACGACGACGAGCGCCAGGCCAGCGTCGCCTGGGACCTGCGCACGCCGCAGGTCGCGCCGGTGCCCGTCTGGTACGCGCTGGATCCATTCGAGCTGGCGCGCACGCCGCGCGACCCCGCGGTCGTCTGCCGCGTGACCCCGGTGCCGGCCATGCCCGGCGAGGCCCGCGCCCTGCCGGTGCTGGTGCGCGCCCTGTTGCCGTCGGTGCCGCCCGGCGTGCTGCGCATCGACGCGGAGTTCGCCATCGACGCGGCGCTCGCCGAAGGCGGCCGGCCATTCAGCGCGCGCGTCATCGTCTACCCCGCCCCCGCCGCCGCCAGCGAAGGCGACACGCCGCTGGTGCTGCGCTTCGCATCCTGGCGCGGCCCGCGCCGCTACCGGCTGCGCGTCACCGTCGTCGGCGCGCACGACGTGGTCAGCGGTCCCTGGCGTGACGCCACGGAGGACTACGTCCTGCTCGGCCGGAGCGACCTGCCCGCGCTGCCCGGCCGCCTTTCCCTCTCACCACCCGGCCCGGCACGACCCGCGGGCCATCAGACCCCAGGAGATTCCCATGAACGATGAACTCCAGACCCTGCACATCGGCGCGCTGCGCTGCATCGACGTCGGCTGGCCCGGCGAGCACCGCTTCCTGTACCTGCCCGGTGACCCTCGCCTGGACCGCGACGGCAACACCCCGATGCTGCATCTGCTGCGCATGGGCAGCGCGGACCAGCTGTCGCTGCAGATGTCGTGGGAACAGGATCCCGAGGCGGTCGACGCCGCGCGTCAGCAGCTGCAGGCGCGCTTCCCCGGCGAGCCGGTGAGCCTGCTGCCGGCCGAGCTCGACGGCGTGCACGTCATGCTGGTGATGGTCGACGACGCGGGCGTGTCCCGCGAACTCGGGCCGTTCACCGCGTCCGGCACCTCGTCCAACCGGCTGGCGCTGGTGGAGGCGATCTCGCGGGAGGATGCCCAGGCGGTGCAGGCCGCCATGGACGGTGCCGAGTCCCGTCTGCGCGTGCGCTACGGCGGCGGCCTGCGCGTGGACGCGCGCGTCGAGCTGACGCTGCAGGGCTCGCTGCAGCCCGTCTACGCCGCGCTGGTCCCGAGCGCGCCGGCGAAGTCGTCGGGCTGGTTCCCGTTCAGCAAGAAGACCGAAGCGGCCAAGCCGCCGGTCCCGACGATCGAGCAGGTCCGCCAGGCCGTGGACAGCGCCCTGTCCGACGGGTCGCTGACGCTGGACGTGCGCCGCACGGCGCAGTTCTCCGACGACGCGCTGACGCGGGCCACCGCGCCCGTCGTCAACGGCCTCGTCCGGCAGATCCTGGACAACTGGTCCAACGCCGCGTTCGCCGCGACCACCCCGCCCGAGGACCTGCGCATCCACGCGGCGACGACGGTGCCGGAACGCCGGGAGTGGCACATCCAGGCGAGCGCCGACCTCGGCCGCGCCTTCGCCGGCACCGCCCCGGACGGCGCGGACGGCGTGCCCCACGGCGGCGGCAGCCCCGGCGGGCCCGCAGGCACCGCGGGCACCGCCGGGACCGCGTCGCGGACACCCCGGGCATCGGCGCCGGGCCTCTCCGGCGGCTGAGGCCGCCCGCCGCCGCCCGCTCCCGCCCGTCCTTGCACCGGACGTGCCACGGCCTCGCGCCGCGGCGCGGGGGCCGGCTCGCGCCTGCCGGGCGGGCCCGTCCCCCCACACCCGGTGCACCCGGTGCACCCGGTGCACCCGGTCAGTTCCGCCCTTTCCGCCCCAACCCCGCCCGCTGCCGCCGAGCGGCAGCGCAGCCGATTTTCCTCAACGGGCGCCACCGGCGCCGCCATCCAACCAGGGAGTTCCCATGCTGAAGATTTCACCCGCCATCACCGTCAAGAACGTCACGCGCCGGATCCCCGGCAGCGACCGCCTCACCAATGCCAACAACTACATCCTGTTCCCCGACAGCGAGGACCGGAACACCTACTACGCGATGGCCGAGATGCCCACGCTGTGGACCGGTCCGGACGGCCAGCTGAAGTTCAACATGACGCGCTTCTTCGGCGGCGGCATCGACGCGGGGGCTCTGCACGATGACGGTCGCGCTGCCGATGCCCGACATGGGGGATCCGGCCGTGCGCGCGCGCATGGCCGAAGCCATCGTCAACGACGGCCCCTCGGTCGAGCGCGCCCGGCAGATGCTGGCCCTGTGCCAGGCGATGGCCGGCAACCAGGCCGAGGCCGCGCAGTCGCTGCGCAAGTCGCTGGGCCTGGGCGACGGCGATGCCCAGGCGCTGTTCGGGCGCTGGCAGCGCGAAGCGGACTACGGCCAGTTCCTGGCCGAGCGCGACGCGCTGCAGATCAAGCCGGTGCCGTACCGCACCGGCGCCGTCGAGGTCCGCGCCTTCGCCACCAAGGAGGCCTACGACAAGGAGCAGGACCCGGCCTTCACCGGCGTGTGCCGGACCACGCCGTCCAACTTCAACGACAACGCCGCCATCGTCACCTTCAACCTGACCGAGATCGGCGCGCAGCTGTTCTGGTCCGCGCTCGGCGGCCCGTCGGACAACGGCGACAAGGCCAAGGACGGCGGCAGCTCGGTGCTGAGCGCCACCTACACGGTGACCTTCGACGGCCTGCTGCCCGACGCCTCCGCGACGGTGACGCTGTCGCAGACGAAGATGGCCAAGCTGGTCGTCGAGGAGCAGAAGCACCGGGGCGCCTGGGGCAGCACCCACACGGTCGCGGTGCCGCGCGGCCGCAGCTACAGCGAGATGGCCAAGAGCTCCATCGATGTCGTCCTGCCCAGCGCCGACAGCGGCAGCAAGGAGACCGTCAGCAAGCTGCTGACGGATTGGGCCGGCAAGCAGCTCGAGGACATGGTCAAGAGCCAGCTGCCGGCGCTGGACCTCAACGCGCTGACCGCGGACGGGGTGCGCCAGATCGAGCAGGTGCAGGACCAGTCCCGCACCTACCACCTGAGCCAGGCGCTCAACATCGAGAAGCGGCCGCAGGCGCTGCTGCCGCGCGTGGACGCGGTGGTGCCGGCCGACAAGCTCGGCGACTGCTTCCACACGATCGACCTGAATGCCAAGCCCTTCTTCGACCTCGACCTGACGGTCAGCCCGCCCAGCGCCGAGCGGCTCAAGGCGCTCGGCGTCGACCGCCTGGTGGTGACGGCGCTGACGCTGGCCGGCCACAAGCTGCGCGACGACGCCCGCAAGGAGGTCAGCGTGCTGGAGTTCACGGCCGGCGGCGACCTGCGCTCGCGCCAGCTGCGCGGCACCTTCAGCAAGGGCGACGAGCGCGCGCCGCTGAAGTACCAGTACCGCGTCGTCTACCAGGACGGCACGCCAGCCTTCGCCGCGAGCCGTGAAGACACCGAGAACCGCAACTACCTCGACCTGTTCGGCGTCGACTTCGGCGTGCTTCACGCGACGCTGCGGGGCCAGGACTTGCCCTGGGGCGTGATCGACCGCGCCAGCGTCGCGCTGCGCCTGGGCGACTGGGAGCAGGAGGACATCGACCTGGCCGCGACCGCCCCGTTCGAGACGACGGTCAACGTCCCGCTGGGCCAGTCCTCGATCGGGGACCTGTCCTACCGGCTGACGCTGGCCTTGACCAACGGCGACACGGTGGAAGGCGACTGGACCCTGGTCCAGGGCTGGCGCGGCACCGGCGCGGTGCGGCTGGCGAGCCCCTGGGGCGGCGTGGCCCGCCGGGTGCGCCTGTCCCTCGAGGACGGCGCCGACCGGGCACGCGTGCGGCTCGAGACCACGCTGCGCGGCGCCAGGCCGGGCGTGTTCCGCCAGGAGATCGAGCTCGACCGTGCCGCCGGTCCCCGCAGCGTCGACTGGACGGTGCCCGCCGGCAGCGGCGGTCCCGGCGCCTTGCGCGTGGTGGAGGCCGAGGTGAGCGTCGGCGGCAAGACCTCGCGCCTGAACGTGGCGACCGCCGTCCTCGATCCGCTGCCGGGCGGCCCGGTGGCCGTGCGCGTCCGCGCCACCGGCGTCACCGTCGGCTGACCCGCGGAGCCCGCGCCATGCTGGCCGACGATCAACCGATCGCGCTCGACGGCTTGCCCGAGCTGATGCTGTACGGCGACACGACGCCCACGTCGGGCGTGGTGTATTGCGCGGCGACGCGGCCGGCGCTGGCGCGGATCGACGGGGTGCCGCAGCTGCGGCTGCTGACCTACGACCGGCCGCTCGGGAACGATCCGGACGCCGACGCCGGCCAGCTGTCGATGGTGGTGGACCTGCGCCCCGACGACGCGCTGCTGGCGCGGGCCCGCGACGCCCTGACCCTGCAGCGCGGCGGCCTCGCGCCCGAGCTGCGGCCCATCCCCTGGACCGCCGGCGAGGTCGTGGCCCGGCTCACCGGCCAGGCCCCGCGGCGCGCCCGGCCCTCGCTGCTGGGCGACAACAGCGTCGCGCTGACCCTGGGCCTGGGGGTGCGGCACCTGGCGATGCTGGGCGGCGGCGACGCCGGCCGCGACGCCTTCGCCGCGCAGGCGCTCGCGGTGGTGTACGCGCTGCGCTTCGACGCCTTCCGCGAGGCCTGGCGCATCGACGTCCAGGTCGACGGCTCGAAGTTCCGGCGCTGGGTGCAGGAGCGCTGCGCGCTGAAGCTGCCCTTCCTCGAGATCGAGCACGTCCAGACCTTCGAGACGCTGCGCGCCAGCGGCGCGATCCGCGTCGACACCACCGACCGCGGCGGCCTGCCCCTGCCCGACGGCTTCCGCCTGGCCTTCATGCGCAGCGTCCGCAACGCGCTGACGCCGATGCCGCGCTTCGCCACGCCCGGCGACGGCGAGACCGGCGGCTGGTCGCTGGGCATCGACTGCAGCCGGCTCGAGGACGAGCAGACGCTCGTGCGCAAGCTGGACATGCGGATGTCGGTCAGCGGCATGGTCTCGCGCCAGGCCTGTCCGCTGGGCGCGCCCACCGGCCTGGCCGAGGCCCTGCGCGACTGCCGCATGGAGACGATCGGCACCGGCCGGTCCTACGTCCGCCCGCTGCGGGTGCGCTGCCACGACGACTACCGGGGGCCGGTGCGCGCGGTCGAGCTGCGGCTGGATCCGCCCGAGGGCACGCCCGGCGGGTCGCAGGCCCACGTCTTCAACGCGGACCGGCCGCAGGACTGGCCGACCTCGCTGTCGCGCACCGCGACGGCGCCGCGCGCGCGCTGCGTCGTGCATTTCCAGGACGGCGGCGGCCTGGACCGGCCCGCGTCGCTCGAGCGGCCGCTGGCGCTGGACACCGACCAGGCCTTCCTCGACATCGTGCCGGCCGGGCTGTTCGCCGACCGCCGCTTCTCGATCGAGGTGGCCGAGGCCTTCCCCTGGCCGCTGGTGCGGTCGGTCGAGGTGCGTCTGGCCGGCGCCGGCCTGCGCTGGTGGCCGCCGTCGGTCGAGCTCGACGAACGCCGGCCCGGCGCCGTCATCGAGGCCTTCGCCCCGCAGCCGGTCGACTTCGGCGACGTGCGCTGCGAGCTGGTCGTGCATCCCGCCAGCGGCGACGCCGCGCTGCGGCTGCCCGGCGGCCAGCCGGCCGGCGGCGTCGTGTTCGTCAACCCGTTCGCGCGGCGCGACGTCGGCCTGCGGATAGACCCCGGCATCGACTGGGGCGGCCGCGACAGCCTCGCGTTGCGAGTCGTGCCCGGTCCGCTGCAGCTGTGGCCCGAGACCGTCTTCACCTTGCACCGCGACCCGGACGTTCCGCCGCCGGTGCTGCGTTACTGGCACGCCGGCGACCGCGGCTTCGCGCTCGCGATCGGCGGCGTGCCGCCCCGCCTCCTCCCCGCCGACGCGCCGCCGCTGGTGGCGCTGCCCTTCCACCTCCCCACTGGAGACCACCCATGATCTACATGCATGACCGCAAGCTCACCGTCGACGGCGTCGACGTCTACCCGGACGACGCGTCGTCCCGGCAGTTCTGGTACATCCCCGGCACCGTGCGCCTGGCCCAACGCGGCGGCCGCCGGATGCTGTCCTACCTCTGGTACACGGAGGACGCCGCCGACGGCGACGGCAGCGGCTTCCTGAACTTCGAGGTCGACACGGCGGTGCCGCCCGCCACGCTGCAGCGCATCAAGGAAGCCATCCAGCGCGAATGGCAACCGGGCGGCGCCATCTCGCTGGCGGCCGTGCCGTACACGCGGGGCGCGGTGAGCTTCTCGGTGCTCGGGCCGGTGGCGCGCCAGGCCGCGCCCGCCATCGAGGGCGATCCGTCGCTGCTGTACCAGAGCGATGCCCAGCTGGTGTGGCAGGCGGGGTCGTCCTCGCTGGTCGGCGACAACGCCGCCGTGTGCTCGGTCGCGTTCACCAAGGCGGGCAGGCTCGCCGGTGCGATGAACGCCGCGCTGCGCGCGCGCAGCAAGCACATCGCCGCGATGTACCGGCTCGAGTTCCTGGCCATGCGCCCCGCGGTGACCTTCACCGTCAAGGGCACCTTCAGCAAGGTCCTGGACGAGGTGCAGGGCAGCTTCGGCATGCAGATGCCGCTGAGCGCCTTCGTGCTGGATGTCGGCATCCAGGGCCAGTGGCAGAAGGCGCTGCAGAAGAGCGGCCTGCAGATCGAGGTCGTCAACTACGACGGCGACAACCCGCAGGAAGGCCTGAAGTGGGCCCAGCAGATCCTGCTGGAGTACGTGCTGAAGAACTTCTTCGAAGTCCAGATCGGCCCCGACGCGAACCGCTGGTCGCCGCTCGCGGAGGCGCCGCAGGTCGACGACACGGTCAACCGCGCCAAGGACGTCGAGCTGGCCGCCAGCGAGGCGGTCGCGCAGAAGGACGGCGGCGCGGACACGCCCGCCGAAGGCGGCGGAGAGAGCGGCGGGGAGAGCGGCTCGGACGGTGGCTCGGACGGCGGCACCGAGGGAGGTTCGGGTGGAAGCGGTGGCTCGGGCGGAAGCGGCGGCTCGGGCGGCGCCGGCGAGGCGGTCAAGGAGGTCGTGCGCGCCGCGACGATGACGATCCCGAAGGCCACGATCCGGATGTCCGTCTATCACGGCGAGCAGGTGAACAGCATCGACATGCTGTACTCCGAGAAGAAGGCCCGCACCTGCATCGTGCTGCCGCAGGCCGTGGTGGGCCTGGGTCAGGACGACCGTCCGGAAGACCACCTGCTGCTGGTGAACCGCTCGCAGATGCCGTTCGGGCTGGCCTATCCGGTGCGCGTCGCGGTGCCCGACGCCGACGACCGCCAGCGGCTCGGGCTGCGCGCGGTCAACGTGTCCGCCGTCTACCCCGCCGGCGCGTCCCGGGACCGCCAGCACCGGCTGTCCTACAGCATCGATGCCGACGGCGTCGTCGGCAGCCTGCCGTTGAGCTTCCAGTACGACGAGCAGGGCAGCGCCGGGGTCGACTACGTCGCCGAGTTCGTCTACTCGCCCTCGGGCGAGTGGCTCGGCGACGAGTTCGTGCACCGTGTCGAGGGCCGCAGCGACACCGGCCAGATCGTGGCGATGGCGGAGTCGGCGGCGGACTTCCTGTCGGTGGACGTGCGCCTGCGCGAGAACTTCGTCTGGGACGGCCTCGACCAGGCGGTCGTGACGCTGCGCAGCGCGCGCTGGAAGCAGGCGCCGCAGGTGGTGTTCCAGCGCGGCCGCGAAGGCGCGCAGACCTTGCGGCTGCGCGGTCCCGCCGGCCATCGCGACGAGCCGGTCGAGGTCACGGTGCAGCTGCGCCGCGGCGCCACCGACGTGCGCGTGCTGGGGCCGTCGCCGCTGGTGGGCGCGTCGGTGGTCGTCGACGACGGGTACGCGCGGCGCGTGCCGGTGATCCTGGTCCCGCGCTTCACCGAGGGCGCGGCCGACGTCACGCTGACCTGCGGCGCGGACTCGCCCGAGGTGCACGTGCTGCTCGAGGCGCCGCAGGACAAGGCCGGCCAGCGCGTCCAGCAATACGCGGTGACGAACGAGCCCGAGGTCGCCGGCACGCCGACGATGGTGCGCTACAGCGTCGTCTTCGACACGGGAGAGACCGCCGAGGGCGAGGTTCGCGCCGGCGGCATCGCCTTCATCAAGGCGCCGTGATGCACCGCGGCCTCGCACCGGGGCTGGACCGGGCGCTGTCGGTCCTGGACCGGCACGACCCGGACGCCGGTCGGCGGCTGGAGGCCTGGTGCCGGGTCGTGCTGGCGGCGCCGGCGGCGCGGGATGCCGCGTCGCCGGCGCCGTGGCGGGACACGCGGCTCAACACCCGGCCGGAGCCGGTGGAGCTGTCGCTGGGCTGGCCCGACGACGGCCTGCGCGCGACCTTCGACCTGGCCGCCCGCGCCGCCGCGCCACCGGACCGCCTGGCCCAGGCGCTGGCCTGCGTGCGGGAGGCCGACCCGGCGGCCGCGCGCGACGGCGGCGCCCTCGCCTCCTTCGCCGCGCTGCAGCGCCACGGCCCGCTCGACTGGGGCGCCTGGCTCGGCGTGCGATGGCGTGCCGACGGGACCGCACGCGCCAAGGTCTATGCCGAGGTGCCGCGCACGGCACCGCCGGATGAGCTCGACCGCTGGCTGCGCGCGCGGCTCGGCGCCCGGCCGGCCGTGCCGCCCCAGGCACGGCTGCTGCTGGTCGGCGCGACGCCGGGCGATGCGCTCTGCGAGTGTTACTTCGAATGCCCCCGCGGACCGGACACCAGCGGCTCGCGTGACTCACGTGACTCGCATGACTCGCATGACTCGGGTGAATCGGATGAATCGCGTGACGCTCGCGGCCTGCACGACTGGGGCGACTGGCGCGACTGGGACCGCCTGCTGCGCGCGGCCGGCATCGACGGCGAGGCGCAAGGTCTGTTCCCGTTGATGCGCCGGTTCGACGGCCGCGAGCCGCGGCCCGAACGCGGGCCGCCGGCCGCCTGGGCGGGATTCAGCCTCGCCGGCACGCCCGACGGCCGCGTGCACAAGGCCGCGGTGCTGGCGACGGTCGCGCGCCTGGCCGGCGGCGAAGCCGGACTGCGCCGCCAGATCCTCGCGCTGGTCCAGCGCCAGGGCGGCGCCCTGCCGCTGTACGACGCCCTGACCACGCCGCTGCGCGCGCTGCATCGCGCGGACGGCTTCCACAACCTCCTCAGCTGCAGCGCGGCGGTCGGCACCCCCGCCGGCTGGCAGATCGCCTTCTGCCCGCCGCCCTGCCTGGCTGACGCTGCCTCACCGGACCGACCATGACCATGAACACGACCACCACCACGATCCTTCCCCTGCCCGGCCTCACGATGAGCCGGGTCCTGGAGTCGCGCCTGCGTCGCGACGAAACCCGCGGCGCGCTGATCGCGCCGAGCGCCGACCTGGGCGCGCCTGCGCTGCTGGAGACGGCCGGCCCGGGCCTCTGGTACCGGCCCGACTTCCGCGCGAGCCCGACAGGCGGCGACGGCGGCGCACCCGACCTGTCGCTGGGCGCCGACGGCACGCTGACGCTGTGGGTCGACATCGGCGTGCCCGCGGCGCTGGCCGGGCGCACCGGCTCGGCACGCGCCTGGCTCGGCGAGCCCGACGGCCTGCGCTGCCAGCTGCTGATGCCGGCCTGCGACCCGGTGACGCTCGCGCGCGAGCGACAGGGCGACCGGCTGCGACTGACGGCCACGCTGGCGGGCGCGACGCTGGAGCGCGCCCGCGTCGTGCTCTTCGACGCCGAACCGAGCGCGGTGGTCCGGTTCCAGCAGGACGTGACGCTGGCGGCGCCGCAGACGCGCGAGTTCTTCGAGCGCTACTGGAGCGAAGCGCTGCAGGGCGACCTGCGCCTGCTGATGAACGCGGCGGGATCCGCCGGCGACTTCGTCCTCCTGATGACGCAGCAGGCCCCCGACTTCCCGTCGCAATACACGCGGTGCGCCTGCCAGTGGACGCAGGACCTGCGACTGCCTTCGCTGCCGGGCTACCTGCCGTGGAAGGTCGACTGGCAGGGCACGGCCGTCAGCTACTACCAGCACAACCGCGATCACGGCCGCGTGCTCTACCTGCCAGACCACTTCGAGCTGGCCGCCGGCGCGACGGGCCGCCCGGCGGCCTCGCTGCTGGAGTTCCGCGGTGACGGCGGGGCGAGCGATGGCGGGGCGAGCGACGGCGCGGTGTTCCGCTTCTTCGGTCGTCCCGTCGTCGAGCGGGACCGGATCGAGGCGGCCGCGCGAACCCTGGCCGCGCAACTGGGCCACCCGGTGACGATGTCGAGCGCGCAGGACTGGCGCGGTTCCGGCCTGTCGGACGGCGTGCGCGCCACCTTCACCTTGCTGCTGCCGCCCGAGCGGGGCCAGGTCGACGGCCCGCCGGTCAGCGCGGCGCAATCCGACGCGATCGTCGACCTGGCCGACGGCGTGACCGACACACTGATGCTGAGCGTGCCCCGCTTCCTGGCGGTGTGGGCCGCGATCTTCAGCAGCGCGCCCGAACTGACCCTGTTCAAGGGCTGGGTCGACGTGTCGTTCAACGGCGGCCGCTTCGTCGAGCGCCTCGCCTTCGACGGCCGGCTGCCGGCCTCCGTCCGCGAGGCCTATCTCGACGAACTGCTGGCCAGCGCCACCGACCGCGATCCGCGCGAGCCGATCGCCGTCGAGGCGCTGTCCGACGTCTTCCAGGGGTCGCCTCGCGCCCGCGCGATCCGGGTGTCGTTCGATCTGGCCGAGCCGGTCGCGCTGGACGCCGATCGGCCGCGCGCCACCGCCTGGCTCAGACACCCGGTACGCGCGCTGCTGCTGGGTCAGGCCGACGCCGGCCCGCGCGCCTGCCGCATCGACGTCGACCTCGACGCGGGCGGCACCGCGGCCAGCACGCGGCGGCTGGCCGCGGGCGAGACCGCGCTCTGGCTGCGACGCGACGATCTTTTCAACCCGGGCCAGGACGGCCCGCAACCAGGGAGCCCCGCATGACCACGCCTGCCTTCAAGTACTTCTTCAACAACACCGGATGGAACCTGTCGGTCGCGCTGGTCGTGCGCGAAGGCGGCGATCCGCGGCACCAGGTGGCCGGCGAGAAGACCTTCTCGCTGGACCCGAAAAGCGGCGCCTGGCAGTCCTACGGCAACGGCCAGACGCCGTTCCTCAACGGCATCCGCGTCAGCGCGTTCAAGAACGGCGGGCTGGTCTCGCTGCAGGAGTTCGTGATCGTGCGCGGCTCCGAGATCGACAACCAGCTCAACATGTACAACGCGGTCACCTTCGAGCCGGCCAACGGCCAGATGACGATCGTCACCTCGCAGCGCAACGAAGGGACCTGAGCCCGCGCGCGCCGGCCATGCGCGGCCGGTCATCGGAAAGGGCCGGCCCGGAGCGATCCGGGCCGGCCCTTGTCGTCGGTCGAGGCCGTTGTCAGCTGCGGGTGTCAGCTGCGGGTGTCAGCCGCGGGTGTCAGCCGCGGTGATCGCAGCGCCAGCACGCGCTGTCGCCGCGGCCGACCGCGGCCGCCAGCTCCAGGACGCTGCGCAGGCGCAGCTTGGCCATGGCGGTCTGCTTCTGCTTCTCGACCGTGCGCGCGCTGGTGCCGCGCACGCGGGCGATCTGCTTGGCGCTGTAGCCGCCGCAGACCTGCGCCAGCACCTGCATCTCACCGGCCGTCAGGAGTCCTCCCGCGGGCAGGTGAGCGATGACGCTTCGGATGTTGGCCTCCTCGAGGCTCACGCAGGCCAGGACGGTCGTCGTCCTCAAGCCTTTTTAAAAGGTTGCTGCCGTGTCGCCGCGCAGTGCCGAGGCTGATGCTCAGTTCCTCGGCGATGTGCCGGTAGTTGCGGCCCTCGCGCATGAGGGACTCGATCCGCTCCTCGGCGGGCGTGAGCGGGGCGGGCTCGTCGTCGTCGAACGGACGGCCCAGGGGCGTGTGGACGCCTGGCTTCATGATGTGGTTCTCCCTGACTGGGTGATGACCGCGGCGCGGGGCGCGCGGACTCGGTCGCCGGGCGGGCGGGCCGCGTCGCGCGGTCCGCTCGCCCGGAACGCCGCCTCAGCTCGTGGCCGAGATCACCGATTCGGTGCCGCCCTGCGTGGCGCAGGCGGCCCAGAATACGCGCACCGACTTGCCGGCCTTGGCCGCGGCGGCGGCCTTGGACGCCACCGCCGGCAGCTTGACCAGTTCGGCCAGCGTCGTTTCCTTGGTGACCAGCACCGGGGTCAGGACGTTGCCGGTCAGCAGCTTCACGCGGATCGGATCCGTCGCCGCGCCGAGCGAGAACAGGTGCAGGTTGGGTGCGCCCTGGCCGCCCTTGTAGGCGTGGGGAAAGCCGCCGCCGGGCATCAGCACGCTCTGCTTGCCGCCGGTGGTCAGGTTCAAGGTCTTGATGTCCTTGGCGTCGATCAGCAGCTTGGCCGCGGCGACCGTGAGCACGGCACCGACGGGGCCCAGGACGTACAGGTCCAGGCCCGCGGGCAGGGTGATGTTGTCCACGCCGCCGGTGTATCCGCCGTGGCCGAGAAGGATGATGTCGTCTTTGGTGGCTGTGAGCGCCATGATGAACCTCCGCTGTTGCTGTTGGGGACCACCGCGAATCGGGGGTCCGGACCGTCGACCGATCGCCGGGAACCGCGATGACAACGCGGGAAAACCGGGATCAGTCGGGTCTCAGCTTAGGGAGGGGGCGCGGGAGCGTCTATGGCATGGCTTACGTATTGACGGCGCCGCGCGGCGGCTCGCGGGGTCAGGACTTGCGGGGTCACGCCGACGGCGGACGGCGCCGCGCGCCCAGGAGGAACGGGGCCGCGGCCCCGTTCCTTCGCACCTGCGCGAGCGGCCTTACCTGCCGACCTGCGTCGGCATGGCGGGCGCCGTCGTGCGCTGGATCGGCTTCCAGGTCTTGAGGCGTTCGAGGACACTCGCCACGCCCGCTTCCAGCTGCACATCGCGGCCGGCGTTGACCGCCACCGGATCCAGGTCCACGTCGATGTCCGGCGCGACGCCTTCGTTCTCGATGCGCCACTCGCCTTCCGGCGTGAAGAAGCGGAAGAACGGCACCACGAGGAAACCGCCGTCGATCAGGTTCGGGTTCGCCGAGATGCCGATCAGGCCGCCCCAGGTCCGCTTGCCGATCAACGGGCCCAGGCCCGTGCGCTTGAACGCATAGGGCATGAAGTCGCCGCCCGAGCCCGCGTCCTGGTCGATCAGCATCGCCTTCGGGCCGTAGATGGCCCCGGCGGGCGTGTCGTAGATCAGGCCGTCACGGTCCTTCCAGCTGCCCAGGTAGGCGCGGTTCAGCAGCTCCGTCACGTAGTTGGCCGCCTGGCCGCCGCCGTTGCGGCGGTCGTCGACGATCAGCCCCGCCTTGTCCACCTGGCCGAAGAACATCCGGTTGAAATGCTGGAAGCCCGGGCCCGCCGTGTCCGGCATGTAGACGTAGGCGATCTTGCCGCCGCTCAGGCGATCCACTTCCTCGCGGTTGTGGTCGATCCAGGCCCACTGGCGCAGCCGGCCTTCGGTCGCGATCGGCTCGACGGTCACGCGACGCGCGCCCTGCCCGTTCGCGTTGGCCGACACCGTCAGCTGCACCTGCTTGCCGACCGTGTTCTCCAGCTGCTGGTACAGGTTGTGCGCGCCGTCCACCGGCTGGCCGTTGACCGCCAGCAGGTAGTCGCCTTCCTTGACGCCCAGGCCCGGTGCCGCCAGCGGCGCCTTCAGGTAGGGATCCCAGCGGTCGCCCTTGAAGATCGTCTTGATGCGGTACTTGCCGTTCTCGAACGCGAAGTCCGCGCCCAGCAGGCCCACCGCGACACGCGGCTCCTGATGCACGTCGCCGCCGCCCACGCGGTTGTGGCCGACCTGCAGCTCGCCGATCATCTCGACGAGCAGGTCGTTCAGGTCCTCGCGGCGCTGAACGCCCGCCACCAGCGGCAAGTAGCGTTGATAGATGCCGTTCCAGTCGAGGCCGTGCAGCTTCGGGTCGTAGAAGAACTCCTTCTCCATCCACCAGGTCTCGTCGAAGATCTGACGCCATTCGGCGCGCGGATCGACGCGGGTCTTCAGGCCCGACAGATCGATGCTCTTGGTGTCGATCTTCTCCTTGGCATCGGCGATCTCCAGGCGGCCGGCGCCCGGATTCAGCAGGATCTTCTTGCCGTCCGGACTCAGGCTGTAGCCCTCGATCTGCGGCTTGACCAGCTTCGCCTTCTTCTCCTCGAAGTCGAAGCGGTACAGGTCGCCCTTGCCGCCGTTGCCGCCCTCGGCATCGATGGACACGCCAGGCTGCTTGCGCTCGACGTAGAACAGCGCGCCGTCGTCCGCCACCGCGAGGTCGTCATACCGCGCGGTCGCCACCGGCAGACCCACAATGCGGTCCTTCAGGCCGGCGAAGTCGATGCGCACCGGCTTGACCTTGGGCTTGATGTCCTTGCCGTCGTCCTTCTTGTCGGACTTCCTGTCGTCCTTCGTGTCCTTGTCGGCCTTCTCCGATTTGTCCGACTTGTCCGACTTGTCGGCCTTGTCGTCCTTCTTGTCCTCGTCCGCCTTCTTGTCCTTGCCGTCCTCGTCGCCGGCCTTGGGCTCGAGCGGCGATTTGCCGTCCGCGCGCAGCACCGCCGCGTACAGGCCCATGCGCACCGAGCGCTCCTGCGTGGACATGTCCAGGCCCACCTGCGCCGGACCCGAGTTGATCGACGCGGCGAAGAACAGCACGTCGCCCTTGGTCGAGAACGCCGGCAGGCCGGCGTGGCTCAGGCCGTCGGTGACCGTGTACTGCTGGCCGGTCTGGAAGTCGGCGATGCGGATCTGGCTGAAGAAGTTCTTGCCGACCACCGTGTAGGCCAGGTAGCGGCCGTCCGGCGAGAAGCCGACGTCGAAACCGGCACGGCGCTCGCTGGTGTCGATCTTGGCCAGCTTGCCCGACTGCGCACCGGTCAACGGCAGCTGGTACAGGTTCAGGTGGTTGTCCTGCAGCACCAGCCGCGCGCCGTCGGGCGACCACGACAGCAGCGTGTAGTAGCCGGCCTCCGGCAGCAGCAGCTTGCGCGCGGTCTTGTTGGCGGCCTGGTCGCCGAGCTGGTCGCGGATCACGACCTGGTGGCGCATGCCGGGCTCGTCGGAGACATAGGCGACCTGCTGGCCGTCGGGACTCCACAGCGCGTCCTTCTCACGCACGCCGGAGGTCTGCGTCAGGTTGCGCACCACGCCGTCCTTCACCGGCACGGAGAAGACCTCGCCGCGCGCGCTGACCACGACACGCTTGCCGGTCGCCGACAGCGACGCGCCGGTGATGGTCTTCGCGGCGTCCTTCCACTGCACGCGCGCCTCGTTGCTCGGCTCGTTGAGCGCGACGCTGAGGATGCGCGAGGTGCCGCCCTCGATGCCGACTTCCTTCAACTGCCCGCCCGCCTCGTAGACGATGCGGCCGTCACGGCCGTCGGCGCTGCGGACGTCCCAGACGGTTTCCTTCGTCAGCTGGCGCAGCGCCTTGGTCCTGGTGTTGAACGCGAAGAGGTTGGCCGCGCCGTCGTTGCGGTCGGAGATGAAGACGACCTCGTCGCCCATCCAGATCGGGTTGCTGTCGGTCCCGTTGACGTGCGGGATCTGCTCCCAGGTCTTGCCCTTGGGATCGAGAATCCAGATCGGCGGCGTGGAGCCGCCGCGGCTCTGGCGCCAGCCGCTCGGGCCGACATACGCGGCGCCGTTGGGCCGGTAGGCCAGCCGCGTGCCGTCGGGCGACCACACGCCCTCGTAGGCGACGGCCTCCATCACCTTCTGCTCGAAGCCGCCCTCCACCGCCACCTCGAACAGCTGCTTGCTGCGCGTGTTCAGCACCTCGCGGTTGGAGGCGAACAGCACGCGCCTGCCGTCGGGGCTCCAGCCGGTCACCTGGTCGGCGGCCGGGTGCCAGGTCAGGCGGCGGGGCTGACCGCCGGTCGCGGCGATCACGTAGACATCGGTGTTGCCGTCGTAGCCGGCGGAGAACGCGATCCACTGGCCGTCGGGCGAGAAACGCGGCGCGAATTCACCGGCGGCATGGCCGGCCAGCCGGCGCGGCTGGCTGCCGTCGCGGTTCGCGATCCACAGGTCGCCGCCGTAGACGAAGGCCAGATGACGCGCGGACACGGCGGGATCGCGCAGCAGCATCGTCACGGCGGGCGCCGGAGCAACAGCAGCAGCGGTGGCGGAAGTGGCGGAAGCGGTCGCGGCCTGTTGGGCCCGCGTGGGGGCCGCCGCGATGACGGCGGTCAAGCTCAGGGCCACGGTGATGGCCTTGCTGAGGATGCTGTGTTGCATGGGCGTTGTCGGCGGTGAAAACAGCGGGCGAGAATAGCCCTGCGAGGTCACCGTGACGAAGCTCACCCCGGGGTTTGCGCGCTCTGCGGGTCGGTGTTTTCCCGCGATCAGACCGCTGGTTTTGCGCGCGAGGCGCGCCATCCGCCGTACAGCGCGATCAGGCCCGGGATCAGGATCATGGCCCAGATGATCTTGCTGAGATGGGTCTGCACGAAGGGGATGTTGCCGAAGAGGTAGCCCGCCATCGTCAGGCCCACGACCCAGATCACGCCGCCGGCGACGTTGTAGGCGGTGAAGCGGCTGCGGGTCATCGCGGCGACGCCGGCCACGAAGGGCGCGAAGGTGCGGATGAAGGGCATGAAACGCGCGAGGATGATGGTGACGCCGCCGTGCTTCTCGTAGAACTCGTGCGCGGCGTCGAAGGCACGCTTGTTGAAGAAGCGCGACTGCTCCCACTGGAAGACCTTGGGCCCGAAGTAGCGCCCGATCGTGTAGTTGCACTGGTCGCCCAGGATCGCGGCGACGAGCAGCACGGCGATCGCCAGCGGCAGGCTCATCATCCCCGTCCCGCACAGCGCGCCGACGACGAACAGCAGCGAGTCCCCCGGCAGGAAGGGCATCACCACGAGACCGGTCTCGACGAACACGATCAGGAACAGCAGCGCGTACACCCACATCCCGTAGGCGGTGACGAACTCGGCGAGGTGCTTGTCGACGTGCAGGATGAAGTCGACGAGGAAGTGCATCAGATCCATGGGCGCGGATTATGGCGGGCGCTTCCTTATCGGCTGATGAAGAAACGGCAGCTCGTCCGACCCGGAAATGCTGTGTGCCCCACCGAACAGAGCCGGTCCCGCCCGCCCAGGGGTGGAATCGCCGTACCTTCTACAATCGCCCCATGGACGACACCCTCGCCCCGACGGCGACTGCCGCGGCCGCTTTCGACACCGCCGCCCCGGCGGGCCGGCGCGCGATCCGCGAACTCCCCGATGAACTGATTTCCCAGATCGCCGCCGGCGAGGTGGTCGAGCGCCCGGCCTCCGTCGTCCGCGAACTGGTCGACAACGCGCTGGACGCCGGCGCCGGCCAGATCCAGCTCAAGCTGATCGCCGGCGGGATCCGCAGCCTGATCGTCGAGGACGACGGCCACGGCATCCCCGACGGCGAGCTGCCGCTGGCCATCAAGCGCCACGCCACCAGCAAGATCGGCACGCTCGACGACCTCGAGGCCGTCGCCACGATGGGCTTCCGCGGCGAGGCGCTCGCCGCCGTGTCCTCGATCGCCGAGCTGGCCCTGGTGTCCCGCTACACCGGCGCCGCCCACGCCTGGCGCCTGGAGGCCCGCACCGGCGAGCTCAGTCCCGCCGCCCGCGCCAGAGGCACCTCCGTCGAGGTGCGCGAGCTGTTCTTCAACACGCCCGCCCGCCGCAAGTTCCTGAAGAGCGAGAGCACCGAGCTCGCCCACTGCCTCGAGGCGCTGCGCCGCCACGCGCTGGCCCGCCCGGACGTCGGCTTCGCCGTCTGGCACGAGGGCAAGCTGGTCGACCAGTGGCGCGCCGCCCTGCTGCCGCAGCGGATCGCGGAAGTGCTGAACGAGGAGTTCATCGCTCAAAGCCGCGAGGTCTTCGCCGAGGTCGGCCCGATGCGCATCCACGGCCGCGTCGGCCTGCCCGAGGCCGCCCGCAGCCGCGCCGACATGCAGTACGTCTACGTCAACGGCCGCTACGTGCGCGACAAGCTGATCGCCCACGCGATCCGCTCCGCGTTCGACGACGTGCTGCACGGCCATCGCCAGCCGAGCTACGTGCTGTTCATCGACGTCCAGCCCGAGCTGGTCGACGTCAACGTCCACCCGACCAAGATCGAGGTCCGCTTCCGCGACGGCCGCGAGATCCACCAGCAGGTGCGCCGCGCCGTCGTGGCGGCGCTGGCGCTGTCGCGCAGCAGCGAGGACGGCATGCCCGCCGCGGACGGTCCGGCGTCGACCGAGGCCGCCGCCCCGTCCGGTCGTCAGCGCTGGACCGGCACGCCGGCCTGGGAGCAAGGCGGCATGAGCGGCATGAGCGGGGTGTCGGGTGCCGATGGCCAGACGGCCAACGCCTCTTCCGGCCAGGCCGCCTATGAGCCCCCGGCGGCCTACGCCGCCCCCTCCGCCCGGTTCGCCGGTCCCGAGGGCTGGCGCGCGCCGATCCCGACCCGCGCCCAGACCGCGCTCGCGCTGGAGCAGGCTGAAGCGCTCTATGCCGCCACACCCCGCGGTGGCCTGCCGACCGCGCCGGCATCGGCCTCCGCGTTGTCGGCGCCGGGCGCCGCCCCTGCCGGTCCGCTGCCGTCGAGCCAGGCCGGCGAATGGCCGCTGGGCCGCGCGATCGCGCAGATCCAGGGCGTCTACGTGCTGGCCGAGAACGCGCAGGGCCTGATCATCATCGACATGCACGCGGCCCACGAGCGCGTCGTGTACGAGCGCCTGAAGACCGCGCTCGGCGAGCGGCGCATCGACTCGCAGCCGCTGCTGATCCCGGTGACCTTCGCCGCGACGCCGGGCGAGATCGCCACCGCCGAGGCACAGGCCGAGACGCTGCAGCGTCTGGGCCTCGACATCGCCCCCTCTCCGCCAAGGTGCTGGCCGTGCGCGAGCGTCCGGCGCTGCTGGCCGGCGGCGACGTCGTCGAACTCGCCCGCGGCGTGCTGGCCGAGCTGGCACAGTTCGACGCGAGCCATGCGATCGAGCGCGCGCAGCATGAGATCCTCGCCACGATGGCCTGCCATGGCGCGGTGCGGGCCAATCGCCAGTTGACGATCGACGAGATGAACGCGCTGCTGCGCGACATGGAGCGCACCGAGCGCGCCGACCAATGCAACCACGGACGCCCGACCTGGCGTCAACTGACCCTGCGCGACCTCGACGCGCTGTTCCTGCGCGGGCGCTGAGCGCCGGCGCCCCGCGGCGCCGGCCTCGTCCCGTTCCTCTGCTCTTCCGCCTTTCCGCTGTTCCGCCTTTTCCGGCATCCCCGCCCTCCCGCTCCCCGTTCGCATCGCCGACCCCTCATTCACCAGAAGCAGTACCGACATGGCCACGCTCAAGCTCAACAAGAACAAACCGGCCGATGCCAAGTCGGCGGACGACAAGGGGCCGCGCCGCGCGCCGCTGCGCGGCAAGGGCGTCAACAAGCCGCGCCCGACGCTGGCACAGGCCCAGACCGACCGCGCCGAACGCGAGGCCGCGTTCCAGCGCCGCCTGGCCGAGGAAGGACGCCAGCGCCATGACCCGCGTCGGGATCCGCGTGGGGATCCGCGCCGCGACGATCGCGGCCACGACGCGCGGGGTCCGCAGGGGCGCGACGACCGCCGCGGCGGTCCCGGCCGTCCGCCGCGTGAAGGCGGCTACGGCGACCGGCCCGATCGGGGACCGCGTCAGGACGATCGGGGCGGCCCGGGGGGTCGCGCGGCCAGGGTGATCGCCCCGGCTTCTCCGGCCGCCCTGACGGCGGAGATCGTCGCCCGTACGGCGACCGCCCGCGTTCCGACGACCGTCCCCGCTTCGAGGGCGACCGCCCCCGCCGCGACGACCGGTACGGCGACCGCCCGGCCCGCCCGCAGGGGGATCGACCTTACGGCGACCGCCCGCCGCGGGACCGTGCCTATGGCGACCGGCCTCAAGGCGACCGTCCCCGAGGCGATCGACCCTACGGGGATCGCCCCCAAGGCAACCGGTCTTACGGCGATCGCCCGCAGGGCTACGGTGATCGCCCGCAGGGCGAGCGCTCCTACGGCGACCGCCCGCGTGATGACCGTGGCGGTGATCGCGGCGGTGACCGGTATGCCCGCGGCAACGAAGGCTCGCGCTACGGCAATGGGCCGGGCAACGGCCCTGGCAACGGTCCGGGTGCCCGCTACGGCGACGACCGCCCCCGCCGCGCGCCCTATGGCGACCGCGATGCGGGCCATCCGTCCGACGTCCATGCCCGCGCCGAACGCGAGGAACGCGCCGAGCGCACCGACCGTCCGCGCCAGCCGGACGCGCCGCGCCAGCCCGCGCCGGTGCGCCTTGCCGAGCAGGATGCCGGCGAGCGCCTGTCCAAGCGCATGAGCGAGCTGGGCCTGGCCTCACGTCGCGAAGCCGACGAGTGGATCGAGTCCGGCTGGGTGACCGTCGACGGCCAGCTCGCCACGCTGGGCCAGCGCGTCGGCCCGGACGCGAAGATCGAGGTCGACCCCGCCGCCCGCGAACAGCAGGCGCAGCGCGTGACCATCCTGCTGCACAAGCCGATCGGCTACGTCTCCGGCCAGGCCGAGGACGGCTACGAGCCCGCCTCGGTGCTGGTCAAGGCCGACACCCACTGGGGCGAGGACCCGTCCAAGATCCACTGGGCGCCAGGCCACGGCCGCGGCCTCGCGCCGGCCGGCCGGCTGGACATCGATTCCACCGGCCTGCTGGTGCTGACGCAGGACGGCCGCATCGCGCGCCACCTGATCGGCGAGGACTCCGACGTCGAGAAGGAGTACCTGGTCCGCGTCGCGGTCGAGAACGGCGATCCGGATCTGCATCCGCAGCAGGCGCTCGACCCCCGCGCCGTCGCGATGCTGATGCACGGCCTGGAACTGGACGGCGTGCAGCTGAAGCCGGCCAAGGTCAGCTGGGCCAACGAGGACCAGCTCCGCTTCGTCCTGCGCGAGGGCCGCAAGCGCCAGATCCGCCGGATGTGCGAGCTGGTCGGCCTGCGGGTGCTGGGCCTGAAGCGCGTGCGCATCGGTCGCATCCCGCTGGGCCAGCTGCCGCCCGGACAGTGGCGCTACCTCGCGCCCTGGGAGCGCTTTTGAGCGTTCCGTCGCCGGCGGACGTCGACCGCGGCGCGCGTCCGGCGCCCGCGCTCCAGGTCGTCGCGCTGGCGATGCTGCTGGGCCTGCAGCCGGTCACCACCGACCTCTACCTGCCCGCCCTGCCCGGCCTGCGCGCCGATCTGCAGGCGGGCATGGGCGCGACGCAGCTGACGCTGTCCGCGCTGATGCTGGCCTTCGGACTCTCCCAGCTGCTGCTGGGGCCGCTGGCTGACCGCTTCGGCCGCCGGCCGGTGCTGCTGGGCGGACTGTCGTTGTACGTCGTCGCCGCCATCGGCGCGGCGCTGGCCGCGACGATCGAAGGCCTCGTCGCCTGCCGCGCGCTGCAGGGCCTGGGCCTGGCGGCGTCGGTCGTCGTCGCCCGCGCCATGCTGCGCGACTGGTTCGAGCCCCAGGAGGGCGCGCGGATGATGGCCAGGGCGCTGTCGGGCCTCGGCGTGATCGCGCTGGCCTCGCCGCTGATCGGCGGCGTGCTCGCGGCCGGCCTCGGCTGGCGCTGGGCGATCCTGGCCACGGCCGTCGCGGGGGCCGCGACGCTGGCGATGATCGCGCTGCGCATCCCCGAGAGCCTGGCGCGGCCCGATCCCGCCGCGCTGCGTCCCTCGGGCCTCGTCGCCAACTGGCGCACCGTGCTGTCGAACCCGACCTTCCGCGCCTATGCGCTGCTCACCGCGCTCGCCTATGCGACGCTGTACGCGTTCCTCGCCGGCTCCAGCTTCGTGTTCATCGAGGTCCTGGGGCTGGGCCACCACGCTTACGGCGCGCTGGTCGCCGGCGGCGCCGCGCTCTACGTCACCGGCACGCTGATCTGCCGCCGCTGGCTGCGCACGCTGAGCGTCGCCGACACCGCCGCGCGCGGCGCCGGCTTCACCGCGCTGGGCGCGCTGGGCATGGGCCTCGCGGCCTTCGTGCTGCCGCCGTCGCCATGGGCGCTGATGATCCCGCATGTCGGCATCATGCTGGGCCACGGCGTGCTGCAGCCCTGCGGCCAGGCCGGCGCCGTCGGTCCGTTCCCGCGCCAGGCCGGCGCGGCGGCAGCCCTGTCGGGCTTCGCGATCGCGCTGGTCGCGTTCGCCGTCGGCGCCTGGCTCAGCGCCAGCCTCGACGGCACCGTGACGCCGCTCGCCGCCACCATGATGGTCCTGGGCCTGTGCACCGCCACCTGCGCCTGGACGCTGGTCCGCCGGCACGGCCAGCCGCAACGTCGTTCCGCATGAACAAGCTTCACTCGTCCGACGCCGGCATCGGTGTCGAGTCCGACGCCATCGACGCGGCGGCTGGAACCGCCGCCGCCGCGACGCGCGTCGCCGCCGGCGCCCCGGGGCACGACCTGACACCGCTCTGCATCGCCGGTCCGACCGGCTGCGGCAAGACCGCCGCGGCGCTCGCGATCGCGCGCCGCCAGCCGGTCGAGATCATCAGCGTCGACTCGGCGCTGGTGTACCGCGGCATGGACATCGGCACGGCCAAGCCGACGCCGGAGGAACTCGCGTCGGTGCCGCACCACCTGATCGACATCCTCGAACCGACGGAGAGTTATTCCGCCGCGCAGTTCGTCCGCGATGCGACGCGCCTCGTGCCGGAGATCCAGTCCCGCGGCGCCCGCCCGCTGCTGGTGGGCGGGACGATGCTGTACTTCAAGGCGCTCTTCGACGGCCTGTCCGAGCTGCCCCAGGCCGATCCGGCGCTGCGGGCGCAGCTCGACGCCGACGCGGCGCGCGACGGCTGGCCTGCGATGCACGCGCGCCTGGCCGCGATCGATCCGGAGACGGCGGCGCGCCTGGCACCGCTGGATTCGCAACGGATCCAGCGCGCGCTGGAGGTGTGCCTGCTCAGCGGCGAACCGATGTCGGCGCTCTATCGCCGGCAGCGCTCGTCGGGCGTCGATTGGCCCTTGATCTCGCTCGAGCCCTCGGACGAAGCCCGCGCCTGGCTGCATGCGCGGCTCGGCCAACGTTTCGCGCTGATGCTGGAACAAGGCTTCGTCGACGAGGTGCGCCACCTGCGCGCCCGCGGCGACCTGCACCCGGGCCTGCCGTCGATGCGCTGCGTCGGCTACCGGCAGGCGTGGGAGCTGCTCGACGCGAACGAGGCCGCGCCCGACCTCGCCGCGCTGCAGGAGCTCGGCACCGCGGCGACGCGGCAGCTCGCCAAGCGGCAGATCACCTGGCTGCGCAGCATGCCGGCACGCCGCATCGTGCCGGCCGAGGCGCCGGACGCGCTCGACCGGCTGATCGCACACCTCGACGCGATCTGAGCGGGATCGCGGCGGGACAGGCGCCACAATCCATCGATGGACGTCCCGCTCCTCACCGCCACCGGCCTGACCAAGCGCTACGGCGCGCAGACGCTGTTCGAGCACCTGTCGCTCACGCTGCATCGGGGGAGATGCTCGCGCTCCTGGGTGAATCCGGCAGCGGCAAGTCCACGCTGCTGAACGGCCTGGCCGCGCTGGAGCCGCTGGACCGGGGTCAGGTCGTGCTGCTGGGCCGCGACATCCTGTCGCTGGACGAATCCGGCCAGGCGCAACTGCGCCGCGAGCAGCTGGGCTTCGTGTTCCAGGCCTTCCACGTGCTGCCGCATCTGAACGTCCACGACAACGTCGCGCTGCCGCTCCTGCTGCAGGGCAGGCCCGATCCGAAGCGTGTCGCCGAGATGCTCGACGCCGTCGGCCTCTCCGCGCAGGCGCGGCACCTGCCGCGGCAGCTGTCCGGCGGTCAGCTGCAGCGCGTGGCGATCGCCCGCGCGCTGGTGCACCGGCCCGTGCTGGTGCTGGCCGACGAACCCACCGGCAACCTCGACCCGTCGCACGCCGACCAGGTCATGCGGCTGCTGCGCCAGCAGCTGCTCGAGCAGAACGCGGCCTGCCTGCTGGTGACGCACTCGGCGCACGCGGCGGAACACGCGGACCGACGCCTGCGGCTCGAGAACGGCCAGCTCGTCGAGGCATGAGGCCCCGATGGACCGGCCACCCCGATGACCTCGCGATGACCTCCCGATGACCGCGCCCGCAAGCACACCCGCAAACACGTCCGCTGTGGACGGCCTGCGCCGCGCCTGGGGCTGGTGGTGGCAACTGTCGTGGCCGGCGCTGCGCCTGCAATGGGGCCGGCAGCTCGCCGCGCTGCTGACGATCGCGCTGGGGCTGGCGCTGGCCGGCGCGGTGCACTGGATCAACGCCTCGGCGCTGGCGCAGTTCGAGTCCGCCGCGCGCCAGAGCAGCGCCCAGGCCGACACCGAGCTCAGTCCCGCGCCCGGTGCCGCGCCGCTGTCCGACCGCTACTTCGGCGAGCTCGCCGCGCGCGACGACATCGCCGCGCTCGCCCCCGGCTCGATGCCAGCATCCGCCTGCAGGGCCGTGACGGCACCTGGCAGCGCGTGCGGCTGATCGGGCTGGACCTGGTGCAGCTCGGCGCCTTCCATCCGCAATGGTTCCCCCGGCTGGACGGCGTCGACCTCGGCCGCGCGCTGCGCGAGCCGGCACTGCTGGTCAGCGACGCGGCGTGGGCCAGGCTGGGTTTCGATGTCGCCGCGGACGCTCGCAGGCCCGGGCCGGCGGCAGGCGCCGCGCCGGCTCCTGCTTCGGTGTCCGCGTCGGGCTCTGCGCCGGGTCCGGCCCCGCGCCCGACCTGGCCCCGCACGCTGCGCGTGGATCTGCCGGACGAGCCGGCCCCGCTTCCCGTCGTCGGCCGCGTGCCGGACCGCCAGCAGCCGCTGGTGATCATCGACATCGCCTGGGCGCAGCAGCTGCTGCATCGCCCCGGGCAGCTCGACGCGATCCTGCTGCGCATGGCGCCGGGACGCGCGGTGCCCGCCGACTGGCCGGCCGGCGTCCAGGCCCAGGCGCCCGAGGACCAGGCCCGCCAGCAGGCCGACGAGGCGCGCCGCCTCACGCGCGCCTACCGCCTCAACCTCGGCGTGCTGTCGCTGATGGCGCTCTTCGTCGGCGCGTTCATGGTCTTCGCGGTGCACAGCCTGTCGGTGGCGCAGCGGTTGCCGCAACTCGCGCTGCTGGGCGTGCTCGGCATGAGCGCGCGGCAACGGCTGGCGCTGCTGGTGTCGGAAGCGCTGGCGCTCGGCCTCGCCGGCGCGGTGCTGGGACTGGGGCTGGCCATCGCGCTCGCGGAACTCGGCCTGCATGCGCTGGGCGGCGATCTCGGCAGCGGGCTGACCGGCCTGAGCGGCGGACGCCCCGAGCTGCAGCTGTCGGCCGCGTCGATCGCGGGGCTGCTCGCACTGGGACCGCTGGTGAGCCTGGGCGCGGCCGCCCTGCCCTTGGCACGGCTGCGCGGGCTGCCGGTCGCGCAGGTGCTCAAGGGCCTGGGCAGCGGCGGCGACGCCGGCCGCTGGTGGTGGATGGGTCCCGCGCTGCTGGCCGCGGCCCTGCCGCTGACCTGGATGCCGTCCGTCTTCGCACTGCCGCTCGGCACCTACGCCGCGATGGTCGCGCTGCTGCTGGGCGCGCTGGGCACGGTGCCCTTCGTGCTGCGCGCGATCACCGGCCTGCTGCGCGGCTGGGCGGCACGGCGCGCGCTGCCGCTGCTGGCCGTCGAGCGTGCCCGCGACCAGGCCGGTGAAGCCGGCCGGCTGATCGCCGGCGTGCTGGTCGCGCTGGCGCTCGCGGTGGCGATGCTGGTGATGGTCGCGAGCTTCCGCCAGTCGCTGGACCAGTGGCTGAGCGACATGCTGCCCGCCGACCTCTACCTGCGCCAGACCGCCCGCGACAACGCCCAGCAGGGCCAGCCGATGCCGCCGGGCCTGGCCGCGTCGGCGGCCGCGCTGCCGGGTGTCGAGCGCGTGGCGGCGCAGCGCACCCGCGCGATCGGGATCCGCGTGCGCGGCATGACGGGCGGCACGACGCTGCTGGCGCGGCCGCTCGATCACCGCCTGCCCTTGCAGGGCGACGCCGCGACGCTGCCCGACCGCCTGCAGCCGGTCTACATCAACGAGGCGATGCGCGACGAGCTCCGGCTCGCGCCGGGCGACCGCTTCATGCTCCGGCTCGACGGCCGCCAGTTGCCGGTCGCGGTGAAGGCGATCTGGCGCGACTACAGCCGCCAGAGCGGCGCGGTGCTGATGGAGCGCCGCGATTGGGAGCGCCTCAGCGGCGACGCCGCGATCACCGAGCTCGCGCTGTGGCTGACGCCGGACGCCGATCCGGTGGCCGTGCAGCAGGCGCTGCGCGAAGCCTCCGGCGCGCCGGAGTCGCTGGAGATCGCGTCGGCCGGCGAGCTGCGGCGCTTCTCGCTCGCGATCTTCGACCGCAGCTTCGCGATCACCTACTGGCTGCAGGCGGTAGGACTCGGGCTGGGGCTGTTCGGCGTGGCGGCCAGCCTGTCGGCGCAACTGCTGGCGCGCCGGCGCGAGTTCGGCCTGCTGCTGCACCTGGGCCTGACGCGCGCGATGCTGCGCCGGCTGGTGCTCGCCGAGACGCTGCTGCAGGCGCTCGCCGGCGCCGTCATGGGGCTGCTGGTCGGCCTGGCCATCAGCGCGGTGCTGGTGTTCCGGCTCAATCCGCAGAGTTTCCACTGGAGCATGGACTGGTCGATCCCGGGCTGGCGCGTCGCGGCGCTGCTGGCGGCCAGCCTGCTCGCCACCGGCGCGACCGCCGCCTGGGCCAGCGCCCGCGCGCTGCGCGCCGGTCGCGGCGAGGCCTTGCGCGCCGTGCGGGAGGATTGGTGATGATCGGACGACGCCCGCTGCTGAACGGCCTGGGACTTGCGGCGCTCGCCGGGGCGACACCCTGCGTGTTCGCCCGGGATCGCACGCGTGCGTCCGATGCGGCGACGGCACCGACACCGGCATCGGCACGGACGTCGACGCCGCCCCCGCCTCCGAGCTGCTGTCCGCCGCGCCGCTGCATTTCCCGCGCGACCACGGCGCGCACCCCGGGACGCGCGTCGAATGGTGGTACGTGACCGGCGTGCTGCACGCGGAAACGGCATCGGGAACGGCCGCGCCCGCCGGCAATGCCACCGCCGGGTCCCGTCCCGACTTCGGTTTCCAGCTGACCTTCTTCCGCGTCAGGAACGATCTGAAGCGGCCGTTGTCATCGGCCTTCGCGCCGGACCAGGTGATGCTGGGCCATGCAGCGATCTCGGACCTGGGCCGGCAGCGCCTGCTGCACGACCAGCAGGTGCTGCGCCACGGCTTCGCGAACGCGCGCACCGAGCTCGACGACACCCGCGTGCGCCTGGGCGGCTGGCAGTTGCGTCGCGTCGACGGTCCCGGGGGCCGCAGCCGCTACGCGTTGCTGATGGCGAGCGAGTCCGCCGGCTTCGCCCTCGAGCTGACGCTGGACGCGCCGCAGGCGCCGCTGCTGCAGGGCCGTGCGGGCTGGTCGCGCAAGGGACCGGACGCGCAGCAGGCGAGCCGCTACGTCAGCGAGCCGCAGCTGGCCGGCTCGGGACGGCTCTCGTTGCGCGACGGCGGCTCACACGGTGTGCGCGAGCTGCGGGCCCGGGCCTGGCTCGATCACGAGTGGAGCAACCAGTACCTCGGCCGCGGCGCCGACACCGCACCGGACCGCGCGGTCGGCTGGGACTGGCTGGGGCTGAACCTCGACGACGGCGCGTCGCTGACGCTGTTCCGGATGCGGGGTCAGGACGGCACGGTGATCTGGACCGGCGGCAGCTGGCGCGCGGCGACGGGCGGCACGCCGGTCGACTTCGAGCAGCAGGTGCAGTTCGAGCCGCTGGCCTTCTGGAAGAGCCCCGTCAGCCTGGCGACCTACCCGGTCCGCTGGCGCATCCGCACGCCGCGCGGCGTGTTCCTCGTCGAGGCCGCGTACGCCGCACAGGAGATCGACACGCGCCGCAGCACCGGCTTCCCGTACTGGGAGGGCGTGGCGCGCGTGAGCGACGAGGCCGGCCGGCCGCTGGGCTGGGGCTACCTTGAGATGACGGGCTACGCAGGCAAGGTCCCGCTGTAGCGACGGGCCAGACCAGCCTGGCGAACACGCTCGGCGAGGTCGACTCGACGCGCCGCTAGGCCGGTCGCGTCCCGCTGTAGCGGTTGCGGCCTGACGGGATCGCCGCATAGGCGCGCACGCAGTTGCAGCCGGCGCCGCGCGCCATCGCCAGCGCCTGGCGGGCCTGCTGCAGCAGCTGGTCCGCGCCCTGCTGCGGCTCACGCCGCCAGTCCTGCCAATGGGCCAGGCCCAGGCTCGCGCTCAAGGGCAGGGCCTGGCCCTGCCAGCGGTAATCGAGTGTCGCGACGCGCGCACGCACCCGGTCGGCGGCGTCCAGTGCGCCCAGCGGATCGGTGCACGGCAGGTAGGCGGCCCAGACGCCGCGCGGCAGCGGCAGCAGCCAGTCACCGCCGCGCAGCTGCTGCCGCACGAGCTGGTCGAGGCGCTCGTCCAGCGCGAGGATGCATTCGTCGCCGTGCTGCTGCTGCAGGCGCGCCCAGGGATCGAGTTCCAGCAGCATCAGCACGCCGTCGTGGCGGTGTCGCTGCGCGCGGGCGGCCTCGCGTTTGAGGTCCTCCATCAACTGCGCCTCGTCGGCGGCGGCGATCCGCGCCGGCGGCTCGCGACGAGCCTGCCAACGCCGCCGCAGGAATGTCCACCAGGCCCGGGGGCCCCTGTCCGAGTCTTGAGCCATGCCGCCCACCTTCGCCGGAGATGAGGATTGATTGCAGCACAGGAGCAAGCCGCGCGCCGCCCCCTTGAGCGAGGGAGGATAGGCGCTTGCGCGACGCCGTGCCGCGGCAGTTGTAACGAATCCGGGCACGCCGCGAGGACGCATGCAGGCGGCCCGCGCCTGCTCTACAGTCGACGGCTGTGTCCAGCGCCCGCGGCTTGGCCGCCCTGCCCGTGCACGTCACTCCAGAGCCAGCTCCGCAGGATCCGCGGGATCCACGAGACTCCACCTTCCACGAGACCGTCGCGCCGCCGCCCGACGACCTGCCGATGCCCGCCGTCGTGGCCGCGCTGCTGGTGCTGCTGGTGGGCCTGGCGCTGACGCTCAGCGCGATGTTGTGGAACCGCAACCGCGTCGTCGCCGAAGGCCACCGCGTGCTCGACGCCCAGATGGAGCGCCTGCAGCACGACATCGTCCAGCGCTTCACGCAACCCGTCTACGGCCTGAAGGGCGCGCGCGGCACGATCGCCGCGCTGCACGGCCGGCTGAACCGCGGCGCGTTCCGCGCCTACGTCGAATCGCGCGACCTGCCGCGCGAGTTCCCGGGCGTGCGCGGCTTCGGCTTCGTCCCGCGCGTGATGCGGGAGGATCTCGCCGCGTTCATCGCCGCCGAGCGGGCCGACGGCGCGCCGCAGTTCTCGGTGCGCGGTTTCGGCAACGCCGCGCCGGATCTCTTCGTCGTCGCGCACATCGAGCCGCTGTCGCAGAACTACCCGGCCTGGGGCTTCGACCTGGGATCGGAGGCGATCCGCCGCCGCGCCATCGAACGGTCCATCACCACCGGCGAGGCGACGCTGTCCGCGCCGGTGCCCCTGGTGCAGGACCGCGCCCACGGGCCCGGCATGCTGCTGCTGGTGCCGGTCTTCCGCGACGGCGCCGACCCGACGACACCGGAGCAACGGCGCCAGGCCTTGCTGGGCGTGCTCTACGCGCCACTGGTGGCGCAGGAGATCCTGCACGGCCTCAAGGAAGGCCTGGCCGCCGCGCCGATGGACTTCCGGCTGCTCGTCGACGACCACACGCCGACCGAGGACCTGCTGCTGGACTCCGTCACCGGCATCCAGCCGCTGGACGCGCCGCCGACCGCGCGCAGCGGCTTCGACAGCCGCGTCGTCCGGGACGAGCGCCAGCTCGAGATCTCCGGCCGCGCCTTCCGCGTCGAGGCCGCGCTGACGACCGCCTACGAACGCGCCGTCATCGACGCCGCCGGCTGGGGGCCGGGGCTGATCGGCCTGCTGCTGACGGCGCTGCTGGCGGCGACGACCTACCTGCTGGCGGCCGGCCGCGCCCGCGCGCAGGCGCTCGCCGACGCGATGACCGAGGACCTGCGCCGCCTGACGCTGGACCAGCAGGCGATGCTGGACACCGAGGTCATCGCCATGGCCAAGCTGCGCGGCCGGCGCATCGTCTGGAAGAACGGCGCGCTGGAACGGCTGTTCGGCTACGGCCGCGACGAGCTGCTCGGCCTGCCGGTGCGCGAGCTCTACATCGACGAGGACACCTTCGTCGCGCTCGGCCAGAACGCCTATCCGGTGCTGCGCCGCGGCGGACACTACCGCAGCCAACAGCAGATGCGGCGCAAGGACGGCAGCCTCGTCTGGGTCGACCTGAACGGCGTCGCGCTGCCGGGCGAGCGCGACGAGGACACCACGCTCTGGATGATGGTCGACATCACGCAGAGCAAGGCCTACGAGGCGCGCGTGGAACGCGCGGCCTTCCACGACGCGCTCACCGGCCTGCCCAACCGCGTGCTGCTCGCCGACCGGCTCCGCCAGGCGATCGCCTCGACGCAGCGTCAGAAGCACACGGTCGCGGTGGTCAACATGGACCTGGACGGCTTCAAGGCCGTCAATGACACCCACGGTCACGATGCGGGCGACGAGGTGCTGAAGGCCATCGCCCAGCGGCTGACGACCGGGATCCGGGCGACCGACACCGCCGCGCGCCTGGGCGGCGACGAGTTCGTGGTGCTGCTGTCGCCAATGCCCTCGCCCGCCGACAGCCGCCCCGTCTGCGAGCGGCTGCTGCGCGCCATCCTCGAACCGATCCGCCTGAGTTCGGGCGCGACGGTGCAGGTCGGCAGCAGCCTGGGCGTCGCCCATTTCCCGCTCGACGGCGTCGATGCGGACGTCCTGATGAGCCGCGCGGACCAGACGATGTTCGAGTGCAAGCGCGCCGGACGCTGCCGCATCCGCTGGCTCAACGGCGCACAGCCGCCGGACGAGCTCGACCTCTCGGCGCTGCGGCAGCCGGCGGCGACGTCCCCGGGCGCGCCTTCGACCCCGCCGGACGCCGACGCGCGCGAAGGTGACCACAGTCACGCGCGCTGAGCGCGTCGTACAGTCGGGCGATGACGATCCTGACCACCCTCGGCTCCGCCTCGAGCCGATGACCGACGCCCATCTGGACGGCCTGTTCGAGATGAACCGCGACCCCGAGGTGATGCGCTACATCACCGGCAAGCCCGACACGCTGGCGGACACGCAGGCGATGATCGACCGGGTCAAGAAGCGCTGGGGCGACTGGGGTTTCAGCTGGTGGACCTTCTTCGAGATCGAGACCGGCGAGATCGTCGGCGCCGGCTGCATCCAGCACCTGCGCGGCGAGACCACGAATCCGCACGAGATCGGCTGGCGCCTGCGCCGCGACCGCTGGAGCCGGGGCTACGGCTCGGAGGCGGCGCGCCGGATGGCGGCCTTCGCGTTCGACACGCTGGACGCGCCGGAGATCGTCGCGGTCTGCGAGCCGGAGAACGAGGGCTCGGCGCACATCATGAAGAAGCTCGGCATGAGCTACCGCGAGACGCAACGCTGGCACGACGCCGACATCGCGGTCTACGGCATGACCGTGGACGAGTGGCGCCGTTCTCCGTCCGCCGCCAAGGCGGCGCAAGAGATGTCCCCAACCCCCGCGGCGTCTGACGCGTCGTCACAACCCGCCGACGAAATAGCGCTTCAGGCCGGACAGGATCATCTCGACCGCGATGGCGGTCAGCACCAGGCCCATCAGCTTCTCGATCGCGGAGACGACCGAGTCGCCGAGCAGCTTGCGGATCCGGTCCGCCAGGATCAGCGCGAGGAACGAGATCACCATCGCGGTGAACAGCGCGCCTATCCATTCCGCCACGCGGTCGGGCTGGCGCGAGGCCAGCAGCAGCACCGTCGCCATCGCCGACGGACCGGCCAGCAGCGGCACGGCCAGCGGGAAGATGAACGGCTCGCGGCCGGTCTCCACGCCGTAGGCGGATTCGCCGGCGTGGCTGAAGATCATCCGGATCGCGATGATGATCAGGATCACCCCGCCGGCCACCTCGAGCGACCGCTCGGACAGGTGCATCAGGCGCAGGAAGCCCTCGCCCAGGAACATGAACGCGAGCAGCACGAAGAAGGCGATGCCGACCTCGCGCAGCGCGACCTTCAGCCGGCGCTCGCGCGGCACCGCCCGCATGATCGGGATGAAGATCGGCAGGCTGCCCAGCGGGTCGAGCACCAGCAGCAGCAGGATGAGGGCGGAGAGGAAACTGTGATCCATGGGGCGGGATTCTCGCCGATGGCGGGCCGTCGGGCACCGGCCGTTGGAGCGCCGCCACGCACGCTTCGTTCATCTGGATCATTAGAATCGCAACAATTCCTCGCCAAGACACCGTTGACGAACAAGATGAACGACAGATCGGACAAGAAGCCGCCCCTGCCCGGCCGACGGGACCGGTGGCGCTGGACGCGATCGACCTGCGGATCCTGGAGGCCTTGCAGCGCGACGGCCGGATGTCCAACGTCGACTTGGCGACGCAGGTCCACCTGTCGGCGCCGCAGTGCTTCCGCCGCGTACGCGCGCTGGAAGAGCGCGGCGTGCTGCGGGGTTACCGCGCCGACGTGGCCCCGCTGGCGCTGGGGCTGAGCGTCACCGCCTACGTCAGCCTGAACATCACCGCGCAGGCCTTCGTCCGCGTGCGGGAGATTGAGTCGCTGATCCGCGACTTCCCCGAGATCCTGGAGTGCCACACCGTGTCGGGCGACTCCGATTACCTGCTGAAGGTCGTCGCGCGCGACCTGCAGGCGCTGTCCAAGTTCCTCACCGACAAGCTGATGCAGCTCGACGGCGTGGCCGACGTGCGGTCGATGATCTGCCTGGAGGAGATCAAGCCGCCGGCCGGTCTGCCGGTGGCGTGACCGGCGCGGTCAGGACGCCCTCCCCGACCCCGACCCCGACCACAACACGACCACGAGTCCACGGCCTCGCACCGCGTCGCTTCACCCGCGCGGATGGTGCGCCGCGTGCAAGGCCTTGAGGCGCTCCCGCGCCACGTGCGTGTAGATCTGCGTCGTCGACAGGTCCGCATGGCCGAGCAGCAGCTGGACCGCGCGCAGATCCGCGCCATGGTTGAGCAGATGCGTCGCGAACGCGTGCCGCAGCGTGTGCGGCGAGATCGGGCTCGTGATGCCGGCGATGACGGCGTACTTCTTGACGATCCGCCAGAAGCTCTCCCGCGTCATCGCCTGTCCGAAGCGGCTGAGGAAGAGGTCGTCGGTGTTGCGCGCGCTGAGCAGCTGCGTGCGCGCTTCCCGCAGGTAGCGCATCAGCCAGACGTGCGCCTCCTCGCCGAACGGCACCATCCGCTCCTTGTCGCCCTTGCCGGTCACGCGCAGCACGGCCTCGCGCAGGCCCACGTGCACGCTCTTGAGCGTGACCAGCTCGGTCACGCGCAGGCCGCTGGCGTACATCAGCTCCAGCATCGCGCGATCGCGCAGGCCCTGCGCGGTGCCCACGTCGGGCGCGTCGAGCAGCGCCTCGACCTGGAGCTGCGACAGCGTCTTGGGCACGCGCATCGGCTGCTTGGCGGTGATCAGCTTGAGCGTGGGATCGCGCTCGATGCGGCGCTCCCGCAGCGCCCAGCGGAAGTAGCGCTTGAAGACCGAGAGCCGCCGGTTGGCCGAACTCGCCTTGCCGCCGTCGTGACGCGCGGTCGCATAGCCCATCAGGTCGAGTTCCTCGACCTGGTCGAGCGTCCGGTCCCGCTCAACGGCAACCCACTCGGCCAGCAGCTGGAGGTCGCGCCGGTAGGCCAGCTGCGTGTTGCGGGACAGGCCTTCCTCGATCCAGAGCGACTCGATGAAGGCATCGATCGCGCGTGCGCTGCGCTCACGCGCGGCCGAAGGAGCGGCGGAAGGAGTGACGGAAGGAGCGGCAGATTCGGAGCTGGACGGCAACTTCGGCAATGGCGACGGCATGCCGCGCATGATGCCAGCGCGCGATCGGTGCCTCCGTCCCGCCTGACCAAAAAAGGGCCCGCGCCACCACGCGCGGGCCCCACGGAGCAACCGCCACAGGCAGCGGTTGGTTGGGACTGGCGCCGACCCGGAGGCCGGCGTGAAGAAAAGGGACCGGGGGCGCCGGAACGCGCTCGGTCAGCCGATGCGCACCGGCACGAAGATCTTGTCGCCGCCGCGTTGCACCAGCAGCGCGACCGACTTCTCCGCGCCCTTGACCGCGCTGCGGACCTGGTCCAGCGACTGCACCGGCGTGCCGTTGACCGCCAGCAGCACGTCGCCCGGACGGACGCCCGCGCGCGCCGCCGCGCTGCCCTCGCCGACCTCCTGGATCAGCAGGCCGTCGCGGGTGCCGAGCTGACGGCGCTCCTCGGGTTGCAGCGGTCGCAGGGCCAGGCCCAGCTTGGCGTGATCGGCATCCGCCTCGCCGCCGCCCTTGGCCAGCTTGGCGCCCTTCTCGTTGGCATCACCGAGGGTGGCGGTGATCGTCTCGCGCTTGCCGCTGCGCCAGACGTCGATGTCGACCTTGTCGCCAGGCAGCGACTGGTCCACCAGCGCCGGCAGATCGCCGCTGGACACGATGCGCTGGCCCTTGAAGCCGAGGATCACGTCACCCGAGCGCAGGCCCGCCTTGGCGGCCGGACCGTTGTCCTCGACGTTGGCGACCAGCGCGCCTTCCGGTCGGTCCAGCTTGAAGGAGTCGGCGAAGCCCTGGTTGACCTCCTGCACCATCACGCCGAGCTTGGCGTGCTGCACCTTGCCGCCCTTCTCGATCTGCTGGCGGACCTTGGTGGCCACCTCGACCGGGATCGCGAACGAAAGACCCTGATAGCCGCCCGACGCGCTGTAGATCTGCGAGTTGATGCCGACCACCTCGCCCCGCGCATTGAACAGCGGACCGCCGGAGTTGCCGGGGTTGATCGCGACGTCGGTCTGCAGGAAGGGGACGCGGCTCTCGTCCGGGCCCAGCGAGCGGCCCTTGGCGCTGATCACGCCGGCGCTGACGCTGTTCTCGAAACCGAAGGGCGAGCCGATCGCCAGCACCCATTCGCCCACGCGCAGGTCCTTGGTCGCGCCCAGGCGGACGGTCGGCAGGTTCTTGGCCTCGATCTTCAGGACCGCGACGTCGGTCGACTTGTCGCTGCCCAGCACCTTGGCGCGGTATTCGCGGCGGTCGGTCAGCTTGACGACCACTTCCTGCGCGTCCTGCACGACGTGGGCGTTGGTCAGGATCACGCCGTCGGCGCTGACGATGAAGCCGGACCCCTGGCCGCGGATCTCGCGGCTGCCGCCCTCACCACCGCCGTTGGGGCCGCCAGGCATGCCCGGCACGCCGAAGCGGCGGAAGAATTCGTAGAACGGATCGTCGGGATCGATCTGCGGGGCGCGCGCGGCGCGCGTCTTGACCGTGCCCGACACGCTGATGTTGACCACCGCCGGGCCTTGCGCCGCAGCGATCTGCGCGAAGTCGGGCATGCCCGACGGCGGCGGCGTGAAGGTCGCGGCCGGCGTCGCGGCATTCGCGGTGGCCGTCGCACCGCCGGCATTGGTCAGCGGCGTCGTGGTCGCGGCCACCTGGGTGTCGCCGCCCGACGTCGCGGCCGCGTCGGCCGTCGCCTGCGCCGAGCCGTCCGCCACCGGCATCAGCTTCGCGTTGCGCATGGCGAGCGCACCGCCCGCCGCCCCCAGCACGCCAGCCGCGGCCAGCGCCCACACGAGTTTCTTCACCGGAATCATCTTCTCCACTTGAGTCATGTGAACCTCCAGATTCGCTGAGCCTCGCCGGGGATGGGCCCCGGCGGCGACTCGATGACTGGAAGTGTGAGCACCTTCGCTTAGGTCGCTCTTAATGCGTGGGAGAGGGGCGGTGAAGGGGCGGTAAAGCGGGGACAGACGCCGCTGGACTCCGGTCGGCCAGGCTCGGGCACTCCACGAGGCAGGGGGCATCGCGTCCGCGAACCCCCAGCCTCATTCCGGCCCCACCGAGACTCGCTGACCTCGAGGTCAGGTGGGCGGGAGCGCCGGAGGCGGTGCGGTCGGCTGCAGCAGCGGCGGCACGGGCTGCGGTGTGCGGGAGAGCGGCATCGACAGCTCGACGCGCAGGCCGCCCAGCGCGGTGCTGTGTCCCAGCCGCAGCGTCGCGCCGTGGTCGTCGGCGATGCTGCGCACCAGGGCCAGGCCGAGGCCGCTGCCCGGCGCCTGCTGGGCCTGCGACTCGGAACGGTAGAAGCGGTCGAACACGCGGCCGCGCTCGGCGTCGGGAATGCCGGGGCCGTCGTCCTCGACCACCAGCAAGGCCTGACCCCCGCTGCGCTCCAGGCTCAGGTCCACGCGGCTGCGGCCGTACTTGATGCCGTTGTCGAGCAGGTTGCGCAGCAGCATCGTCAGCGCCTCGCGATGGCCGTCGACGAGGACCGCGTCGCAACGCTCCATGCCGAGGTCGATGCCGCGCCCCTGGGCCAGCGTCGCGCCGTCGATGACGGCATCGCGACACAGCACGTCGAGGGCGATGGGCTGTGCCGGCGCCTGCACCTTGGCGCTGTCCTGACGCGCCAGCGCCAGCAGCTGTTCGATGAGGTGGGACGCCCGGTCGATGCCCAGGCCGAGCTTCTCCAGCGCCTGGCCGCGGGCGGCTTCGTCGGGCGCGCGGCGCAGCGACTGCAGCTGGAGCTTCAGGGCCGCCAGCGGCGAGCGCAGTTCGTGGGCGGCATCGGCGACGAAGTGCTGCTGCTGCTCGAAGGCCTGGCGCACGCGGTCCAGCAGCGCATTGAGCTCAGTGACCAGCGGCTGGACCTCGGCGGGCACGTCCTCCTCGTCGACGGGGGCCAGGTCCTGCGCCGCGCGGCGCGACAGCTGCTGGCGCACCCGCTCCAGCGGGGCGAGCGCGTGCGACACCACCCACCAGACGACGAGCGCCAGCATCGGCAGCATGAAGGCGGTCGGCAGCACGGTGCGCCAGGCCAGCTGTCCGGCCATGCGTTGCCGGACCGCGATGTCCTGCGCCACCTGCACGACCTGGAAGCGGCCCTGGACGGCGAAGACGCGGTAGCGCTTGCCGCGCAGGGCGACGTTGGAGAAACCCAGCACCGCGCGCTGCGGCAGCCAGTCCGGGCCGGCCGAGCGGTAGAGCGGCGTGCCGTCCAGGCCCCAGACCTGGACGATCAGGTCGATGCTCTGCTCTTCGCCGAGCGGCAGCGGCAGGCCCGTGCCCATGCCCGCGCGCAGGGACAGCGCCACCTGCTGCATCTGGTAGTCGAAGATCTCGTCGGTCTCCATCAGCGCGTTGCGGTAGGCGCTCATGCCCTGCACGAGCGCGCCGGTCAGCACCGCCCCCAGCAGGAACATCAGCAGGCGGTAGCGCAGCGAGCGCGGCAGCAGCGTCAGGCGGCCGCGGCGACCCGCGCCGGATCCGGCGTCCGCCGTCATTCCTTGGGCACGCGATAGCCGACGCCGCGCACGTTCTGGATCAGTTCCGCGCCGAGCTTCTTGCGCAGGCCGTGGATGTAGACCTCGACGGCGTTGCTGCTGATCTCGTCCTTCCAGCCGTAGAGCTTCTCCTCGAGCTGCTGGCGGGAGAGCACCATGCCCGGGCGCGCCAGCAGCGGCTCCAGCACCGCCCATTCGCGTTGCGACAGCGTGACCGGGTGGCCGTTGGCGGTGACCTCGCGCGTGGCGGGATTGATGCTGACGCCCATGTGCTCGTAGACGGGCTCGGCGCGGCCGGCGGCGCGGCGCAGCAGCGCGCGGATGCGGGCCAGGAGCTCGTCGAGCTCGAAGGGCTTGAGCACGTAGTCGTCCGCGCCGGCATCCAGCCCGGCCACCCGCTGGGCGGTCGCGTCGCGCGCGGTGGCGATCAGCACCGGCACCGCCTGCTTGCGGCCGCGCAGGGCCTGCAGCACGCTCATGCCGTCGCGCTTGGGCAGGCCCAGGTCCAGGATCACCAGGTCGTAGGTCTGGGACTGCAGCGCGGTGTCGGCGATCTCGCCGTCACGCACCCAGTCCACGGCATAACCCTCGGCGCGCAGCAGCTCGAGCAGCTGCTCGCCGATCATGAGGTCGTCTTCCACCAGCAGGAGTCGCATGGCCGCGATTGTGCACGTGGGCCCCCGGGGTTTCATCGGACCGCCCCCGGATTCCATGACTACAATGCGCCCCTGTCAGGAGAGAGCCCCTCGCGGGGGCCGCCGAAGGCGCAGTGGCACTGGTGATCCCACGCTGCGAACGCTCAGGCAAAAGGACTGACGAAACGCTCGAGACATCGGGCGTCCTCACTGGAGAGAGACGGGGCGGACCTTGCGGTCGAGCCCGTCCACCGAAGGGGCAAGCCGCCGGTCAAACGCCGACGGCCAATCTCTCAGGTAAAGCGGACAGCGAGGGCATCTCCCCCACCCTGACGTGATCGGTTCACAGTCTGGGTGGTCACGACGAATGCCCTCGGAGCCCACCATGTCCGCCGATCAGTCCCTGAACGCCCCCTGCACAAGACCCCCTGCACGCGCTGCACGTCGAACTGGGCGCCAAGATGGTGCCGTTCGCCGGTTACGACATGCCGGTGCAGTACCCCGCCGGCGTGATGGCGGAACACAAGCATGCGCGCGCCCAGGCCGGACTGTTCGACGTGTCCCACATGGGACAGGTGCTGCTGGTCGGCGACGACGCCGCCGCCGCGCTGGAGACGCTGGTCCCCGTCGACATCGTCGACCTCGGGATGTTCAAGCAGCGCTACGCGCTGTTCACCGCCGACGACGGCGGCATCCTCGACGACCTGATGGTCGCGCGCCGCACCGACGGCCTGTTCGTCGTGGTCAACGCCGGCTGCCGCGACCAGGACATCGCCCACATGCAGAAGCACCTGTCGGGCCGCTGCGAGGTGCGCCCGCTGCCGGACCAGGCACTGCTGGCGCTGCAGGGCCCGCAGGCGGTGACGGCGCTGTCGCGCCTGAACGCCGACGTCGCCAAGCTCGTGTTCATGACCGGCGGTTTCTTCGAGCTGGACGGCATCCCCACCTTCGTGACCCGATCGGGCTACACCGGCGAAGACGGCTACGAGATCTCGGTCTCCGCCGACCGCTCGGTGGAACTGGCCCGCAAGCTGCTGGCCCAGCCTGAAGTGATGCCCATCGGCCTGGGCGCGCGCGATTCGCTGCGCCTGGAAGCCGGCCTGTGCCTGTACGGCCATGACATCGACACGACCACCACGCCCGTCGAAGCCTCGCTGACCTGGGCGATCCAGAAGGTGCGTCGCGCCGGCGGCGCCCGCGCAGGCGGTTATCCGGGCGCGGCGGTCATCGACAAGCAGTTCGCCGAAGGCGCCGCCCGCAAGCGCGTGGGCCTGGTGAGCTCGGAACGCATGCCCGTGCGCGAAGGCGCCAAGCTCGTCAACGCCGACGGCGCCGAGATCGGCGTCGTCACCAGCGGCACGCTGGGACCGACGGTCGGCAAGCCGGTGGCGCTGGCCTACGTGCAGACGCCCTACGCCGCGCTGGGCACCGAACTCTTCGCCGAAGTGCGCGGCAAGCGCACCCCGATGACGGTCTCTTCCACGCCGTTCACGCCCAACGGATACTTCCGCGGCTGATCCGCGATTCCGGGTCGCACCGGATCACGCGGGATCACGCTGAATCACGTTTCGCCCTTTCAACCTTCCGCAACCAACAGGTAGCACGGAGCCTCTCCATGAGCATCAAGTACACGTCCGACCACGAGTGGGTCGACACCACCGACGGCATCGCCACCGTGGGCATCACGGTCCATGCGCAGGACGCGCTGGGCGACGTCGTGTTCGTGGACCTGCCCGACGTCGGCAAGTCCTTCGCCGCCAAGGAAGTGGCCGGCGTGGTCGAGTCGGTCAAGGCCGCCGCCGATGTCTACGCGCCGGTCTCCGGCGAGATCGTGGAAGTCAACGAGGCGCTGCGTGACGACCCGTCGCTGGCCAACACCGACCCGCTGAAGACCGGCTGGTTCTTCAAGGTCAAGCTGTCCAACCCGTCGGAACTCGACGCGTTGATGGACACGACGGCCTACGACGAGCTCGTCAAGAACAGCTAATCGCCTGAGCGATGCACGCAGGGCCTGCGGGCCCTGCGGCAATGAATTCTTCTCTCCAGGATCGCCCCGCCATGTCCGCCCTGCCCTCGTTCGCCGAACTTGAAAACGCCTCCGAGTTCCACGCCCGTCACATCGGTCCCGACGCCCATGACGAGACGCTGATGCTCTCGGCCATCGGCGCCGCGTCGCGCGCCGCGTTGATCGATGCCATCGTCCCTGCCGCCATCAAGCGCGCCGCGAAGATGGACCTGCCGGACGCCGTGACCGAGTCGCAGGCGCTCGCCGAGCTCAAGGGCATCGCGGGCAGGAACCAGATCCTGAAGAGCTTCATCGGCCAGGGTTACCACGGCACCCTCACGCCGGGCGTGATCCTGCGCAACATCCTCGAGAACCCCGCCTGGTACACCGCGTACACGCCCTACCAGGCCGAGATCTCGCAAGGCCGCATGGAAGCGCTGGTCAACTTCCAGACCATGGTCTGCGACCTGACCGGCATGGCCATCGCCAACGCGTCGATGCTGGACGAGGCCACCGCCGCCGCCGAAGGCATGACGCTGGCCGCCCGCATGGGCAAGAGCAAGAGCCAGGTGTTCTTCGTCGCCGACGACGTGCTGCCGCAGACGCTGGAAGTCGTGCGCACCCGCGCCGAGCCGCTGGGCATCACCGTCCAGGTCGGCAAGGCCGAGGACGCCGGCAAGACCGAGTGCTTCGGCGCGCTGGTGCAGTACCCGGGCGTGACCGGCGTGGTGCGCCCGCTGCAGGCGATCGCCGACGCGGTGCATGCGCAGGGCGGCCTGCTGGTCGCCGCCGCCGACCTGCTGGCGCTGACGCTGATCGCGTCGCCGGGCGAGCAAGGCGCCGACATCGCCGTGGGCACCACGCAGCGCTTCGGCATGCCGATGGGTGCCGGCGGCCCGCACGCCGCGTACATGGCCTGCCGCGACGAGTTCAAGCGCTCGCTGCCGGGCCGCCTGGTCGGCGTGTCCGTCGACTCGCACGGCAAGCCCGCCTACCGCCTGTCGCTGCAGACCCGCGAGCAGCACATCCGCCGCGAGAAGGCCACCTCCAACATCTGTACCGCGCAGGTGCTGCCGGCCGTCGTGGCCAGCATGTACGTGGTCTATCACGGCCCGCAAGGCCTGAAGCGCATCGCGCAGCGCGTGGCCGCCTACGCCGCCGTGCTGGCGCAGGGCCTGAAGGCGCTGGGCCTGACGCTGGTGCACGAAACCTCGTTCGACACGCTGCACGTGAAGACCGGCGCGCACACCGGCCCGGTGCTGGCCGCCGCCGTCGCCGCCGGCATGAACCTGCGACAGGCGAGCGACGACAGCATCAGCCTGACGCTGGACGAGACGACCACGCGCGCCGACCTGCAGGCGCTGCTGACGGTCTTCGCCGAAGGCAAGCCGGTCGCGGACGCCTTCGCCGGCGCGTCGGCCTCGACGCTGATCCCCGCGGCGCTGTCGCGCACCAGCGCCTACCTCACGCACCCGATCTTCAACATCCACCACTCCGAAACGGAGATGCTGCGCTACATCCGTCTGCTGTCCGACAAGGACCTGGCGCTGGACCGCAGCATGATCCCGCTGGGCTCGTGCACGATGAAGCTCAACGCGACCAGCGAGATGATCCCCATCACCTGGCCCGAGTTCGCGCAGGTGCATCCGTTCGCGCCGCAGAGCCAGCTGCAGGGCTACGCGCAGCTCGACCAGCAGCTCACCGCCTGGCTGTGCCAGGCGACCGGCTACGCGGGCGTCTCGCTGCAGCCCAACGCCGGCTCGCAGGGCGAGTACGCCGGCCTGCTGATCATCAAGGCCTGGCACGAGTCGCGCGGCGACGCGCACCGCAAGATCTGCCTGATCCCGGAATCGGCGCACGGCACCAACCCGGCGTCGGCGCAGATGGTGGGCATGCAGGTCGTGGTCACCAAGTGCGACAAGGAAGGCAACATCGACCTGGCCGACCTGAAGGCCAAGTGCGAGCAGCACAGCCCCAACCTGGCCGCGATCATGATCACCTACCCCTCGACGTACGGCGTGTTCGACACGCACGTCAAGGAGATCTGCGCGCTGGTGCATGAACACGGCGGTCGCGTGTACGTCGACGGCGCCAACATGAACGCGCTGGTCGGCATCGCCGCGCCGGGCCAGTTCGGCGGCGACGTGTCCCACCTGAACCTGCACAAGACCTTCTGCATCCCGCACGGCGGCGGCGGCCCGGGCGTCGGCCCGGTCTGCGTGGTCGAGGACCTCGTGCCCTTCCTGCCGGCGCACCGCGCGGCCGGCCTGGGCGAGAAGACCGCCATCGGCGCCGTGTCCGCCGCGCCGCTGGGCAACGCGGCCGTGCTGCCGATCTCGTGGATGTACATCCGCATGATGGGCGAGGTCGGCCTCAAGGCCGCGACCGAGACCGCGATCCTGTCGGCCAACTACGTGGCCGCGCGCCTGTCCGACCACTACGACATTCACTTCAGCGGCAACATCGACGGCGTCAAGGGCGGCGGCGTGGCCCACGAGTGCATCCTGGACCTGCGTCCGCTGAAGGACAGCTCGGGCATCTCGGCCGAGGACGTCGCCAAGCGCCTGATCGACTACGGCTTCCACGCGCCGACGCTGTCGTTCCCGGTGGCAGGCACGCTGATGGTCGAGCCGACCGAGAGCGAATCGAAGTTCGAGCTGGACCGCTTCATCGCCGCGATGATCCAGATCCGCGAAGAGATCGCGAAGGTCGAATCGGGCGCCTGGTCGAAGACCGACAACCCGCTGGTCAATGCGCCGCACACGGCCGAAAGCCTGCTCAAGACCGAGTGGACCCACGGCTACAGCCGCGACGACGCCGCCTACCCGGTGCCGGCGCTGCGCCACGTGAAGTACTGGTCGCCGGTGGGCCGCGTGGACAACGTCTACGGCGACCGCAACCTGGTCTGCTCCTGCCCGCCGCTGTCGGCTTACACCGACGAGTGATCGGGAATAACCGGTCCTCGCGTCACAAGCGCGGGGATCCGGTCGTCACTACCCACGAGGTTCGCCATGGCAGTCTCCGTCTTCGACCTCTTCAAGATCGGCATCGGGCCGTCGAGCTCGCATACCGTTGGTCCGATGCGCGCGGCGCGCATGTTCGTGCAACGCCTGCGTCATGAGGGCGTGCTCGACCGCACCGTGCGCGTCGCCACGGCGCTGTACGGCTCGCTGGGCGCGACCGGCAAGGGCCACGGCTCCGACAAGGCGGTGCTGCTCGGCCTGGCCGGGCACGAGCCCGACACCGTCGACATCGAGTCGATTCCGGGCATCCTCGAGGGCATCCGCAACGACAAGCGCATCGCGTTGGGCGGCGATCACGTCGTCGCCTTCGACGAAGCGCGCGACCTCGTCATGTACCGCCGCCAGAGCCTGCCGCTGCACGCCAACGGCATGCGGCTGATCGCCTTCGACGCCGACGGCAACGAGATCCAGAACCGCGTGTACTACTCGGTGGGCGGCGGCTTCGTCGTGAGCGAGGAAGTGCTGGCCGACGGCAGCAAGCAGAAGCAGATCGCGCCGGACACGACCGTGCTGCCCTACCCCTTCAAGTCGGGCGCGGAGCTGCTCGAACTGACGGAGAAGGAAGGCTGCTCGATCGCCGAGATCATGCGGCGCAACGAGCGTCACTGGCGCACCGACGAGGAGACCCGCGCCGGCCTGCTGAAGATCTGGCAGGTGATGCAGGAATGCGTGCAGCGCGGCTGCCGCACCGAGGGCGTCCTGCCCGGCGGCTTCAAGGTGAAGCGCCGTTCGGCCGCGCTGTACCGCGACCTGATCGCGCATCCCGAGGCCGCGCTGCGCGACCCGCTGCAGGTGATGGACTGGGTCAACCTCTACGCGCTGGCGGTCAATGAGGAGAACGCTGCCGGCGGCCGCGTCGTGACGGCGCCGACCAACGGCGCGGCCGGCATCGTGCCGGCGGTGCTGCATTACTACGCGCGCTTCGTCCATTCGGCCAACGAGGACGGCATCGTCGACTTCCTGCTGACGGCCGCGGCGATCGGCATCCTCTACAAGGAGAACGCGTCGATCTCGGGCGCCGAGGTCGGCTGCCAGGGCGAGGTGGGCGTGGCCTGCTCGATGGCGGCCGCCGCGCTGTGCGCGGTGATGGGCGGCTCGCCGGCGCAGACCGAGAACGCCGCCGAGATCGGCATGGAGCACCACCTGGGACTGACCTGCGATCCGGTCGGCGGCCTGGTGCAGATCCCCTGCATCGAGCGCAATGCGATCGCGTCGGTGAAGGCCATCAACGCGGCGCGGATGGCGCTGCGCGGCGACGGCACGCACCACGTCAGTCTGGACAAGGTCATCAAGACCATGCGCGAGACCGGCGCCGACATGATGACCAAATACAAGGAGACCGCCCGGGGCGGTCTCGCGGTGAACATTGTCGAGTGCTGACACGCCGCCGACGTGTCAGAGGGGAGGCCGATTCGCGTGCCCCGGACATACTGCTTTCCGGAATCAATCGCGAGTCAGGCGGCGAAAACTGTCAGCACTCGAGCAAACGGTCGGTCCTGAGTTCTGCCTCGAAGGCACGAGATCGGGACCGGGACCGGATCAGCGTCAGTAGCTGATCGTCACGGTGACGGTATCGGTGTAGCTGCCCGGCACGACGCTGGCCAGCGACGGGATGCGACCGTAGACCGACAGCGACTGGGCTGAGCCCGTGCCGGTGCCGTTCTTGGAACTGGACGACGAGGTGCCGTCGCCCCAGACCGAGCTGCGGCCGGAGTCCAGGTACAGCTGATAACCCAGCGTGTCGGAGCCGCTCTTCATCGTGCGGCTGGTGAAGTTGGTCGCGCCGCCCGCATTCGCGCCGGCGTTCAGCGCCACCGTGTAGGGCGTCGTGTTGGAGCAGGTGACGGTCAGCGTGGACGTGGCGTCCAGCGGCGTGCCGGCGACCAGCGGGTCGATCGCGGAACCGAAATTCAGGTTGGAGCCGGACACCGTGCAGGAGCTCGTGATCGTGGCCGTCACCGGGAAGGTGTTGGTCACCGGCGTGGCGCCGCGGGCTTCCTGGACCACGCTGAACAGCAGGCCGGCACCGATGGCCAGGCTGCTGAGCAGCATCGCGCTCTTGAAACCGCTGTTGCGTTCCGCCCGGACCGCTTTCAGGTACTTGGTGGTGCTCATGTGGTGTCCCCCTGTTGATGGAACGAATCTTCCTTTCCAGGACGTTCCGGCGGCAGACAGGCTTGCCGTATCGCGCGGTGCACCGAAGTCGGCAGGCCGTGTAGGCAATCGACCGACAGCTGACGGAAGGTGGCAGCACGCGGCACCGGGCAGGCGAACGGCACTGGCGGCACGATCTCGTCCGCTGCTACAAACGCGTCCGTGTCGATTTCACGGAGGCCCGCCCGTCGTGGGGAGAGACACCCTCCGATCGACGCCGAACCGCTGGAATCCATGACATCCCACCTTGATCCGAAACGACGCCGCTGGCTGGCGCTGGGCGTGCTGTGCCTGGGCGTGCTCATGATCGTGCTGGACACGACCATCGTGAACGTGGCGCTGCCCTCGATCCGCGCCGACCTGCACTTCACCGAGACCTCGCTGGTCTGGGTCGTCAACGCCTACATGCTGACCTTCGGCGGCTTCATGCTGCTGGGTGGGCGGCTGGGCGACCTGTACGGCCATCGGCGCATGTTCCTGGCCGGGCTGGCGCTGTTCACGGCCGCCTCGGCCGCCTGCGGCCTGGCGCACACGCAGGCCCTGCTCATCGCGGCGCGCGCCGTGCAGGGGCTGGGCGGTGCGGTGGTGTCGGCGATCTCGCTGTCGCTGATCATGAACATGTTCACCGAGCCCGGCGAGCGCGCCAAGGCGATGGGCGTCTACGGCTTCGTCTGCGCGGGCGGCGGCAGCATCGGCGTGCTGCTGGGCGGTCTGCTGACCAGCGCGCTGAGCTGGCACTGGATCTTCCTGGTGAACCTGCCGATCGGCGCGGTCGTGATCGGCCTGTGCCTGTGGCTGATCGACCGCGGCGGTCCGACGGCGCCGGACGAGACGCTGGACTGGGCCGGCGCCCTGACGGTCACGCTGTCGCTGATGCTGGCGGTCTACGCGGTCGTCAACGGCAACGAGGCGGGCTGGCTGTCGACGCGCACGCTCGGGCTGCTCGGAACCGCCGTGGCGCTGCTGGCCGCCTTCCTCGTGCTGGAGACGACGGTGGCGCACCCGCTGATGCCGCTGTCGCTCTTCCGGCTGCGGTCGGTGGCGGTGTCCAACGTGATCGGCGTCCTGTGGGCGGCGGCGATGTTCGCGTGGTTCTTCCTGTCGGCGCTGTACATGCAGCTCGTGCTGGGCTACGACGCGATGCACGTCGGCCTGGGTTTCCTGCCGGCCAACCTGATCATGGCGGCCTTCTCGGTGGGCCTGTCGGCGAAGCCCGTCATGAAGCTGGGCCTGCGCAAGCCGCTGTGCGGCGGACTGCTGCTGGCAGCGCTGGGGCTGGCGCTGTTCGCGCGCGCACCGGCGGACGGCGGCTTCTGGCTGGACGTGCTGCCGGGGATGCTGTTGCTGGGGCTGGGCGCGGGCGTCGCGTTCAACCCGGTGCTGCTCGCGGCGATGAGCGAAGTCGCCCCCAGCGAGTCCGGCCTGGCCTCGGGCGTGGTGAACACGTCCTTCATGATGGGCGGCTCGCTCGGGCTGGCGGTGCTGGCCAGCCTGGCGGCGGCGCGCACGGTGGAACTGGGCGCGCTGGGCGCGGCGATGCCGGTGGCGCTGGCGGGCGGCTACCGCGTCGCGTTCGCCGTCGGCGCGGTGTTCGCGGCGTCGGGCGGGTTGCTGGCGCTGCTGCTGCGCGAGCCCGCGCCGCAGGCTGGCGCCGCCGCACCGGTGGCGCATCCGGGTTGAGGCCTCATCGGCCCGGCCGCCGTCGCCGCGATCACTTCTCCAGCAGCGGCCCCACGTATTTCACCGGCACCGCGTAGGTGATGCCGCTCGGCGCGCTGAGGGCCGATTCGCGCGTGCCCTTGAGCACGACCATGTTGACGACACCCACGACCTTGCCGGTGCGGATGTCCAGCAGCGGACCGCCACTGTTGCCCGGGTAGGCCGTCGCGTCGAGCTGAAGGAATTCCATCGGGCCTTCGCGGAGCTGGCGCACCGCGCGCTCGGACAGCGTGTTCGACGTCGGCGCCGGCAGCGCCGCGCGCGTGATCGCCGCCACCGTGCCCCGGTGCGTCGCCATCGTCACACCCAGCGCCGTGCCGATCGGGTACCCCATCAACGCCACCGCGGCGCCCTCGCGCACCACTGGCTGCTCGCCGACGACCTCCGCCAGCGACAGGACGTCGACGAGCGCGCCCTTGTCGTCGGCCAGCTCCAGGATCGCCAAGTCGCGCGCCGTGTCACGGCGCAGCAGCTTCACAGGTCGCAGCTGGGGTTGACCGGAGGCATTGCCCGCCGCGGGCACGGTGATCGCCAGGTCCTTCTCGATCGGGTTCGGGATCACGTGGGCGCAGGTCACGATGCGGCGCCCGTCGCCGACCGCGAAACCCGTGCCGCGGAAACCGAAGCGCGGGTTGTCCGTCGCCGAGAACGTCCCCACCGCCACCACCGCCTGACGGCTGCGGTCGATCAGGTCGGGCAAGGTGTTGGACATCTCCTGCGCCAGCGCCGGCAACGCGACGCCGAGGAGACCCGCGCCACCCAGGAGGCCGATGCTGCCCAACGCCAGCACGTCGCGGCGACGGGGAAGCAGGCGGTGCGCCAGCGCGGCCTGCCGCGGCGGCATCGCGTCGATGCCCTCGAGGATCGTCGAACGGGTGCTGCGGGCACTGCGGGTCATGCGGCCAGGTCCTTCGTCGTGGTGCCCATCTCCAGCGTGGAGACGAAGCTGCGCCAATGGCGGTCGGGTTCGTCGATGCGGAAGCCGTAGAAGCTTCCCTGCTCGGTGTCCTTGCGCCGCACCGCGCGGGCGGTCACGTGCGCGATCTCGTTGTGGCCGAGTTCGATCTCCACCGTGCCGTCCTGGTTCAGCGGGAGGTCGTGATCGCACTCGGCCTGGAAGCCGTGCGCCGAGACCTCGATCACGTCCAGGTCGAAATGGCCCAGCTGGCTGTCGTTGGCGGCACGGATGTCGAGGTGGCCCGGGCACCGGATCGAGTAGCGCGGATATTGACGCAACGAGCGCCCCAGGTCCTGGCCGCCACCGCTGAGCATCGGCAGCACCTCGCGGAACTGGGCGTCGTCACGGTACACCGACCACAGCAGCGCCTTCTTGCGATCGTCCATCGTCGGGAACACCGGCACGACGCGGTTGAAGAAGTGGTCGAGCAGCGCCGGCGTCATGACCGGGTCGTTGGTCGTGTGGAAGCGTCGCTCCGGCAGCCGGATGTTGGGCAGCCGGTGGCGGAAGAAGTAGTGGTGCAGGTTCTTCTCCGGCCGGCGGCCGCGATAACGCTTCTCGAACAGCGCATCGGCCTCGTGCAGGTCCAGCGTCGCCCCGACCGCCGGGGCGCCGTTGGCGAAGTCGTACTCCGCCACCGTCTGCTCGCGCAGCCTCGTGAAGGACAGCAGCGCCTCGTAGAGCTCGATCTTGTCGGGGTTCACGGCGATCACCAGGTGCCGGGTGTCGAAGTACTCGGTGCAGTACTGGTGCATGAACTTCATCAGCGGGAACAGGATCGCCCCGCCCGTCTTGCGGAACGCCGGCGCGACCGCCAGCGCCGAGATCTCGGCGATCTTGCCGCCCTTGGCGCGCACGCCCTCGAGGTCGAAGACCGACTGCAGCGGGAAGCCGAACACGCCTTCGCGCACCATCGAGATCGTGCCCACCACCACGCCGTCGTACTTGGCGCACAGCGTCGTGGTCGTGGGCAGCGCGTGATAGATCGTCACGCGCATGCCGCTGGGGTCCGGCTTCATGAAGCCGCTGCCGACATAGGCGTCGTGCAGGATGCGGAAGCAGGCGTCCAGCTCCTCCTGCGTCTCCGCGACCTTGAGTTCCAGGCTCCCCGACGGCGCGGGATCGCAATCCACCATGCGCCGGTAGACCGCGAAGCGCATCGGCTTGGGCAGCGAGGAAAACAGACGCCGCAACCCCTGGTGGAGCCGCTTGCGCAGGCTGGATCGTCGAATCTGGCTCATGACCGTCCCCTCCCCGGGCGCGGTGGTGCCACCGTCACGCGGTCCGCGCGGCGATCGACCTCAGGATCGGACGCCTCAACGGATCGCGGCCTGCAGCTTGCGCACCTCGGCTTGTTGCTCGAAATTCGGTCCCAGGTCCGCCAGGCGTTTGAGTTCCGCCTCGGCTTCGCCCTTGTTCCCCCCGGCCACGTACAGCTGCGCCAGGCGCAGCCGGTATGCGGGCACGGCGGGTGCCTGCTTCACGGCATCCTTCTGTACCTCGATGGCCTTGGCGTTCTGGCCCTTGGCGGCGAGCGCCTCGGCCAGCGTGTCCATGTACGGCGGCACATTGGGACGCAGCTTGTTCGCTTGCTCGGCAAATTTCAAGCCCTCGTCCGCCTTGCCAGCCCGCAGGCGCAGCCAGGCGACGTTGTTGACGGCCGCCGCGTTGTCCGGATTGGCCGCCAGCACCGCCTGGTAACGCTGCTCGGCCTCAGGATAACGGCCGGCGTTCAGGGCCACGTCGCCCAGGTGATACGTGAACAGCTCGTCCGACTTGAACCTGGCCAGGTAGGCCGCGGCCCAGCGATCCGCCTCGTCCTTCTTGCCGGATTCGATCAGCACGCTGTGCAGCGCGATCGCGAGTTCGGTATTGGGTGCCGTCGCGCCCGCCTCGCCCGCCAGCTGATCGGCCTTGCGGTAGGCCGCGATCGCCGCCGGCGCATCCTTGCGCGCGCGGGCGATGTCGCCCTCGAGCTTCCAGCCCAGGCCGAATTTCGGCTGCGCCGTCTGCAGGCTCCGGGCCGATGTCAGCGCCAGATCCGGCAAGCCGAGCAGGAGGCTCTTCTCGACCACCTTGCGGGCCAGTTCCCCGTCGCCGGGGGCGATGGCCTGCGCGCGCTTGAGCGCCGCGGTCGCGGCCGCCTTGTCGCCGGCCTGCGTGTAGACGTCGGCCAGGCGCAGCGGCCCCAGCGGCGAACGCGGCTGCAGCGTCGCGACCTTGTTGAAGCTGCTGATCGCCTGCTGCCGATCGCCGGTGGCGGACTGCACCTGCCCCAGCAGATCGATCAGCATGGGATTGTCCGGGCTTGCGGTCACGCCTTCCTGGGCCAGCGACAGCGCCGTCTTGAAGTCCTTCTTCTCCATCAGCAGCCCGACCGCCGCCTGGCGCGGCGTCGCATCGTCCGGATGCTGCTTGGCGATCTCCGTCAGACGCTTGGTCGCCGCGTCCTTGTCGATCAGCTGATGGGTCAGCTTCAGCCCCAGGATGGCCATCTCGGCCCGCAGGTTCTTGGGGTCGACCTTCAGCACGGCCTCGTAACGCTTGACGGCCTCACCGGCCTTGTGATCCTGCAGATCCTGCGCCGCGAGGCTGTTGGCCGCGGTCATCGACCCCGGATCGCGCTTGACCGCTTCCTCGAAGTGGGTCCGCGCCGCGGCGCGGTCGCCACGCAGCAGCGCCAGGCGGCCGCGCAGTTCGGCCGGGGTCGCCGACTTGGGATCCTTCTTCTCCAGCGCCGCGATCGCCTGCGAGGCGCCCTCGCTGTCCTTCTTGCGCGCCAGCACGCTGATCAGCGCGATGTCGGCCACGGTGCCCTTGTCCTCCGCCGCGAGCTGACGCAGCGCGGCAAGGCCGGCGGCCTCCTGGCCCTTCTGGATCTGGTTGAGCGCCAGTCCGACGCGGCTGCGCACGTCGTTCGGATTGGCTTCGGCGGCACGCGCCAGGAAGCGTTCCGCCTCCCCGCCCTGCCCTTGCTTGAGGCGGATCTCGGCGGCCAGCGCGAGCGCCTCCGACGAGGTGGATTTCGCGTCGAGCGCCGGTTGCAGCGTGGTCATCGCCTGTTCGGCGTCGCCGCCGCGCAGTTGCAACTGCGCCAGGGCGACCCGCGCCGGCTGCGTCTCGGGCGAGGACTGGATGATCTTGCTGTACTGCGCCTCGGCCTGGCGGAAGTCGCCATTGGCCTGCGCCACGCGGCCGGCCAGGAAGAGCGCGCGCTCGTTGTTCGGCGCCACCTTCAGCAACGCCTGCGTCAGATCGGTGGCCTCCTTGACCTGGCCCGCATCCATCGCGAACACGGCGGCGTAGTAGAAGGTCTGCGGATGCTGCGGCGCGGCGGCCTTCATCGCGGCGACCGCGTCCTTGGCCGCGGCCTTGTCGCCGTTGCGCATCAGCTGGTTGATCAGGCCCGCATGCGCGCCGACGAGCTTCTTGTCGATCTCCAGCGCCTTGCGGAAACTCGCGACGGACTCCGCCGAGGGGGCCTCGGCCAGCACCTGCAGCTCGCCCTTGAGCTGCCAGGCCTCGGCCGACTGCGGCGACTTGGCGAGCACCTCGTCGACCGCGGCGCGCGCCTCGGGCAGTTTGCCCTCGCTCGTCAGGAGCCGCACGTTGACCAGACGCGCCGCGGCATTGTCGGGAGCGACGCGCAGCGCGGCATCCGCCGCCCGGCGTGCCTCGGCCAGTTTCTGCTTCGCCACATAGGCGCCGACCAGCGTCATCTGCAGGTCGGCCTCGTCGGCCGCGGTCTGCAGATGGGTGCTGCCGAACTGGCCGAGCAATTCGTCGACCTTGCCCTGCATCAGCAGCAGCCGTGCCTGCAACGCGACCAGCGCGTCGCCGCCGAAGCCCTGCGTCTTGGCCTTCTCGGCCTCGATCGCCGCACCGGCGACATCGCCGCTGTCCAGCAGCGCCTTGGCCAGCAGGTAACGCGCCTCGGCCAGCGTCTCGTCCTTCTGCAGCGCATTCTTGAGCTGGATGATCGCGGCCTTGTTGTCGCGCTTGTCCAGGTGACCCTTGGCGGACTTCACCAGGTCCTGCGCCGACTCGCCGAAGCAACCCGCCAGCAGCAGCGCCGAGCCCAGCGCCAGCGCGGTCGCGCCGCGTCGAAGCGCGCGGGGGCCGCGGTGGGCAGGGCCGGCGTCCTCCGCGCCGAGGTTCTGGTGCAGGGGTCCGGACATCTTGGTGTTCTCAGGCTTGCGGGACATGCGTCGTCTCTTTCGCTGTCGGGTGGATCCGGGTGAATCGGAGAATCGAGGGAGGCGTGCGTCGTGGTCGACGCTCAGGCCTTGACGCCGAGGCGGGCCATCAGATCGTACAGAGTCGGCCGGCTGACCCCCAGCAGGTCGGCGGCCTTGGCGATGTTGCCGTCGGTGCGGGCCAGCGCGGCCACCACGGCCTGGCGCTCGGCACGTTCGCGCACGGTGCGCAGATCGAGATCGTTCGCGTCCGCCGGCGCGTCGCCGCCGGCAGGCACCGGCAGGTTGAGGTCTTCGGCGGTGATGCGGTCGCCGTCGGCCATGATCGACGCGCGCTTCATGACGTTCTGCAGTTCGCGCACGTTGCCGGGCCAGCGGTGGGCCTCGACGGCGCGGATCGCGTCGTCGGCCAGGCGCAGGATGGGGCGGCGCTGTTCCGACGAGAAGCGGCGCAGGAAGGCGTGGCTCAGCAGCACCGCGTCGCCGGCGCGATCCCGCAGCGGCGGGATGTCGACGACGATCTCCGCCAGGCGGTAGAACAGGTCCTCGCGGAACAGCCCCTGTTCGATCTTGCCCTTCAGGTCCTGGTGTGTCGCGCCGACGATGCGCACGTCGACGGGGATCTCCTGACGGCCACCCAGCCGTTCGATGCTGCGCTCCTGCAGGAAGCGCAGCAGCTTGGCCTGCAGCGGCATCGGCAGATCGCCGATCTCGTCGAGCATCAGCGTGCCGCCGTGCGCGGTCTCGATCTTGCCGACCGTGGTCTTGGTCGCGCCGGTGAAGGCGCCGCGCTCGTAGCCGAACAGCTCGCTCTCGAGCAGCGCCTCGGGAATCGCCGCGCAGTTGATCGCCACGAAACGGCCCTTGCGCTTGGACGCGTCATGCAGCGACTGCGCGAGCACTTCCTTGCCGGTGCCGCTCTCGCCGAGCAGCAGCACGGTGGCGTCGCTGCCGGACACGCGCTCGACGGTGCGGCAGATGCGCTGCATCTGGGCGTCGCGCGTGAGCAGCTTGCCGGTGGGTTCGCCGTCCTGCTGGGTGAGCAGCCGCTGGTTCTCCTGCTGCAGCTCATGCAGGCGCATCGCGCGCTCGACGGTCAGCACCAGCACGTCGGGATCCACCGGCTTGGCCAGGAAGTCGTACGCACCCATGCGGATCGCGCGCAGCGCGTTGCCCTGGTCGTTCTGACCGGTCAGCACGATGACCTTGGTGCCGGGCTCGAGCTCGATCAGCTTCTCGAGCAGCTTGAAGCCTTCCGAGGTCGAGTCCTGGTCGGGCGGCAGCCCGAGGTCCATCGTGACGACCGGCGGCTTGTGCCGGCGGAACTGCAGCACGGCGCTGGCGACGTCGTCGGCGGTGACGGACTCGAAACGGTCCATCGACCACTTCAGTTGCTTTTGAAGGGCAAGATCGTCCTCGACGATCAGCAATGAGGGGGCTGAGCACTCATCGCGCCTCCACCAGGCCGGCGTCGCTGCCCGACTGGGCAAGAAACAGCGGCAGCAGGATGGTGACCTTGGTGCCTTGTCCGGGCGCGCTTTCCACGTTGATCTTCCCTCCGAGTTCCTGCAGGTACTGGTAGCTCTCGTAGGCGCCGATGCCCATGCCCGCCGCCTTCGTCGTCTGGAACGGCTTGAACAGCCGTTGATCGATGAACTCCTGCGACATGCCGCAGCCAGTATCTTCCACTTCCACCTGCGCATGGCTGCCCACGCGCTGCAATCGCAGCGTCACGCGGCCGTCGATCGGTGTCGCGTCCAGCGCGTTCTGCACCACATGGCCGAGCACGCGCTCGATGCGTTCCTCATGGCCACGCGCGCTGACTTCGTCGCGCAGCTCCAGCTCCAGCGCGCGGCCCTTGCTCACCGCCGCCGCGGCCAGCCGCCGCGCGATCGCCGTCAGCGCGACGCCGCTGGCGCTGCCGTGATGCGGCTTGTCGCCTTCGCGCAATTGCAGCATCAGCTGGCGCATCTTCTCCAGCGAGTTTTCCACCGTGTCCAGCATGTCCTGCTGGAACTCGGGGTTGTCCCGCAGCCGCTTGGCGTTCTTCATCATCAGCGACAGCTGCGTGACGATGTTCTTGAGGTCGTGCACGACGAAGGCCGACATGCGGTTGAAGGCCTCGAACTTGCGCGCCTCCAGCAGGGCCTCCGCCGCCTGCATCTGCGCCAGGTAGCTGGCGGCCTGCTGGGCGGCGGTGCGGAGCAGGTCGCGCACTTCCCAGTTCAGCTCGAGCCGCGTGCGCGGCTGGCCCAGGATCACCCAGCCCGTCAGCGCGCCCGCGTTCAGCAGCGGGATCAGCAGCCAATGGCGCGCATCGCCGGCGATCGCCGCAGGCAGGGGCGCATGTTCATAGGCCGCCGGATCGCGGCGCCACTCGTCGAGGTCCACGATCCAGGCGCGCTCCTGCAGCAGTCGCAGCAGCGGCTCGTCGGCGGTCAGCGGCTGGCGGTCGTCGTTGAGGTTCCAGCGAGCGGCCTGCTGGTACTCCGAGGCACCCGCCGTGACGGGCGCGCGACGCAGCCACAGCGCGCCGGACGGACTCTCCACCAGGTGGGCCAGTCCGCGGATCACCGATTCGCCGAGCTCCGCCGGCGACGCGCTGGCCGACAGCATCGCGGTGAAGCGCAGCCATTCCTGGCGGTAGTCGTAGCGATAACTGAAGAAGTGCTTGCTGATGTAGACGCGCAGCTTCGCGCGCAGCGAGCCCGACAGGCCCATCGTCAGCAGCACCAGCACGCCCACCGCCAGCAGCACCTGCTGCAGCGCGCGACCCCACTCGCCGCCCGTGTAGCGCACGTAGTAGCCGATGCCGGACACGCCGAGCAGGTACACCCCCACGATCAGCAACGTCGCGGAGTGGAAAGCCGCGGTGCGCGAGACGTGGAGCTTGTCCAGCCACTTCTTGTGCCGGCGACTGGCCAGCCACAGCAGCGGCACGGCCAGACTGTGCACGGCGGCGCGCACGCTGAGGGCATCGCTGTCGAACTGCGCGAACAGCGAGGCCTGGGAGAACACGAACACGTCGAAGGCGAAGACCGCGCCCAGGCCCAGGCTGACCGGCTTGGCATTCCAGCGCGCGTCGCTGTCGATGTTGCGCAGCATCTGCTCGATCAGCACCAGCCCGAACACGCCCAGGCCCAGCCAGGCCATCGTCATCGGACGCTGCATCGCGACCAGCGGCGCGTCGCCCCAGTAGCGCCACAGCGGCAGGGCGACCGCGGCGGCCACGCCCGCCCAGGCCAGCCATTGCAGCGGCCGTGCGACGCCGGCGCTGCGCGCCCGGCCGTCGTCGTCGCGCGATTCGATCAGCGCCAGGATGAAGGAGAACCACGCGCCATAGCGCAACGCGTCGCAGATGGGCAGGAGGACCAGCGCGGGCCACCCGTGGCCTTCGAGCCAGCCCTGCTCGACCGCGGCGTCAAGACCGGCCCACAGCGCCGTCAGCAGCAGTGCGGCCTGCAGCCGCAGCGCTCGCCGCCGGTGCTGGCCGAACTGGGGCAGCACCACGACCGCCAGGGCCAGGTGCGCGAATACCGCGACGATCCCCGACGCGGCGCCGAGGCTCAGGGTGTTGGCCCACATGGATCAATGTCCCGGCGCGCGGGCCGCGATCAGGATCGGACGCGGAGACCGGCGCGAAAACGGACGCGGGAACGGGCGCAAGAACGGGACGCCGGGAGCGGGACGCTCCGCCGTCGCGCTCAGCGCGCCCCCGGCCCGTCAGGACCACCGCCACCGTCTCGAGCATGATCAGCAGGTCGAGGAACAGCGTGTGGTTCTTGACGTAGTACAGGTCGTACTGGAGCTTTTCCAGCGAGTCCTCGATGGTCGAGCCGTATTCGTAGCGGACCTGCGCCCAGCCCGTCACACCCGGCTTCACGCTGTGGCGCACGGCGTAGTACGGAATCTGCGCGACCAGCTCGTCGACGAAGAACGGGCGCTCGGGGCGCGGACCCACCATGCTCATCTCGCCGCGCAGCACATTGATCAGCTGCGGCAGCTCATCGATGCGGACCTTGCGGATGAAGTTGCCGACGCGCGTCACGCGGGCGTCGTTCTTGGTCGCCCACTGGGGACGACCGTCCTTCTCGGCGTCGTTGCGCATGCTGCGGAACTTGATCACCTTGAAGGTCGCACCGTTCAGGCCGACGCGTTCCTGCGTGTAGAAGATGCCGCCGGGCGATTCCAGCTTGATGAGCAGCGCGGTAACGGCCATGATCGGCGCGGTCGCGACCAGCAGCACCAGCGAGGACACCAGGTCGAAGGCGCGCTTGACGGCGCTGCGCAGCACGCCCTGGTTGAAGCCGTCGCCGAAGATCAGCCAGCCGGCGTGGACATGGCTGATCTTGATCTGCGCCAGCGTCTTCTCGAAATAGGTGGCCAGGTCCACGACGCGGATGCCGTAGAGCTTGCAGTCCAGCAGCTGGCGAAGCGGCATGCTGCCGCCGCGGCGCTCGGACAGCGCGACGACGATCTCGTCCACGCCCAGACGCATCGCGGCGTCGGTCAGGCTTTCGGCGGCCAGCAGCTCGTGCGCGGGCACCTGCGGGTCGACCTCGTTCGGGCCGGGCAGGAAACCGACGATCTGCGCATGCGGATCGGCGGCGCGCAGGCTCTCGCTCACGGCCAGCGCGGCGTGGCCGCTGCCGAAGATCAGGATCTTGGTCCGGCCCGCGCCCTGCGCGCCGGAATGCGCGGCGTACACGCGGTGCACCATGACCAGCGCGACGGCCAGCATGGCGGTCGTAGTCAGCAGGTCGCGGTGGGAGACGGTGGCGGGGATCAGGCTGAACAGGCCGTAGGCCAGCGGCAGGCCGATCAGCAGCGCGAAGAGCGCACGGGCGCAGGACTGCGTCAGCGAGCGCTTGTGCGACTGGGAATAGAGGCCGGACGCGGAGTTGATGACGAACATGCCGCCGGCGAGCGAGAGGCCGTAGGACGCGGCGAAGCTCACCATGTGCTCGCTGCTGCCTTGGCTCAATGCGACCGCAAACACCGCCGCGACGATCAGGCCCAGGTCGAAGAGCACCTGGACCAGGGTCCGACGATGGAGGTAATGGTTAAAAATTCGAATCATGCCCGTCCCCAAAGCTGGTCACGGCACCCTCTTGGGATGCAGTCGCCGACCCGGGTGAACCTCTCAGGACTGCTCATCGCGAACACGCCCTCCGCCAGAGGAGGCCCCGTTCGCTGCGGGGGCATCATGCCTCCCGCCCCCAGGCTTGAAAGCCCCCTGTTTGCAGGGGCGATCGCCTTGCAATCCGGCTCGGTTGAACCCGTCTCGCCGTCCGCCGCCGGATCCCCGAATCGACCCTGCGGCGCGCTGACGGAGGCCATTGTCTGTAGCCCCTGTTAGGTGCAAACCCCTGACTGAATGCTTTGAGGGGCTCTCGTGCGGGAATGCACGTGAGTGAGGGGGTGATCCCCCGAACCGGGGACAGTCCGATGTCGTCCCGACGTGACCCTGTCAGAGAGGGAACGTGAAGGAATGACGGGACCTGCCGCGGGCGAAAAAAACGCCCACCGAAGTGGGCGTTCCGTGGTCTGGGTGACCTTGGTGACTGGCGTCCCAGGATCAGCGCACGACGGCGAGCTGCTCGCGGTTGCCACCCTTGTAGGTGTACAGGGTCAGCGCGCCGTTCTTGATGTCGCCCTTGGCGTCGAACGCGATCGTGCCGGTCACGCCCTTGTAGTCGGCCGTCTTGGCCAGCACCGGCAGGTAGACCTTCGGATCGGCGGACTTGGCCTTGACCATGGCGTCGACCATCACGTTGACCGCGTCATAGACGTACGGGGCGTAGATCTGGACTTCGACCTTGTACTTGTCCTTGAACTTGGTCTTGAAGGCGTCCAGCGACTTCTTCGACTCGCCTTCTACGCCGCCCGCTTCCGCGCAGACGACCTGGCTGTCGGAGATGGTGCCGGCCGACAGCTTGGGCAGTTCGGCCGTGCAGATGCCGTCGCCGCCCATGAACTTGGCTTCGATGCCCAGCTGCTTCATCTGGCGCAGCATCGGGCCCGCGACGGCGTCCATGCCGCCGAAGAAGACGACGTCGGGCTTCTTGCCCTTCAGGGAGGTCAGGATGGCGGTGAAGTCCGTGGCCTTGTCGTTGGTGAATTCACGACCGACGACCTTGCCGCCCGCGGCCTTGACGCCCTTCTCGAACTCGTCGGCGACGCCCTGGCCGTAGGCCGTGCGGTCGTCGATGACGGCGATGGACTTGCCCTTCAGCGAGGTCACCGCGTACTTGCCCAGCGTGCCGCCCAGGTGCACGTCGTCAGCCACGACGCGGAATGCCGTCTTGTAGCCGTTGCGGGTGTACTTGGGGTTGGTCGCCGACGGCGAGATCTGCGGGATGCCGGCGTCGCTGTAGATCTTGGACGCGGGGATGGTCGTGCCGGAGTTCAGGTGGCCGATCACGCCGTTGACCTTGGAGTCGACCAGCTTCTGGGCAGCCGCGGTGCCTTGCTTCGGGTCGCCGGCGTCGTCTTCGGCCAGCAGCTCGAACTTCACCTTCTTGCCGCCGATCGTCACGCCCTTGGCGTTCAGCTCGTCGATGGCCATCTTGGCGCCCAGTTCATTGTCCTTGCCCAGGTGCGCGATGGCGCCGCTGGTGGGACCCACGTGGCCGATCTTGACCACCGCATCCTGCGCCAGGGCGGCGCCGCTTGCGGCAATGGCGATTGCGCCCACGATCACATTCAGCTTGGATTGCATCTAGGAACCTCCGACTCGGGATATGTGGAATGACGTTGAGTTCTCAACGCGAGCGACCATACCCCGAAAGACGGAAGCGTTTCCATAGTGAAAATGCTGTGAACGCGGTCACGGCGGAAGCGTTGTCGCGCCCCTGTCACCGGGGCAAACCCGGATGGTTTTCGCAGGAGTGCGACGGCGTGCACACGGGTCGCACGCGGAGTGCGGATTTCCGCCCAATCCATTGTCAGCCGGGGGAATCCACGCCCTGTCCTCGGGCCGTGCGGCACCACGCCGGCGCGGTCCGGCACCCTCTTGGCGCACCGCTCGCCCAGCCTAGAAAAAACAGGGATCGATCGGCTCAGGCCGACATCACGTGGTGATTCAGCGTCAGTCCGAGCGCCTTGTAGGCCTTGAATCGCCCGCGTCCCGCGGCGACCTGCTCGGCGTCGGTGGAGACCAGCTCCAGCACGCGTTCGAAACGCTCGAGCCCGGGCGGCACGCCGGGTTCGAAATTCAGCAAGACCTGGCACCCGGCCAGCGCATCGAGCTGGTCCGACAGCAGGATCGGCGTGCGCTCGCGCAGCGGCGACGGGCTGTCGCCGCGCAGCAGCAGATGCGGGAGGAACTCGCCGGGCTCGAAGGTCCAGAGCGTCTGGTCCAGCCGCTCCAGCAACCTCATCGGTCCCCAGATCCCGACGGTCAGTCCCGCCGCCTGCGTCTTGCGCAGCAGGCGGCAGGCGTAGACCTGCCGGTCGGGCACGCCGGTATAGAAGTTGACCTCCGTCACCGGACCCGCCCTTCCTCTTTCAGTTTCCGGAGAACGCCGCCGGCGTTCAGCGGACCTGCGACAGCACGAAGTGCGTCAGCAGGCCGACCGGACGGCCGGTGGCGCCCTTGGCGCCGCCGCCCTTCCAGGCGGTACCGGCGATGTCCAGGTGACCCCAGCGGTACTTGGACGCGAAGCGCTGCAGGAACTTCGCGGCGGTGATGGAACCGCCCTCGCGGCCGGCGACGTTGGCGACGTCGGCGAAGTTGGTCTTCAGGCCGTCGGCGTAGTCGTCGTCCAGCGGCAGGCGCCAGCACGGGTCCAGCGCCGTCTCGCCGGCGGCGCTCAGCGCGGCCGCCAGTTCGTCGTCGCTCGCATACATGCCCGAACGCACGCCGCCCAGGGCGATCACGCAGGCGCCGGTCAGCGTCGCGACGTCGACGACGGCCGCGGGCTTGAAGCGCTCGGCGTAGGTCAGCGCGTCGCACAGGATCAGACGGCCTTCGGCGTCGGTGTTCAGGATCTCGATCGTCTGGCCCGACATCGAGGTGACCACGTCACCCGGCTTGACCGCGCGGGCGCTGGGCATGTTCTCGCAGGCGGCGATCAGCACGACCAGGTTGATCTTGGGCTTGAGCTCGACCACGGCGCGCAGCGTGCCCAGCACGGAGGCGGCGCCGCCCATGTCGAACTTCATCTCGTCCATGCCGGCGCCCGGCTTCAGCGAGATGCCGCCCGAGTCGAAGGTGATGCCCTTGCCGACCAGCACCACCGGCGCCTGGGTCTTGGCGGCGCCTTCGTACTTGGCGACGATGAAGCGCGGCGGCACGTCGGAACCCTTGGCCACGGACAGGAAGGAGCCCATGCCCAGCTTCTCGATGCCCTTCTGGTCCAGCACCTCGACCTTGATGCCGTGGCTCTTGGCCAGCGCCTTCGTCTGGTCGGCCAGGTAGGCCGGCGTCGCGACGTTGGGCGGCAGGTTGGCGCATTCGCGCGCGACGGCGATGCCGGCGCCGATGGCCTGGCCGCGGGTCAGGCCGGCCTTGACCGCCTTGACGTCGTCCTTGCCGTGCAGCAGGGTGATCTTCGCCAGCTTCGACGCCGCGGGGGCGCTCGGCTTGGTCTCGCGGTAGATGTAGGTGGCTTCCAGCGCGGCGAGCACGGTCTGCTCGGCCAGGGACTCGGTCAGGTCGGCGCCGAAACCGGCATAGGCCACCGAGGCGCCCGTGGCGCCCTTGCCCTTGAGCTGGCCCAGCGCGGCGCCCAGCGCGCTGCGCGCGGCCTTCAGCGACGCGCCGCTCGCGGCGACGATCAGTCTGGGGGCCTTCAGGCCGGCCGGACGGACCAGGGACAAGACCTGACCCGCCTTCAGCTCGAAGTCGCCGAGCTTGATGGCGTCCTTGACCAGGGCGGTGACGGTCTTGTCGAGCGACGCCGGCAGGCTGTCGCCCGCGACGACCAGCACGAGGGCGTCGGCGCCGTGCGACGAGAGCGCGTCGAGGGTCGCGAGCTGAGAGCGGAAGTCCATAATGCCGAGAAGTAGATAAAGTGCCCGGATGTTATTCGATTCAACCGTACGCAAGGAACTGGCCCGCAGTTTCGGACTGGCCTTCGTGGTCATCCTGACCATCGTCGTGACGATGCTGCTGGTGCGCTCGCTCGGCATGGCGGCCAAGGGGACGGTGGCCCCGCAGCACGTGCTGCTGTCGCTGGGTTATCTGGCCCTCGCCCAGCTGCCGGTGATGCTGAGCCTGTCGCTGTTCGTCGCCGTCGTCATGTCGCTGGGGCGCATGTACAAGGAATCGGAGATGACCATCTGGTTCGCCAGCGGCCTGGGCCTGACGCGCTTCGTGCGGCCGGTGCTGACGATGGCCTCGCCGGTGCTGGTCGTCGTCGCGGTGCTGATGACCATCGTCTGGCCCTGGAGCAACGACAACAGCGCCCAGCTGCGCGCGCAGTTCGAGCAGCGCAGCGACCTGTCCCGCGTCGCGCCGGGCCAGTTCCAGACCTCCAACGACGGCTCGCGCGTGTTCTTCATCGAACGCGACCCGACCGACGAAGCCGCCGCGCGCAACGTCTTCATCATGAACAACACCGAGCACCTGGAGTCGGTGACGACCTCGGCGCGCGGCGCGCTGCAGTACAAGGACAACCAGCGCGTGCTGGTGCTGGACCACGGCCAGCGCAACGACGTCGACCAGCGCAACGGCGACAAGTCGGTGGCGCGCTTCCAGCAGTACCAGGTGGTGGTCGACGAGGAGGTGATGCGCGCCGGCGGCACGCGCCCGCCCAAGACGCGCCCCACGCTGGACCTGCTGGTCGACCGCACGCCCCAGAACGACGGCGAGCTGGCCTGGCGCTTCGGCATGATCCTGGGCTGCGTCAACCTGGTGCTGCTGGGGATCGGCATCTCTGCGACCAACCCGCGCCGCGCCAGCAACTGGAACCTGCTCTTCGCGCTGCTGGCGTTCATCGTCTATTTCAACCTGATCAACCTGACCCAGACCTGGGTGGTGGCCAACAAGATGAAGCTGGGCCCGGCGCTGCTGGCCCTGCACGGCGGCGCCTTCCTGGTGACGCTGCTGCTGCTGCTCTGGCGTGAACAGGGCGCGCGCCTGGGCGCGCCGCGCAGCGGCGTGCTCCCGGCCCCGCCCGAGAAGCCGGGTTACGACGAGACCGTCTTCGCCGCGCCACCGGCCGGCGTCGTGATCGCGCCCGCGACGATGTCCGGTTCCACGCCGGGAGTGCCCACATGAGAACCGTCCGGCGGCTGCTGTACCGCGACATCCTGAGCTCCTTCACCCTGGTCATGGCCGGGTTCCTGGCGCTGTTCTTCTTCCTGGACTTCATCGACGACCTGGACCGCTTCCAGCGCCTGGGGCTGGGCATCGGACTGGCGGTCTGGTCCAGCGTGCTGAAGCTGCCCGGCCGCTTCTACGAGCTGATGCCGATCGCGGTGCTGATCGGCACGATCTTCAGCATGGCGCGACTGGCGCAGTCCAGCGAGTTCACCATCCTGCGCACCGGCGGCCTCGGCCCGCAGCGCGCGCTGGGCCTGCTGAGCGTGATGGCGCTGGCCTTCGCGGTGCTGGCCTTCGTCGTGGGCGACTTCGTCAATCCGTGGGCGGACCGCCAGGCGCAGCTGCTCAAGTCCAGCGCCAGCGGCGGCGTCACGAACGCCCAGGGCGCGTGGATGAAGGACCGCCTCGGCGACTACAGCTATGCGGTGCACGTCGGCCGGGCCCGCGCCAACGGCGCGATGGAGGACGTGCTGGTCTTCGAGTTCGACAGCAAGGGCGCGATGGCCACCCGGCTGACCGCGAAGAACGCGACCGTCGACCCGACCGGCCGCTGGATGATGAACGACGTGCGCCTGATGCAATGGTCGCGCACGCCGACGCCGCTGAACCAGCCCGCCCTGGCCGCGCCGCAGCACGCGGACCCGGCGGCGCCGCAGGACAAGCTCGCCGAGAACCCGGCGGTGCGCGAGATCCTGCTGCCGAAGTACGAATGGCAGAGCCAGCTCCCCTCCGGCGTCGTGGCGGCCGCGGTGCAGCCGACGTGGAACATGTCGACGCTGGAGCTCTACCGCTACACGCGCCACCTGTCCTCGCAGGAACAGTCCTCGGCGCAGCCGGAGATCCAGTTCTGGCGCAAGGCCTTCTATCCGTTCGCCTGCATGGTGATGGTGGCGCTGGCGCTGCCGTTCGCGTACCTGCACTTCCGCTCGGGCGGCATCAGCGTGAAGGTCTTCGGCGGCATCATGCTGGGCATCAGCTTCGTGGTGCTGAACGCGATCACCGGCCACCTCGGCCTGCTGCGCGACTGGACCCCGTGGCTCGTGGCCTCGGCGCCCAGCCTGCTGTACCTGGGCATCTCGATGGGCGCGTTCTACTGGTTGGTGCGGTATCGATGAGCGGCGAAAACGCCGCCTGTCTGGCCGCCTGCCGGGCCGACCATCGGTCCGGGTCACCGACGTGTCGCCCGAGGGAGGACTGCTGATGGACGGTCTGCTGCTCTTCGCCCATGGGGCCCGCGACCCGGCCTGGGCGGGGCCGTTCCAGGCCATCGCCGCCGAACTGCAGACGCAACGTCCGGACCTGCCGATCGCCCTGGCCTACCTGGAGCTGATGGCGCCCGACCTGGCCACCGCCGCCGGTGCGCTGGTCGCGGTCGGCTGCACCCGCATCCAGATCGTCCCGATGTTCCTCGGCGCCAGCGGCCATGTGCGCCGCGACGTGCCGCCGCTGGTGGAGACGCTGCGCGCGGCCCACCCGCGCGTGCTCTTCGTCCTGCACGATGCCATCGGCGAACAGCCGTCGGTGATCCGCGCGATGGCGGGCGCGACGCTGGACCTGATCACCGCCGTCACGCTCCCCGCCGACCCCCTCAACCCCGCCACGCCGACCGTGCTTCCCGAGTCTTGAACCCTGCGATGAACCTGCCATGAACCTGCACCAGTTCCGCTTCGTCCAAGAGGCCGCGCGCCGCAACCTCAACCTGACCGAGACGGCCAAGGCGCTGTACACCTCGCAGCCGGGCGTCTCCAAGGCGATCCTGGAGCTCGAGGAAGAGCTCGGCGTCGACATCTTCTCGCGCCACGGCAAACGGCTGCGCAGCATCACCGAGCCCGGCCGGCAGGTGCTCAAGTCCATCGAGATCATCATGCGCGAGGTCGGCAACCTCAAGCGCATCGGCGAGGAGTACTCCAAGCAGGACGTCGGCACGCTGTCGATCGCGACCACGCACACGCAGGCGAGATACGTGCTGCCCGGACCGGTCACGCAGCTGCGCAAGCAGTTCCCGCAGGTCAACATCGGCCTGCACCAGGGCAGCCCGGACCAGGTCGCGAAGATGCTGATCGACGAGACCGCCGACGTCGGCCTGGCGACCGAATCGCTGTCGCAGTTCGAAGAGCTCGTCACCCTGCCCGCCTACGAATGGCAGCACGTGCTGGTGATGCGCGCCGAGCATCCGCTGGCGCAGCTCGAGCGCATCGATCTCGAGCACCTGGCCGCGCAGCCGCTGGTCTCCTACCACCCCAGCTTCACCGGCCGCACCCGCATCGACCGCGCCTTCGCGCAACGCCAGCTCAAGCCCAACATCGTGCTCGAGGCGATCGACTCCGACGTGATCAAGACCTACGTCCGGCTGGGCCTGGGCGTGGGCATCGTCGCCGAGATGGCGGTGCGCGAGGACCCGCCCGGCGGCGAACTCGTCTCGCGCCCGCTCGGCCACCTGCTGGGCCAGAACGTCGCCCGCATCGCCTTCAAGCGCGGCGCCTACCTGCGCAACTACGTCTACAGCTTCGCCGAGCTGCTTTCCGACCGCCTCAACCGCACGCTGCTGCAGCGCGCGATGAGCGGCGAGGCCAGCGACTACGACCTCTGATTTCCGGCACCGTCCAGCGCCTCCCCCGCACACGACCCGCCCACTCATCGATCTCCGTCGATCCTCATCGATACCGACCATGCGCGTTCACACACCCCTTCCCGCGAGCCGCCTGCCCCAACTGGGCGTGACGGTATTCAGCGTCATGTCGGCGCTGGCGCAGCAGCACCAGGCGGTCAACCTGGGCCAGGGCTTCCCCGACTTCGAAGGCGACCCGGCGCTGCTGGACGCCGTCGACGCCGCGATGCGCGCCGGCCACAACCAGTACCCGCCGATGCCCGGCGTGCCGGCGTTGCGCCAGGCGATCGCCGCCAAGATCGAGACGCTCTACGGCCACGCGTACAACCCCGACACCGAGATCACCGTCACCGCCGGCGCGACGCAGGCGATCCTGACGGCGCTGCTCGCGATCGTGCATCCGGGCGACGAGGTGGTGGTGCTCGAGCCCGCCTACGACAGCTACGCGCCCAACATCGCGCTGGCCGGCGGCGTCATGGTGCCGGTGCCGCTGGATCCGACGAGCTTCCGCCCTGACTTCGACCGCATCCGCGCCGCGCTCACGCCGCGCACCCGCGCGATCATGATCAACAGCCCGCACAACCCTAGCGGCGCGGTGTGGAACGCGGACGAACTGCGCCAGCTCGCCGAACTGCTGGACGGCACCGAGGTGCTGGTGATCAGCGACGAGGTCTACGAGCACATGGTCTACGACGGCCAGACGCACCAGAGCGTGTCGCGGCTGCCCGAGCTGGCCGCGCGCAGCTTCGTCGTGTCGAGCTTCGGCAAGACCTATCACGTGACCGGCTGGAAGGTCGGCTACGTGACCGCGCCCGCGCCGTTGATGGCGGAGTTCCGCAAGGTCCACCAGTACAACGTGTTCACCGTGAACTCGGCGATGCAGCACGGCATCGCGGCCTACATGCGCGATCCGGCGCCCTACCTGGGCCTGAGCGACTTCTACCAGCGCAAGCGCGACCGTTTCCGCGCCGGGCTCGCGGGCTCGGCCTTCGTGCTGAGGCCCTGCCCCGGCAGCTACTTCCAGTGCGTCGACTACAGCGCGCTGCCTGCGGCGCAGGCCGCGATGGGCGACATGGAGATCTGCCAGTGGCTGACGCGCGAGATCGGCGTCGCGGCGATCCCGCTGTCCGCGTTCTACACCGGTGGCAGCGACGCCAAGGTCATCCGCTTCTGCTTCGCGAAGAAGGACGAGACGCTGGATCTGGCGCTTGAGCGACTGAAGAAGATCTGAGTCACTCGCACTCCCCAGGCCCGCGAACAGCGAGTGCTTGTGGGGCCGGAATGAGGCTGGGGGTTCGCGGACGCGATGCCCCTGCCTCGTGGAGTGCCCGCGCCTGGCCACACGCAGGCCTGACGGCCGACGCCTGACCGCCCGCAATCACGATCACCGCCCTTTGGGTGTACGCGATGTCTCGTCGTCCTCGACGAGCGACAGATCCAGGTCCACCGACTGCGTGAGCGGCGTCCGCGACGGTGCCGGCGACTGCCACACCATGGTCGCCATCTGATCCGTGGGCGCGGTCGCATCCAGCGGCAGCACGACGTCGATCGAGTTGCCGTCGATCTCATGCTCGGCGCGATCGCGCGCCACCGCGTACAGCAGCAGCAGGTCGCGATAGGCCGGCAATCCCAGATCGCCGCTGTATTCCTGATGGTTGGACAGCAGATCCTGCAGCAGGCTCATGCTGCCTTCGGGATCGGACCAGGCGGCTTCGAGCCGCTCCATCAGTTCCGCGTGGGTCTCCAGGGCGTCGCCCTCGTTCAGGTCGTCGCTCCACGACGGCGCCCGGGCATGGAACTGCTCGGTAAAACGCGCCCCGATGCGATCGAAGGATTCCCGATCACCGCGGCGCTGATAGAGCTCCATCAGCTTGAGGAACGGCAGGCCGCTGGCCGCGTCGCGATGGTTCAGGCGGGAAGACAGCAGTTCGATCGCCGCATCGTCCTGGCCCAGCACCATGAAGAAATCGACCTGCTGCTCGAGGTCGATGAGTTCCTCGACGGTCACGGTGACGCCGCCACCACCGAGGTCGGCGGTCAGCGGCGCCGGACGGGTGTCGCCGCGTTCGAACTGCAGGCTCAGCGGCTCCAGCGCATCGAGGGCGGCCAGGGCGTCGAGCGCGTCGTCGGCGGCCGTCGTCGGTGCGCGGGCCGGCATGCGGGGTGCCGGCGGCGCGGGCGGCGTGGCCGACATCAGGGGCGCGGGGCGCGTCGGTTCCTCGTTGAGGCTCAACGGCATCGGGATCGTCGACGGGGCCAGGGACGCCGCCGGACCGTCGCTCGACAGGTGGGACATCAACGGCGCCGGCGAGCTGTGCGGATCGGTGGGCGTGAACGGGGACGGCCCGGTCGGCACGGGCGGCAGCACCGTCTCGGCGCCCTCCCCGTCATGGCGGGAATCGCCCAGCCAATGCTGGCCGGCCTCGCGCTTCTGCACGCGGTTGCTGCGCCACAGCAGCAGGCTGCTTGCGGCCAGCGCCAGGCTCAGCAGGCTCAGGCCCAGCACCCAGACCGAGGAGGCGCTGCCGCCGTTCGCGGCCTGCTCGCGCGCAGCCTGGAGTTCCTGCCGCAGCGTGGTCATCGCGGCCAGGGTGCGCTTCTGCTCGGCCTGCATGTCGGCCAGCTGCTTCTGCATCGCCAGCATCTGCTGACGCGCATCTTCAGCGGCACTCGCGGCACTGGCGGCGGCCTCGGCCGCCAGCAGCGCCTGCGCGGGCGCCTGCAGCACCTCCATCGGCTCCAGCGACAGGCGCGGCGTCGGGGCCCGCGTCGCACGGGCCTCGCGCGTCGGGGTCCGGCCCTGGGCCGGACGCGTCTCGCGTGACGCGCCGGAGCGGCCACCGTCGGTGCCAGGGCTTGCCTCGACCGCCCGGCGCTGCCGTTGCCGCGGCCGCTCCGCGCTGCCATCGGCGGCGCCGGGCGTGGCCGCGGCGGCGATCGCCAGGTCGTTGCCGGCGCGCGGCGCCGGGGATCGATTGTTCGGCGTCTCCGCCGGGCGCGGCGGCTGCGACTCCTGCAGTGCCTGCAACGCCGGCGACACGGTCACCGCGGGAGGCGGCCCCGGATCGGCGACCGGTTCACCGTTCAGGCCGGGCGGATCGATGAACGCGGTGTACTGGCGCGTCAGCCGCGCGGGACAGCCGACGCTGAGCTGCACCGACACGATCGGCTCGTCGATGCGCTGCGCGCTTCGCAAGCGCACGCCGGTGACGCGCGAACCGTCGCCCTCGACCTGCCAGTGCAGGCCCGACGCGGCCAGCGTGTTCTCGCCGGCGTTGACTTCCGCGCGCACGCATTCGGGCGTGACGGTCTCGCCGGGGTTGAGCTGGATGGGGAACAGCAGGTTCAGCGGCTGACCCAATGACGATGCCGCCTGGGGGCGGCCGACACCGAGGCCCCAGGCCGGCGTCGACATCATGAGGATGGCAAGCACGAGAACGCTGGGCGGCGGCAGTGCGCCGCGCGGGTCGTGAAGATCTCGATCCATTCCCGCTGTTGTTGCTGTTGGTGTGCGTTTCACTCTAGCACGACGCTTACAGGGACAAACCCGGAAAAGCGCCCTTCCTTCCCCCCGGATGCGCATCGCCCACGCATCATGCGCGCATCGTCGCGGCCCCCGCGGGCATGGCGTGGGTCCCTCACAATAGGCCAGAAATCACCCGGAAGACGCCGCCACGCACACGGCCTCTCCCCACAATTCAGGAGACGGCTGGCCTGTCACGCCAGCGACAAAGCATGAACAGCTCGGTTCTTACAATTTCCGAACGCAACAGCATCGAGACAGGCCCGTGGTTTTCCAAACTGTCACTGCCGCTGCGCAGCGACATCCTGGCGCGCGCCACCGTGAGACGCCTGTCCGACGGCGCGCTGATGTCGGTGCGCGGCGAACCCGCCGAGGAATGGATCGGCGTGGCCAAGGGCGCGGTGCGGGTGAGTTCGGTCTCGCTGTCGGGCAAGCAGGTCACGCTGACCTATGTCGAGCCGGGCATCTGGTTCGGCGACATCGCCCTCTTCGACGGCCTGCCGCGCACGCACGATGCCAGCGCGCACGGGGAGACCACGCTGCTGGTGATCCGCAAGCCCGACTTCCGCGACCTGCTGCAACGCCACACCGAGCTCTACGAGGCGCTGCTGCGGCTGAACTGCCGGCGGCTGCGGCTGATGTTCGACCAGGTCGAGGACCTCAACACCCGGCCCCTGGCTTCGCGCCTGGCCAAGCAGATCCTGCTGCTGGCGCGCAGCTACGGCGTGTCGCAAGGCGAGGAGGTCCGCATCGGCCTGCAGCTGGCGCAGGAAGACCTGGCGCAGTTGCTGGGCGCCTCGCGGCAACGCGTGAACCAGGAGCTCAAGGGCTTCGAGCGCGAAGGCGCGGTGCGCGTCGAGCCGACCCGGCTGGTGGTGCTGAGCAAGGAAAAGCTGTTGGCCATCGCCAACCGCTGAGCGTCCCGGGATCGTCGCCGCCTGCGCAGGGCGGCGGGCTCCGGGGACGCGTCGATCACGAATCACGACAACTCCAGGAGACCTTGTGGACGATGCTTTCACCGGCACCCGCGCCCCGTCGCAGACGATGGACGCCGAGGCGCTCGCCGCCTGGCTGGCGCGCGAGATCGAGGGCTTCGCCGGCCCGCTGACGATCGAGCAGTTCAAGGGCGGCCAGTCCAATCCCACCTACAAGCTGATCACGCCGGGCGCGACCTACGTGATGCGCGCCAAGCCGGCGCCGGTGGCCAAGCTGCTGCCGTCGGCGCACGCGATCGAGCGCGAGTTCACCGTGATGCGGGCGCTCAGCAACACCGACGTGCCGGTCCCGCGGATGCTCGCGCTGTGCGAGGACGAATCCGTCGTCGGCCGCGCCTTCTACGTCATGGAGTTCATCCAGGGTCGGGTCTTGTGGGACCAGACGCTGCCCGGTGCGTCCAACGAGGAACGCACGGCGATCTACGAGGAGATGAACCGCGTCATCGCCGCACTGCACCGCGTGGACTTCCGCGCGCTGGGGCTGGCGGGCTACGGCAAGCCGGGCAACTACTTCGAGCGCCAGATCGGCCGCTGGAGCAAGCAGTACCAGGCGACGATCACCGGCCCGAACGAGGCGATGGACCGCCTGATCGAGTGGCTGCCGGCGCACATCCCCGACTCGGCGCGCGACGAGCGCGAGGTCGCCATCGTGCACGGCGACTACCGGCTGGACAACCTCGTCTTCCACCCGACCGAGCCGCGTGTGCTGGCGGTGCTGGACTGGGAGCTGTCGACGCTGGGCCATCCGCTGGCGGACTTCAGCTACCACTGCATGTCGTGGCACATCCGCAAGAGCGGCGCGGCGCGTGGCCTCGGCGGCGTGGACCTGGCCCCGCTGGGCATCCCCAGCGAACTCGACTACGTGCGCCGCTACTGCGAACGCACCGGTCGCGGCGACGCGGCGACGGTGATGAAAGACTGGAACTTCTACCTCGCCTACAACCTGTTCCGCATCTGCGCGATCCTGCAGGGCATCGCCAAGCGCGTCGAGGACGGCACCGCGTCCAGCCAGCAGGCCCGCGAGGCCGGCGCCGGCGCGAAGCCGATGGCGGAACTGGGCTGGCAGTTCGCGCAGAAGCTGTCAGACTGAGGCCGGCCAGTCGGCGATCACGGCATCCCAGGGGGACGGTGTCGGGAACACCTCCTCCAGGAAGGCGACGAAGGCCTTCACGCCGGGATTCGCCCGCCGGCTCTCCGGCCAGACGGCGGTGATCGTCGAACGCTCCACCGCGCATTCGCTCAGGACCGGCACCAGCAGGCCGCGCTCCACGTAGGGCGCCGCGATCCATGAGGCCGCCATGCCGACGCCGCCGCCGGCGGCCAGCACCTCCACCACCGCATCGCTGACATCCAGCACGATGGCCGCCTCGGGGGTGAATTCGACGACGCGCTGTCCGACCTTGAACTGCCAGACCAGCGTCTGGCCCGTGGTCTGGTAGCGGAAGTTCACGCAGTCGTGATCGCGCAGGTCCTCGGGCCGGCGCGGCGCGCCCCGCGCGGCCAGATACCCCGGCGAGGCGAACGCGCTCAACCGGACCGGCGACAGGCCGCGCGAGATCAAGGTGGAGTCCGGCTGGCTGCCGATGCGGATGGCGACGTCCACGCCCTCCTCGACCAGATTGACGTAGCGGTCGCCGAGGCGCAGGTCGATGTTGAGCTTCGGATGGCGTCGACGGAACTCCGGGAGCGCCGGCGCCAGCAGACGCGTGCCGATCGGCAGCGGCGCGGCGATCTTCAAGGTGCCGGAGGGCTCGGCCCTGGCCGCGACCGCCGACTGCACCACGTCGTCCGCCGCGCGCAGCAGCTCGAGCGCGCGCTGATGCAGATCCCGCCCCTCCGGCGTCAGCACCAGCGAGCGGGTCGTGCGGGTGAACAGGCGCAGGCCGAGCTGCTGCTCCAGCCGCTGGATCGTCTTGCTCACCGCGGACGGCGAGACGGACAGCGACTGCGCCGCCGCGGTGAAGCTGCCATGAGAGGCGGCCCGCGCGAACGCGACGATGCCGGTCAGGCGCTCCAGGGTGATTTGTTCCGTCATGGCACTTAACAAGTGATCGGTGCACGGATTATCAAACCGGCGGCGAATATTCACACTGCGACTTCGGGACACCCCAGCGGTGTCGTCCCTCCCCATTCAAGAAGGAAGCAGTGATGACGCAAGACACGATGAAGGCCGTCCGGATCCACGCATTCGGTGGTCCGGAGGTGCTCCGCTACGAAGACGTACCGATGCCGACGCTCAAGCCCGGCGAGGTGCTGGTCCGCGTCCGTGCGGTGGCGATCAATCCGCCCGACTGGTACCTGCGCGACGGCTACCGGAGCCTCCCCGCGGACTGGCGCCCACCGGTCGACCTGCCGGTCATCCCGGGCTCGGACGTGTCAGGCGTCGTGGTGGCGGTGGCGGCGGACGTCACGGCGCTGGCTGTCGGCGACGAGGTGCTCGGCTTGGTGAAGTTCCCCAGCTTTGGCGAGAGCGCCGCGTATGCCGAGTACGTGGCCGCGCCGGTGACGGATCTGGCGCGCAAGCCCGCCGCGGTCGATCACGCGCACGCGGCCGGCGCGGCGATGGCCGGCCTGACGGCCTGGCAGTTCCTCATCGAGCTGGGCCATGACGAGCCCAACCCCTTCCAGCCTGCGTCCCACCGGCCCGTGCCGCTCTCCGGCCAGCGGGTCCTGGTCAATGGCGCGGGCGGCGGCGTGGGTCACCTCGCCGTCCAGTTGGCGAAACGGGCCGGCGCGGAGGTCATCGCCGTGGCCTCCGGCAGGCACGAGCAGTTCGTGCGCGACCTGGGCGCCGACCGTTTCATCGACTACACGGTCACGCCGCCGGAGACCGTCGCGCGCGATCTCGACCTGGTCCTGGACACCCTCGGCGGGCCGACGACGGCAAGGTTCCTGCGCACGCTCAAGCGGGGCGGCGCCCTCTTCCCGGTGTATCCGCTGGGTTTCGATGGAGCCGATGAAGCAGCGAGACTCGGGATCACCGTGTCATCGACTCAGGTGCGATCGAGCGGCTCGCAACTGGAGGCGTTGAGCCGGCTCCTCGCCGAGGGCCAGCTGCGGGTCGCCATCGACAGCACGTTCGCGCTGGCGGACGCACGGCAGGCCCATGAGCGCGCGGCACGCGGCGGGATCCAGGGCAAGATCATCCTCAAGGTTGCATGACGTCGCGCGTGACGTCGCGCGTGGCGCCGGGACCTACCGGACGGGCAGCCCCTCCGCCTTCAGGGCGGCGCGGACCGCCGGACGCTGCGCCATGCGGTCCATGAACCGCTTGATCGACGGGTAGGTCGACATGTCGATGTTCACGCGCACCGGCCAGCGCAGCACGTTGTACAGGTAGGCGTCGACGACGGAGAACTCGGCGCCCAGCACGTAGTCGCTGCCGGACAGGTGCTGCTCGATGTAGTCGAACCGGCTGGCCAGGTTGCCTTCGGCGAACCGGGTCTTCGACGCCGCGTCCACGAACGGCGAGAACATCACCGCCATGCCCTTGTGCAGGTCGGTCGCGATGTAGTTGAGCCATTGCATGGCGCGATAGCGCTCCCGGGTCCCGAACGCGGGCAGCAGCCTGAACTGCGGATGCTGGTCCGCGATCCATTGCAGGATGACGGCGCCTTCCGTGAGGACCTCGCCGTCATCCAGCCTCAATGCGGGAATCAGCCCCTTCGCGCTGACCTGGAAATAGTCGCCGTCGACCGTCGTCTTGGTGGCGAAATCGACCTTGATCAATTCGACGTCCTGTCCGGCCTCCCGCAATGCGATCTGGGAAGCCAAGGCACAGGAGCCGGGAGAGAAATAGAGTTTCATGGCTGAATGAATCGTCAGGTGAATGAATGGAGATCACGTGACGAGCAGTCTATGAATGGCAATGCGCGCCACCAATGGCCGCGGAGCGAATTGATCATTCAACCGGCTGAACAATGAGTCCCTGACGAGCCCCTGTCCAAGGACTTCCTGGACAAACGACCATCACGCGATCTGCAACGATGACTTGCAGGCCACGGCGTTTCCGCAAATGGGCGTCTTCCCTACGATTCCGTTCGTCAGTTGCAACTCATTCGACTGTCGATTCCGGTCATCACTCCAAGGAACTCCCATGAAAGTCGCCATCTTCATCTTCTCGGACGCCAATGGCGGGGAAGAAGCCCTGGGCCGCCTGTTCAACGGCCTGGCCACCGCCTACGACTTCAAGCAGCGCAAGACGGACGTCGCGATCTACTTCCAGGGCACCGGCACCCGCTGGGCCGGCGTCGTGAAGCAGCCGGACCATCCGGTGCACGGCCTGTTCGCCGCCGTCGAGGACAAGGTCGCCGGCGTGTCCTGCGGCTGCGCGGACGTGTTCGGCGCGCGCGACGCGGCGATCAAGAACGGCTTCGACCTGATCTCCGTCAACCAGGTGCCCGGCACGTCCGGTCTGCCGAGCATCGGCGAGCTGATCGCCGACGGCTACACGGTCCTGACCTTCTGATCGGTCCGACCCGGTCGTTACCCGGTCGTTACCCGGTCGGGATGGTCATCCGCTCAGCCCGACAGCCGCTCCGCGCGCAGTCGCTCCGCCAGCAGTTCGATGAAGTGGCGGACCCTGGATGAGCCGAACCGGGTTTCCCGATGGAGCAGATGGATGGGCACGGTGTCGCTGGCGAAGGCCGTCAGCACCGGCGTGAGCGCGCCGCTCGCCATCTTCTCCTTCAACTGATAGGTCGGCAGGTACACGATGCCCAGGCCGAGCTCGGCCGCGGCGATCGCCGCATCGCTGCCGGTGAAGCCGCAGCCGGGCTTGAGCTTGACGGTCATCGACGACTGCCGTGATCCGAATTTCCAGACCAGTTGCTGGGCCGAGACGTCGATCGCGAGGGTCCGGTGCTGGTGGAGGTCCGTGGGATGTCGAGGAACACCGTGACGGGACAGGTAGTCGGCGGACGCGCAGGCGGTCCGTCCCACTTCGCCGACCTTGAGGGCCTTCATGCCGGAGTCCGGCAGCTGGCCGATGCGGATCGCGAGGTCGAATCCCTCGTCGATCAGGTTGACGGTCCGGTCCACGAAGGTGGCGGACACCGTCATCTCGGGATACCGCCGCAGGTAGTCCGCGATGCCGGGCACCACGAACAGTCGCCCGAAGACGACCGGTGCCGTCACGCGCAGGTGGCCCCGGGTCACCACGTTCGCGTCCGAGGCCCCGGCTTCCGCCTCGGCGATCAGGCGGAGGATGGTGCGCGCGTCCTCCAGGTAGCGCCGGCCGGCCTCGCTCAGCGTCACGCGTCGCGTGTGCCGCACGAGCAGCGCCACGCCGCGACGGCGCTCCAGCGTCTGGATCGCCCGCGTCACGGCGGCGGCGGACAGGTCCAGCGTCCGGGCCGCGCCCGCGAAGCTCAACCCGTCGCAGACGGTGACGAACACCGTCATCAGATGGATGTCGTCCACGCGTGGACCTCCGATTCCCTGGCGCGCCGCCCGGCGGCGTGCCTCCCGTCGATCTCATCGAGGAGCACCCCATGACCGCCGCCCGATTCCATGAAGGCGAACTGATCGCCCAGCGCAAGGCCAACGAATCCGACATCGCCGCCAGGAACGGGGCGACCGTGGGTCCGACCATCGTGCGCGGCGCGTTGCCGTTCGTGCGTCAGCAGAAGACGCTGTATGTCGGCAGCGTCGACCTTGACGGCCGCGTCTGGGCGTCGATCCTGATCGGCGAGCCCGGATTTCTCGAGCCCGGCGACGATGCCGCCACCTTGACCGTCGACCTCTCGAAGGTCGCGAGACAGCCGCACGATCCGCTGTGGGAGAACCTCCGGCTCGACGCCCGGCTCGGCTTCCTGCTGCTGGACCTGCAGACGCGCAAGCGCCTGAAGGTCAACGGCGACGCCCATCTGCAGGGCGATCGGCTGGTCGTCGACGTGACGGAGTCGGTGCCGATCTGTCCGCGCTACATCCAGCGCCGCACGATCGCGCTGCCCGATCCCGGCCACCAGCCGATGCCGTCGGCGATGCGGCAAGGCAGCGACATCGGCGACGCGCAGATCGACTTGATCGCGCGGGCGGACACCTTCTTCCTCGCCTCCGTCCACGAGACGCACGGCGCCGACTGCTCGCATCGCGGCGGGCCGCCGGGATTCGTGCAGGTCCTCCCCGGCAACGTGCTGCGGATCCCCGACTACAACGGGAACAGCATGTTCAACAGCTTCGGCAACTTCCTGCTGAATCCGCAGGCGGGCCTGGTCTTCCCCGACTACGAGCAGCGCCGGATGCTGCAGCTGAACGGCACGGTGGCGATGTTCTGGGACCAGCCGGACCCTGACGGATCCACCGGCGGCACTGGCCGGTTCTGGGAATTCACGATCGAACGCTGGATCGAGACCGGGCTTCCCGACGGACTCGATGCCCGCTTCCTCGACGCCTCCCCTTTCCTTCCCCACGGAGTCTGATCCATGCTGCTGCGCGTCACCCATGCCGAAGCGCTCACCCCGTCCATCCGATCGATCCGGCTGGCCAGCGTCGATGGCACCCCGCTGCCGGGCTTCGAGCCCGGCGCCCATGTCGAGGTGCGCCTGCCGCTGGGCGACGACGTCGTCTTCCGGAAGTATTCGTTGATCTCCGACGGCGCGGACGGCTCGTCCTACGAGATCGCCGTCAAGCGCTCGGACCACGGACGCGGCGGCTCCCTGTTCATGCACGACCGGCTGTCCGTCGGAGACACGCTGGACGTATCCGCGCCGGTCAACGAATTCATCATCGCAGCGCAGGGCGCGCATCACGTCCTCATCGCCGGCGGGATCGGCATCACGCCGATGCTCGGCATCGCGGCGCGGCTGAAACGGTCCGGCGGGTCGTACGAGCTGCACTACTCGAGCCGGAGCGCCGCCGACATGGCCTTCCACGACCGGGTGACCCAGGAGCATGCGGCGCAGGCCCGGCTGTACTTCACGCGCGGCGACGGCGCGCGGCGCCTGGACATCGAGGCCCTGCTCGCCCGTCATCAGGAGCAGGTCGACACGCACCTGTACGTCTGCGGCCCCGCGCCGTTGATCGATGCGCTGCGTCTGGCCGCGCAAGCGCGCGGCGTGAACCGGCGACGGATCCATTTCGAGAGCTTCGGTCCGAGTTGGGCGGCGACGGACGGGACCGTCCGCGTCGCGATGTCGGAGTCCGCGATCGAGCTCGACGTCGCGCCCGGCACCACGCTGCTCGACGCGATGGAGGCCGCCGGCGCGTGGATCCCGTCCGACTGCAAGCGCGGCGAATGCGGCGCATGCATCGCCAGCTACAGCGGCGGACGGCCGATCCACCGGGACAACTGCCTCACCGAAGCGCAGCGGCAGCATTCGTTCTGCCCCTGCGTGTCCTGGGCCTCGTCCGACGAGGTCCTGACCTTGCAGCTCTGACATCCGGCTCAAGCGGCACCCGATGGCGTCAGGTGCCGCACGAGCAGGTCGACGAAGGCCTGGACCTTGGACGACGTCCCGCCAGCGCCGCCGTGGACCACCTGGATGGGCCACGGCGCCTCCTCATGGTCGGCGAGCAGGATCTCCAGATGGCCGTCGGCCACCTGCGACGCGACCTGATAGTGGAACAACCGGGTGATGCCCGCTCCCATCGTCGCGGCGGCCACCGCGGCGTCATTGCTCGTGACCGTGAGCGTCGGATTCACCCGCACGCTCAGCGGCCCTGCCGCCGTCCGGAAGGTCCAGTCCGGATCGGGCGACACGTTCTGCGCCGCGATGACCGAGTGCTCGGTCAATCCGGCCGGATGAGCCGGACGGCCGCGCGCCGCGAGGTAGTCCGGCGAGGCGCAGAGGACGCGCCGCATCGAGCCCACGGGGATGGCCTGCACCTGCGCCTGTACCTGCGCGAATGGCCCACCGCCGATGCGCACGGCGACATCGATGCCCTCCTCGACCAGGTCGACGACCCGGTCGAGGAAATAGCCGGACACCGTCATCGCCGGGAATTGCGCGAGGTACGCCGCGATGCAGGGCATCACATGCGAGACGCCGAACATCGCCGGCGCCGTCACGTTCAGATGGCCGCGGAGGTCGGTCGGATGACCGGAGGCCGACTCATGCGCCTCGCTGACCTTGGTCAGGATGAGGCGGACGTCGTCCAGATAGCGATGGCCGACGTCGGTCAGCCGCACGCTGCGGGTCGTCCGCAGCACGAGCTTGACGCCGAGCCGCTCCTCCAGACCCGCGATGGCGCGGGAGATCGTGGCCGGCGAGGTGCCCAGCCGCCGCGCCGCGGCGGCGAAGTTCTGTTCTTCGGCCACTGCCACGAAGGCGTTCATGGCTTGCAGGCGGTCCATGGTCGACGCCTCAGCCGGTGCGACGCGGCCTGGACTGCGCCGGGGGAGGAAGTTCTCGAGCGCGAGGTGGAAGCGGTCCGGCGATTCGAGATACGGCAGGTGGCCGCATTCCTCGAGCACGATGGACGAGCAGTCCGGGATCAGGGCCCGCAGCTCGTCGTGGCAATACGCCGGCACCAGCCCGTCCCGGCCGCCGCGGATCAGCAGCGTCGGACTGCGGACCGTCCGGACCTCCTCGCGCTGGTCGGCGTCCATGATCTGCTGGAACAGCGCGCGGATCCAGGGTCCGTCCAGGGTCGCCAGCGAGCGCATGAATCCTCGATGGATCCGGCTGTCAGCCGCAATGGCCATCTGCGTGAGCAGTCGCGTGGCCCACGCGACCTTTCCCTCGTCGCCTTGCAGCAGCCGGTCGTACAGCTCGAAGCGGGCGGCTTCGTCCGAGGGCGAGAGATGCAGGAACGCATTGACGGCGATCACCGCGCTCACGCGGTCGGGCGATTGCGCGGCAAGTTGGAGTCCGACGCGAGCCCCTTTCGAGAGCCCGCACACGGCGCTTCGATCGATGCCCAGGTGATCGAGCAGTCCCTCGACGACCCGCCCGAAATCGAGGAACGCGACGTCCTGTCCTTCCGACTTCCCGTGCCCCGGCAGAGCGAGGCAGATCACACGGCGGCGGGACGCGAAGTGCTGTCGCTGATAGGTCCAGTTGAGCGCATTGCCGCCCAGGCCGTGGAGGAACAGCAGGGCATCGCCCTCGCCGTCGTCGGTGAAATGGATCCGGTGTCCGTCGTGCAGGAAAAACATGGGGGCTCCGGCGTCAATGCATCAGCGGGTGTCCGGCGAGCAGTTCGGCGATCCATTCGACGAACACGCGCACCTTGGCCGACAGATGCCGGTTCTGCGGGTACACCACATGGATGGGCAGCGGATCGCTGACCCATTCCTCGAGGATCGGGACGAAGCGTCCCTGCGCGACCAGCGGCGCCATCAGGAAATCCGCCATCTGCACGATCCCCAGCCCGGCCAGCCCCGCCGCCGTGTAGGCACCGCTGTCGTTCAGCGCGATGACACCGGGCAGCGAGACCTGGAGGCGCTCGCCGCCGCGCGTGAAGTCCCAGTCGAACACCCGGCCGGAGCGCGCGCCGAAATAGTTCACGCACTGGTGGTGGACCAGCTCGTCGGGATGCTTGGGACGTCCATGACGTTCGAGGTAGGCCGGCGAGGCGCAGGTCATGTACCGCATCAGGCCGATGCGGCGGGCGATCAGGCTGGAGTCGTCGAGGTCCCCGGCGCGCACGGCGCAGTCCACACCCTCCTCGATCAGATCGATGGAGCGATCGCTGCAGCCCAGCTCCAGCCAGATGTCCGGATAACGCGCATGGAACGCCGGCAGCGCGGGGATGATCACCTCGCTGGCCAGCCCGGTGGGCGCATCGATGCGCAGGCGTCCCGAGGGGCTGCGGCGCGTGCGGGTCAGGGCCTCCTCGGCGTCGCGCACGTCCGCGAGGATGCGCAGGCAATGCTCGTAGTACACCGCGCCTTCGGCGGTCACGCTGACCCGGCGGGTCGTCCGGTGCAGCAGCTGGATCGACAGCGCCGATTCCAGCGACTGGATGAGCGTGGACACCGTCGCCTTGGGCAGCTTCATGTGGTCCGCGGCGCGGGTGAAGACGCCCGCATCGACCACCTGGACGAACACCTCCATCGCTTGCAGCTTGTTCATGCCGCATCGTCCCGCGCGGCGTCGCGGGAGGGAATGCGTGGCCCACGAAAGACTCAATTTCCAGATCCGGAAAGATCGTCGAAATTCCAGGCTAGAATGCGAGGCTCAGTCGGGGCGTAGCGCAGCCTGGTAGCGCATCTGCTTTGGGAGCAGAGGGTCGCGAGTTCGAATCCCGCCGCCCCGACCACCCAACACGAAAGCCGCAAGGAGTCCTGCTCCTTGCGGCTTTTCATTTTGCGGGCCGCCCTTCCAACGGAGCGCAACCCTTCTCGCGGCGCACTGTCGCGCCGACCTCAGAACCCGCTGTTCCCCGCCCCCAGCGTCAGCGTCATGCCGCCCGGGTTGTTCAGCCCGCCCTGCGCCGCGCCGCTGACCGTCACGTTGGACAGCGTCGCGCTGCCGCCGCTGCGGAACTGCAGCCCCCAGGTCCCCGCGCCGACGATGCTCACCCCGTCGAACTGCGCGCCCAGCACGCGCCGCGGGCCGCTGATGTAGACGCCCTGGTAGGTGCTGTCCTGGATCAGCAGGTCGCGCACCACCACCGGCGCGGCGATGTCCGAGGTCTCCGCGAACAGCCACAAGGCACCGAACTGGTCGTTCCAGTTGGGCTCGAAGCCGCCTGTGCGGACCAGCGTGTTGCCGCGCACGGACGTCGTCCCGCTGAAGGTCACCGGATTGAAGCGCGTGCTGATCGCGATACCCGCCGAGCCGACCGCCGTGTCCTGGATGACGTTGTAGTCCGCGCGGTTGCCGTTGCCGCCGTAAATGCCGATGCCGTTGGCCAGCACCGGCGACTGCACGGTGTTGCGCAGATAGGCGCTGTTGGTCACCGCGGCGCCCTCGGAGAACATCGCCAGCGCGTCGTCGCCGGTGTTGCGCACCACGCTCTGGTCCATCCACGTGTTCTGGACGTTCGCGTGGATGTTGACGCCGTCCGCGAAGGTGTTGCGGATGCGCAGGCCGGTGGCGTAGAGGCCGTTGGTGCCGGAGTCGATCCACATGCCGACCTTGGTGTGCTCGAACCAGAGGTTCTGGAACAGCGAGCCGGTGCCGAAGTTGCCTTCCAGCGGCGCGTCGGTGAGCACCTGGCCATCCGGATCACGCAGCGTCACCTTGCCCAGCATCAGGAAGTCGGCCATCGTCACGTTGCTGCCGGTGCCGTAGAAGCCGCCGCGGCCGTCGTTGCCGAGCTCCACCGTCGAGTACCACGGCCCCGCGCCGCGGAGGGTCACGCCCGCCACGTTGATGCGGGACGTCAGCCGGAAGCTGCCCGCCGGGATCCACACGACACCGCCGCTGGGCTGCGCGGCGGCGATCGCCTGCACGAAGGCCGAGGTGGCGTCCGAGCCGTCCGACCTCGCGCCATAGCTGGCGATGGAGAACGCGCCGGCTGGCGCGGCGTAGGCGGGGGCACCACCTCGGTCTCGATGAAGTCGACGTCGTAGTACGCCGCGGTGTTGCCACTGTCCTTCTGCAGCTTGAACACGGTGCCCGCGGGATAGCTCGGCAGCGCCACGCGCACCTCGTCGAAGAAGTGACGGGGCGTGCCGTCGGCCGGTACCCCGCGGAACGGATAGGCGCCGTAGACCCAGGCGTAGGTCGAGGTCAACGCGATGTCGCGGACTTTGGTCCCGTTGGCATACAGCGCCAGCGTGGCCGACTGCCCGCCGCCGCCAGGCGCATCGGGGATCGAATAACGCAGCACCAGCGAGTTGGTCGGCTGCGCCAGCGTGAAGCTGACCTGCTGACCGGTGCCGGACAGGCGCACCAGGCTGCGCCCGCTGGCTTCGGACTGCACGGTGAACGGCGTGCGACTGGGCGCCAGGATGGTGGCGTTGGTCGACGCCGTCTCGGCTTCCTGCAAGGTGGTCCGCACCGTCGCGCCGCGAGCCGCCTGCGTCAGTTCCCCGGGCACGCTCAGGCTGTCGATGCCCACATCCGCGCCGGCTGACGCGCGCCGCAGACCCACGGTGTTGTGGCCGGTCCGCAGCGTCAGCGGCACGCTGAGCGTGTTCCAGCCGGTGCTGGCGGGCAGGCTCACCGTGCCGACCTTGGCCGCGTTGACGACCAGATCCAAGCCCACCGCAGCGCCGCTCGTGTTGCGATAACGCAGCGTCGCGTTGGCGGATCCATCAGCGTTCATGAACACCGTGCGGATGGCCCGCGCACCGGCATTGCTGAATCCGGCCGCATAGCCGCTGCCATTGAAACCGATGGCGGCCGTGCTCACCGACGCGCCGCCGGACAGGAACCAGGTCTCCGCCTCCGCGGGCGTGACCGACGGGTTGCCGGCCCCACCGTCGCCACCGCCCGTGACGGCGGCGACGCTGAGCGCATCGACATTGACGTTGCCGCTGTCCGCCGCGGTGAAGCGATACGCCACGCTGTGCGCCCCCGCGGTCAGCGTCACGTTCGTCGTCTGCGTGCCCCACGAATCCCAATTGGCGGTGGCCGGCAGCAAGACCTGACCCGCGGCTGTCCCGTCGACGAAGACGGTCAGTGACTTCGAGGCGCCGGTCCCGTTGGCGTATCGCAACGTGAGCGCATGCGTGCTCGCCTGCGCTGCGGTGACGCTGAACGCCACCTGCGCATTGCCCTTGTTGGTGTCCGTGAAGCCGCCCACGAAGCCGCTGCCCAGGAATCCCAGATGATCCGACGCCGCGATCGCGCCGCCGCTCAGCGACGCGTTCTCCGCTTCGAGGCCTCCGCCGGGCGTGACCGCGACGGCATCGACGTCCAGCGCATCGAGGTTGACGTTGCCGCTGTCCGCCGTCGTGAAGCGATAGGCGACGGCGTGGTTGCCCGCCGTCAACGCGACGGTGGTCGACTGCACCAGCCAGTCATTCCACGACGCGCTCGACGTCAGGTTGACCTGCCCCTTCGCGACACCGTCGACGTAGAGCGTCAAGGTCTTGGCCGAGCCGGTACCGTTGGCGTAGCGCAGCTTCAGCGCGTAGTTGCCGGCCTGCGCGGCGCTCACGGTGAAGGCGACCTGCGCCGCGCCCTTGTTGCCGTCGATGAAGCCGCCGGCAAAGCCGCTGCCGGTGTAGCCGGTGTGGTCGCTCGCCGGAGCGACGCCTCCGCTGAGCGAAGCGCTTTCAGCTTGCAGCGTGGCCGCGCTGGCCGTGGCCGCGAGCAGCCACAGCGGGAGGGAGCAGATCAGGCGGCGGACCGCGTGAGGGTTCTTCATCGGGTGGTCTCCATGATGGTCTGAGCGTCCCGTCTGATGCGGGGCGCGGCCAGTCTATGGAGCGCACGGCGCCATGCGGACGATGCCAAGGTCCATCGCGGGGACTCGCGGAGCCAAGCTTCGTGATCGCTTCAGGCGACCTATAGATCGGCTATAGATCCCAGGCGAATTGCTGTCGCATCGCTGACGGCGCGCCGATGCGTTGCTGGTGCATTGCCGATGGATTGCCGATGACGACGGACGATGTGGCGGCCCTCAGCCACGGACCAGGCTACGTCCTGTCACCCGACCTCGGGAGATTCCCCGATGCGCAGCGCGCGAGGAACTCGTCGTGCGTGGGCATCACGTCCACGCACTGCGCGATCACGGCGCGCACGCTGTCGAGGTAGTCCTTCACCTCGCGCTCGTCCAGCAGGTCCACCAGCGGATGGTGTCCTTGCGCCCGCAGCCCCTGGCCGTGCATCACCTGCAGCCACGCGACCTCGGCGAAGAGCTCGTTGTTCTCCCGCACGAGGCGGCCGCGGCTGCGGTACAGCGCCATCTTGGCCTCGAGCGTGGCCGGCACGTCCATCTCGCGGCAGGCGCGCCACAGCGGTTCCTGGCGGCGGTTCAGGTGGTAGTGCAGCACGATGAAATCCCGGACGCGCTCGTATTCGAAGCGGCCCTGCCGGTTGAACTCGTCGATGTCCACCTGCGCGAAGCTGCGGTCCGGGAAGAAGCTGAGCAGCCGCGAGATACCGCTCTGGATCATGTGGATGCTGGTGGACTCCAGCGGCTCCAGGAAACCGCTGGACAGCCCGATGGCGACGACGTTGCGGTCCCAGGCTCGCTCCCGCATGCCCGTCGTGAAACGCAGCGCGCGCGGGTCGGCCAGCGCCTCGCCGTCGAGGTTGGCCATCAACTCGGCCGTGGCCTCGTCCTCGCTGATGTGGCGCGAGCAGAAGACATGGCCATTCCCGGTGCGATGCTGCAGAGGGATGCGCCACTGCCAGCCCGCGCGACGCGCCGTCGCCCGCGTGTACGGCGTGCGCGGCATGGTCGCCGCGCTGGGCACCGCCACGGCCCGGTCGCAGGGCAGCCAGTGCGTCCAGTCCTCGTAGCCGACCTTCAGCGTCTCTCCGATCAGCAGCCCGCGGAAGCCGGAACAGTCGATGAACAGCTCGCCGTCGACCCGGCGTCCGTCCGACAGCACCAGCGAACGCACGTGGCCGCCACGCGCGCCCCCGTCCTCGTGGTGACGCACCTCGGCGACCTTCCCTTCCAGGCGCACGACACCGCGCGCCTCCGCATAACGGCGCAGGTAGCGCGCGTAGAGGCTGGCGTCGAAGTGGAAGGCGTAGGCGATCTCGGACAACGGCGACTGCGGCATGTCCGTGCGCGGGCGCATGAACTTGTTGCGCAGCGCCGCCACGCGCGCGATCGAATACTCGCCGAGATCCGCCGCCTGGCCGATGGCGTGCAGGCGCTGCCAGTACTGGTCGAACGGCGCGGTCAGCAGATCCTGGCCGATGCGGCCGAAGCCGTGGATGTAGCGCTCGCCGGACGCGCCCCAGCCGACGAACTCGATGCCCAGCTTGAACGTGGCCTGCGTCTCGCGCAGGAACTCGTCCTCGTCGATCTCCAACACCTGGTTGAAGCGCTGGATCATCGGGATCGTCGCCTCGCCGACACCGACCGTGCCGATCTCTTCGGACTCCACGAGCACGATGCGCTTGCGCCCGCGCAGCACCTTCGACAAGGCGGCGGCCGTCATCCAGCCCGCCGTCCCGCCGCCGACGATGACGATCTCCTCGATGCCTGCTTCGCTCATCCGAATCTCCTCTGGGTCACGCCGTCTTTCAAGCGCATCCTTCCGGCGTCGTCATTCAGGCGCCGTCCTTCAGACGCCGTCCATGGCCGGCGTCGCCTCGAACGCGCCGCCGAAATGCACCGTCGCATTCAGGCCGCCGCCGTCCGGTCCCGGGGCCAGCTCGATGCGTGCGTCGTTGCGATGCGCGGCGCGCTCGGCGATCGCCAGCCCCAATCCGCTGCCGGGCTGCTCCTGGCCGGGCAGCCGGTAGAAGCGCTCGAACACGCGTTGCCGCAGCGCCGGCGGGATGCCGGGGCCCTCGTCGAGCACGGTCAGGCGGCAGCCATCGGTCTCCCGATGCAGGCGCACCTCGATGCGCCCGCCGGACGGCGAGTACTTGATCGCGTTGCCCACGAGGTTGTCGACCAGCGCGAACAGGCTCTCCTGATGCACCGGCCGCACGCACTCGTCGTCGGCATGGAAGTCGATGTCGATGCCGCGCTGCAGCGCGAGCGGCACCGCCGCGGCCAGCCGCTCGCGCACCAGCGTCGCGATCGACAGCGCGGGCGGCCGTTCCGCGCCGGGCTCGGCGCGCGCGCGTTCCAGCGCCAGCAGCTGGTTCACGAGATGCGTCGCCCGTGCCAGGCCGATGCGCAGGCCCTCGCTGACCTCGGCGTGCCGCTGGGGATCCGCGTCGGCGCTTCGGGTCTGCAGCAGGTGCGCGTTCAGCTGGATCGCGGCGAGCGGCGTCTTGAGCTCATGCGCCGCGTCGGTGAGGAACTCGTGCTCATGCTCGATGCGTTTGCGCAGCCGCGCCATCAGGCTGTTCAGCGATTCCACCAGCGGCGACAGCTCGCGGTAGTCGGACGGCGGCAGCGGCGTCAGGTCCTGGTCCGAGCGATGCTCGATGTCGCGGGCGAAGCGCCGCAGCGGCCTCAGGCCGATGCCCACGATGAGCCACGCCGGCAGCATCAGCAGCGGCAGGCTGAAGATGGTCGAGCGCAGCAGGAAGCTCACGCCCGAATAGGTGAACATCCAGCGGTCGTCGACCTCGTGGCTGCGCTCGACGACCAGCCCCGTGGCCGCGTCGCGCTCGACCGCGCGCACCCAGCCGTTGACCTGTCGCGCCTGCGGCGAATCCGGCAGCGGCAGCGCGTCCGGCAGGTCGGGCATGGAGTTGTAGAGCAGCGCGTCACCGCGCCAGATGCGCACGCGCACGTGGGAGCGATAGTCCAGCTCGCGGAACATCTCCACCCGCACCGCTTCGGCGGAGACCGCCGCCGCGCGCAGGCGATCGGGCGAGTCCGCCAACGGCGAGACCATCAGCAGCAGCTCGTGCGTATGGGCGCGGTTCTCGGCGTCGGTGCGGAAGCGCTGCGTCGCGCGCGCTTCCAGCACCACGTAGACGAAGCCCGCCACGAACACCAGCAGGATCACCGCACTGAAGCCCAGCAGCAGGCGGCGGAACAGCGACGAGGGATTGGCCGGTTTGGACGCCTCGGTCGCCCTGGACGTCCTGGACGCGTTGAACGCCTTGTTCGCGTTGATCGTCTTGGAGGAGGCCATGTCAGCCGTTCTCGCGCTGCAGCATGTAGCCCACGCCGCGCACCGTGCGGATGTAGCGGTCGCCGATCTTCTTGCGCAGGTTGGAGATGTGCACGTCCAGCGTCGCGCCGTCGCTGAAGGGCAGCACGCGGCGCTCCAGCTCGGCGCGCGTGAGCACGCGGTCGGACTGCTTCACCAGCGTCAGCAGCAGCGCGAATTCCGTCTTGCTCAGCGCCACCGGCGCGTCGCCGATGGTGACGCGCATGCGGCGCTCCTCGATGCTCAGCGCGCCGCAATGCCACAGCGCATCGGCGTCCGGCGATGCGCCGCTGCGGCGCAGGATCGCGCGCAGCCGCACCAGCAGCTCGGGGATCTCGAAGGGCTTGATCAGGTAGTCGTCCGCGCCACGATCGAAGCCGCGCAGGCGGTCCTGCAGCCCATCGCGCGCCGTGATGATCAGCACCGGCACGGTGAGCCCCGCGGCGCGGATCTGCGTCAGCACCTCGTTGCCATCGCCGTCGGGCAGCCCGAGATCCAGCAGCACCGCGTCGAAGTCCTCCAGCCGCAGCCGCTCCACGGCCTCGGCGGCCATGCGCACCCACACCACCTCGTGGCCCTCGTCGCGGAACGCGGTGAGCAGCGCGCGGCCGATGCTCAGGTCGTCTTCAATCAGATAGATCTTCACGCGGGCCAGTCTATCGGGGGCAATGCCGGGCACCCATCGGGATTGAACCCGTTATCTTCAGATTTCCTTCAGGCGCGATCGGGCCCGGCACACGAAGCTTCATGGGAGCTTCAGCGGCGTTCGATCCGCATTGACGGTGACTGGCGGGCTCCAGACCATGGCGCCAGTTCGCATCGCCATGCCCTCGACCAAGGACAGCGCGGCGCAGGACTTCGAACACTAAAACATCGCGAGGCAAACCCATGGTCCCCGTTCTTTCTTCGAGAGCGCCCCGAGCGCTCACCCAGGCGCTGCGACGCCTGCCCGTGGCGCAGGCCTGCGCCCTGCTGATGGTGGGCGCATCCGCCGCCCACGCCCAGAGCGCCGCACCGCCCGAGGCTGCCGCCTCCGCGCCGCGATCGACCGCGAACCCCGGCGCCAAACCGAACGAAGCGAAGAAGGACTCCGACGCCGCGCTCGAGACCGTCGTCGTGACCGGCATCCGCCGCAGCGTGGAGGACTCGATCGCGGTCAAGCGCAACGCCAGCTCGATCGTCGAGGCGGTGTCCTCCGAGGACATCGGCAAGCTGCCCGACGTCACCGTCGCGGAATCGCTGGGCCGCGTCAGCGGCGTGGCCACGCAGCGCGACAAGGTCAGCGGCAAGGCCAGCGGCGTCAGCGTGCGCGGCATGTCGCCGTCCTTCAACGGTTCGCTGCTCAACGGTCGCGAGCAGGCCTCGACCAGCGACGCGCGCAGCCCCGAATTCGACCTCTTCCCGGCAGAGCTCACCAGCAGCCTGCTGGTCTACAAGACGCCCGATCCCAGCCTGATCGGCCAGGGCCTGGCCTCGACCATCGACCTGCGTACCATCCGGCCGCTGGACTACGGCAAGCGCAGCGTCGCCATCAGTGGCCGCAAGGAACGCATCGGGGTGGGCTCGGGCACCGAGGCCGGCGACGGCCACCGGGCCGGTCTGGTCTACGTCGACCAGTTCTCCGACCGCCGCATCGGCCTGGCGTTGGGCCTGAGCTCGCTGCGCGAGGACAACGGCGGCGAGCTCAAGTTCGACAATTGGGGTGGATACGCGCCCCAGGTGGACTACCAGGGCCAGCAGGTCACCGTGCCCGGCGGCTTCCTCGCCGAGACCTCCAAGCGCAAGACCGAACGCGACGGCGCGTTCGTGACCCTGCAGTTCAAGCCCAACGCCGACTTCAAGACCACGGCCGACCTGTTCTGGTCGCGCGGCAACGAGACCACCAAGAAGACCGGCATCGAAGGCGCCATCGCCTTCGGCACCGGTCCCTACGATCCCAACGGCGCGCTGACCAACGCCACCATCGTCGATGGCGTGGCCAGCGCCGGCACGCTCAGCAACTACAAGGCGGACGTGCGCAACCATGTCTACGGCAGCAAGGACCGGCTGTTGTCGCTGGGGCTCAACAGCGAGCTCCGCACCGGCGACTGGCGCTGGGAGGGCGACATCGCCCACTCGCGCGGCGTGAAGGACATCAGCAACTACGAGACCACCGCGGGCCAGCCGGGCAACACGCCGGAGAGCCAGCTCGGCTCGATCAGCTGGACCGGCTTCAACGGCAGCAACTTCGGCGACGTGAAGTACACGCCCAGCCTGAACTACGCAGACCGCAACGTCGCCGTGCTCACCGACGTCGCTGGTTGGGGCGGCGGCGTGAACTCGCCACAGGCGGGCTATGTGGCGCTGCCGCGCATCACCGACCAGGTCGACAGCCTGCGCTTCGTCGCGCATCACGAGGCGGGCTGGGGCCCGATCGCGGGCACCCGCTTCGGCGCCAACTTCACCAGGCGCGACAAGTCGCGCACGGGCCAGGAAGGCCGGCTCTACATCCTCGGCGGCGACGGCTACGCCAGCGTGCCGGTGCCGGGCAGCGAGACCGCGATCGCCGGCCCCACCGGCATCCCCGTCGTGTCCTTCGATCCGACCGGCACGCTGGGCTCGATCTACGGCATCAACCGCTGGGTCGACTCCACGGTGCTCGCGCGCGACTGGACCGTGCGGGAGAAGGTCGCCACCGTCTTCGCGATGGCCGACCTGACCGGCGACCTCGGTCCCCTGCCCTACACCGGCAACTTCGGCTTCCAGGTCGTCAACACGCGGCAGCGCTCGACCGGCAACCAGGTCGACCTGGCCAACTGCACCGGCATCACCGTCGAGACCTGCCCCTACGTCGAGCGCAGCGACGGCGACAACTACACGCGCTTCCTGCCCAGCATGAACCTGACGCTGGACCTGGGCTCGCAGCAGCTGCTGCGCTTGGGCGCGGGCAAGCAGCTGGCGCGGCCCAACCTGGACAACATGAAGGCCAGCCTGGACTTCCAGGTGCAGAACGCGACTTCGGTCTCGCCCGCGCTGACGGGCTTCGCCGGCAATCCCAAACTCAAGCCCTACGAGGCCTGGGCGTTGGACTTGTCCTACGAGAAGTACTTCGGCCGTCACGGCTACATCAGCACCGCGGTCTTCTACAAGAAGCTGGAGAACTATGTCATCAACGCGCCGCGCGGCTTCGACTTCGCGCCCTACGTCAGCGCCAACACGCCGCTGCCGACGACCGGTCCGTTCAAGGACTCCACCGTCGGTTTCCTGACCCAGCCGATGAACGGCCAGGGCGGCAACATGAAGGGCGTCGAGGTCTCGGTCAACCTGCCGCTCAACATGCTGAGCGACTGGCTGGACGGCTTCGGCACCTCGCTGAACTACTCGTACACCGACAGCTCGGTGCGCCTGCCCACGTCCGGCTTCGTGACCCCGCAGAACGGCCCGGTCTTCAAGGACAGCGTGCCCGAGATCGGCCTGCCCGGCCTCTCCAAGCGCGTCGCCACGGTGCGCTTCTACTACGAGAAGAACGGCTGGCAATTGGCCTGGGCGGCGCATCGTCGCTCGGACTTCATCGGGCAGATCCTCGACTACCGCAGCGACTCGCAGTTCACCTTCATCAAGAGCGAGACCATCGTCGACATGCAACTGGGCTACGAGTTCCAGAGCGGCTGGATGAAGGGACTGTCGGTGCTGCTGCAGGGACACAACATGACCAACGCGCCGTTCCAGGAGTACACGACCGATCCGAATGTCATCACCAACAAGGTCAAGTACGGCAAGACCTACCGGCTGGGGCTGAACTACAAGTTCTGATCCGACTCCGTTGCCGCGCTCGGTCGCCTGACCGTGCGTGTGTCCGGCTCTCCCGGGCGCGGCTCTTTTTATTCCCATGACCCGAACGTCCCTCGACGTTCAAGGCCGATCCGCGATGTCCTCTGATTCCTTCGACGATCCCTTCCACCCGGCGACGCCTTCTCCCGGGCGGCGGCGCTGGCTGCAGGCCGGGGCGGCGCTGCCGCTGGCCCTGCTGGGCGGCGCGGCTGCCGCCTCGCCGGCTGCGGATCAGGCGATCGCGCCGCGGCGGGAGGCGTCGTCGCCCGCCGGCGGCGACGCGCGCTACGCCGCGAAGCCCTACGTCGAATTGCGCCATCCCGACTGGGCGCGCGACGCGGCCATATACCAGATCAACCTGCGGCAGTTCACGCCCGAGGGCACGCTGCGCGCGGCGCAGGCCCAGTTGCCGCGGCTGCAGGCGCTGGGCGTCGGCATCCTGTGGCTGATGCCCATCCACCCGATCGGCGAGCGCCAGCGCAAGGGCGCGCTGGGCAGCCCGTACGCGGTGAAGGACTTCCGCGCGGTGAACCCCGAGTTCGGCGACGAGGCCGACCTCCGCCGCTTCATCGCCCGCGCCCACGCGCTCGGGCTGCGCGTGATCCTGGACTGGGTGGGCAACCACACCGCATGGGACAACGTGCTGGTCGAGCAGCATCCCGAGTGGTACGCGCGGGACGCGGCCGGCCGCTTCCATCCAACGCCCTGGTACGACTGGGACGACATCATCGACCTCGACTACGACCAGCCGGGCCTGCGCCGCTACATGACCGAAACGCTGGTGTACTGGGTGAAGGCGTTCGGCGTCGACGGCTACCGCGTCGACGCGGCGGGGCTGGTGCCGCTGGACTTCTGGGAAGAGGCCGCGCGGCAGATGCGCGCGGTGAAGCCGGTGTTCCTGCTGGCGGAGTGGGAGGGGCGCGACTTCCACGCGCGCGCCTTCGACGCGACCTACGCCTGGACCTGGTGGGATGCGCTGAAGCACATCGTCGAAGGACGTACCGACCTGGGACCGCTGCTGACCTACTACGCGTGGGCTCGCAAGTTCTATCCGCGCGAGGCCTACCGGATGCTCTACACGACCAACCACGACAAGAACGCGTGGGAGGGCACGGAGTTCGAGATCTTCGGGCCGGCGGTGGACGCGGTGACGGTGCTGTCCTTCGTCGGGGAAGGCATGCCGATGCTCTACAACGGGCAGGAGGCCGGGAACACGCGTCGGCTGGCGTTCTTCGAACGCGACCCCATCGTGTGGCGCGACGACGCGCCGCAGGGCGTGCTGCTCAAGCGGCTGATCGCGTTGAAGCGATCGCACCGCGCGTTGTGGAACGGCGAGGCGGGCGCGACGATGGATCCGGTGCGCAACGACGCGCCGCGGCAGGTGCTGAGTTTCAGGCGCGGCGAAGGCGCGGGCCGGATCGTCGCGCTGTTCAACTTCTCGGCGCAGGCACGCTCGGTGACGATCGAAGGGCCTGGCGTTGCGGGCCGCTACGCCGACTTCATCGGCGGACAACGCGTCGATCTGAATGCGAAGCCGTCGATCGATCTGCCAGCATGGGGCTTCCGTGTCTTCGTTGCCTGATCCCGCGCGGCGGCGCTGCGCACTGGGGCTGGGCGCGATCGCGCTGTTCGGGACGGGCCCCGCATCTGCATCTGCATCGCCGCGCTCGCTGGCGGAGGTCGCCTCCCCCGACGGCCGTCTGGTCATGCGCGTCGCGAGCGACAAGGACGGCCGACTGAGCTACGCGGTCGCACATGCGGGACGACCTGTGGTCAACGCATCCCGCCTCGGCCTGTTGCTGACGAACGCGGAGCCGCTCGACGGTGGCTTCGAAGCGCTGCACGCCGTCGTCACCGCGCACGACGAGACCTGGGAGCAGCCGTGGGGCGAGGACCGCGTCCTGCGCGACCGCCATCGAGAGCTGCGGCTCGATCTCCGCCAGCCGCGGCACGGCCGTGCGATGACGCTGCGCGTGCGGGTCTTCGACGATGGCCTCGGCTTCCGCTACGAGCTGCCCGCACAGCGGTCGCTGCCGGTGGCGCGCATCGCCGACGAGCTCACCGAATTCGACATCGCCGAGTCCTCGGAGGCGTGGTGGTCCGCCGCAGGCGAACGGCTGGTGCTGGAAATGCCGGTTCAGCACACGCCGCTGGCGGAGACCGGCCTCGCCAACACGCCGCTGACGCTGCGCACGCGCAGCGGCCTGCACCTCGCCTTGCACGAGGCGGCACTGGTCGACTACGCGACGATGTGGCTGCGCCGCGTCGACGGGCAGAAGCTGCGCGCGCAGCTGGCGCCATCGGCGACCGGACCCGCCGTCGAGCGGCGCGGCGCCTTCGTCACACCGTGGCGCACGCTGCAGGTCAGCGAGACCGCGACCGGGCTGCTCGACTCGCGCCTGACTTTGCATCTCAACGAGCCGAACCGGCTCGGCGACGTCACATGGTTCAAGCCCGGCAAGTTCGTCGGGATTTGGTGGGAGATGCACCTCGGCCGATCGACCTGGAGCCCCGGCCCGCAACAGGGCGCGACCACGGCCAACGCGCGCCGCCACATCGACTTCGCCGCGGACAACGGCTTCGACGGCATCCTGGTCGAAGGATGGAATCGCGGGTGGGACTCGGACTGGCCCGGCAACGGCGCGAGCTTCGACTTCCTTCGACCGGTCGCGGGCTTCGATCTGAGGCAGGTCGCGGCGTACGCCCGGGAGCGCGGCGTGCGGCTGATCGGCCACCACGAGACTGGCGGCAACGTCGCGCACTACGAGCAGCAGATGGACCGCGCCTACGCGCTCTACGAGCAACTCGGCGTCCGGGTGGTCAAGTCGGGCTACGTCGCCGACGTGGGCGCGGCGCGCTTCGCGGACCCGTGGGGCCCCGGCACTCATCGCGGCTTCACCGAATCGCAGGAAGGTGTGCGCCATTTCCAGCGCGCAGTCGAGCGCGCCGCGCGCCACCGCATCGCCGTCGACACGCATGAGCCGGTGAAGGACACGGGCCTGCGCCGCACCTGGCCCAACTGGGTCACGCGAGAAGGAGCCCGCGGTCAGGAGTTCAACGCGTGGGGTGAGCCGATCAACGCCGTGGACCACGAGATCCGGCTGCTCTACACCCGGATGATGTCGGGCCCGATGGACTTCACGCCGGGCGTGGTCAGTCTCGACGGCGCGAACGGACGTCGCCTGCCCTCGACCGTGGCCAAGCAGCTCGCGCTGTATGTGGTGCTGTATTCACCGCTGGTCATGGTGCCCGACCTGATCGAGCACTACGCGCAGGCGCCGGATGCCTTCGACTTCATCCGTCACGTACCCACGGACTGGGAGCGCAGCCGCGCGCTGGCGGGCGAGGTCGGCCGGTACGCGGTGATCGCACGGCAGCAGCGTGGGTCGCGCGATTGGTACCTCGGCGCGATCGCCGACGGCGAGGCGCGCGAGACCGACATCGCCCTCGACTTCCTGCCGGCCGGTCAACGCTTCGACGCGACCATCTGGCGCGACGGCGACGCAGCCGATCATCGCGATCTGCAGCGCCGTTTCGACCTGGTCGTCGAGCGGCGCGAGGTCAGCGCGACGGATCGCATGCAACTGCGCATCGCGCCGGGCGGAGGCTGGGCCATCTGGCTGACGCCACTGGGCAGCGCATGAGCGCGATCATGCCGTGGCCCGCGCTGCTGGCCGTCGAGGTCGGCCGGACCCTCGTGACCGCTCATCGACACGGGGACGGGCGTCTGGTCCACCGCGCTTGCTGGGAGGCGGGCTCGCCGGCGGCCATCAAGCGCGCGCTCGAGTTGGCGCTGATCATGGGGCTTCAGGCGCCCCGGCATGCCGTGTTCATCAGCGATGCGGAGGAGGCGTCGGACGCGAACCTGCTGGACGGATGGCGCCGCTCGCTGGGTCTGAACACCCTGCGCGGCCGGTCGGAACGCGAGGCGCTCAGCCACGCATTGAACGAGGACGGCGCCGCGCCCGCCCTGCTCTGCCGTTGGCTGACATCAGAGGCCGCATACGGTGAAACCGTCGCTTCACGCGTGGTGCTGGTGCCGTCTCACGGCGCGCCGGAAACTTCGCTCCAAGCGCTGCTGCATCACCCGGTGGCACCACTCGCGCTGTTCGACGAACCTTCACCGATCGCGCTTCGACGAATCGGCGAGTCGCTCTGGAACGGTGATACGCCGCTGGCCTCTCAGGCGCTGGCAACGCTCTGCGGTCTGGCCGCGCTCGCCGGCGTGCGGCGACTGCTGTTCCAGCGCATGCCCCAGGCCCTCCGCGCTGCGGTGTCGACGCCGCATTGGCACGCCATGGTGGCTCGACTCCTCGATGGCCGCGTTGCGCCGCCGCTCATCGTCGAAGACATCGATGCGGACGGCGCAGACGACGCGGACATCGACGGGGATGCGCGGCAACCTGGCTCCTGACCGGCGCGGGAGAAATGCTCCGTGCGGACTGGCAGGCGCGGGAACGCGCCCACGCCATCCCGGTGCTGTCGCTCGTCCGCGAGCGCTACGACGCCCTGCCCCGCACCGAGCGCCGCGTGGCGGACCTGATACTCGCCGACGCCGATGCGGCGCTGCGAACGGCCACTGCGGAGCTCGCGCGGCTCGCGGAGGTCAGCCAGCCGCAGGTGATCCGCTTCTGCCGCAGCCTGGGCTTCGATGGCGTCACCGACTTCCGCAGGGAACTCGCCGGCAGCCTCGCGTTGGGCGAGGCGCTGGGGCGGTCCCGCTGACAACACGCCCTCGCCTCACGCGGTTCCGTCTTACCCGGCCTTGGACGTCGCGCGCTTCGCGCCCGCCAGCTTGGGCGCCATCGCGCCCACGGTCTTGCGCAGGTGCTCCACCACATGCTGCGCGCGCGCCGACAGCGGCCATTCGGCGCGATGGATCATCCACAGCGTGTCCACCACCGGCGAGCCGCAATCGAGCACCCGGATCTCGTCCTGACGAGGGAAGGCGCGACGCGCATGCTGCGTCAGCACGGTGAACCCGAGCCCGCGCGCCACCGGCTCCAGCAGCAGCCCGATCTGGTTGCTGAAGCCGCGCACCGGCAGGTCGCGCACGCCCGGCGAGCCGGGGAAATGCCGGCTCAGCAGGCGGTTGGCCATCGCCTGGCCGTCGGGGTGATCGATGAAGCCGATGCGGCGCAGGTCGTCCCATGACGCGCATTTCTCCGACGCAGGCAGCACCAGCTCCAGCGGCTCTTCCAGGAAGGCGCAGCTCGCGAGCCGGGCGTCGTCCGGCCGCAGCGTCACCAGGCCCAGTTCGTAGCGGTTGTCGAGCACCGCCTGCAGCACGTCCGGGTCGGGCGCGAACCGGTGCCGCACCACCAGCCCCGGGCGTTGCGCCTGCAGGTCCAGCAGGTGCGGATACACGAACAACCCGATGCCGCCCGGCGTGATCATGCCGACCTCGCCCTGGCAGGCGTCCTCGTCCGCCAACCGGCCGCGCAGGCGCTGGTCGGCCTCGTCCAGCTCGCGCCAGTAGTCCAGCGTCGCCTTGCCCGCCGGGGTCAGTTCGATCGCGCGCGGGCGCCGGATCAGCAAGGGGCCGAGCGACCCCTCCAGATGCCGCACGTGCTGGCTGACCGCCGCCTGCGTCAGGTCCAGCGCCTCAGCGGCACGCGTGAAGCTGCCCAGCCGCGCCAGGGTGGCGAAGCTCCGCAGCCATTGAGGATTCAGCATGGACGGCTCCCGTCTTTCATAAGCAAGTCTTATCACGGCAATAAGGCCGCATCGCTTTTCATTATGGCCCGCAGTTCCTAGACTGCCGCCTCCGCAGGTCTTTCCCGCCTGCCCTGCCCCCTTCCTTCCCCCTTCTCCTCCTCAAGGTCCCCATGTCCAGCCTGTTCTACCCGTTCACCCTCAAGGACGTCGTCCTGCGCAACCGCATCGCCGTGCCGCCGATGTGCCAGTACAGCGCCACCGACGGCCTGGTCAACGACTGGCACCTGACGCACTACGCCGGCCTGGCGCGCGGCGGCGCGGGACTGGTGATCGTCGAGGCCACCGGCGTCGCGCCGGAAGGCCGCATCACGCCGGCCTGCCTGGGCCTGTGGAACGACGACCAGGCCGCGGGCCTGGCCCGCATCGCCGCCGCGATCGCCTCGTTCGGCGCGGTGCCCGGCATCCAGATCGGCCACGCCGGCCGCAAGGCCAGCGCCCACAAGCCCTGGGAAGGCGACGACCACATCGCCGCCGGCGATCCGCGCGGCTGGGCCACGCTGTCGCCGTCCGCCGTGCCCTTCGGCAAGGGCCTGCCGCAGGTGCCCAAGGCCATGGACAAGGCCGACATCGCGCGCGTCCAGGCCGACTTCGTCGCCGCCGCGGTGCGCGCCCGCGACGCCGGCTTCCGCTGGCTGGAACTGCACTTCGCCCACGGCTACCTGGCGCAGAGCTTCTTCTCCGTCCACGCCAACCAGCGCGACGACGAGTTCGGCGGCAGCGCCGAGAACCGCGGCCGCTTCCTGCTGGAGACGCTGCGCGCGGTGCGCCAGGTCTGGCCCGAGCACCTGCCGCTGACGGCGCGTTTCGGCGTGATCGAGTACGACGGCCGCGACGAGCAGACGCTCGCCGAAGCCATCGGCCTGACGCGCGCGATGAAGGCCGAGGGCCTCGATCTGCTGAGCGTCAGCGTCGGCTTCTCCACGCCCGAGGCGCAGGTACCGTGGGGCCCGGCCTTCCTCGGCCCGATCGCGCAGCGCGTGCGCCGCGAGACCGGCCTGCCGGTCGCGTCCGCCTGGGGCTTCCACACGCCGCAGCTGGCGGAACAGGCCGTGGCCGACGGCCAGCTGGACCTGGTGATGATCGGCCGCGCGCTGCTGGCCAATCCGCACTGGCCCTACCAGGCCGCGCAGGAGCTGAAGAAGGACAAGCCGACGTGGGTGCTGCCCGCGCCGTATGCGCACTGGCTGGAGCGTTATCAGCCGCAGCGCGGCTGAAGCCCTCGGGGCGCCCCGCCGCCACGCGGCGGGGTGGCGTCACAGCGGATACGAATAGCCCTGCTGGATCGCGCGCTCGTAGGTGCAGACCTCGATCGCGTCCCGGCGGCTGTCGAGGTAGTCCAGCAGGCCGGTGAACTTCGCGAACTGCGCCGCGTTGCCCGACGGGATCACGTGGAAGACGAAGATGGCCAGCCCCCGGCTGGCCGCCGCGTAGCTGGCGAAGTTGATCAGGTCGGCGCCGGTGTTGACGTTCAGGTCGATGCCCAGCGCCGTCACGTAGTTCGGGTCCGCGATCGGGAAGGTTTCCGGCAGCACGACCTTGGCCGTGATGGAACCGCTCGCGCCGACGTTGAACCCGCGCATCCCCATCGGGAAGTTGGTCCGGCGCGCGGCCTTCCAGTCCAGCGCATTGGGCGAGTTGTTGGAGAAGTAGGAGCCCATCCCGCCGCCGTTGACCCCGAGCGCCACCCACAACGCGCGCTGCGAGGCCATCTCCGACATCGCCTGATCGCCGCCGAAGGGCGGGTTCTCCGTCGACCAGGCCTGGGAAGCCACCTGCCAGCCGTGCAGCCGGCAGAGTTTCTGCATCTGCGCGACGCTCATCTGGAACTGGTCCGGACCGGCGCGCAGCATCGCGGCGACCGCGCCCGGGAACAGCGTGCCCGGGAAGCCGCGCTTCGCGAGTTCGAAGGAGGCGTCGGTCCAGGTGTCCGCGCGGCAGTCGTCGAAGGCGATCACCGCGGCCGCGCGGTTCAACTGCTTGGGGCAGACGAAGACGCCGCCCAGCAGGACCTGGGTGCCGACAGACACGCCGCCGAGCCGTGCGCCCGCATGCGTGATCGCCGCGATGTCGCTCAACTGCGCGTTACCGAAGGCCGTGAAGTCTTCGATCGCGAAACCGAGCACCTGCCATTCGAGCGTGGCGTTCCAGTTCACGCGCGTGCACTGCAGGTAGTTGCCGCCGCTCGCATTGACCGTCCCGCCGGTGTAGAGCCGGATGCCCGCGGTGATGCTGCCCGGGCCCGAGGCGCCGCCCGGCAGCACCTTGAAGGCGAGGTAGACGTTGCAGCCCGTCAGGTTGAGGGCGGGCAGCGGCGCGCCGGCCGGGATCGCCGTGACGGCGGCGCCCGATCCCAGCGTGATGCGCGGACTCGTGCCCATGTTGGCCGGGTAGGCGCTGGACGCGGTGTTGCCGATGTACGGGTCGGAGGTGTCGTCGGCCTTGGTCGCACCGCCGGTCAGCGCGGTCGGCGTGGCGGCGGCCGTCGTGAACAGGCCCAGGTTGCGACGCTTGGGCCAGAAGGTCGGCGGCGGCGCCGACGGGCCGGAGATCAGCGGCAGGTCGAAGGCGCCGGCGACGACGTCGGGCGGCGTCACCAGGGTCGAGGTCGACACCTCGGGATCAAGCGCCGCCGCGTGCGGCGGCTGGGTGGGATCCGGGGTGTCGTCGATCATGGGTCAGTGCCTCGCTACATCCAGCGGCACGGCCGCGGTCTCCACGAAGATCGAGGGACGGAAGCCCTCGGTGGTCTGGCCGCCGGCCGCCTTGCCCGAATCCGAGGCGAGGATCTCGATCGCCAGCGCCGACATCGGCTTCGCGAACAGGTAACCCTGCAGCTCGTCGCAGCCCATCGCGACGAGCTGGTCGCGCTGCGCCGGCGTCTCCACGCCCTCGGCCACGACCTTCAGCTGCAGCACCCGCGCCATCTCGATGACGGCGCGCACGATGGCCTGCGCCTCGACGCTGGTCGCCACGTCGGCGACGAAGCTGCTGTCGATCTTGAGTTCCTGCGCCGGCAGCTGGCGCAGCGAGGCCAGGCTCGAATACCCGGTGCCGAAATCGTCGATCGAGATGTGCACGCCCAAGGCGCCCAGCCGCTTGAACGCGCGTCCGGTGACGGTGGCGTGCTCCATCGCGACGGACTCGGTGATCTCGACCGTGAAGCGCTCGGGCCGCAGGCGGTGCTTCTTCAGGCCCTTCTCGAGCCGGACGATGAAGTCGTCCGAGCGCATCTGGTAGCCTGACACGTTGATCGCCACGCGCATGCGCAGGCCCATCTCGCGCCAGCGCGCGGCCTGGGCCAGCGCCGTGTCCGCCACCCAGTCGCCGATCGCGTCGATGACGCCGTAGCGCTCGGCGATCGGGATGAAGCGCGACGGACTGACCATGCCCAGCGTCGGATGCCGCCAGCGCAGCAGCGCCTCCACGGCGGTGACCTGCAGGGTCTGGGCGTTCATCTTCGGCTGGTAGACCAGCTCGAGTTCCTTGTTCTTGATCGACTCGCGCAGCTCGCGCGCCAGCGTCAGTTCCTCGCGGAGTTCCTCCTCCTGCACCGCGTCGAAGAACGCATGGCCGTTGCCGCCCAGGCGCTTCACCGAGCGCATCGCCGTCTGCGCGCGCCGGATCAGCCGGATCGAGCTGCCGTGTTCGGGCGACATCGCCACGCCCACCGACAGGCCCACGCGCAACGGCGTCGTCCCGATCAAGGCGGCGGCGCCCAGACCCTCGAGGACCTGGCGCACGAGCGCATCGGTCTGCGCCGGCGGCACCTCGCTCCAGAGGGCGAACTCATCCCCCGCGAGCCGCCCGACGAGGGCCTTCTTGCCGCCGATCTGCCGCAGCCGTTCGGCGGTGCGCACCAGCAGGTGGTCGCCGAACTCCTTGCCATGCTCGTCGTTGACGAGGCGGAAGCCGTCCAGCCCGATGTACAGCAGGCAGCCCTTGCCTTCGCGGCGCTGGAGCCCGTCCAGCGTGGCGGCGAACTCGTCCTCGAAGCGACGCGCCAGCAGCAGCCCCGTGAGCCGGTCCCGCTGACGCCGGCGACCGACGCGACCGAACCGCCCCTGGGCCGCCATCAGCAGGCCCAGAGTCAGCGCGACGCCCAGCAGGACGCCCAGCAGAACCCACATCAGCGTCAACAACAGCTCCGGAATCGACAAGGGAGGAAGTTCGCATGCTAGGGGCTGAACGCGCTTTCGTGGGCCCCCGTTCGTCTTCAGCACCGGAATGCGGGGGCAGGTCTCACCAGCCAGACTCGCGCGGCGTGAAGAACTCGGCGCAGCCCGGGCGATCGGCGCCGAAGTGCGCCGTGAGGCGAGGCGTGCGCGCGACAACCCACCCTTTGGGGCGATAGGCAAGCGCCGATAGGTGGAAACCCCATGCGCACGGTCATGTCAGCACGATGTCAGGCAGAGACAATGCGCGCTGTTTTTTTGTTTCAAAACTGCGCCTTTTCCTGATCTCCTGGTCACGAGCCGGGAGCGCGGCGCGACAACGGACGAACCCGGAAAGATCGAGCACAGCATGGCGCTACAGCATTTGACCGACGAGCAGGTGCAGACCTGGTCGCGCGCGCAGAAGGACGAGTGGTGGTTCAAGAACGTCTTCCGCGGCGACATGGCGCAGCTCTCGCTGCGCTCCGGCTTCACCGGCTTCCTGCTGGGCGGCATCCTGGCGGCGACCTCGCTGTACATCGGCGGCAAGACCGGCATCAGCGTCGGCGTGGGGCTGACCTCGGTGATCCTGGCCTTCGCGATGTTCCGCATCTTCGCGACGCTGGGCTGGGCGTCCGACTACACGATCCTGGAGAACAACTGCACCCAGTCGATCGCGACGGCCGCGGGCTACGTGGTCTCGCCGCTGTTCTCGTCGCTGGCGGCCTACATGCTGGTGGTGGACCGCATCGTGCCGTGGTGGCAGATGATCATCTGGATGGTCGTGATCGCCGTGCTGGGCGTGTTGGTGGCCTTCCCGATGAAGCGGCGCTTCATCAACGAGGACCAGCTCCCTTCCCTGAAGGCCGCGCCTGCGGCGTGGTGCTGGACTCGCTGTACACCGGCGAGGGCGGCGAAGGCATCTACAAGGCCAAGCTGCTGGCCAAGGTCGCCGGCGCCGCCGCGCTGTACCAGGCCATCGTGAGCGACGGCTGGATGAAGCTGCTGCAGTTCAAGATCCTGCGCATGGACAAATGGGCCGGCATGACCGAGCCCTGGACCTTCCATGAGCGGCTGGACCAGTACTACTACGGCCTGGCGGCCAAGGCCGAGATCTGGATCCCCAAGATCCTGGGCACCGACATCCGCGCGCTGGGCCTGCGCCTGACGCTGGACGCGGCGATGCTGGGCGTCGGCGGGCTGATGGGCATCGCGGTGGCGACGAGCTGCCTGCTGGGCGCCTTCGTCAACTTCGTGGTGCTGGCGCCGATCATGATCCAGGCCGGCGACATCGTGCAGCGCGTGGGCCCGACCGGCGCGCTGATCCCGATCTCGCGCGTGGAGATCGTCAACCAGTGGTCGATGTGGTGGGGCGTGGCGATGATGGTCGCGGGCTCGCTGACGACGCTGCTGGCCAAGCCCGACCTGTTCCTGGCGGTGTTCAAGGTCTTCAAGAAGAAGCCCGAAGGCAAGAGCGAGGGCAGCGACCTGCTGAACCACATCGAGGTGCCGCTGTGGATCTCCTTCGTGGGCGTGCCGGTCTTCGGCGTGCTGGCGGCGTGGACCTCGCACGCGTTCTTCGGCGTGCCCTTCCTGATGGCGCTGATCTCGCTGCCGCTGATCTTCGTGCTGACGGTGATCTGCACCAACTCGATGGCGCTGACCTCGTGGACGCCCACGGGCGCGCTGTCCAAGATCACGCAGTTCACGATGGGCGCGATCGACCGGTCCAACCCGGCGTCCAACCTGGTGCCGGCGGGGATGACGGCGGAGATCGCGTCCAACGCGGCCAACCTGCTGAGCGACATCAAGCCGGGCTACATGCTGGGCGGCAAGCCGCGCCATCAGGCGATCGGCCATGTGATCGGCATCGTGGCGGGCGTGCTGTTCTGCGTGCCGCTGTTCTTCCTGCTGTTCGTGCCGAAGAACGCCGATGGCGTGCGTTCGACGTCGACCATCCTCTCGGAGCAGTTCTCGATGCCTGCGGCCGTGCAATGGCGCGGCGTGGCGGAGATCATCGCCAACGGGCTGCACAGCCTGCCGGCGTCGGCGCTGATCACGATGGCGATCGCGGCGATCTGCGCGGTGGTGATCGAGGTCATCAAGATGGCGACCAAGGGCAAGTTCCCGCTGTCGTCGGTGGCGATCGGCCTGGGCGTGGTGCTGCCGCCGGAGTCGACCTTCGCGATGTGGGTCGGCGCCATGATGTTCTTCGTCATGGGCAAGCTCTACAAGACGCCAGGCACCAAGGGCTGGAAGCGCTGGGTGGACGGTTGCGAGCCGATCTGCGCGGGCCTGATCTCGGGCGCGGCGCTGATGGGCATCGGCAACGCGATCGTCAACGTGCTGATCTGAGTTTGAGCTTATCGACAGTCGATCGGACAAGGATCGACTTGGAACCGTTCCACGGGCGCCGTTGACGGCGGATCGCGTGGCACAATTCGGGCCCTTCGGGAGGCGTGGGAACGCCTTCCAAGGGCCCGAAGTCTTTTCTGGACGCCGGGCGATCGTTTACCGATTTCAGTCTGCCCGTAGCTCAACTGGATAGAGCAGCTGCCTTCTAAGCAGCAGGTCGGGGGTTCGAGTCCCTCCGGGCAGGCCATGTTGATCCAGCATTTGAGCGAACCGCGGCCGCGGCGCTCGCCGGCAAGTTGGACAGCGTCCAACCCACAGCCATTCAGCAGCCCCTCCCCCGGTCTTGCTAGCGCTTCATCACAGCCCGTCGATTCCGGGGAGCCATGGATCGTTCGCACGTCCTCATCACGGCTCAGTCGGGACCAGACGCCGCGATCCCATTCGATTTCGGCCGACATCAAGATGGCCCTGACGCGATCCTCAAACTCGGAATTGAAGAGATCGTCCGACCTGATGCGGAGGTCAACGACGCAACGCTCATCAGAAAGAAAATCCCCCAGGCCGTCTTCCCTGTCGATCACAGAGACGGTGAAATCATGGGTTCGGGCACATGCGACCTGTCGTCCCTTCTCGTCTGCAATCGAGAAAGCGACATCAAGAGCGCCGCCCAGTCTCGCCACGAGATCGTCGAACGCAGCACTCTTCATTAGGACGATGCTGAAGATCCGATGATGGATTGCTGCCATCACGAGGCACCATTGCCAGACAACCATTCCCCAGCACGCTGCGCGGCCAACGCCATTGCGGCGGACCGATCAGCCACGATGCAATTGGCTCCCGCAGTGCGGAAAGCGTCCACTTGCTCGGGTTTCGCAATGACCACGATCGGCGAACCAGCACCACGGAACATGTAGGTCCCGACATGCAGGTCATTGCCGTATTGATAGTCCAATCCGGATAGGTCGATCACCATCCCCGCCGGGTCCGTCATCGCACAGACCATGTTGAGCACGCGCCCGATCAGCACCGCATCCTCCAGCCCCTCCGAACCTGGCCGGTAAGTCCCGCGGAACCGGACCAGTCCGAACTTCATCCCGCCTTCCTCATGCACCTCTGCGGACGACTGGATGGTCGGGGAGTTGCTGTCTTTCGGTCAACGCAAACCTGCATCAATCCATCCCATTCGACCGGGCTGATGGGCGCTGACTCATCGCCCAGCGTAACGGCGACACAGTTCAGCAGCTTGAATGGCTGGGTCATGATCTCCGTCCGGGTGGCGCTGGGGAAATCCTCCGGAAAGGAGATCACGCCACCGAGCCGGTTTTCCGGCGAATCAAAGCATTCGCTCAGGGCCAGGTTCGCCAACCCGGGCGCGCGAAGCAGCTCCCCCAGATCCTCCGCCCTTACAAGCGCAATGGAATGCCCGTCACTCAGATGGAAGTCCACCAGTGGGATCGAAAGTTTCGGCAAGTCGACCGACGTCATTTCCTCACGACGCCGACCGAAGCACCTCTTCCGTCATTTCCATGACACGGATCATCTCGTAGGCCGTCATCTCGACAATGACAGGCGGCGCCTCGTCGTCGCCGTCGTGGTGCACTCGACTGGCCAGATACAGCCGGCCATGGTGGGGAATCAGAAAGCTGAGCGAACTGTCGGTGGTGGGACCGAAATCAAGGACGCGACACGCGCCAAACAGGTCGCCGTCGTCGTCCCCGGCGAGATGCGCGTAAGCCTCCTCGAGGGAGTGTTTGAAGAAGAACGGCTCGTACTTCGTGTAGTCGATCTTGCGCTTCAACGCCTCGGTGGCCCTACCAAGGGAAGCGATGAATTGGGGGACGTAGACCGAGTTATCACACTCACTGACATTCTTCCCACCAACAAATATATTGACGACCCGCATCATCCGGTTTCTCGAATCGAGCGGACCGACCTCCATCGAGAATCGCTGGATCTTGCCAATCATTTTCATACTCGGATGGGCCAACGTAGCAGCAATGCGTCCTGTTCACTGCGCAGGTTGAATCCTGCGGTACTCCTCGTCGCGACTCGCTCTGGACCAGATGCCGTACCGCCACTTCACGCCGCCCAGTTCGAGAGCTTTGCCGACACGCCTTTCAAAATCCACGTTGAACAGGTCCTCGGATTTCAACTTAATATCCAAGACGTAATCGTCATCGGATAAGAAGTCTCCAAGATCGTCCGTCCGATCCACCGCCGCTAGCGAGAATTCATTAGTCCCCCCTTGGGCAATGCGCCGACCCTTCTTTTCTTCAATCAACAAAGCAACGCGAAAAGCGTCTGAGAGCTTGGTCACCAGCGCCTCGAATGTCGAATTCTCGGCCAAGACAATACTCAGGGTTCGATTACTCATCATTGACTTTCCAAAAATCATCCACAGCCCAATCTGCGCTGAACATCGCCGCCTCGGGCCATCTGGTCCAATTCATGCGGGAAGAAGATTCTGAATCCAAACGGCTCATCCCTCAATCCTGGGAACGCGGCCCGCAGCTTCCTATCAATGGACGCCTCGATTTCCGACATTCCAAGAAGTTTCGCAGCATCCCGACGCCTGTTGGTGAAGACCGGGTCCGCCGCCGAGACATAGGATTCGACAAAACCATCGACGTCAAAATTGTTCAGATTGACAGGTCTGGCGATTGAAGGGTCGTGTGCCTTGCTTATGCCGCTGGCAGTACTCCCCCGATATCCCACCGACGCATTGGGATCCCCCGTCACCTCCTGGATCGCCGGCAGATGCTCCTTGAGAATCGCGTCGATCTGTTGTTGCGCGGCACTCAGATCATTCGTCAGACCCAGAGGATCGATCCAACGGAACTGATTAGGTGCATATCGGTAGAGATTGAATCCACCCTTCAACCCGATGGGGTCTTTGGATAGGAAAATTCCTCCATGTGCATCGTAGTAACGATGCCTGTTGTAGTGAAGGTCAGTCTCAGTATCGTGGTACTGCCCTTGGAAGCGTAGAGGGCAATCGACCTCTTCAACTGACGGCAGGACTCGTCCGCCCACCTCGTAACGCGCCGCCCAAACAATCTCCCCATCGACGGTCGTCAACCGCGTCGGACATCCGTTCGGATCGGTGTGGAACCGGAAGCTTCGACGATCATCCAGCAACGCCAGCGGTACAAAGCTGCCGGGGCGATAGAGATATTCCCGCGGCGCAGTCGCAAGCTGCTCGAAGACCAGCGAGTCGCCCTCCCAGCCAAACCGGGTTGTCCGGTCAAGGGTGCGCTTGAAGATCCGCCGCCCTAACGGGTCATAGCCGTAGTCGGTTGCCGGCTCCTCCAAGACTTCACCAAAGGTCGACCTCGCGCGACTGCGCACCAATCGCTGGTTCGCATCCCATTCCAACGCGAGCGTCTTCGGCTCGTTCGCGGCTTGTGCGGCTTCCAACTGCCGCTCATCACGCCGCTCGATGAGATTGCCCGCCGCATCGAAGCGGTAATGCACGCCTTCGCACCATCCTTCGCGGCGCCACTCCCCGTCGGCCTGCTTCACACCGGTCGTCAAGCGGTCTCCGGCCGGATCCTGGAAGAAGCGCTTGAGCTTGCCCTGCGGATCCACGTGCTCGGTGATCTGTCCCAGCGGGTCGTAGCGGAACTGGTCCAGCCCGAATTGGCTGTCCTTGCGATGCGTCAGGTTGCCGGCCGAGTCATAGGCGTACTGCGTGCTGAACAGCCACTCGCTCTCGCGCCGGACGCCCTGCCCGGTGAGGCGGCCTTCGCCGTCGTACTGGTACTGCCGCTCCAGCGCCGGCGACAGCGTCTCCTTGACCACCTGGCCCGCCGCGTCGCGCTCGATCGTGATCGGCGGTTCGTCGTTGATGCGGATGGACGTCGGCTGCCCGAGCGCGTCGTACTCGTAGGCGATCGTGTTGCCCGCGCTGGTCTCGCGCCGGATGCGACGCCCCAGCACATCGAAGCCGTTCCTGATCACGAAGTCGCCCTGCGCCTCCTCGACCAGACGGCCTTCGACGTCCAGCGTCCGCGTCACCGTCACGTGCTCGTTGGCGCAGGCGGTGAGGTTGCCGTTCGCGTCGAAGTCGAAGGTCTCGTCGAGCAGGCGCCCCGCCTCGAACGGATGCGCGAAGCGCTTGCGCCGGATGCGGCCGAGCTTGTCCGTCGTGTAGTCGATGGCCCGGCCCAAGGGGTCGACGCTCTGCGTCAGATGGCCGGTCAGGTCGAAGACGTAGCGCGTGACCTGGCCCCAGTAGTCCACCTCCTCGACGACCCGCCCGAGCGCGTCGCGCCGGAGTTCGTAGGTTTCGCCGCGCTGGTTGCTCACCCCGACGAGCTGTTCCTCGGTGTCGTAGTGGTACTGCACCACGTGCCCGTCGGGCTGATGGCGCTTGGCGATCAGCCCTTGCCCGAAGTACTCGAAGCTCGTGCGCGCGCCGTTCTCGTCCTCGTGGTGCGTCAGGTTGTCCTGCGCGTCGTAGGCGCAGCGGATGCGCGCGCCCGCCGGCAAGGTCGCCTCGACCAGCCGACCCTTGCGGTCGTAGCGGTAGCGCGTGCCGCGACCCAGCGGATCGGAGCGCCCCAGCACGTTGCCCAGCAGGTCGCGCTCGATCCGGGTCACCTGCCCCAGCGCGTTGCGCACGCTGACCAGATAACCGTCCGTGTCGTAGCCCAGGCGCGTGGTGGCCTTCAATGCATCGGTGACGCCCAGCAGCAGGCCGTCCCCGCCGTACTCGTAGACGGTCACCGCCCCCAGCGGGCTGACCTGCTCGGCCAGCAGGCCGCGCTCGTCCCAGCGCTGGCGCCAGCTCGCGCCGTTGGGATCCGTGATGGCCACGGGCTTGTCGCCCGCGTCCACCTCCACCGCCATCGCACTGCCGTCCGGCCGCGTGAGCCTCAGCAGGTTGCCACGCTCGTCGTAGACGTACTCGGTCCGGCGGTTGGCCGTGTCCACCACGGCCGTCGTGCGACCCACGTCGTCGTACTCGAAGATCGTGCGCCCGCCCAGCGCGTCGATCTCCAGGATCGGCAGGCCATGCTCGTCGCACTGCACGGTCGACACGTGCCCCAGCGAGTCGGTGATCCGCACCTCGTGGATCGCCGGCCAGTAGGCGAAGCGGTAGTCGTACAGCCCGCCGTCACCCCACGCGTGGACCACCTGCCATGCGTCCCCGCTCCTGTCGTACTCATAGTGGAACGAGAGCCCGGTGCGGTTGGTGTGCCGCACCATGTGGCGGCCGTCGTAGGCGAAGCGGTAGGGGTGGTCCAGCTCGTCGCGAACCACCACGAGACAGCCCGTCCCGTCGTGCTCGTAGGTCACGAAGGCATGGCTGAACTCGGCCTCGGGCACGTACAGCGAGAGCGAGCGGATGAAGCGCCCCGCGTACTCGACCAGCAGATGTCGGCCGCCGGACTCACGGATCGCGCTCAACCGCCCTTCCACCCATTCGTAGAGCAGCCAGTTGCCGCACCGGTCGGTGACGCGCCCCAGCGGCACTTCCGTCACCGGCCCCGCGGTGACGACGGCCAGCGACTTCGGGAAGTGATAGGCCAGATCGCCCTTGGTGCGCACCCGCCACTCATCGCCGTGGTCGCTGAGCCGCGCACCGTCCATCAGTTCCAGCACCGACGCCGCGTCGCCAGGCTCGGCAGGCAGCGCGGGGAACAGCGCCGGACCTTCCTCGGGATGGAAGAACACCACGCTGCCGTCGGCCGCGTCGATCTCCAGCCGCGCATCGGCCGGACTCTCCCAGCCGATGCCGCAGGCGCCGACGCGCTCCCGACCCGAGGCGTAGCTGCGCGCCCATGTCAGCGGGATGCGCCAGGGCAGGCTGAAGTCGCTCTGCTCGACGCAGACCTCGCCCGTCAGGATGTTCACCGGCTCCGCGCGCAGCACCTTGCACTTCAGGAAGCCGGGGTCCATGTTCTTGAACAGCTTCTGCCGGAACTTCTTGAAGCGCGCGCCCAGCGCCTTGCCGAGCCGGGACTTCGCCAGCTTGCCCAGGCCCGCGAAGGCGCCGCGCGCGATCATGCCCGCCATCGAGATCGTCGGCGCGCCGCCCACCTTCACGGTGTTGGGGATCGCCAGGTTGAAGCTCGTGGGCAGCAGGTTGGGCAGCTTGAGCTTCTTCTTCTTCGGCCGCAGCGGGCTGGGCATGCCCACCACCTGGCAGCCGAGCACCGGCAGCGCCTGGTAGGACATCGGATCGCCGTCGGCCACGACGGTGGCGCTGCCCATGAAGAGCTCGTCGTCCTTCTCCGGAATCATCGGCGCGAACGGGAAGCCCGGCGGGATGTGCACGACGATGGCGGAGGTGCCCGCCGTGGCCCGCTTCATGCCCATCACCTTCACCGTCGCGCCGATGAAAGGCAGGTAGTCGAAGGGATCGAACACCACGGACAGGTGGGGGTGGGCAGCGGGATCGGTCCCGCCGGCGTCGTGCACAGGTGGATGTCGATGCCCAGCTGCGGGTCGCCGTGCTTGGCGGAGAGACTCATGCGGCAACTCCTCGGGTCTTCGCCGGAGCCGGGCCCACGGCGCCCTGCATGGCGATCGGCCAGGTCGGCCCGAACAGGTCGCGCGCGCGTTCGAAGAGCCCGACGAACGCGGCGCCGGCGCCGGCCGCCTCGCGGTCGGCCCGCTCCTGGGCCTGCTGCAGCAAGACCTGCCCCGCTTCAAGATGCTGTTGCTCGATCCGTCGAAGCGCCGCCGCGTCGGCGGACGATTCCAGCGCGGCGGCCTGCCCGTCCAGGCGGCCATGCTCCCGCGCCTGATCCCGCTCGAGCTCGTGGCGGATCGCCTCGATGCGAGCGGCGCGCTCGGGCTCGATGAGCCGCAGCATCTCGAAACAGTGCAGCGGCAAGGTCGTCATCGGCCGCGACGCGGGGCGGAGCTTGTCCCCGACGTCCAGCGCCGGTTGTCCGAACGCCAGCGCCGCCTCAGTGTCGCCGGCACGCGCGAGGCAGAAGGTGCCCATGCGCAGCGCCTCGATGCGCATCAGCGGGTTCGGCAGCTCGGCGGCCAGTTGCTCGGCCGCCCGGTAGCACGGTGCCGCGGCCTTCGGCTCGCCCGCCGCGAGCCAGGCGGCGGCCTCGCCGAACCATGACTGCAGCACCAGTTGACCGCCGGCCGGATGCCCGGCGGCACGCGCGGTCTCCGCGCTCGTGCGCGCATGCCGGTAGTGGTTGACGGCGTCGTCGCAGCGGCGCTCCTTGAGCATCACGCCGGCCGTCAGCAGGCGCACCGCGACCTCCTGGTCGGGCCAGCCCTGCCGATGCGCGAAGGCCAGCGCATCCCGTGCCTTCAGCAGCACCTGATCGGCCGAGCCCTTCTCCGCCAGTGCGAACAGTCCGGTCAGCAGGTTGCGGAACACGCCGCCCGGTCCCACCGCCGGCTCCTGCGCGAAGGTCTCCTGCGCGATCGACCAGGCATCCAGCGCCAGCGCCTGCACCAGCACCTCGGGGTGATCGGCGCCCGCCAGACGCTCCAGGCGCGGCGCGCCGTCGAAGTCGGGCACGAGCAGGCGCACGCCCTCGGGCACGCCGGCCTCGAGGGCCCGGGCCACCCAGGCGGCCCAGGCCTCGTCATCGCTCACGCCCGCGGGCGACAGCACGGCGACCAGATGCCCGAACACCGCGTGATGCCCGGCCAGCGACGCCAGCGCCCGCATGAACGCGGCGGCGGTGTCGGGAACCTCGTCCGGCGCGAAGCGCCAGTCCGGCGTCTGCCCGGCACTGCGCAGCGCCTCGTGGCTCGCGGCGTACTGGCCCGCCAGCGTCTGCTTCAGCGCGCGCGAATAGGCGATGGCCTGCTCGAAGGGCGCATCGAAGACGATGAAGGTGTCGCCGCTGGCGCCGCTCGTGGCGCCGCCTTTGGCGTCCTCATGCCGTTGCATCTCGAAGAAGGCGTCCAGCATCCGCTGGCCGCCGTCCGCCACCTGCCACAGCAGCAGGCGCTTGTCCGGCAGGTCGATGAACGCCTGCCAGTGCTGCAGCAGCTCCGCGAGCCGGCGCTGGACCGGATTGACCGCCATGGCCACCCTTTCTTCAGCAGTTCAGGGAGATTTCAGTGCCGTTGACCGACACGCCGCTGGCATCGACCTTGATGACCGCGCCCCCGGCGCTGATCGTGATGCTGCCCGCGTCGATGACGACGGTGGACGCGCCGACGCCGAAGGTCAGCGACGCGGCCGAGGTGTAGGTGCCCGCGCCGGTCGCGTGCAGCGCCATGGTCGCCGTGGCACCCTGCGTCACCGCGCCGGTCGTCTGGACATCGAGCGCCCCCGTGACGGCTTGCGTGTAGCCGCCGGTCACGGTCAGCCGCTTGCCCGCGCTGACGGTCTTCTCCTCGCCGGCGGTGACCGTCTCGACGAAGTGGCCGTTGACGGTGTTCTCCCGCTTGCCGTTGACCGTGCTGGTCAGGTCGCCGGTCACGGTGCGCGCCGTCGCCCCCGTGATCGTCTGCGTGTAGCCGCCCGCGGTGACGGTCACCTCGTGGCCGGCATTCACCGTCTCCGCCAGCTTGCCCACCACGCTCATCGTGCGGTCGGCGTTGACGGTCAAGGTGTCGTTCACCGACACGGTCGTCGCGCGGTTGTTGTTGACCGTGTTGGTCTGGTCATGCAGCACCGTCGTCGACATGTCGTACTGCGCGTGCAGGGTCATCTGCTCCTGCCCGGCCGTGTCGTTCATGGACAGCTCGTTGAAGCCCGCGCCCTTGTGCGTCTTGGACTTGATCCCGCTGACCATCGCGCCGTCAGGCAGACCGTAAGGCGGCATCTGCTCGGCGTTGTAGAGGCGGCCGACGATCAGCGGCAGGTCGGGATTCCCTTCGAGGAAGTCGACGATGACCTCCTGACCGATGCGCGGGATGGAGACACCGCCCCAGCCCTTGCCGGCCCAGGGCTGCGACACGCGGATCCAGCACGAGCTGCGCTCGTCGCGCCGGCCGCGGCGGTCCCAATGGAACTGCACCTTCACCCGGCCGTAGGCGTCGGTGTGGATCTCCTCGCCGCCGGGCCCGGTCACCGTGGCGGTCTGCGGCCCCGGCACCACCGGCTTCGGCGTGCGCCGCGCCGGCCGGAACTGCTGGGCCGCGGGAATCGCGCCGAAGTCGCAGCGCAGCGCGGTCTCGCCGCTGCCCGATTCGCTCGCCGCCTGCCGGGCCGCCAAGGTCGTCGAGGTGACCAGGTACTGGCCGTTCTGGTCATCCCGGGGATGCCGGCTCATGGAGAGCAGCCGCCCCACGCACACGCCCTGGGCATTGGTGCTGGCGGTGAGGACGTTGAAGCCGCTGTGCAGCTCGTCCAGCCGGTCCTCCGCGTATTGCGTGCCGTCGGCGGACTGGTGGTAGCCGCCGGGGAAGTCGAAGATCTCGCCGTCGGACAGGTCGTAGCCGCGCGAGCGCGACTGTTCGGTCAGCAGCGAGGTCGACGGCCGTTCGAAGTCGTAGTCGGTCAGCACCACCTTGCCGGGCTGCATGCGTTGCTCGCAGGTCCACCGGTCGATGTGTTCCAGCTGGGGCGGCGCCTGGTCGCCGCCGCCGTAGAACGGCAGCGATCCGCAGCCCGGCGCGCTGTCGTGCGCGCCCGCCGCGTCGCAGAGCACCAGCTTGTGGCCGCGTTCGTCGTGCTCGAAATACCAGTAGATGCCTTCCTGTTCCAGCAGGCGCGCGACGAAGTTGAAGTCCGTCTCGCGGTACTGGACGCAATAGACCCAGGGCCGGTACGGGCGCATCAGCTTGAATTCGAAGCGCGCCACCGGATGGTCCTGGAACACCGCCGCCACGATGTCGGGCACGCTCATGTCCTGGAAGATGCGGCAGTCGGCCGTGCGCGTGAGCAGCCAGGGCCAGGGCTTCAGCGTCATCTCGTAGACGGCGTGGCGCCCCTCGAATCCGCCCTGCACGAAGCGGGCGACATGGCCGCTCAGCCGCCGGACGTCCGCGTCGCGCAGCGCGATGGTCACGGTGACGGACTTGCCGAGCAGGTCGCTCGCGGCGATGTCCATCCGTTCGCTGAGCAGGCGCAGGCGGATCTCGCCCAGCTCGCTCAGCGCCTCCGTGGCGTCGCAGGCGTGGACACGGAAGGTGCCCTCGGGCAGCGGGGATTCAAGCCGAAGTGAAGCGGTCATGGCGCGCAATGTCCGGTGGGGCCTGCATTAGAGGTAGCGCCTCCCCGGGGGTAAAGCGACGAAAGTCACCACCTCGGCACCCTGCGCAGGGGACGTGTTCGCAAGGGGTACAGGCCGGCGGACTGCCGGACGCCAGGACCCCTTCTGGCCACCGTCATTGCCTCGCTGCGCGAGGCCATGCTGCAATCGGCGCGGCGCCCGGCGCCTGCCACGCAACGGAGGAACCCGTGACACCGATTCGATGCCTGACGCTCGCGACCTTGCTGAGCCTGTGCCTGGCGGCCCGGGCCGAACCCGAGATCCAGGTCGGCTTCTCGCCCGAAGGTTCGGCGCGCCAGCTCGTGCTGGAGACCATCGCCGGCGCGAAGGCGCGCATCCAGATCCTGGCCTACGCCTTCCAGGCGCCGGACATCATGCAGGCGCTCGTCGACGCCAGGCAGCGCGGCGTGCAGGTGCAGGTGGTCGTGGACAGGAAGCGCAACCAGAACAAGCCGAGCAAGCAGGCGATGGACTTCGTGACGAGCAAAGGCGTGGAGCTGCGCACCAACGACCATTTCCACATCCACCACGACAAGACGATCATCGTGGACGGCCACACGGTGGAGACGGGTTCGTTCAACTTCGCGCCGTCGGCGGAGACGCTCAACTCGGAGAACGTCGTGGTGATCCGCAACGCGCCGGAGATCGTCCGGCAATACCTGGCCCACTGGCAGTCGCGCTGGGACCTCGGCAAGCCTTACGTCTCCGCGTCCCTTCCCGACAAGGCCGCGGCGGCGCCCCTGCCCTGATCCGGCGCACCGGCCCCGCCCCGGGACCGGCGCGCGCGATCAGTGCGCCTCGTCCAGCAGACGGGACAGGGTGGGCTGCATGGCCTGCGCCCATTGGCGGTAGCCCTTTTCGCTGAGGTGCAGTTGATCCGGCATCACCTCCGGCGAGAGGGATCCGTCCGCATTCGTCAGCGATGCGCCGATGTCGAGGAAGTGGACATCGCGGCCATCCGCGAACGCGCCGATCCGCGCGTTGATCCGCGTGTTGACCGCGCGCATCGCGTCGTCCGGCCGGGCGCCGCGCGGGAAGATCGCCAGCAGCAGGATCTTCGTCGTGGGCAGGCGCAGGCGGATCTCGTCGATCACGCGGCGCACGCCGGCCGCGGTGACGGCCGGATCGTCCTTGCGGTCGCCGGTGTTGTTGGTGCCGATCATCAGCACGGCCACCTTCGGCGCGATGCCGTCGATCTCGCCCTGCTGCAGGCGCCACAGCACGTTCTCGGTCTTGTCGGCGCTGAAGCCCAGGTTGAGCGCGTCATAACGGGCGAATCGCTCCGCCCACACCGGCTGTCCGACGGCCTCCCAGCCCTGCGTGATCGAATCGCCGATGAACACGAGTTGTGGCGACTTGCCCTCCGCCCGCATGGCGCGGATCTCGGCGAGCTTGGCCTCGTGACGCGGTCGCCACCAGGGCACGGTCCAGGCGAGCGTCTGCGCCGCCGGTGTCTCCGCCGCGGACCTGTCCGCGGCTGAAGCCGCAGGCGCCTGCGCGAGCGGCGCGGTGGACGCCGCCATCGACGTGGCGCCGATCGCGACTGCCGTCAGCAGATGGCGGGACTCAATGAGGAACTGGGTGCGATTCATGAGCGGTGAGCTTAGCGCGTGGCCGTGGGGTCGCGGGTCACGTGAATCCCTGAGCGCCCGGGGCGATGAGCAGATCCAGTGGATACTGCTTCCTCGTTCCTCGTCCACGCCCTCCTCGACGCCCTCGATGCTGTTGTCCGCGCTCCGCAAGCTCTTCAGGTTCCTGCTCTTCCTCTTGCTCGTCCTCGCCTTGCTGGCGGCCTGGGGCCTGCTGATCGAGCCACGCTGGGTCGCCCGGCGCGATCTCCCCGTCGTGGTGCCCGGCTGGCGCGGACCGCCTGGGTTGAAGGTCGTGGTCGCCTCGGACTGGCACATCACGCACGAGTTCAAGCATGTCATGACGATCGCACGCGCCAACGCCATCGTCGATGAGATCAACGCCGCCAAGCCGGACGTCGTGCTGCTGCCGGGCGACTTCATCTACGGGCGCGGCGAGGACGGCACCACACCGGAAGACGTCGCGGCCGTGCTCGGTCGGCTGCGCGCCCCGCGCGGCGTCTACGCGGTGCTGGGGAATCACGACTGGTGGACCGACGGCCCGAGGTTCAACCGGGCGTTGACCGCGGCCGGCGTCAGGGTGCTGCTCAACGAGGCGGTGCCGCTGCCCGGCACCGACGTGTGGGTGGTGGGCATCGGCGACCGGACGTCGATGCAGAGCGACCCGATCCGCGCGGCGCACCAGTTGCCCGCCGGCGCCCAGGCGCTCACGCTCATGCATGACCCGGCCAGCGCGCTGGACATGCGGCCTGCGCCGGGCCTGGCCGTGGCCGCGCACACGCACGGGGGTCAGGTCTGGATCCCCTTCCACGGCTCCGCCGTCGCGCCGCACGGCTGGCCCAAGAACAAGACCCACGGCTGGGTGGACGTTCACGGCCGGCCGGTCTACATCACCAGCGGCCTGGGCGTCAGCATCTATCCCGTCCGCATCAACATGCGGCCGGAGTGGGTGATGTTCACCATCGGCGCCCCGGCGCATCCGTCCTGAACCCACGACACCCGCGATGAACCTCGCCGCGCCCACCCTCGCCGCCCTGCTGGCCCTGCTCGCGCTGAGCACCTCCGCCCACGCGGCGTGCGACCGCGGCCCGTGGACGGGCACGGTCGGTGCCGTTCCGATCTCGCTGGTGTTCGGCGATCCGGAGAACGGCGGCCCGCCGGCATCGGCCCGCTACTACTACCGCCGATCGCTGAAGGAGCTCTACCTGCGCGCGGACAAGGCGGATCCGACGACCTGGGAAGAGTCCGACGAAGCGGGCCGCATCACGGGCAGCGTGCAGCTGGCATGCCAGGGCGACCGGCTCACGGGCACCTGGCGCTCGCCCGACCGCCGGCGCGCGCTGCCCGTGTCGGCCCGCCCGGCCCCGGACGTGTACGGGTACCACGCGGCGCATCTGCGCGATCTGAAGGTCGACGAGGAAACCACGCACGACTTCGAGGGCCACGTCTACGACAAGCAGGAGGTCTCGGGCATCCCGTCCGTGTCGACGATCGCACTGTGGGGGGACGAGCCCGGCATCGCTGGCATCAACGCGCAGCTCTGGCAGATGGCGACCGAGGCCATGAGCGAGGCGCTCGACTGCGTCGGCGAGGGGCGCATGCGTCGCGGACTCCAGCATGGCTACGAATTCAGCTGGAACCACTGGCCCGCAGCGTGGAACGCGCGCTACGTCGTCATCATGAGCAGCCACGAACAGTACTGCGGCGGCGCGCATCCGATATCCGGCAGCCACGCCACCGTCTACGACCTGACCAACGGCAAGGAGGTCGACGCGGCCCGGTGGCTGATGCCGGCCTACCGCAAGGACATCGATCTGACGTCCTTGCTGGGTCGCCTCCTGATCGGGCGTTATCTCTCCGTCGAGGACGGCGAGACCGAGTGCCTCGACAAGGTCACTACCGATGGCGCCTTCATGCACCCCACGCGCGAGGGCCTCGTCTTCCAGGTCGCTGCGGGGGCCTATATCTACAGCCCCTGCACGCGCGACGTGACGGTCCCTTGGGACCAGGCCGCCGCGTTCCTGTCGCCGGAGGGCCGCCAGGCCGCGAAGGCCTTCCGTTGAAAGCCAGCGGGGCCTGCCCGCGGTGACCCCGTGATAGCCTCGCGCCCCATGTCCCAAGAGCGCCAAGAGTCACAAGGGCCCCTAGAGCCCCTGGAACCCCTAGAACCCCTAGAGCCCACCGTCGACGACGCCCCCGCGCGGGCCTCGCTGCCCGAGGTCCTGCTGCTCGCCAGCGTCTTCGTCATCGCCGCCTGCGGCCTGGTCTACGAACTCGCCGCCGGCGCGCTCGCGAGCTACCTGCTCGGCGATTCCGTCCTGCAGTTCTCGACCATCATCGGCGCCTACCTCTTCGCGATGGGCGTGGGCTCCTGGCTGTCGCGCTACATCGACCGGCAACTGGTCGCGCACTTCCTGCGGCTGGAGCTGCTGGTCGGCGTCGTCGGCGGCCTGATGCCCGCCGCCCTCTTCACCGCGCACAGCCTGCTGCCGCCGTCGCAGGTCGCCGCCTTCCGCGTGCTGCTGTACGGACTGGTGCTGCTGGTCGGCACGCTGGTCGGCCTGGAGATCCCGCTGGTGATGCGCATCCTCAAGCGCCACTTCCGCCAACGCTACGCGCTCAAGGAACTGGTGTCGCAGGTGCTGACCTTCGACTACCTCGGCGCGCTGCTGGTCGCCGTCGCCTTCCCGCTGCTGCTGGTGCCCAACCTCGGGCTGGTGCGCACCGGCCTGTTCTTCGGGCTGCTGAACGTCGCCGTAGCGGTCTGGGCGCTGTGGCTGTTCCGCGCGGAGCTGCGCGGCTGGCGCTCGCATGCGCTGACCTGCACGGTCTCGATCGGGATCCTCGCCGCGGCGATGGCCGGCGCCGACCGGCTCAGCACCTGGGCCGAGGACCGCTTCTACGGCGAGCAGATCGTGTTCAAGGAAAGCAGCAACTACCAGCGCATCGTCGTCACGCAGGGGGCGGCGGGCACGCGGCTGTTCCTCAACGGCAACCTGCAGTTCCACTCGCGCGACGAGTACCGCTATCACGAGGCCCTCGTGCACCCCGCGATGGCCGCGCAGGGCGCGCCGCGCAAGGTGCTGGTGCTGGGCGGCGGCGACGGCATGGCCGTGCGCGAGATCCTGCGCTACCCGTCCGTCGAGCAGATCACGCTGGTCGAGCTCGACCCGCACATGACGTCGCTGTTCTCGACGATGCCGCTGCTCAAGGGGCTGAACAAGGATTCTCTGCTGAGTCCGAAGCTGCGCATCGTCAACACGGACGCCTTCGGCTGGCTGGAGACGACCGACGAGATCTTCGACGTCATCGTCATCGACTTCCCCGATCCGAGCAATTTCGCGCTCGGCAAGCTGTACACGGCCAGCCTCTACAAGATGGTCGACCAGCACCTGAGCGCGTCCGGCTACGCGGTGATCCAGTCGACCTCGCCGCTGGTGGCGCCGCGCGCGTTCTGGACCGTCGTCAACACGGTGGAGTCGGTCGGTCTCACCGCGACGCCGTACCACGCGCACGTGCCGAGCTTCGGCGAATGGGGCTTCGTGCTGGCGAGCCGGCGCCCGTGGGCTATGCCGAGGAAGCTGCCGGACGGGCTGCGCTTCCTCAGCATCGATGGCATTCCGGCGCTGATGAGCTTCCCGCCGGACATGGCGCGGCCGGAGCACCTCGAAGTGAACCGGCTCTCCAACCAGGTGCTGGTCCACGAGTTCGAGCGCGAGTGGGGCAAGCTGCATTGAAGCGCCGCGACCTGCTGACGCGCACGCTGACGGCCTCACTGGCGACGTCGCTGGTGCCCCTGCTGTCGGCCTGCGGGCGCGAGGCGCGGCCGCTCGCCGACCGGCTGGCGGAGCGACTTGCGGAACTCCCAGGCGGATGGACCGGCGCGAACTGGGAACGCGGCCATCGGCTGCGCGGCGCCCTGCCCGTCTGGTCGGCGGCGACCGGGGCGCCCAAGCGCGCGCAGGTGCTGGTGCTCGGCGCGGGGATCGCGGGACTGGCCTGCGCGCGCCGGCTGCGGCTGCAAGGCGTCGATGTCGCGCTGCTGGATCTGGAGGACCGCCCCGGCGGCAACAGCCGAGGCCATCGCATCGGCGCCGGGCCGGCGCTCGGCGAGGGCCTGCGCTGCCCGCTCGGCGCGCACTACCTGCCGACGCCAGGACCGGAGGCGGTCGAGGTGCGGGCGCTGCTGGAGGACCTCGGCCTCGCACGCCAGGAGCACGGCAAGACCGTCTACGAGGAGCGCTGGCTCTGCCACAGCCCGCAGGAGCGGCTCTGGTGGCAGGACCAGTGGGTCGACGGCCTGCTGCCGCCGGCGGAGTCACCGGACGTGCAGGCGCAGTACCGCCGGTTCGGCGAGCTGGTCGACCAGGCGCGGCACGAGGTCGGCTTCGCGATGCCGAGCACGCATCACGCGTGGACGCCGGCGCATCAGGCGCTCGATGCGAAGACCTTCGCCGCGTGGCTCGACGAGCACCAGCTGACGGCGGCACCGCTGCGCTGGTACCTCGACTACTGCTGCTGCGACGACTACGGCGCCGATGCCGCACAGGTGTCCGCGTGGGCGGGGCTGCACTACTTCGGCAGCCGCCATGGCTTCATGAGCGGCGAGGAACGCGAGGCCGTGCTGACCTGGCCCCAGGGCAACGGCTGGTTGTCGGAACGTCTGGCCGCGCCGCTGGCGGACGCCTTCCATGGTGGCCGCACGGCACTGCGTGTGCGCGAGGAGCGCCACGGCATGCAGGTGCTCGTCTGGAACGACAAGGCACAGGCGGCGGAGCGCTGGGAAGCCGATCAGGTCGTGATGGCGATGCCGCTGTTCATCGCGGCGCGGCTGCCGGAGCAGCCGCCGTCCGCGTTGACGGAGGCCGCCGCCGTCATGCGCTACGCGCCGTGGCTGGTCGCGAACCTGCTGCTCGACGCGCCGCCGCTGGAGCGGCTCGGCGTGCCGATGTCCTGGGACAACGTCGCCTACGGCGGCGAGGCGCTGGGCTACGTCAACGCGAACCAGCAGGACCTCGACCCGAGCCGCGGCCCGATGGTGCTGACCGCCTACCGCTCACTGCGCGAATCGCAGCGCAAGGACCTGCTGCAGGACGACTGGCGCGCCTGGAGCGCCCGCGTGCTCGCTGACATGGCGCCGATGCATCCCGACCTGCCGGAGCGGCTGCAGCGCATCGAGCTCATGCGCTATGGACACGCGATGAGCATCCCGCATCCGGGACTGCGCGGATCGCCGGCACTGGCCGCGCTGCGCGAGCGCGCGCACGGTCGGCTCCACTTCGCGCATGCGGACCTGGCGGGCTATTCGGTGTTCGAAGAAGCGTTCACGCAAGGGGAGACCGTGGCCGCGCGGCTTCTGGGCAGGCGTCGCGGGAGCGCATGAGCGCGATCGCTCGCGCCTGGATTCACGGGAACACCGCGTCGACTCCCCGGTCTCGCATCATGCGGAGCAGCCTGAGTTCCGCACCTGTGGGCTTGCCCAGTCCCTGCGCCCATCGACGAAGACGCCGTGCCGTCGTGTTGAGCATGCGAGCCAACATGTAGACGTTGCACGAGGGCTGCTCCAAGAGCGCCCGGAAGTCCTCCGGCGTCAGCGGCTCCGGGGGCAGCATGCCCGCATGCTCGATCCTCCGGATCGCGTCGTCATCGAACGCGCCGCACGCATGGAGTTCTCGACTCATACGAAGCAGCTCCAGGATCGTTTCATTCTTCCTCTTGCGCATCACAGTTCAACCCCTTCAGCTTTTTATTGAGCACAGCCTCCGACAGACTCGACGCAGGCATCGCATTCAGATCACGCGCCGCCTCCGCGCAGAACAGACGCGTCTCCGGATCGACGTCATCCATCGCGTTCTTGGCGAAACCCTTGATGAAGAACCACGGCCCGCCTCGACGATTCGCGACGAGGGCGCGATACCCGCCTCGCTTGCCAGCCCCGGATCGTGCGATCCGCTTCTTCACGAGTCCACTACCCAGATCTGCGTCTGATCAGTCCCCGTGCCATTTCGGCCACAGCGCGGCACAGGTCGCGCTCGCTCAAGACCTGCTTGCTCATCCATCGGCGAAAGCCTTCCGTCACGTACACGGGTCCAATCACGTCGACCTCCCGCGAAGCTGCGATGACGATCAGTGCGGCGTCTTGCGCTTGGGAAGCTCGTCCTGAAGGTGGCCGTCTGTTGGGGGATCGAATGGACGCTCCGTGGACACGACCCGCTTGATCCGGTCGTTGAGGTGACAGCGGCGAATTCATTCCGTGCACAGAATGTGGCCACCTTCGCCGTTCAAGGAACCTTCCGATGCCGCACGACCTCGATCAGGCCATCCTCCTCGCCCCCGCCGGCGGACACCGCTTCGCCGGCGCGACGAATCCGGCCTACGCCAACATGGTCGGACCGTTCGGCGGCACGACCGGAGCGGCGATGCTCAACGCCGCGCTGCTGCATTCGGAGCGCATCGGCGAGCCGATCGCGCTGACGATCAACTTCTGCAGCCCGCTCGCTGACGGCGCCTTCGAGGTCGAGGCCCGCCCCGCCCGCACGAACCGGTCGACGCAGCATTGGGTGCTCGAGCTCACGCAGAACGGCGAGGTCGCCGCCACCGGCAGCGCCGTCTTCGCGCAGCGTCGCGAGACCTGGTCCGCGAAAGAGGCCGAACTGCCCGCGGACGTCCCGCCCGCCTCAGAACTCCAACCGCTGCCGAAGGTCGGCTTCCTGCCCGCCTGGGTCTCGCGCTACGACATGCGCTTCCTGCCCGGCTTCGAGCCGGGGCCGTTCGACGGCCAGGAGCAGCCGCATTCGATCAGCCGCTACTGGGTCCGCGACGAACCCGCGCGGCCGATGGACTTCCCGTCCCTCGCCGCGATCTGCGACAGCTTCTTCCCGCGCATCTTCGTGCGCCGCCGCAAGCCCGGCGCGATCGGCACCGTGACGCTCACGACCTACTTCCATGCGGACTCGGTCCTGCTCGCGCAGCAGGGCGACCGCCATGTGCTCGCGATGGCCAAGGCGCTCAACTTCCGCAACGGCTACTTCGACCAGACCGCCGAAGTCTGGAGCGACGACGGCCACATGCTGGCCAGCACGCACCAGATGGTCTATTTCAAGGAGTGAGGGGCGGCAGGCCCGCTGCCGCGCACGACGCGAGCTTCAGCGCCGAGTCCGGCGCCGGGATCAACCGCCCGTGACCGGCGGGAAGAACGCCACTTCCGCGCCGTCCTCGACGGGCGTGTCCTCGGGCAGGATCTGCTGGTTCAGCGCGCAACGGATCGCGCGGCCGCGTGCCAGCGCCTCCGCGTGCGCCGCGTCGCTGGCGATCAGCGCATCGCGGATCGAGCCCAGCGTCGCGCCGGCATGGTGCGGGACGCGCTCGTCGGTCCCCAGGGCCTCGCGCAGCGAGGCGAAGTAGCGCACGGTGATCGTCATCTCGGGTCGATTCGTCAGAACAGCGGTCAGAACAGCTCGTTGAACGGAATGAAGCGCAAGACCTGACCCGGCGCCACCGTGCTGCCCGGCGGCAGGTCGATCAGGCCGTCGGCCCACGCCGCCGAACTCATCACGCCGGAACTCTGGTTGCCGAACAGCTGCAGCCCGCCGGCGTCGCTCAGCTTCGCGCGCAGGAACTCGCGCCGCTTGTCGGCCTTCGTCCACGTGAACTCGGCCGGCAGCGGCAAGGCGCGCGGCGTCAGCTGCGTCGCGCCCTGCATGCGCAGCAGCACGGGCCGCACGAACAGCAGGAAAGTCACGAAGCTCGACACCGGATTGCCCGGCAGGCCGATGAACCAGGTGCGGCCACCGGTGCTGGTGACTTCGCCGAAGGCCAGCGGCTTGCCCGGCTTGATCGCGATCTGCCACAGGTCCAGCCGGCCCTCGTGTTCGAGCGCGGGCTTCAGGTGATCCTCCTCGCCGACGGACACGCCGCCCGAGCTGAGGATCAGGTCCGTGTCCTTGGACGCCTCGCGCAGCGCTGCGCGGGTCGCGTCGAGCGTGTCGGGCACGATGCCCAGGTCGCGCACCTCGCAGCCCATCGCCAGCAGCAGCGCGTGCAGCGTCGTGCGGTTGGAGTTGTAGATCTGGCCGGGGCCGAGCGGCTGGCCCGGCAGCACCAGCTCGTCGCCGGTCGAGAACAGCGCGACACGCGGCCGCGCCGCCACCGTCAGCGCCGCCGCGCCGGCCGTCGCGGCCAGGCCCAGCGAGGCCGCGTTCAGGCGCATGCCGGCGTTCAGCACCGGCTCACCGACGCGCAGGTCCTCGCCGCGTCGGCGGATGTGCAGACCAACCGTCAGCGGCCCGTTGATGCGCACCTGACCGAGTGCGCCCGCCACGCCCGTGGCATCGGCGATCGCTTCGCACTGCTCCTGCATCAGCACCGAATCAGCACCGTCCGGCACCGTCGCGCCGGTGAAGATCCGCGCCGCCGTGCCCGGCTGCAGCGGCTGGGGCACCGATCCCGCCGGCACGCGCTGCGACACCGGCAGCACCGCGCCCTCGCCGCCCAGCGCGGCGACATCGGCCGCGCGCATCGCGTAGCCGTCCATCGCGCTGTTGTCGTAGGGCGGCACGTCCAGCGGCGACACCAGGTCCTGCGCCAGCACGCGGCCGCGCGCCAGCGGCGTCGTCACCGATTCGGTCCGGCCCAGCGGCCCGACCTGCGAGAGCAGGCGCTCCAGCGCCTCCTCCATCGGCATCATCGGCGCGCGCGGTGCAGCAGCACCCGGAGCGTTTTTCAGGTCAGACATGGTCGACGATGAACTGCTTGACCTGCTCCACCGAGACCGGCATCACGCTGACGCGCTTCGGGCGCGTCTCGAGGTCAGCCAACGCGGCCGGGCGCGGCGGCACGATGCCCAGCGCTTCCTCGATGGTGACGGCGAACTTGGCCGGGAGCGCCGTTTCCAGCACCAGCATCGTGACGCCCGGCTCGCGCCTGGCGAGCGCGACCTTCAGGCCATCCGCCGTGTGCGTGTCGATCACGACGCCGTACTGCTGATGGCACAGGCGGATCGTCGCGACGCGGTCTTCATGCGTGCTGCGGCCCGAGACGAACCCGTAGCGCTCGCCGATGCGCGCGCGTTCCTCGGCGGTGATCTCGAAGAATCCCTTCGAGGCCAGTTCCTCGCCGAACAGCCGCTTCACGCGGTCGCCGTCGCGGTCCAGCAGGTCGAACACGAAGCGCTCGAAGTTGCTCGCCTTGGAGATGTCCATCGACGGGCTGGAAGTCTCCAGCGTGTGCTCCGCGCCGCGCGGACGGTAGACGCCGGTGCGGAAGAACTCGTCGAGCACGTCGTTCTCGTTGGTCGCCACGACTAGGCGCGCGATGGGCAGGCCCATCATGCGCGCGACGTGACCCGCGCAGACGTTCCCGAAGTTGCCCGACGGCACGGTGAAGCTGACGCGTTCGCTGTCGGACTTCGTCGCCTGGAAGTAGGCCGCGAAGTAGTAGACGACCTGCGCCAGCAGCCGCGCCCAGTTGATCGAGTTGACGGTGCCGATGCGGTGACCGCGCTTGAACTCGAGGTCGTTCGAGACTGCCTTGACGATGTCCTGGCAGTCGTCGAACACGCCCTGCACGGCGATGTTGTGGATGTTGGGATCCTGCAGGCTGAACATCTGCGCCTGCTGGAACGGGCTCATGCGGCCGTGCGGGCTCAGCATGAACACCTGGATGCCGGCCTTGCCGCGCATCGCGTACTCGGCGGCGCTGCCGGTGTCGCCGGAGGTCGCGCCCAGGATGTTCAGCGTCTCGCCGCGGCGCTGGAGCTCGTACTCGAACAGCTGGCCGAGCAGCTGCATCGCCATGTCCTTGAACGCCAGCGTCGGGCCGTTGGACAGGGCCACCAGCGCAAGACCCGGCTCCAGCGGCTTCAGCGGCGTGATCTGCGGCGTGCCGAAGACGGCCTCGGTGTAGGTCCGGTGCGCGATCGCCTTCAGGTCGGCGGCGGGGATGTCGTCGATGTAGAGCGACAGGATCTCGAACGCCAGGTCCGCGTACGAGAGACCGCGCCAGCGCGCCAGCGTGGCGCCGTCGACCTGCGGGTACGACGTCGGCAGGTACAGCCCGCCGTCAGGCGCCAGGCCCTCCAGCAGGATGTCGCAGAAGTGGCGCTCGGTCTTGTCGCCGCGGGTGCTCAGGTACTTCACGCCAGCTCTTCCTTGCGCAGCTTCACGATCGGCGCCAGCACCGTCGTCAGCGCCTGCATCTTCGCCAGCGCTTCGCTCATGCGGCCTTCCTGCGTGTCGTGCGTCAGGATGATCAGGTCAGTCTGGCTCTCGCCTTCGGCCGACTCGCGCTGCAGCACCGCGTCGATGCTGATCTCGTGCTCGGCCAGGATGGTCGTGATGCTCGACAGCACACCCGCCTGGTCCGCCACCCGCAGCCGCAGGTAGAACGCCGTCTGCACCTGCGCCATCGGCAGGATGGGCGTGTCGTTCATCGCGTCCGGCTGGAAGGCCAGGTGCGGCACGCGGTGGTCCGGATCGGCCGTGGCCAGGCGCGTGATGTCGACCAGGTCGGCGATCACCGCCGAGGCCGTCGGTTCCGCGCCCGCGCCCTTGCCGTAGTACAGCGTCGTGCCGACCGCGTCGGCCTGCACCAGCACCGCGTTCATCGCGCCCTCGACGTTGGCGATCAGGCGTCCCGACGGGATCAGCGTCGGATGCACGCGCAGCTCGATGCCGTTCTCTCTTCTGCGCGCGATGCCCAGCAGCTTGATGCGATAGCCGAGCTGCTCGGCGTACTTGATGTCGGTCGCCTGCAGCGCGGTGATGCCCTCGACATGCGCCTGCTCGAACTGCACCGGGATCCCGAACGCGATCGCGCCCATGATCGTGGCCTTGTGCGCGGCGTCCACGCCCTCGATGTCGAAGGTCGGATCGGCCTCGGCGTAACCCAGCCGCTGCGCCTCCTTGAGCACCGTCGCGAAGTCCAGCCCCTTGGAGCGCATCTCCGACAGGATGAAGTTGGTCGTGCCGTTGATGATCCCGGCGATCCACTCGATGCGGTTGGCCGTCAGGCCTTCGCGCAGCGCCTTGATGATGGGGATGCCGCCGGCCACCGCCGCCTCGAAGGCGACCATCACGCCCTTTTCGCGCGCCGCGGCGAAGATCTCGCTGCCGTGCACCGCCAGCAGCGCCTTGTTGGCCGTCACCACGTGCTTGCCGGCCTTGATCGCGTCCAGCACCAGCGTGCGCGCGATGCCGTAGCCGCCGATCAGCTCGACGACGATGTCGATCTCCGGATTGGCGATCACCTCGCGCGCGTCGGACACCACCGTGCAGGCGTCGCCGACGATGCTGCGGGCGCGTTCGACGTCCAGGTCGGCCACCATCGCGATCTCGATGCCGCGGCCGGCGCGTCCGCGGATCTCCGCCTGATTGCGGCGCAGCACCTGGAAGGTGCCGCTGCCGACGGTGCCAATGCCCAGCAGGCCAACTTTGATCGGGTTCATCGTCTTGTCTTTCAGAAGGTCGGGAGGTCAGCGTGCGTGGCGTTTGCGGTATTGCGCCAGGAATCGCTCGATGCGGCCGATGGCTTCACGGAGATCGTCCGTGTTGGGCAGGAACACGAGCCGGAAATGATCGGGGGCCTGCCAGTTGAAGCCCGTCCCCTGGACGATCAGCACCTTCTCTTCGGCCAGCAGTTCGTAGGCGAACTGCTGGTCGTCCTCGATCGGGTAGATCTTGGGGTCGAGGCGGGGGAACATGTACAGCGCGGCCTTGGGCTTGACGACGCTCACGCCGGGGATCTGCGTCAGCAGCTCGTACGCGAGGTCGCGCTGGTGGCAGAGCCGGCCGGTCGGCGCGACCAGGTCCTTGATGCTCTGGTAGCCGCCCAGCGCCGTCTGGATCGCGAGCTGGCCCGGCGTGTTGGCGCACAGACGCAGCGAGGCCAGCATGTTCAGGCCCTCGATGTAGTCGCGGGCATGGCGCTTCTCGCCCGAGACCACCATCCAGCCGGCGCGGTAGCCGCAGCTGCGGTAGTTCTTGGACAGGCCGTTGAAGGTCACGAACAGCACGTCGTCGGCCAGGCTGGCCATGCTGGTGTGGGTGTTGCCGTCGTAGAGCGTCTTGTCGTAGATCTCGTCGGCGAAGACGATCAGCTCGTGGCGCCGAGCGATCTCGATGATGCCCAGCAGCACGTCGTCCGGGTACAGCGCGCCGGTCGGGTTGTTGGGGTTGCAGACCATGATGCCGCGGGTGCGCGGCGTGATCTTGGCCTCGATGTCCTGCAGGTCCGGCAGCCAGCCGGCGCCCTCGTCGCAGAGGTAGTGCACCGGGCGTCCACCCGACAGACCCACGACCGCCGTGTACAGCGGGAAGTCGGGCGACGGGATCAGGATCTCGTCACCGTCGTTGACCAGCGCGTTGATCGCCATCTGGATCAGCTCGGAGGCGCCGTTGCCCAGGTAGACGTCGTCCACCGTGACGCCGCGGACGCCCTTCTCCTGCGTGTAGTGCACCACCGCCTTGCGCGGGGCGAACAGGCCCTTGCTGTCGGTGTAGCCGCCGGCATCGGCCAGGTTGCGGATCATGTCCTGGACGATCTCGTCCGGCGGCGTCAGCCCGAACACCGCCGTGTTGCCGATGTTGAGCTTGATGATCTTCTGGCCCTCTTCCTCCATCTGCCGCGCCTTGTCCAGCACGGGCCCGCGGATGTCGTAACTGACGCTGGAAAGCTTGCTGGACTTGGCGACGGTTCTCAAGATGGCTCCGGGCGAGGTTTCAAGGGTTCCACCGGGGGAACGCACAGGGGAAAATCGGGCCATCGATTTAAACACAGGGTTATCGCGGGTAATCCCACGCCCGCGGGGACACACCCTCCGTCGCTGCCAGAATCACCCTCAATGAAATTTCAACCCGACCAGCCGCTCGGCGGCAACATGATTTCGGCCCACGACCTGAACCACGTCTGGGTCAACGGCGTCGAGCAGGCCCACAGCGTGCTGGTACCGTGGCAAGGCCAGCCGGAGAACTGGGACGTCAGCCGCTTCGAGGACCTCACCGAGGCGCACTTCGAGCGCATCCTGAAACTCAAGCCGGAACTCGTGATCTTCGGCAGCGGCCCGAAACTCCGCTTCGCGAAACCGGCGCTGCATCGCGCGCTGATCCAGGCCCGCATCGGCATGGAGACGATGGACATCGGCGCCGCCTGCCGCACCTACAACGTGCTGGCGAGCGAAGGCCGCGCGGTGCTGGCGGCCCTGCTGATCGAGGCATGATGGCGACCTGAATGCGGGCCTCCGGCGCCCGCGAACCGCGCCGCGCCGGCGCGCCGCCCCCTCTCCCTGGGAGGCTGCTGACTCGTCCATGTCAGAGGGGGCGAGGCACGACCCATTCAACGTATAATCGCTGGCTATGCCCACCCGGGCACATCTCTCTGAAGAACGCCACATGACGCCAGCGCTCAACAAACCCCTCCCGGACATTGAAGCTCTTGCCACGGGAGGCGTGAAGTTCACTCCCAAGGAATTCCTGGGACGGGTCGTGGTGCTGTACTTCTATCCGAAGGACAACACCCCGGGCTGCACGACCGAAGCGATGCAGTTCCGCGATCATCACAAGGAATTCGTCAAGGCCGGCGCCGTCGTGCTGGGAGTCTCCCGCGACAACATGGCCTCGCACGACAAGTTCAAGCAGAACCTGGAACTCCCGTTCGAGCTGATCGCCGACACGGAAGAGAAACTCTGCCACATGTTCGGCGTGGTGAAGAACAAGATCATGTACGGCAAGAAGGTCAAGGGCATCGAGCGCTCGACCTTCCTGATCGACGCCCAGGGCATCCTGCGCGAAGAGTGGCGCGGCCTGAAGGTCGCCGGCCACGTCGAGGAAGTCCTCAAGGCCGTCAAGGCCCTCAAGAAGGAAGCCGCCTGACCTGCCGCGGATCCGCCCCTGATGGGTGTCTGATCCGCGCCTGACGATCTTCTTGCGTCCGTCATGGGCGCAGGCCGGGAGTTGTGCATAATCGGTCGCATGCCCCTGTGCCTGATCGCAGCGAATGACTTCCCGAAGACGAGCCGCACCGGCCCCGGTGCGGCTTTTTGTCTTCTGGGATCCGCCAGCGAGTTCGAGGCCACCGATGCCGCCGACACCTCCGGCATCGCCAGCGCCCGTCAGGCCCGGGGCATGACCCCTGGTCGGCATCGCCCCAGGCTCATCACGCAAGCCCGTCACCCCCGCACATGCCACTGCCCAAGCCTCCGACCAAGCGCGCCAGCCGCCTAGATTCCGACGCCTTCGCGACCGACCTGTCGCCCAGCAAACGCCCTCCCGCGCTCGAGGCCAGACCGTCCGCCCCCTCGCCGCCTCCCGCTCTGAACCCCGCGCCGAACCTGCGTCGCGGGTCGAGGCGCGCGCGGAGCTGCCGACCCCGGCCACCGCACCGACCAGCGCAGGCGTGCAGCCGCAGGCGTCCAACGCCCGCACCCGCACCGAGCCGGTGGAAGCCCGCGGCGGCCAGTCGCCCTCGCTGGCACTGGTTTCGCCCGCCCCGTCGAAGGCCCCGGCGAAGAAATCCGCCCCGGCCCGTTCGAAGTCGCGCAAGCCGGTCGGCGATCCCAAGCTGTTCGTGCTCGACACCAACGTGCTGATGCATGACCCGATGTCGCTGTTCCGCTTCGAGGAGCACGACATCTACCTGCCGATGATCACGCTCGAGGAACTCGACGGCCACAAGAAGGGCATGACCGAGGTCGCCCGCAACGTGCGCCAGGTCAGCCGTGACCTGGACGCGCTGGCCGGCAGCCTCAAGTCGAGCACGATCGAGGAGATGTCCAAGGGCCTGCCGCTGGACCAGACCGGTCACCGCGAGGCCGGCGGCAAGCTGTTCTTCCAGACGACGCTGTTCGAGACCCCGCTGCCGCAGGGCCTGCCGCAGGGCAAGGCCGACAACCAGATCCTGGGCGTCGTCCAGGCGCTGAAGCAGCAGCAGCCCGGCCGCGAGGTGGTGCTGGTGTCCAAGGACATCAACATGCGCATCAAGGCCCGCGCGCTGGGCCTGCCGGCGGAGGACTACCGCAACGACAAGACGCTGGAAGACTCCGACCTGCTCTACACCGGCGTGCAGGCGCTGCCGGCGGACTTCTGGGAGCGCCACGGCAAGACGATGGAGAGCTGGCAGCAAGGCGGCACCACCTTCTACCGGATCAGCGGCCCGCTGGTGCCGACGCTGCTGGTGAACCAGCTGATCTACCTGGAGGCGCCGGGCGCCGCGCCGCTCTACGCCAAGGTCCAGGAGATCACCGGCAAGACCGCCGTGCTGCGCACGCTGAAGGACTTCGGCCATCAGAAGCACTCGGTCTGGGGCGTCACCGCGCGCAACCGCGAACAGAACTTCGCGCTGAACCTGCTGATGGATCCGGACTGCGACTTCGTGACGCTGACCGGCTCGGCCGGCACCGGCAAGACGCTGATGACGCTGGCCGCCGGCCTGTCGCAGGTGCTCGACGACCGCCGCTACACCGAGATCATCGTCACCCGCGTGACGGTCCCGGTCGGCGAGGACATCGGCTTCCTGCCCGGCACGGAAGAGGAAAAGATGGGCCCGTGGATGGGTGCGCTCGACGACAACCTGGAAGTGCTGGGACGCGGCGAGAGCGGCGCCGGCGAATGGGGTCGCGCGGCCACCAACGACCTGGTGCGCAGCAAGATCAAGATCAAGAGCCTGAACTTCATGCGCGGGCGCACCTTCCTGAACAAGTACGTGATCATCGACGAGGCGCAGAACCTGACGCCCAAGCAGATGAAGACGCTGATCACGCGCGCGGGTCCGGGCACGAAGATCGTCTGCCTGGGCAACCTGGCGCAGATCGACACGCCCTACCTCACCGAAGGCAGCTCGGGCCTGACTTTCGCGGTCGACAAGTTCAAGGGCTGGGCCCACAGCGGCCACGTCACGCTGGCGCGCGGCGAGCGCTCGCGACTCGCGGACTTCGCGTCCGAGGTGCTCTGACCCCGCGCTGAGCGCCGGGCCTCACGGCCCTCCTGCTCCTTCAAAGCCACCCCTCGGGGTGGCTTTTCATTCCGGCCGTCGCTCCCGCGGCCGGGTGATGGCCCCTACTCTTCGGGGGTCAGCTTCGACTGCACGGTTTCCTCGGCGGCGCCCTCGTCGCGGCGCAGCTGGTAGAAGATGAACGCCGCCAGCGCGGCCATCGCGCCCAGCGCCAGGTAGGTGCCGTGGAAGGCGGGCACGATCGCGGCGCCCTCGGTGCGCGGTAGCCCGTGCGAGAACAGCAGCAGGAAGGCGCTGGACGTCGCCACGCCCAGGCTCATCGACAGCTGCATCACCACCGCCAGCAGGCTGTTGCCGGGGCTGGCGGTGCGCTCGTCGAGATCGCCCAGCGTCAGCGTGTTCATCGCGGTGAACTGCATGCTGTTGACCATGCCGAACAGGCCGAGGTGGATCGCCAGCCACACGTGCCCGACGCCGCGCGGGATCAGCGCGAAGCTCGCGATCAGCAGCCCCAGCAGCAGCGTGTTGACGATCAGCACGCGGCGGTAGCCGGCGCGCCTGATCAGGCGGATCGCCAGCGTCTTGGTGAACATCGCGCCCAGCACCGACGGGATCATCGACAACCCCGCCTCGCTCGGCGAGAAGCCCAGCCCCACCTGCAGGAAGAGTGGTGTCAGGAACGGCGTCGCGCCGCTGCCCAGACGCGCGAACACGTTGCCCAGCAGCCCGATGCGGAAGGTCGGCACGGCGAAGAGCGCGGGCGTGAAGAGCGGCTCGTCCGTGCGGGTCGCGTGCAGCCAGTAGGCCATCATGCAGGCCACGCCGGCGATCAGCATCACGAAGCAGACGGCGACGCTGACCATGTGCTCGCCGAAGCCCTGCAGCGCCAGCGACATCAGCATCAGCCCGACGCTGAACAGCCCATAGCCGCCCCAGTCGAAGCGCTTGCCGATGGGTCCCTTGATCTCCGGCATGAAGCGTCGGCAGGCGAAGGCGCCGGCCAGGCCCACCGGCAGGTTGATCAGGAAGATCCAGTGCCAGCTGACGAACTCCACCAGCACGCCGCCCAGCGTCGGCCCGAGCAGCGGCCCGACCAGCCCCGGCAGGCTGATGAAGGTCATCACCGCGAGGAACTCGGCCTTCGGGAAGGCGCGCAGCACGACCAGCCGCCCGACCGGCACCAGCAGCGCACCACCGACGCCCTGCACCACCCGCGACGCGACCAGCACGTGCAGGCTGGGCGACACCGCGCAGGCCAGCGAGCCCAGGCTGAACAGTCCGATCGCCCACAGGAAGACGGTCCTCGTGCCGAAGCGGTCCGCCAGCCAGCCCGACGCGGGGATCAGCAAAGCCACCGTCAACAGGTAGGCGACGACGGCGGACTGCATCCGCAGCGGGTCCTCGCCGAGGTCGCGGGCCATGCCGGGCAGCGCGGTGTTGAGGATGGTCGTGTCCAGCGTCTGCATGAAGAACGCCAGCGCGACGACCCAGGGCAGCCAGCGGCGCGTGGCATCGTCGAGGACCGGGCGGCCGAGCACGTCGAGCGGCGTCGTCGAGGAGGAAGGCATGGGCGGCATCCGGCAAGTATCGGACCCCGGCGGCGTAGGATGTGCGCCTGTCGCGGCACGCGGTGGCGCCCCGCCATCGATCCGCCCGACGCCCAGGACCCATGCGCTTCTACGTTTCCGATCTCGACGGCACCCTGCTCGATCCGCAGGCCCGACTCTCCGACGCCACCCGCGCCGGCCTCACCGAGCTGCTGGCCGAGGGCCTGGCCTTCACCGTCGCCAGCGCGCGGCATGTGGTGTCGATCGCCCGCATCCTCGAAGGCCTGCCCATCTCGCTGCCGGTGGTGTCCTCCAACGGCGCCTACATCAGCGACCTGCGCACTGGCCGGCACGAGCTGGTCAACGCGATGGATCCGGCGCTCGGCCAGTCGATCTTCGCGCTGGTGCGGCGTCACGGGCTGATGCCCTTCATCGCGACGCACGGCGCCAAGGGCGACCAGCTCTTCTGGCAGGAAGTGCAGAACGAAGGCCAGCAGCGCTTCGTCACCGAGCGCCAGCGCAACGCCGATCCGCGGCTGCGCCACGTCGACCGCCTGCAGGACCAGCTGGACGATCCGCTGGTCACGCTGCTGGTGGTCGGCCGCGCCGAGCCGCTGGAAGCGCTGCAGGCCGAGATCCTGGCGACCTGCGGCGACCTCGTCACCACGCACCTGGCCGAGGACCTCTACATGCCGGGCTGGCCCTGGCTGAACGTGCACGACCGCCGGGCCAGCAAGGACCAGGCGATCGCGACGCTGGCGCAACGCTACGCCTTGCACGAGCGCGAGCTCGTCGTCTTCGGCGACCAGGTCAACGACCTGACGATGCTGAAGTCCGCGCATCACGCCATCGCGATGGCCAACGCCAGCGACGATGTGAAGCAGGCCGCGCACCGCATCATCGGCTTCCACCATGAGGACGCCGTGGTGCAGTTCATCCGCGACGACTGGCGGGCGACCTACTTGCGCAAGTAGTCGTAGAACGCGTTGGCGTTGGAGTCGCGGCCGAGGAAGCCGCGCACCAGTTCCGGCGCCGGCTTCTCCGCGCCGCGCGAGAGCACCGCGTCGCGATAACGACGGCCCACCGCGGCGTCCAGCTTGTCCGCCGCGAACGGCGTGCGCAAGTCCATGGCGACGACCAGGCTCCACAGGTAGCCGTAGTAGCCCGCGCCGTAGCTGCCGGCGATGTGCGCGAAGCGCGACGGGAACATCGTGCCCTGCACGTGGCCCAGCGGTGTATCGCCCTCCATCTTCGCCCACAGCGCCAGCGGATCCTGGATCGTCGCGCCGTGCAGCGCGAGGTCATAACTCGCGTACAGGTGCTGGCGGCCGAACTTCGTGCCCTTGGCGAAGTCGCGCGCCTCTCGGGCCTTGCCGACGAGCGCGTCCGGCACCGGCTTGCAGGACGGGCAGACCTCGGCCATCAGCTGGAGCACCTTCGGGTCGTAGACCCAGTCCTCGAGCATCTGCGACGGCGCCTCGACGAAGTCGTGCATCACCGCCCACTGTCCCAGCGACACGTCGCGTGTGGTGGCCAGGTTGTTGTGGACCGCATGGCCGAGCTCGTGCAGCAGCGTCTCCAGCTCGTCCAGCGACAGCCCGCCGCGATCGAGGTTGACGACCAGGGCCGCCGCCGGATGGCGGCCGAGGCGCGTGCTGCTCGATCGCAGCGGCCAGACCGCCGCGTGGTTGTACTTGCCGTCGCGCGGGAACGGATCGACGTAGAGCGTACCCAGCGCCTTGCCCGTGGCCGTGTCGCTGACCACGTAGGCCTTGACGTCGGGGTGCCAGAGGCCAGGCAGCGACACCGGCGTGTGCGTCACGCCGAGCAGGCGGTCGACGACGCGCAGCGTGAAGGCCAGGCTCTCCGCGGGTGGGAAGTACGGCCGGAAGGCCTCCTGGTCGACGGTGAAACGCTGCTTGCGGATGCGCTCCGCGTAGTAGACGCCGTCCCATTGCGTGACGGTGGTGGCCTCGACCGCGGCGCCCAGGTGCGCCGCCTTCGCGCGGCGGAGTTCCTCCAGGTCGGCACGCTCGCCCTGCTGGACGGTGCCCTTGACCTCGGCGAGGAAACGCGTCGCCGTCGCGGCGTCCTTGGCCATCTGGCGGCGCAGGTTGAAGTCGACGTAGTTGTCGTAACCGAACAGGCCGGCGTATTCCTTGCGCAGCGTGATGACCTCGGTGAGCAGCTGGAGGTTGCCCTCGCCGCCCTCGTTGGTCTTGGCGCGCCAGATGCGCTCGCGCGCGGCGCCGCTCTCGGCGGTCTGCATCAGCGCGGTGTAGGTCGGGTTGTCGACGCCGAGCAGATACCTCCCCTGGTCGTCGCGCGGCTTGTCCTTCCAGACGCCGTCGGGCACGCCGCGCAGTTCCTCGGCGGTGAACGCGACGCGGATGTTGGCATCGCGGATCGCCTTCGAGAACTGCTGGTCGAGCGCGGACAGCCGGTCCAGGATCTGCTTGGCGCGCGCCCGCTTGTCCTTGGACAGGCCGACGCCGCTGTCTTCGAACAGGCCCAAAGCGTTGCGCTTGAGCTCGCGGTCGATCGCGTTGGCGGCGGGCGCGGTCTTCAGGCCGCGATAGATCTTCTCGTTCTGCGTCAGCGCGGTCTGGAAATCGGTCCAGCGCAGCGCGCAGGCCTGGGCGGCGTCGCGCACGGACTTGTCGGCATGCACGTTCTGGACGAAGTCGATCGGGAATCTCGCATCCTCGTGATGGGCGATCACCAGGTCGTAGGCGGCCAGCCAGCCCTTGTCGACCTTGCGCCCGGCCAACTGGGCGACCTCGCGGTTCAGCGCCTTCAGGCCGGCATCGCAGGCCCGATCCACCGCCTTGCCGTCGGCGAAGCTGGGGAACGCCGGCGTGGGCAGCGCGGGTGAGCCCACCTCAAGTTCAGCGAACGCCGGCGCGGTCAACAGCGCGCAGGCGGCCAGGATCAACGCGGTCCTCTGCATCATCAGGATGTCCCCTTCATCAAATCAAAGATCTGTTGCAACGCGGCCGGATCGTCGAGCGTGATCAGGTCGCCGGGATCGCGATGTTCGCAGACGGCCTGGATGGCGCGCCGGAGCAATTTCCCGGACCGCGTCTTCGGCAGCAGCGCCACGAAGCGCACCCGCGACGGCCGCGCCACCGCGCCGAGGCGCTGGTCGACGCGCCTGAGGATCTCGCCCTCGAGCGCCAGCGCCTCCTGAGGCTCGGCGGCGCGCGCCGGATCCTTCAGCACCGCGAAGGCCATCGCGACCTGACCCTTCAACTGATCCGCGACGCCGACCACGGCCACCTCCGCCACGGCCGGATGACCGGCGATGCACTCCTCGATCTCGCGCGTGCCCAGCCGGTGACCGGCGACGTTGATGACGTCGTCGCTGCGGCCGAGGATGAAGTAGTAGCCGTCCTCGTCGCGCAGGGCCCAGTCGAAGGTCGAGTACACCTGCCGGCCCGGCACGCTGTCCCAGTAGGTGCGCACGAAGCGCTCGTCGTCGCGCCACACGGTCTGCATGCAGCCCGGCGGCAGCGGATAGGCGATCGTGAGCAGGCCCTTCTGGTTCGGCGCCTCCAGCACCTCGCCCGTGCGTTCGTCGAGGAGCTGGACGCGATAGCCGAACATCGCCACGCCCGGCGAGCCGAACTTCGCCTCAGCCGGTTCTGCCGGATCGACGCCGCGCGCCAGCGTCAGGATCGGCCAGCCGGTCTCGGTCTGCCAGTAGTTGTCGACGATGGGTTTGCCGATGGCGTCGGCGATCCAGCGCGCGGTCGGCTCATCGAGCGGCTCGCCAGCCAGGAACAGCGCGCGCAGCGACGACAGGTCGTGCCGCGTCAGGCAGGCGGGGTCCTGCTTCTTCAGCACCCGCACCGCGGTCGGCGCGCTGAACATCACCGCGACACGGTGCCGCTCGACGAGCTGCCACCAGATCGCCGCATCCGGGCTCACCGGCGTGCCTTCGTACATCAGCGTGGCCATGCCCGCGATCAGCGGGCCGTAGACGATGTAGCTGTGGCCGACGACCCAGCCGATGTCGCTGGTGGAGAAGAAGGTCTCGCCCGGATGACCGTCGTAGATGTGCTTCATGCTCGCGGCCAGCGCGACCGCGTAGCCGCCGACGTCCCGCTGCACGCCCTTGGGCCGGCCCGTCGTGCCGCTGGTGTAGAGCGTGTAGCTGATGGCGTCGGACGGCAGCCACTCACAGGGCACGCGGGTGCCGAGCAGACGCCCGCGTTGCGCGGCGTAGTCCAGGTCGCGGCCTTCCACACACTCGAACGCGCTGAGCCCGCGGTCGACCATCAGCACCTTTGCCGGATTGTGCGCGGCCAGGCGGATCGCCTCGTCGAGCAGCGGCTTGTACGGCACGACCCTGCCGTTGCGGCTGCCGGCATCGGCGCTGACGATCAGCACGGGCTCGGCGTCGTCGATGCGGTCGGCCAGCGCATGGCTGGCGAAGCCGCCGAACACCACCGAGTGGATCGCGCCGATCCGCGCGCAGGCCAGCATCGCGAAGGTCGCCTCGGGAATCATCGGCAGGTAGATCAGCACGCGATCACCGACGCCGACGCCCTGCTCGCGCAGCATCGCCGCCATGGCCTCGACCTCCTCCTTCAGCGCCGCAAAGCTGAACACGCGCTCCTGGCCGACTTCGCTCGACACCCAGATCAGCGCCGCCTCGTCCGGCCGCGTGGCGGCGTGACGGTCGACCGCGTTGTGGCACAGGTTCGTGCGCCCACCGCCGAACCAGCGCGCGAACGGCGGCCGGCTCGTGTCGCAGACCTGATCGAACGGCTGCGACCAGTCGACCAGCCCTGCTTGTTCGGTCCAGAAGCCTTCCGGGTCGTCGATCGAACGCCGGTACATCGCCGCATAGCTGTCGGTCATCAGGGTCTCCTTGGATCTTGGGATTGAATGCGCGAATTCCGCACGGATCCTCGCATCGGGTGCGGTTCTGAAACTTTCGTTCACAGCCTCGCGCCCGGGGGCTGTGGTCCAATCCGGGTTTTCCTGGGAAGGGTCTCGTGGCCACGCCCGGACTTTCCCTAGCCAAGCGCGGTCCTGCGGGGATTCGCGCTTGACCGGTGCGGAGATGGTGCCTAGTCTCCGCGCCCAAGAACGATGACAACTGCTCGCCCTTTCCGCTCCGCCCCCCGACACAAGAAGCTCCAGCGCGCCATGGCCGCACTGGGGCTGATTTGCGTCTTCGCGGGCGGTAGTTGCTGGGCGCAACAGTCGACCTCGTCCACCAACGAGTCGCACGACAAGCCGAAGGCGCAGGCCAAGGCCGCGCCGGCTAAGGCCGCCGCCAAGCCGGCGGCGAAGAAGTCCGCGGACGCGAAGCCGACGGCGAAGGCCTCGAAGGACGCGAAATCCTCGAAGCCGGTCGCGGCCAAGGACGCCGGCAAGGACAAGAAGACCAAGGCCGACGACGACAAGTCGCCGGCGGCCGAGACCGTCGCCGAGAAGTCCGCGTCCGACAAGGGCGCTGCGGACAAGGGCGCGATCGACAAGGGCGCTGCCGACAAGGCGATCGCCGACAAGGTCGCTTCGTCCAGGCCGGACGCCAAGACCGCCGACAAGCCGACGCCGACGAAGGCCGACGCGAAGGTCGCGGACACCAGGACCGAGGTCGCGCCGCCTGCCGGCACGATGATGGGCGCTTACGGCCAGAGCCTGATGCGCTCGCCGGCCGGTGCCGCGGCGGTCGCGACGACCGTCGCCGCCGCGGGCACCGCCGCCGCGCTGATCGCGCCGGCCTCGCCCGCCACGACCACGCCCCCTCGCTGCCGCCGACCGCCCTGATGGGTGCGGCCGCCGGCAACGCGAACGCCAGCGAGTCCGTCGCCCGTTTCCTGCAGCAGCGCGGCATCGTCGCGCAGGCGCAGCAGTCGCCCGCCTCGGCGGACGCCGCCGCGCCGGGCCTGCTGAACCGGGTGCGCGACAACGCCTCGGACCTGGTGCTGTCGGCGATGAACTTCCTGGGCGTGCCGTACAAGCGTGGCGGCAACTCGGTCAACAACGGCTTCGACTGCAGCGGCTTCACGCGCCACATCTTCGAGATGAGTGTGGGCCTGGTGCTGCCGCGCCGCGCCGACGAGCAGGCCAAGCTGTCCAGCCTTGTCCCGATCAAGAAGGAAGACCTCAAGCCCGGCGACCTGGTCTTCTTCAACACGATGCGCGCGACCTTCTCGCACGTCGGCATCTACGTCGGCGAAGGCAAGTTCATCCATTCGCCGCGCGTCGGCGGTGCGGTGCGCGTCGAGGACATGCGCGAAGCGTATTGGGCCAAGCGGTTCACCGGCGCGCGCCGCGCCGATCTGAACCAGGCCAATCCGGGCACCTGATCCGGGCATCTGATCCTGGAATCCGGGCGGGCCACGGCGCCCGGCGACCTCGCCCCTTTCGAGGCCTCGACCGCCGCGCCGACGCGGCCCTCATGAAGACAAGCCCTGACACGGCCGCCGGTTGATCCCGGCTATGCTGCGCCCCAGCGCCGTCCGCCGCGATCCTCCGCGATCCACCTTGTCCGCCGTCCTCGATCCCGCCCAGACACCGCTGCACCGCGCCCCCGACCAGATGGGGCAGGCCCTGCTGCTGGCCGTGCTGCTGCACGTGCTGCTGCTCGTGGCCATCGGCAACGCGCCCGGCGGATCGGCGAAACCCGGCGAAGGCGCCTGGGGCCCGCTGAACGTGAGACTCCAGGGCGATCGCTACGAGCCCGGTTCGGGCGAACCCGCCGTCGTGCTGCCCGAACGCGGACCGGTCGGCGAGGCGAAACAGCCGCGTTCCGGCGGCGCGGTGCGCGAACGACCACCGACCCCGGAAGAACAGAAGACGCCCGGCGCCGCGCGCCAGGGGCAATGGCGGCAGCAACCCGGCGACGAGCTGACCGGCGATGCGCCTGCCGATCGCAGCGCGCCACCGGCCGCCACGACGCCGGCACCCGCGCCGACCCCCAGCCAGCGCCGCCGGCGCCAACACCCGTCCCCGCACCGACACCGACACCGACACCGACACCGACACCAACACCGGCGCCGACCGCAGCGCAGACGCCCTCGCCTCTGCCTACGCCGGCACCCGCCGTCGTGGAGCCAGCGCCCGCGGTCACGACGCTGACCACGCCTGTCGAATCGACGGTGGCAGCGCCGACGCGCATCGCTCCAACCGCTCGCGAGACGGCCCCCGCGCGTCCCACGGTGCCGACGGAGTCCTTGCAGGCGCCGTCACCGACGCTGCAGTTGCCGGAACGTCCCGCACCCCTCCTGAGCGAGACGCCAACGACGGTGAGACGCATCGACCGCTCGCCGATCGAGCGGACGCCGACACCGCCTGTCCCGACGGAACTCAAGGCCCCCGCCGAGCTCCCACCGCTGACCGCGGCGCCCGCGGCAGTCCCTCAGCCTGCGCCGACACCCGCGCCTCCGGTGGCATCACCTGCCCCCACGCCGACACCCACGCCTGCGCCCAGCCCGGCGCCGACGCCGCCTGCCGCTGCGACGCCGGCACCCAGCCCCACCCCTGCACAGCCTCGGGTCTCCACGACGCCGTCCTCGACGCCGACACCCGCCAATCGGACTTCGCTCGACGGCTCGACGACGCCCACGACGACGCAACCCAGCGTCGGCGCCCCTGACGCCGGCGCGCGCACCGGCCACGACGTGGCGACGCCCGCCTCGACGCCGCCGAACGCCCCGAAGCTCAACCTCGACATTAACGCCGCGCGCGGTCCGATGCGGCCGCGCGGGACGCCCTCCGGCGTGATCTCGGCGGTACCCAAGCCGCCCGAGGACAAGGACGCGCTGGCCGAGAAGATGCGCGAGGCCGGCCAGCAGGAATGCCGCAAGGCCTACGCGGACAAGGGCTTGCTGGCGGTGGTGCCGCTGGTGCGCGATGCCGCCCGCGACAAGGGCTGCCGCTGGTGAGTCCGGCGCGCGCCGACGCGGGTGCCAGGTGTTGCGTGAACTCCATGCCGCCCGCGCCGACTTGGCAGTCGCCGTGAAATCTCTGCTATAGTCGATGTCTTCGTTGGGGGGTAGCTCAGCTGGGAGAGCGTCGCGTTCGCAATGCGAAGGTCGGGAGTTCGATCCTCCTCCTCTCCACCAACAGATCCGGAAGGGGTCGCACCGAAAAGTGCGACCCCTTTCTTTTGGCGCGCCAGCTTCAGGGTCCGCCAGGTCCCTAGAGAACCGTCGGCGCGCCAGGGGCCGGACAGCCGAACTTCCTTTCGCGCGCCCGACGCCGCCGTCTCGCGGTAAAGCCCCAATCGCCATCCGGCGCCCCGCTCAAGACAATCCACGCCTCCCTGTCGTCGGCGGCGTCCTTGAGTCACACAACATTACAGCGGTCGTACAAAACGCAAGGTTGGCCCTGCCGGGCAACCCGCAAGATGCGGCGCATGGTGGCGTTGGCGGTGTTGCCCTGGAGTTGCGCGGTCATGGCGGCCGGGCCGGTGGCCGGGCCGATCGCGCCCGCCCCTTCCGCAGAGGGCGCCGGTGAGCTGAGCGTGCTGCACTGGTGGACGTCCGCCAGCGAGCGGGCCGCGGCCAATCACGTCGCCTCGCGCATGGCCGAGAACGGCCTGAGATGGGTCGACGGCGCCGTCGCGGGCGGCGGCGGCGGCCCGGCCATCAAGGTGCTGAACGAACGCATCCTGCGCCGCAGGGCGCCCCAGGTGGCCCAGCTCAACGGCGCCTCCATGAACGAGTGGGCCGACATGGGCCTGCTGCTGGAACTCGACGGCGTGGCGGCGAAGCGCAACTGGTCCTCGGTCATGTTCCCGCAGGTCATGGCCCAGGTCACGGTGCGCGGCCACATCGTCGCGGCGCCGCTGGGCATCCAGCGCATCAACAACCTCTACCTGAACAAGGCGCTGCTGAAGCGTCACGGCATCGCCCCGCCCGAGGACTGGGACGGCCTGGAGCGCGCCGCGATCAAGCTGCGCGCTGCCGGCGTCACGCCGGTGGCATTCAGCGACGAACCGTGGCAGGTGGCCACCGTCTTCGAAGCCATGCTGCTCAGCGAGGCCGGCCCGGCCCTGTACCGCCGCATGCTGGAGCAGCGCGACCTCAGCGCCTTCGACGACCCGGCGCTGGAGCGCGCGCTCAGACGCCTGCGCAACTGGCGCAACCTCGCCCTGCCCGCCAGCGGCGTCGCGCCCGGCGAGCGGCCCTGGACCGACGTCGTCGCCGACTTCGCCAGCGAACGCGGCGCCATGATGATCATGGGCGACTGGGCCCGCGGCGAGCTGGGCGTGATGGGACTGGAAGGCGAACGCGACTTCACCTGCAAAGCCGTGCCCGGCACCGCCCAGGCCCATCTCTACAGCATCGACACGCTGGCCATGCTGGCCGGCAACGGCGGCAGCCAGGCAGACCAGGAGAAGATGGCCGAGCTGCTCGGCAGCGCCACGCTGCAGCTGGGCTACAACCGCATCAAGGGCTCCATCCCCGTGCGCCGCGACGTGCCGGTGGACGAACTGGACCCCTGCGCGCAGGCCTCCTTCCACCTCTTCGCCAACCCCGCCACGCCGCGCGTGCCCAGCCTCGTGCACCGCATGGCCTTCGGCGAGATCGGCAAGAACGCCATCATCGAAACCGTCCACCGCTTCGCGCTGGACCCCAGCCAGACGCCCGCCGCCGCCCAGCGCAAGCTGCAGGGCCTGCTGCGCGCGCTGAGCCCACGGAAAGCCCCCCATGACCCCGAGAAAAATCCTGATCGTCGACGACGACCAGAAGATCCGCAGCCTGCTGAAGACCTACCTCGAGAAGAACCAGTACGAGGTGCTGCTGGCCCACGACGGCGCCAGTTTCATGGCCGAGTTCGAGCGCCACCGCGACGAGATCAGCCTGTGCATCCTCGACGTGATGCTGCCCGACACCGAAGGCTTCACGCTGTGCCAGTCGGTGCGCCGACGCTCCGAGGTGGCGGTCATCATGCTGACGGCCAGCGCGGACGAGACCGACCGCATCGTCGGCCTGGAACTGGGCGCCGACGACTACCTCGGCAAGCCCTTCAATCCGCGCGAGCTGCTGGCACGCATCAAGGCCATCACGCGCCGCACCGGTCAGGAGAAGACCAGGGAGCCGCGCTACTACGCCTTCAACGGTTTCACGCTGGACCTGCTCGAGCGCAGCCTGGTCGACCCGGACGGCACCGCCACGGCGCTGTCGGGCATGGACTTCCAACTGCTCAAGCTGCTCGTCGAGCACCCCGGCGAGGTGCTGGACCGCAGCCGCCTGGCCGAGGTCACCCGCGGACGCGACCTGGGGCCGCTGGACCGCTCGCTGGACGTGCAGGTCAGCCGGCTGCGCCAACGCCTGCAGGACGACGGCAAGCAGCCCGCGCTGATCAAGACCGTGCGCGGTTCGGGCTATGTGTTCTCGACGACCGTGACCCCGCGGCATGCGCCTTGAGTTGCGGGCCCGCAAGTTCCTCTTCGACAGCCTGCAAGGCCGCTTCGTGCTGGCCATGCTGGGCGGCCTGGCGCTGGTGCAGCTCACGGTCAACCTCGTCTGGTACAGCCAGATCGAGCAGCGCGTGCGGCGCCAGACGGAGCAGGCCGCCCATCACGTGACCAGCGGCGCCATGGGCGCCGTGCGGGCCCTGCGCGAACTGCCCGCCGCCTACCGGCCGCTGCTCATCGAGCAGTTGCGCACCATGGGCGGCACGCGCTTCCAGGTCTTCTTCAACAACGCCGCGGTGACGGTGACGCCGCTGCCCGGCCAGCCCATGGCGCGCCTGCTGGAGCAGCGGGTCACGCAGGAACTGACGGCGCAGCTCCCGCCGGGCACGCCGGTCCACGTCGCGCTGGCCTCGCCCATCGGCCTGGCGGTGGCGCCCAGCGGCGCGCTGCTCAGCGATCTGCCGGAGAGCTGGGTGGAACCCTCGCTGATCGCCGTCGAGCGGCCGGCGCCCTTCCTCGTCATCCAGGCCGAGACCGAGCCGGGGGTGTGGCTCTACCTCAGCAGCACCCTCCCCGACCCGTATTACCTGGAACAGCTGGAGTTCTTCACCTGGCAACGACTGACCCCGCAGCTGCTCGCGCTGGGCCTGGCCGTGCTGCTGACGCTGATCGCCGTGCGCGCGATCACGCGGCCGTTGGCGGGGCTGAGCCAGGCGGCCGCGCGCGTGGGCCGGCGCGTGGCGCCCAAGCCGCTGCCCGTCAGCGGCACGCAGGAGGTGCGCCAGGCCATCGAGGCCTTCAACGACATGCAGGAGCGCATCCGGCGCTACATCGGCGATCGCGAGCGGCTGTTCGCGTCCATCTCGCATGACCTGCGCACGCCGATCACGCGCCTGCGGCTGCGCAGCGAGCTGCTGGACGACACCGCCGTGCAGGACGAGTTCCATGAGGACCTCGACGAGCTGGACATGATGGTGAAGACCGCCCTGCAGATCGTGAAGGACACCGACATCCACGAGAACCGCGCCCCGCTGCGCATCGACCTGGTCCTTCAGAAGATGGTGCGGGACGCGCGCATGGGCGGGCACCGGATCGAGCTGCAGAACGAGCCGCTGACCGTGTTCGGCAAGCCGCTGGCGCTCAAGCGCGCCCTCGGCAACCTGCTGGACAACGCGATGTTCTACGGCGATGCCGGGCAGGCGGTGGAAGTGAGCGTGGGCAGCGACGAGGCGGGCCTCGTGCTCGTCACCGTGCGGGACCGCGGACCCGGCGTGCCCGACGGCGCGCTCGCCCTGCTGGGCCAGCCCTACACGCGGCTGGAGCACGGCGCCAGCCTTCGCAAGGAAGGCCTGGGGCTGGGCCTGTCCATCGTGCGCGAGATCGTGGCCGACCACGGCGGCACGGTGCGCTTCCGAAATCATCCGGCGGGCGGATTCGAGGTCCGTGTCGCCCTCCCTGCGGGCTGAGCCCTCACTGCCGCTCGCACCGCCGTACTGCCACCGCCGCTGGCCCTCACCCTCGCCCTCTCCCGCAAGCGGGAGAGGGAGCAGGAAGGGCACCGCCTTCACCAACGCCGCAGGCGGCTGCCGAACAGCGCGTAGAACAGGATGAGCCCGTACCAGGGCAGCATGACCCAGTAGCCGAGCTGCGGGCTGGTCACGTCGGCGAGATGGCCGTAGAGCATGGGGATCAGCGCGCCGCCGGCGATGCCCATGATGAGCAGCGCCGAACCGGCGGCCGTGTACTTGCCCAGGCCCTCCAGCGCCAGCGGCCAGATCGACGGCCACACCAGCGCGTTGGACAGGCCCAGCATCGCCAGGAAGAAGACCGTGTCGGGCACGGTGGGCACGCCCGCCCAACCCAGCAGCGCCTGCGAGACGCCGGAGGACGTCGGCGACGACAGGGCGACCCCGAGCACGAACGCGATGCCGCCCGCTCCCGACAGGATGAGCGCGGTGCGCTGGGACATCCACTTCGGGATCAGCGCGACGCCCAGCAGATAACCCAGCACCATGAAGCCCATGGTGTAGGACGTCAGCACCCCGTAGTGCGCCACCCCGAGTTCACGGCCGTAGAGCCCGATGGTGTCGCCCGCGATCACCTCCACGCCGACGTAGCCGAACAGCGCGATGGCGCCGAGCACGACCTGCGGATGCTGGAACACGCCCCAGCGCTTCACGCCTTCCGGACGCGTCCCCGACGGCGCCTCTTCTTCGTCCAGATCGGGCTCGCGCAGCGACGAGAAGTGGATCAGGGCCATGAAGACCAGCAGCCCCGCCGCCATCACCGCGTAGGGCACGACCAGGCGCTGAGACAGCTCGTTGCGCAGCGCCTCGCGGCCGGCGGCGTCCAGCGCCGCGAGGGCCGGCTCGGAGAAGCGTTCCATGCCCGACAGGATCAGCGCCGAGAACACCAGCGGCACGACGATGCCGGCGCCCTTGTTGAACAGGCCCATGATCGAGATGCGCATGGCCGCGCTCTGCGCGCGCCGATGCAGACGATGTAGGGGTTGATGGCCGTCTGCATCAGCGTCATGCCGCTCGCGAGCGTGAACAGCGCCGCGAGGAAGATCGCGTACTGGCCCGAGCGCGCGGCCGGGATGAAGGCCAGTGCGCCGATGGCCATGACGCCCAGGGCGGCCGTCATGCCCCGCTTGTAGCCGATGCGTGCCAGGACGGCCGCCGACGGCAGCGCCATCACCGTGTAGGCGATGTAGAAGGCGAACGCCACCCACAAGGCCTGGAAGTTGTTCAACTCGCAGACGATCTTGAGGAAGGGGATCAGCGAGCCGTTCAGCCAGGTGACGAAGCCGAGGATGAAGAACATCAGCCCGATGAAGATCATGGGCAGCAGCACGCCTTGACGTGCCGGGGATGCGAGGGTGGTGGTGTGCATGCGGCGTTCGATCCTTAGAACTTGGCCCGGACGCCGACGCTGTAGCGCGCGCCGTTCTCGTACATGCCGATGGGGATGCCGTCCACGGTGTTGGACTTGATGACCTCGTTGTTGATGTTCACCGCACTGGCGTAGAGCGCGATGTTGCGCGTCACGTCCCAGCTGGCCGACGCGTCCCACTGGCCGTAGGCGGCGTTGACGACCTGGCCGCCCATCTCCACGTTGCCGTAGCTCTTGGAGCGGTAGTTGTAGGACACGCGCAGCGTGATGCCGCCCCGCTCGTAGTAGCCGCTGAAGTTGAACTGGTCGCGCGAGTTGCCCAGCACCTTCAGCCGCGGCTGGCCGGCGACGGCGCCGGCCTTGGCGTCGGTGAAGGTGTAGTTCACGACGGTGCCGAAACCGGTGTTGCCGAAGGGCTGCTGCCACTGCAGCTCGAAGCCCTTGATGTCGGCGCCGTTGTCGGCGTTGTAGGGGCGTTCCACCGTCAGCGTCTCGCTGCCCACCTGCTCGGACTTGGACGCCTTGTAGGTGAAGGTGTCCAGCTTCTTGATGAAGAAGGTGCCCGAGACCAGCGCCGCATCGGCGTAGTACCACTCGGCGCCGATCTCGGCCTGGTTGGCGTGCACGGGCTTGAGCAGCGGATTGCCGGCATAACCCTTGGACAGCACGGTGCCGTCGCGGCGCAGGCCCGGGCTGAGCAGGTCGAAGGTCTGGCGGGCCATGGCGCGCGAGACCGCGCCGCGCAGGACGACCTCCTTGCTGAGGTCGTAGACGACGTTCAGGCTGGGGAGCGCGTCGGTGTAGTTGTGGTCGACGCTGGTGGGCGAGAAGCCGCCGCTGGCATTGCCCAGATAGCCGTCCGAGGTCTGCTGCGTGCGCACGACGCGCAGGCCGACGTCGCCGCGGAACTTCGCCACCGAGAAGTCGGCCTTGGCATACACGGCGCCGATGCGCTCGTGGATCTTGTAGTTCTCGTTGAGCACGTCCTTGTAGACCATCGCCTGGTCAAACATCGGGATGCCCTTGCTCGCGACGAGTCCGTCGTCGAACCAGGCGTACTGCCGCAGCGCGTCGGACGTGCCCGCGGCCTGGCTCAGCGACGGCGAGGGACCGGTGGACAGGTCGGCCAGCGAGAACGACTGCCAGCCCGGCGAGCCCGGCCCGGCCGTGCCCTGGATGCGGGTGTTCTTCAGCGTGTTGTCGCGCAGCTTGACGCCGACCTTCACCGCCTTGACGAGGCTGCCGTCGATGTCGAAGGTGACATCGCCCTGCGCGTAGTTCTCCTTGGCATCCATGCGACGGATGCGGTCGTCGCCGGACTTGAGCGTCAGCGCGTTCGGATCCAGCGGGTTGATGTCGAGGTACTTCACGCCGTAGTGATCCGGCCCCAGCGAGATCGTCGTGCGCGTGTCGCCTTCCATCCAGAAATGGCGGTCGTGCTTGCTGCCGCCGGAACTGTTGGTCGTGCCCACCTGGCCGTGCAGCTGCCAGCTGCCGCCCTGATAGGTGCCGTCGAGGTCGGCCACGCGCGACTTGATGTAGCTCTCGCGGTAGATGGGCTCGAAGGACACGCCGGTCTTGGGGCCGAAGGTGCCGCCGACCAGCGCCTTGCTGCCGTCGGCCACGGTGATGAACTTCGGGTCGACGGCGCTGATGACGCCGCCCACCGCTAGGCCGCCGGCCTGCCAGAGGTAGTTCTGGTTGTTGTTGTTCATCTTCATGTCCGAATCCATCAGGTTCAGCACGAGATCGGTGGCCGGGTTGGGCTGGAACTGCAGCGCGAGGTTGGTCGTCGTGCGCTCGCGCTCCTGGCGGAAGATGGCCGAGCCGCCGCCCCAGGAGGCGTACGCGTTGGTGACGCCGCCGTTCTGGTCCTTCACGTCGTACTTGCCGTCGGAGAACTGCTCCAGACCGTCGCGGCGCATGTGGCGCTTCTGGCTGCTGATGGCCAGCAGCACGCCGAAGGTCTTGGCGTCGTTCTTCCAGTTCAGCAGGCCCGAGAGCTGCGGGTCGGTCTTGCCGGGCAGCTTGCTGTACATGGCCTCGGCGGCGACCTGCACCGTCAGCGGGTCCTTGAAGGCCAGCGGCCGCCGCGTCTTCACGATGACCAGACCGCCGATGGAGCCTTCATCCAGGTCGGCCGACGGGCTCTTGAAGACATCGAGACTGCCGACGATCTCGGAGGGCAACACGTCGTAGTTGAAGCTGCGCGTCTGCGGCTCGTTCAGCCACCACTCGGACGAGGCCACGGCCTGGCCGTTGAGCTGCGTCATGTTGAGGTTCTTGTCGGTGCCGCGCACGAAGATGGCCTTGCCCTCCCCCAGATGCGGTCCACCGAGATGCCGGGCACCCGCTGCAGCGAGTCGGCCACGTTCTTGTCGGGGAACTTGCCCACGTCCTCGGCGCTGATGCTGTCGACGATGTTCTGCGCCTCGCGCTTCTCGGCCAGGTTCTTCTTCAGCGTGGCCCGCACGCCGCGGACCTCGACGGTGTCCAACTGCTGGTTCGCCTCCTGTGCGTTGGCGGAGGCGAACGCCGCGGCGCCCAGCGCCAGGCCGATGAGGCGGGGCAACAGGAGAGGCTTGGGCGCCTGCCTGGATTGAGGCTTGCATTGAGCCTGGGGAAGACGCTTGGGGAGAGGCTTGGCCACGTAGATGCTCCTGGGCAACGAGTGCCCGCAATCTAGTGGCGCTGCCCCCGCCCGGAGCGCCGCGTTGCGCTTTGCAGGACTTCATTGCACCGACGTTACGTTGGCGCAAGACAGGGTCAGGTCGAGCCCGCTTTGCAACGTCTTCGCAACGTCGTCGCACCCTCTTTGCACGCTCACTGCAGCACTTTGCGCTCGGTACGCCCTTGCCGGACGCGTACGGCACGCCGCCTCACATCGGGCCCGTTCCGAGCACGGTTGGAAGGATTGCGCAACCCGGGTCCGGAATCCCCCAAACGAGCGGTGGGACTCCGTCCGACGCGATTGCGACGTGGCGTCCGACAGGTCTAGTATTGATCGCTCCCACCCGGTGACCCGGGCCTCGCGCCCGGAGAGCCGGGAGCCCGCCGCGCTGCGGCACCGCCACCAGGAGCACCCCATGCTTGAACTGATCGGCGCGATTCTCGTGGGCGCGTTCGCGCTCACCTTCGGGGTCCTGTGCGTCGGCCCCATGATGCTCAAGTCCGACGACCTCTGAATCCATGACGGGCACAGGGCTTGCCGTTCAGGCAAGTCATGAAATTCACCGTCCTCACCGTCAATCTCCACAAGGGTTTCGGCTTCTTCAACCGCCGCTTCATCCTGCACGAGCTGCGGGAGGCGGTGCGGGCCGTCTCCGCCGACGTCGTCTTCCTGCAGGAAGTGCTCGGCGAGCATGAACTGCATGCCGCCCGGATCGCCGACTGGCCTCGGGGCCCCCACTACGAATTCCTCGCGGACAGCCTGTGGAGCGACTTCGCGTACGGCCGCAACGCGGTCTATCCGCAGGGTCACCACGGCAACGCCCTGCTGTCCAAGTTCGCGATCACGCGTCACACCAACCACGACGTGTCCATCGAGGGCCCGGAACGCCGCGGCCTGTTGCACAGCGTGCTCAAGCTCGCCGACGGCCGCGAGCTGCACGCGATCTGCGTCCACCTGGGCTTGCGCGAGTCGCACCGCCAGCGCCAGGTCGAGCGCCTGTGCCATGTGATCGACAGCCTGCCGCCGGGCGACCCGGTGATCGTCGCCGGCGACTTCAACGACTGGCGCCAGCGGGCGCACAAGATGCTCAGCGGCTGCGCCGGTCTCGCCGAGGTCTTCGTCAAGTCGTACGGCTCCGCGGCACGGACCTTCCCGTCGCGCTTCCTGCTGCTGGCGCTGGACCGCATCTACGTGCGCGGCGCGGCGGTGCAGCATCCGATCGTGCTGCCGCGCAAGCCGTGGTCGCACCTGTCCGACCACGCGCCCCTGGCCGCGGAGATCAGCCTGTGAAACGCCCCGACTGGAGTGCCGGCAACGACCTGGACCTGCTCGAGAACGGCGAGGAGTTCTTCCCCGCCGTCTTCGCCGCGATCGAGGGCGCGAAACACGAGGTCCTCATCGAGACCTTCATCCTGTTCGAGGACAAGGTCGGCCTGGCCTTGCGCGAGGTGCTCATCGCCGCCGCGAAGCGCGGCGTGCGCGTGGACATGACGGTGGACGGATTCGGCTCGCCCGAGCTGTCGATGGACTTCGTGACCGGGCTCACCGACGCGGGCGTGCGGCTGCACGTCTTCGATCCGCCGCCCAAGCTGTCGCGCCGGCTGAAGCCGTTCCGCCGGCTGCATCGCAAGATCGTCGTCGTCGACGGGGAGACCGGATTCATCGGCGGCATCAACTACTCGGCGGACCACCTGCTCGACTTCGGCCCCGAGGCCAAGCAGGACTATGCGGTGCGCGTGCAGGGGCCCGTCGTTGCGCAGCTGCGGCGCGTGACGGGGGAGATCCTCGCGACCGCGACACCGCAGACGCCCTCCGCCGGACCGGCGGCACAGCGACGCTGGTGGCCGAGCCGCGCGCAGGAGCCCCGCAAGAGCGATCCGTCCACCGGAGACACGAGGACGTCGGCCGCCGGCCAGGCCAAGGCGGTCATCGTCACGCGCGACAACCACCGCCACCGTGACGACATCGAGCGCATGTACCGCCTCGCGCTGCACGCGTCGCAGCGCGAGGTGATCATCGCCAACGCCTACTTCTTCCCCGGCTTCCTGCTGCTGCGGAGCATGCAGCGCGCCGCGCGCCGCGGCGTGAAGGTCCACCTGATCCTGCAGGGCCAACCCGACATCGCCTGGGCGCGCTGGGCGGCGCAGATGGTCTACGACCAGCTGATGCGCGCCGGCGTCCATATCCACGAGTATTGCGAACGACCGATCCACGCCAAGGTGGCGCTGGTCGACGACCACTGGGCGACGGTGGGTTCCAGCAATCTCGACCCGCTGAGCCTGTCGCTCAACCTCGAGGCCAACGTGATCGTCGAGGACCGCGCGTTCAACCGCGCGTTGCGCGACAAGCTCCTGCCGTTGATGAAGAGCCAGTGCAAGCTGCTGAAGCTCGAGCACACCAATGCGCATCGCTGGTGGTGGCGGCTCGGCATGGGCGCGTTCGTCTTCCACGTGATGCGCCACTTCCCGCGCTGGCTGGCGAGATTGCCGCGGCAGACGCAGCCGGTGATGGCGGTCGCCGACACGCCGGTCGTCGTCAGCGCCCCGCAGACGCCGGGCGCGCAGGCCTGGCGATGGCAGGACGCCCATCGCTTGCAAGACGGCGGGCCCGACGCGCAAGACGCGAACGACGCGCCAGGCGGGCCGGGCGCGCCGTGCCTGAGCAAGGAGGCCGCCGCGTGAGTGCCACGCCGACGCCGGAGGCCGCGGGGCGACGCCCGGCGCGCTGGCGTTGGGGTCGATGGCTGAGCGGCGTGTTCGCGGTCGCGGTGGTGGCGCTGCTCGCGTGGGCGGCGCGCCAGGTCGACTGGCATGAAGTCGGCGATGCGTTGCGGCAGCTGCCGCTGGGCGTGCTGGCCGGCGGCGCGGCGTTGTGCGCGCTCAGCCACCTGATCTACAGCGGCTACGACCTGATCGGCAAGCGCTGGGCGCATCACGCGGTGCCGACGCGGCGGGTGATGCTGATCACCTTCATCAGCTACGCGTTCAACCTGAATCTCGGCTCGCTGGTCGGCGGCGTCGCGATGCGGCTGCGGCTGTATGCGCGCGAGGGGCTGAGGCACCCGATCCCGGCGAAGATCCTCGCGCTGAGCATGGCCTCGAACTGGCTCGGCTACGGCCTGCTCGCGGGCGGCCTGTTCCTCTTCGGATGGCTCGAACCGCCGCCCGACTGGCATGTCGGCGACGCCGCGCTGCGCGGGCTGGGCGGGCTGATGTGGGTCGTCGTCAGCGCCTACCTCGCGCTGTGCGCGTTCTCGCCCCGGCGCGAGTTCAGGATCCGAGGTCACGACTTCTTCGTCCCCAGCCTGCGCCTCGCGCTGATGCAGCTGGTCATCTCGTCGGCCAACTGGCTGACGATGGGCGCGGTGCTGTGGGTGCTGCTGCAGCAGGGCGTCGACTACGGCCACACCCTGTCCGTGCTGCTGGTGGCGGCGGTGGCCGGCGTCATCGCGCACGTGCCCGCCGGGCTGGGCGTGCTCGAAGGCGTGTTCATCGCGTTCCTCGGCCCGACGCTGGGGCATGGTCAGGTGCTCGCCGCGTTGATCGCGTACCGGGCGCTCTACTACCTCGCGCCGCTGTCGATCGCCGCGGTCGCCTACTTCGTGCTGGAGGCGAAGGCGAGGCGGTGATCGCGCCGCCCGTCTCGTGGCGGCGGTACGTCCCGTCGGGGCGTTCGAAGCTGGCGAGCTGCGGACTCCGCTGACCGGGACGGATCGTTCCTGATCGACAGGGCCAGTTTCCAAACAATCGACTGAGACAGTTACGTCGCCAAGACCGTCGACGCAGGGCCAGCCCAGGCCCGGGTCCGTGAGACGCGCACGGCGTGTCCTCCGATCGCCACGGTGTTCCTTCACCTCCTGCGCTGACCTGCGCAGACGCGAAGCCCCGGAGCGAGTCCTGCGAAAGGTTCTCGGATTCCTTACACAATATTTCCAACGTTCCCAGGCGCGTCGGGTACATCCCAGTCTTGCGATCTGCAAGCGCTTTCTCAAGCCCACAGCCAGGGAGTTTGTGTTTTGACTTTCAATCTGAATGACCGTCCGACGAGATGGGACCGGTCGGTCGTCCTCTCGATCAGCCTCGTGTCGGTCGCGGTGCTCGCGGCCTGCGGCGGCGGCACCGGCGGCAACGACGTCAAGCCCGCCACCAGCGACGGTGGCCCGGCGTCCGCCGTCTCTTTCAACGACGCGGATTCGCCCGAAAGCGGCGCGGCGCTGTCGCTCGAGTCCGCCCCCGATCTGCCCGAGCCGCGCGCCACCGCCGAAGCGCGCAAGGAACCGCCCGTCGTGACGCCCGCGCCGCTGCCCGTGCTGGCGACGTCGCCGATTCCCTTCCCGATCGACGGGACCGGCCTGGTGCCGCTGCTGCCCGCGTCCCAGGAACCGATCGAGTCCACGCAGTTCACGCTGCCCGACGGCACGCTGGTCACCCGCTTCGGCATGACCGGCCGTCACCGCCACGCCCGCGAGCGCGGCGAGACCTGGAACGAGGTCGGCTTCGGCAGGAACGAGACGATGGACAGCAAGGGCAACCCGGCGGACAAGGGCGAAGGCCACAGCCTGGACTTCGTCAAGAACTACTTCCAGAACCGCACCTGGGGCGTCGAGATCATCGACAACAGCCGCGTGGCCGGGGTCACCAATCCCGTCCTGAAGATCAACAACTACTTCCTCGAGGCGCAACGCGCCGGCGGACGCGCGTTCTTCCATCGCTTCGACGAACCCAAGGTCACGGGCTTCGGCTGGATGACGCCCGGCAAGCTGGTCGATCGCGACCTGTACGGCGTGGACTCGGCCAACTGCCCGGTCGTCCCGCGCCCGCCCAACGGTAAGCTGCTCAATCCCGGCAAGGTGCTGAACGACGGCTGCAGCGCCACGATCGACGTGTACCCCAGCCATGATGCGTTGAGCCTCAACGCCGACGGCGTGCTGGTGCCGAGCAAGGACGTCCCGGGCGCCACGAAGTTCTACGACTACGCGGTGAACAACGGCGTCACGGGCACGCCGGTGTCCGGTCCGAAGATCCCCAAGCGCGCACTGAGGATCGGCGACGCGATGGAGTTCACGCAGGCCTTCTTCTCCACGCCGGCGGCGATGCGCGCCGTCGGCGACAACGGGGCGCACCACTACTACACCTCCGAACTGACCTACGTGGTCGGCGTCGGCGTGCGCCCCTGGTACGGCGTGGCGCCCCGGCTCAACAACGCCCCGCTGCCGGACGCCACGCTGCAGGGCGGCATCGGCTCGGTCTCCTACGACTACAGCGACGGCAGCAGCTTCATCTTCCAGCAGCAGATGAACCACATCGGCATGCAGAACATGCAGCGCTTCGTCGAAGGCCGCCGGCTGTTGCACAGCAACATGACCACCGGCGAGCACAGCGAGAAGGGCAACGACGTCAACAAGGCCGTCGTCGGGCTGCAGGGACCCAGCTTCAACCAGTCTTCCTGCTTCGCCTGCCACGTCAACAACGGCCGCAGCCCGGCGCCGTCGGCGCTGTCCCAACGCCTGGACAAGATGGCGGTCCACGCCGCGATGCTCGACGCCAAGGGCCAGCAACTGCCTGATCCGCGCTATGGCACGACCGTCCAGATGAACGGCAACGCATCCGGCGGCGGCGTGGTGAACCTGGGACGCAGCGTCAAGGTCGCCAGCTTCGACACCCGCACCGTGGCCCTGGCCGACGGCACGCCGGTGGAGCTGCGCAGCCCCAGGCTGGCCTTCGAGGGCCCGGCGCCGCAGATCGCCTCGCTGCGCGCGGCCCAGCCGCTCATCGGCCTCGGACTGCTCGAAGCCGTCCCGGAAGCCGACATCCTGGCGCTCGCCCGCGCGACGCCGGACGAGGACGGCGTGAAGGGCCTGCCCAACTTCGTCTTCGATCCCGACACCGGCAGTGTCCGTCTCGGTCGTTTCGGCTGGAAGGCGGGCAAGTTCAGCCTGAGGCACCAGGCGGCGTCCGCGTTGCTGGAAGACATGTCGGTGACGAGCTCCGTCTATCCGAGCCGGGAGTGCCTGGCCGGGCCGGCCCACTGCAAGTCGAAGACGGAGAAGGGCCTGACCGACAAGGATCTGCTGCTGGTCTCGCAGTACCTGTCGCTGGTCGCCGTGCCGGCACAGCGCAGCCTGAAGAGCGGATTCCCGAAGGGCGTGTCGCCGATGTCCTACCTGGACGTGGATCCCGCCAAGGTGGCGCTCGGCGCCAACGTCTTCCGCAACCTGCGTTGCGCGGCGTGCCACACCGTGGAGCTGAAGACCGGGTCCAGCCACCTCTTCCAGGAGCTGCGCAACCAGACCATCCGGCCCTACACCGACCTGCTGCTGCACGACATGGGCCCCGAGCTCGCGGACGGCTTCGCCGAGGGTCGCGCCACCGGCCGGATGTGGCGCACGTCGCCGCTCTGGGGCATCGGCTACACCGAGCGCGTCATGGGTGACGACGGCGCGGTCGGCTACCTGCACGACGGGCGCGCGCGCACCTTGACGGAAGCGGTGATGTGGCACGGCGGCGAGGCGGAGAAATCGCGCCAGCGCTTCTCGGCCCTGTCGACCGCGGATCGCCAGGCGCTGCTGGCCTTCCTGCAGTCGCTCTGACCGGGACGACGCGGCGCCTCAGGCGCCGCGTCCGTTCTCCAGACGCTCGGGGCTCCCGACGCGCTCGGCGCTCTCGGCGCTCTCGGCGCGCTCCGGGTTCAGCGCAGCACCAGCGCGGCCAACGCCAGCGCGCAGAAGATGCCCACGTTGAGCTTGGGTTCCCAGTAGCCCATGAACAGGAAGGTCACGGCCAGCCAGCCCAGTCCTGCCGCGAGGGTCAGGACTTGCACGGGCAGCGCGGTGACGACGTCCATGGCCCGCCACGCGAGGAACAGTCCGAGGAGTCCGAGCACCACCTGCCCCAGCGCGAACGCCGTGTTCAAGCCGTAATAGAGCGTCGTCTCCGGGCCGGGCGGGTGCTTGCCCCGGAGGACGTGCGAGACGACGTCGATGAGGAAGTGCAAGGTGCCGCTCAAGGTGAGCCAGCCGTAGGTGGTGTAGACCAGGTACTTGTTCATCGTCATGCGGCGTCCAGCGCCGTGTGCCTCGCGACAGGCCGCGGCGGGAAGCCCGCAGCGGGTGCTCGTGCCAGCAGGGGCTGCCACGCGGTGCGCCATTGCGCGAGCGCGGCGCCGTCGTCCTTGAACGCGAGGTCCAGGAACGCCAGTCCGAGCTCCGCCGTCGCGAACTTCACTTTCGGATTCAGCGCGGCGCCGCCCGTGAGCGAACGGTCGGTGAAGATGCTGTGCGATCCCGCCTGGAACACCGCGAGGAGCTTGCGCGGATCCCCGATCGCATCGAAGACCTGGAGCCGGTCCGCCGCGCCCGAGCGATAGCCGGGGATCTCGATCACGTCCTCGGTGGCGGTGATGTGGACGGTCGGTACCGACACGTGTCCCAGCACCGCCGCCAGATCACGCTCGCCATAGAACGGCGGCGCGGAGATCACGATGCCCGCGGAGAAGCGCTCGTCCTGGCAGGTGACCACCCGGCCCTCCCGCACCACCTGCGCGCCGATCGAGAGCAGCGTCGTGTTGGCGCCGTACGAGTGTCCCGCGGCCACGAGACGCCGGCGATCCACCGCCTGTCCCAGCGGACCGGTCTCGTCGGAGAGCATCCGGTCCAGCGCGAAGCGCACGTCGGCGGCGCGGGCGATGGCCTCGCTCTCCTGGGCCGCCGCACGCAGCCGGCCCACGATGCCGAACGGATTGCCGCGCCAGACGGCCACGTCGCTCCCTGCATGCTGCACATGCAGGCTGGCGACGCCCCTCGACGACCAGTGCCTGCCGAGGTAGCTGTAGCCCTGCCGCGATCCGCCGATGCCGTGCGAGAACACCACCAGCGGCACCCCCTCCGCCGAGGACGTCTGCGCCGGCCAGTACAGCCGGGCGGGCACGGCGCGCGATCGCGCGGCGTCGAACCAGTCGATATCGATCACGCGGAAAGGCGGGCTTGCGGGACCGGCGTCTTCCGCCCGCAACAGCGCCGGCATCGGCAGCGCGGAGGCCAGCAACAAGGCGTTCAACTGCCGGCGACGTCCGCTCGCCGGCTCGCGGACATCGGCGCTCAAGCACTGACTCCGGTGAGGCGGGCCGATTCGGCCCACAGCCGCGCCGCATCCGCCCTGTCCAGGGCTTGCGTCGGCACCCGGGCCACGGTCGGATGACCTCGCGTCTCGCCGAGCCGGTCCGGCCCGTAGTAGAGCCCGCCTTCGGCCTTTGCCGCCGTGGCCGCGAAGAGTGTCGGCAACGCGCCCTGCGCGGCCGGCTGGAAGAGGAACCAGAGGAAGCGGCGGATCATCGCTTCAGGACTCGACGGACCGGCGCCATTGGGCAGCAGATCGGTACGGGCGATGCCCGGATGCGCGGCGATGCTCTGGACGCCCCAACCCCCGACGTCGCCGCGGCGCTGCAGCTCGAAGGCGAACATCAGGCAGGCCAGCTTGGACTGGCCGTAGGCCGCCATCGGCTTGTAGCGCCGCTCGGACTGCAGATCGTCGAAGTCCAGCACGCCCGAGCGTGCCGCGACACTCGACACGCTGACGACCCGGGGCGACTGCCCCCGTCGCAGCCAGGGCAGCAGCCGTGCGGTCAGCGCGAAATGGCCGAGATGGTTGGTCCCGAACTGCAGCTCGAAGCCGTCGGCCGTCACCTGGCGCCGCGGCGGCGTCATGACGGCGGCGTTGTTGATCAGCAGGTCGAGGCGGTCCAGCGTGCCGCCGAGCCGCTCGGCGAAGGCCTCGATGCTGTCGAGGCTGGCCAGGTCCAGCAGCTCGAAGCGGACATCGGCCCGCGCGACGTCCGCGCGGATCCGGTCGACGGCCGCCCCGCCCTTGCGCGGGTTGCGCCCCGCGACGATCACCCGCGCGCCGGCGCGGGCGAGTGCCAGGGCGTCGTGGAAACCCAGGCCGCCGGTGCCGGTGACGACCGCCGTGCGGCCTTTCTGGGAGGGAATGTCCGATGCTTTCCAGGGGGCCATGGTTCCTTGCCTGCAGTAAACTGGATGCACAAATTAATGCACCGAGTGCAATTTATAGCGCACCCGGTGTACGAACACAAGAGCACCCACATGCCCCCTCCTCTTCCCACGGCGGACGATGACGCCGCCGAAGGCGCGCGCGAGCGCAAGCGTCGCGAGACCCGCCACCGCATCGCCGAGACCGCGTTGCGGCTCTTCCTCGCCCATGGCTTCGAGGGCACGACGCTGGACGTGATCGCCGCGGAATCGGACATCTCACGTCGGACCTTCTTCTCCTACTTCAAGTCCAAGGACGACATCCTGCTGTTCTGGCAGGACGTGCACTGGCGCGCCATCTACGACGACCTGCTGAAGACGTCTCCCGACGTGCCGCCGCTGGACGCGGTGCGGGACATCATGGTCCGGCACATGGCCCGTTACACCTCCGAGGAGATGCAGGCCATCGACACGCTGATGCGGTCCAGCCCGACGCTCTACTCGCGCAAGCAGGCCTTCTATGCGGAGCAGGAGCTGGTGCTCTTCACCCGGCTGTGCGAGGTCTGGCGCCAGCCGGAGCGCCGGCCGGCGCTGCGCATGGTGGCCATGGTGGCCATGGGCGCGATGCGGGTGACGACGCAGACCTGGAACGAGCTGCCCACCCCGCGCAAGCCGATGGCCAAGTTGCTGCGGGAGTCGTTCGAGAGCCTGCGGTCGGAGCTGTAGGTCGACACGGGGCGGCGTCGATCACTCCGAGACGAAGACCGGCACCTCGGCGATCAGGGCATCGAGCGCCGCCCGCACGCGCGGCGGCGTGTACGGCAGTTGCGGCCACAGCACGTGGATGTCGAAACCCAGGGTCGGCTGCGCGTCGAGCAGGCGCACCAGTCCGCCCGCGCGGATCCGGTCGCGGACCAGCCAGAGCGGCAGCCACGCGAGCCCATGACCGGCGGCCGCCGCGTCGGCCATCGCCTCCAGGTCATCGAACTTCAGGCGCGACCTGGGCACGTGTTCCAGCGGGGCGCCCTGCGCCGTCGGGAACAGCCAGGTCTGGGCACGTCCGTTGCGCGAGTAGACGATCGCCGGGTAGGCCGACAGGTCCTCGACGGTCTTCACCGTGGCCGCCGCCGCGACCGACGGCGCGCCGCAGATCACCATCTGCTCGCGCGCGATGCGGCGCGTCATCAGGCCGGCGCCCGGCCCCAGCGCGCCCATGCGGATGCTGAGATCGATGCCGTCCTCGATCAGGTCCACGACGCGATCGCTGAACTGCAGTTCGAGCTCGAGATCCGGATGCAGCGCCGCCAGCCGCGTCAGCACCGGCGCGATGCAGAGTCGCCCGAACAGCACCGGCATCGACACGCGCAAGCGGCCGCCGATGGCCTGGCGTCCCGCCTCCAGTCGCGCCTTGCCGGCACCGAGTTCCTCCATCGCGCGCAGGCAATGCTCGAAGTAGGCCATGCCGTCTTCGGTGAGGGTCTGGTGGCGGGTGGTCCGGTGGAAGAGGCGCACGCCCAGTCGCGACTCCAATCGCGCGATGGCCTTGCCCACGGCGGAGCGGGACAGGTTCAAGCGCCGCGCGGCCGCGGCGAATCCATTCGCTTCCACGGCGGCCACGAAGGCCGGGATGTCGTTGAAGGCATCGGTCATGGCTGATTGTAGAAACAACCTCGCCAATGCACGGATCAGACATCGCCACCAGCACGGATCCCCACTGCCTACGATCGCTGCGAACCGGCGCACCGGACGGATTGATTCCGTGAGGTCGCCATGCGTTCAGCACGACCCACCCACTGATCCGAAGCAGAAAGTCCTCATGACACCGTCCCGTCTTGTCCCGCCCGCCGTGGCCCTGTCCGCGCTGCTCCTCGCCGCGCCCGCATGGAGTGCCGCTCCTCGGGCCACGACGGCTCCGGCCGCGAAGACCGGCGTGTGGACCTACGCAGGTACCGGCACGGTGAACACCTACTGGGTGGAGACGCCGGGCGGCGGGCTGGTGGTGATCGACACGCAGCGCGACCTCCGTCATGCGGCGCAGGCCGTCGCGGCGGTGCGCGCCGTCGGCAAGCCGGTCCGGGCGATCCTGATCACCCACGCGCATCCCGACCACTACACCGGCATCGGCCTGTTCAAGGAGGCCTTCCCCGAGGCGCCCGTGTACGCCTCGGCCGCCACCATCGCCGCGATCCGCGACGACGCCTACGGCTACAACGCCGTCACTCAGCAGGCCGCGCCGGACATCACCCCGCAGGTCTTCGTGCCGCCCGACCAGGCCTTCGACGCCAACGCGACGCTGCGCATCGACGGCCTGAGCATCGTCACGCGCGAACTGGGCGCGGGCGAGGCGCACGACACCACCGCCTACTATCTGCCGGCCTCGGGCGACCTGTATATCGGCGACGTGGTGCTGAACCGCCTGCACGGGCCGTTGGAGGAAGGCGCGACCGGTGCCTGGCTGGGCATCCTGGACAAGCTCGACGCGATGTACCCGAACGTGCGCGTCGTGCATCCGGGCCACGGCCCGTCGGGTCCGAAGCAGCCGATGTTCGACGACCAGCGGACCTATCTGCGCACCTGCCGCGCGATCGCCGCCGAGGAGATCGCGCGCGCCGGCTTCACCGACGCCGCCAGGCAGGCGGCCATCCGACGCATCAACGCGCGCTTCCGTTACATCAATCCCACCGGGATCCCCGACATCGTCGAGGACAGCGTGAACGGCCTGTTCAAGGAGTTCTCGACGGCCTCGATGACGCCGGTGAGGTGAGCATCCCTGTCGCCGGAGCGCCAGGGCGCCCGACATCGACCGACACCGGCCGCCATCGGCCGTCACCGGAGGATCGCCTTGGCGCGATCTGATTTGTCGCGTCACAGGCGGCTCCCTATGCTGGCGCCATGCCTCCCGACACCTTCTCCGTGCCCGTGCACCTCCTCGACAAGCTCGGCCTGTCGATGGAGCGGCTGTGCGCCCGCGCCGGCGTCGCGCCCACGGCGGCCTGGCGCACCGACGACTTCTTCCGCCTCTGGGCCGCCCTCGACGAGGAGCTGTCCGATCGCTCCGCCGGACTGCGCTTCGGCACCGAAGGCATCAGCCGCGGCTACGGCGTCGCGGCGATCGTGGCGCTGCATGCCCCGGACTTCCGCGGCGCGCTGGCGGCCCTGTCCCGCTACAAGCGGCTGACCTGCCCCGAACTGGTCGAGGTCGAGACCGTCCGCGACGAGGTCGTCGTGCGCTACCGATGGCTCCAGGCGAGCGGCGACGTGCCGCGCCTGCTGATCGACACGACCCTGGCGTCGCTGAGGGAACTGGCCCGGCAAGGCACGGCGGGTCAGGTCTTGCCGACCCGCGTCGAACTGACGCGGCGGGCGATGGACGGCCCGCTGCTGCGTCGCCACTTCGACTGTCCCGTCGTGTTCAGCGCGGAGCACAACGCGATGGTGTTCCCTCGCGCATCGCTCGATGTGGCGTTCGTCACCGCCGACGGCGGCGCCTTTGCGCGCGTGCTGGCCGGTCTTGAGCGGGCGCTCGTCGAGGGCGAGGGCTTCACCGCGCTGGTGGGCCAGGTGCGCGTGGCCATCGCGCAGCAGTTGAGCGCCGGCCACGCCCCCACCGCGGCGGCCGTGGCCCACCGCCTCGCCACCAGCGGCCGCACGCTGCAGCGCCGCCTGGCGGACTGCGGCACCAGCTTCCAGCAGCAGCTCGCCACCGTGCGGCGCATCCTCGCCGGGCGGCTCCTGGCCAACACCGACCTCGACACCGTCGCGATCGCGATGCTGCTCGGCTTCGTGGAACCCAATTCGTTCGCCCGGGCCTTCCGCGGCTGGGAGCAGACGACGCCCTTGCGCTGGCGCGAGCGCCTGGCCTCGACGCCATCCCTTCCTCACACAGGATCCCCGACATGAGTTCAACGCCCGTCCTGGTCACCGGCGGCTCCGGCTTCATCGCCGGACATTGCATCCTTCAACTGCTGGCACAGGGACACACGGTCCGCGCCACCCTCCGGTCATTGACGCAGGGGAACGCCGTGCGCGCCGCGCTCGAACGGTCCGGCCTGACCCATGGCGAGCGGCTGACCTTCGTGGCCGCCGACCTGATGAGTGACGCGGGCTGGGCAGAGGCCGTCGAGGGGGTGGACATCGTGCTGCATGTCGCCTCGCCGGTGCAACCCGGCCACGTCGCCGACGAGAACGACCTGATCCGCCCGGCGCGCGAGGGCACGCTGCGCGTGCTCCGTGCCGCGCGGGACGCCGGCGTGAAGCGGGTGGTGCTGACCTCGGCCTTCCACGCGGTGAGCTGGGGATGGCCGCGCGGCGATCACACGTTCACCGAGGACGACTGGACCATCCTCGACGGCCCCGGCGTCGACGCCTACGGCAGGAGCAAGACGCTGGCCGAGCGCGCGGCCTGGGACTTCATCGCCGCGGAGGGCGGCGGCATGACGCTCGTGACGATGCTGCCCGTTGCCGTCATGGGGCCGATCATGGGCACGGCCATCTCCGGCTCGAACCATCTGGTCCAGCGCCTGCTCGAAGGCGCGATGCCGGGACTGCCCAACCTCTTCATCCCGATCGTCGACGTCCGCGACGTCGCGAGCGCCCACCTCCTCGCGATGACCGCGCCCGAGGCCGGCGGGAAACGATTCCTGCTGTCGAACGGCCAGGCGCTCGCGATGACGGAGATCGCCGCCCGCCTCCGGGCCGCCGACCTTGGCGATCGCGCCACGCGCGTGCCGACGCGTCGCATCCCCGACCTCGTGCTCCGCGTCATGTCGCTGTTCAGGGCCGAGTTGCGGAGCGTCGTCCACGACCTCGGCCGTGCCAAGCGCACCTCCAACGCGAGGGCCGCCGCGCTGCTCGGCTGGCATCCCCGCCCCGCCGACGAAGCGATCGTGGCTGCGGCGAGGAGCATGGTGGCCGGCGGCGTCCTGAAGAGCTGAAAGGCTGAAGCCTGACGCCCTGGACCGAGGGCGTCAGGCCGGCGCTCGAGACCCGGTCGCCGCGGGCGACGGGGCCATTCCGGACCCGGGCATCCTGATTGCTGAGCCTTCCGCGAGCATCCGCAACGGATGCGCCGTTCGGCTCAACAAGGACGTCGCCATGCCCTCTCTCCGCTTCCAGGTCGCCGCGCTGAGCGCGCTGCTGTTCACCCTGCCCTTCGTGCACGCCGCCGACGACGCCGGCAAGGGCACGGGCGACGAGCAGCCCGGCAAGGTCAAGACCGCCATCGCCAAGACCCTGGGACAGATCCGTCTCGACGGCGACATGCGCGCGGTGCTCAAGGCGCATGAAGGCCTGCGGCCCAAGGCGATCGAGAAGATCGACGTGCCCGCCGCCCGCGCGAATCCCACCATCGCCGATGCCGTCAACGCGCTGCTGCGCCAGAACGGCCGCAGCACCGATCCCGCGCAGCTCGTGCCCGGCGTGACCAGCATCGACGGCACGGTGCAGGGCGGCGCGGGCATGATCCCGGCGCGCTTCTACACGCCGGCCGGCCCGGGGCCCTTCCCCGTCGTCGTCTACTTCCACGGCGGCGGCTGGGTCATCGCCGACAAGCAGGTCTACGACGCCAGCGCACGCGGCATCGCCCGACAGGCGCAGGCCGTGGTGGTCTCCGTCGACTACCGGCAGGCGCCGGAGAACAGGTTCCCCGCCGCCTGGGACGACGCGCTGGCCGCCTACAAGTGGACGGTCGCCAACGCAGCCAGCTTCAAGGGCGACGTGAGCCGTGTCGCGCTGGCGGGCGAAAGCGCCGGCGGCAACCTCGCGCTGGCGACCGCGATCTCGGCACGCGACGCCAATCTCCAGAAGCCGGCGCATGTGCTGGCCATCTACCCGGTCACGCAGAGCAGCCTCAACACCGAGTCCTACCTCGAGAACGCGGCCGCCCAGCCGCTCAACCGCGCGATGGTCGAGTGGTTCATCGACAAGCTGCTCGACAACAAGGAACAGCTCAAGGACTGGCGCCTGAACCTGGTCGACGCGAAGCTCGCCGGCCTGCCGTCGGTGACGCTGATCAGCGCCCGCGTCGATCCGCTGCGCTCGGACAGCGCCAAGATGGAAGAGGCGCTGAAGAAGGCCGAGGTGCTCGTCGAGCGCCGCGACTACGAAGGCGTCACCCACGAGTTCTTCGGCGCCGCGGCCGTCGTCGAGAAGGCCCGCAATGCGCAGGCCTTCGCCGGCGAGCGGCTGCGCAAGGCGTTCGGGAACTGAGGGCGCGGCGGTGGCGGATCAGCCGCCGTTCGGCAGCAGCCCGGTGATCAACGGGGCGACCAGCTCGCGCAGCAGCACGCCCAGACCGCCGGCCATCGCGATCGCCACCATGGCGAGCGCCAGGCGCGCGATCAGTCGCCGATGGCCGGTCTTCACGATGAACGACAGGCTGAAGGCCAGGCTGGTCAGCGAGGCCAGCACCGCGCCGTTGGCCGCGACGTCGAACCCGATCGCCCCCTGCGCCGCCATGCTGGCCGCGGCGGCCACGGCGCTCGCGCTGGACAGCAGCCCGCCGATCACCGTGACGAGGTAGAAGCCGCCCTCGCCGAACTCGCGCTGCATCAGCCGTCCCACGACATGCAGCGCCAGGAACAGCACGCCGTAGCGCAACGCCACGGGCAGCGAGAACGGCAGCTCCAGCTTGATGTCGGTGACGTCCTCGACGGCCGCGCCGTTGCGTCGAGCCAGCAGGCTCAGCACCACGAAGCCGGCCGCCGACAGCACCATGAAGCCGAAGGCCGCGGCCGCATTCACGAAGGCCAGCGGCGTGAGGATCAGCAGCAGCACCGCGTTGCGCGTCACCATCGCGGCAACGGCGACGAGCACCGCGCGGTAGGCGCCTTCGGCGAATCGGCCGGAGGTCTCGCGCACCCGCGTGGCCATCTCCACCACCGTGAAGTTGCTGTTGACCAGCCCGCCGAAGAACGCGGACAGCTCCGCGCCCTTGGAGCCGTAGAGCTTCCACAGGATGTAGTTCACGAAGCCGATGCTGGCGATCAGGATCACCGTCACCCAGGCGGCGCGCGGTTCGATCAGGTGCCACGGTCCGATCGGTCCGGCCGGCAGCGCCGGATAGATGACGATCGCCAGGATCGCGAGCAGCAGCGCGGAACGCACCTCGCCCTCGGTCAGGCCCATCGACAGGCCGGAAAGCCGTTCCTTCCACGCCAGCAGCGCGGTCGTGCTGACCATCACGGCCGCCGGCGTCACGGTGTGCCCCAGGCCGCACAGGATGCCCGCCATGCAGGTCACCAGCATGGCCGCGGAGGTGGTCAGTTCCGGCCCGTGTCCGCCCCGCATCGTGTGGACGTTGAGCGGCACCGCCAGGCCCGCCGCGAGCAGCAGGCTCAGCAGCGCGTAGTGCTCGCCCAGCGAGCCGCCCAACGCGCCCAGCAGCGCGATGAAGCCGAAGGTCCGCAGGCCGGCCTCCTTGCCGCGACGCTCCCGCTCAAGGCCGAGCAGCAGCCCCAGGGACAAGGCCAGCGCCAGACGGATCAGGATCTCGAGATAAGGCCACTCGGCATTGGGGAGTGGCGTCGATGTCGGCAGCACTGGGGTCATCCGACTCAGCGTACCGCAACCCAGCCCGCTCGCGAAGGGCGCGGCCGCTGCTTTGGGTGCGCGGCTAGGCGCGAACCGGAGCCATAGCAGCGCTATGGCGAGGATTCGCAACGACGCGGCGCGCCCAAAGCAGTGGCCGCGCGGGGCCGTTGGTGTGGAGGGCCCCCCGGCCCCTCAATCATCAACGGCCCGCGCTGCACCCTTACACCGCCCAGCGCAACATCGGCGCTGCGACGGAAAGTGGGACCGGGTCGTGAGCGGGCTCCGACTCGCGGCCCGGCGTGCTGAGCACCCGGTCGAGCAGCCGCTGCTCCAGCGCCGCGAAGGACGCGTCGCGCCGACGCGGACGCGGCAGGTCGACGCGCAGGTCGAGCGCCAACCGGCCGTCCTCGATCAGCAGCACGCGGTCCGCGAGCGCGACCGCTTCCGCCACATCGTGCGTCACCAGCAGCGCCGTGAAGCGATGCCGCGTCCACAGCGATTCGATCAGCGCCTGCATATCGATGCGGGTCAGCGCGTCCAGCGCGCCGAGCGGCTCGTCGAGCAGCAGCAGCCTGGGCGCGTGGACCAGCGCGCGCGCCAGCGCGACGCGTTGCCGCTGGCCGCCGGACAGGCGCGCGGGCCATTCGCCGGCGCGGTCCGCCAGGCCGACCTGCGCCAGCGCCTGACGGGCGCGGTCGCGCGCATCCGCGCCTGCCAAGCCCAGTGCCACGTTGTCCAGCACCCGCGCCCACGGCAGCAGCCGCGCGTCCTGGAACATGAAGCGCGTGTCCTCCGACTCGCCCGCCTCGAGCGTGCCGGCGCTCGGCGTCTCCAGGCCCGCGAGCAGGCGCAGCAAGGTGCTCTTGCCGCAGCCGCTGCGGCCGATGATGGCGACGAACTCGCCGGGCGCGATGTCCAGGTCGATGCCGTGCAAGACCTGGCGCTCGCCGAAGGCCTTGCCCAGGCCGGCCAACGCCACCGGCTGCCCGCCGACCGACGGGGTCGACGTCGTGCCCGCCTCGCGATGGAGGGGCGCTGACGGCGACGGCGACGGCGACGGCGACGCGTTGCGCGCTGTCGCCGTGGCCGGCAGCGCCGCGGGTTGCGAGTCCTGCCATTCCGTCAGGACGTCGATCTCTGTCACGCTCATCATGTCTTGCCCGTCCTGTCTGCGGTGATGTCGGCGCTCATGCCTGATACCCCGGATGCCAGCGCAGCCACGCCCGTTCCAGCGCCTGCGCCGCGACGTCGGCCAGCTTGCCCAGCAGCGCGTAGATCAGGATGCCGACCAGCACCACGTCCGTCTGCAGGAACTCGCGCGCGTTCATCGTCATGTAGCCGATGCCGCTCTGCGCCGAGATCGTCTCGGCCACGATCAGCAGCACCCACATCAGGCCCAGCGAGAAGCGCAGGCCCACCAGGATCGACGCCACCGCGCCCGGCAGGATCACCTGCCGGTACAGCGACCAGCCAATGAGGCCGTACGAGCGCGCCATCTCGATCAGGTCGCGGTCCACGCCGCGGATGCCGTGGAAGGTGTTCAGGTAGACCGGGAAGAACACGCCCAGGGCGACCAGGAACAGCTTGGCCGTCTCGTCGATCCCGAACCACAGGATGACCAGCGGAATCAGCGCCAGCGGCGGGATGTTGCGCAGCATCTGCAGCGTCGTGTCGAGCGCGGTCTCGGCCCAGCGCTGCGAGCCGGTCAGCAGCCCCAGCAGCAGGCCGAGCCCGCCGCCGATCGTGAAGCCGATGAAGGCACGCCCGGTGCTCACGGCGAGGTGCCGCCACAGCTCGCCCGACAGCGCCAGCTCCCACGCGGCCTTCGCCACCGACGACGGCGCCGGCAGGACGCGCGTCGAGAGCCAGCCGGCCTGGGCGCTCAGCTGCCACAGCGCCAGCACCGCCAGCGGGACGATCCAGGGCACCAGGCCCTTGAGCGCGCCGAGGCCGCGGCCCGAGGTCGCCTGGAATCCGGCCTGGGCTTTGGGTTCAGCATGTGCCTGGGCCTGCGTCTGGGCCTTGATCGCGACGGTGCTCATCTCAGCTCGCCGCGGCCAGCTTGGCCGGACCGGGGACGAAGTTGTTGGCGACGATCTCGCCGAAGGGGCCGGTCAGCTTGGGCGCGCTGAGCTTCTCGCGCACGTCCAGCGGCAGCAGCGGGAAGACCAGTTCGGCGAAGCGGTAGGCCTCTTCCAGATGCGGATAGCCGCTGAGCACGAAGTACTCCAGGCCCAGCGCCGCATACGCCTGGATGCGATCGGCCACCTGCTGCGGATTGCCGACCAGCGCCGTGCCCGCGCCGCCGCGCACCAGGCCCACGCCCGCCCACAGGTTCGGAGAGATCTCCAGGCCGGCGCGGATGTCGTTCCTGTCGAAGCGGCCGCCATGCAGCGCCGCCATGCGGCGCTGCCCGACCGAGTCCATGGAGGCGAACTTGGCCTGTGCCGCGGCGATCACGTCGTCATCGAGATGCTTGACCAGATCGCCAGCGGCCGCCCACGCCTCCTCTTCGGTCTCGCGCACGATGACGTGCAGGCGGATGCCGTACTCGAGCTGTCGGCCTTTCGCCTCCGCAGCGGCGCGCACTTCGCCGATCTTCTCGGCGACGGCCTCCGGCGGCTCGCCCCAGGTCAGGTAGGTGTCGACCTGCTCGGCGGCGAGGTCGATCGCCGGTCCCGACGATCCGCCGAAGAACACCGGCGGATACGGCTTGTTGATCGGCGGGTACAGGAGCTTGCCGCCCTTGACGCGCAGCTGCTCGCCGTCGAAGTCGATGGCCTCGCCCTCATGGCTGGCGCGCAGCACGTCGCGCCACACGGTCAGGAACTCGGTCGACAGCGCGTAGCGCTCCTCGTGCGGCAGGAACAGGCCGTCGCCGGCGAGTTCATCGGGATCGCCACCGGTGACCAGGTTGACCAGCAGCCGGCCGCCGGACAGGCGGTCCAGCGTCGCCGCCATGCGCGCCGACTGCACCGGCTGCACCAGCCCCGGCCGCAGCGCGACCAGGAACTTCAGCCGCCGCGTCGCCTCGATGAGGCTGGCCGCGACGATCCAGCTGTCCTCGCAGCTGCGGCCGGTGGGCAGCAGCACGCCTTCATAGCCGAGGCTGTCGGCGGCGATGGCGATCTGGCGGTAGTAGTCGAAGTCCGCGACGCGGGCGCCCTTGGACGTGCCGAGGTAGCGCGAATCGCCGTGGGTGGGGATGAACCAGAGGATCTTCATGGGGGAAGCTCGTGTGAGGCGCCGCGATATCGCGGCAGTGGACTTGCGGCAGTGGGCTGGCGGCGCTTACTTGGCGGCCGTGGTGATCGACTTCGGCAGCGCGTCGGCGATGCGGATCGGCTTGGGGATCAGCTTCAGCGCATGGAAGGCGTCGGCGATCTTCTGCTGCTCGGCCGCGATGGCCGGCGTGATCGGCTGGATGCCGTAGGCGAAGCGCGCGGCGGCGATCTCGGTGGTCGCGAGGTCCAGTCCGATCTGCGGCGCGAGCAGCGCGGCGACGGCGGCGCTGTTGTTCTCGGACCAGCGGTCGAGCTTGGCGAGTTCCTCGATGATGGCCTGGACCACCTGCGGGTACTTGTCCGCATAGCCGCGCTCGGCCAGGTAGAACTGGTGGTTCGCGACGACGCCCTTGCCGTCGGCCACCACGCGCGCGCCGAGCTGGCGTTCCGCCGCGGCCAGGAACGGATCCCAGATCACCCACGCGTCGACGGCGCCGCGCTCGAACGCGGCACGCGCGTCGGCCGGCGGCAGGTAGACGACGGTGATGTCGGTGTATTTCAGGCCCTGCTTCTCCAGCAGCTTGACCAGCAGGTAGTGGACGTTGGAGCCCTTGTTCAGGACGACCTTCTTGCCTTTCAGGTCGGCCAGCGTCCTGATGGGCGAGTCCTTCGGCACGATCAGCGCTTCGGCGGTCGGCGCGGGCGGCTGGTTGGCGACGTAGACCAGGTCCGCGCCGGCGGCCTGCGCGAAGATCGGCGGCGCCTCGCCGACGGTGCCGAAATCGATGGAACCGACGTTCAGTCCCTCCAGCAATTGCGGACCGGCGGGGAACTCGGTCCACTTCACGGCGATGCCCTGCGCGCTCAGGCGCTTGTCCAGATCGCCCTTGGCCTTCAGCACGGTGAGCGTGCCGTACTTCTGGAAGCCGATGCGGACCTCCGTCGGCTTGGCAGGGGCCTGCGCGCTTGCAACACCGGAGAAAAGGCTGAGCGAGGTCGTCAGCGCGGCGACGACTGCGAGGGCCCCGCGGCGGTCGAGGAAGAACGTCATGGTGGTGGTCCTGGAAAAGGAGAAGTCGGTAGGGATCAGGGGCGCGAAACGGGAGCCCGGCTCAGAGCACCAGCGCGGGCCGCGAGACCGGCTCGACGGGTTGCGGTGCCGGCACGCTGTCCAGCACCTGCGACGCCCCGGCGAGCAGGCGGCGGGCGATGTCGTCGTTGATGCGGTACTCGCCGGCGGCGTCCTTGGCGATCTGCGCGTCGCAGGCGTAGACGCCGTCGACATGCGAGCGCGCGCCGAGCGCGGACAAGACCGGCAGCAGGCCGTAGTCCAGCGCCAGCAGGTGCGCCATGCTGCCGCCGGTGGCCAGCGTCCAGACGCTCTTGCCCGCCAGGCCGTCCTGCGGCAGCAGGTCGAGGAAGACCTTCAGCAGCCCGCTGTACGCGGCCTTGTAGATGGGGGTGGCGAGCACGACGACACGCGCTTCGGCGACGGCGGCCAGCGCCGCGCGGATCTCGGCGTCCTCGAAGTCGGCATGCAGCAGCGGCTGGGCCGGCAGGTCGCGGATCCGCAGCGTGCGGGTCGGCAGCCCGTGATGTTGAAGCCGCTCCGCGGCGGCGCCGAGCAAGGCGCTCGAGCGCGACTTCGCGCTGGGGCTCGCGGCGATGAGCAGGACGGGCGAGCCCGGAAGGTCGGCGCTCGAAGCGGCGGTCGAAGCGGTGGCGGAGGCGGTCATGGCGGGGGAGGAAGCAGGAACCGCCCCATTCTGCGAACCGCCCCTCCCTCGCCGAACGAAGGAGATCGCCGATGCTTAGCTGATTTGCGGCTATCGCTTGCGCGCGGGTGCCGACGGCTTAACGGCCGGAGCGAGCGACGCCAGGATCTCGTCGCGACAGGTGCTCAGGATTTCATCCGCCAGCGGCGAGTCGTCCGGGCAGGCGCGTGACATGACGATCGCGCCGACCGCGCGCGCGAACATGCCGAGGCACCGGATGCGCTTCTCCTCGGGATCCGCGTTCTCCAGGACGGTGCCCTCCAGGTTCAGCGCCGCCAGCAAACGCTCGACGCCGTCGGCGAAGGTGGTGCGCACGGCCTCGGGCTGGCGCGCCGCGTCTCCGCCCAGCGCCGCCATCGTGCATCCCATCCCCGGCGTGTCGCGGTGCTCGCGCGACAGATAGAACCGGACGAAGTCGGCCGCCGTCATGCCCGCCGTCAACGCCGCCGTCTGTTCGATGCCGCAGGCCGCCGACTCCGCCATCAGCTCGGCCTTGGACTGGAACTGCTTGTAGAAGCCGCCATGCGTGAAGCCGGCCGCGGCCATCAGGTCGACGACGCCGACACCGTCGTAACCCCGCTCGCGGAACACGCTGGCCGCCGTCCGGACCACGTGTTCCCGGTTGGCCTGCGCCTGTGCCTTGCTGACTTTCATCTGTCGCCGTGCCTGTGGATGCCTGCGAGAAGCCCACTATACATAGATGCCGATCATCATTTAAACGTTGACTTTTTGGATTACAAACATAATCATTGAAGACCAAGACAGGAGACAGACGAATGAAGTTGATCGAGGTCCATGCCCGCTCGGTGCTCGCGCTGGTGGCAGGTCTTGCCTGCGCCAGCCTCGGCCATGCCGCAGCCTTCAAGCTCAAGGAGCAGAGCGCCGCCGGCCAGGGTCGCGCCTTCGCCGGGTCGATCAGCGAGGGCGGCGACGCCTCCGTGATCGCCAACAACCCCGCCGCGATGACCCTGCTCGACGGGCGCCTCATCCAGGCGGATGCCGCGGTGGTGACCTATTCGGCCAAGTTCGACGGCTCGGGCCGGGATGCGCTGGGCCGCCCGCTGTCGGGCGGCAATGGCGGCGATGCGGGACAGACCGCGGTGATTCCCTCGCTCTACTTCCATGCGCCGGTGACGGACCGGATCCATCTGGGGTTCTCCGTGACGGCCCCGTTCGGCTTCAAGACCGAGTACGACGACGGCTGGGTGGGGCGCTACCAGGGCGTCAAGACCTCGCTGAAGGTGATCGACGCCGGCGTGTCGGGCGCCTACAAGGTCAATGAGGTGCTGTCGCTGGGCGTGTCCGTGTTTGCGGAGCGCCTGGACGTCAAGCTGCGCAACGCCGTCGACTTCGGCGCGCAGCTGGCGGCCGCCCGGGTGCCGGGATTCCTGCCCACCAGCGCGGACGGCTTCCTCGACGTCGAAGGCGACAACACCGAGGTCGGCTACACCTTGGGCGCGCTGCTGCGTCCCGCCGACGGCACGACGGTGGGCCTGGCCTACCGCTCCGAAGTCAAGCACAAGGCCAAGGGCGTGGACGCGCGCTTCTCGGTGCCCGCCGCGGCGAACGCGGTGCTGTCGGTGGCGGCGCCCAACACCTTCGTGAACACCACGGTGGACACCGAGTTGACGATGCCCGCGTCCTGGACGCTCAGCGTCAGCCAGCGGCTGAGTCCGCAATGGACGGTGATGGCGGACTACTCGCGCACCTCGTGGAGCAAGTTCGACAAGGTGGTCCTGGACTTCGCCTCGAACCTGCCCAACCAGACGCTGGACTTCGGCTATCGCGATTCGTCGTTCTACTCGGTGGGCACGGAGTACCGGATGAACGACGCCTGGACCTTCCGCGGCGGCTTCGCCTACGACCAGACGCCGGTCACCGACGCGGTGCGCGATGTCCGTGTTCCCGACGTCAGCCGCCGCTGGCTGTCGCTAGGCGCGACGTGGCGGACCAGCAAGCAGCTGGCCTACAGCGTGGGATACACGCATCTGTTCATCAAGGACACGAGCGTCAACCTGACGTCACCTTCCGCAAGCACATTGCAGGGCTCGTACAAGGTGGGGAGCGACATCCTGGCGGTGTCGGCTCAATACAGTTTCTAAGCGCGTCAGCGCGGATCACGATCCAGGGGTTGTCGTGCGTTCGGCACACGACCCATTCGCCTCGGACGGCAACGTCCGGGGCGTTTTTTATCGCCCGCGCATGCCGGGACTTCGGGGCCGCGACCTGCTACTGCGTCGCCTGCGGCAGATGTCCGAGCGGCATCTCCGTCTGCGCCTTGACCGTGGCGATCGCGAAGTTGCTGCGGATGTCGCTGACGCCGGGCAGCTTGAGCAGCACGCCGAGCAGGAACTGCTCGTACGCCGGCAGGTCGGTCACCACCACCTGCAGCAGGAAGTCCGATTCGCCCGAGACGAGATGGCAGGAGACCACCTCCGGCAACTGCGCGACGGCTTCGCGGAAGGCGGTCGACGTCACGTCCTGATGGCGCTCCACCCGCACGCCGACGAACACCGTCAGGCCCAGTCCGACCCCGGCCCGGTCCAGGTTGGCGTGATAGCCGCGGATGACGCCGGCCTCCTCGAGCAGGCGCACGCGGCGCAGGCAGGGCGACGGCGACAGGCCGACCTCCTCCGCCAGTTGCACGTTGGTCAGGCGGGCGTCCCGCTGGAGCGCGGCGAGGATCCGTCGATCCAGGTTGTCGAGTTTCAACATTGGCACGAAATCAATCTGGTGAATGCATTTCCAGCAGAGTATGCCAATCGGAGCGGCATCGACGGCGCACTTCGCAATGCACCCGTGGTCGAGCCTCGATAAAGTCCCGGCGTTGTTCAACTTCACGGCGAACCGGCTCGGCGGCTCACGGTCATGGCGAATCTCGGAGTTTTCATCGGCGCGCTGGTCGCCGTCTATCTGGTCCCCGGTCCGGACATGGTCCTGGTGTTGCAGACCGCCAGCACGCAAGGCCGCCGGCAGGCGCTGGCGACCGCCATCGGCCTCGGCGTGGCCCGCGCCGCCCACGTCACGCTGGCCGCCATCGGCCTGGCGGCGCTGCTCAAGGCGGTGCCCTGGGCCTTCGAACTCGTGCGTCTCGTTGGCGTGGTCTACCTGGTGTGGCTGGGCCTCAAGCTCGCGCGGGCCTCCAGCCTGACGGCAGACCTGGACGACAGCACGGTCGCGTCGTCCTCCCGCGCCTACCGCGCCGCGATGTGGCGCGGCCTGCTGACCAACATCACCAATCCCAAGGCCCTGCTGTTCTGCTCGGTGCTGCTGCCGCAGTTCGTGGACGCCGGCGCCGGGCCCGTGGGCATGCAGTTCCTCGTGCTGGGTGTCGTGCTGGTGGCACTCGGCCTCGCGTTCGACATCCTGTATGCGTTCGTCGGCGGTGCCATGCGGCAGTGGATGCAGCGGCGTCCGTTCGCGGAAACGCTGCAGCGCTGGACCTTCGCCGCCATGCTCATCGGATTCGGCGCGCGGCTGGCGGTCGCGGCGCGGCCGTAGCAGGCCCCGGGACCGGGATCAGCGTGGAGATCGGCGCAGGGACCAGCGCAACGATCAGGACAGGCGTTCCAGTTCCCGCAGCACCTCACCGCGCAGGTCGGCCACCGCCGCACTCCCGCGTCCGCGCGGATGCACCAACGGCACCTCGATGCGTCGCACGATGCGGCCCGGTGCTGCGCCGAGCACCAGCACCCGGTCGGCCAGCAGCACCGCCTCCTCCACGTCGTGCGTGACCAGGATCAGGCTGGTGCCATGTCTTGCCGCGACCTCGCGCACGAGGTCCTGCAGCCGCATCCGCGTGAACGCGTCCAGCGCGGAGAACGGCTCGTCGAGCAGCAGCACGCGCGGCCGCGTATAGAGCGCCCGGGCGATCGCCGCGCGCTGCGCCTGGCCGCCGGAGAGCTGACGCGGCAGCGCCTCGCCGAGCTCGCCCAGGCCGACCTCGCGCAACAGCGTGTCCACCCAGGCCTCATCGTGGCCCTGGCCCAGGTCGAAACCGACGTTCTCCGCCACCGTCAGCCACGGGAACAGCCGCGGCTCCTGGAACACGACGCCGATGTCGCGGTCCGGTCCGCGCCGTGCGCGGCCGTCGAGCCGCACCTCGCCGTCGAAGTCCGGATCCAGCCCTGCCGCGATGCGCAGCAGCGTGCTCTTGCCGCAACCGCTCGCGCCGACCAGGCCGAGCACCTCCCCCGCGCCCAGGTCGAAATGGACGTCCTGCAGGACGGGTGGCCGCTCGTGCCCACCGGTCTGCCGGGCACGATGGGGGCGTTCGCCGCCCGCGTTGTCGCGGGCGAAGCGCTTCGCCCGCACGGACACGGTCAACAGGCTCATGCGTGGCCTCCGAAGCTGTCGCGCCAGTGCAGCGCGCGCTGTTCCACCGCGGCCATCAGGCTGTCGGTCAATTTGCCCAGCAGCGCCAGCAGCACGATCGCCGCCATCACCAGGTCCGCGCGGCCGGTCTCGCGGCCGTCGGTCAACAGGTAGCCCAGGCCGCGGCTGGCGGCGATCAACTCGGCCGCGACCATGAACATCCACGCCAGGCTCAATCCGTTGCGCAGGCCGGTGAGCAGCGCCGGCAGCGCCGCCGGCAGCAGCACGCGGCGCGCCAGCGCCACGCGACCGAGTCCGCGCAGGCGCGCGACCTCCACCAGCTTGCGGTCCACGTCGCGGAAGCCCGAGGACACGCCCATGTAGACGGGGAAGAAGGCGCCGATCGCGATCAGCGCGATCTTGGAGGCCTCGTCGATGCCGAGCCAGAGCAGCAGCAGCGGGACCCACGCGAGCGAGGGAATGGCCCGCAGCGCCTGGAAGCTCGGCGTCAGCACCGCCGCGGCCAGGCCCGACAGACCGACCAGCGCACCGAACAGCACCGCCAGCACCGCGCCGAGTGCGAAGCCGCCCGCCACGCGCAAGGTGCTCGCGAGGACGTGTTGCGCCAGTTGCCCGTCGCGCAGCATCTGCGCCAACGCCGCGGCGACGTCGCTCGGCGCCGGCAGCAGGTTGGGCGCGATCCAGCCGGATCGCACCGCGGCTTCCGCCAACGCGAGCACCGCCACCGGCGGCAACACGCCGAGCAGCCACGTCGGCCACTGCCACGCAGTCTGCGGGCGCACCGATCGCTTCGCGCCACCCGCCTCCGGCAGGGCAACGCCGCCACCAGCCGATGGCCTCCGAGTCGCCGTCGCCGATTGTTCCGGCAGAACCGGACCGAGCGACGAGACGGCGCGTGCGATGAGGTCGGGATCGGCGCTCACGGCTCTGGTCTCCGTCATGGTCGCTGCGGGGTCAGGCCTTGATCAGGCCGTTGGCGAAGCGCGTGTCGACCAGCTCCGCGATCGTGCGGTTCAGGTCCACGCCGGGCTTCACGAGCTGCTCTGCCGTCAGGATCGGCGCGGCGGCCTGCAGCGCCTTCACCTGCTCGTCCGACGGCTGCGGATGAGAGAAGTCGCTGCGCAGCTTCACCTGCAGCAGCGCGACCGGCAGGCTGACCTTGGCTTCCTCGGACAGGATCTTCGCGGCGTCCGACGGATTGGCGATCGTCCACGCGCGTGCCCGCTCGTAGGCCGCGATCACGCGCTTCACCGTCTGCGGGTTCCGATTGAGGAACTCCTCGCGGACATTCAGGAATCCATAGGTGTTGAAGCCGACGTTGCGGTACAGCAGCTTCGACCCGGCATCGAGCTCGCTCGCCGCCATCAGCGGATCGAGTCCGGCCCAGGCGTCGACACGACCCTGCTCCAGCGCCGCCCGTCCGTCGGCGTGCTGGAGCGCGACATGCTCGATGTCGCCGCGCTTCAGTCCCACCGTGTGCAGCGCGCGCAGCAGGAAGAGGTAGGGATCGGTGCCCTTGGTCGCCGCGATCTTCCTGCCCTTCAGGTCGGCGAGCGAGCGGATGCCCGAGTCCGGACGCACGACCAGCGCGGTCCACTCGGGGCGCGAGAAGATGTAGGGCGCGCGGATCGGATTGCCGTTCGCACGCGCCAGCAGCGCGGCCAGGCCGGCTGTCGAGCCGATGTCGATGCTGCCGGCGTTGAGGTACTCCAGCGCGCGGTTGCTGCCGGCGCTCAGCACCCAGCGGACCGAGGTGCCGTCCTTGGCGAGGTCCTCCTCCAGCCAGCCGAAGCGGCGCAGCACCAGGCTGGTCGGCGAGTAGTAGGCGTAATCGAGCTTGAGCTCCTTCGGCGCGGCGGCGCCTTGGGCGCGCAGCGGGCCGGCAGCCAGTCCGGCCGCGAGGCCGGCGCCGATCACGAGTGCGTCGCGCCGCGTGGGATGGTTGTTCTTCGAATCAGTCTTGCGGGTCATGCGACGGGCTCCGTCAGGGGAATGTCCAGGGAGGTGAGCGTGGGGCCGCGGCCGTCGGCGGTCGCGAGGCCCGCCGGCGATGCGGGCGTCGGGTTGCCCTTGGCGTTGTCGTTGTCGTTGGCCGGCTCGCCGAGGCGGACGCGGCGTCCGGCATGCGTCGGCTTGAGTCCGTCGCCGTCGCCGAACAGCCGCGCACGCAGCGTCTTCGGCGCGGCGGCGACGTCGGCGCCCTCACCCGCTTCGGGGCGATAGCGGCCACGGCGTCGCAGCTCGGGCACCACGAGGTCGACGACGTCGCGGAAGGTCTCGTGCGCCAGCGCGAAGGCCAGGTTGAAACCGTCGAGGCCGGTGTCGTCCTGCCAGGCGATCAGCTGATCGGCGATCTCCGAGGGATCGCCGACGAAGACCGGCCCTCGCCCGCCCAGGCCGATGAAGGCGGCCGCTTCGCCGACCGTCCAGCGCCGCGTCGGATCCGCGCTGCTGAACGAGGCCAGCGCCGTGCGGCCCGCCTGCGTGTCGAGGTAGTCGATCGTGGCGTCCAGCGGATAACGGCTGAAGTCGACGCCGGTCCAGCCCGAGAGCAGGGCCAGCGCGGCCTCGATGTCGATGTGGGACTTCAGGTCCTCGTGCTTCGCATGCGCCTCGGCGCTGGTCGGCGCGGTGATGATCAGCGCCTGGCCGTAGATCAGCACGTCGTCGCGCGCGCGGCCGGCTTCCCCGACCGCATCGCGCAGGCCCTTCACGTAGCCCTTCACGACGGAGGTGCTGGGACCGCTGACGAAGACGCACTCCGCATGCCGGCCGGCGAAGGCGCGACCACGGCTCGACGTGCCGGCCTGGAACAGCACCGGCGTGCGCTGCGGCGACGGCTCGCAGAGATGCACGCCGGGCACGCGGTAATGCTCGCCGCGGTGGTGGATCGCATGGACCTTGGTCGGATCCGTGAACACGCGGCCCGCCTTGTCGCGCTTGACCGCGCCGTCCTCCCAGCTGAGTTCCCACAGCTTGTAGACGACGTCGAGGTACTCGTCGGCCAGGTCGTAGCGCTCGTCGTGCGCGCGCTGCCCCGTGTGACCGAGGTTGCGCGCCGCGCTGTCGAGGTAGCCGGTGACGATGTTCCAGCCGATGCGGCCGCGCGTCAGGTGGTCCAGCGTCGATATCCGCCGCGCGAAGCTGTACGGTGGCTCGTAGGTCAGTGCCACCGTCACGCCGAAACCGAGGTGCTGGGTCACCGACGCCATCAGCGGCACCAGCGCCAGCGGATCGTTGAGCGGCACCTGCACCGCATGGCGCAAGGCCGCGTCGGGCGAGCCGCCGTGCACGTCGTAGACACCCAGCACATCGGCCAGGAACACGCTGTCGAAACCGCCGCGCTCCAACAGCCGCGCCAGTTCGATCCAGTACTCCGGCTCGGTGTAGCGATGCGACTCGTCGCGCGGATGCGTCCACAGCCCGGGCGACTGGTGCCCGACCGTGTTCATCGCGAAGGCGTTGAAGCGCACGGGCTTCGCCGCCACGTTGCCGTTCGCCGCGCTCGAGCCGTCCGCCGCAGCGGCCGCGTCGGATCGCGGGTCGCCCGCGCTCATTGCAGGAACGCCGGCCGCGCGTAGCCGGGGAACTTCTGCACCAGCACCGCCTTGAACTCCGGTGCGCGGAAGGCGTCCGCCAGCGCCAGGGTCCACGGCGCCTGCTTGTCCTTGGCCTTCACCGCGAGCACCAGCATGTAGTGGTCGGGCGTCTTCTCCAGCAGCAGCGCGTCGGTCAGCTTCAACCCGCTGGAGATCGCGAAGTTGCCGTTGACGATCGCGTACTCCGCGTCGTCCAGCGTGCGCGGGATCTGCGCCGCCTCGATCGGCTGCAGCTTCAGGTTGAGCGGGTTGCTGGCGATGTCCTTCTCCGTCACGCGGATCGGGTCGGCGCCGGGCTTGAGCGTCAGCAGCTTCTGGTCGGCCAGCAGTGCCAGGCCGTGCGCCAGGTTGGCCGGATCGTTGGCCAGCGTGATGCGGTCGCCCGGCTTCACGTCGGCCAGGCTCTTGCGCTTCTTCGAGTAGATCCCGAACGGCGCCATCGGTCCCTGCACCACGTCCACGATGTCGAGCTTGCGGTCTTCGCGGAAGCGGTTGAGGTAGGTGATGTGCTGGAAGAAGTTGGCGTCGAGCGCGCCCTGCGCCAGCGCGATGTTGGGCTGCACGTAGTCGTTGAACTCGACCAGCTTGACGGTGTAGCCGCGCTTCTCCAGCAACGGCTTGATGCCCTGGCGCAGCACCTCGATGTTGGAACCGGCGGTCGCGCCGATGGTGATCTCCTTCTTGTCCTGCGCGTGGACGACGGGCGCGAGGAAGGCGGCGGCGGAGGCGGTGAGCGCGAGGGCCAGCAGCGTGCGGCGGGCGAGTGTCATCGGGAAGTCCTTGGAGGTCCGGGAGGGAGGGGAATACAACGGATGGAACGGCGGGAAGCCCAGGAGGCGCGGGCGATGTGGGCGATGTGGGCGATGTGGGCGATGTGGGCGATGTGGGCGATGTGGACGATGTGGACGGTTTGGGCGCTGCTCAGCGTTTGTCGAGCCGCCGCGCCACGCGCTGCCCGGTGAACTGGATCAGTTGCACGAGCACGACGAGGATCGCAACCGTCAGCACCATGACGTCGGACTGGAAGCGGTAGTAGCCGTAGCGGATCGCGAGGTCGCCGATGCCGCCGCCGCCGACCACGCCCGCCACCGCCGAGTACGACAGGAAGCTGATCGCCAGCACCGTCAGCGCGCCCACCAGACCGGCGCGCGCCTCGCGCACCAGCACGCGCAGCACGATCTGCGTCTCGGAGGCGCCCATCGCATGCGCGGCCTCGATCACACCGCGCGGCACCTCGCGCAGGCATTGCTCGACCAGGCGCGCGAAGTACGGGATCGCCGCGAAGGACAGCGGCACCGCCGCGGCCAGAGGACCGATCGAGGTGCCCGCGATCACCCGCGTGATCGGCACCAGCGCCACCAGCAGGATGATGAAGGGGAAGCTGCGCACGGTGTTCACCACCGCGTTGATCAGGCGGTGCAGCAGGCCCGCGCCGCGATGGCCCGACAGCGACTGGCCCGGGCTCAGCAGGAACAGCAGCACGCCCAGCGGGCCGCCGAATAGCACCGCCGCGCCCAGGCCGATGGCCAGCATCAGGCCGGTCTGTCCCAGCGCGATCCAGATCTCGGGCAGCAGGCCGACGAGGTTCTCAAGCATGGCGGACCTCCCGGCGTCCGATCGAGGCGATGACCTCGGACGTCGCCAGCGCCGAGGCGTCCAGCGCGGCGAGATTCGCCGCCTGGCGCTGCAGCCGCGCGAGTTCCAGGCCCAGCGGCGAGCTCGCGACGCGCACCGCGTCGACGACGTCGAACTGCTCGACCAGCCGGCCGTCCGCGATGACCGCGGCGCGCCGGCACAGCGCCTGCACGACCTCGAGCTCATGCGTGACGATCACGATCGTGACGCCCAGGCGCGCGTTGACATCGGCCAGCGTGGCGAGCAGCTCGCGCGTGGTCTCGGCATCGAGCGCCGAGGTCGGCTCGTCGCACAGCAGCACGTCGGGCTGCGGCGCCAACGCCCGCGCGATCGCGACGCGCTGCTTCTGGCCGCCGCTGAGTTGCGCGGGGTACTGGTCGGCCTTGTCGGTCAGGCCCACCAGCGCCAGGCATTCGGCGACGCGGTCGGCGATCTCGCGACGCGAGCGCCCGGCATGCAGCTGCAGCGGAAAGGCGACGTTCTCCGCGGCGGTCGCGTTCTGCAGCAGGTTGAACTGCTGGAAGATCATCCCGAGCCGTTGCCGCTCGCGACGGAGCTCCGCCGGTTTCAGCGCCGTCAGTTCGCGGCCGGCGACATGCACCCGCCCCGCGTCCGGACGCTCCAGCAGGTTGATCAGCCGCAGCAGCGTGGACTTGCCCGCGCCGCTCTTGCCGATCAGGCCGAGGATCTCGCCGGGACGCACGGACAGGCTCACGTCGCGCACGGCGTCGAAGCGCCGCCCGTCAGGCAGCGCGAAGGATTTCGACACGCCGTCGAGGCGGATCAGCGGATCGTGCTGCGGGTCGTTCTTCTGGTCGTTTGTCGGATCGTTCATGGGGACCGCCTCGATCAGGAGTACGCCGTCGGATCGGGGATCCGGTCGTCGAGGAAGAAGCGGCCCAGGTCGCGCAGCTTGTAGTCGACCGGGTCATGCAGCGTGTGCACCCGCGCGTTGCGCCAGAAGCGGTCGAGGCCGAACTCCGCCGACGTGCTGCGCGCGCCGGTCAGCTCGAACAACTGGCTGCCGACCTCGACGCCGGCGCGGTGCGCCAGCACCTTGGCTTCGGCGCCCGCCAGCGCGACCTCGCCGCGTTCCCGCGCGGTCAAGGCGTCGCCGCGCTCCAGCGCGCGCCGCAGCAGGTCGACGGCGTCGGCGGAGACGGCCTGCGCCGCCCTCACCTTCAGCCACAGGTCGCCGTAGCGGTGCTGCACCAGCGGATCGTCGACCGCCCGCGTCACGCCCGACGCGGACCAGGCCCGGCCGCGCGCCGCCGTGTAGCGGCGCGCCTCGTCGAAGGCGCCCTCGCCGAGGCCCAGGTACAGGTGGGTCATGATCAGTTGAGCGATCTGCGAGCGCAGCGTCGCGCGCGGCGTCGGGCTCTGGCCCGGCACCTGCAGCAGCTCGTCGTCGTCCAGCCGCACCGCGGCGAAGCGCACCGTGCCGCTGTCGGTCTGGCGCTGGCCGAAGGCATCCCAGTCCTGCTCGACGCGGACGCCCTCGCGCCGCGTCGGCACGATGCCGATCAGGAAGGCGCCCTCGCCGGTCGTCGCGGACACCGTGAGCCGGTCCGAGCCCAGCGCGCCCGAGCAGAAGCTCTTCACGCCATCGAGGCGCCAGCCGGCGCCGTCGCGCGTCGCGGTCAGCCGCGTGTCGGCCGGATTCAGCGCATTGCCCCAGAACAGGCGCTGCTCGGCGGTCTCGCGCAGATGGCGCGCGCCGTGCGCCGTCGCCGCCGGACCGCCGTAGAGCGAGACGCCGTAGAGCTGCAGGTGGTGGAAGGCCAGCACGTGCGCCAGCGCGCTGTCGACGCGGGCGATCCGCCGCACGACCTCGAAGAATTCAGGGATGCCGCCGCCCAGGCCGCCGTGGGTTTCCGGAATCGTCAACGCGAGCAGGCCGCTGGCGCGGATCAGCTCGCGCTGCTCGGCGGCGTGGCCGCCTTCGCGGTCGCGTTGCACCGCCGTGGCGGCCAGTTGCTGGACGACGCGGTCAAGACCCGGCCCCAGGAGCTGGGCCAGCGGTGGTGCGGCGTCGGTGTCGGCGTCGGCGCGGGGATCGGCGGAGGTCGGGGAGGCGTCGTCAAGACGCCGCAGCACGGGAGCGGTCATCGGCGGGAAGGAACTCGGGGGGCGGCAAACCGCGATGGCGCCGAGTGTTCCTGTCCGACCGCGCGGACCGAAGCGAGAAATTCGTCTGTGCTTATGCGGTGCCCGGCGCCGCGCGGCGCAGGCTCAGCCGCCGATGGGCCAGTTGCAGTCCGTCTTGGCCGCCTGCGCGTTGCTCTGGATGCCGACGTCCTGCGACATCAGCAGGCGCATCCGCTGCGCGCATTGCTCGATGTGACGCTTGTCGGGATGCCACGGCCCCGCCGCGTCCCCGCTGCTCTGCAGGTTCGCGTTCTTGGTGTAGACGACGCGCCAGAGCGTCTGCTTGAGGTCACCGGCTTGCATGGCGGGAGTATTCCGAAACGCCCGCGCGTCGCGCGAGAGGGCATCGTCTTCACCGCGTGTCAGGCGTTGCCCTACATCGGGGCCTTGCGTGCCAGAGTGGCGCCCCGGGCTTGCCCCAAGCCAGTGCGCACGGCCGGGCTGTTAATCTTCCATTCATGAACCTGCTGCTCGCCGAAGACGACGCGATCCTGGCCGACGCCCTGTGCGAACAGATGCGGGCCAGCGGCTTCTCCGTGGAGCATGCGCCGAACGGCGCGGTGGCGCAGTACCTGCTCGCCAAGCAGCAATTCGACGTGGTGGTGCTGGATCTCGGCTTGCCGATGGTCGGCGGCATCGAGGTGCTGCGCCAGCTGCGCCAGACCGATGCCTCGCTGCCGGTGCTGATCCTGACGGCGCTGGACAGCCTGGAGGACCGCGTCGCCGGCCTGAATGCCGGGGCCGACGACTACCTGACCAAGCCCTTCGACTTCCCCGAGCTGGAGGCCCGGCTGCGCGCGCTGCTGCGCCGCAGCCGCGCGCTGAAGGCCAGCACCGAACTGGGTCAGCTCAGCATGCAGCGCGAGACCCGCAGCGCGCAGGTGCGCGGCGAGATGCTGGAGCTCAGCCCGCGCGAGTTCGACCTGCTCGACCTGCTGCTCACCCACCAGGGCCGGGTGATCACGAAGGAGCAGATCAACCAGGCCTGGTCGGGCGACCGCAACGGCGCCGGCGCGGGCGCCGCCCACCCGGCCAACGGCGCGGACAGCGGCGCGGCGACCAACGCGGTGGAGGTCTACATCCACCGCCTGCGCCGCAAGCTCGAAGGCTCGCAGGTCGCCATCCGCACCGTGCGCGGCCTGGGCTACCTGCTGGAGCTGGAACGCGCCTGAGGCGCCCCTGCCCCGGCACCCTCCCGATGGCCCCCTCCCGCTTCTCGCTCAAGCGCCAGCTGCTGCTGTGGCTGCTGCTGCCGCAGCTCGTGCTGTGGCTGGCCGGCGCGGTCTTCAGCTACCGCCTCGCGGGACGGTATGCCAACGAGGCCGTCGACGCCACGCTGCTGCAGGCCACGCGCTCGCTCGCGCGCCAGGTCAAGCCGATGGGCAACGGGCTGCTGATCGACTTCCCGCGCGCCGCCCAGGACGTGCTCGAGGCCGACCCCAGCGACAAGCTGCTCTACACGGTCAGTTCCCCACCGGGCAAGTTCATCCTCGGCAACCGCAACCTGCCCAGCCCGCCGGCGATGCTGGCGGAGCCGCCGCTGGGCCTGGCGCAGTTCTACGACGGCGAGCTCGACGCCGACGGCGCCCGCACCGCCTCGCCGGTGCGCGTCGCCGCGCTGTACCTGCAGTTCGGCGAGAACCCGCGGGCCCAGCAGACGATGCTGGTACAGGTGGCGCGCTCCAGCGCCAACCGCGAGCTGCTCGCGCGCCGGCTGCTGATCGACACGATGCTGCCGCTGTCGATCCTGATCGTGCTGATGAGCATGGTCGTGTGGGCCGGCGTCGGCGCGGGACTCGCGCCGATCGCGCGGCTGCGCCGGCTGGTCGAGGGCCGCAAGCCCAACGACCTGCGTCCCATCGAGCTCGACGCCGCGCCGCAGGAACTGCGCTCGCTGGCGCAGGCGATCAACGACCTGCTCGAGGCCGTGCGCCACAACGTCCAGGGCCAGCGCCGCTTCATCAGCGACGCCGCCCATCAGCTGCGCACGCCGCTGGCCGGACTCAAGAGCCAGAGCGAGCTGGCGCTGGCCGAAGCCCCGCCCGGACCGCTGACGATGCGGCTGGCCCGCGTGCACGAGAGCGCCACGCGCAGCGCCCACCTGGTCAACCAGCTGCTGGCGCTGGCGCGCACCGAGCCGGAGTCGCTGACGCGGCAGACGCCGGTGCGCTTCGACCTCGGCCGGCTCGCCCGCGAAGTCACCGCCGAGCTGGTGCCGCGCGCGCTCCAGCAGAACGTGGACCTGGGCTACGACGGCCCCGACTGCGATCCGGAGTGCGCCTCCGCCTCGCAGCTCGACGAGCCGCTCACCGAGCCCCGCGCGCCGGGCTTGGCCGAGGCGCAGGAGGACCGCCCCGTCGAGGTCACCGGCATCCCGCTGCTGCTGCGCGAGGCGCTGGTCAACCTTGTCGACAACGCGCTGCGCTATGCGGGACGCGGTGCCCGCGTCACCGTGCAGGTGCGCGGCGAGGCCGACCGGGCGGAGCTGGTCGTCACCGACAACGGCCCCGGCATCCCCGAGGACCTGCGTGAGCAGGTCTTCGAACGCTTCTTCCGCGCCACCCACGAGGGCAACGGCTGCGGACTCGGCCTGGCGATCGTCAAGGAGATCGTCGAGCGCCACGGCGGCCGCATCGCGCTGTCGACCGCCCGGCCGCGCGGCCTGCGCGTCTCGATGAGCCTGCCGCTGGCGACCTGAACGGGGACGCCGGCACCGCCCGCGCGTCGCCTCCCGTCGGCCTCGGCAAGACCTGTCACCGATCCGAATCCGCAAGTCGGCGCGCTTCGCGGCGTGCTCCCGCAGGTGACCCTTCGCGTGGTCTGTGGCGTGGTCCGCAGACCATTTCGCACCAGGACGACGCCCACGAACCATCAGTCGCCCGAAACGGCTACAGACCGCCCGAAAACCGGCCGTGGCGTGCACCACAACGCTAGTGGTAAGCACCAATATAGTTTCATTAATGAATTATTAAAGTTCAGCCCGCATGCAAGAAAGATAAACGTCCGATTAACGGCGGCACGCCCGGAGCGCCGTTGAGCGGAGACAACCGGAGACTGACCATGACCCGCACCTCGCGCTTGCGCACCACCACGCTGTCGACGCTGTCGGCAGCCGCCGGCCTGCTGATGGCCGCCGGATCCGCCCACGCCCTCGACTACACCGGCTACTTCCGCGCCGGCCCCGGCGGCACCACCGACGGCGGCGCCAGCCGCGCCTGCTACGCCCTCAACGGCGGCACCAGCGGCATGAAGTACCGCCTCGGCAACGAGTGCGACATCTACGGCGAATTCCAGCTCGCCCAGGGCTTCAAGAAGGACGGCATCGACTACAAGGTCGTGCTGATGACGGACTACTTCAATCCGCATTCGGACGCGGACGACGCCAAGCACCTGCGCCTGGCACAGATGTACGCCGAGGCCAAGGGCTTCGACTTCGCCCCCGAGGCGACCGTCTGGGCCGGCAAGGAACGCGGCCGCCGCGGCGACGTCCACATCGTCGACACCTACTTCACCGAGATGGCCGGCATCGGCGCGGGCTTCAAGGGCCTCAACGTCGGTCCGGGCAAGCTCGGCGTCGCGTACTACACCAACGACAAGGACAACAACCAGCGTCCGGCCCACCGCGGCAACGTCGAGTACGTCGACATCAACTCCAATACCGACGGCACGCTGGCCTTCTTCGGCACCGCCACCAAGTCGCAGTTCGAAGGCGGCACCAACGGCTGGGGCCTGACCGCCAAGCATGTCCAGGCCAAGCTGTTCGGCTCGTCGTTCAACAACGTGCTGTGGGTCCAGTACGCCCAGGGCTCCACCGGGCTGAACTCCAACTTCGGCAACCAGACCGACACCTCCGCGGCCAAGAAGTTCCGCGTCGTCGAGTCGGTGAACTTCCAGCAAGGCGCCTGGGGCGGCATGGGCATGCTGCTGTGGGCCAACGAGAAGGACAACGCCGGCAAGGCCACGGTGTCCACCTCGGTCGGCGGCCGCCTGTCCTACGGCGTCACCCGCAACTTCAAGCTGCTCACCGAAGCCGGCGTGTCCCAGTACAAGCCCGACGGCGGCCAGCGCGCCCGCCTGACCAAGGTGACCTTCGCCCCGACGCTGTCCACCGGCCCGGCGCTGATGGACCGCCCCGAGTTCCGCCTCTACGTCACCCACGCCAAGTGGAACAAGGCCGCCGGCAACGTGACCGGCGTGGCCGGCTACGACGGCGAGACCTCGGGCACCAGCTTCGGCGCGCAGGTGGAAGTCTGGTTCTGACCTGAGGTCCGGCCCCGGCCGGACGAGGCCCGGGGGCGCCCGTCGCCCCCCTCCTCCGGCATCCCATGACAACATCACACGCATTGCCCGACGCCCTTGAAGTCGGGATGGAGACAACGGAATGATGAAGCTCAAGCAACTGTCCCAGGCCGCCGCGCTGTGTGCGCTGATGGCCGCCGGCGCGGCCCAGGCCGGCGAGGTCGAGGTCCTGCACTGGTGGACCAGCGGCGGCGAGGCCAAGGCCGCCACCGCGCTGAAGGCCACGCTGCAGAAGCAGGGCCACACGTGGAAGGACTTCGCGGTCGCAGGCGGCGGCGGCGACTCGGCGATGACGGTGCTGAAGTCGCGCGTGGTGTCGGGCAACGCCCCGGCCGCGGCGCAGATCAAGGGCCCGTCGCTGCAGGAATGGGCCGCCGAGGGCGTGCTGACCAACGTCGACGCCGTGGCCAAGGCCGGCAAGTGGGACGAGGTGATCCCGCCGGTCGTCGCCAACATCATGAAGTACCAGGGCCACTACATCGCCGCGCCGGTCAACGTGCACCGCGTGAACTGGCTGTGGGTCAACCCCGAGGCGCTGAAGAAGGCCAACGCCAAGCTGCCCACGACCTGGGACGAGTTCTTCGTCACCGCCGAGGCGCTGAAGAAGGCCGGCATCATCCCGGTCGCGCACGGCGGCCAGAACTGGCAGGACTTCACCACCTTCGAATCGGTGGCGCTGGGTGTCGGCGGCGCGGACTTCTACAAGAAGGCGCTGGTGCAGCTCGACCCGGCCACGCTGACCGGTCCGCAGATGGAGAAGGTGCTGGCCACCTTCAAGCGCATCAAGGACTACACCGACAAGAACGCGTCGGGCCGCGACTGGAACCTGGCCACCGCGATGGTGATCAAGGGCGAGGCCGGCATGCAGCTGATGGGCGACTGGGCCAAGGGCGAGTGGGTCGCCGCGGGCAAGACGCCGGGCAAGGACGTGCTGTGCGCCGCCGCGCCGGGCACGCAGAAGGCCTTCACCTTCAACATCGACTCCTTCGCGCTGTTCAAGCTGAAGAACGCCGCCAACGAGAAGGCCCAGCAGGACCTGGCCTCGACGCTGATGTCGCCCAGCTTCCAGGAGCTGTTCAGCCTGAACAAGGGCTCGATCCCGGTGCGCACCGACGTCAAGATGGACAACTTCGACGACTGCGCCAAGCTGTCCGCGAAGGACTTCGCCGCCGACGCCAAGGCCGGCACGCTGGTGCCCTCGATCGCCCACGGCATGGCCGTGCCGTCCGCCGCCGAAGGCGCGATGAAGGACGTCGTGAGCCAGTTCTGGAACAGCGACAAGATGACGGCCAAGGACGCGCAGGCGAAACTGGCGGCCGCCGCCAAGACGAAGTAAGCGCAGCGACCGTCGCCGGCGTCGTCAACGATGCCGGCGACGTCGGCCCCGAGGGGGCGGACCGACCGGACCGCCCCCGCTCCGTTTCCCCCGACGCGCCGCCCGCGGCGCGTCCTCAGGTCCGCTCCCACGCATGTCCGCTTCCCGAGCCCCCCGCAGTCCCTGGCTTCCCAAGCTGGTGGTCGCGCCGACCTTCCTCGTCTCCTTCCTCTTCATCTACGGCCTGATGGCGTGGAACGGCTACCTGTCGCTGTCCGCGTCGCGGCTGCTGCCGAACTACGAGTTCGTCGGCCTGGACCAGTACCGCGCGCTGTTCGACAACGAGCGCTGGTGGCTGGCGCTGACCAACCTGGGCATCTTCGGCGCGCTGTTCATCGGCGGCGCGATGGCCGTGGGCCTGCTGCTGGCCATCCTGCTGGACCAGAAGATCCGCGGCGAAGGCGTGCTGCGCACGGTGTACCTGTACCCGATGGCGCTGTCCTTCATCGTGACCGGCACGGCCTGGAAGTGGATCCTCAACCCCGGACTCGGCATCGAGCACCTGATGCAGCAGTGGGGCTTCGAGAACTTCAGCTTCGGCTGGCTGGTCGACCCGGACATGGCGATCTACTGCGTCGTCATCGCCGGCGTGTGGCAGTCGGCGGGCTTCGTGATGGCGCTGTTCCTGGCGGGACTGCGCGGCATCGACGACTCGATCATCAAGGCCGCGCAGGTCGACGGCGCCTCGCTGCCGCGCATCTACTGGCGCATCATCATCCCGACGCTGCGGCCGGTGTTCTTCTCGACGCTGATGGTCGTGGCGCACATCGCCATCAAGAGCTTCGACCTGGTGATGGCGCTGACCGCGGGCGGCCCCGGCTACGCCACCGACCTGCCGGCGACCTTCATGTACACGATGGCGTTCTCGCGCGGCCAGATCGGCCTGGGCGCGGCCAGCGCCACGGTGATGCTGGCCACGATCGCCGCCATCGTCGTGCCCTACCTCTATTCCGAGCTCCGCTCGAAGCAGTAAGCGAGCGTCGCGTCATGAGCACCCTCACCTCCCCCCGTCCCCCTCGCGGGTCCGCAGCCTGACCGTGCAGCGCCTGCTGCTGTGGGCCGTGCTGCTGGTATTCGCCTTCTTCTTCCTGCTGCCGCTGTACGTGATGGTCAGCACCTCGCTCAAGGGCATGGATGAAGTGCGCAACGGCACGCTGCTGTCGGTGCCGCTGGCGCCGTCGCTGGACGCCTGGTCCAAGGCCTGGAACAGCGCCTGCACCGGCACCGACTGCGGCGGCCTGAAGCCCTTCTTCATGAACTCCGTGTTCATGGTCGTGCCGGCGGTGCTGATCTCCACCGCGCTGGGCGCGATCAACGGCTACGTGCTGACCAAGTGGCGCTTCCGCGGCAGCGAACTGCTGTTCGGGCTGCTGCTGTTCGGCGTGTTCATGCCGATGCAGGTCGTGCTGCTGCCGATGAGCCAGGTGCTGGGCACGCTGGGCATCGCCAGCTCGGTGTGGGGCCTGATCCTGGTCCACATCCTGGCCGGCATGCCGTCCACGACGCTGTTCTTCCGCAACTACTACGCCGGCCTGCCCGACGAGCTGATCAAGGCGGCGACGCTGGACGGCGCCTCGTTCTTCCAGATCTTCTGGCGCATCGTCGTGCCGCTGTCCACGCCCATCCTGGTCGTGACGCTGATCTGGCAGTTCACCTCGATCTGGAACGACTTCCTGTACGGGGTGGTGTTCTCCGGGGCCGACAGCAAGCCGATCACGGTCGGGCTGAACAACCTGGCCAACACGTCCAGCTCCGTCAAGGAATACAACGTGGACATGGCCGCGGCGCTGATCGCCGCACTGCCGACGCTCGTGGTCTACGTGGTCGCGGGCAAGTATTTCGTGCGTGGGCTCACCGCCGGCGCCGTCAAGGGTTAAGGAGTCAAGCATGGGCGCGCTCGCCATTTCTCAAGTCCGCAAGAGCTACGGATCGGCCGACATCCTCAAGGGCATCGACCTGTCGATCGAGGCCGGCGAGTTCCTGATCCTGGTCGGCCCGTCGGGCTGCGGCAAGTCGACGCTGCTGGCGATGATCGCCGGCCTGGAGCACCCGACCTCGGGCGCGATCCACATCGGCGACCGGGACGTCACCTACCTGCCGAGCAAGGACCGCGACATCGCGATGGTGTTCCAGAGCTACGCGCTCTATCCGAACATGAACGTCGCGCAGAACATCGCCTTCGGGCTGGAGATGCGCAAGGTGCCGAAGGCGCAGCGCGAGAGCACGGTGCAGCGCGTCGCCAAGATGCTGCAGATCGACCACCTGCTCGACCGCAAGCCGGGCCAGCTGTCCGGCGGCCAGCGCCAGCGCGTGGCGATGGGACGCGCGCTGGCGCGCGATCCGAAGCTGTTCCTGTTCGACGAGCCGCTGTCCAACCTGGACGCCAAGCTGCGCATCGAGATGCGCGCCGAGATCAAGCTGCTGCACCAGCGCACCAAGACCACGACGGTCTACGTCACCCACGACCAGGTTGAGGCGATGACCCTGGGCGACCGCATCGCGGTGATGCGCGACGGCCTCGTGCAGCAGTTCGGCACGCCGGAAGAGATCTACACGCGGCCGGCCAACCGCTTCGTGGCCGAGTTCATCGGCTCGCCGACGATGAACTTCGTCACGGCCGAGCGCAACGGCGGCGGCGCGCTCGCCGCGCAGGGCGTGACGCTGCCGGTGAACGCGGCACAGCAGGCGTCGATCGACGCGGCGGGCGGCGTGCTCTACGGCGTGCGTCCGGAACACATCCGGCTGGCCGACACGACGGGCACGGGCGCGGGCGGCATGCCCGGCGTCCTGAAGATGAGCGAGCCGACCGGTCCCGAGACCTACCTGCTGGTGGACACGCCGAGCGGTCCGATGACGGCCCGCGTGGCGGGCAATCCGCACCTCAATGTCGGTGACGCGGTTCGCCTGCAATGGGAGGCGGAATCGGCCCACCTGTTCGACGCGAAGGACCAGCGCCGCCTGGCGTGATCCCGCCGGTGGGGCCTAGCGGCCTCACCCGCAGCCAGATCGTCTGCGCCGCGAGCACCGCGGCGAGCGCCAGCGCGATCCAGGCGGAGCCGTCGGAGCCGGTCATCGGCGAGGCGGTCTGCTTCACGTACACGCCGATCAGTGCCCACACCGCGGCGCCGGCGTACCCGAGCGCGGCGGGACCGGTGCCCGGCGCATGCAGGCGCGCATTGGCCACCAGCAGCAGCAAGGTGGCCAGCGCCCACAGGACGAGGGTCCAGGGCAGTTGGTCCTGCGTCGGCAGCATCTGCGCCGCGACGACGGTCTGCGCGGTATCCAGGAATGCGGCCAGCGACAGCCATCCGGCATGCAGCGCCAGCGGGAACACGGACAGCCACGACTGCGCGCCGCGCGGCATCGCCCGCGCCACCAGCATCAACGCCCACAGCAGGCTCGCCAGCGCGGCCCAGATGACGGCCAGCGCCAGGCCGAACCATTGCTGCGAGAACACGATCATCCAGCTCGCCGTCAGCGCGAAGCCGACGACGACCAGCCAGTGGCAGCGATGGGAATCGCGGTGCCCTTCCCTGTCCGGGACCGGCTGGCCGCGCAACAGCCACACGGCGAAGACCAGGTCGAGCAGGAAGATCACCCCCAGATCGAGAAGGCGTAGCCGTCGGCGACGAGCAGCGTCGGGAAACGGTCGGAAATGGCGCCGTTGTCCGGGCCGAAGACGCCGCGCTGGGACGCCCAGGCCACCAGGGGCATGGCCAGCGCGCTGAGGATGACGAGGATCTGGAGCATGTCCCATCATGGGCAAGACACATGCCTCGGGCAAGCCGGGCGCTCGGTCGCGGAGCCTTCGGAAGGCCTGGCGCGGACTGTGGATGCATACAGCTATGATCGCGGCCATGTGCCCCGATGCCCTCGCCGACGCGCAGAACGACGTCTTCGCCGACCTCAACCCCGAGCAGCGCTCGGCGGTGGAGCACGGCCTCGGCGGCGCCGCTCAGGACGGGCACGGGCCGCTGCTGGTGATCGCGGGCGCGGGCTCCGGCAAGACCAAGACGCTGGCGTCGCGCGTGGCGCGTCTGATCCAGTCCGGCGCGGATCCTCAACGGCTGCTGCTGCTGACCTTCTCCCGCCGCGCGGCCGGAGAGATGGAACGCCGCGCCGGTCGCGTGCTGCATCGCGCGTTGGGGCTGGCCTCGACGCAGGCGCCGCCGCGTTTCCCGTGGGCCGGCACCTTCCACAGCGTCGGCGCCCGGCTGCTGCGCGAATATGCGCATCGCATCGGCCTGGCGCCCAACTTCACCATCCTCGACCGCGCCGACGCCGAGGACCTGATGGGCCTGCAGCGTCAGGCGCTCGGGCTGGCCGAGACGACCGACCGTTTTCCGCTGAAGGCGACCTGCCTCAACATCTACTCGCGCGTCGTCAACAGCGAGGCGCGGCTGGACCAGGTGCTGCAGGAGCACTTCCCGTGGTGCTTCGCGGTCCATGACGAGCTCAAGCGCCTGTTCAAGGCCTATGTCGAGGAGAAGCAGCACCAGCAGCTGCTCGACTACGACGACCTGCTGCTCTACTGGTCGGAGCTGATGAGCGACGACAGCCTGGCCGCCGAGCTCGGCGAGCGCTTCCAGCACGTGCTGGTCGACGAGTACCAGGACACCAACCGGCTGCAGGCGACGATCCTGAAACGGCTCAAGCCGCGCGGCGACCGGCTGACGGTGGTGGGGGACGACGCGCAGGCGATCTACTCGTTCCGCGCGGCCGAGGTGCGCAACATCCTCGAGTTCCCCGCGCAATTCGACCCGCCCGCGCGCGTGGTCGCGCTGGAGCGCAACTACCGCTCCACGCAGACGATCCTGGATGCATCGAACGCGGTGATCGCGATGGCGCGAGAGCGCCACGAGAAGCGCCTGTGGACCGACAAGACGTCGAGCGAGCTGCCGCACCTGGTCACCGTCGACGACGAGGCGCGGCAGGCGCAGTGGGTCGCCGACAAGGTGCTGGAGCGCCGCGAACAGGGCTTGAAGCTGACGCGCCAGGCGGTGCTGTTCCGGACCTCGAGCCACGCGGCGCCGCTGGAGCTGGAACTGACGCGTCGCAACATCCCGTTCGTCAAGTTCGGCGGCCTGAAGTTCCTCGAGACCACGCATGTGAAGGACGTGCTGAGCGTCCTGCGCTGGGCGGAGAACCCGCGCGGCCGATTGGCGGGTTTCCGCGTCGCGCAGCTGCTGCCGGGCTTCGGCCCGGCGAGCGCGAGACGCCTGCTCGATGCGATGGCACCCGCGGCCGATCCGGCGCAGGCGCTGCGCGACTTCGAGCCGCCGCGCGCCGCGGCGGCGTCGTGGACGGCGTTGCGCGACCTCATGCTGCAACTGATCTCGGGCGCCAGTTGGCCGCTGGACCTGGAAGAAGCCGTGCAGTGGTACGCGCCCCATCTGGAGCGGCTGCACGACGACGCACCGGTGCGGCTCGCCGACCTGGAACAGATCACACGCATCGCGCAGGGTTACGGATCGCGGGAGCGTTTCCTGACCGAGCTGACGCTGGACCCGCCGGACGCGAGCAGCGACGAATCGGGCGTGCCGTCGAAGGACGAGGACTACCTGATCCTGTCGACGATCCATTCCGCCAAGGGCCAGGAGTGGAATGCGGTGTACCTGCTGAACTGCGTGGACGGCTGCATGCCGTCGGACCTGAGCACCGGCGCGCAGGCGCAGATCGAGGAGGAGCGGCGGCTGCTCTACGTCGCGATGACGCGGGCGAAGGACCACCTGGCGGTGATGGTGCCGCAGCGCTTCTACGTGACGCAGCAGACGCGGCACGGCGACCGGCACCTCTACGCGAGCGTGTCGCGTTTCCTGCCCGGCAAGGTGGTGCGCCACTTCGAGAAGGTCGGCCCCGCCAACCAGGCGCAGGCGCCGCTGCCGGCGCTCGTGAAGCCGGCGATGGACGTCGCGGCGAAGCTGCGCAAGGCCTGGGACTGAGTCCCCCATCGGGCGGAGCACATCCCCCGTCGCCATCGAATCAATCCCTCATTGGTGCGCACTCTTCGCCATCGTCGCGGAGCTGCAACTGGGTGCGCGCCGACCTGCCGGGGCGCTCATAGCATGAAGGCATGCAGTCTCCCGCCGTCGCCAAAGCAGCCGTCGCACTTCTTGCGGCGTGTCCGCCCAGCCTGATCCCGCAGTGGGTCCAGGACGCCAACACGGTCGCCGGCCTGATCGGCTTCGCGATCACGATCGTGGTGTGGTGGCAGGTGCGGAGCGTGCGGCTGTCGTTTCAAGCGAAGGCGCGATTGCCCGGCCTGGCTGACGCGATAGGCGCTGCACGCAAGACATTGGGCGCCCTCAAGGCGGCGGAGACCGGCGTCTTGCAAACCTCTCTTGCACTGGACTGGAAATGATCCATTACGCAGACGACATGACTCAGGCGTTTGTCGCCACCCTGCAGAGCCTGACCGAGGCGGACGCCATCGAATGGCGGATCGTGGAACCGCCTTCGCCTCCCCCGGGCACCCAACCATCGCAGCCCTGGCATTTCATGGCGGTTCACAAGGGAATCCAGATCGCGCTGTACCGTGAAAGGCCCGTATCCCCGCCCTCCCAGAGTTTCGGGAGCACCGACAACTTTTTGTACGTGCTCTCGATCCGGGACTCCCGCGGGCGCGAAATTTGGCAAGCGCAGCACGTCTCGTACGCCGTGGAGCGGCTTTTCGATCTGGTGCATGACCAGGTGATCAAGATCGACGTCATCCTCTCCGATGTCATCGATCCAGCCACCCTCGCCTCATTCGAACGGGACCGGGAACTGAGGATCCAGGATCTGATCGACGGCGATGGCTTGATCGGATGGTTCCGCCGCCAGCGACGTGCATTGAGGGAGCGCTTCGCCTGGACCGATGCAGGATCTCGCCCGCTGAACTCGTGAGCGGGCATGCCACTCGCGCGCGTAACGCACGTCACGCCAAGCCCGGCTGGCAGTCCGCCGCGAAGAACTTAAACTTCGCGTCGGTCAAACCCTGACCCCGCGCTTTCCGGACGATCTCCGGACAAGTCCCCGGACCACCTCCCGGACCCAGCCCGCCAGCCCAGCCCGACCGCCGTGACGATCCGCGACACCGTTTTCCGCACCCTCCTCCACACCAACTGGAAGCTCGCGCTGCCGGCGCTGATCCTCACCTGCGGTTGCCTGATCGTGCAGGCCGCCAGCGACGATCCCGAGGTCGTCGTCCCCACGGCCGCCCCCACCACCGCGGCCATCAGTCCCAACGGCGTCCTGACGCCCGCACCGGCCGGCGCCTCCGCGCCCGCGCCGACGGCCTCCTCGCCGCTGATCGCCCGATCGCCCGATACCGTCGTCGCGCCCACGCCGTCCGACGAGCCGCTGATGAAGCTGCCGGTCAATGCCCGCCACATGCTGGTCATCGACGACACCGGACGCGTGCTGATGTCCAAGGAACCGGACACCGTCGTGCCGATCGCCTCGCTGACCAAGCTGATGACCGCGATGGTGGTGCTGGACGCGAAGCAGGACATGAACGAGGAAATCAAGATCGACGACGCCGACGTCGACCGCCTCAAGCACAGCAAGTCGCGCGTGCGCGTCGGCGCGACGATGAGCCGGGAGGCGGCGCTGGAGCTGGCGCTGATCTCGTCCGAGAACCGTGCCGCGTCGGCGCTGGCGCGCCACTTCCCCGGCGGCCTGCCGGCCTACGAGGCGGCGGTGGTCGCCAAGATCCGCGCGCTGGGCCTGTCGCACACGGCGCTGGCCGATCCGACGGGCCTGTCGCCCAACAACACCTCGACCGCTGCCGAGGTCGCGCGCATCGCCGCCGCCGCATCGCGCTACCCGGTGATCGCGCGCATCAGCAGCGACAAGTCCAGCGAGGTCGAGGTCAACGGCCGCCCCCGAGAGCTGCGCAACACCAACCACCTGGTCGGTGCCAAGGGCTGGGACATCCGCCTGTCCAAGACCGGCTACACCGAAGAAGCCGGGCGTTGCCTGGCCATGCGGATGAAGAGCGGCGGCCAGACCATCACGGTCATCCTGCTCGACGCCGACGGCTCCGCGCAGCGCCTGCGCGACGCGGCGTCGATCCGCAAGTCGCTGGCGAAGATCGCCGCGGCCTGACCCCCTCGCTGCGCACGTCATCCCCCTCGCGGGGGACGCGAGCGGATTCTTTGAGGCCGATCAAACAACCCTCGGTTTCGGCATTCGCGCCACGCCGCTCGAGTTCGATGGCTCCTAGCATCTCCGGCTCCTCCCACCGCATGTCCAGGAGTCGCCGCATGCACCCTCACGCGCCACAACTCACGAACGTCACCCCGATTGCGAACGCCCAGCCCGATCTTCATCATGTGATGTATCGGCTCGACCTGCTCTCCGCCGAGACTCACAAGCTCCGCCAGGAAATGCAGGAAGGCTTCACCTCGATTCGGAAAGATCAGGAAGTCTTCAGGAAAGAGCTCAACGACCAACGCCAGGACTTCGCAAAGGAGATCAACACAGTGCGTCTGGAGATGAACGCCCAACGCCTCGAGTTGAAGGCTGAACTCAACGCGTGTCGGCACGAATTCAAGCAAGAACTCCATGACATGCACGAGAAGTCCAGGAAAGAATTCGATGCCACGCTCGATCGCGCGAGGATCAACGTGAAGGAAATGCTCGACTCCGTGATCGCCACCGTCGACGATCGCATCAGGATGAGCGGTCAGGCCTCGGACCTCCGGCTGGTGAAGTGGTGCGCCCGCGCCGCGATCAGCTCGTCCGCCGCTGCGGGCAGCCTCGCGTACGCGGTGTCGAAGCTGATGCCGTGATCGGCGCCCTGGGAGGCGCCCAACCTCGCGCCTCCCTCCGTCACCCGCAGTAGGCCCCGTCCTACCCGCCCCATGAGCCACCGGAGCTACTGTCGAGCCATATCGGCAGACTGGGTCCCGCCCTCATGGTTCACTCCCCTTCCCCTGCGACGGACCTGCCGCCGTCCGCCCCTGCGGCCCCTCCCAAGAAGGCCAGGCGCCGCCGCCCGCCGCGCCTGTCCGCGGCCGCGTGGCGCCAGTTCATGCAGATCGCGAAGCCGTACTGGCTCGGCGACCAGCGCAAGGCCGCCTGGGGCCTGCTGCTGCTGATGATCGTGCTGATGCTGTGCGAGACCCAGCTCGCCGTCCTGCTCAACGACAAGACCGGGGAAATGACCTCCGCGCTCGCCGAGCGCAACCACTCGCGCTTCTGGCTCGCGGTGCGCGACAGCCTCATCGTGCTGGGCTTCGCCGTGCCGGTGTACGCCTTCTACTACTACATGCGCGACGCCTTCTCCAACCATTGGCGGCGCTGGCTCACCGGGAAGTTCCTCGACGGCTACCTGGACGGTCGCAAGTACTACGAAATCGGCACCGGCGCGGCGGGCGACATCGACAACCCCGACCAGCGCATCTCCGAGGACATCAACACCTTCACCGGCCGCTCCACCCACTTCGGGCTGCTGATGATCGGCTCCATGATGCAGCTGGTGGCCTTCTGCGCCGTGCTGTGGTCGCTGTCCAAGCTGCTGGTCGCCTTCCTCGTCGTCTATGCCACGGTGGGCACCTTCCTCGCGCTGTACGTGTTCGGCTCGCCGCTGATCCAGCTCAACTTCTGGCAGCTGCGCCGCGAGGCCGACTTCCGCTTCGGCCTGATGCGCCTGCGCGAGAACGCCGAGTCCATCGCCTTCTACCGCGGCGAGCCGCAGGAGCGCGCCCACATCGAGGGCCGCTTCGAGTCGGTCTACCAGAACTACTGGAAGCTGATCCGCAAGCAGCGTGCGCTCAACCTCTTCCAGCGCGGTTTCAGCCAGTTGACGCTGGTCGTGCCGGCGGTGATCCTGGCCGAGCGCGTGCTGTCCGGCGACCTCGAGGTCGGTGCCGCCGTGCAGGCCGCCGGCGCCTTCGCGGCGGTGCTGACCGCCGTCTCGCTGATCGTCGACAACTTCGAGAGCCTCAGCCGCTTCGTCGCCGGCATCGACCGGCTGCACGCGCTGTCCGAGGTCATGCACAAGCGCAAGCCCCGCGACGAGCGCGCCCGCGAGAAGATCGCGACCAAGCACGCCGAGCAGCTCGCGCTGCGCGAGTTGACGCTCTACACGCCGCAGTTCGACCGGCTGCTCGTGGAGAAGCTCGACGTCGCGCTCCAGCCCGGCGAAAGCCTGCTGATCACCGGCGTCAGCGGCTGCGGCAAGAGCTCGCTGCTGCGCGCCATCGCCGGCCTGTGGCGCTGCGGCGAAGGCACCATCGAGCATCCGCCGCTGGAGGACGTGTTCTTCCTGCCGCAGCGCCCCTACCTGCAACCGGGCACGCTGCGCAGCCAGATGATCTATCCGGACACGACGACCGCGCTCGACGACGACGCGCTGCGCGCCATCCTCGACGAGGTCTGCCTGCCCGAGCTCGCGGAACGCGTCGGCGGCCTGGACGCCTCGCAGGACTGGGAGAAGCTGCTGTCCATGGGCGAACAGCAGCGGCTGGCCTTCGCGCGGGTGCTGGTGCGCACGCCGAAGATGGTCATCCTCGACGAAGCCACCAGCGCGCTGGACAGCTGCAACGAGCGCCGCCTCTACGAGCGCCTGTGCCGCGACGGCGTCACGCTGGTGAGCATCGCGCACCGCCACGCGGTGCTGCAGCATCACACCCACGTGCTGCGTCTGACCGGCGGCGGCGCATGGCAGCTGCATCCCGCCGAAGGCTACGACTTCGACGCGGTGGAAGCGGAGGCCGAGGCCGCGCGGGAAGCCGCCCTCGAGGCCAGGCTGGCCGACGGTGCGCGCACCGGCCCGGTCGCAAAGCCGAGCGAGGCGGTCAGCGGACGGGCGGGCGGAACACCGGGAGCCAAGGAGTTGCCATGAGTCTCGCCACCAGCGCCACCGCCGCCGCCGCGCCGTCCCCGAGCGCCTCCTGGACCGACGAGGTCATCGAGACCGTGCGCTCCGAGTTCTCCGACGTCCCCGACGTCGCGCAGATCACCCGCATCGCCGTGCGCCTGCTGCTGGCGGCGGTGCTCGGCGGCATCCTCGGCTACGAGCGCGAGCACCACGGCAAGGCCGCGGGCATCCGCACGCACATGCTGGTGTCGCTCGGCGCGGCGCTGTTCGTGCTGGTGCCTCAGCAAGGCGGCATGGCGCTGGCGGACATGAGCCGCGTGCTGCAGGGCGTCATCGCCGGCATCGGTTTCCTGGGCGCGGGCGCCATCCTGAAGCTCAAGGACGAGGAGCAGGTCCACGGCCTGACCACCGCCGCCAGCATCTGGATGACCGCCGCCATCGGCATCGCCTGCGGGCTGGGCCGCGAGGCGACGGCCGTCTTCAGCATGCTGCTGGCGCTGCTGATCCTGGCGGTGCTGCCGCTGGTCACACGGCCGCATCCCCGGAACGACGAGGACCGGAAGGCGCAGGCCCGGCAGGACCCCGACTGGAAGGAGGATGCCCGGCGGGACCGTCCGCCAGAGGATGCCGACCGGGAGGACGGCGCCCGGGAGCGCTCAGCTTGACCGCATGCGGCACCGGCAGCGGGCGTTTCGTCAACGCGGTGCCGAGCCCGGTGCTCAGCTTCATGCGGTTGTTGATGGCCCAGCCGCTCGCGTCCAGGATCGGACCCAGGCTGCGCTGACGCAGCTTGAGCCAGGCGATCAGCATGCTCGGTCCGGAGATCGACAGCACGATGCCCAGCACCGCCAGCGGGATCCACCACCCCAGATCGACGAAGCGCCCGAAGACGCCGACGATCACCGTGCTGATGCTGCCCAGCGCGACGCCGATCGCCGCGACGGTGCCGACGTCCACGCGGCGCCCCGGGGCACCGAGGCCCGGCAACGCCGCCCCTCCGGTGGCGCCCGCAGCGGCCGCCCCCGTGGCCGCACCGGCCGCACCGGCCGACAGGACCGGCGCGCCGGCCGCCGCCGCGGGTTGATCCGCCGTCGCGACGCGCCCGGCCCACTGGCCCATGCGCCCCTGCTGCGTCGAATCGCTCGCCGCGGCGCGCTTGGCCACCTGGTCCTCGACCAGCCGCACCAGTTTCTTGTACGGCGACAGGAAGGCCTGCCCGACGCTGATCGGGTTCTCGATCACCTTGACGATGCGCGCGTCCCAGTCGCGGCCATCGCGGTCGTAGAACAGGCCGTTGCGGCCGACGAAGAGGAAGTCCACGTCGCCCGCGCTGACCACCGCGACGATGGTGCGCTTCTGGTTCAGCCGCACGCACTCGCAGTACGCGAGGTAGGCCTTGGCGAGGCCCGCCACCGGCGCATGCTTGGCGGGGTCGGCGACATCCACCGTCAACTCGCACGCGCGGCCATCGACGAACAGCGTGCCGGCCTGGAACACCGCGCCACGGCCTTCGTAGAAGTCCTCGAAGGAGACGAAGTTGCGCGCCAGCCGCAGCAGCCCGCGCTGGAGCAGCAGCAGCTTCTCCAGGTCGTTCAAGGCCGCATGGCGCGGCGCGGCGGCGCGGTCGTCCTCGACGTGCTTCAGCAGGCGCGCACGCACGTCGTCGAGATGTCCGCCGGGCTGTCCGGCGGCGAGCGACGCCACGACGTCCACGCCGATCGCCGCGACCGGCCCGGTCGGCTGGCGTCGCAGCCACTCCCGGCAGGCGCGCACCGCGTCCTTCAATGCCAGCCAGTCGCGCTCGTCGAGGCTGTCGCCGAAGTCGGCCTGCAGGGCCTGCTCGCGCAAGGTGGCGAGCGCGCCCCGCCAGGCGGGATTGGCGCGATCGTCCAAGGGCAGCGTCGCGCCCGGCGATACCGGCGCGATGGGCATCTGCCTGAGCACACCGGCTTCCAGCGACAGCAGTCCGTTCGCGTGCGCCTTCAGCTGCTCGGGATCGGTCGCGTTGAGCGTGGCCGTCGCGGCCGCGTCGTAGCTCGCGAGCCGGCACCGCGCGAAGAAGTCCTCGACCTTGTCATGCACGGCCTGCACCGCCATCGCGGCCGCGCGACGTCCCGCGCAGCCGGCCTCGGCCTCGCCCTCGCGGTGCCAGGCGAGCAGCGTGGACGCCTGATCGAAGAAGGCCTTGATCCGGGTCTCGTCGATGCCCGGTTCACCGCCCGCGTCCGCGACCGTGCCCATCGCCTCGCCGATGCGCGACGCCAGCGCCCGATCCGCGGCGTCCTCGATCGTCGCCACGGGCACGATGCCGTCGCCGTTGTGGCGCTCCGCGGCGAGGTGGGACTGGCGTTCCCGGATCTCGTCCAGGCCGATGTCGGACTGCCCCGCATGGCCCGTCAGGTCGAGCGTGCGGCCGAGTTCCTCCGCCAGCGCACGACCCTCGTCGGTGTCGGCCAGCGATGCCAGCGCCAGCCGCGCGTCGCCGCGCAGCAGCGGCTGCCAGTCCGCCAGCCGCGCGCCGACCCATTCGCAGGCGGCGATCAATTCGGGCGCGCGGATGCGCCCATCACGATCGAGGTCGATCAGGTCCAGGGTGCGTTCGTCGAATTCAAGGCCGCGGGTGGGACAGGCCAGCGCGACCCAGCGTTTCTGGTCGAGGTCGCGGAGGTGCAGAAGATCGTCGGCGGTGTCGATGCGCGCTTGGTCGGCGCCGCCCGCCCGGAAGAATCGCCAGGGATGTGTCATTGAGGCAGCAGGCGGCAAGCGACGTGCCGTTTGCGGCCTTTCCAGGCAGTCGCGGGCGTTCTGCGGGCGTTCTGCGGGTGTGCTGTGGGCGCAGCCGGACCGCCGGCAGCGCCAGCGCGCATCCGCCGGACCGTCCCTCCCATCCGCGACGCAGGCATGACAGTTGCCGCCCGATGCACTAGGGTCATCGATCCGGAGACGACCCGGAGCTCACCATGGATCTCGATACCGTCTCTTACGTCTTCCAGAGCCTGGACGGCACGTTCACGATCAAGCCGCGCCTGTCGCGGCGCTGGCGCGTGAAACACGACAGCATGCCGTGGGGAGATTCCTTCGCCTCGGCGGAGGAAGCCGCCCTGGCGCTGTCGGCGCGGTTCGCGGTGCCTGCCGATCTGAGCGAATGGACCGAGATCGGCGACTTCCACACCGACGTCGGGGGTTCCACCTCTGACGCGACCGTTCCGGTCATCCCGGAACCTCAAGCGGACCGGGCGTCGGGTGCGGGCCAGACCGCGCCGCCGCCGACCGCGTGACAACGCGATCCCTGCGGCAATCCGGACTGCGTCGTGCCTGTGAACGCACCGAATGCGGGCAGGATCATCAGTCCCTCGGATTCGGCGAAGCACGGCAACCGGTGACGCTCATGCGCGCGGCCGTGCAGCGTCGTCGCAGGATGCAGATGCCCCGCGAGGACATACGCGCCGTCGACGCGCTGCGGATGGTGGCAGGCGGCGAACGGCCCCATCGGATGGGGCTCGTCGACGATCTCGAAGCGCAGCGACGGCGGCGGATCGCCTGCATGGCTGTCGTGGTTGCCGCGGATGAGCAGGCAGGCGAGCGCTGGATGCCGATCGCGCCAGGCCTGCGCCGGATCGAGCACCTGCGCCTGCTGCGCCGCGGCCGCGTGGAGGAAGTCGCCCAGCACCACCAGCCGCGCCGCCTGCAGCCCGTCGACGAGATCGCTCAACCGATCGAGGTTGTCGCGCGTCGTGCCCGACGGCACCGGCTGCCCCAGCGCACGGAAGCTCGCCGCCTTGCCCAGATGCACGTCGGCGACGAAGACCGTGCGCATCGCCGGCCACCACACCGCGCGCTCGGGCAGCAGCCAGACGCGCTCGTCGGCGAGCGTCACGGCGAGCGCCCCCTTCTTCTCGGTCACCCGGTCCTCCAGGTGCGCCGCCGTCAGCTTGTTCTCCGTCGACGCCTTCTCGATCAACGTCGTCTTCATCCACTTCGTCTCCGACAACTGGTTCTCCTTCGACCGACAGTCCGTCCCTCCGTCATCGCCGCCTGCGTCCGCCGGCCTCGCGGCGTCTGGCCGGCGCCTCGCCGCGTGTCTCCAGCGCGAGCGACTCCTGCACCGCCTCGACGGCGAACTGCGGCGAGTCCTTCTTCGCGAACACCGCCAGCGCGCGCTCCGCCGGCTCATGCGCGGTACCGACCGCCTCGCCGCCAGCGCTGCGCTCGAGTTCCGACACCATCCGCGCTATTCGGTCACCGAGCGACTCGTTGCTGAGCTTCTCGCGGAAGCGCTCCACCATCAACGGGAACGCCAGCGGCGTCGGTTTCTTGAGTGCGTGGATCTGCAGCGTCTGCCGGCCCATCCGCGCCAGCGCCGCCGCGAGTTGGCGCACATCCAGTTCCTGCGTGAGCAATTCCTGTTCCGCCTGCGCCAGCAGCCGGTTGCCCGGATCGTGCTGCTGGAACACCTCGAAGAACAGCGTCGCCGAGGCCTGCAGCTGCCGGTTGCTGCGACGCTCGCCCGGGTGGCTCTGGAAGATCAGCCCGGCGATGCGCGCGATCTCGCGGAAGCGCCGCCGCGCGAGTTCAGTGGCATTCAGGCTCGCGAGCACCTCACGCAGCAGCGTTTCCATCGGCGGCAGCGTGAGCAGGTCCGGCAAGCGGGCCGCCCAGTCGATCGGCTTGGCGCTGAGCAGCTCGATGCCGTAGTCGTTCAGCGCGATCGAGAAGGTGCCGGTCTCCGGCTGCGCCGCGCGCCACGCGATCAATCCGGCCAGACCCAAGTGCACCTGCCGTCCGGCGAAGGGGTGGAGGAAGAGGTGCCAGCCCTCGCGCGACTTCAGCGTCTCCGCCAGCAGCACGTCCGGTCCCGGCACGCCGGACCAGCGCCGCTGGATGTCGATCAGCGGCTTCACGCACTGCATCTCGGGTGATTCGAACTGCCCCGCGTCGGCTTGCGCGAACTCGCGCAGCACCGCGTCGGCGAGCGTGCTCGACAGCGGCATGCGGCTGCCGTTCCAGCGCGGCAGCGCGGCGCGTCCCGCCGTGGCGCGCCGCACCAGCGCCGTCATCTGCTCGACGCGCACCAGCTCCAGCAGCCGGCCGCTGAACATGAACGCGTCGCCGGGCTTCAGGCGTGCGATGAAGCTCTCCTCGACGCTGCCCAGCTTGCCGCCGCTCAGGTACTGCACGCTGATGGACGCGTCGCTGACGATGGTGCCGATGTTGACGCGGTGCCGCCGCGCGAGCCGCGCGTCGGGCACGCGCCAGAGGCCCTCGTCGTCGGGCACGACGCGGTGGTAGTCCGGGTACGCCGTCAACGACGGCCCGCCCTGCCGGACGAAGTCCAGGCACCATTGCCACCCGTCCGCGCCGAGGTGCTCGAAGGCGACGGTGCCGCGGACCTCGGCGAGGAGAGCCTCGGGCCTGAAGCCGCCGCCCAGCGCCACGGTGACCAGGTGCTGGACCAGCACGTCCAGCGGCTCGCGCGGACTGTGCCGGGACTCGATGTGGCCGGCGCGGACGGCGTCGCGCGCGGCGGCGGCCTCGACCAGTTCGAGGCTGTGCGTCGGCACCAGCGTGATGCGCGACGGCCGGCCAGGCGCATGGCCGGAGCGGCCCGCGCGCTGCACCAGGCGGGCGACGCCCTTCGCCGAGCCGATCTGCAGCACCCGGTCCACCGGCAGGAAGTCGACGCCCAGGTCGAGGCTGGAGGTGCACACGGCGGCCTTGATGCGGCCTTCCTTGAGGCCGAGTTCCACCCACTCCCGCACCTCGCGGTCCAGCGAGCCATGATGCAGCGCCAGCACGCCGGCCCAGTCCGGTCGCGCCTCCAGCAGTGCGCGGTACCAGCGCTCCGCCTGAGAACGCATGTTGGTGAAGACCAGGCAGCTCGCGCTGGCCTCGATCGCCTCGACCACCTGCGGCAGCATCCGCAGGCCCATGTGACCCGCCCAGGCGAAGCGCTCGGCGGCCTCCGGCAGCAACGTGTCGATGACCAGCGTCTTGTCGGTCTCGCCGTGCACGATCACGGCGTCGGCGTCGTCGACCGCCGTGCCTTGCAAGGTCCGCAGGGCCTCGTCGAGATTGCCCAGCGTCGCCGAGAGGCCCCAGGTCATCAGCGTCCTGCCACGGCTGCTGGCCCTCACCCCCGCCCTCTCCCGCGAGCGGGAGAGGGCGTGAGCGGAAGCGAAGCGGCGCAGCCGCGCCAGCGCGAGCTGTGTCTGCACCCCACGCTTGTTGCCCATCAACTCATGCCACTCATCGACGACAACCAGCCGCACCTGGCCGAGCTGATCGCTCGCATCGGCCCGCGACAGCAGCAGCGAGAGGCTCTCCGGCGTCGTCACGAGCACGGTCGGCAGCCGCCGGTCCTGCGCGGCCCGTTGCGCGGAAGTCGTGTCGCCGCTGCGCAGCGCGGCCGTCCATCCGGGACACAGCGCCGCCATCGGCGCTTCCAACGCGCGCAGCGTGTCGGCGGCGAGCGCCCGCATCGGCGTGATCCACAGCACCGTCAGCGGCGGCGCGATCGGTTTGCCGCCGTGCATGCGCGCCTCGGCGCCGACCTCGCCCCTCAGCGCGGCGAGCGCGCCCAGCCACACCGCCAGCGTCTTGCCGCTGCCGGTGCTGGAATGCAGCAGCCCGCCGCGACCACGGGCGATCTCCTCCCAGACCTGGCGCTGGAACGGGAACGAGGTCCAGCCCTTGGCATCGAGCCACGCGTCGACCGCTTCGACACCGTCCGTTCTGCCGGTCACTCGCCCTCCCCCGGCAGCAAGGCCTGCAACGACTGCAAGGTGTCGGCCTCCTCCACCGGCTTGTCCTCCCGCCGCCGCAGCATGCGCAGGAAGCGGACCGCGATGCCGCTCTTGTGGCGGCCACTGCGCGCGATGCCTTCGAAGCCGAGCTCGAACACCATCGTCGGCGTGACGCTGCGCACCGGTCCGAAGGTCTCGGTCGTCGTCTTGCGGATCACCGCGTCGACGACGCCGATCTCGGCGTCGGTGAGCCCGGAATAGGCCTTGGCGAACGGCACCAGCTGCCGCGACGGATCGTCCGGCGGACCGTTCCACACGGCGAAGGTGTAGTCGGTATAGAGACTCGCCCGCCGCCCGTGGCCGCGCTGCGCGTAGATCAGCACGGCGTCCACGGACAACGGATCGATCTTCCACTTCCACCAGACGCCGACGTCCTTGGTCCGACCGACGCCGTAACGCGCATCCCGCCGCTTGAGCATCATCCCCTCGACGCCGAGCGCGCGCGCCTGCTCGCGCTGCCGGGCGAGGTCGTTCCAGTCCGTGCCGGCGATCAGCGGGCTCAGTTCCAGCCCCGCCAGCGGATGCCCGGCGACCAGACGCTCCAGCCGTTCGCGGCGCTCCTGCTGCGGGCGCTCGCGCAGGTCGTCGCCGCCCTCCTCCAACAGGTCGTAGACGCACAACGCGACGGGCAGCTCGCCCAGCAGTTTCGCGCTCAGCGTCTTGCGTCCGATGCGCTTCTGCAACTCAGCGAACGGCATCGCACGGCCGTCGCGCCAGACCAGGATCTCGCCGTCGAGCACGGTGCCGTCGGGCAACGCCTCGGCCATCGCGCGCAGTTCGGGAAAGCGCTCGGTGACGAGCTCCTCGCCGCGCGACCAGATCGCGGCCTCGCCGTCGCGCTTCACCAGCTGGGCGCGGATGCCGTCCCACTTCCATTCGACCAGCCAGTCGGACGCGGGTCCGATCGCGGCGTCGAACTGCTCGACCGCGAGGTTGAACGGATGCGCGAGGAAGAACGGATAAGGCTGCAGGCCCCGGCCCGCGCCCTCGTCCCCGTCGAGGCCGACGGGCGCGATCAAGGCCGCATAGTCCGCCGCAGACGGCGTCGCGCCGATGTGCGTGTAGCCCATCAGCCGCTGCGCGACGAGCTTGGCATCCAGACCGCCGACCGCGGCCAGCGCCTGCGTCACCTGCAGCTTCGACACGCCGACGCGGAACGCGCCGGTGATCAGCTTCAGATGAACGAAGCGCTGGTCGACCGCCAGCGCCGCCCACTGGCTCTGCAAGGTCAGGGCCAGCGCCTCGGGGGCTGGCCGCGCAGCGGCAGCAGATGGGCGCTCATCCACTCGGCGAGCGGACGCTCGACGACCTGCGCCGGTTCGGGCAGCAGCAGCGCGATCGTCTCGGCGAGGTCGCCGACCGCCTCGTAGCTCTCGTCGAACAGCCACTCCGGCAAGCCGGCCGCAAGCCGGGCCTGCTCGCGCAGCAGCTTCGTGGGCACCAGCTGGCGCGGCTTGCCGCCGGCCAGGAAGTACACAGCCCACGCGGCGTCCTCCGGCGGCGCCTGGCGCAGGTAGGCCTGCAGCGCGGACTGCTTCGCGAGGCTGGACGTCGAGGCGTCCAGCTCTCGGTACAGCGCGGCGAAGGCCTTCATGCCGGGCCGGTCCCGGACGCGCGCGGCGTCGACGGGTCCGAGACCGACGCCGCAGCGGTCGAAGGATCCGTTGCGGAAGAATCCGGTGCCGGCGCGATCGTCGCTTCGGATCCCGGCGCGGACGCGGGCGCCGACGCGGACGCAGCTTCAGCCTCGCCGCCGGCCTCCTCGTCGCCGTACTCGGTCGCGAAGCCCTGCGCGCGCAGTCCCTGTTCGTTGAGCCATCGCACCATCGTCGCGACGCTGCCGTGGGTGACGAAGACGCGTTCCGCGCCGGTGCCGCGAATCGCCGCCATCAGTCCCGGCCAGTCGGCGTGATCGGACACGACGAAACCGCGGTCGACGCCGCGCCGCCGGCGCGTGCCGCGCAGCTGCATCCAGCCGCTGGCGAAGGCGTCGGCGAGGTCCGGGCCGAAGCGCTTCAGCCACGGCGAACTCGCGGCCGACGGCGGCGCGACGACCAGTGCGCGCGACAGCGCGGCCTTGTCCAGCGCCGGATCGCCGACCGACAGCGTCGGCGGCAGAACCACGCCGGCGGCGCGGTAAACGGCGTTCAACGGCTCGACGGCACCGTGCGCGACGATGGGTCCGATGGACGCATCGACGCCGTGCAGCAGCCGCTGCGCCTTGCCCAGCGCATAGGCATAGAGCACCGACGGCCGGCCCGCCTCGGCGTTGCGGCGCCACCAGGCGTCGATCTCGGCGAACAGCGCCGCTTGCGACGGCCAGCGGTAGATCGGCAGGCCGAAGGTCGACTCGGTGATGAACGTATCGCAGCGCACCGGCTCGAACGGCGCGTTGGTGCCGTCGGCCTCGAGCTTGTAGTCGCCCGATGCGACCCAGACGCGCCCGCCGTGCTCGAGCCGCACCTGCGCCGACCCGAGCACGTGTCCGGCCGGATGCAGCGACACGCGCACCCCGTGATGCACGATCGCCTCGCCGTAGCCGAGCGTCTGCAGCGTGATGTCCTCGCCGAGCCGGCGCCGCAGGATCGCGGCGCTGTCGTGATGCGCCAGGTAGTGCGCATGACCCCAGCGCGCGTGGTCGCTGTGGCCGTGCGTGATCACGGCGCGGTCGACCGGCCGCCACGGGTCGATGTAGAAGTCGCCGGGCGGGCAGTACAGGCCCTGCGGCCGGGCGACGACGAGATCGTCCCCGGCCGGGCCGTCCGCCGGCCCGGTCGTGGCGGTGCGCGTGTCCATGTCGACCGATCCTAGCCAAGCGCCCCGCCGGGGGCTGTAGGACGAGTCCGCGTCGTGACCCCTCGCCAAGCCCTCCCCGGGGCCGCCTCCGGCCGCGCGACCGCCTGGCCGGAGCCCCCGACCCGCGCCGGTTCGGGGGCTTGCGCCCCGCGCCGCCTCCCCTACACTGATCCGGCGTTCATCCACCATCGCCCGGGGCCCATGTAGCCCGGGCGTTCCTGGGGGAGAAGGATGGGTCGTGTCTCCGAATGGCTGCTGGGGCATCGCCGGTCCGCGTGGCTGCTGGCCGCGGGGGCGGCGCTCGCGCTGGGCATCGGCGCGAGCGAGCTGCACCGTCGCTCGCTCGAACACGACGCCCTGCGCAACCTCCACAACGCCGCCCAGCGCGAGGCCCTCGCGCTGCAGGGCCTGACCCTGACGGGCAAGGGCATGGGCGCGATCGTGCTCGCCGGCCAGCTCGACCCGGCGCTGAAGACCACCGCGGCGCTGACCGACGTCGAGCGGGCCCGCCTCACGCGCCCCGCCGCCGACACGCTGGAGGTGCTCGGCAACAGCGTCGGCGCGCAGCAGGCCTTCGTCGTGAACGCGCAGGGCCGCATCATCGCGGGCTGGGACGACGAGGGCACGACGCCGATCGGCCTGGACGTCAACTTCCGCCAGTACTTCCGCCAGGCGATCCGCGGCCAGCCCAACGTCTTCGCCGGCATCAGCGTCAGCACCGGCCAGCGCGTGTTCTGGCTCGCCGCGCCGATCTACCGGCAGCCCGGGCTGGACGGCGAGATCGCCGGCGTCATCGTCGGCCGGGTCTATGCCGACGCGCTGGACCGTTTCCTCGACACCCGCAGCTATGCCGGCGCGTTGCTGATCTCGCCGTCCGGCGTGGTGATCGCCGCCAGCCGGCCGGGCTGGCGCATGAGCCTGCACGGCGCCGCCACGCCGGAGCGCGCCCGGGCGATCACCGCCGCCCGGCAGTTCGGCAAGCTCTTCGAGGATCCGGCGCGCTCGCACAGCCTGCCCTTCCTGCTCGACGCGCCCGTCGTCGAGATCGACGGCGTGCGCCACGCCGCGATCGAGGCCGACGTGGCGTGGAACGATCCGAACGGCCCCTGGCGGCTGGTGCTGCTGGGCGACCTGGACGCGCTGGAGCCCCTCGCGACGCGCGCGGGCATTGCCGCGCTGGTCGCGCTGCTGGCCTTCGGCCTGCTGGCCGCGACCCTGCGCAGCCTGGCGCACGGTGCGTCGCGCGACCGCAAGGAGCTCGAGCTGCAGGCCCAGCACGGCCAGCTGCAGGCCCTGCTGGCCGAACGCGAGCGCGCCCAGGACGCGCTGCAGCGGGCCAAGGAGGATGCCGAGGGCGCCACCCGCGCCAAGTCCGACTTCCTGGCCAACATGAGCCACGAGATCCGCACGCCGATGAACGCGATCATCGGCATGTCCCACCTGGCGCTGCAGACCGGGCTCGATGCGCGCCAGCGCAACTACATCGAGAAGGTGCACCGCTCCGCCGAGAACCTGCTCGGCGTCATCGACGACATCCTGGACTTCAGCCGCATCGAGGCCGGCAAGCTCAGCCTGGAGTGCGTGCCGTTCCGGATGGAGGACGTGCTGGACCACCTGGTCAACCTGATCGGCTTCCGCGTCGAGGACAAGGGCCTGGAGCTGCTGCTGAACCTGCCGCCGGACCTGCCCACGGCGCTGATCGGCGACCCGCTGCGCCTGGGCCAGGTGCTGGTGAACCTGGGCAACAACGCCGCCAAGTTCACCGACCATGGCGAGATCATCGTCGGCATCGAGGCCGTGCCGTTGACGCCGGCCGAACTGGCGCAGGCCGCGCTGGCCGCGTCGATGGCCGGAGCGGTGACCGATCCCTCGGGCGCGGCCTGCGCGCCCGAGGTCGAGCTCCATTTCCAGATCCGCGACAGCGGCATCGGCATGACGCCGGAGCAGCAGGCGCGGCTCTTCCAGAGCTTCAGCCAGGCCGACAGTTCCACCACGCGCAAGTACGGCGGCAGCGGCCTGGGGCTGGCGATCTGCAAGCAGCTGGTGGAGATGATGGGCGGCCGCATCTGGCTGGAATCGACGCCCGGCGCGGGCTCGACCTTCCATTTCACGGCCCGCTTCGTGCTGCAGGCCGAGGGCTCCGACCTGCCCGCGCGCCGTGCGCTGATGGCGCATGAGCTGTCGCGACTGCGCACGCTGGTCGTCGACGACAACCGCGCCGCGCGCGAGATCCTGTCCACGCTGGGCGCGAGTTTCGGGCTGGAGGTCTCCACCGCCGCCGACGGCGCCGAGGCCGTGCGCGACGCCGAACGCGCGCAGGCCGAGGGACGGCCCTACGCGCTGGTGCTGATGGACTGGCAGATGCCGGTGCTCGACGGGCTGGAGGCCGCGCGCCAGCTCGGCGACGGCCGGCTGCAGGTGCCGCCCGCGGTGGTCCTGGTGACCTCGTTCGGCCGCGACGATTCCCTGACCGCGGCGCTGGCCGCCGCCGATCAGCCGCGCCGGCCGGTGCTGCTGACCAAGCCGGTGACCGCGTCGTCGATGCTGGCCGCCATCGGCGAGGCGCTCGGCCACGTCGACCTGCCGGCCCCGGCGGCGCAGCGCCGGCGCGACTCCGCGCGCGAGGCGATGCGTCAGGTCGCCGGCGCCCGCCTGCTCGTGGCCGAGGACAACGAGCTCAACCAGGAACTCGTCACCGCGTTGCTGGAGGATGCGGGGGTCCACGTGACGCTGGCGGGCAACGGGCGCGTCGCGCTCGACCTGCTGGAAGCCTCGCCCGACGGCTTCGACGGCGTGCTGATGGACTGCCAGATGCCGGTGCTGGACGGCTATGCGACCACCCGCGCGCTGCGCGCCGTGCCGCGCTGGGCCGGCCTGCCCGTCGTCGCGATGACGGCCAACGCGATGAGCGGCGACCGCGAGCGCGTCCTGGAGGCCGGCATGAACGACCACATCGCCAAGCCGCTCAACGTCGACCAGCTGTTCGAGATCCTGGCGCGCTGGATCCGGCCGGCGATGCCCGCGGCGGACGTGCCGATGGACACGCGCTCCGGCGCGGGCCGGCGCGTGGACACGCATGGATCGAGCGAGGCGCTCGAACCCGGCCCGCCCGGTGGACGCGAGGCCCGACCCGGGAGCGACGCCGTGCCGGGGAACGACGGCGCCGGCAAGCCGGACGGCCTGCCGCAGATCGCCGGGCTCGATGTGCAGCTCGGCCTGGCGACGGCGGGCGGCCACCTGCCGCTCTACCGCAAGCTGCTGCGCACCTTCCACGACACGCAGACCGGCTTCGCCGCCGATTTCGCCGACGCCACGGCGTCCGGGGACGCGATCACGATGACACGGCTCGCGCACTCGCTGCGCGGCGCGGCGGCCACGCTCGGCGCCCGGCCGCTGGCCGCGGCGGCGGGCGCGCTCGAACAGGCCTGTGCGCAGCGCGCGTCCGCGGCAGAACGCGATCCGCTGCTGGTGCGCACGCAGTCGCTGCTGGCGACGCTGCTGGTGTCGCTCGGCCGGCACCTGGCGCTCGAGGCCATGACGCAGGCGACGCGCTCGGCGCCGTCGTCCGCGTCGCCCGCGTCGTCCGCCACGTCGCGCGCCTATGCGCCCTCCCCGTCCTCGTCATCGCCGCCGTCATCGCCGCCTGTGCTCGACGACGCGTCCAGCGAGCGCCTCGAGGCGCTGCTCGCGCGGCTGTCCGCGCTGCTGCAGGACAGCGATTCCGCGGCCACCGACGCGGCGCAGGAACTGAACGCGCTGCTCGACCGCCTGCCGCTTCCGACGGCCCGGGCCCGCCGGCTGCGCCGCGCGGCGGACTCTGCGGCCCGCTTCGACTTCGACGGCGCGCTGGACTGGCTGCAGGACGACGCCCAGGCCGCGACCGACCCGTCCCCCTCGTCCGGGAGGCCCGCATGAACGACGACGCCGACCCCACCGACGGCGCCACCGTGCTGGTCGTCGACGACACGCCGGACAACCTGGCGCTGATGAGCGAGCTGCTGCGCGACCGCTACCGCGTCAAGATCGCCAACCACGGCGAGAAGGCCCTGGCCATCGCGGCCGCCGAGCCGCATCCCGACCTGGTCCTGCTCGACGTCATGATGCCGGGGATCGACGGCCACGAGGTCTGCCGGCGGCTCAAGGCCGATCCGGCGACGCGCGACGTGCCGGTGATCTTCCTGACGGCCAAGTCCGACGTCGCCGACGAGACCCGCGGGCTGTCGCTGGGCGCGGTCGACTACATCACCAAGCCGATCAGCCCGCCGATCGTGATGGCGCGCGTGCGCACGCACCTGCGGTTGAAGGCGAGCGCCGATTTCCTGCGCGACAAGGCGGCCTACCTCGAAGCCGAGGTGGCCCGCCGCAGCGAGGAGCTGGCCGCGATCCAGGACGTCACCATCCTGGCGATGGCCTCGCTGGCCGAGACCCGCGACAGCGACACCGGCAACCACATCCGCCGCACGCAGCATTACGTGCGCGCGCTGGCCGAGGCGCTGCGCGAGCATCCGCGCTGCCGCGAGCTGCGGGCGCCCGGCTTCATCGCCACGCTGTTCAAGTCGGCACCGCTGCACGACATCGGCAAGATCGGCATCCCCGACCGCATCCTGCTCAAGCCCGGCAAGTTCACGCCGGAGGAGTTCGAGGTCATGAAGGCGCATCCGGCGCTGGGGCGCGACGCCATCGAGCAGGCCGAGGCGCAGCTGGGCACCCCGGTGGCCTTCCTGTCGACCGCCAAGGACATCGCCTACTGCCACCAGGAGAAATGGGACGGCTCCGGCTATCCGCAGGGCCTGCGCGGCGAGGCGATCCCGCTGTCCGCGCGCCTGATGGCGCTGGCCGACGTCTACGACGCGCTGATCAGCCGGCGCGTCTACAAGGACGGCATGCCGCACGAGCAGGCGACGGCGATCATCGCCGGGGGCGCGGGCACGCACTTCGATCCGGACGTCGTCGAGGCCTTCCTGCGCATCCAGCCGGAGTTCCAGGCGATCGCGCGGCGCTTCGCCGACGACGACGCGGCCCTCGCGCGCAAGCGCGCCTGGATGGAGACGGTCAGCCCGCCGGACCTCACGCCGCTGGGCGTCGACCGGGGCCGCTGATGCCGCGCCCGGCGGATGCTGGTCGCACCGCGCTCGCCTGGAGCGCGGCGGTCGTGGTCGCGATCGCGGCCGGATGGGGCGTGAGCGCCGCGCAGCGCCTCTACCTCGAGACGGACCAGCATCACGCGCTGCAGTCGGCGGCCGACCGCGAGGGCGTCTCGCTGGTCCAGCGCACGCTGTCGGGACGGGACATGGGGGCCGTCGAGCAGAGCGGCCTCGTCGATCCGCTGATCAAGACGATGACCTTCGAGACCGACCTCGAGCGCGCGAAGCTGGTCCGCCCCGGCGAGGCGCACCTGCGGACCATCGCGCAAACGGTCGGCGGCGACGACGCGTGGGTCCTCAACATGGGCGGGCTGCTCGTGGCGGAATGGGTGCAGCGCGACGCCGAGCGTGCCATCGGCCTCGACCTGTCGTTCCGCGGGTATGTCCAGCAGGCGCTGCGGGGCCGGCCGTCGATCTATCTGGGCCTGAGCCCGCACCTGCGGGAACGGGCGCTCGTCTTCTGCGCGCCGATCTTCTCGGGCCGGGAGTCGACCAGCACCGTCGTCGGCGTGATGGCCGTGCGCAAGCCGGCGGTGATGCTCGACCACAGCCTCGCCTCGCGGGCGCAGGGGGACGTGCTGCTGATCTCGCCGCACGGCGTCGTCTTCGCGGCCAGCCGGCCCGCGTGGATCCTGTCGGTCGTGGGGCCGCTCACCCCGGCGCGCGCCGCGGAGCTGACGGCGACGCGGCGCTTCGCCGATCGCTTCGCCGACCCGGCCCGCGCCCGTGCGCTGCCCTTCGATCCCGTCGACGGCGAGGAGATCGACCTCGACGGCCGGCGTCTGGCCGTCGCCTCGACGCTGATCGACTGGAACGATCCCGACGGCGCCTGGCGCCTCGTGCTGCTGGAAGACCTCTCCGCCGCGCTGGGCGCGCGCAACGCATGGGGCGTCGCGGCCCTGACCGCGGCGCTGGTGCTCGCCGCCTACGCGCTGTGGCGGCGGATGGCCGCGCTCAGCCGGCAGCGGGCGCGCAGCGCCGCCGAGATCGCCGCGCGCGGCGACGAGTTCCGCACCATCATGCGCACCTCCCCGCTGGGCCTGTGCCTGGTCGTCGACGACCGGATCGAGTTCGTGAACCCGGTGCTGACCGAGCAGCTCGGCGTGCGCCTGTCCGAGCGCTGGCCGCACCGCTATGTCGACGACGCGAGCCGGGAACGGGTCGACGCGGTGCTGGAGGAACGGGCCCGCACGCTCGATGTCGAGGTCGGCCTGATCGGCGCCGCCGGCGAGCCCCGCGCCTACGTCATGTCCTCGATGCCCTATGAGTACGAAGGCGACAAGCCCGGCGTGGTGCTGTGGCTGACCGACATCACGCGGCGCCAGGAAGCCGCCTGCGCCGCGCGACGGGCGATGGAGGCCGCCAATGACGCGGCCCGCGCCAAGTCCGGTTTCCTCGCCGGCATGAGCCACGAGATCCGGTCGCCGATGAACGTGATCGTCGGCATGTCCGACCTGGCGCTGCAGACCGGCCTGGACGCGCGCCAGCGCAACTACCTCGAGAAGGTGCACGGCGCCGCGCTCAGCCTGCTCGACCTGATCGACGACATCCTGGACTTCAACAGCATCGAGTCCGGCCGGATCGCGCTGGAGCGGGTGCCGTTCCAGCTCGACCAGGTGCTGGACCGCCTCGTCGACCTGATCGGCCTGCGCGCCGAGGACAAGGGCGTGGAACTGCTGATCCATCGCCCCGCCGCCGTGCCCGACGCGCTGATCGGCGACCCGATGCGGCTCGGCCAGGTGCTGATCAACCTCGGCGCCAACGCCGTGAAGTTCACCGACAGCGGCGAGGTCATCGTCGCCGTCGAGCTCGTGACGGCACCAGGGGCCGGCCGCGAGCGGCAAGGCGGCAAAGGCAAGGTCGGCGGCGCTGACGACAACGACAACGACAACGACAACGGCGATGGCGATGGCGATGGCGTCGACGACAACGAGGAAGACAAGGAAGACGAGATCGAACTGCGCTTCAGCGTCACCGACTCGGGTATCGGCATGACGCCGGAGACGATCTCGCGGCTGTTCCACAGCTTCAACCAGGCGGACACCTCCACGACGCGCCAGTACGGCGGCAGCGGGCTGGGACTGGCGCTGAGCCGTCAGCTGGTCGAGCTGATGGGCGGACGCATCGAGGTGAGTTCACGCCTGGGCGAGGGCTCGACCTTCTCGTTCACGGTGCGCCTGGGTCTGTGCCGGGACGCCCGCGCGGCGGCCACGCCGGCCGCGGCGGCGATGGCCGACCTGTCGCGGCTGCGCGTGCTGGTGGCCGACGACAACCGCGCGGCGCGGGAGATCCTCGGCGCCCTGTGCGCCGGCTTCGGCATGCAGGTGGAGACGGCCGTCAACGGTGCCAACGCTGCGCAGTGCGTGCTGGAGGCCGAGGCCGGCAAGCGCCCCTTCGACCTGGTGCTGATGGACTGGCAGATGCCCATCCTGAACGGCCTCGAGGCGACCCGGCTGATCGCGGACGGCCGGCTCGCGTCGCCGCCGGCGATCCTGCTGGTGACCGCCTTCGGCCGTGATGCGACGCTCGCCGCCGCGCTGGGCGACTCGGACCCGCAGCATCGGCCCCGGCTGCTGAGCAAGCCGGTCACCGCCTCGACGCTGCTGTCGGCCATCGGCGAGGCGACCGGCCGCGCGCTGGCGCCCACCCTCGCCGCCCCCCGGCGCGGCGGTGCGACCCGCGCCGCGATGGCGCGGTTGACCGGGACGCGGGTGCTGGTCGTCGAGGACGATCCGGTCAGCCGCGAACTGAGCGCCGAGCTGCTGCGCGCCGCCGGCCTGGAGGTGGTGCTGGCCCCGGACGGCCAGACCGCGCTCGACCTGCTGGCACGGCCGGAGCCCGGCATCGATGCGGTGCTGATGGATTGCCAGATGTCGAAGATGGACGGTTGCGAGACCACGCGCCGCCTGCGCCGGGACCCGCGCTGGCACGCGCTGCCCGTCATCGCGCTGACGGCGAGCGCGACGCTGGAGGCGCGCGAGCGCATCCTCGCCGCCGGCATGGACGGCTGCCTGAGCAAGCCGCTGAGCGTGGACCGCCTCTTCGAGACGCTGGCGCGCTTCGCGCACGAGCGCAGTCCCGCGCGGACGGCCACCGGCCGGGCCGACGGAGGCTCGGACGGAGGGGCCGACGGAGGGGCGACAGGGCCGACGGTCGACGCGGCGCCGGACGAGGCCCTGGAGGCGCTGCTGTCACGGCTGACCGGGCTGCTGCAGGCCAGCGACGCGGCGGCCGTCGAGATCGGCCACGCGCTGGCGGAGGCGCTCGACCGTCGTCCGCCACCGCCGGCCCGCGCGCAGCTCTTGCGCCGCGTCGCCGCGGCGGCCTCGGGCTTCCGCTTCGAGGAGGCGCTGGCGCTGCTGAGCTGGGACGCCGGCGCCCCGGCCGGAGGGCCGTCGTCATGATCCGCGTGGCCACCCTGCTGTCGCGTCATCCGGCGGCCGCGTGGGCCGGTGCCGCGGCGCTGTCGCTGCTCGCCGGCGCGCTGGTCGCCGAGGAGGGGCGGCGCATCCTCGACGACCGTTTCCGCGCCCGGATGGCGGCCACGATCGACCGGGAGGTCCTGCTGTTCCGCGGCCTCACCAGCGAGAGCAAGGCGATGGGCGCGTTGCGGCTGGCGGGCCGCGTGGATCCCGCCCTGAAGACCGCCGCCCGGCAGACCGATCTCCAGGTCGCGCTGACCATGCGGCCCGCGGCCGGCACGCTGTCCGCGATGAACGACCAGCTTGGCGCCGACGTCACCTTCGTCACCAACGGCGCCGGCGTGATCGTCGGGGAATGGAACCGCGGCCTGCAACGTTCGCCGATGGGCCAGGATCTCAGCCACCGGTCGTATTTCCAGGAGAGCATCGCCGGCCGCACCGCGGTCTCCATGGCCATCAGCCAGGCCACCTCCCGCCGGTCGCTCTATCTCAGCGCCCCGGTGCTGCGCGACACCGACGGCGGCGGCCCCGTCATCGGCATCGTCGCCACGCAGTTCTACGGACCGTCGCTGGACCGCTTCCTGACCGCCCGCGCGGACATGACCTCGCTGATCCTGTCGCCCGAAGGCGTGGTGATGGTGTCGACGCGCCCCGAGTGGTCGCTGATGCTGGTGGGCCAGGCCTCCGCCGAGCGCAGCCGGCGTCTCACCGAGGGACTGCGCTACGGGCGCCAGCTCGAGGATCCGGCCCACGCGCGGGTGCTGCCCTTCGATCCCGGCGCCGTCGCGGACACCGGCGACGTGATGATCGACGGACGTCCGCACGCCCGGGTGTCGCGCGACCTCGGCTGGCCCGACGCCGCCGGCCCCTGGCGGATGGTGATCGTCGCCGATCTCTCGAACGCGCTCAGCGCGCCGGCGCGCGCGGGCCTGGGCCTGCTGTCCGCGCTGCTGTGCTTCGCCGCGCTCGCCGCGCTGCTGCGCAGCCTGACGCTGCGCGCCGCGCGGCACGCACAGAAGACGGCGCTGCGGCGCCAGGGCGAACGCTTCATGGCCCTCATCGAGCACACGCCCGTCGGCATCGGGCTGATCTCGGACGGCGTGGTGAGCATCGCCAATCCGGCGCTGCGGCGGCTGGTCGACGTCGAGATCGGCCAGCCCTGGCCCGACGTCTACGCGGACGACGCCAGCCGCCAGCGCGCACTGGCCCTGCTCGAGAGCAACGGCACCGGCAGCGATGTCGAGCTGCGGGTCGTCGATCCCGGCGGCGCGCGGCATGACTGCCTGGCCGCCTTCCTGCCGGTGGACTTCGGCCGCTCCGGGATGCTGGTCTGGCTGATGGACCTGACCGACCGGCTGGCCGCCGAGCACGAGATCCGCGCGGCGCGCGAGTCCGCCGAGACCACCACCCGCGCCAAGGCCGACTTCTTCGCCAACATGAGCCACGAGCTGCGCACGCCGATGAACGCGATCATCGGCATGTCCGAGCTGGCGCTGCAGACCGAGCTCGACGCGCGCCAGCGCAACTACGTCGACAAGACCTGCCGCGCGGCGGAGACCCTGCTCGGCGTCATCGACGACATCCTCGACTTCAGCCGCATCGAGGCCGGGCGGCTGGCGCTCGAGCACATCCCGTTCTCGCTCGACGAGGTGCTGGCACACCTGGTGCAGGTGATCGGCCTCGGCCTGGAGGAAAAGGGCGTGGAGCTGCTGCTGAGCGTGCCCGCCGGCCTGCCTGCGACGCTGGTGGGCGACCCGTTCCGGCTCGGCCAGGTGCTGGCCCATGTCGGCAAGCACGCGGCGCGGCGCAGCGAGCAGGACGAGGTGGTGGTCGCGGTGACGGCCGTGACGGAGACGCTGGAGGCATCGGGCGCGGCAGGAGCGTCGGGTGCGGAGGACGGCGGCGCCCGCGCCGACGACGGCACGATCCTGCTGCGCTTCAGCGTCCGCGACAGCGGTCCCGCGCTGTCGCCGCCGGCGCTGGCGCGGCTGGGCCGACGGGGATCGCCGGTCGACGCCAAGGCCGACGTCGACGCCAATGCCGACGCCCCGGACCGCGGCGACCTGTCGCTGGCGGTGTGCCGGATGCTGGTGGAGATGATGGGCGGCACGCTGAGCGTGGCGTCGATGCAGGGCTCCGGGCTCACGCTGCATTTCACCGCGCGGCTGGGCGTGGGCCCGCGCGACGAGGCGCCGCCGCCGGCGCTCCGCGGCCGGGTGCTGGTCGTCGACGACAACCGCGTCGCCCGCGAGGTCCTGGCCGCACTGTGCCAGGGCCTGGGCCTGCAGGTGGAACAGGCCGTCGACGGCACGCCCGGACTGCTCGCGGTGCAGGCGGCCGCGCGGGAGCACCGCCCCTTCGACTGGGTGCTGATGGACTGGAAGATGCCCGGGCTGGACGGCGTGGCCGCGGCGGCCCGGCTGCTCGAGGAGACGGCCCCGGTGCCGCGGATCGTCATGGTGACCGCGCGCGGCAACGACGACGGCCTGTACGAGGCGATGGCGGCCCTGCCCTGCGGGCCGCTGCCGGTGCTGGGCAAGCCGGTCACCACCGCCGCCTTGCTGGACGCCCTGGGCGCGCCGGCCGGTACCGGCGCGCCGATCGACCCGCAGGCCCGCCGCGCCGCGGCGCGGGCGGCGATGCAGTCCCTGGCCGGCGCCCGGCTGCTGGTGGTGGAGGACAACCAGGTCAACCAGGAACTCACCGAGGAGCTGCTGACCAAGGCCGGCATCGCCGTGACCCTCGCGGACCACGGCGCGATCGCGCTGACGCTGCTGCAGCAGTCGCCGGACGGCTTCGACGGCGTGCTGATGGACTGCCAGATGCCGGTGATGGACGGCTACGACGCCACGCGTTACCTGCGCCAGGACCCGCGCTGGCGCGATCTGCCCATCATCGCGCTGACCGCCAACGCCACCGGCGCCGATCGCGCGCGCATCCTGGCCACGGGGATGAACGACCACGTGGCCAAGCCGCTGAACGTCGACACGCTGTTCGAGGTGCTGGTCCGCTGGATCCATCCGGCCTACCCCGCGACGGCCCCGGCGGCGGACCCCGGGGACGCCAACGGCGGGGATCCTGCCGGGGACGGGGCGGACGCCTCCACGACCGGCCGGGCCGGGACGGCCGGCCCCTTCGGCCCGCCGGATCGGCGCGTCCGCGGCCGGGCACCGGGCCCGCACTGCCCGTCGTCGACGGCCTGGAGGCGCGCGCCGGGCTGGCCACGGCCGCGAACAACGCCGGGTTGTACCTGCGCCTGCTGCGGATCTTCCTGCATTCCCAGCAGGAGACCGGGGCGCGGCTGGAGCGGGCCGCCGAGGCGGACGACGCGCAGGCGCTGGAGCAGATCGCCCACTCGCTGCGGGGCTCGTCGGCGACCATCGGCGCGCTGCCCCTGAGCGAGGCCGCCGCCGCGCTGGAGAACGCCTGCCGCACGCAGGCGCCGACGGCGCGACGCCGCGAGCTGGCGCAGGGCGTGCACGTCGCGCTGGACCGCCTGCTGCACGCGCTGGGACAGACCTTGTCGGACGGCGCACCGCCGCCGATGCCTGGCCCGCTGCACGATCCGGCGCAGCCGCCGGGCATCCCGGCGCTGGAGGAACGGCTGGCACGCCTGCGCCGCCAGCTGGCCGAGCACGACGGCGCGGCGATGGACACCGCCGAGCAGTTGCGCATGGAGATCGCGCGGGGCCGTCACGGCCTCGACGAACGGCGCGCCGCCGTCCTGCGCGAGGTCCTGGAGGCGGCCGTGCGATTCGACTTCGAGACCGCGCGCCGCGGGCTGGACAACGATGCCGACGGGCGCGGACCGCCGTCCCCGTCGGGCATCCGACCGATGGAGGAACCCTTGCCATGAGCCTCTCGAACGGAGACCCGCGTCCGACGATCCTGATCGTGGACGACTCGCCCGAGGTCCTGTCGCAGCTCTACGAGCTGCTCAAGGAACGGCATCGCGTCAAGGTCGCGACCACCGGCGACCGCGCGCTGCGCATCGCGGCCGAGGCGCCGCGGCCCGACCTCATCCTGCTGGACGTGCTGATGCCCAACATGGACGGTTACGAGCTCTGCCGCTGGCTCAAGGCCGACGCGGCCACGCGCGACATCCCGGTGCTGTTCCTCACCGCGCGATCGGACCCGGCGGACGAGAGCCACGGCCTGTCGCTGGGCGCGGTGGACTACATCACCAAGCCGATCAGCCCGCCCATCCTGCTGGCGCGCGTGCGCACCCACCTGCAGCTCAAGGCCACCGCGGACGTGCTCAGGCAACGCGCCGCTCACCTGGAGGCCGAAATCGCCCGCTGGGCCGGAGGCAACCCCGACTGAGGCGGCCCCGGTTTGGGCGCGCCGCGTCGTTGCAAATCCTCGCCATAGCCCCGCTATGGCTCCGGTTTGCGCCTAGCGCCGCATCCCAAACCGGGGCCGCCTCAGCCGGGGTTGTCGAGCTTTCATAATCGGCCCGTGTCCTCCGCCTCTGTCCTTGTCATGCATCTGCGGCTTTCCTGCATCGTTCTCGCCGGCTTTCTCGTCCTGTCGGGCAATGCCTGGCCCCAGCCACGGCCAGTCGCGCCGCGCGGGCCGCTCGACGCGCAGGAGCAGAACAACATCGCGGTGTTCCGCAAGGTGTCGCCGTCGGTCGCCCACATCACGACACTGGCGCAGCAGCGCGACTTCTTCTCGCGCAACGTGACGGAGGTGCCCAGCGGCACCGGCAGCGGCTTCCTGTGGGACGAGGCGGGCCACATCGTCACCAACTTCCATGTGATCCGAGGCGCGTCGGCGGCCAAGGTGACGCTGTCGGACCAGAGCGCGTACGACGCGACGCTGGTCGGCGTCGATCCGGACCGCGACCTGGCCGTGCTGCGCATCGTCGCGCCGCGCGAGAAGCTGACCCCGGTGCCGATGGGCAGCAGCCGCGACCTGCAGGTCGGGCAGACGGTCTACGCGATCGGCAACCCGTTCGGGCTCGACCAGACGCTGACGCGCGGCATCGTCTCGGCGCTGAACCGCGAGATCGAGTCGATGACGCAGCGCACGATCCGCGGCGCGATCCAGACCGACGCGGCGATCAATCCCGGCAACTCGGGCGGTCCGCTGCTGGACTCGGCGGGCCGGCTGATCGGCGTCAACACCTCGATCTTCAGCCCCAGCGGCGGCAGCAACGGCATCGGTTTCGCGATCCCTGCGGACGAGGTGAACCGCGTCGTGCCGCAACTGATCCAGCATGGCCGCGTCATCCGCCCGGCCCTGGGCCTGACCGCCGGCAGCGAGCAGCTGCGCCAGGTCTTGCGCCTGCCCAAGGGCGTCGTGCTGATCGGCCTGCAAGCCGGCGGCGGCGCGCAGCGCGCCGGACTGCGGCCCTTCCTGCGCGGGCGCGACGGCCGCATCGTCGCCGGCGATGTCATCACCGCGGTCAACGGCAAGCCGGTGGCCGACCTCGACGACCTGCTCGGCGAACTCGAGGAACGCCAGATCGGCGAGAAGGTCACCCTCACCGTCTGGAGCGGCGGCAAGACGCGGCAGGTCCAGGCCCCGCTCGGCAGCGACTGAGAGGGATTAACCCTCCCGGGGCTGCGGTCCGGACGGCGCGCCTAGACTCCGCGCCCATGCAAGCCCGACTTTCGATCCTCGACCTCGCCTTCATCGTCGAAGGCGGTTCCGCCGCGCAGGCGCTCCACGAGAGCATGGCCCTGGCCCAGCATGCGGAGCGGCTCGGCTACACCCGCTACTGGGTCGCCGAACACCACAACATGGACGGCGTCGCGTCGTCCGCCACCGCCGTGCTGATCGGCCAGATCGCCGCGGCGACGTCGACGATCCGCGTCGGCTCCGGCGGGATCATGCTGCCCAACCACGCGCCGCTGACGATCGCCGAGCAGTTCGGCACGCTGGCCACGCTGTTCCCCGGACGCATCGACCTGGGACTGGGCCGGGCGCCGGGCACCGACGGCCCGACGATGCGCGCGCTGCGCCGCCACCTGGCGACCGCGCACGAGGACCGCTTCCCCGAGGACGTGCTGGAGCTGATCGGCTACCTCGCGCCCGCCCAGGAGGGTCAGGTCGTGCGCGCCGTGCCCGGCCAGGGCACGGAGGTGCCGGTCTGGCTGCTCGGCTCCAGCCTGTACGGCGCCCAGTTGGCCGCCTACCTGGGCCTGCCGTTCGCGTTCGCCTCGCACTTCGCGCCGGCGATGCTGATGCAGGCGCTCGAGATCTATCGTGCGCAGTACCGCCCGAGCGCCCGCCATCCGGAGCCGTACGCGGCGGTCGGCCTGAACGTCGTCGTGGCCGACACCGACGCGCAGGCGCAGCGCCTGTTCACCTCGATCCAGCAGCGCTTCCTCGGCATGCAGCGCGGCCAGCGCGGCCTGCTGCCGCGGCCGATCGACAGCATGGACGTGTTGTGGACCGCCGGGGAGAAGCTGGGCGTGGAGCGGATGCTGTCGGAGTCGATCGTCGGCTCGCCGCGCACTGTGCGCGACGGCCTGCTGGCGACGCAGGAACGCACCGGTGCCGACGAGTTCATCGTCGCCTGCGCGGTGCACGACCCGGCCGCGCGGCGGCGGTCGTACGAGCTGCTGGCGGGCATCGCCGCGGGGACGGACGCCGGCTGAGTCCGGCGCATCCGGCATCCGGCATCCGGCGGCATCGTCCGGCGCCGGCACGAGGCCGGCGCCAGCGGATCACCGCACCGACGGGCCCGAGGAGGCCCGACGCAGCCGCCTGATCAGCCCACCCACTTCCGCGCGTTGCGGAACATGCGCATCCAGGGGCTGAATTCGCCGGCGTCGCCGCCGGTCCAGCTCATCTGGATGTTGCGGAACACGCGCTCCGGATGCGGCATCAGCGCGGTGAAGCGGCCGTCGGCCGTGGTCACCGCGGTCAGGCCCTGCGGGCTGCCGTTGGGGTTGAGCGGGTACTGCTCGGTCGGCTGGCCGTCGCCGTCGACGTAGCGCATCGCGCGCAGCACCTGGTCGGCGTTGCCGCGCTGCGAGAAGTCCGCGAAGCCCTCGCCGTGCGCGACCGCGATGGGCAGGCGGCTGCCGGCCATGCCGGTGAAGAAGATGCTGGGCGAGTCGACGATCTCGACCTGCGCCAGGCGCGCTTCGAACTGCTCGCTGCGGTTGCGGACGAACTTCGGCCAGTCCTGCGCGCCGGGGATCATCGGCGACAGCGCCGCCAGCATCTGGCAGCCGTTGCACACGCCCAGCGCGAAGCTGTCGGAGCGCGCGAAGAAGGCCTCGAAGGCCGCCTTCAGCACCGGGTTGAAGAGGATGGAGCGCGCCCAGCCCTCGCCCGCGCCCAGCGTGTCGCCGTAGCTGAAGCCGCCGCAGGCGACGAAGCCCTTGAAGTCCTTCAGGTCGACCGCGCCGGCCTGCAGGTCGCTCATGTGCACGTCGTAGGCGTCGAAGCCGGCCTGCGCCATCGCGTAGGCCATCTCGACATGCGAGTTGACGCCCTGCTCGCGCAGGATCGCGACCTTGGGGCGGACGCCGCTGGCGATCAGCGACGCGGCGACGTCGTCCTTGACATCGAAGCTCGGCGACCAGTGCAGGCCTTTGCCCGGCGTGGCGGACAACGCGTGTTCCTGGTCGGCGCAGGCGGGGTTGTCGCGCTCGCGGGCGATGCGCCACGAGACCTGGTCCCACTCCTGCTGCAGCTCGTTCAGCGGCGCGGCGAAGACCTTCTTCGCGTCGCGCCAGACTTCCGCCTGCTTCGCATCGTTGGTCTTGCCGACCACGTGCGAGATTTTCGAGAGGCCGTGCGCGCGCAGTGTCTGCAGCACCGCGTCGCGGTCGCCGGTGGCGACCTGCAGCACGACGCCCAGTTCCTCGTTGAACAGCGCCTTCAGCGTCAGTTCGTCGCGGCGGCCGCTGACCTGCGAGGCCCAGTTCTTGGAGTCGCCCACCTCGGCGCGGCTGTCGCTGATGCCGTCGCCTTCGGTGACCAGCATGTCGACGTTCAGGCTCACGCCGCGCTGGCCGGCGAAGGCCATCTCCATCGCCGCGGCGAACAGGCCGCCGTCGCTGCGGTCGTGGTACGCCAGCAGCTTGCCCTGACCGCGCAGCTCGTTGACGGCAGCGACCAGCGACTTCAGCAGCGCGGGGTCGTCGAGGTCCGGAACCTCGGGGCCGAACTGGTTCAGCGTCTGCGCCAGGATGGAGCCGCCCATGCGCATGCGACCCTGGCCCAGGTCGACCAGGACCAGCGTCGTGTCGCCGTCCCGCAGCTGCGGCGTCAGCGTGCCGCGCACGTCGGCCAGCGACGCGAAGGCGGTGATGATCAGCGACACCGGCGCGGTGACCTGCTTCGTCGCACCGTCATCCGACCAGCGCGTGCGCATCGACAGCGAATCCTTGCCCACCGGGATCGAGATGCCCAGCGCCGGGCACAGGTCCATGCCGACGGCCTTGACGGTGTCGTACAGCGCGGCGTCCTCGCCGGGTTCGCCGCAGGCGGCCATCCAGTTGGCGGACAGCTTCACGCGCGAGAGCTCGATCGGCGCGGCCAGCAGGTTGGTGATGGCCTCGGCGACGGCCATGCGGCCCGAGGCCGGCGCGTCGACGGCGGCCAGCGGCGTGCGCTCGCCCATGCTCATCGCCTCGCCGGTGAAGCCCTTGAAGTCGGACAGCGTGACGGCGACGTCGGCCACCGGCAGCTGCCACGGACCGACCATCTGGTCGCGGTGGTTCAGGCCGCCGACGGTGCGGTCGCCGATGGTGATCAGGAAGCGCTTGCTGGCCACCGTCGGGTGGCGCAGCACGGTGCGCGCGGTCGTCGCCAGGTCCACGCCGTCCAGCGTCAGCGCACCGCCCGAGCGGGCCACGCGCGTCACGTCGCGATGCATCTTCGGCGGCTTGCCCAGCAGCACGTCCATCGGCATGTCGATGGCGCGTTCACCGTCGGTGCCGTCTTCCAGCACCAGCTCGCGCTGCTCGGTCGTCACGCCGACGACCGCGAACGGGCAGCGCTCGCGCTCGGCCATCGCGGTGAAGAGCTCGAGACTTTCAGGCGCGATCACCAGGACGTAACGCTCCTGGCTCTCGTTGCACCAGATCTCCTTGGGCGCCAGGCCACTCTCCTCGAGCGGGACCTTGCGCAGGTCGAAGATCGCGCCCCGGCCGGCGTCGTTCACCAGTTCCGGGAACGCATTGGAGATGCCGCCCGCGCCGACGTCATGCACGGCCAGGATCGGATTGCGCTCGGCGAGACCCCAGCAGTGGTTGAGGACTTCCTGCGCGCGGCGCTGGATCTCGGGGTTGCCGCGCTGGACCGAATCGAAGTCCAGGTCGGCGGTGTTGGTGCCCGCGGCCATCGAGCTCGCCGCGCTGCCGCCCATGCCGATGCGCATGCCGGGGCCGCCCAGCTGGATCAGCAGCGAGCCGGCGGGGAAGGCGATCTTCTTCGTCAGGTCCGCGCGGATGGCGCCCAGGCCGCCGGCGATCATGATGGGCTTGTGATAGCCGCGGCGGATGCCGTCCACGTCCTGCTCGAAGACGCGGAAGTAGCCGCCCAGCGCGGGCCGGCCGAATTCGTTGTTGAACGCGGCGCCGCCCAGCGGGCCCTCGGTCATGATCTGCAGCGCGCTGGCGATGTGCGCGGGCTTGCCGACCGGGTTCTTCTCCCACGGCTCGGACAGGCCCGGCAGGTGCAGGTTGGACACCGAGAAGCCGGTCAGGCCGGCCTTGGGCTTGGCGCCGCGGCCGGTGGCGCCCTCGTCGCGGATCTCGCCGCCGGCGCCGGTGGAGGCGCCCGGGTGCGGCGAGATCGCCGTCGGGTGGTTGTGCGTCTCGACCTTCATCAGCACGTGGGCCGTCTCGGCGCGGGCCTCGTACTGCGGCGCGCGGCGGTCGCCGGCGGCCATCCAGCGCTCGATCACGTGGCCTTCCATCACCGCCGCGTTGTCGGCGTAGGCGATCACCGTGTGCTGCGGGTGCAGCTTCTCGGTGTTGCGGATCATGCCGAACAGCGACAGCGGCTGCGCCTGGCCGTCGATGGTGAACTCGGCGTTGAAGATCTTGTGGCGGCAGTGCTCGCTGTTGGCCTGCGCGAACATCATCAGTTCCACGTCGCTGGGGTCGCGGCCCAGCTTGGTGAAGGCGGCGACCAGGTAGTCGATCTCGTCGTCGGACAGCGCCAGGCCCCAGGCGCCGTTGGCTTCCTCGAGCGCGGCGCGGCCGCGGCCCTGCACGTCGACGTGCGCGAGCGGCTGGGCCTGCTTCTCGTCGAACAGGTGGGCGCCGGCCTCGCGCGACAGCAGCACGCTCTCGGTCATGCGGTCGTGCAGCAGGTCGGCGCAGGCGAGGATCTCAGCTTCGGTCAGGACCTTGGCGGCCCCCGTCAAGCCGGCCGTCAGGCTGCTCAGCAGGCCCGACTTCAGCGTCAGGCGGAATTCGGTGACGCGCTCGACGCGGTGGATCGCGAGGCCGCAGTTGTGGGCGATGTCGGTGGCCTTGGAGGCCCAGGGGCTCAGCGTGCCCAGGCGCGGGGCGACGACGATCAGCGCGCCGTCGGAGGGGCCTTCATACGCGTCACCATAGTCCAGCAGCGCGGCCAGCTTGCCCTGCCCTTCGGCATCGATGGCGGCGTCCGTCCAGACCCAGTGGACGTGGCGCGCATGCACCGCGGCGATGCGGTCGCTGACGGCCTGAAGACGCGCCAGCAGCGCCGCGGCCCGGAAGGACGAGAGGGCATTGCCCCCCTCGAAGTGAATCAGATGCTTGGAGGAGGTGATGCTGGCCATGGGATCCCAGGGGGTTTGCGCCGCGCGCCGCGACGGTGAGCCCGCCATTCTAGCCAGCGCGGTCGCGCGGCCCGGGTTTACCCTCCGGAGTCCGCGGCCGGACCGCCCCGCTGGGCCCCTCGCGGGACCCTCCCGGGCCGTCGGCGCCCGCCCGTCGATGGCGATGTCGGCGGCTATCTCAGCGGCTATCTCAGCGGCAATCGGTGAGACGCTCCAGCGCCAGCTGCAGTTGCTGGTCGGACAACTTGCCGCGCTGCGGTTGCACCCAGGCGCCGGGCACGCCGGTGGTCAGCGGCTTCACGACCAGCACCTTCACCGGCTCCGGCTGCTGGGGACGCTCGCGGTCCAGCGACCACCAGCCGTCCGGCACCGTGCAGATCATGCCGGCGACCACGTCGCCGGGCGCAGCGGCCGCCGTTCCGGCGGTCAGGCCGGCCAGCATGAGGATCGACGGCCAGCGGCAGGCAAACACGCGCAACTTCACGACAACTCCCTGGAATCTTTGTTGGAATGGTCAATGTAGGGATGTTTCGTGACGTAACCGCTCGAACATTCCAGCATTCGCCCGATTTCTTGCCCCTCATTCATGGGGGTGACGCCGGACGCGGGGCGTCCGCGGCCACGCGTCCCTCATCCCCTGATGCCCCGGGCTCTTCCAGAAGGCGGATGGCGGGGGTCATGGCTTGTCGCTACATTGGTCGTTTCCCGGACCCGGCGGGCGCCTCCAGCGAAGCTGGCGCGCGCGGGTCGTTCCTCGGCCACTGGAGACCACCATGTCCCGCAAGACCCCCATCGAGCTCTACCGCAACATCGGCATCTCGGCGCACATCGACGCCGGCAAGACGACGACGACGGAGCGCATCCTGTTCTACACCGGGGTCAATCACAAGATCGGTGAAGTGCACGACGGCGCGGCGACGATGGACTGGATGGCGCAGGAGCAGGAACGCGGGATCACGATCACCTCGGCGGCGACGACCTGCTTCTGGAAGGGCATGGACCGCTCCTATCCGGAGCACCGCATCAACATCATCGACACCCCCGGGCACGTGGACTTCACCATCGAGGTGGAGCGCTCGATGCGCGTGCTGGACGGCGCGGTGATGGTGTATGACTCGGTCGGCGGCGTGCAGCCGCAGTCGGAGACCGTCTGGCGCCAGGCCAACAAGTACAAGGTGCCGCGCCTGGCCTTCGTGAACAAGATGGACCGCGTCGGCGCGGACTTCTACCGCGTGCGCCAGATGATGGTGGACCGGCTCAAGGCCAACCCGGTGCCGGTGGTGCTGCCGATCGGCGCGGAGGAGCATTTCAAGGGCGTGATCGACCTGCTGAAGATGAAGGCCATCCTGTGGCACGACGCCACGCAGGGCATGACCTTCGATTACCAGGAGATCCCGCCGGAGCTCAAGGCGCAGGCCGACGAGTGGCGCGAGAAGATGGTCGAGGCGGCGGCCGAGGCCGACGAGGAGCTGATGAACAAGTACCTCGAGACCGGCGAACTGACCGAGGACGAGATCCGGCGCGCGATCCGCAAGCGGACCATCGCCGGCGAGATCCAGCCGATGCTGTGCGGCACGGCGTTCAAGAACAAGGGCGTGCAGCGCATGCTGGACGCGGTGATCGATTTCATGCCGTCGCCGGTGGACATCCCGCCGGTGCACGGCACGGATGACGACGAGCAGGACACGACGCGCGCGGCCGCGGACGATGCGAAGTTCAGCGCCCTCGCCTTCAAGCTGATGACCGACCCGTATGTGGGTCAGCTGACCTTCGTGCGGGTGTATTCGGGCATCCTGAAATCCGGCGATTCGGTCTACAACCCGACGCGCGGCAAGAAGGAGCGCATCGGCCGGATCCTGCAGATGCACGCCAACCAGCGCGAGGAGATCAAGGAGATCCTGGCCGGCGACATCGCCGCCTGCGTGGGCCTGAAGGACGTGACGACCGGCGAGACGCTGTGCGACCCCGAGGCCATCATCACGCTGGAGCGGATGGTCTTCCCGGAGCCGGTGATCTCGCAGGCGGTGGAGCCCAAGACCAAGGCGGACCAGGAGAAGATGGGCCTCGCGCTCGGTCGACTGGCGGCGGAGGACCCGTCCTTCCGCGTGCGCACCGACGAGGAGTCGGGCCAGACCATCATTTCCGGCATGGGCGAGCTCCACCTGGAGATCATCGTGGACCGGATGAAGCGCGAGTTCAGCGTCGAGGCCAACGTCGGCAAGCCGCAGGTGGCCTACCGCGAGACGGTGCGCAAGGCGGTGACGGACGTGGAAGGCAAGTTCGTGCGCCAGTCCGGCGGCAAGGGCCAGTACGGGCACGTGGTGTTCTCGCTGGCACCGCAGGAGCCGGGCAAGGGCTTCGAGTTCGTCGACGCGATCAAGGGCGGCGTGGTGCCGCGCGAGTTCATCCCGGCGGTCGAGAAAGGCGTCATCGACAGCCTGCCCAACGGCGTGCTGGCCGGCTATCCGGTCGTGGACGTGAAGGTCACGCTGACCTTCGGCTCGTACCACGACGTGGACTCGAACGAGAACGCGTTCAAGATGGCCGCGTCGCTGGGCTTCAAGGAAGCCTGCCGGCGCGCCAGCCCGGTGATCCTGGAGCCGATGATGGCAGTGGAAGTCGAGACGCCCGAGGACTACGCCGGCACGGTGATGGGCGACCTGTCCAGCCGCCGCGGCATGGTGCAGGGCATGGACGACATGGTCGGCGGCGGCAAGATCATCAAGGCGGAAGTGCCGCTGTCGGAGATGTTCGGGTACTCCACCTCGCTACGCTCGGCCACGCAGGGCCGCGCGACCTACACGATGGAGTTCAAGCACTACTCCGAAGCGCCGAAGAACGTCGCGGACGCGATCATGACCGCTCGCGCCAAGTAAGCCTAAGTAAGCCTGCAAGGCGCTTGCGCTTGAACAACGGGCCCCGGTTCATCACCGCGGCCCGTTCCGTTTCATGGCGTCTCCGTCGTCGACGTGACGCCCGGTGTCAGGTCTTGCTCAGCGCTCGTAGGCGCCGGCGTCGATGACCTGGATGACGCGCGCGGCACCGGCGAAATCGGTCGCGCCGACGATGCTCGCGCCGAGGTTGGTGCCCGCGCCGACGGCCGGCGAGTTCGCCGACACGCGCAGGTCACGACCCGCGAGGTTGAAGAACAGCGGGTTCCCGAACTTCGAGCGCGCGTCCTGCTTGGCGCCGGAGACGAAGCTGCCCAGGCCGGTGTAGGTCTTGTTGTTCCAGATCCAGGTGGCGTTGCCGGCGTCGTTGAAGTAGACGTTGTTGTCGAAGGCGACCGGCGAGGTGGTCCAGGTGGCCACGTTGCTGACCATGTGGCCGCCGGTGCCGCTCTGCGCGTTGGACAGGAAGACGATGTTGTTCTTGAACACGCTGTTGGTCGTGTTGAACTGGACCTGGAAGCCCTCGCCCTTGGCCGAGGCGGACTGGTAGAGGGTGTTGTTCACCACGTTCACGCGGTCCGCGCCGCCGCGGCTGGCGTCGTAGCCGCCGATCGAGATGTTGGCCAGCTGCGTGTCGTAGACCAGGTTGTTGCGCACGGTCACGTTGCTGGACTTCTCGCCGCCGGTCTCGGCGGCGACCTCGATGCCGAGGTCGGCGTTGCGGATGAGGTTGCGCTCGATCACCACGTTGGCGCAGCCGTCGCAGTAGATGCCGCCGGCCGACGGCTCGTTGTTGTAGGACGGGTTCTTCGTCGTCGTGATGTTGTAGATCCGGTTGTCCGCGATGGTCCCGTTCCTCACCTGGTCGTACCCGTCCGGGCCCGTCCCCTGGAAGCCGATCACGTCGATGCCGATGTTGGAGTTGTCGTGGATCAGGTTGCCGGTGATGCTGAAGTCGGTGACGTTGCCGTCGAGCGCGACCGTCTCGGTCTGGCCGGTCTTGAGGTTGTAGACCTCGTTGCCGCTGATGGTGATCTGCGAGTACGGCGTGGTGCCCGTGCCCCACACGGCGATGCCGTGGGCGTTGCCGGTCTTCTCGATGGTGGTCTTGATGTCGTGGATCTTGTTGTTGAGCAGCTTGATCTGCGTGCCCGAGCCGATCACGACGATGCCGGCCGGCTCGTCGTTCTTGGTGCCGCTGGCGTAGTTGCGGATCTCGAAGCCGTTGATCGTGATGTAGCTCTTGCTGTTGACGTTGAAGAGACCGCGCATGTCGCCGCCGCAGCAGTTCACGCCGGTGCCGTCGACGATGGGCAGCTCGCCGGCGTAGTTCTGGAAGACGATCGGGCCGGCCGTGGCGTTGCCGGACTTGGCGAAGGTGACGTACTCGTTGTAGACGCCGCCACGCACGTAGACGGTCGCGCCGGCGGCGGCGACCGAGGCGGCGTGGTTGATGTGCCGCCACGGCGCCGCGAGCGTGCCCGGGTTGGCGTCGTTGCCGGTGGTGGACACGTAGTACGTGGTGGCCGCCTGGGCGTGGGCGCCCGCGAGCAGCAGGGCCAGGGCGACGGAGGAAAGCGCTTGGATGGGTTTCAAAGGAGGCTCCGGGTCGGGATCGCAGGGATCCCGGGGTTGAGGACGCATGGGACTGAGTGCCCGACCCGGATTGTTAATTTCGAATGCCTTCTCTTTTCTGACAACCCATCGTCGATATCGAAACCATTAGAAGCTTTATGGTGTCAATTTGTGCGAAATCAATCACAAATTGGGCGCCTTTCGCCGGAATAAGCCATTCAAGCTTTCGATGTAAATCAAATCGAAAGTGCGGCGCGAACCGACGCCTCCAACGTCGTCGTCGGTCGGCCGATCAGGCGCTTCAGGACCCCGCTGTCGTCGAACAGCGCGCCGTCGGCGGCCTGTTCGTCCGAATCGGCGAGGAGCTCGGCCAGTAGCGCCGGCAGGCCCGCGTCCAGCAGGAAGCGCTGGAAGTCCGCGCGCGGCAGGTCCTTGTAGACCACGGGCTTGCCGCTCTGGCGGGCGACTTCCGCCGCCAGCGCTGCCAGCGTGTGGGCCTGGTCGCCGGCCAGCTCGAAGACGGCGTTCGGGCCGATGGGCTGCGACAGCACCGCGGCCGCGGCGTGCGCATAGTCGGCGCGCGCCGCCCACGAGATGCGGCCCTCGCGCGCGGAGCCCAGGAAGGCGCCGTGCGCCAACGCCTGCGGCAGCGCGGCGAGGTAGTTCTCGACATACCAGCCGTTGCGCAGCAACACGTGCGTCAGGCCGGAGGCGGTGATCAGCGCCTCGGTCTCGCGGTGCTCGCCGGCCAGACCGAGCGTGGAGTGGTCGGCATGCAGCACGCTGGTGTAGACGAGCTGGCCCACGCCGACCGCCTTGGCCGCATCGACCACGGCACGGTGCTGCGGAATGCGATCGCCCAGCTCGTTCGAGGAGATCAGCAGCACGCGCTCCGCGTCGGCGAAGGCCGTGGTCAGCGTGTCGGGACGGGTGTAGTCGCCCTCGCGGACGACGACGCCGCGCGCGGCCAGGTCGGCGGCCTTGGCGGGGGTGCGCACGGCGGCGACGATCCGGCCGGGCTCGACGCCCAGGGCCAGCAGGCGGTCGATGACGAGGCGGCCGAGTTGGCCGGTGGCGCCGGTGATGACGATCATGTTCAGGACTCCGGAATCAGTGATGAGGAATCCATGTTAGAAAACGGAATACGTACCAGGAATGGACAAAGATCCATAATTCATGTCTTTCCGTTCCAGGATCCCCACTCATGAGCATCGACCTGCTGAGCGCCGTCCTGCGCGACACCGGCTTGTCGCGACGGCTGCTGGACCTCAGCGAGCTGTCGGAGGATTGCGCGTTGCGCTTCCCCTGCGACCGCAGCATCGGCCTGCACGTGGTGCTGCGCGGCAGCGTGGTGTTGCATGCGCCGGAGCTGGACGAGCCGCTGACGCTGAACGGCGGCGACATCGCCGTGATGTCACGCGGTCATCCGCATGTGCTGAGCCTGCGTCCGACGCTGGACGGCCAGCGCGTCGACGACATCGACATGCAGCGGACGGTGGCGCTCGGCACGCCCGGTCCGTCGGGCACGCCGGAGGAAGCGGGCGCTGTCGTGCTCAGCGGCGCCTACCAGTTCTGGCACACGCCGCTGCATCCGTTCTTCGCGGAGCTGCCGATCTGGGCCGTGCTGCGCGCCGCCGACATGCCGCGGCTCGGGCCGCTGGCGCTGGCGGGTGGCCTGCTGGTCGAGGAACTGCGCGAGGCGGAGCCTGGTGCCGAGATCATCACGCACGGCTTGCTGGACCTGCTGTTCACCTACGCATTGCGGCAGCTGATCGCGCGACGCGCGGCGACGAGCGTCGGCTGGAGCCTGGCCGTGCAGGACCCGACCGTCGGCCGCGCGGTGGCGCTGATGCACGGCGACCCGTCGCATCCGTGGACGCTGGAAGCGCTGGCGAAGCGGGTCGGCCTGTCGCGCACGGCGCTGGCGGAACGCTTCCGCGAGGCGATGGGCGACACGCCGCTGAATCACCTGCGCATCGTGCGCATGCAGCGCGCGATGCAACTGCTGGCGCAGACGCGACACAGCCTGGAGGCCGTGGCCGCGGCGGTCGGTTATCGCGACGCCTTCGGCTTCTCGAAGGTGTTCAAGCGCACCGTCGGGAAGTCGCCGAAGGCGTTCCGGCAGCAGGATGCGGCGGAGCGGGAAGATCCGTGGCGGCTGTCGGCGGGGTGAGCGCCGAGGGACGTCCCGCACCAGCGATCAAGAGCGATCAAGAGCGATCAAGAGCGCTCAGTAGCGATCGAGATCGACCTTGGCCATCGGCGCGGCGGCCTCCATGACCAGCGCATAGAGCAGGTCCGGCGGCATGGTCGCCTTGGCCATGTCCATGGCCTGCTGCGCCGCGACGGCGTACAGCAGCGGCCACAGTTCCGGGTTCTGGCAGGTCATCTTGACGGTCGGGAAGAACGCCGGCCACAGCGTCTTCACGTACACGACCGGCAGCTCGGCCGGCCGGTGCCCTTCCGGCAGACGCGGCACGCCAAAGGCCGGCGTGCCCATGGTCTCGGACACGTGCTTCGCGACCTCGTGCGGATTCGGCTCCTCCGGGAGCCCGAGCGCCGTCGCCTGCCCGGCGGCCAGGCTGCGCACCGAGAACCTGTCTTCGAACAGGAACTTGTTGGGTGCCTCGCCGAAGAAGAAACGCTTGCCGTCCGCCTCCGCGACGATGAAACCGGCGAACTCCGGCCGACCCAGGGTCAGGTTTTGCGCGCGCACGCTCATCTGGCACGCATAACCCGCCAGCGCGCCGAGCGCGGTGAGCAGCGATTCGGCATGGACGCGCCGGTCGGGGCCGTGGCTCATCGCCGTGAGCAGGCGCTGGAGAACCTCGCGCGCGCCGATCTTGGCGCCGACGTTCGGATCGTTGGCGCTTTCGCGGCGGATCGCATCCGCCAGCGCGGCCGCGCCGGGATGCTCGGACCGGGGGCGAGGCCCAGGCGCGGGGGCCGGTGGTCGTCCGCCGGGACGCGGCGATGGAGCAGGCGTGCGCGAACCGCCGCCGAACAGCTTCTTGAACATCTGGAGTCCTCCCTGGACGTCCCGCGGTCGAAGCGTCTATGGCGGCTTCTGGCGTGCCGGGGACGGCGCATTGTCCATGACGGCCGGACGACGTCCTCGTAGACTCCGGCCTCCAATCGGATCGGAGAGAACCTCGAATTGAAGACGCTGGTACTGGGAGGCTATGGCAACTTCGGAGCGCGCATCTGCCGCGCCTTGGCGGGCGATCCCGCGATCGAGTTGCTGGTCGGGGGACGGAATGCGGCGCGCGCCCGCGCGTTGGCCGATGAACTCGGATCGGGCGCCGCAGGCCTCGCCATCGATCTGTCCTCGCCCGCGTTCTCGGAGGAACTCCGGCGCCTCGGCGTCGAACTGCTCATCCATACCGCGGGGCCGTTCCAGGACCAGTCCTACGACGTCGCGTACGCCGCGGCCCGGGCCGGTGCGCACTACATCGATCTCGCCGACGGACGTCGCTTCGTCTGCGACTTCCCGTCGTCGCTGGACGCGGCCTTCCGTGGGTCGGGACGCGTCGGCATCTCCGGCGCGAGCACCGTCCCGGCCTTGTCTTCGGCCGTCGTGGAGGCGCTCACGCGCGGGTGGCGATCCCTCCGCAACATCGACGTCTGCATCGCGCCGGCGCAGACCGCGCCGCGGGGGAAGCGACACTCGCCGCCGTGTTGAGCTATTGCGGCGGACCGATCCAGGTCTGGGACGAGGGGCGCTGGCAGCCGCGCCTGGGCTGGGCGGATCCCACACGCGTCGCGTTCGCCCGCTTGCGGCCGCGACTCGGCGCGCTGTGCGACATCCCGGATCTCGAGCTGTTCCCGTCGCGCTACGGCGTCACGGACCGCGTCATGTTCCGGGCCGCGCTCGAGGTGGGACTCACGCAGCGGGCGATGGGGTGGCTGGCGACGCTTCGGCGCCTCGGTCTGCTGAAGCGGCCGTCGCGACTCGCCGCGCTGATGCAGGCCACGGCACCTGCGTTCGACTTCCTCGGTTCGGCGCTCGGCGGCATGGTCGTGCGCGTGGAAGGCGAAGGTCCCACAGGTCGGAACATCCGCAGGGAATGGCACATCGCCGCCGACGACGACCACGGCCCCGAGATCCCCTGCATGGCCGCGATCCTGCTGGCGCGCCGGCTGGCGCGCGGTGAAGACCTGACCCCGGGCGCTCATGCCTGCATGGGTTTGCTGACGCTGGATGAGTTCAGCGCAGAATTCGACCGATGGGGCATGGTCACCGATCTGCCAGCCGACGAGCCGCTCGGATGACACCTGGCTCAAGGCCTTCGACACGCTGAAGTCCGGAGATTCGACGATGAGACTGCTTCTGCTCGGTGCCACAGGCTTGGTGGGCAGCAACGCACTGGAGCTCGCGCTTGCCAGCGACGCGTTCTCCGAAGTGATGGCGCCGACGCGCAAGCCATTGGCGCCTGCCGCCAAGCTGGTGAATCCCGTGGTCTCCCACCTGGAGGACCTGATCCCTGAGCTGGCGTCGCTCAAGCCTCAAGCGGTGATCTGCGCATTGGGAACGACGCAGGCCAAGGCTGGCTCGAAAGAGGCGTTCCGCCATGTCGACCACGAGCTCCCCGTCGCCTTCGGGAAGGCCGCGCACGCCGCGGGCGCGGAAACCTTCGCCCTCGTGAGCGCCGTGGGCGCATCGGCGGACTCCCGGTTCTTCTATACGAGGACCAAGGGCGAAGTGGAACGGGACATCCAGGCCATCGGGTTCCGATCACTGACGATCTGCAGGCCCAGCCTCATCGGCGGGGAGCGCCAGGAAACCCGGCGCGCCGAACATGCGGCGATGGCGCTGATCCGGATCCTGACCCCGGTCCTGCCGAAGAGGTTCCGCATCAATCCGGCGAGCAGCATTGCCGCGGTGCTGATCAAGGCAGTGACCGAGGCAAGACCGGGACTTCGTTGGATCGCGTCGGACGGGATGAACTGACACGCCCCCGATACGCCCTCCGCACTGCCATTCGTCATGCCCTCGCAAACCCGGTCGGGTTTGCGCGTAGGGCCCACCTATGCTGCCGGCACTCTTCATCCCAGGGTGCCCCATGACGAACAAGATGCTCACGAAGCAGGCCTCGCCGACGACCCTTTCCAAGGGCGCCAACGGTTTCACCGTCACGCCCGCCCGCGCGGGCGTGATCGCTTTCGCGCTGGCCCTGCAGGCCGCCGCCTTCGCCGCTGACGCGCCCGCCGGCGCCCCCTCCCCCGCCGTTGCGGCGTCGGCCCCGGCGGCGAAGTGGAACGTCAACCAGCCCCCGGCGACAGGAAGATCGCCAACCTCGACGTGCGCACCGGCACCTGGATGTCGGTCGACGTCAGCCCCGACGGCAAGCAGATCGTCTTCGACCTGCTCGGCGACCTCTACGTGATGCCCATAGCCGGCGGCGAAGCCAAGGCGCTGACGCATTCGATCGCCTGGGAGATGCAGCCCCGCTTCTCGCCCGACGGCAAGCAGATCGCCTTCGTCTCCGACGCCGGCGGCGGCGACAACCTCTGGGTCATGAACGCCGACGGCTCCAACGCCCGCGCGATCTCGACCGAAGACTTCCGCCTGCTCAACAACCCCGTCTGGCATCCCGGCGGCAAGTACATCGCCGCCCGCAAGCACTTCACCGGCACCCGCTCGCTGGGCAGCGGCGAGATCTGGCTCTATCACGTCGACGGCGGCAAGGGCCAGCAGCTCAACGAGAAGCCGAACTGGCAGAAGGACCTCGGCGAACCGGCGCTCTCGCCCGACGGCAAGTTCCTCTACTACTCGCAGGACAGCACGCCGGGCCGCCAGTTCGAATACAACAAGGACAGCACCGGCGAGATCTTCCGCATCTACCGCCAGGACCTGACCGACGGCACCAGCGAGCCCTTCGTCACCGGTGCCGGCGGCGCAATCCGCCCGACGCCCTCCCCGACGGCAAGTACCTCGCCTTCATCCGCCGCCTGCGCGACGCCTCTGGCAGCCGCACCACGCTGTTCCTCAAGGACCTGAAGACCGGCCGCGAGTTCCCCGCCTGGACCGGCATGGAACGCGACCTGCAGGAGTCCTGGTCCGTGCACGGCGTGTACCCCGGCATCGCGTGGATGCCCGATTCCAAGCAGGTCGTCGCCTGGGCGCAGGGCAAGCTGTGGCGCATCGATCCGTTCAAGTCCACCGCCGCGGAAATCCCCTTCCATGTGAAGGACGAGCGCCAGATCACGCCCGCGCTGCGTTTCGCGCATGAGGTCGCGCCCGCCACCTTCGACTCGAAGATGCTGCGCTGGGTCAAGGTCTCGCCGGACGGCAGGCGCGTGGTGTTCTCCTCCGCCGGCTACCTCTACACGAGCGAGCTCCGCGACGGACAACCGGTCGGCGAAGCGCGCCGTCTCACGTCACAGACGGAGCGCTTCGAGTACTTCCCGGCGTTCTCGCGTGACGGCAGGCAACTCGTCTACGTGAGCTGGAACGACGCGGACCAGGGCCGCGTGCGCGTGCTCGATCTCGCCGGTGGCCGCGACACGATCGTCACGCCTGAACCGGGCAAGTACCTGTCGCCGGCGTTCTCGCCGGACGGCAGGACCGTCGCGTACCAGAAGGCCAAGGGCGGCTTCCTGACCTCGCCCTGGAACAGCCTGGAGCCCGGCGTCTACGTCGCCGCCGCCGACGGCAAGGGCCAGCCGCGTCGCGTCACCAAGGACGGCGAGGCACCCCAGTTCGGCGCCGACAACGACACGCTCTACGTCACGCGCAAGCAGACGACCGGCGAGGTCGATTCGAATCACCAGCTGGTCCGCCTGAACCTGATCGAGCGCAGCGAGTTCGCCGTCGCCAAGAGCGAATTCGCGACCCGCTTCACCGTGTCGCCGGACGGCCAGTGGCTGGGCTTCACCGAACGCTTCCACACCTACGTGACGCCGCTCGCGCCCGCGGGCAAGCTGCAGACGGTCGGCCCGAAGGCCGAGGCCATGCCGGTGAAGAAGCTCGACGTGAACGCGGGCGACGACCTGCAGTGGTCGGGCGACGGCAAGTCGCAGCCGTATGCGCTGCACTACGCGCTGGGCAACGAGCTCTTCACCGTGCCGCTGACGCAGGCGCTGCAGCCGGGCTTCAAGCCGTCGGAGCGCGGCGCGCCCATCAAGCTGACGCTGACCGCCGACAAGCCCAAGGGCCGCATCGCGATCGTCGGCGCGCGCATCGTCACGATGAGCGCGAGCAAGCCCGATGAAGTGATCGAGGACGGCGCGATCCTGGTCGACGGCGACCGCATCGCCGCGATCGGGCCGCGCGCATCGGTGACGATCCCCGCCGGCACGGAGACCATCCAGGCCGCCGGCAAGACGGTCATCCCGGGCCTGATCGACGCGCACTGGCACGGCACCATGGCCGAGAGCGAGATCGTCCCGCAGCAGAGCTGGATCAACTACGCGTCGCTGGCCTTCGGCCTGACGACGCTGCACGATCCGTCCAACCGCACCAGCGACATCTACACGCAGTCGGAGATGCAACGCACCGGCCGCGTGGTCGGACCGCGCATCTTCTCGACCGGCACGGTGCTGTACGGCGCGAAGGCCGACTTCTCCGCGGTCATCAACAGCCTGGACGACGCGCAGACGCATCTGAAGCGGCTGAAGTCGGCCGGCGCGATCAGTGTGAAGAGCTACAACCAGCCGCGGCGCGACCAGCGCCAGCAGGTGCTCGAAGCCGCGCGCGAGACCGGGATGATGGTCGTGCCGGAAGGCGGCTCCCTGTTCCAGCTCAACATGTCGATGGTGGTCGACGGCCACACCGGCGTGGAACACGCACTGCCCGTGGCCAAGGTCTACGACGACGTGAAGCAGCTGTGGCCGCAGACGCAGGTCGGCTACACGCCGACGCTGAACGTCGCCTACGGCGGCCTGGACGGCGAGCACTACTGGTACGCGCGCACGGACGTTTGGCGCCACCCGATCCTCAGCAAGTTCGTGCCCAAGGCGGTGCTGGAGCCGCGCAGCGTGCGCCGCGAGACAGCGCCGGAGGAAGACTTCAACGTCATCCAGGTCGCGAAGACCGCGACCGAGCTGCAGCGCGCCGGCGTCTCGGTGAACATCGGCGCACACGGCCAGCGCGAGGGCCTGGGCGCGCACTGGGAACTGTGGATGATGGGCCTGGGCGGCATGAGCTCGCTGGAGGCGATCCGCACCGCGACGCTCAATCCGGCGCGCTACCTCGGCCTGGACAAGGACATCGGCTCACTGGAGCCGGGCAAGCTCGCCGACCTGGTGATCCTCGACGGCGACGTCCTGAAGGACATCCGCCAGAGCGACAGGATCAGCCAGGTCATGCAGGGCGGCCGCGTCTTCGACATCCCGTCGATGAACGAGGTCTGGCCCGCGAAGAAGCTGCGCAAGCCGTTCTTCTTCGACGGCGCGAATGCGAGCGCGCCGGTGGATGCGGCGGCAGCAGGCGTTGAAGAGGGGCACGGGCACGGGGACTGACCTCGGTCAGCCAAGCGCGGGCTCTCCACGGGGCATGGGGCCTCCCTCCGGGAACCCCAAGCCCCATTCCGGCCCCACTCACGATCGCTGACTACGCCTGCGATTGACCGGTCTGACTGCGTGAGCCCGCTTGTGTCGCCAGGTACGGCCGGCGCCGGACTTGCGCCAGCGCCGCCACAAGTGGGGTCAGGCCTTGCCGGTCGAGCCGAAACCGCCCTCGCCGCGCGAGGACGCGTCGAAGTCGTCGACGACACGGAAAGTCGGCTGCACCACCGGCACGATCACCATCTGGGCGATGCGCTCCATCGGCTGGATCGTGAAGGTGTCCTTGCCGCGGTTCCACACGCTGACCATCAACTGGCCCTGGTAGTCCGAGTCGATCAGGCCGACCAGGTTGCCCAGCACCACGCCGTGCTTGTGGCCCAGACCCGAGCGCGGCAGGATCATCGCGGCCAGACCCGCATCGCCGATGTGGATCGCCAGCCCCGTGGGAACCAGCACGGTGTCACCGGGCGCGAGCGTGATCGCCTCGTCCAGGCAGGCGCGCAGGTCCAGGCCGGCGCTGCCGGTCGTCGCGTAGGCAGGGAGTTGCTCGGCCATGCGGCGGTCGAGCACCTTCAGATCGATGGTGGTCATGGAATCAGTCGAGGGAAACAGTCGAAAAATCGGTCGGAAGGGCGATCGGGAGGTCTGAAGGTCGGCGTCCGCCTCAGGCACCGTAGGTCGTCAGCCGCTGCGCGATCTCGCGCACCAGCTCGCGGGCCAGCGTCAGCTTGTCGGCGCGCGAGAGCTCACGCTCGCCGCGCGCGTCGACCAGCGTCAGCGCGTTGTCGTCCTGGCCGAAAGCCGCGGGACCGATGTTGGCCACGATCAGCGGCACGTTCTTGCGCTGGCGCTTCTCGCGCGCATGCTTGACCAGGTCCTGGCTCTCCGCCGCGAAGCCCACGCACAGCGGCGGCTGCGGCAGCGCGGCGACCGTCGCCAGGATGTCGGGGTTCTCGGCCAGGGTCAGCGCGGGAGGCACCGCCTCGCCGGCCTTGGCGTTCTTCTTGATCTTGTGCTCGGCGGTCTGCGCCGGGCGCCAGTCCGCGACCGCCGCCGTCGCGACGAACACCTGGTGCGTCGCCGCGCGCGGCAGCACCGCGTCCAGCATCTCGCGCGCGCTCTGCACGTCGATGCGGTTCACGCCCAGCGGCGTCGGCAGGTGCACGGGACCGGCCACCAGCGTCACCTCGGCGCCCGCCTCCGCGGCCGCGCGCGCGATGGCGAATCCCATCTTGCCGCTCGAGCGGTTGGTGATGCCGCGCACCGGATCGATCGCCTCGTAGGTCGGACCGGCGGTGATCAGCAGCTTGCGTCCGGCCAGCACCTTGGGCTGGAAATGCGAGACCACGTGCTCCAGCAGCTGCATCGGCTCCAGCATGCGGCCGTCGCCGACCTCGCCGCAGGCCTGGTCGCCGGAACCGACGCCCAGCACCAGCGCGCCGTCCGCCTGCACCTGCGCCAGGTTGCGCTGCGTGGCCGGATGCGCCCACATCTCGCGGTTCATCGCCGGCGCCAGCAGCAGCGCGCACTTGTGCGCCGGACGCGCCAGCGCCGTCAGCGACAGCAGGTCGTCCGCGCGGCCTTGCGCCAGCTTGGCGATGAAGTCCGCGCTGGCGGGCGCGATCACCATCACGTCGGCCTCGCGCGTCAGGTTGATGTGCGCCATGTTGTTGTCAGGACGCGCATCCCACTGGCTGGTGAAGACCGGGCGGTTGGACAGCGCCTGCATCGTCACCGGCGTGATGAAGGCCTCGGCAGCCTCCGTCATGATGACCTGCACCGTGGCGCCGGCCTTCACGAACAGCCGCGTCAGCTCGGCGATCTTGTAGCAGGCGATGCCGCCGGACAGGCCCAGGAGCACATGCCGACCGGCAAGGGAGTTGGATTCGGACATAGGCGGGAACTCTAACAGTGCGACCTTCCGGCGATCCCTGAAAGGCCTTGCAGGTCCGGCCGCGCCTGACCTTCGTCACGCGGGTTCCCGCCCTGATGGGCAGGATTGGCGCACTCCCGCCCATCAGGGGGCGGGATGGGGCATGCGCGCCCCGACATGGCGCGGGAGCGGGTCAGGCCTTGCGCTTGAACACCAGGTCCCAGACGCCGTGTCCCAGCTTCAGGCCGCGGTTCTCGAACTTGGTCAGCGGACGGTACTCGGGCTTGTCGGCGTAGCCGTCCGCGCGGGTCGAGGTGTTCACCAGGTCCGGATCGGCGGCCAACACTTCGAGCATCTGCTGGGCGTAAGGTTCCCAGTCGGTGGCCAGGTGCAGGTAGCCGCCCGGCGCCAGGTGTTGCACCAGCTTGGCGACGAATCCGGGCTGCACCAGGCGGCGCTTGTTGTGGCGCTTCTTGTGCCAGGGATCGGGGAAGTAGATGTGCACGCCGGCCAGCGAGGCCTTGGGGATCATGCGGTCCAGCACCTCGACGGCGTCGTGCTGGAAGATGCGGATGTTGGGGATGTCCTGCTCGCCGATCAGCTTGAGCAGCGCGCCGACGCCAGGTTCATGGACCTCGCAGCCGATGAAGTCGATGCCGGGCAGCGTCTGCGCGATCTGGGCGGTCGGGCCGCCCATGCCGAAACCGATCTCGAAGACGACGGGCGCCTTTCGTCCGAAGGTGGCTTCGTAGTCCATCGCCTCGGGCTTGAACGGCAGCACGAACTTCGGGCCGAGTTCCGCGAGCGCCTTGACCTGTCCGGTGCCCATGCGACCGGCGCGCACGACGAAGCTGCGGATGCGGGCTTTGGGGTGGTTGACGCCCTCGCCTTCGGGCGAGTCGTTGGAGTCGATGGGATCGGACATGTCGGGAATCAGGATTCGAGGGCCGGGATTTTAGCGATCAGCCCAGTTCGGCCATGACGAGCGGCGTGGGGGCCCAGGAAGGCGCGTCGCCGATCGTGATGGCGGCCAGCACCTGCGCAATGGCGCGGTCGGCCGAAGCCTCGTCGGCGGCGTGGACGAAGGCGATCGGATCGCCTGCCGCCACGACATCGCCGAGCTGCGCGAAGCGGTCGAGCCCGACGCGCATGTCGAGCGCGTCGCCCGGCAGGCGTCGACCGCCGCCGAGCTCGACGATGACGAGGCCGAGGTCGCGCGTGTTCATGCCGACGAGGCGGCCCGCGCGCGGTGCCGGGATCGGGCGCACGACCGGCGCCGATGCGAGGTGGGCCTCGGGCTTCTCCAGCAGATCCGCCGGTCCGCCGAGCGCCGCGACCATCTTCGCGAAGCGTTCCGCCGCCGCGCCGCTGTCCAGCGCCGCCTGCAGCTTCACGCGGGCCGAGGCCGTGTCGGGCGCAAGTCCGCCCAGCACCAGCATCTCGGCGCACAGCGCCAGCGTGAGCTCATGGGTGCGGGTCTCGCGCGGCTTGCGACCGGTCAGGTAGTCGATGGCACCGCGCACTTCCAGCGCGTTGCCGACCTCCTGGCCCAGCACCTGGTTCATGTCGGTGATCAGCGCGCGCGTGCGCAGCCCCGCGCCGCCGGCCACGTCCACGATGCTCTGCGCGAGCTCGCGTCCGAATTCCGGCGTGGCCGCGAAAGCGCCGTTGCCGCACTTGATGTCCATCGCCAGGCCCTGCAGCCCGGCCGCGAGCTTCTTCGACAGGATGCTCGCGGTGATCAGCGGCACGCTCTCCACCGTGGCGGTGATGTCGCGCACCGCGTAGAAGCGCTTGTCGGCCGGCGCCAGATCGCTGGTCTGGCCGATGATGGCGCAGCCCAGCGTCCGCACGATGCGGTCGAAGTCGGCCGGTGCCGGCGTCGTCGTGTAGCCGGGGATGGCCTCGAGCTTGTCGACGGTCCCGCCGGTGTGGCCGAGCCCGCGGCCCGCGATCATCGGCACGTAGCCGCCGCAGGCCGCCACCATCGGCGCGATCATCAGGCTCAGCTTGTCGCCGACGCCGCCGCTCGAATGCTTGTCGAGCACCGGGCCGGGCATGTCGGGCCAGCTCAGCACGCGACCGCTGTTCATCATCGCGCGCGTCAGGGCGACGGCCTCGTCGCGTCCCATGCCCCGCAGGAACACCGCCATGCCGAGCGCGGCCACCTGGCCTTCGCTCCAGCTGCCGTCCACCAGCCCGCGCACGAAGTGCCCGATCTGGGTCTCGTCCAGCGCGCGCCCCTCACGCTTGGTGCGAATGATTTCCTGAGCCAGCATGATCGCCGCGTCCCTTCGATGTGTTGTCGTTATGCGCCCGCCCTCGTCCATCGAGGCGGGTCGTCGCGGCTTGCGCTCGTTGATCGCTCGTCGAGCGCTGCGTCAGTACGGCTTCAACGCTGCTTTCTACGCTGCTTCACTGCGTCAGTAGGCGGCGCTGACGGCCGCGCTGTCCTGCCCGGCCAGCACCGCCTCGATGTCGCCCAGCAGCCCGCTCGCGCCGAAGCGCAGGCGTTGCGGCGTCAGCGCGCCGACGCCGAGCGCATCGGCCGCCAGTTGCAGGTAGGCACGGGCATCGATCACCGAGCGGATGCCGCCCGAGGCCTTGAAGCCCGCGTTGCCGAAGCCGCTGCCGGCGATCTCGCGCAGCATCGTCGCGGCCGCTTCCGGCGTCGCCGACACCTTGGTCTTGCCGGTGCTCGTCTTGACGAAATCGGCGCCCGCCATCAGCGCCTGGCGCGTGGCCTCGGCGATGCGCGCGGTCGAGCCGAGTTCGCCCGATTCAATGATGACCTTCAGCGTCAGCGGCCGCGTCGCATGCCGGACCTCGGACAGGAACTCACCCACCTCGGTCGACTGGCCCGCCATCAGCGCGCGATACGGCAGCACGACATCCACTTCCTGGGCGCCGGCCTGCGCGATCGTGTCGATCTCGGCCAGCACGCGCGGCAGATCCAGGCTGCCGTCGGGGAAGTTGGCGACCGCGGCGACGCGGATGTCCTGGGGCAGCGCGGCACGCGCCTGCGCGACGAATTTCGGCCACACGCACACGGCGGCCACGTGACCACGTTCCGGCGCGCCGATCGCCCGCTGGCACAACGCCTCGATGTCCGCGGCGGTGTCGCCGTCGTTCAGGCTCGTCAGGTCCAGGCACTGCAACGCCAGACGCGCCGCTTGTTCCAGACTCATCTCCGACTTCATCATCTCCGACTTCATCGACTACTCCCTACTGCTCATCCATGGACGACCGTCCGGTCAGTCCGCACAACAGCCCGCCGGTTCCGGCGATCGATACATCGGGCGACCGGTCGACCGGGGTGCGTCGCCCTGATCTTGCACCGGCCGACGATCAGGCCTTCAGCGATTCCAGCGTCGCCAGCGAGGCCAAGTACTGACCCAGATAGGCGGCGGCGCGGTCGCCCGACACCTTCGCCTGCTGCAGCGTCAGCGCGTGCGTCAGCGCCTCGTCGGACATGCCCGCGGCCATGTTGGTGATCAGCGCCAGGCCGGCGACGCGCAGGCCCGCGTGACGCGCCAGGATGGTCTCCGGCACGGTGCTCATGCCGACCGCGTCCGCGCCCCAGGCGGCGAACATGCGGATCTCCGCCGGCGTCTCGAAGTGCGGACCGACGGCCCACACGTACACGCCCTCGGTCAGCACCATGTTGTGCTCGCGGGCGATCTTGAAGCCTTGCTGGCGCAGCTCGGCGTCGTACGCGACGCTCATGTCGCAGAAGCGGTCGCTGCCCGGCAGGCCCGTCAGCGGCGAGCGCTGCGGCGCGTTGATGTGGTCCGAGATCAGCATCAGGCTGCCCGGGGGCTGGTGCGAGCGCAGGCTGCCCGACGCGTTCGTCAGCACCAGCACCTTCACGCCCCACGCCTTCAGGCTGCGGATCGCGCCGGCCATGCCGGTGCAGTCGCCGCTCTCGTAGGTGTGGGCGCGGCCGCGCAGCATCGCCACGCGTTGCTGGCCGACGCGGCCCACGGCGATCTCGGCCACGTGGCCTTCGACCTTCGGTTGCGGGAAGGCCGGCAACTGCGCGTACGGCAGGTGCTGCACGTCCTGCAGCTGGTCGACGGCGCCGGACCAGCCGGAACCGAGCACGACCGCGACTTCAGGGCCTTGTTCGCCGAAGGTCGACTTCAGCGTGGCGATGCTGGCGGTGATGGCGGCGTCGAGCTCGGCGCCTTGCAGGGGGATGGACATGTTCGTTCTCCTGTCGCGGCCACGGCGGCCGCGTCGATGTCGATGGGGATGTCGGCGCGGATGTCGACGTTCAGGGCTTGAGGTGATCCGGACCGAAGCTGGCGGGCAGCAGCTGCTCCAGGGTCCAGTGCGCGCGCACGCCGGAGGCGTCGCCCGCGATCACGATGAGTTCTTCAGGCCGCGCGAACTCGCGCAGCTTCTGGCGGCAGCCGCCGCAGGGGGTGATGATTTCCGAGCCGGCGCCGGTGACCATCACGGCGCGCGCCACGCGTCCGCCGCCCATGATCATGTGGCCCAGTGCGTTGGTCTCCGCGCACCAGCCTTGCGGGTAGGCGGCGTTCTCGATGTTGCAGCCAGCATGGATGCGGCCGTGCTCGTCGAGCACCGCGGCGCCGACGAAGTACTTCGAATACGGCGCATGCGAATGCTGGCGGGCGTCGAGCGCGGCCTTCAGCAGGCGCTCGATGACGTCGGCGGGCAGCGGGATCGCCGCGATCAGGGCTGGGTTCGCGCTCATGCTCAGCGCTCCTTCACGTAGGGCTTGCTCAGCGCCTTGGGCGCGATCGCCTGGCCGATGAAGCCGGCCAGCAGCACCACCGTCAGGATGTAGGGCAGCGCCTGGATGAGCTGCACCGGCACCTCGCCGATGCCCGGCAGCGACACGCCCTGCAGGCGGATCGCGACGGCGTCCAGGAAGCCGAACAGCAGGCAGGCGCACAGCGTGGGCACCGGCTTCCACTTGCCGAAGATCATCGCGGCCAGGGCGATGAAGCCGCGGCCCGCGGTCATGTTGGGCGAGAACGAGGCGTTCTGCGCCAGCGTCAGGTAGGCGCCGCCCAGGCCGCACAGGATGCCGTTGAGCGCCAGCGCGGTGTAGCGCAGCCGCGGCACGGACACGCCGGCCGCGTCGACCATCGCCGGGTTCTCACCGACGGCGCGCAGGCGCAGTCCGGGGCGCGTGCGTTCCAGGAAGAACCACACGACGACGACCAGCGCGAAGGCCAGGTAGACCAGCGCGTTGTGGCTCAGCAGCCCGTGGCCGATGACCGAGGCCATCCAGCTGCCGGGCGTGGGTTCGGCCCACTGCGGCAGCAGGCCGGTGATGCGTTGTTCGGCGGCGATCGGCGGCGTCTGGCCGCCCTGCGCGAACCAGGCGATGCCCAGCACGACCGTCAGGCCGGCGGCCACCATGTTCAGCGCGACACCGGAGACGACCTGGTCGCCGCGGTGCGTCACCGTCGCGAAGCCGTGGACCATCGACATCGCGATGGCCACGCCGATCGCGGCCAGCAGGCCGAGCGTCGTCGAGTGCGACACGCTGGCCACCGCCGCCGCGGCGAAGGCCGCGGACAGCATCTTGCCTTCCAGGCCGATGTCGACGACGCCGGAGCGCTCCGACAGCAGGCCGGCGAGCGCGGCGAACAGCAGCGGCGTGGTGACGCGCAGCGTCGACGCCAGCACGGAGCCGATCAGGACCTCATCCATGGGACTTCCCCTGCGCCGCGCGCTGCTTGCGTGCGAACGCGCCGTAGAGTTTCGCGAACATCGGCGCGCTCACCATCGCCATCGCGCCGGCGAACAGCACGATCAGGCCCTGCACGGTCACGACCATCTCGCGGCTGAAGCCGGGCACCTCGAACGAGACCTCGACGCCGCCCTGGTACAGCGTGCCGAACAGCAGCGAGGCCAGCACGATGCCGACCGGATGGTTGCGGCCCATCAGCGCCACCGCGATGCCGGTGAAACCCGCGCCGGCGACGAAGTCCAGCGTCAGCTTGCCCTGCACGCCGGCGATCTCGTTGACGCCGACCAGACCGGCCAATGCGCCCGAGAGGCCCATCGCGGCCAGCACCTGCCAGCGCGGCCTGATGCCGGCGTAATGGGCGGCGCTCGGGTTGGAGCCGACCGCGCGCAGCACGTAGCCGGCGCGGCTCTTCCACAGGAACCACCAGACGAAGACGCAGGCGGCGACGGCCAGCAGGATGGACAGGTTCAGCGGCGAGGACGGCCATTCGATGCCGAACTTCGCCAGCAGTTCATGGACGGCCGGCATGCGCGCCGAGTCGGCGAAGGCATCGCTCTCGACCGACATCGAGCCGTTCGGACGCAGCCAGTTCACGAGCAGGTAGCCGTTGAGGCTGGCCGCGAGGAAGTTGAACATGATGGTCGTGATGACCACGTGGCTGCCGCGCCAGGCCTGCAGATAGCCGGGCACCGCGGCCCAGACCATGCCGAACAGCGCTGCCGCGACGATCGCCAGCGGGATCATCACGAAGCCCGGCAGCGTCGAACCCAGCCACAGCGACACCAGCCCGACGCCGATGCCGCCGAGGGTCGCCTGCCCTTCCCCGCCGATGTTGAACAGGCCGCCGTGGAAGGCGACCGCCACCGCCAGGCCGGTGAAGATGAAGGTGGTCGTGTAGTACAGCGTGTAGCCGAGGCCGCGCGCGCTGCCGAGCGCGCCTTCGAGCAGCACCGTCAGCGCCTGCATCGGGCTCGCGCCGATCAGCAGCACCACGCCGCCGGCCACCGCCAGCGCGATCAGCAGGTTCCACAGCGGCAGGAGGACCAGGTCCATCCAGCGCGGCATCTGCAAGGCTTGGCTACTCATGGCGCTGTCGCCGCAGTGGCGGTCTTTTCATGATTCGGGGAAGCCGACATCAGCAGGCCCAGGTTCTTCTCGGTGCACTCGTCGATCGAGAGCTCGCCGGTGATGCGGCCCGCGTTCATGACGATCACGCGATCGGCCAGCGCCAGGATCTCGTCGAGCTCGCTGGACACGACCAGGATGGCGCAGCCGGCGTCGCGCAGGCGGCGCAGCTGGTTGTGGATGAATTCGATCGCGCCGATGTCGACGCCGCGCGTCGGCTGGCCGACCAGCAGCACCGCGGGGCTCTGGCCGATCTCGCGCGCCAGGATCAGCTTCTGCTGGTTGCCGCCGGAGAACTTCGACGAGCCCAGCTCCGCGTTGCGCGGGCGGACGTCGAAGCGCTCCATCATCTCCGCCGTCTGCGCGCGCAGGTGACGCTGGTTCATGCCCAGGCCCATCGGGCCGGCGCGGTAGGCGTCCTGCTCGTGGTATCCGAGCGCGGCCGTCTCCCACGCGGGGAAGTCCAGCACCATGCCGAGCGCGTGGCGGTCTTCGGGCACGTGCGCGAGCTTGAGCTCACGCGCCGTGCGCGGATCCATCCACGACGTGGGGCGGAAGTCGCGACCGGCGACGTGCAGCGTGCCGGCGGCCGGCGCGCGCATGCCCGCCAGCACTTCCAGCAGTTCGCTCTGGCCGTTGCCCGACACGCCGGCCACGCCGACGATCTCGCCCGGACGCAGGGCCAGCGTCGCGTTGCTCAGCAGGTGCACGCCCGAACCGGAGTCGCCGGCGACGGTGAGGCCTTCGGCCTTCAACACCGGCGCGTCCGAAGACGGCTTCGCGGCGCCGCCGTCGCGGCCCAGGTTGACCTTGCGGCCGACCATGCTCTCGGCCAGGTCCTCGGGACTGGTCTCTCCGATCGCACAGGTCTTGATCACGGCGCCCGCGCGCATCACGGTCACGGCGTCGCACAGCGCCATCACCTCGCGCAGCTTGTGCGTGATCAGCAGGATGGTCGTGCCGCGCTCGCGCAGGCGGCGCAGCACCTCGAACAGCTGGTCCGTCTCCTGCGGCGTCAGCACCGCGGTCGGCTCGTCCAGGATCAGGATCTTCGCGCCGCGGTACAGCGCCTTCAGGATCTCCAGCCGCTGCATCTCGCCGACCGGCAGGTCGGCGACGGTCGCGTCCAGGCGCACCGTCAGGCCGGTGTCGCGCATCAGCGCTTCCAGCTCCTGGCGCACCTGGCGCTTCGCGCGGGAGAGGAAGAAGGCCGGCTCCGCGCCCAGCATCACGTTGTCCAGCGCGGACAGCGTGTCCACCAGCATGAAGTGCTGATGCACCATGCCGATGCCCAGCGCGATGGCCTGCTGCGAGTTGGCGATGGTCACGCGCTGGCCGTCGACCTCGATGTGGCCCTCGTCGGCGTGGTAGTAGCCGTAGAGGATGGCCATCAGCGTGCTCTTGCCGGCGCCGTTCTCGCCGACCAGGCCGTGCACCGTGCCGCGCTCGACGGCCAGGCTCACCGACCGGTTGGCCTGGACCGCGCCGAAACGCTTGGAGATCTCGCACAGACGGACCGCGGGCGCGGCGGCGCCGCGTGGGGACTGTGTCATGTCAGGAACGCTCGCTCGCGAGGGGTCAGTTCTTGCAGGCGTTGTCCGCCATGTAGTCCGCGACCTTGATCTTGCCGGCGATGATGTCGGCCTTGTACGCATCCAGCTTCGTCTTGATCGCCGGGGCGATCAGCTTGGCGTTGTTCGCGTCGACGGCGTATTCGACGCCGCCTTCCTTCAGGCCCAGCACGCTGATGCCGGGCTTCCATTCCTTGAGCACGTTGTAGACGGCGACGTCCACGCGCTTGACCATGGAGCTCAGCATCGTGCCGGGCTGCAGGTGGTTCTGGTTGCTGTCGACGCCGATGGCCAGCTTGCCCGCGTCCTTGGCCGCCTGGTAGACGCCGACGCCGGTGCCGCCGGCCGCGGCGAAGACCACGTCCACGCCCTTGGCGAACTGGGCCTTGGCCAGCTCGCCGCCGCGGGTCGGATCGTTCCAGGCCGAGGCCGTCGTGCCGGTCATGTTCTTGAAGACTTCCGCCTTCGGGTTGGCCGCCTTGGCGCCCTGCTCATAGCCGCATTCGAACTTGCGGATCAGCGGGATGTCCATGCCGCCCACGAAGCCGACCTTGCCGGTCTTGCTGGTCAGCGCGGCCAGCGCACCGACGAGGAAGCTGCCTTCCTGCTCCTTGAAGAGCACCGACTGCACGTTGGGCTGGTTGACCTTCTCGTCGATGATGACGAACTTGGTCTTGGGGAAGTCCTTGGCGACCTGGTTCAGCGCCGAGGCCTGGGCGAAGCCGACCGAGATGATGGAGCTCGCGCCGCGCTCGGCCATGCGGCGGATCGCCTGCACGCGCTGGGTCTCGTTGCTGATCTCGAACTCGAGGTACTTGCCGCCGGTGTCCTTCTTCCACTGCTCGACGCCGCGGTACGCGGCCTCGTTGAACGACTTGTCGAACTTGCCGCCCATGTCGAAGATCACCGCCGGGGTGGTCTGCGCGGCCGCCGCGCCGGCCGTCAGGGCCAAGGCCAAGCCAGCCGCAAGGGGAGAGAACGACAGGAAGGACTTCATCATTTGCAGTCTCGATGCGAAGGGTGAGGAGCAGCCGAGCATTCTAAGAAGGCGCGAGTGTAAGCCACGTCAAGGTAAACGCTAAACGTTTGCGGGGTCGTCAAAACAGGAGGCGGCTCACTAGTCGTAGGCGTTGCGCCGGGCTGGGAATGCCGCTATCGACAAGCACTTCCCGTGCCCAGGTCGCCCCCACCCCGTTCGGCCAAGCGCGGGCTCTCCGCGACGCAGGGGGCATCGCTCCGCGAACCCCCAGCATCACTCCGGCCCCACTCCCATCCGCTGACTTCCCCTCGTTTGGGGCTCGCTGACTTCGACCCTTTCGAGGGAGTTTCTCGTTGGGCGAGTCGCAGTCCGCACTCGGGTTGACCGAAGCCTGACCTCGGTTCGGCGAGAGAAGTTGAGAATCACTATCATTTAGAATCTTTCGCTTCGCAAGCCCGCAGGCTCCTCCCGAGATCCCCACGACATGAGCGCCGTTCTCCAAGTCCCCACCCTCGCGCAGGCCGCCATCGGCCAGGCACACCGCGTCAAGGCGCTGCAGGCCCCGGCGCATGCGCCGGAATGGAAACAGATGCTGGAGGAACTGGGCTTCGTCGCCGGCGAGCACGTCGCCGTGCTGGCCCGCGCCATGCCCGGCGCCGATCCGCTCGTCGTGCGCATCGGCCAGTCGACCTTCGCGCTGCGTCGCGCGGAAGCGGAATGCGTGGAGCTCGAAAGCTCGGGCAAGACGGGAGCCACCCATGCGTGAGTCCGTCGTCCACATCCATCCGGCCGGGCCGCTGCTGGCGCTGGTCGGCAATCCGAACTGCGGCAAGACCGCCCTGTTCAACCGCCTGACCGGCAGCCGCCAGAAGGTCGCCAACTACGCCGGCGTGACGGTCGAGCGCAAGGAAGGCCGCCTGAAGACCGCCGCCGGCAAGCTGCTGCGCGTGCTGGACCTGCCGGGCACGTACTCGCTGTATCCGCGCTCGCCGGACGAGCGCGTGACCGTCGACGTGCTGGCCGGCCGCGCGCAGGGCGAGAAGCGCCCCGATCTGATCGTCTGCGTGCTGGACGCGACCAACCTGCGTCGCAACCTGCGGCTGTTCCTGTCGGTGCAGCGCCAGGGCCTGCCTTGCGTGGTCGCGCTGAACATGGCCGACCTGGCGCAACGTCGCGGCATCGTCGTCGACACCCAGAAGCTGAGCACGCTGCTCGGCGTGCCGGTGATCCGCACGGTGGCCACCGACGGCGAAGGCATCGACGACCTGCGCGCGGTGCTGGACGAGCCCGACCGCTGGCGCACCGAGTCCGTCACCGCCGAGGGCGAGGACACGGCGCGCATCAACCACATCCTGAAGGAACTGGGCCTCGACACGCTGCAGGGCGAGCTGCCCAGCGACAAGGTCGACCGCTTCGTGCTGCATCCGGTGCTGGGACCGATCCTGCTGGCGGTGCTGCTGTTCTTCCTGTTCCAGGCAGTGTTCGCCTGGGCCGAGGCGCCGATGGGCTGGATCGAGGCCGGCACCGCGTGGCTGGGCGAGCAGGCCGGCGCGCTGCTGCCCGAGGGCCATCTGCGCAGCCTGGTCGTGGACGGCCTGATCGCGGGCGTGGGCGGGGTGCTGGTGTTCCTGCCGCAGATCCTGATCCTGTTCTTCTTCATCCTGCTGCTGGAAGAGTCGGGCTACCTGCCGCGCGCGGCCTTCCTGCTGGACCGGCTGATGGGCTCGGTGGGCCTGTCGGGCCGCAGCTTCATCCCGCTGCTGTCGAGCTTCGCGTGCGCGATCCCCGGGATCATGGCGACGCGCTCGATCGCGAGCCCGCGAGATCGCCTCGTCACCATCCTGATCGCGCCGCTGATGACCTGCTCGGCGCGGCTGCCGGTGTACGCGCTGCTGATCGGTGCCTTCATCCCGCAGCGCGAGCTGTGGGGCGGCATCGAGCTGCAGGGGCTGGTGCTGTTCGTCCTCTACTTCGCCGGGATCATCGCGGCGATGGCGGTGGCGTGGCTGCTGAAGCGCTTCACGAATGCCGGCCGCCAGGTGCGTCCGCTGATGATGGAGCTGCCCAGCTACCACTGGCCGCATGCGCGCAACGTGGCGATCGGGCTGCTGCAGCGTGCGGAGATCTTCATCAAGCGCGTGGGCGGCATCATCCTGGCGCTGACGCTGCTGCTGTGGGTGCTGTCGACCTTCCCCGGCGCGCCCGAAGGCGCGACCGGACCGGCCATCGAGTACAGCTTCGCCGGTTACCTGGGCCGCGGCCTGGCGACGATCTTCGAGCCGATCGGCTTCAACTGGCAGATCAGCCTGGCGCTGGTGCCGGGCATGGCCGCCCGCGAGATCGCGGTCAGCGCGCTGGGCACGGTGTACTCGCTGTCGGCCACCGGCGACGAGGCCGCGCAGGCGCTGACGCCGCTGATCGCCTCGACCTGGGGCCTGCCGACGGCGTTCTCGCTGCTGGCCTGGTTCGTGTTCGCGCCTCAGTGCCTGTCGACGATCGCGGCGGTCAAGCGCGAGACCGGCGGCTACAAGATCCCGGCGATCATGCTGACCTACCTGTTCGTGCTCGCCTACGTGGCGTCCTGGCTGACCTTCCATGCGAGCCGCTGGCTGCTGACCTGATGCCGGACTGAGGTCGACCCGGACCGGTGTCGACATCGACACACCAGGGCGCCGATCGCATCGATCGGCGCCCTTTGCTTTGGCACGCTGTCGCGCCGGGTCGCGCAAAGCTATGCTCGCGCCCCATGATGAATCGCCCCACCCGTCACCCCCTTTCCGCGCTGGCCGTGGCCGCGCTGACCACCCTCGTCGCGCTGTCCGCCGGCACCGCCTTCGCCGCCGACGCGCCGAAGCCGACGCGCGCCGTCATCAAGCTGGAGCCGGAGCAGACCCTGGATGTCGACACCCGCTTCCAGCGCCTGGCCAACGACTACATCGAAGCGCTCTGGCGCCTGGACCCGGACGCCGCCATCGGCGCCGGCCGTTATGAATACGCCGCCGAGCTGCCCGCGCCCGACCGCGCGATGCGCGCCCGCTCGCTGGGCTTCACGAACGACTGGCTCAAGCGCTTCGAGGCCGTCGACGCGAAGACGCTGGGCGCAGCCTCGCGCACCGACCTCGGACAGCTGCTCAACAAGCTGCGCAGCGACCGCTTCCAGCTGACCGAGCTGCGCGAGTACGAGTGGAATCCATCCTTCCTCAACATCGCCGGCCCGATCGACTACATCCTGGCCACGGACTACGCGCCACTGCCGGTGCGCCTGAAGACGATCTCCGCGCGTCTGGCGCTGGTGCCGGCGTACTACCGCGCCGGCGCCGCGCTGCTGAAGCAGCCGACGCTGGAGCACACGCAGCTCGCGATCGACCAGGCGCCGGGCGTGCTGAGCGTGCTGGACGAAGTGGCGAAGGCCGCGCAGGGGCCGGATGCCGCGTCGCTGACCGACGCCGAGCGCAAGCAGCTCGCCGACCGCATCGCCGGCGCGAAGGCTGCCGTCGAGGGCTACCGCACGCAGCTCACGACACTCCTGGCCGACGGCAAGGCCAGCGGCAAGGCGCGCAGCTTCCGCCTGGGCAAGGCGCTGTACGAGCAGAAGTTCGGCTACGACATCCAGTCGGTGCATTCGGCCGAGCAGATGTACCAGCGCGCGCTGAAGGCGCGCGAGGCGCTGCTGACGCAGATGGCGCAGATCTCCGACCAGCTGTGGACGCAGACGATGGGCGACGCGCCCAAGCCGGAGGACCGTTTCGCCCGCATCGGCGCGGTGATCGGCAAGCTGAGCGAGCAGCACGTGAAGCGCGAGGACTTCGTGAAGGAGATCCGCGCGCAGATCCCGCAGCTGGAGCGCTGGATCACCGAGCACGACCTGCTGACGCAGGACGCGAGCAAGCCGCTGATCGTGCGCGAGACGCCGGTCTACCAGCGCGGCGTGGCCGGCGCCGGCATCGAGGCGCCCGGACCCTACCGGCCGCAGGACCGCACGTACTACAACGTGACGCCGCTGGACGACCTGACCGCGGAACAGGCGGAGAGCTCGCTGCGCGAGTACAACCGCTGGATCCTGCAGATCCTCAACATCCACGAGGCGGTGCCGGGCCACTACACGCAGCTGGTGCACGCGAACAAGTCGCCGTCGCTGGTGAAGACGCTGTTCGGCAACGGCGCGATGGTCGAAGGCTGGGCGGTCTACGGCGAGCGGATGATGCTGGAGTCCGGCTATGGCGGGAACGCGCCGGAGATGTGGCTGATGTGGGGCAAGTGGAATCTGCGCAGCGTCACCAACACGATCCTGGACTACAACGTGCACGTGCTGGGCATGACCGAGGCCCAGGCGCTGGACCTGCTGCAGCGCCAGGCCTTCCAGACCGAGCGCGAGGCGCGCGAGAAGTGGCGTCGGGTGCAGCTGACCTCGGTGCAGCTGACGAGCTACTTCAGCGGCTACAGCGACATCATGGAACTGCGCGATCAGCGCAAGCAGGCGCTGGGCAAGGACTTCCCGCTGAAGGCCTTCCATGAGCAGTTCCTGAGCTACGGCAACGCGCCGGTGTCGGTGATCTCGGAGCTGATGTCGCAACCGGTGGCAAAGGCGGCGCAATGAGCGAGGTCGCGGGCAACGGCGGTTCGGCCGAGGAGGTTCGCGTCCTCGAGGCCCGCGTCACGGAGCTGGAGATCAAGGCCAGCTTCGCCGAGGACCTCGTCGACCACCTGAACGCACAGGTCGCCAAGCAGCAGGAGCAGATCGACGCGCTGGTGCGCGAGGTCATGCAGCTGCGCCGGCAGGTGCCCGAAGGCCGAGGCGACGGCACCGGCGGGCTGCGGGACGAACTGCCGCCCCACTACTGAGCGGCCCGCGTTCACGATCGGCGACCGCTGCGCGCTCCCCATTTCCAGGGAGCGCGCCGCCCTGTGCCGACAGAAATGGACGAAAGTCAGGTGCGGCTTGACAGCGTTCGGCGCAGCATCGCCGGCAACGCGGCCCCGTTCCTGGGCGCGCCTGGGAGGTTTCCATGTTCGACCTGATCAAGCCCGGTCACATCCTGCGCTTCGGCACGGACCCGCACAGCATCGGCGCGCCGATGGCGGCGACCAACTCCACCACCAACGACAACCGGCTGGAGACGCTCTGGACCTCCGCGAACTCGGTGGGCGCCGTCGAGCTGATCTCCCATCCGTCGGGGCCGTTGCAGGCCATCGCCGACGACGCGGCCAAGGAACTGCGCGAGGGGTTCGACCTGTCGCGTTCGGTGAGCTACTCGCCGGTCGGCCACGCGGTCACGGCATCGGACCGCCGGCTCGGCAGCACGGCCTGCGATTACGTCGGCTACGCCGACGGCAAGAGCTATTACACCGAGACGGACCAGGCGGTGTTCAGCAAGGAATTCAGCGGCTGCCTGATGGTCGCGTACCGCCAGAACGGCGTGCGCCGGATCGCGCACGTGTCGGCCAGCCAGGTGCCGACGATGGACTGCAAGCAGGCCTTCCTCGACACGCTGCGGACCCACGACGCGACGCTGATCGGCTGGTTCCGGCCCTTCGTGCTGGCGGACTCGGAGCGCAAGGCCAAGGCCTTCCGCAAGATCAGCAAACATGCCGACGGCGACTTCGGCCGGACGACGACCTTCGGCGTGTTCACGGCGTCCGACCAGCACTACGCGATCGACGCGTTCCGCCCCAACCGCGGCGGCCCCAATGTCTGGGTGGTGATGGGCGTGTACCGGCCTCAGCTGTACACGACCTTCAACGTCCCCTGATCAGGACGCCGGCCGCGCCGGGATGTTCAACCCACGTTTGACCGCGTCGCGCGCCAGGAACGCCTCCAGCACGCGCTGCACGTTCTTGAACTCGCTGAAGCCGACCAGCTCGCCCGCGCCGTAGAAGCCGACCAGGTTGTTGACCCAGGGCCAGATGGCGATGTCGGCGATCGTGTACTCGTCGCCCATGATCCAGCCGCGGCCGGTCAGGCGCTGCTCGAGCACGCCCAGCAGGCGCTTGGATTCGTTGAGGTAGCGGTCGCGGGGACGCTTGTCCTCGTAGTCCTTGCCGGCGAATTTATGGAAGAAGCCGACCTGGCCGAACATCGGCCCGATGCCGCCCATCTGGAACATCACCCACTGCAGCGTCTCGTAGCGGCGTGCCGGGTCTTGCGGGATGAGCTTCCCGGTCTTCTCGGCGAGGTAGACCAGGATCGCGCCGGACTCGAACAGCGGCAGCGGCGCGCCGCCCGGGCCGTCGGGATCGATGATCGCGGGGATCTTGTTGTTCGGGTTCAGCGACAGGAACTCGGGCGTGAGCTGGTCGTCGGTCTGGAAGCTGACCAGGTGCGGCTCGTAGGCCAGGCCCAGTTCTTCCAGCGCGATCGACACCTTCACGCCGTTGGGCGTCGGCAGCGAGTAGAGCTGCAGGCGCTCGGGGTGCTGCGCGGGCCACTTCTTGGTGATGGGGAAGCTGGACAGGTCCGTCATGAAGGTTCCGTCGGAATGTTGTGAAGGCGCCGGTGAGGCGTGATTGACGGACCATTCTCTGCGGCCCCGGAGAGACCTTGCGGGCGACGGGTCAATGGATTCCGTGCACGGGGCGATCCGTGCACGGGACGCGTCGCGCTCAGCGCAGCGGCGCCACGAACCGGTCCCAGCGCGGCGCCCAGTGCCCGGTGATGTCCGCCGAGACGAGCACGCGATGCGCCTGCCCGATGATCAGCCGACGCGGCACAAGGCCGATGAAGCGCGAGTCCTCGCTGTTGTCGCGGTTGTCGCCCATCATGAAGAACTGGTCGGCCGGCACGGCGAGCGGACCGAAGTCGCGCCGCGCGCGCACCTCGGGCAGGAACTGCACGATGCGGCGCTGACCGCCCCAGGCCTCGACCTCGCGCACGCCGCGCACCGCGACGCCGGGCGCGAGCGCCTCGGCGACCTCCTCCACCGCCGCGTAGTCCGCCGGCTGGCCGTTGAGGATGAGCCGATCGCCGCGCAACTCGACGATGTCGCCCGGCACGGCGACGATGCGCTTGATCAGGCGCGTGCCGTCGCGCGGCGAACTGAAGGTGACGACATCACCCCGCATCGGCTCGCCGACACGGCGCAGCGAGAGGTCGGTCAGCGGCAGCTTCCAGTCGTAGGCGACGCGCTCGACGAACACGACGTCCCCTTCGAGGATGGTCGGTCGCATCGACCCGCTGGGCACCGGATTCCACTCCGCGATCGCGGTGCGGAAGAACAGGAAACCGGCCAGGAACAGCAGGAAACCGCGGTTCTCGCGGAACCAGGCGGCGAAGGGGATCTTCATGGGAACGCTCCAGGATCGAACGACGAGGCCCCAGTGTGTCGGGGCCCGGGCCGCCCGTGGGCAGCGTGCGGCGATTGGCGGGAATCCGCGCGTGAATGGCGGCAGGCGCGGCGATCGACTGTCATTCGCCCACAGCCCGCCCCCGCCCTGACGACAGCTTCGCGACAGCCTGACGTCCGTCCGGACGGTTCCCGACCTTCATAATTCCGCGCCATGCGCAAGCACCTCCTGCACTTGCTGCTCCCGCTGTTCATGCTGCTCTCGCAGCAGGGCGCGGTATGGCACGGCATCGGTCATCTGACCGGTGCGCGAGGGCATGCGTCCGCGGGAGCCGCCTTCGCGCACACGTCCACGGCGGCGACGGTGGCCAAGGCGGCCACGGCCCAGGACGGGCATGACGATGTCGCGCACGCCGATCCGGACGACCTGTCCGCCGACCCGCTGTGCGAGGTCTGCCTGGCCTTCGACGACCTCGCCGCCTCGGCCCGCGCCGAGGCGCCGGTGCTCGCGCTGGCCGAGGCCGTGCACGTCCAGGCGGCCGCCGCCGAGCGCGTCGCGCGCTCGATGCCCGCGCCGCCGCCGCGCAGCCGCGGCCCGCCGCTGGCGATCTGACCTCGACCTCCTGACCGCAGCGCCGTCCGCCCGCGCCCGAACGCTTCGCACGATCCCCACGATCCGCAGAAGCCGCTCGACGAACGGGCCTCGCCGGCCGGCCTGCGCTCGACCGAATTCAGATTGCCAGAGATCACCATGACCCATCCTCCCCTGCGCGTGCTCGCGCTGTCCCTGTCGCTCGCCTATCCGCTGCTGCACGCGTTGCCGGCGCGTGCCGATGACACCACCGCCTCCTCTGCGGCGGTCGCCACGACCAGCACCGTCGAAGCGCCCACCGCCGCCGGCGGCGCGGCCCTTCCCACCGTCCAGGTCCAGGGCGCGCGCAGCCGCCTCGACGCGGCGCGCAACGGCCTGTCGCCGGACACCGGCAGCACGATCTACAAGTTCGACAAGAACGACATCGCCCGCCTGCCGCAAGGCGACGACACCCCGCTGAACCAGGTGCTGCTGCAGACGCCGGGCGTCGTGCAGGACTCCTACGGCGGCCTGCACGTGCGCGGCGACCACGCCAACCTGCAGTACCGCATCAACGGCGTCGTCATCCCCGAGGCCATCAGCGGCTTCGGCCAGACGCTGGAGACGCGCTTCGCCGACAGCATCAGCCTGCTGACCGGCGCGCTCCCCGCGCAATACGGCTACCGGACCGCCGGCATCGTGGACATCACGACCCAGGGCGTCGGCGACGACGACAAGCCCTTCGCCGGCAGTGCCGGCATCACGCTGGGCACGCAGCGCTCGCGCGAGCTCGACCTGTCGGTGCACGGCACGCAGGGTCGGCTGAGCTACGAGTTCAGCGGTTCCTTCCTCGGCAACGACCTGGGCATCGAGAACCCGACCGCCTCGCGCGACGCGCTGCATGACCGCACGCACCAGGGCAAGGGCTTCGGCCTGGTGTCCTACCTGCTCGACGACGACAGCCGCATCACCGCGATGGCCGGCGTCACCGACAACCGCTTCCAGATCCCGAATTCGCCGGGCCAGTCGACCGCCTTCACGATCGCCGGTACGCCCGACAAGGATTCGAGCACGCTGGACGCGCACCAGCGCGAGCGCAACCGCTTCGCCGTCGTCAGCTACCAGAGCGTGATCGGCCGCGACATCGACTACCAGGTCTCGCTGTTCCACCGCTACACCGACGTCCACTACACGCCGGACACGACCGGCGACCTGCAGTACCTCGGCGTGGCCGCGAACATCCTGCGCCGCAACGAGGCCAACGGCGTGCAGGCCGACGCCAGCTGGCGACTCGACAGCGCACACACGATCCGCACCGGCCTCTTCGCGCAGCGCGAGCACGCCAGCACCGTCAACAACGCGCTGGTGTTCCCGGCCGACGACGACGGCAACCAGACCGGCGGCGTGCCGGTGAGCATCGCCGACAGCGGCCGCCTGAGCGGCCACCTGTGGGGCGCCTACCTGCAGGACGAGTGGAAGCTGGACCGCACGCTGACGCTGAACTACGGCGCACGTTACGACGAGGTCGACACCGTCACGAAGGAGCACCAGCTGAGCCCGCGCATCGGCCTCGTCTGGGACGCGGCGCCGACGGTGCGTCTGCACGCGGGCTACGCGCGCTACTTCACGCCGCCGCCGACCGAGAAGATCGACACCACCTCGGTCGCCGCCTTCGCCGGCACGACCAACGCGCTGCCGACGGACGCGGACACGGCGGTGCGCTCCGAGCGCTCGAACTACTACGACGCCGGGGCCGCCTGGCAGGTCACGCCCAAGCTGACGCTGGGCATCGACGGCTACTACCGCGCGGTGCAGCACCTGCAGGACGAGGGCCAGTTCGGCAACGCGCTGATCTACTCGGCCTTCAACTACGCGAAGGGCCGCATCTACGGCGTCGACCTGTCGGCGAGCTACAAGGAGAAGACCTGGTCGGCCTACGCCAACCTCGGCACCACGCACGCCCGCGCGCAGCAGGTCGAGACGGGCCAGTTCAACTTCGAGCAGGACGAGCTCGACTTCATCGCCAACCACTGGGTGCATCTGGACCACGAGCAGAAGCTGAGTGCGTCGGCCGGCGTCAACGTGCGGCTGGACGACGGCTATGCGGTCGGCGCCAGCGCGCTGTTCGGCAGCGGCCTGCGCAACGGCTTCGCCAACACGACGCACCTGCCCTCTTACACCAGCGTCAACGCGGACGTGAGCAAGAAGTTCGACCTCGGCGGCGGCGGTCCGGTGGAAGCGCGGCTGTCGGTGCTCAACCTCTTCGACAAGGGCTACCAGCTGCGTGACGGCTCGGGCATCGGCGTCGGCGCGCCGCAGTACGGCCAGCGCCGCACGGTCTACGTGAGCCTGACGAAGGAGTTCTGACCGGCGCAAGGAACGGCGGCCGTGGCGCCGCCTTCCGCAGCCGTGCGCCGTCCTGTCGCCTGTATCGGGCGAAGGTGGGGCGACGCACGGCGGCGAAGCCGGGGTCGAGGTAGGCTGTCCCGCATGAATGCCCTGCCCCCGGACCGCCCCGCCTCCGCCGAATCGAACGAGCCCGAAGGCAGCTCCGAGCCTGCCTCGGACGTCTGGGACCGTCGCTACGCCGCACAGCCGCTGAGCCAGGACGAGGCGTGGTTGAGCGGCTGGCAGCACCGCCTGCCCGGTGTGCGCCGCGCGCTGGACATCGGCTGCGGCGACGGCTGGGAGACCGCCGCGCTGCTGGAGCTGGGCGTCGAGGTCACCGGCATCGACATCTCCGCCGAGGCGCTCGCGCGCTGCCGGCAGCAGTCGCCGCGGGCGCGGCACGTGCTGGCCGACGTGCGCGCGATGCCGATGCTGCCCGACGCCGGCTTCGACCTGGCCGTGGCGCAGCTGTCGCTGCATTACTTCGACCATGACGACACGCAACGCGCGCTGTGCGAGATCGCCCGCGTGCTCGCCCCCGGCGGCCGGCTGATCGGCTGCGTCAACGCCGAGGACGACTGGCACTACGGCGCGCCGGACGACGCGTCGTCCTGGGCCCTCACGGTCGTCGACGGCGTCGCCAAGCAGTTCTTCACCCGAGAGAAGATCGAAGACGTGCTGGCCGCATGCTTCGACATCGAGCACCTCGACAAGCGCACGCTGAACCGCTACGGCAAGCCGAAATCGGTGTGGGAGTTCTTCTGCACGAAGAAGCCGGAGTGATCCCGCAGTCGACGCACGACCCGATGCCTCATCCGCAGGCATCGGTGTCACCGGGGTCTCCTAAAAATTTCGCTTGCAATTCATTCGCGCACTAATTAAAGTTCACCCCATGGCACGCACCAACACCCCCAAGCAGCAGAAGGCGATCGGCACCGCCGACGTCTGCCCGCCGCTGGAGATCGATCAACAGCTCTGCTTCGCGCTCTACTCGACGATGCTGGGCATGAACAAGGTCTACCGCGAGCTGCTGAAGGACCTGGCGCTGACCTATCCCCAGTACCTGGTGATGCTGGTGCTGTGGGAACGCGACGGACTGACGGTCGGTGAGATCGCCGAGCGCGTGTTCCTCGACTCCCCCACCGTGACCCCGCTGCTGAAGCGGCTGGAGGCCGCGGGCCTGATCAGCCGGGACCGCTCGCCGCAGGACGAGCGCCAGGTGCTGATCACGCTGACCGACGCCGGCCGCGCGCTGCGCAAGCGCTCGACGCACCTGCCGCAGTGCATCGTCGATGCGTCGGACTCGGATCTCTCCGAACTGATGGAGCTCCGCGATCGCCTCCTCGTGCTGCGCGAACGCATGGCCCGCAAGGCTGGCTGAGCGCCTCATCAACGAATTCGAACCACCTTCCCTTTCCTCGTCTCATTTACTTCGCACACTAAACATTAGCAAGCAACTAGATTAACGCCAACCCCTCTCCCACCACCAACCCTGCTTTCCCACACCACCCGAAGGAGCCCACCATGAATGCCATCGCCACCCTCGCCCGCCAATCGCGTCGTCAACTGCTGGTCCTGTCGACGCTGGCCGTCGCCGTCGCTGGCGCGGTCGCCACCCCGGCCTTCGCCGCAGAGACCAAGTCCTCGCCGGCGCCCGTCGTCAGCGCGCAGCCGTCGGGTTCCTTCATCACGACGAAGGACGGCGTGCAGCTGTACTACAAGGACTGGGGCCCGAAGAACGGCCAGCCCATCGTGTTCAGCCACGGCTGGCCGCTGAACTCGGACAGCTGGGAATCGCAGATGATCTTCCTGGCCGACCAGGGCTACCGCGTGATCGCCCATGACCGTCGCGGCCATGGCCGCTCCAGCCAGCCGTGGGACGGCAACGACATGGACCATTACGCCGACGACCTGTCCACCGTCATCGAGACGCTGAACCTGAAGAACGCCGTGCTGGTCGGCTTCTCCACCGGCGGCGGCGAAGTCGCCCGCTACATCGGGCGCCACGGCACCTCGCGCGTCGCCAAGGCGGTGCTGATCTCGGCCGTCCCGCCGATCATGGTCAAGTCCGACAAGAACCCCGGCGGCCTGCCGATCGCGGTCTTCGACGGCATCCGCAAGGCGCAGCTCGACAACCGTTCGCAGCTCTACAAGGACATCCCCGCCGGTCCGTTCTACGGCTTCAACCGTCCCGGCGCCAAGGTCTCGCAAGGCCTGATCGACAACTGGTGGTTCCAGGGCATGCAAGGCGGCCACAAGAACACCTACGACTCGATCAAGGCGTTCTCCGAGACCGACTTCACCGAGGACCTGAAGAAGTTCGACAAGCCCACGCTGATCATCCACGGCGATGATGACCAGATCGTGCCGATCGACGCCGCGGGCCGCGCCTCGGCCAAGCTGATCAAGGGCTCCGTGCTGAAGGTCTATGCCGGCGCGCCGCACGGCCTGACCGACACCCACAAGGACCGGGTGAACGCGGACCTGCTGGCCTTCATCCGCCAGTAACTTCCTGCAACGCCAGGGGTCCGACCGCCGCAGTGGAGGGTCGGACCCCTGGGACGCAAGACCCGTCCCCCACCTTCGGGGGAAGTCAGACGCGGGGTACCGCTACCCGCACGGTTTGGTACGCTCGGTGATCTTTCCGATGGCCGGCGCCTCGACGCGCCGGCGCGTGGACCCCGCCGATGCCGATCCCCCTCCCGCCTTCCTTGTCGCTGCCTCATGTCCGTGTGTTCGAACTCCAGGCCAGCGATGAGGACCTGCTCCAACGGTTCTACGAACGGAATCCGCTGTACTTCGAGCAGGTGACCGGCGCCCCGCCCCGATCCGACGAAGCCCGCGAGGAAATCCGCGACCTGCCGCCCGAGGGTTGGAGCTTCAGCGCCAAGCGGCTGCTGGGCTACGTCGACGATTCCGGCGAACTGGTCGCGATGGCCTCGCTGGTCTCGGACCTGATGGCCCCGCGGGTCTGGCTGGTCGGACTGTTCATCGTCGCGACCTCGCTGCACGGCACCCAGGCCGCCCGTGAGATCTATGCGGAACTGGAGCGCTGGATGCAGGGCAACGGCGCGCGGTGGATCCGGCTGGGCGTCGTCGTCGGCAACCCGCGCGCGGAGCGCTTCTGGGAGCGCCAGGGCTTCACCGAGGTGCGGCGCCGCGACGGCCTCACGATGGGCCAGCGTGTCAACGAACTGCGCGTGATGATCAAGCCGCTGGACGGCGGCGCGATCGACGATTACCTGATCATGGTCCCGCGCGATCGTCCCGGCGAGCCCTGACGGGATCCCCCGCCAACGGGGGCCGACGCAATGCACAAGCGGCCCTCGCGGGCCCCTTGTCATGGTGGGTGGTGCGGGGCGGCAGACCGTGACCGGCCCCGCGCCCCAGCTTCACGGCCGCCGGCTCACTCGCCCAGGTAGGCCGCGCGCACCTTCGGATCGTTCAGCAGCGTCCTGCCGTCGCCCTGCATCGTGATCGCGCCCGACTCCATCACGTAGCCGCGGTTGGCCAGCTCCAGCGCACGGCTGGCGTTCTGCTCGACCAGCAGCACCGTCACGCCCTGCTGGTGGATGTCGTTCACGACCTCGAAGATCTTGTCGACCATGATCGGCGACAGGCCCATCGACGGCTCGTCCAGCAGCAGCAGCTTGGGCTTGGCCATCAGCGCGCGGCCCATGGCCAGCATCTGCTGCTCGCCGCCGGACATCGTCCCGGCGAGCTGCGCGCGACGCTCCTTGAGCCGCGGGAACAGCGCGAAGACCTTCTCGATGTCGGCCTCGATCTCCTTGTCCTTGCGGATGAACGCGCCCATCTGCAGGTTCTCGGTGATCGTCATGCGCGTGAACGTGCCGCGACCTTCCGGCACCATCACCAGGCCCTGCTTGGCCAGGTCCCAGGCGCCCTGCCCCTTGATGGAGCGGCCCATGAACTTGACGTCGCCGACGTTGAGCGGCTGCAGTCCGGTGATGGCCTTGAGCGTCGTGGTCTTGCCCGCGCCGTTGGCGCCGATCAGCGAGACGAGCTCGCCCTGGCGCACGTCGAAGTCCACGCCCTTGACCGCCTGGATCCCGCCGTACGCGACCTTGAGGCCCTCGACCTGGAGGAGGATGTTGTCTGCCATCTTTTCGATTTCCATGGGTCGGGATCAGGGGGCCGCGTGGGCCGCTTCAGCCGCGTGGGCGCCGAGGTAGGCCTCGATCACCTTCGGGTTGCGCTGCACTTCCGCCGGCGTGCCGGAGGCGATGAGCTTGCCGTAGTCCAGCACCGACACGTGGTCGCACAGGCCCATCACCAGCTTCACGTCATGCTCGATCAGCAGGATGGTGCGGCCGTCGTTGCGGATGCGGTCGATCAGCTCGCGCAGCACGACCTTCTCGGTCGCGTTCATGCCGGCCGCCGGCTCGTCCAGCGCGATCAGCTTCGGATCGGTGGCCAGTGCGCGGGCGATCTCCAGGCGACGCTGATCGCCGTAGGACAGCGTGCGCGCCTTGAAGTCGGCGTGCCGGCCGATGCCGACGTACTCGAGCAGTTCGCGGGCGCGGGCGGTGATCTCGGCCTCTTCCTTCTTGAAGCCCGGCGTGCGCAGCACCGCGCCGATCAGGCCCGAATGCGTGCGCACATGGCGCCCGACCATCACGTTCTCCAGCGCCGTCATGTCGGCGAACAGCCGGATGTTCTGGAAGGTCCGCGCGATGCCGGTCTTGGCGACCTGGTGCACCGCCTGCGGCTTGTAGGCCTGGCCGCCCAGCTCGAAGCTGCCGCCGTCGGGCACGTACAGCCCGGTGATCACATTGAAGAAGGTCGTCTTGCCGGCGCCGTTGGGACCGATCAGGCCGTAGACCTGGCCCTTCTTGATCTCGATGCCCACATCCGACAGCGCCTGCAGACCGCCGAAGCGCTTGGAGGCGCCGGCCACTTTCAGTACGGTTTCAGTCATTGGTTCTTGCTCCTGGCGCGGCTCAGGCGTTGATGGCGTTGCCGGCATTGGCGGGCGGCTGCGCCCCCGGCGGCAGGGGCCGGGACTTGCCATGTTCCGGCGAGGGCCACAGGCCGCGCGGACGCATCAACATGATCACGATCATGGCCAGCGCCACCAGCAGCTGACGCAGGATGGACGCATCCAGGCGGCCGTCGGTCATCTGCTGCAGCGGGCCGGCGACGTAGCGCAGCACTTCCGGCAGCGCGGCCAGCAGCAGCGCACCCAGGATCACGCCCGGGATGTGGCCGATGCCGCCCAGCACCACCATGGCGACGATCATGATCGACTCCTGCAGGCTGAACGATTCCGGCGAGACGAAGCCCTGGAACGCGCCGAACATCGAGCCCGCCACGCCGCCGAAGGTCGCGCCCATGCCGAAGGCCAGCAGCTTCATGTTGCGGGTGTTGATGCCCATGGCCTTGGCGGCGATCTCGTCCTCGCGGATGGCCATCCAGGCGCGGCCGATGCGGGAGTTCTCCAGCCGGTAGCAGACCAGCACCGAGCCGACCACCAGCGCCAGGAACAGGTAGTAGTACATCGACACCGAGTTGATGGTGAAGCCCAGGATGTCGTGGTTCTGGCTGAACTCGAAGCCCAGGAAGTGCACGCCGTCGATCTGGCCGATGCCGCGCGGGCCGTTGGTGATGTTCAGCGGATATTCCATGTTGTTCAGGAACACCCGGATGATCTCGCCGAAGCCCAGCGTCACGATGGCCAGGTAGTCGCCGCGCAGCTTCAGCGTCGGCGCGCCCAGCAGCACGCCGAACAGGCCGGCCAGCAGCGCCGCCAGCGCGATCGCCAGCAGCAGCGGCAGGTGCAGCCCGTTGGGGAAGGCCGCGGCGATGTGCTCGAAGTTCTCCGACAGGTGCGGGCTGTTGAGCAGCGCGAACAGATAGGCCCCCACCGCGTAGAACGCGACGTAGCCCAGGTCCAGCAGGCCGGCGTAGCCGACCACGATGTTCAGGCCCAGGGCCAGCAGCACGTACAGCAGCGCCAGGTCGATGATGCGGACCGGGCCGTTGCCGAACTGCTGCGTGAACAGCGGCAGCACCAGCAGCAGCACGCCGGCGATCAGGAAGGTGATCAGCTTGGAGGATTTGGTCTGGAACATGTGTGGCTCCTCAGGCGCGGTCGGCGACGCGTTCGCCCAGCAGGCCGGACGGCCGCAGGGTCAGCACCAGGATCAGCGCGATGAAGGCGAAGATGTCGGAGTAGTGGCTGCCCAGCACGCCGCCGGTCCAGTCGCCGAGGTAGCCGGCGCCGATGGCCTCGATCAGGCCCAGCAGCACCCCGCCGACCATCGCGCCGGCCAGGTTGCCGATGCCGCCCACCACCGCGGCCGTGAAGGCCTTCAGGCCCGGCAGCACGCCCATCGTGTGCTGCGCGGTGCCGTAGTTGGCGGCCCACATCAGGCCGGCGACCGCGGCCAGCGCGGCGCCGATGATGAAGGTCAGCGAGATCACCGCATCGGGCTTCACGCCCATCAGCGAGGCCACGCGCGGGTTCTCGGCGGTAGCGCGCATCGCGCGGCCCATCTTGGTGTGATTCACCAGGAACAGCAGGCCGCCCAGGATCACGACCGTGGTCACCAGGATCACGATCTGCGTCACCGTGATCACGGCGCCGCCGATGTGGATCGGGTCAGCCGGCAGCAGCTGCGGGAAGGGCTTGGGGTTCGGCTTCCAGATGATCATGGCCAGCGTCTGCAGCAGCAGCGACATGCCCATGGCGGTGATCAGCGGCGCCAGTCTGGGCGCGCTGCGCAGCGGCCGGTAGGCGATCTTCTCGATCGTGTAGTTGAGCAGCGTGCAGACCACGACCGCGCACACCAGCGCGGCCAGCATCAGCACCCAGCCGGGCAGGCCCAGCGACGCCAGCGCCGTGACCACGGTCCAGCTGACGAGCGCCCCCACCATCAGCACGTCGCCGTGGGCGAAGTTGATGAGGTTGATGATGCCGTAGACCATCGTGTAACCCAGTGCGACGAGGGCATACATGCTCCCCAGCACCAGGCCGTTGATGATCTGCTGAAAAAGTATCTCCATAAGGCCCCAGCATGTAGTTGGACGCGGCTCGCACCGCGTGACGGCGCTTCGGGGTGCAACCCCGTGCCAAGCGCCGCGTTTCAAGGGTATTCACCGACAAGGCCACATCCGTGCGCACGAGTCGACGTTGTGTTCAGAGTCTCGGCGACGCAACGAGGTGCGGAAATCCGCACAAACCGCCTAGCCAGCCGGGCGATTCCTCGCCAGTCACAAAAAAGCCGCCGCGCCGGGTGCAAGGCGTGCGCCAAGTTGGGCACACTGGGCGTCGATTTTCCGCCTCCCATGCCCTCGGTCGCCTCCTCCTCCTTCACCCCCACCTCGGCCCGCCAGCGGCTGGCGTACTTCCTCGGCCGGCCGACCTTCTACCTCTACCTGACCGGCGTGCTGATGCTGCTGGGCCTGCTGCTGGGCCATCGCTTCAGCGAACGTGCGAGTCTGGACCAGTTGAGTGCGCTGGCGACCGAGCGGCTCGAGCTTTACGCGTCCAACCTGCAGACGGAACTCGGCCGCCACGCCTACCTGCCCAGCCTGCTGGCCATCGACGGCGAGGTGACCCGGCTGATCGAACATCCCGACGACGAGGCCCAGCGCAAGGCCGCCAGCCTGCTGCTGGCTCGGGTCAACGTGCGGGCGGGGACGACGCAGATCTTCGTCGCCGACCCGGAAGGTCGCGTGCTCGCGTCCAGCGAGCCGCTGACGCCGCCGCTGCGGCTGCAGCAGGCGATCGAGCAGGACCGCCACCATTTCTTCGCCTCCGACGCCGGCCAGGCGGGGCTCAGCGGTTCGACCAACTTCTTCCTGCTGCATCCGCTGCGGCGCAACCAGCAGCTGCAGGGCGTCATCGTCGTGAAGCTCAACCTGGCGCCGCTGGAGTCGACCTGGGTCGACCTCGGGCTGCGCTCGCAGGGCGAGCGCATCCTGGTCTCGGACGACCAGGGCGTGGTGATCATGAGCTCGGTCGAGGACTGGCGCTACGCCGTGCTGAACCGCGCCGACTCGTCGGAGCGCGACCGGCTGCAGGCCAGCGCGCGCTACCCGCGGATCGGGCCGGACCTGGGCCTGCCCGGCGCGCTGGAAGCCTACAACAGCCTGCTGGTGCGCGCGCCCGCGCCGGCCAGCACGACGCTGCTGGCGCAGGAGCGGCAGCTGCTGCCGCTGGGCGTGCGCCTGCTCGCCCTGTCCGACCTGTCGGAAGTGCGGCGGCAGGCACGCCTGGCCGCATGGAGTGGCGCGGCCTTCGGCGCGGCGATCGGGATGCTGCTGCTCTACCTCGCGTCGCGTCGGCGCGCGCTGCGGCAGCTCTTCCACGCGAAGACCGAATTGCAGAACGCGCACGCGCAGCTGGAGCTGATCGTCGACGAACGCACGGCGGAACTCCGCCAGACCAACGAGGAACTGCTCGACCAGATCGCGCAGCGCCGGCAGGCCGAAGGCGAGCTGCTGCAGACCAGCAAACTGGCGGTGCTGGGGCAGATGTCGGCGGGCCTGTCCCATGAAGTGAACCAGCCGCTGACGGCGCTGCGCGCGCTGGCACGGAATTCGCAGAGGTTGCTGGAGGCCGGCCGCACGCAAGCGGTCGCGGACAACCTGCAGACGATGGACGACATGGTCGAGCGGATGGGTCAGATCACGCGCCAGCTCAAGAGCTTCGCCCGCAAGGCGGAGCCCTCGCGCACGGCGGTGTCGCTGCTGGCGAGCGTGAACAACGCGCGACTGCTGCTGGAGCACCGCACGCGTCAGCTGGACCTGCCCGTGGAGGTCGACGTGCCGCCGGGACTGAGGGTGAGCGCCGAATCGAACCGGCTGGAGCAGGTGCTCGTGAACCTGCTGGCCAACGGCATCGACGCGATCGCGTCGGAGCCGCCGCACGAAGGCCACCGGCGCCGGCTGCGCGTCGCGGCCGTGCCGGCGGAAGACGGCCGGCGCGTGCGCGTGCAGGTGCTGGACACCGGACCGGGGCTCAGCGAATCGCTGCTGCCGCGGCTGTTCGAGCCGTTCTTCACCACCAAGCCCGCCGGCGAAGGCCTGGGGCTGGGGCTGGTGATCTCTTCAAAGATCGTCCACGAGTTCGGCGGCGCGCTGCGGGCGCACCGCCTGGACCATGGCATGTGTTTCGAGTTCGACCTGGAGGTCGACACCTGGCAGGCCGAGGAGGGGCAGTATGTTTGAGGGCTACAAGGTCGTGTTCGTCGAGGACGACCTGCCGGTGCGGGTCAGCCTGACCCAGACGCTGGAACTCGAGGGGCTGGCCGTGGTGCCGTGCCGCTCGGCCGAGGAGGCGCTGCCGCATGTGCAGCCCGGTGCGCAGGTGATCGTCATCACCGACGTGCGGCTGCCCGGCATGGACGGACGCGCGCTGCTGGCGCACGTGCAGGCGACCGATCCGCAGATCCCGGTGATCCTGATCACCGCGCACGGCGACGTGAACATGGCCGTGCAGGCGATGCGCAACGGCGCCTACGACTTCATCGAGAAGCCCTTCGCGCCGGAACGGCTGCTGGACACGGCGCGTCGCGCGCTGGACCTGCGTCTGATCCGCCATTCGGCCGACGAGCTGCGCGCGCAGCTGTCGGCGGCCAGCGGCATCGAGGCGGCGCTGCTCGGCAAGTCGGGGGCGATGCAGCAGCTGCGGCGCCAGGTGCTCAACCTGGCCTCGACCTCGGCCGACGTGATGATCCTGGGCGAGACCGGCACCGGCAAGGAGCTGGTCGCGCGCTGCCTGCACGACCAGAGCCCGCGACGCGACCGCAACTTCGTCGCGATCAACTGCGGCGGGCTGCCCGAGGCACTGTTCGAGAGCGAGCTCTTCGGCCACGAGTCCGGCGCGTTCACGTCGGCGGGCAAGCGCCGCATCGGCAAGATCGAACACGCCAACGGCGGCACGCTGCTGCTCGACGAGATCGAGACCATGCCGGTCGCGCTGCAGATCAAGCTGCTGCGCGTGCTGCAGGAACGCCGCGTGGAGCGCCTCGGCTCCAACGAGGAACAGGTCATCAACGTCCGCTTCATCGCGGCCAGCAAGGCCGACCTCAAGGAGATGGGCGAGCGCGGACAGTTCCGCAGCGACCTGTACTACCGGCTCAACATCGCCACGCTGGTGCTGCCGCCGCTGCGCGAGCGCCGCGAAGACATCCCGCTGCTGTTCGAGCACTTCGTCGCCCAGGCCTGCAAACGCTACGAGCGCGAGGCACCGGAACTGACGCCCGAGAAGCTGCGCGAACTGATGGCCCACGACTGGCCCGGCAACGTGCGCGAGATCCGCAACGCGGCCGACCGCTTCGTGCTGGCGCTGGACGACCTCGACTCCTCAGCGGCGATCCAGGCCGTGCCCAACCTGGCGCTGGCGCGCCAGATGGAGATGGTGGAAAAGGCGCTCATCGAGCAGGCACTGCGCCGCTCAGGCGGCAAGGTGCCGGCAGCCATGGAGCTGCTCGGCACGCCGCGCAAGACGCTCTACGACAAGCTGCACCGGCACGGGATCCAGCTCGACGATTTCCGCTGAGCGCTCGGTCTTCCGACTCCCTCTCCCGCTTGCGGGAGAGCAACCGTGTCAAGCGACGGTGGGATTTCTCCAAGGCTCACCGGACTTGAGGATGGCGTTGAGGATGATCAGTAGCTTGCGCATGCACGCGGTCATGGCGACCTTGTAGGGCTTGCCTGAGGCGCGTAGGCGCGAGTACAGCTCCTTGATCGGCCCGTTGCAGCGCCTGGCGGTGAGCGCGGCCATGTACAGCACCGCGCGCACGTCTGCTCGTCCGCCCTGGATGTAGCGCTGGCCGCGCCGCCTGCCGCTGTCGTCGGCCATCGGCGCCAGCCCCACCAGCGCCGCCAGGCGCTTACGGTCCAAGCTGCCCAACTCAGGCAAGCGTCCCAGCAGCATCGAGATCGTGACTCGGCCAATGCCCGGCACGCTGTCCAACAGCTCGTACTTGGGCTGGTAGATCGTCGAGTCCTTCAAGCGACCGTCCAGATCCTTGTCGATCTCCTTGATCCGCTTGTCCAGCCACTCGATGTGATGTCGCACGCTCGTGCGCGCCACGTGCTTGACCGTGGCCAAGCGGTTCTTCTCCTGCGCGCGCATGGTCACCAGCTGCGCTCGTCGGTCCACCAACTCGATGATCTCTTGCTGCGTCTCGTCAGGCAGCGCGTACACCTGGGGGCGCATGCGATGGGCAAACTCAGCCAACACCTGAGCGTCCAGCCGGTCCGTCTTGGCAAGGACGCCGGCCGCCCGAGCGAAGTCGCGCACCCGCTTGGGATTGACCACGGCCACCGCGACGCCTGCTGCGCACAACTCGCTGGCCAGCGCTGCCTCGAAGCCACCGGTGGCCTCCAGCACCACCAGCGTCGGCGACAGTCGCTTGAGCTGATTCACCACCTCCGCCCGCCCAGCCTCATCGTTGTTCACCCGCGCAGTCAACTCGCCTGGCACGGCTGTGGTTGAACTGCAGACCTGGGCCGTATCCAGCCAAGCCTTGCAAACGTCGACGCCAACAAAGATCTCGTCGCTCATGACGTTGCCCTTCCTTGTGTTCGATACGGCCTCGATGGACCTCACAACCGTTCGGGCTATCCGTCACGGCGACCGAAGTAGGCCGCCACGACCCTCGCTCTCCCTCGGCATCGCGCCTTAGCGCCTACCCTGGGCGGATCGGCCTGTGGCGGCCTGGGCGTACTTTGCTACATACAAGGGTGGGGGTGAGGGCCAGCTGAGGTGGAAGTACGGGGGCCCTCTTTCCTTCGACGTCTCTGGGTCCGTATGGGAGAAAGATTTTCCCGGCTCCGCCGCGAAAACCCTTCCCCCATACACCGACGCAGCGCCGCACTGAGGCGGCCGCGCACCGAGGTGTGAGAGGGGGAGTACCGCGGCAGCGGTGGCGTTCAGGCCGCCTGGCTCGTTCCGTGCGACGCCCGGTCGAGAACTTCCTTGAGTTGATCGATCGTCGCCGGCTTGACCAGATAGGCGCTCGCGCCTCGACGGATCGCCTCGGCGGCATCACCCGGATCCGACGTCCCCGTCAGCATCACGACCGTCATCGGCCCCTGCAGCAGCGCCTCGGTCAGGAAGTCCATCCCCTGCCCGTCCGGCAGCGCCCGGTCCAGGATCAGCACGTCGGGCCGGTGCTCGGCGATGCGCTGACGCGCCTCGCGCAGGGTCCCGGCAGTGGCCGCGCTGTAGCCCTCGAGTTCAAGGAGGATGCCCAGCGTTTCGCTGGACTCGATGTTGTCGTCGACGATGACGGCGTGGGGAGGCATGGCAAACCCTGCGGCAAGAGGTCCACTGAGGAAGGCCGACGCGCGCAACGGAAGACGGCGCGCAACGGACGTGCGATTAGGCGAATCGGGAAGACTCGGCAATCGGTGTGCCTTCCCCATCGCCCTCCCTCTGAAGGACGGTCCGATATTCTTGCCGGTATCTGGAACACGCGTCGGACCCCTCGTCCGTAGGGGGCAGGACGGATGTTTGCCCTGCGCCTTTCTGACCATAATCCGCGCCTTCGCGGGACGGGGTTGCGGCAAGGGCCCGTTCCGGGCTGCGCATCCGCCTTGCCTCTCCAGCTTCATGACGACGACCGACGCCACGATCGAGACCGACCTGCTCCCCCGCCTGCGCCGCTGCACGGGGCCGCTGCACGACGACATCGAGGCGCTGCTCCGGCTGGAGGCACCGATGCCGCTGATGCGCTACGGCCGCATCCTGCGCGGCTTCCATGAGTTCCTCCAACTCTGGGAACCGCGCGTCCGCCAGGCCTTGCCCGAACGCCTGCACCCCTGGTTCGACGCCCGGGTGCGCTCGCCGTTCGCGGCGCGCGACCTCACCGCGCTGGCGCTGCCCGAGGACGGCACGGACGACGCGATGCGCGCCTCGGCCCTCGCGGCGCAGCACGGGCTGCGGCTGGACTCACCGGCGGCGGCGATCGGATCGCTGTACGTGATCGAGGGCTCGGCGCTCGGCGGCCAGGTGTTGACGCCGAAGCTGCTGGCCGCGCACGGCCTGACCCCGAGCACGGCACGGCCTACTTCCACGGCTTCGGCACCCGGACCGGCGCGATGTGGCGGGAGTTCCGCCAGCTCGCCCAGGCCGAGGCCGGCGCTGAGGAAGCCGACCGCGCCGTCGCCTGCGACGCGGCGGTGGACACCTTCCGCGCGCTGATCGCCACCTTCGGGCCGATCGATGCGCCGACGGCGTCCACGTCACCGCCGAGGTCCTCATGAACACCGACGCGCTGGCGCCCTCCCCGACGGACCTGCAGATCGCGCAGTGCGCGAGCGAGCCGATCCGTGTGCCCGGCGCGATCCAGCCGCACGGCTGGCTGGCGGCCGTCGACTGGCGCAGCGGCAGCCTGGTCGCGTTCAGCGAGAACTGGTCGGCGCTGCTGTCGTCCGCGCCGGACGCACTGCCCGCGCGCATCGAAGGCGCGCTGGACGCGGTCAGCAGCGTGCGCCAGGGGCTGGTCGACGGAGAAGGCCCCGTCTCCTGCGGCTCGCTGACGCTCGGCGAGCGCCGCCTGCACGTGTCGGGCCACCGCATCGGCGGTCTGGCTTACCTGGAACTCGAATCCGATACCGAGGACGCCGGCAACCGCGCGCCGATCTACAGCCTGGCACGCCACCTGGTGCCGATGATGCAGCGCACCGCCGCGGTGACCGAGCTCTGCCGCGTCGTGGTCGCGGAGATGAAGCGGCTGACCGGCTTCGGCCGCTGCCTGGCCTACCGCTTCGACGCGGACGGCCATGGCGAGGTGCTGGCCGAGGCGATCGACGCGGGTTACGACGCCTATGCCGGCCACCGTTTCCCCGGCTCGGACATCCCGCCGCAGGCGCGCGAGCTCTACCGCATCAACCACATCCGGCTGATCGCCGACGCGCACTACGAGCCGGTGCCGGTGCGCTTCGTCGACGGACGCGACGGCACGGCGCTGGACCTGTCGCAGGCCGCGTTGCGCAGCGTGTCGCCGGTGCATCTCGAGTACATGCGCAACATGCGGACGCTGGCGTCGATGTCGGTGTCCATCATCGTCGGCGGCAAGCTGTGGGGCCTGGTGTCCTGCCATGACCACGACCCGCGCCAGCTGTCCTGGCAGACGCGCATGGCCTGCGAGCATCTGGGGCAGCTGCTGTCGCTGCAGATCGAGGCCAAGGAAGAGAACGAGCAGGTCACCGAGCAGCTGCGGCTGCGGCAATTGACGCTGGCGATCGTGTCGCATCTGTCGGACAGCGACGCCACGCTTCAACGCCTGATCGAAGAACCCGGTCCGCTGCTGCGCCTGGCGCGCGCGACGGGTGCGGCGGTGATCCTCAACGACACCTGCTGGGCCGTCGGGGAAACGCCGGACCACCCGACGCTGCTGGCGCTCGGCCAATGGCTGGGCAACCGCATCGACGAGGTCTGGCACAGCGACCGGCTGCCGGTGGAGGCGTCGTCGCTGGGCGAGTCGCTGGACACCTCCGCGGCGCAGGCGCTGGGGCCGACGGCCGGACTGTTGGCGATCTCCATCTCCAAGCTGCACCGGCACCACATCGTCTGGTTCCGACCCGAGATCGTCCAGACCATCGTCTGGGCCGGCGATCCGCGCAAGGAATCGGCGACCGGCCAGGACTCGCGCCTGCATCCGCGCCGCAGCTTCGCGAGCTGGAAGCAGCAGGTCGGCGGCCGGTCGCTGCCGTGGACCCAGGGCGAGGTTCACGCGGTGCAGGAACTGCGTCAGGCCCTGATCGGCATCGTGCTGCGCCGCGCCGAGGAAATGGCCGAAGTCGCGATGGAGCTGGGCCGCGTCAACAAGGAACTGGAAGCCTTCTCCTACACCGTGTCGCACGACCTGCGCGCGCCGATGCGCCACATCGCGGGCTTCGTCGATCTGGTGCTGGAGATGGAAGGTGGGGCGTTGTCCGAGCGCTCACGCCGCTACCTCGCGCACGTGAAGGAAGCCTCCGCGCACGCCGGCCAACTGGTGGACGCACTGCTGGACTTCTCGCGGATGGGGCGCTCGGCGATCAAGCCCAGCTCGCTCAACACCGAGCACCTGATCGACGACCTGATCGCGGAGCAGACCACGCTGAACAAAGAGCGCCGCATCGAGTGGGCGGTGCAACGCCCGCTGCCGCGGCTGTGGGGCGACCCGGTGCTGCTGCAGGTGGCCATCCGCAACCTGGTGTCCAACGCCGTCAAGTACACGCGGCCGCGCGATCCCGCGCGCATCGAGATCGCCGGCATCGACAGCGACGAAGGCGTCGGCCTGAGCATCTCGGACAACGGCGTCGGTTTCCAGATGAAGTACGTGAACAAGCTGTTCGGCGTGTTCCAGCGACTGCACCAGACCGAGGCCTTCGAAGGCACCGGCATCGGACTGGCCAGCGTGCGACGCATCGTCGAGCGGCACGGCGGCCAGGTCGACGCCTGGGGCGAGGCCGACCGCGGCGCGCGCTTCCGCTTCACGCTGCCGACGCGCGCGATGTACGAGGCCTTGTCCGCCGAATCCTCCAGCGCATCTGCCAGCGCGTCTGCCGGCGCATCCTCCGGCGTCGCTTCCGGTTCCTCCCCGCCGCTCCCGGCGCCCTCCCCCTGCCGGTCCCACCGCGAGCGCTTCCGAGCGGCCCGCGCGGACCGACACCTCCCTTTTCTGACCCGAAGACCCCGAACGCCATGCTCAAGCCCATCCTGCTTGTTGAAGACGACGCCCGCGACCTCGAACTGACGCTGGTCGCGCTGGAACGCAGCCAGCTCGCCAACGAGGTGATCATCGTGCGCGACGGCGCCGAGGCGCTGGACTACCTGAACCGCGAAGGCGTGCACGCGGACCGCGCCGAGGGCAATCCGGCGGTGATCCTGCTGGACCTGAAGCTGCCGAAGGTCAACGGGCTGGAGGTACTGAAAGCCGTGCGGGCCACGGCGAACCTGAAGAGCATCCCCGTGGTGATGCTGACCTCGTCGCAGACCGAGTCGGACGTGGTCCACAGCTACGAGCTGGGCGTGAACGCGTATGTCGTCAAGCCGGTGGAGTTCAAGCAGTTCGTCGCGGCGATCGCGGACCTGGGTGTGTTCTGGGCCGTGCTCAACGAGCCGCCGCCCGGATCGCTGCGCGCCACGCGCCGCTACGAATGAACCATGACTGAATCGTCACCGCCGCCCAGCGACGCGGGTTCGCCGCCGCTGGAGATCCTGCTGCTGGAGGACTCGACCTTCGACGCCGAGCTGCTGCTCGCGTCGCTGGAGACGACGCATCCGCGCGCGCGGGTGACCTGGGTGAAGGACGAGGCCCAGTTGCTGGGCGCGCTGGAGACGCAGCGCTTCGACCTGATCCTGTCGGACTACCAGTTGCCGGGCTTCACCGGCGCGGAGGCGCTGACACTCGCGCAGCGGCTGGTGCCGGGCACGCCGTTCATCTTCGTGTCGGGCGTGATCGGCGAGGAGAACACGGTGGAGCTGCTCAAGCGCGGCGCCACCGACTACGTGATGAAGGGCCGGCTGACGCGGCTGCCGGTCGCGATCGACCGCGCGCTGCGCGAGGTGCGTCAGCGCGAGGCGCAGATCCAGGTCGAGGCGCAGCTGCGCGAGGCCGACGCGCTGTACGCGCGGGTCGTCGATTCGCTGCAGGACCATGCGGTGATCCTGCTGGACACCGAGGGCCGCATCCGCGACTGGAACCGCGCGGCGGGGACGATCTTCGGCCACGCGCTGGAGGCCGTGCGCGGCATGTCGGCCGAGGTCCTGCTGACGCCGGAGGACCGCGCGGCCGGCGTGCTGGAGAACGAGCTCGCGCTGGCGCTGACACAGGGCGCGGCGCGCGACGACCGCTGGCTGATGCGGCAGGACGGCACGCGGCTGCGCGCCGAGGGCGTGGTGACGCCGCTGTTCAGTGCGACGGGCGTCACGACGGGCTTCTCCAAGATCATCAAGGACTCGACGCCGGCCTACGAGGCGCAGCAGGCGCTGCGTCAGGGCAAGGAAGAGGCGGAGCGCGCCAACGAGCTCAAGGACCAGTTCCTGGCGGTGCTGTCGCACGAGCTGCGTTCGCCGCTGAGCGCGATCACGGGGTGGGCGGACATCCTGACCAACTTCTCCGACGCGCATCCGCTGCTGGGCAAGGCGTCGACGGTGATCCGGCGCAACGCGCAGCTGCAGGCGCGGATGATCAACGACCTGCTCGACATGAGCGCGGTGGTCGCGGGCAAGCTCATGCTGCAGACGACGCCGATGGACCTGTCGGCGCTGGCGTCGGATTCGGTGCTGGCGGCGTTGCATGAGGCGCAGGGCAAGGGCGTCGCGCTGAACTGTCATGCGGCGCGGCCGGTATGGATCTCGGGCGACGCGCAACGCCTCTCGCAGGTGCTCACGAACCTGATCGGCAACGCCCTCAAGTTCACCGAGAGCGCGGGCAGCGTCGACGTGCATGTGGAGGTCGAGGACGGCTGCGCGCTGCTGCGCGTGCGGGACACGGGGCGCGGCATCTCGCCGGAGTTCCTGCCCTTCGTCTTCGACCGGCTGCGGCAGGAGGACGGGTCCAAGACGCGCAAGGTCGGCGGCCTCGGCCTGGGGCTGGCGATCGCGCGCGCGATCGCGGAGCTGCATCAGGGCCGCATCAGCGCGGACAGCCCGGGCCCGGGCGGCGGCGCGGTCTTCGAGCTGCGCCTGCCGATGCTGAAGGACCAGGCGCTGGCGCCACCGCCGTGCGCCGAGCCGGTCGAGCTGTCGGACGACACGCTGTCGGGCGTGCGGGTGCTGCTCGTCGACGACGAGGAGGACGCGCGCGAGGTCGGTCAGGTGGCATTGAGCCGCCTGGGCGCGAAGGTCAGCGTGGCGACGAGCGCGGCGGAGGTGCTGTCGCGGCTCGAGGAGGGCGAGGAGCACTACGACCTGCTGGTGTCCGACATCGGGATGCCCGAGATGGACGGGCGCTCGCTGATCCGCGCGGTGCGGCAGTTGCCGGGAGGTAGCCCGGAGCAGTTGCCGGCAGTGGCGCTGACGGCGTTCGCGATGGTCGCGGATCGCCAGGAAGGCCTCTCCGCCGGATTCCAGGGCTACGTCGCCAAGCCGATCGAGCTGGCGGCGCTGACGCGCGCGATCCAGGTCGCGCTGGGTCGCAAGGCCGGCGGGGATTGAGGGGCAGCGCTCGGTGAATTTCTCAAGGGGCTCACGAGCCGTAGCGACCTTTCACAAGACGATTGGCGCCAGCGCGCTGTTATGCCTGTCGATCCCCTCCGGGGCCACATCCGTCATGGGCACGGCAGAGGTGAAGCTGCTGGAAGACGGCCGTCCCTGTTTCGCCGTGCCCGCCAAGGAGGCGAAGCGCGATCCTGCCGCTCGCCTGCAAGCGATCTCGGTCGCCGATGACGCGGAGCAATCCAACCGCAAGATGTGGGCGATGCATTTCCGCACGGTGGGTGGGCTGCCTGTCTTGTCGTTCTCGTGCCTCGCATACGGCCAGGCGCTGGAAGGCGGCACTTCGGAACCGGTGAGCGAGTTGCGAGACGGCAAGGTCTACTACGTGTCTCTCAACGTGAAACCCTCGGACCGCTCCGACCCCACGCGAGGTTACGACGCGAAGTTCTGCATCGTTGGCGCCGGTGCAGAACGACGGATCAAGCCCATTCCGGAGAGTTCGCCGAACTGGCAAACGGGACGATGCGAATGAGCGCCCCCGTAAACAAGGTCGTGCATCAACGACGGAGACCTGCTGCGCGAAGCGCCCGCTGCCTACGAGGACGAAACAGCTCTTTCGCTGCGCTGATGTTTCCTAGATCGCTCTTGGCGAAACCGTAAACGAAGAGCCAGGTCTCGAATTCCGGTTTGGCCACAATCGTCCGAAAACCGCCACGCTTTCCTTGACCGTTTCGGGTAATGCGCTTCTTGAACAACGCGCCACCGAGGTTTGCGTCAATCAAGCCCTGAGTCATTTCCCTGACGGCTCGACAAAGATCACCGTCTTTCAATCCTTGATCTCGCATCCACCTGCGAAACCGGCGCGCGACATACACGACCACATCGACCTCCGCGCATCACTGCGATGAAGGTCAGTGCCGGGTCTTGCGTGCGAACGATTCGTCCTGAAGGCGGCCTACTGATGGGTGGGGGCGCGGTGCCCGGACGATTTCAGAAAGTGGCTCTCGGACGGACCAGACTCGGCACGGCCAGCAGGACGATCAACACCGCCTCGAAGAGATCGAAGGCGAATGGACCGTCAGACGCGTACAGCTCCATGACATGGCGCCAGCCGAAGAAGAAGATGCTGAGCGCATAGAGCACCAGGAGCAGCATCGCGCCGACGCGGCGAACCGCCTGAGACAGACGCAGCATGATCAGCAACCCCACCAGCACGATCGCAGGCATGGCCGTCCAGACCGTCAGCGAGCCCACGAACGTGTACGCGAAGAGGCGAAAGCAGATCACGGCGATGACGACCAGCGTCAACAACGCCATGAGCAGCACACGAAGGGCCTTGAGGAGCGCTTCGAGCGACTGCGTTTCCTGATTCATGAAGTCATCCTGATGCCGATTGATCCAGGACGGATTGTGACGCCACGGACGATGGCCTCGGGCCAGAGGCAAGTCGCAAGAGAAACGGGCCGCGCCCCTTGTCGAAGCGCGGCCCGCGGTCAGCGGAAGACGGTGCTGCCGTCGTTCCGAAGTTCGATCCCGATCAGAACCGCTGCGACTGCATGAAGTCGTCGAAGCCCGCTTCCGCGAAGCGGAACCACAGGTTCTGGTCACGCCGGAAGTTGGCGTAATCCTCGTAGACCTTCTTCCAGTTCGGATTCTTCGCCGACAGCTCGCTGTACAGCGCCATCGACTCCTTGAACGCCAGGTCCATGGTGTCCTTCGGGAAGCGCATCAGCTTGGTCTTGGCCGCCACCAGCTGCTTGAGCGCCTGCGGATTCAGCACGTCGTACTTGGCCTGCATGTCCACATGCACGTACGCGGACGCCGCCTCGACGATCGCCTTGTACTCGGGCGACAGTCCTTCATAGGCCTTGGTGTTGATGAAGAAGTCGACCTGCGGGCCGCCCTCCCACCAGCCGGGGTAGTAGTAGAACGGCGCGACCTTGTTGAAGCCCAGCTTCAGGTCGTCGTACGGGCCCACCCATTCCGCCGCGTCGATCGTGCCCTTCTCCAGCGCGGAATACAGCTCCCCGCCCGGCAGGTTCTGCGGCACGCCGCCCATGCGCTCGATCACCCGGCCCGCGAAGCCGCCGATGCGGAACTTCAGGCCCTTGAAGTCCGCCGCAGACTTGATCTCCTTGCGGTACCAGCCCGCCATCTGCGCGCCGGTGTTGCCGCCGGGGAAGTTGATGATGTTGTAGTTCCGGTAGAACTCACGCATCAGCTTCAGACCGTTGCCGTGGAAGGTCCACGCCGTCATCTGCCGCGAGTTCAGTCCGAACGGGATGGACGCGCCGATCGCGAAGGTCTCGTCCTTGCCGAAGAAGTAGTACGGCACCGTGTGCGCGATCTCGACCGTCGCGTTCTGCACGCCGTCGACCACGCCGAAGGCCGGCATCAGCTCGCCGCCCGCATGCACGCTGATCTGGAACTTGCCGCCGCTGAGCTCGCTGACCTTCTTGGCGAAGACCTCGCCACCGCCGTAGATCGTGTCGAGCTGCTTGGGGAAGCTCGACGCCATCCGCCACCGGATGTTGGCCTGCGCATGCACGATGGCCGGTGCCGCACCCGCGGCCAGCACGCCGGCCAGGCCGGCATTCTTGACGAACGAACGACGCTCCATGAAGTCTCCAATTTTCGTTGGTATCGGCGCCGCATCACGGGCACCTTCCGAGCCGAGGCCCGAGCGAAAAGAGGATTAACCACCGCACGGCTGGCGTCAACCTGACAACCCCGGAGAGCTCCCCAAAGCGAAGCGGCGCCCAAGGCGCCGCTTCATCGGAGATCGGTCGAGGTCAGTCGGCGATCACGCGCCGGCGAGCTTCATGTTCTCCAGCAGGATTGAGCCCACCGTCTTGCTGCCCAGCGTGTACGTGTCTGCGCCGATGCCCACGATCTGCTTGAACATCTCCTTGACGTTGCCGGCGATCGTGATCTCGTTGACCGGGAAGGCGATGACGCCGTTCTCGACCCAGTAGCCGCTCGCGCCGCGCGAGTAGTCGCCCGTCACGTAGTTGACGCCCTGCCCCATCAGCTCGGTGACGAACAGGCCGGTGCCCAGGCGCCGCAGCATCGTCGGCAGGTCGTCGCCGGGTGCCGTCGCCTTGCTGCGCATCGTCAGGTTGTGGGAGCCGCCCGCATGGCCCGTCGTGCGCAGGCCCAGCTTGCGCGCCGAGTAGGTCGACAGGAAGTAGCCCTTGAGCACGCCCGCGTCGACCACGGTGCGCGCCTTCGTCACCACGCCCTCGTCGTCGAAGGGCGAGCTGCCCTTGCCCTTGACGATGTGCGGATCCTCGACGACCTCCACGTGCGGCGACAGGATCTGCTGGTCCAGGCTGTCGAGCAGGAAGCTCGCGCGGCGGTAGAGCGCTCCGCCGCTGGTCGCCTGCACCAGCGCGCCCAGCAGCCCGGCGGCGACCGGGGCCTCGAACAGCACCGGCACGCTGGCCGTCTTGACCTTGCGGCCCTTGAGCCGCGCCAGCGCGCGCTCGGCGGCATAGCGGCCGATGGTTTCGGCGGAGGACAGGTCCGCCGCGTCGCGCATCGAGCTGTACCAGGCGTCGCGTTCCATGCCCGCGCCGCGTCCGGCGATCGGGGCCACCGACACCGAGTGCCGCGAACTCGCATAGCCGCCGCGGAAGCCGCGCGAGTTGCCCGAATAGAAGTGCGACTGCTGCGCCGAGACCGCCGCGCCTTCCGAGTTGGTGATGCGCGGGTCCGTCTTCAGCGCCGCGTCCTCGCAGCGCAGCGCCAGCTCGGCGGCCTGCTCGGCGGTGATCGCCCACGGATGGAACAGGTCCAGCGACGGCCGCGCCGCTTCGTCGAGCGACAGGTCCTGCTCGTCCGGCAGGCCGGCGAACTCGTCCTCGGCCGTGAAGCGCGCGATGTCGTAGGCCGCCCTGACCGTGTCCTTCAGCGCCTGCGGCGAGAAGTCCGAGGTGCTCGCGTTGCCTCTGCGCTGGCCCAGGTAGACCGAGATGCCCAGCGACTTGTCGCGGTTGCGCTCGACGTTCTCGAGCTGGCCGCGCCGCACCGACACCGACATGCCGCTGCCCTCGGACACTTCCGCGCCGGCCTCGCTGGCGCCCTGGTGTTTGGCTTCGGCCAGGACGTCCTCGATCAACTGGCGGAAATGATCCTGGCTGTAGGCGAATCCTTGCTCGGCTTGACTCATGAATGCGGTCTCTTTGAAAGCAGCGCGGCCTGGGGGAATCCGAGGCCGCGGCGGGGTGGCGACTATCATACGGTCGCTGTGCCCCGCCCTCCCGGTCGGGGCTTCTCGCTTTCCCCTCTCATGAACGCCGACCACGACGACCACGACGACCGCGCGGACTTCGACGACCTCGAAGACGACCGCCCCAGCAAAAGCCAGCTCAAGCGCGACATGGATGCGCTGCAGGCGCTGGGCGAAGAGCTGCTCACGCTGCCCGAGAAGCGCGTGGCCGCGCTCGACCTGCCCGAATCGCTGCTCGACGCGATCAAGGAAGGCCGCCGCATCGTCGCCGGCACCGCCCGCAGCGGCAAGAAGCGCCACCTGCAGCTGATCGGGAAGCTGATGCGCCAGGTCGATCCCGAGCCGATCCGCCAGGCCGTCGCCGAGTTCAAGCTCGGCCGCGCGCAGGACTCGCTGGAGCTGCACCAGGCCGAACGCTGGCGCGTGCGACTGGTCGAGGAAGACAGCGCATTGCAGGGCTTCATCGACAGCTTCGACGAGGTCGACACCCAGCAGCTGCGCAGCCTGATCCGCGCCGCCCGCAAGGACCGCGCGCAGGCGCCCGAGCAGCGCAACGGCCGCGCCTGGCGCGAGCTGTTCCAGTTCGTGAAGGGCCATGTGCTCGCCGGCAAGGACAGCGCCCCGGCCAACGAGGACGCGGATGCCTCCGACGAGGACGACGATGAGTGAGCAGGCGGCCCCGTCGGACAACGGCGCGGGTTTGCCTCCGCCGGAACCGGTCCGCATCGGGATCGTGTCGATCAGCGACCGCGCCTCCAGCGGCGTCTACGAGGACAAGGGCCTCCCGGCGCTGCAGGACTGGCTGCGCTCGGCGCTGATCAATCCGATCGAGTTCCAGCCGCGGCTGATCCCCGACGAGCGCGAGCTCATCGCGAAGACCTTGCGCGAGCTCGTCGACGAGACCGGCTGCCACCTCGTGCTGACCACCGGCGGCACCGGCCCCGCGATCCGCGACGTCACGCCCGAGGCGACGATGGACGTCGCCGACCGCGTGATGCCGGGCTTCGGCGAGCAGATGCGGCAGATCTCGCTGCGCTTCGTGCCGACCGCGATCCTGTCGCGCCAGGTCGCGGTGATCCGCGGCCAGGCGCTGATCATCAACCTGCCCGGCCAGCCCAAGGCGATCGCCGAGACGCTGGCCGGCCACGAGGCCGCCAGCGGCATCTTCGCCGCCGTGCCGTACTGCATCGACCTGATCGGCGGCCCCTACCTCGAGACACGCGACGCGGTCTGCGCCGCGTTCCGCCCCAAGACCGCCCAACGGCCGAAGCGCCCGGGCTGACCACCCCTGCGGCCTCCACGAGAGGCCTCCACAGACGCAACCCCGAAGCAACACCCATGAAGATCACCAAGGACACCATCGCCACCGTCGAACTGAAGGTCGCGAACAAGCTCGGCCAGATCATCGAGAAGACCGACGAGCCGATGGCGCTGCTGATCGGCGGCTACGGCAACACGCTGCCCGTCGTCGAAGCCGCGCTGGAAGGCCAGGAAAAGGGCTTCGCCACGACGATCGAGCTGACGCCCGAGACCGGCTTCGGCGAGCGCGACGAGAGCCTGCTGATCACGATCCCGAAGAAGGACTTCCCGCCCGGCGTGAAGGTCGGCGGCCAGATCCAGATCCGCCAGGCCAAGGACGGCGAGGAAGAACCGGCGGCCGACGACGGCTTCCACGTCTTCACCGTCGTGAAGGTCAAGGGCGACACCGTTCACCTGGACGGCAACCACCCGCTGGCCGGCCAGCACCTGAAGATCAGCGTCAAGGTCACCGACGTCCGCGCCGCGTCGCAGGAAGAGATCGAGCACGGTCACGCGCACGGCGCGCACGGGCACCATCACTGATCGCTGCGGAGCCCCTCGATGGGGGATCTCGAAAGAACGAAGGGCGCCATCGGCGCCCTTCTGCATTTCCCTCCGGAACGGACGGGGATCAGCGGCGCTGACCGTCGATCACTTCACCAGCCGCGACAGCTCCGCCGCATCGAAGTGCTCGCCCTGCTGCGCACCTTGCGGCACGCAATCGGTCTGCTCCTGCTCGGACAGCTTCGCGATCGCCTGCCAGAGCAGTGCGATCTGGTGCTCCTGCGTGGCGGCATTGTCGATCAGGCCCTTCATGGCCAGCGCCACCGGGTCGTCGCCCTGCGTCACGCCGTAGGCCGAGAAGCCCATCCGCGCCGCCGCTTCCTCACGTCTGGCGTCGAGCTTGGCCTCGATGACACGGGCCGGGTTTCCGACCGCCGTCGCACCGGGGGGCACCGGCTTGGTCACCACCGCGCCGGAGCCGACGCGCGCGCCCTCCCCGACCGTGAAGCCGCCGAGGATGCAGGCGTTCGCACCGACGATGACGCCGCGCTCCAGCGTCGGGTGCCGCTTGGCGCCCTTCACCAGCGAGGTGCCGCCCAGGGTCACGCCTTGATAGATGGTGACCTCGTCGCCGATCTCGGTCATCTCGCCGATGACGACGCCCATGCCGTGGTCGATGAACACACGCCGGCCGATGGTCGCGCCGGGGTGGATCTCGATGCCGGTCAGGAAGCGGCCGATGTGGGACGTGAAGCGCCCCAGCCAGCGGAAACCACGCAACCAGAACCAGTGCGCACAGCGATGCATCACCAGCGCGTGCAGACCCGGGTAACAGGTCAGCACCTCCCAGGCCGAGCGGGCGGCGGGGTCGCGTTCGAGGATGCAGGCGATGTCTTCGCGAAGACGCTGGAACATGGTGGGGGGACCCGATGGCAGCCCGCGAGGGGCTGGAGCTGAGGGTCGGCCAGTTTAGCGGCGGGTCCCGACCTTGCCCGGCGCAGGCTTACTGGCCTGCCGCGCGGGCGCCACGTCCTGGACTACTCGTCTCCCCCGAGTGCGGGGGCGTGCCGGCGGCGGGGTGGGTCTTCTCGATCGCACGGGCGATGCCGCGCAGGATGTGGATCTCTTCCTTCGTCAGCCCGGCGCGATTGAAGAGCTGGTTCAGACGCGGCATCAGCTTCTTGGGCGAGGCCGGGTCGAGGTAACCGAGGTGGACCAGGCTGCTTTCCAGATGCGTCAGCAGGCCTTGCACCGCCTGCGCGTCGGCGAGCTGCGGATCGGCGGTGCGTGCCTCCACCGCGAAGCCGCCCAGCGCCTGGCGCCAGTCATAGGACACCAGCTGCACCGCTTGCGCGAGGTTCAGCGAGCCGTAGTCCGGATGCGTCGGGATCGACAGCACGGCATGCGCGCGGTAGACATCCTCGTTGCTCATGCCGTAGCGCTCGGATCCAAAAGGAAGGCCACCTGATGGGGGTCGGCTCGCCCGTCGCCAATTCGGAAAAGAGGGCCCTGGGCTCGCGCGTCGGCGGCCCGAAGTCCCGCGGCGTCATCGCCGTGGCGCAGACGAAGGTGCAACCGTCGAGCGCGTCCTCGACACGGTCCACGATGCGCGCACGCGCCAGGATGTCGGCGGCGCCGCTGGCCATCGCCACGGTCTCCTCCTGGCTCAGCACGTCGGCGAAGCGGGGCCGCACCAGCACCAGGTCGCGGAAGCCCATCACCTTCATCGCCCGCGCGGTGGAGCCGACGTTGCCGGGGTGGCTGGTCTCGATCAGCACGAAACGTGTCGGATCCGACGTCGGAGAGAGAGCGGTCGTGCCGGAGTCAGCCGGGGGCATAGGGGAAACCACGAGTCTGTGTCAAAATGGCAGATTATCCGCGCCGGCCCCTCTCCCGCGATTCAATTCGCCCTGAGATCCGACGCCCGCTCTTTCCTTTCGCCAGTCCACTTCCCACAGGAACCGTCCCGCATGACGCAAGCCGCTCACCATCCCATGCTCAACGTCGCCATCAAGGCGGCGCGTACCGCCGGCGCGATCATCAACCGCGCGTCGATGGACCTGGACATCCTGAAGATCAACACCAAGTCGCCCAACGACTTCGTGACCGAAGTGGACCAGGCCGCCGAGCAGGCGATCATCGAGACGCTGCTGCAGGCCTACCCCGACCACGGCATCCTGGCCGAAGAATCCGGCCGCGAATACGGCGCGAAGCATTCCGAGTACCAGTGGATCATCGACCCGCTGGACGGCACGACCAACTTCATCCACGGCCTGCCGTTCTACTGCGTGTCGATCGCGCTGGCGCACCGCAACATCGTGCAGCAGGCCGTTGTCTACGACCCGACCCGCAACGACCTGTTCTACGCGACCAAGGGCCGCGGCGCCTACCTGAACGACAAGCGCATCCGCGTGAGCAAGCGCACCCGCATGAGCGACGCGCTGATCGGCACGGGCTTCCCGTTCCGCCGCGGCGACAACTTCAAGCGCTACCTGAAGATGTTCGAGGAAGTGATGACCGAGGTCGCCGGCGTGCGCCGTCCGGGCGCTGCGGCACTGGACCTGTGCTACGTGGCCGCCGGCCATTACGACGGCTTCTTCGAGACCGGCCTGCACCCGTGGGACGTGGCCGCCGGTTCGCTGATCATCCAGGAAGCGGGCGGTCTGGTGGGCAACTTCACCGGCGAGCCGGACTTCCTGCACCAGCGCGAGATCGTCGCCGGCACGCCGCGCATCTACGGCCCGCTGGTCCAGATCCTGGCACCCTACACCCGCGTGATCACGCAGGACGCGCTGGACGCCGATGCAGAAGCGGCGGCCGGCGGAGCGCCGACCGACAAGGCGGCCCCCAAGAAGAAGGCCGCGGCCACCACCGAAGGGGGAACCGACGCGCCGAAGAAGCGTGCGCCGGTGCGCATCAAGAAGAACGACGGCGGCGCAGAGGCCTGATTCCATCGGCCTTCCCGGCGATCCGCGGCGTCATTGACGCCGATCAAACAGAGCCCTCCCCTTGGAGGGCTTTGTCGTTTTTGGCGCGAACGGTTGAAGCACGACATGTCGGCGCAGACCTAGCATGGCTTCATCCGACCACGGACATCGCTCGCCACAACGCCATGACCACGCCACCCATCTCCGCCCAAGCCGTTGCCGCCTACTTTCTCCACTTCTTCGAGTGGAAGCGCGATCCGATCAACAACTACAAGCTGCAGAAACTCCTCTACTACGTCCAGGGCTGGCACTTGGCGGAGTTCGACGAACCCGCCTTCCCCGAGCGGCTCGAAGCCTGCTTCTCTGGCCCCGTCTGTCCGGCGGTCTTCGATCGTTATTCGTCTTACACGTGGCGGCCCATCACCGAAGAAACCGCAGAACCCGAAGGCCTCCCGGATCGGCTGATCGGCGTGATGGAAAGGGTCCTTGACCTCTATGGATTCGACACTGGATGGTCGCTGGAGTACCGCACCCATCACGAGCCGCCGTGGCAGACAGCGCGCAGGGGCCTGGACCTCATCGACCCCTGCAACGAGGAGATCACGCACGCATCGATGGCGAAGTTCTTCAAGGCCGAGTCCGCAGCAATGAAGGAGGCTCAAGCATGAATCGACACAAGCATGGAGGCGCTTCTCACGCGCCGCCGCATCCGGCATCCGGAGCACTCCCTGACGGCCTGCTTCACTTTTCGTTCCGGCTTCTGCACGCCACTGACAAGTTTGATCACGACAAGGTCGCCGATGCAGAGTCCTACCTGTCGCGCCTGTTGAGCCGCCTGCAAGGGCTCTCGTCCATGAGGCCCGACGAATTTCGACGCAATCGAAACCGCGCCCTGCGAATTCATCCCGTTGACTGGTCCGAGACAACGGAGCAGCGAGGGTTCTCGCACCTCCCAAGCGGAATGCAGAACTACGGAGCCTGGCAGTTCCAACTGACAGCGAACGAACACGGCCGCGTGCACGGGATCCTGGTGGAGGATGTCTTCTACATCGTCTGGCTGGATCCCGAACACCGCCTCTACCAATGAGCCCGGAGCGCCCGATCATGGACGGCCATGCCCTACACTCGTCCTCCAACCAGACACCCCAGCGCCCTCCGCCCGAGGGCGTTGTCCATTTCCCGTCTACACCGCTCCCACCGCTCCCGATGACCAGCGCCGCGCCTGCCGATTTCAGCCACCACACGCCGATGATGCAGCAGTATTTCGGCCTCAAGGCCGAGCATCCGGACACGCTGCTCTTCTACCGGATGGGGGACTTCTACGAGGTCTTCTTCGACGACGCGCGCAAGGCGAACGCGCTGCTGGACGTCACGCTGACCACCCGCGGCCAGAGCGGTGGCGAGCCGGTCGTCATGGCCGGCGTGCCGGTGCACTCGCTGGACTCCTACCTTGCCAAGCTGCTCAAACTCGGCGAGTCCGTCGCGATCGCGGAGCAGACCGGCGAAGTCGGCGCCACCAAGGGGCCGGTCGAGCGCAAGGTGATGCGCGTCGCCACGCCGGGCACCGTCACGGAATCGGAACTGCTCGCCGACAAGCAGGACTCGATCCTGTTGTCCATCGCGACACAGGGCAAGACCTTCGGCCTGGCCTGGCTCTCGATGACCCAGGGGCAGATCGGACTGACGCAATGCGGCGAACGCGACCTCGCCTCGTGGCTGGCCCGCCTGTCGCCGGCCGAAGTCCTGATCGATCGCGAGAAACACCCCCGGCCGTGCTGGCCGCCAAGCTGCCGATCACCAATCGCCAGAGCTGGCAGTTCGACGCCAACCTGGGCAGCCGCAAGCTCTGCGAGCAGCTCGGGGTCGTCAACCTGCAAGGCCTCAACGCGCAGGACCTGCCCGCCGCCCATGCGGCCGCCTCCTGCCTGCTGTCCTATGCCGAGAGCACGCAGGGCACCCGCGCGCTGAAGCACGTGAAGGGCCTGCGGGTGCTGCGTACGTCGGACCTGCTCGACCTGCCGCCCGCCACGCAACGCAACCTGGAGCTGACGCAGACGCTGCGCGGCGAGACCTCGCCGACGCTGCTGTCGCTGCTGGATTCATGCCGCACCGGCATGGGCAGCCGCGCGCTGCGTTTCTGGCTGCTGCACCCGGAGCGCGAGCGCAGCGTCGCCCGCGAACGCCAGGACGCCATCGCCGAGCTGATGAGCACCGGTTTCGAACCCCTTCGGGAAGCCTTCCGCCAGGTCTCCGACGTCGAGCGCATCGCCGCGCGCGTGGCGCTGCGCCAGGTGCGTCCGCGCGAACTGGCCGGCCTGCGTGCGACGCTGCTGATCCTGCCCGAACTGGCCCAGACCGTACCCGGCGGCTCGGCCCTGCTCGAACAACTGTCCGAAGGCCTGCGGGCCTCGCCGCACATCGCCGAGCTGCTGACCCGCGCGATCGCCGAGGAACCTCAGGCGCTGCTCCGCGACGGCGGCGTGATCGCCAAGGGCTTCGACGAGGAGCTCGACGACCTGCGCGCCGTGCAGACCGACTGCGACCAGTTCCTGCTCGCGATGGAGGTCCGCGAACGCGCGCGCACCGGCATCGGCAACCTGCGGGTGAAGTACAACAAGGTGCACGGCTTCTACATCGAGGTCACGAACAGCGGCCTCGAGAAGATCCCCGCCGACTACACGCGCCGCCAGACGCTGACGAACGCCGAACGCTTCATCACCCCCGAGCTCAAGGCCTTCGAGGACAAGTCGCTGTCCGCGAACGAACGCGCGCTGGCCCGCGAGAAGATGCTCTACGAGCTGGTCATCGACCAGCTCACCGAGGAGATGCCGGCGCTGAGCCGGCTGGCGCGCTCGCTGGCGTCGCTGGACGTGCTGGCCGCGCTGGCGGAACGCGCGGCGACGCTGAACTGGTGCCGCCCCGAGTTCGTCCCGCATCCCTGCATCGACATCCAGGGCGGCCGTCATCCGGTGGTCGAGGCCCGGCTGCGCGAGACCGGCGCCGGCGAGTTCATGGCCAACGACTGCCGGCTCGACGCCCGCACCAAGCTGATGGTGATCACCGGCCCGAACATGGGCGGCAAGAGCACCTTCATGCGGCAGGTGGCGCTGATCGCGCTGCTGGCGGCCATCGGCGCCTACGTGCCGGCCACCGCCTGCCGGCTCGGCCCCATCGATGCGATCCACACGCGGATCGGCGCGGCGGACGACCTCGCGAACGCGCAGTCGACCTTCATGCTGGAGATGACCGAGGGCGCCGCGATCCTGCATGCCGCCACCGAGCAGTCGCTGGTGCTGATGGACGAGATCGGCCGCGGCACCTCGACCTACGACGGCCTCGCGCTGGCCGGCGCGATCGCCACCCACCTGCACGACAAGTGCCGCGCGTTCACGCTGTTCGCGACGCACTACTTCGAACTGACGGAGTTCCCGGCCAAGCACCCGCAGGCGGTCAACATGCATGTGTCGGCGGTCGAGAGCGGCGAGGACATCGTCTTCCTGCACGAGATCCAGCCCGGCCCCGCCAGCCGCAGCTATGGCGTGCAGGTCGCGCGCCTGGCCGGCATGCCGGGCCCGGTCGTGCGGCAGGCCCGCGCGGCGCTGGAAGCCCTGGAGGCACGCGCCAGCGAGGGCGAAACGCAGATCGACCTGTTCGCACCGCCGCCCGAGCCCGCGCCGGGCGCGGCGGCCGAAGAGCCCTCCGAACTGCTGGACGCACTGCGCGACCTCGACCCCGACGCGCTGAGTCCGCGCGAGGCCCACGCGGCGCTGTACCAGCTCAAGCTGCTGGCCACCGGCCGCGCCTGACCACGCCGTCACGCCCACCGCATGGACGCCGCCAAGACCATCGTCTTCTCGCACGCCAACGGGTTCCCGGCGGGCTGCTATCGCGTGCTGTTCGACCGCTGGCGCGACGCGGGCTGGACCGTGCACGCATTGCCGCGTATCGGCCACGATCCTCGGTATCCGGTCACCAGCAACTGGCCGCACCTGCGCGACGAGCTGCTGCACTTCATCCAGGACCAGGTCAAGCCGAGCGCGCCGGTGATGCTGATCGGGCACTCGCTCGGCGGGCTGCTGTCGCTGCTGGCCGCCTGCCGCAAGCCGGCGCTGGCACGGGGGCTGGTGATGCTGGACTCGCCGGTGATCGACGGCTGGCGCGCACACAGTCTGCAGGTCGCGAAATCGGCCGGCTTCATCAAGCGCGTCTCGCCGGGCAAGGTCTCGCACCAGCGACGCTACGAATGGCCCAGTCTCGACGAGGCGCACGCGCATTTCGCCGCCAAGCACAAGTTCGCCCGCTGGGATCCGCGCGTGCTGAAGGACTACATCGCCAGCGGCTTCGACGCGCACGAGGACGGCCAGGTGCGCCTGGGCTTCACGCGCGAGATCGAGACCCGCATCTACAACACCCTGCCGCACAACCTCCCGCGCATCCTGAGGGGCCACGCCCCCAGGTGCCCGGTGGCGTTCATCGCGGGCACGCAGTCGGAGGAGCTCCGGCAGGCCAACGCCGCCGGCTCCAAGGCGCTGGCCAAGGACCTGTTCCGATGGTTCGAAGGCACCCACCTCTACCCCTTCGAGAGACCCGACGACACAGCCACCCTCGTCCTTGAACTGATGGACACCATCGCGGCCAGAAGGGCTGAACAAGGAGGCCCCTGAGGGCCGACTCATCAAGCGAAGCCCGTGGGTCGGCTCCGCCGAGCCACCGGGCTTGCCCCTTGAGGGGGCCGGCGGAGCCGGTAGGGGTGGGTCTATAATCGCGCTTTACCACCACGGCGTTTTGAGATCCGGTACGACGCATCCGGGTTCATCGAGCGCTGCAAGACAATGACCAAGTACGTCTTCGTCACCGGCGGTGTCGTGTCCTCTCTCGGCAAGGGCATCGCATCGGCCTCTCTCGCGGCCCTTCTCGAGTCCCGCGGCCTCAAAGTCACCCTGATCAAGCTGGATCCCTACATCAACGTGGATCCGGGGACGATGTCGCCGTTCCAGCACGGTGAAGTGTTCGTGACCGACGACGGCGCGGAGACCGACCTGGACCTGGGTCACTACGAGCGCTTCATCACCACGCGGATGAAGAAGAGCAACAACTTCACCACCGGACAGATCTACATGTCGGTGCTGGAGAAGGAGCGCCGCGGCGACTACCTCGGCAAGACCGTCCAGGTGATCCCGCACATCACCAACGAGATGCAGGACTTCATCCGTCGCGGCGCCGGTCACGGCACGCCGGACGCGGTGGACGTGGCGATCGTCGAGATCGGCGGCACGGTCGGCGACATCGAATCGCTGCCCTTCCTCGAAGCCGCGCGCCAGATGAGCCTGAAGTCCGGCCCGAACAATGTCGCGTTCGTGCACCTGACCTACGTGCCGTGGATCGCCGCGGCCGGCGAGCTCAAGACCAAGCCCACGCAGCACACCGTGCAGAAGCTGCGCGAGATCGGCATCCAGCCCGACGCACTGCTGTGCCGCGCCGACCGCCGCATCCCGGACGACGAGCGCGAGAAGATCTCGCTGTTCACGAACGTGCCCGAGTACGGCGTGATCTCGATGTGGGACGTCAACACGATCTACAAGGTCCCGCGCATGCTGCACGAGCAGGGCCTGGACCAGATGATCTGCACCAAGCTGCAGCTCAACACCAAGTCCGCCGACCTGAAGCGCTGGGACACGCTGGTCAACGAGGTCGAGAACCCCAAGACTGAAGTCACCATCGCGATGTGCGGCAAGTACACCGACCTGTCGGACAGCTACAAGTCGCTGAACGAGGCGCTGCGCCACGCCGGCATCCACAACCACGCCCGCGTCAACATCGAGTATGTGGACTCGGAGACGCTGGACGCGGAACACTCGAAGCAGCTCGACAAGTACGACGCGATCCTGGTGCCGGGCGGCTTCGGCAAGCGCGGCGTCGAGGGCAAGATCCTCGCCGCCCAGTACGCCCGCGAGCACAAGACGCCCTACCTGGGCATCTGCCTGGGCATGCAGGTCGCGACCATCGAGTACGCACGCCACAAGGCGCACCTGGACGGCGCGAACTCGACCGAGTTCGAACCCGACGCGCCGCACAAGGTGATCGCGCTGATCGACGAGTGGCAGGACGCGGACGGCTCGATCCAGAAGCGCAACGCGCAGTCCGACCTCGGCGGCACGATGCGCCTGGGCGCGCAGAGCTCCGACGTCAAGCCGGGCACGCTGGCCTACGAGATCTACGGTCCGGTGGTGAACGAACGTCACCGCCACCGCTACGAAGCCAACGAGCAGTACCTGGACCAGCTCCAGGACGCCGGCCTGGTGATCTCGGCGATCACGCAACGCGAGAAGCTGACCGAGATCGTCGAGCTGCCGCGCACCGTGCACCCCTGGTACATGGGCGTGCAGTTCCACCCGGAGTTCAAGTCGACCCCATGGGACGGCCACCCGCTGTTCATCGCGTTCATCAAGGCCGCGCTGGAGCACAAGACCAAGGCCGGCCACGAGGTCAGCGCCCCCGCGGCCGCCTGATCCCGGCCGGGATCGGGGACGACGTCAGACACCCACGAACGAGACACCGCCCATGCCCGCTTTCATCATTGCCGACGTGACCGTGACCGACGCCGAACAGATGGCGAAGTACCGCGAATGGAGCACGAAGGCGATGCAGGAACATGGCGCGGAAGTGCTGGTCCGCGGCGGCGCGTTCGAGGTGCTGGAAGGCCCTTGGACACCGAACCGTCTGGTGGTGCTGAAGTTCCCCGACCGCGCGGCGGCCAAGGCCTTCTACGACTCCGAGACCTACCAGCATGCCAAGTCGCTGCGCGAGCACGCCGGCGTCATGCGCATGATCGTCGTCGACGGCGTCTGATCCCCCGCCATGCCCGACACGAGCCATCGCGCCGCCAGCCTGTCCAGACGGACGGCGAACGGCCCGGTGGCTTTTTCCGTCCCCCATTCAGGCCGCAGGTTGTTCAGCACAGGTAACCCGTTGCTGGCACCATGCGCGCCGACCGAGTTTTTTCACTTCTGGAGACTGTTCCCATGAGCGCCATTGTTGACATCGTCGGCCGAGAGATCCTCGACAGCCGCGGCAACCCCACCGTGGAATGCGACGTGCTGCTGGAGTCCGGCGTGATGGGCCGCGCCGCCGTGCCGTCGGGCGCGTCGACCGGCTCGCGCGAAGCCATCGAACTGCGTGACGGCGACAAGTCGCGCTACCTGGGCAAGGGCGTGCTGAAGGCCGTCGAGCACATCAACACCGAGATCTCGGAAGCCGTGCTGGGCCTGGACGCCTCCGAGCAGGCCTTCCTGGACAAGACCCTGATCGACCTGGACGGCACCGAGAACAAGAGCCGCCTGGGCGCCAACGCCATGCTGGCGGTGTCGATGGCCGTGGCGCGCGCCGCCGCGGAAGAATCGGGCCTGCCGCTGTACCGCTACTTCGGCGGCATGAGCGGCAACCAGCTGCCGGTGCCGATGATGAACGTCATCAACGGCGGCGCGCACGCCAACAACTCGATCGACCTGCAGGAGCTGATGATCATCCCCGTGGGCGCGCCGTCGTTCCGCGAGGCGCTGCGCTGGGGCGCGGAAGTCTTCCATGCGCTGAAGAAGATCATCGACGCCAAGGGCATGTCGACCGCGGTCGGCGACGAAGGCGGTTTCGCCCCGAACGTCGAGAACCATGAAGCTGCGATCCAGATGATCCTGGAAGCGATCGACAAGGCCGGCTACACCGCCGGCGAGCAGATCGCCCTGGGCCTGGACTGCGCCGCCAGCGAGTTCTACAAGGACGGCAAGTACGTGCTGGAAGGCGAAGGCGGCATCCAGCTGACGGCCGAACAGTGGACCGACATGCTGGCCACCTGGGTCGACAAGTACCCCATCATCTCGATCGAGGACGGCATGGCCGAAGGCGACTGGGACGGCTGGAAGCACATCACCGAGAAGCTCGGCGACAAGGTGCAGCTGGTGGGCGACGACCTGTTCGTCACCAACACCAAGATCCTGAAGGAAGGCATCGACAAGGGCATCGCCAACTCGATCCTGATCAAGATCAACCAGATCGGCACGCTGACCGAGACCTTCGCCGCCATCGAGATGGCCAAGCGCGCCGGCTACACCGCCGTGATCTCGCACCGTTCGGGCGAGACCGAGGACTCGACGATCTCCGACATCGCCGTCGGCCTGAACGCCGGCCAGATCAAGACCGGCTCGCTGTCGCGCTCGGACCGCATGGCCAAGTACAACCAGCTGCTGCGCATCGAGGAAGACCTGGGCGACGTGGCGGTGTACCCCGGCCGCGCGGCGTTCTACAACCTGCGCTGATACCTGCGCTGATCGCCGGCCTCGGTCCTCTGCGCTGGCTGAGGGCTGTGAAGCAAGGTGTTGCGCGCGGGCGCTCCCCGCGTTCGAAGGGCAGGCCCACGGGCCTGCCCTTTTTCGTTGCAGCTAAACTCGCGGCCTGTGAAAGCCCTGGCCATCGTCCTCACCGCCTTCCTTGTCGCCATCCAGGCCCAGCTCTGGTTCGGCAAGGGCGGCCTGGCCCGCGGCGTCCAGCTGCGCGCCGAACTGCGCGAGCAGGCCGACGCCAACGAGAAGGCCCGCGCGCGCAACACGCAGCTGCAGGCCGAGCTGCTCGACCTGCGCGAAGGCCTCGAGATGGTCGAGGAAAAGGCCCGCATGGAACTGGGCATGGTCAAGCCGGACGAGGTCTTCGTGCCGCTGCGTCGCTGAGACGCCGGGACCACGCGACAATCTCCCTTCCGCACTTCCCTCCCGCAAACCCCGCATGCTCTCGCCGATGGATGCCGTGCTCGCCTGGGCGCTCTCGCCCGCCTTCCATGCCCTCGGCAGCCCGATCAGCTGGCTGGAGCTCGTGGCCTTCGCGCTCGCGATCTGGATGGTCGTCTGCAACATGCGCGTCCAGGTGATGGCCTGGCCGTTGGCGCTGACCAGTTCGCTGCTCTACTTCCTGCTGTTCTGGAGCGGCAAGCTCTACGGCGAAGCGTCGCTGCAGCTGCTGTTCGCGGGGCTCGCGCTGTGGGGCTGGTGGCAGTGGATGCGCGGCCGCACGGCGGACGGCGACACCTTGCACGTGCGCACGCTCGGTCCGAAGGGCCGGGTCACCGCCGTGCTGTTCACGCTCGCGGCCTGGCCGCTGCTGGGGCTGTTCCTGCAGCACCGCACCGATTCCCCCTCCCCTATTGGGATGCCCTCCCCACGGTGGCCAGCATCACCGGCCAGTGGCTGCTCGGCCGCAAGTACCAGGAGAACTGGCCCGTCTGGGTGATGGTCAACCTGGTCAGCATCGGGCTGTTCGCGCTCAAGGGCTACTGGCTGACGGTCGTGCTGTACGCGGTGTTCGTGCCGATGTCGGTGGCCGGCTGGCGCGCCTGGCAGCGTCAGCTGCGGCCGGCGGCGATCGCCGCTTGAACGCGGCCGATCGCACGCCTTTGCCGGCCTGATGCGCTTGCGCCCACGCACTCCGACGCCCTCCCCGCCATGACGCTGCACATCGCCCTCGTCGGCGCCGAGAGCACCGGCAAGAGCCGCCTCGGCGTCGCGCTGCTGGCGCATCTGAGCGCCCAGACGCGGCTGCGCTGCGCGCTGGTCGGCGAGGTCCTGCGCGAGTGGTGCGAACGCGAGCAGCGCACGCCGCGCCCCGACGAGCAGCGCGCGATCGCCGAAGAACAATGGCGCCGGGCCGAAGCGGCCGCCGCGGATCACGACCTCGTCCTGCACGACACGACGCCGCTGATGACGGCCGTGTACAGCGAGCAGCTGTTCGCCGACACCAGCCTCTATCCATTCGCCCTGCAGGTCCAGGCCCGCATGGACGCGACGCTGCTGATGGCGCTGGACCTGCCCTGGGTCGCCGACAACATGCGCGACGGCCCGCACGCGCAGCAGCCGACGGATCGATTGCTGCGCCGCGCGCTGCGCGACGCGGGCCTGGGCTACAGCCTGGTCTCGGGCGCCGGACCCGAGCGGCTGCAGCAGGCACTCAACGCGCTCGGCCCGCTGCTGAGGCCTCATCTCGGTCGCGAGGACGGCCTCTTCGGCCGCCTGCTCCAGCGCGAGGAAAGCCTGGGCGGCGATGGGCGCTGGCAGGGCTGCGAACTCTGCGACGACCCGGCCTGCGAGCACGCCAGCCGCACCGCCGAGCGCCTGCCGCGCGCCTGAACGCCACGCTCACGGACCCGCCACACAGGCGAGGCACAATCCGCCGCTTCGCCCTCGCAAACATTTGCGGAGGGCTGGCATTTCGCGATTTCAGAGATTCACGGCGTTCCTGGAGCCTCCCCCGATGAACCGTCCTTCCGTCCGCCGCCCGCTGGGCGCCCTGTCGCTGCTGCTGAGCGCGGCCCTGCTCGCCGCCTGCGGATCGTTGAGCTCCTCCGGACCGCAGGCGCCCCTGCCGCCGTCGCTGGACGCGCCGGGCGCCGCCAAGGCCACTCAGACCGCAAGACCTGCCACCGCGACGGTCGCCGTCAAGGTGCTGGCGATCAACGATTTCCACGGCAACCTGCTCCCGCCGGCCGGCGGCATCAAGCTGCCCGACCCGCAGAACCCCGACAAGACGATCACGCTGGACGCCGGCGGCGCCGAGCGCATGGCCACGGTGGTCGCGCAGATCAAGGCGAAGAATCCCAACCACGTCTTCGTGGCCGCGGGCGACCTGGTGGGCGCGAGCCCGCTGCTGTCGGCGCTGTTCCATGACGAGTCGACGATCGAGTCGCTGGGCATGATGGGACTGGACATCTCCTCCGTCGGCAATCACGAGTTCGACCAGGGCATCGAGGAACTGCTGCGCAAGCAGCGCGGCGGCTGCCATCCGAAGGACGGCTGCAAAGGCCCGACTGAATTCAAGGGCGCGAAGTACCAGTACCTGGCCGCCAGCACCATCGACGAGAAGACCGGTCAGTCCGTGCTGCCGGCCTACGCGATCAAGCGCTTCGAGGGCGTGCCGGTGGGCTTCATCGGCCTGTCGCTGAAGGGCACGCCGGAACTGGTCAGCCCGACCGGCATCCGCGGCCTGCGCTTCGACGACGAAGCCGAGACGATCAACCGACTGATCCCCGAGCTGGAGCGCCAGGGCGTGCACGCGTTCGTCGTGCTGATCCACGAAGGCGGCTACCCGACCGGCGGCATCAACGACTGCCCGGAGATCTCCGGTCCGATCGTCGACATCGTCAAGAAGCTGGACAAGCGCGTCGGCCTGATCGTGTCGGGCCACACCCACCGCGCCTACAACTGCCGCATCGACGGCCGCCTGGTCACCAGCGGCGACAAGTACGGCACGCTGGTCACGGAGATCGACCTGACCCTGGACCGCGCCGCCGGCACGATGACCGAGGCGCGCGCCAACAACGTCGTGGTGCGCCCGGAGACGGCGAAGGACCCGCGCCAGACGCTGCTGATCAGCAGCTACCAGCACGTGGCGCAGCCGCTGATCGAACGCCAGGTCGGTTTCCTCGCGCAGGCACTGAGCAAGGAAGGCGACGACAAGAGCGATGGCGGCGGCACGACGATGGGCCAGCTCGTGGCCGACGCGATGCTGGCCGCGACGCGCGCGCCGGAGAACGGCGGCGCGCAGATCGCGTTCCAGAACAACGGCGGCGTCCGCACCGGACTCATCCATCGCGCGGACGACACGGTCACCTTCGGCGACCTGTTCGCGGCGCTGCCGTTCTCGAACGCATTGGTCGTGGTGGAACTGTCAGGCGCGCAGCTGCAGGCCGTGCTCGAAGAACAATGGTGGGCCAACGACCCGAAGAAATTCCTGCCGCTGCAGACCTCGCAGGGCTTCAGCTACCGCTGGGACAACCGTCGCCCCTTCGGCTCGCACGTGGTGCCCGGAAGCATGACGCTGAACGGCAAGGCGATCACGCCGGACCAGAAGGTCCGCGTCGCGATCAACAACTTCCTGCAGGTCGGCGGGGACAGTTTCAAGACCTTCACGACCGCGCGCCTGGTGCAGACCGGGCCGATGGACGTGGAAGCGCTGGAAGCCTACTTCAAGGCCCACGGCACCCAGCGCGTGAAGGCCACGGCGCTGGATCGGGTCGTGCGCGTGGATACGCCCTGACGATTCGGACAACGACTTCGGACAGCCTGGCGCGGGCTCTCCGCGACGCAGGGGGCATCGCGTCCGCGAACCCCCAGCATCACTCCGGCCCCACAAGCGCTCGCTGACCCCGGTTCTTGGCGCAGCGGTGCCGTGGGGCGCCTTCGTTACTGGACGTTCCTTGAGCCCGGGGCCTGGTTCTGCGGGTCGGTGAAGAGCTCACCGACATCCACCGGGTCGAAGACATAGTGGTTGCCGCAGAACTCGCAACCGATCTCGACACCACCGAGCTCGGCCAGGATCTCGTCGACCTCCTGTCTGCCCAGGCCCAGCAGCATGCGGCCCACACGCTCGCGCGAGCAGGTGCACGCAAAGCGCGGGTACTGCGGATCGAAGCGGCGGACGTTCTCTTCCCAGAACAGGCGGCGCAGGATGGTGTCGCTGTCCAGCGTCAGCAGCTCTTCCGCGGTCAAGGTCGCGGCCAGCATGCTGATGCGGTTGTAGGCGTCCTCCATCTCCTCTCGCGCGACGCCCGACATGGCGCCCGCCTCGAGGTTGCCCTCGCCCTCGATCGGCAGGCGCTGGATCAGCAGACCCGCGGCGAGCTGGTCGTTGGCCGCCAGCACCAGCGTGGTCTCGAGCTGCTCCGACTGCCGCATGTAGTGCTGCAGCACGTCGCTGAGCTTCTCCAGCGGCTGGCCCTGCGGGCCGCTCAGCGGCACGACGCCCTGGTAGGGCTGCTGACCCGGCAGGCGGTCCTTCGGATCGAGCGTGATCGCGACACGGCCCTGGCCATGCACGTTGAGCATCTGCTGCAGCGTCGCGTCGTCGACCACCGTCTCGCGCGTCTTCGCGGTGGAGCGGAAGCTCGCGTCCGGCTGCACTTCGACGACCGCCAGCTTCAGCGGCCCGTCGCCCATCACCTGGAAGATCAGCGCGCCGTTGAACTTGATGTTGGCCTGCATCAGCACGCCAGCCGCGGTCATCTGGCCGAGCAGGTCGCGCACCGCCGGCGCCAGCGGCTCCTTGCGGCGGCCGAGCAGTTCCTTCCAGCTGTCGTCGAGCCGGACCAGCATGCCGCGCACGGGCAGGCCTTCGAAGAGGAATTTGTGGAGCTCGCTCGGAGCGGGCTTGATCGACGTAGCCATGAGGTTCCTTTGAATTCGAGTTATCTGGGGACGGATTGCGGATCGTCAATGCGGACGAGTTCCTCGGCATACCGCTGGCCGTTCTTGACGTAATGGGCGGCGCTCATCGCCAGGCCCTGGATCTGCTGCGGCGTGAGTTCGCGCACCACCCGGGCCGGCGAGCCGACGATCAGGCTGCCGTCGGGAAATTCCTTGCCCTCGGTGACCAGTGCGCCGGCGCCGACCAGGCAGTTGGCGCCGATGCGCGCGCCGTTGAGCACGACCGCGCCGATGCCGATCAGCGCGTTGTCGCCGACGGTGCAGCCGTGCAGCATGACCTGGTGGCCGACGGTGACGTTGCGGCCGAGGACCAGCGGCATGCCGGCGTCGGCGTGCAGGACGCTGCCGTCCTGGATGTTGCTGCCGGCGCCGATGGTGAGGTGTTCGCTGTCACCGCGCAGGACTGCGTTGAACCAGACGCTGACGTCGTCCCCGAGCGTGACGCGGCCGACGACCTGCGCGCTCTCGGCGATCCAGACGCCGGTGCCGAGTTCCGGCGTGTGTTCGCCGAGGCGGTAGACGGCCATGCGGTTCTCCAAAAGGGATAATTCTACGAATGGAACTCCGATCCCGCGCGCTGCAGGTGCTTCTGATCGCGGAGCCGCAGGCCAAGGCGCTCGCGGCCCGTGAGTTGCACGACGCGGCCGTCGCCGCCGAGGCTGCCGCGCTCGACACCGCCACCCTCCTCACCCCTGACACCGAGCCACCCGGCCGTCCGGAGCGGCCGCGGCTGCTCGCGGCGCTGCAGGTGGGGTCGCGTTCGCCGTTCACCCCCGAGGGCCGCGCGGCGCTGATCCACGCGATCGCGCACATCGAGTTCAACGCGATCAACCTGGCGTTGGACGCGGTCTGGCGCTTCCCCGGCATGCCGCGCCAGTACTACCTCGACTGGCTGCAGGTCGCGTCCGAGGAGGCGCTGCACTTCACGCTGCTCGACGGGCATCTGCGCGGCCTGGGCAAGTCCTACGGCGACTTCGATGCGCACGACGGGCTGTGGACGATGGCGATGCGCACGGCCGGCGACGTGCTCGCGCGCATGGCACTGGTGCCGCGCACGCTGGAGGCGCGCGGGCTGGACGCGACGCCGCCGCTGCAGGCCAAGTTCGCCAAGGCCGGCGACGCGCGCGCGGTGGAGATCCTCGACGTGATCCTGCGCGACGAGGTCGGCCACGTGCGCATCGGCAACCACTGGTACCGCCACCTGTGCCGCGAGCGCGGGCTGGATCCGCTGACGCTGTATCCCGAACTCGTCGAGCGCTACGAGGCACCGAGGCTGCGCCCGCCGTTCAACGTCGAGGCGCGCAGCGCCGCCGGCTTCAGCGACGAAGAGATCGCCTACCTGGGCAGTTGAGCGCCGCACTGCCTGCCAACTCCGGCGGAAGCTGCTGCTGCTGCAAGCCTCCCCTGCCAGCCCAAGAAGGCTGGCTCGCCCGTGCCATCCGGCGCGGGCACCGAGATCCCCGACACTCCCGCCCATGACCCGCATCCAAGCCAACCTGCTGCTGACCCTCATCGCGATGATCTGGGGCTCGGCCTTCGTCGCCCAGGCCCACGGCATGGAGAGCATCGGTCCGATGATGTTCACCGGCATCCGCTTCCTGATCGGTGCGCTGGTCGTGCTGCCGCTGATCGTGCGCGAGCGTCGCGCGCCGGGTGCGACGGCGCTGCGCGGCAGCGACGGGCTCAAGATCATGGGCCTGGGCGCCCTGCTGACCACGGGCGCGGCACTGCAGCAGATCGGCATCCAGTACACCTCGGTGACCAACGCCGGCTTCCTGACCGCGTTGTACGTGCCGCTGGTGCCGCTGCTGGGCTGGCTGGTGCTGCGCCACCTGCCGCACTGGTCGGTGTGGCCGGGCGCGCTGGCCTGCCTGGTGGGCGCCTTCCTGCTGTCGGGGGCGCACGAACTCAACATCGGCGTGGGCGACGCCTGGGTCATCGCGTCCTCGTTGCCCTGGGCCGTGCACGTGCTGCTGGTGGGCATGGTCGCGGACCGGATGAACGCGCCGTTCACCGTGGCGGGCGGGCAGTTCCTGTTCTGCGGCGTCGTTGCGCTGGCATGGGCGCTGGGCTTCGAGTCGTGGAGCTGGGCCGGCATCGAAGCCGCCGCCGGCCCCATCCTCTACACCGGTGTGCTGTCCGTGGGCGTCGCCTTCACCGGCCAGGTCGTCGCGCAGCGCTACGCGCACGCGGCCGACGCCGCCATCATCCTGTCGTCCGAGACGCTGTTCGCCGCTGTCTTCGGCTACCTGATGATGGGCGACCGCCTCAACGGTGCCGGACTGCTGGGCTGCGCGCTGATCCTCGGCGCGATGCTGCTGATCCAGTTGCTGCCCATGCTGCGCGTGCTGCGGCCGCGCACGGCCTGACCCTCGCGCTCAATCCGAGGCTCATTCCAACGGAAACGCGCTCGTCTTCTTGACGGTGCGCAGCACCAGCATCGAATTCGCCTTCGCCACGCCCGGCAGCTGCATGAGCACATGCGTGTGCAGACGCTCGAGGTCCTCGGCGTCCTTGTAGGCGAAGCGCAGCAGGTAGTCGTTGCTGCCAGCGACGTAGAAGCAGTCGAGGATGTCGGGTGCGTCCTTCACGGCCTGCTCGAACTCGGCCAGCGCGGCGGGCGTCATGCGCTCGACGTTGACGATGGTCCAGCTGGTGCCGGGCTTGCCGATCGCCTTCGGATTGAGCAGCGCGACCACGCGGTCGATCACGCCGGAATCCTCCAGCCGCTTGACCCGCCGCAGGCAAGCCGACGCCGACAGGTGGACCTGCTGCGCGAGGTCCTGGTTCGAGATGCGCGCGTCGCGCTGCAAGACCGCGAGGATCGCGCGGTCGATCGCATCCAGTTGCACTTCCTTGATCATCGACGGCATTCTGTTCGAAGAATTGCGACTCAGGCCGCAGCAGATTGCGCCGTCTCGGGTTTTCCCGCCGCCGGAACGCTCACCGATTGCGCCTGAGCTTGCCTAGACTGGCTGCATCGACCACGCGCGCCGAACGCGCGCTCCGAACACGCTCCGGGAGTTCCCATGTCCACCTCCGCCCGCCCCGACCTCGACGCCTACTGGATGCCGTTCACGGCCAACCGCCAGTTCAAGCAGTCGCCCCGCCTGCTCACGCGTGCCGACGGCATGTTCTTCACCGACGACCAGGGTCGGCAGATCCTGGACGGAGTCGCCGGCCTGTGGTGCGTGAATGCGGGCCACAACCGGCCGCGCATCGTGAAGGCGATCCAGGAGCAGGCGGCAGAGCTCGACTTCGCGCCGCCGTTCCAGATGGCGCATCCGAAGGCGTTCGAGCTGGCGTCACGGCTGGCGGAGATCGCGCCCGAGGGCATGAACAAGGTGTTCTTCACCAACTCCGGATCGGAGTCGGTGGAGACGGCGCTGAAGATCGCGCTGGCCTACCACCGCGTCCGCGGCGAGGGCCAGCGCACGCGACTCATCGGGCGCGAGCGCGGCTATCACGGCGTCAACTTCGGCGGCATGTCGGTGGGCGGCATGGTCGCGAACCGCAAGATGTTCGGCTCGCTGCTGGCTGGTGTCGATCACCTGCGCCACACGCACGACATCGCCCGCAACGCCTTCAGCGTCGGCCTGCCGCCCCACGGCGCGGAACTGGCCGACGACCTCGAGCGCATGGTCGCTCTGCACGACGCGTCGACGATCGCCGCGGTGATCGTGGAGCCGGTGGCCGGCTCGGCCGGCGTGCTGATCCCGCCGCAGGGCTACCTGCAACGGCTGCGCGAGATCTGCGACAGGCACGGCATCCTGTTGATCTTCGACGAGGTCATCACCGGCTTCGGCCGCACCGGCAGCCCGTTCGCGGCGCAGACCTTCGGCGTGACGCCGGACCTGATGACGGTGGCCAAGGGCCTGACCAACGGCTGCGTGCCGATGGGTGCGGTGTTCGCGCAGCAGCGCGTCCATGACACCTTCATGACCGGGCCCGAGCACCTGATCGAGTTCTTCCACGGCTATACCTACTCGGCGCATCCGCTGGCCTGCGCGGCGGGCCTCGCGACGCTGGACACCTATGCGGAAGAAGGCCTGCTGACGCGCGCTTCGGCGCTGCAGGGCTACTTCGCCGAACAGCTGCATTCGCTGCGCGGCGAACCCCACGTCATCGACGTTCGCAACCTCGGCCTGGTCGGCGGTGTCGAGCTGTCGCCGCGCGCGGGCGAGCCGACCAAGCGCGCCTTCGAGACCTTCCTCGACTGCTGGCAGCAAGGCGTGCTGATCCGCACCACGGGCGACATCCTGGCGCTGTCGCCGCCGCTGATCGCCGAACGCGAACACCTGGATCGGATGATCGACGCGATCCGCGTGGCGTTGCGGCGGTTGAAGTGACCCGCGAGTCGGACGGCCGGAACTCAACGTCGACCGGCAGAGGCGGCCGGAGCCTGCCGGCCCGCCGATGCCTCGGCCTGGCGCCGCCGTTCGTCGCGGATCTGCCGCAACTGGCGCAGTAGTTGCTCCCCTTGAGCATCGCCTGTGCCGATGGCCCGGCTGGAACAGTGGTCGACCTTGATGCCATCCTCGCCATATGGCTCGAGCAGATAGACCTGCCCGACGATCAGAGGCAGGCTGCACATGGAGATCTCCGGCTCGGTCCACACCTTCGTCAGCGGCGGACCGGCCGATGCCTTCAGGGTCTCGAGGACCTGGAGATCGCCCCAGATGCGCGCCTCGCCGATCCAGGCACGCTGGTACTGGACGCGCGTCACGCGGGCGATGACGAGTCGATCCGATGTCTTGAACAGGCTGGCCGCATCCCGCTTGAGGCAGCTGCAGGCCTGCGCCAGGGAGGGCATCGACAGGCCGCCAGCGACGAGCAACGCCAGCATGACCGATCGAAACGCGCGACTGTCCCACCGTCTCATGACGACGTCCTCTCCCTCAGTTCCTTGCGGACGACCAGCTTGAGCCCCGACCACACCTCGCTCACCGCGCAGACCTTCACGTCGACCCAGCCGAGCGGCAGGCACTCCTGGCGGATGACGTCCTCGGTGATCGTGGTCGGGACCTTCGAGGCCTTCTTCGGCCAGGAGATCCACAACGCCGCGTCATCGCGCAACTGGCCGCGCAAGGCCTTGAGCTGATGCGCGAGGTCATGGCGCTGGACGAGGAACACATGCGCGACGTCGACGGTCGCCGACGGCTGCTTCGCGCGTGTGACACCCTCGGGCATGGGCGCGAGCCAGTCGTCGTAGTCCTCGGGCTCCCCCAGCGTCCACAGCGTGCTGCCTGCCGGGATCCCCAGCTTGCGTGCGAGGGGCGTTCCCGAGTAGCCCGCCGCCGTCGTTTCCACCCCTGTCGCCATGCCTGATCCCTCCCTGCGTCGGGCATCATCACCCACCATGTCCAGCGCCACAACCGACCAGAAACCCGCGGCCGTCGAGGGCGCGCACGGCCACCACGTCCCGTGGCTCTCCTACCTGAGCCTGGCCGCCAGCACCAGCGTGATCGGCAGCTATGTCGGCCTGTCCAAGCTGCTGGTCGTCGTCTTCCCGGTCTTCCTGCTGGCCTTCCTGCGCTTCGGCATGGCGGCCGTGTTCATGCTGCCCTGGCTCAGGCGCGGACCGGCAGAGAAGCCGCTCACCGGCCGCACGCGCTTCCTGCTCTTCCTCGAGTCCTTCTTCGGGAACTTCCTGTTCTCGATCTGCCTGCTGTTCGGGATGAAGCACAGCTCGGCCGTCGTGGCCGGCGTGATCATGGCCGGCATCCCGGCGACCGTCGCGTTGATGAGCTGGCTCTTCCTGCGCGAACGCATCGCGCCGCGGACGCTGTTCGGCATCGCCATGGCGGTCGGCGGCATCGCGATGGTGGCGCTCGACCGCCACGGCGGCGGTGAACACCTGGGCGACACCTCCGCCTGGGGCGCGCTGCTGCTGGTCGCGGCCATGTGTTGCGAGGCCAGCTATGTCGTCATCGGCAAGAAACTCACCGCCGACCTGCCGCCGCGCCGCATCAGCGCGCTGATCAACCTCTGGGGCCTGGTGCTCGTCACGCCGCTGGGTCTGTGGCAGGCCGTCGACTTCGACTTCGGCTCGGTCGCCGTCAAGGACTGGGGACTGCTGCTCTTCTATGCGATCGCCGCCAGCACCGTCACGGTCTGGCTCTGGATGAAGGGCCTGCAGCACGTCAGCGCCGCCAAGGCCGGGGTCTTCATGGTGTTCCTGCCGATCTCGACCGCGCTCGTCGGGCTGGTCCTGCTCGGCGAACAGATGAGCGGCATCCAGCTGCTCGCCTATGCACTGGCGCTCGGCGGCGTCGTGCTGGCGACCTGGCCGGGTCGCCCCTCCTGCTGAGCACCAACCGGTCTTGTCGGGGATTACACCGGTCTTCGTCTAGTTTTACTACCAATGTAATACCATTTGCGGAGCCGGCCCGCTAAGATGGGTCGATCGAACTTGCCCGGACGGCTGACGCCCGGGCCGCCAACGCCCCGCCGATGAACGCGAACGCCCCTTCCCCGGCTCCTACGCCTAGTTTTCCGACAACCGTCCGCCCCGCCACCAGCCAGGCCGACTGGGAAAGCTGGATCGCCAGCTGGTATGCCGTCCTGCGGCAACCCGTGCGTACCGGTGTGAGTCCTTTGGCGCAGACGCCGGTCAAGGATGGTTCCGGTACCACCTCCGGCGCTCCTGCCCAGCGTTCGCCTCACGTGCTCGTCTTCGCGCCGCATCCGGACGACGAGTGCATCGTCGGCGCGTTGCCGCTGCGGCTGCGCCAGGAGGCCGGCTGGCGCGTCACCAACATCGCCGTCACGCTGGGCAGCAAACAGGACCGCCGCGCCGAGCGCTGGACCGAACTCGGCGCCGCCTGCGACGTGCTGGGCTTCGACCTGCGCCTGCTCGCCGCCGACGGCTTCGAGCAGGTGAAGCCGGAAGCCGCCGCCGCGCGCACGCCGCTGTGGCAGCAGCAGGTCCGGCTGGTGGCCGAACTGCTGGTCGCCGAGAAGCCGGCGCTGATCCTCGTGCCGCACGCGGGCGACGGCATCCCGACGCACATCGGCGTGCACCTGCTCGTCAGCGAGGCGCTCGCGCAGGCCAGGATCTCCACCGTCTTCGCCCACACCGAGTTCTGGGCCACGCAGCCGTCGCCGACGACGCTCATCGAGACCGGTCAGCGCGACACCGCGCTGCTGGTGCGGGCGCTGGCCTGCCACCACGGCGAGATCGCCCGCAATCCGTATCACCTGCGACTGCCGGCCTGGATGGCCGACAACGTGCGCCGCGGCGGCGAGCTGCTCGCCGGTCCGGGCGAAGCGCCGCCGGACTTCGCCTTCGGCACGCTGTACCGCCTGACGCGCTGGGTCGACGGCGTTGCCGTCGGCGAACTGCCGAACACGCACTGGTCCTGCGACGCGGCGCTCGACCCGTCCGCGCTGCTCGGCGGCTGAGCGACCGCCGCTCCGCGCCCCCACCGCGCGCCAACTTCAACTCATCGCCGCCCGCGCTTTCGGCATACGCGCCGCGCACGCGGAAGCGACGCGCGGCCTCGTGCAGGCCTATGCTTCGGGTTCCTTCTTCGAGCCCTTCCGCCACGCCATGAGCGACGCCCGCACCGATCACCCGACCCACCTCCGCGTCCACCAGTTCGCCGGCTTGAAGCCCGGCCCCAAGCTCCTGGTGACGGGCGCCGTGCACGGCAACGAGGTCGCTGGCGTCAACGGCATCCAGCGCGTGCTGGCGATGCTGGACGAGGGCGCGCTGACGCTGCTCAAGGGCACGCTGACGATGATCCCCGTCGTCAATCCGCTGGCGCACCGCCTGCAGCGTCGCGAGGGCGAGCGCAACCTGAACCGCAACCTGCGCATCAACCCGATCCCGCAGGACTTCGAGGACCGCATCGCCAACCGCCTGTGCCCGTGGATCGCCGCCAGCGACGTGCTGCTGGACCTCCACAGCTTCAACAACCCCGGCCCGGCCTTCGCGATGATCGGCCCGCGCGACAACGACGGCGAGCTGGAGCCCTTCCGCCACCAGGCCGCCGAGAGCGCACTGGCGCTGGCCGTGGGCACCTCGCGCCTCGTCGAGGGCTGGCTGTCCACCTACGCGCTCGGCCTGAAGCGCCGCGCCGACAAGGCCGCGGACGGCTCGCGCAAGATGGCGCTGCAGCAGGATCCGCATTACGGCGTCGGCACGACCGAGTACATGCGCAGCACCGGCGGCTACTGCATCACGCTGGAATGCGGCCAGCACGCGGATCCGCAGGGTCCCGAGGTCGCCTTCAAGGCGATCCTGCGCGCGCTGGTGCTGCTGGGCATGATCGCGCCGGAGGGCGTCGAGCTCGCCGATCCGAAGCGCCCGGTCGAGCTGCTGCAGCTCTACGAGGTCGTCGACCGCGAGAGCCTGGACGACCGCTTCGAGCGTCCCTGGGCCAGCTTCGACGCGATCGCCGAGGGCGAGCGCATCGGCACCCGCGTGGACGGCACGCCGGTGCTGGCGCCCTCCGGCGGCCGCATCGTCTTCCCCAACAACAACGCGGAACCCGGCCACGAGTGGTTCTACCTCGCAAAGCCCAGCGACCGCGTGTTGTCTTGAGCTTCTGGCTAGAGTCGGCGGCATGAACGACACCACCGCCTCTTCCGCCCAGCCCCTTCAACCGCTGCGCATCGATTTCGTTTCCGACGTCGCCTGCCCGTGGTGCGCCGTCGGCCTGAAGTCGCTGGAGACCGCCCTCGCCCGCGTGCCGGACGTGAAGGTCGACATCCACTTCCAGCCCTTCGAGCTGAACCCGCAGATGGCCCCCGAGGGCGAGGACATCGAAGAGCACCTGTCGCGCAAGTACCGCTCCACGCCCGAGCAGCGCAAGGACATCCGCGCGCACCTGAAACAGCGTGGCGCCGACGTCGGCTTCACCTTCACCGAAGGCGCGCGCAGCCGCGTCTGGAACACCTTCGACGCCCACCGCCTGCTGCACTGGGCCGGCCTTCAATCGGCTCAGGCGCAACGCGACCTCAAGCTCGCGCTGCTGACCGCGTATCACACGAACGGCAAGAACCCCGGCGACCGCGAGACGCTGATGGGCACGGTCCGCGAGATCGGCCTCGACGCCGCTGAAGCGGCGCGTGTGTTCGACAGCGGCGAGTTCGCCGAGGACGTGCGCGAATCCGAATCGCTGTGGCAGGGCCGCGGCATCAGCTCGGTGCCGGCGGTCGTGATCAACGAGAAGTACCTCATCTCCGGTGGCCAGCCGCCGGAGGCCTTCGAGCAGGCGCTGCGCCAGATCGCCTCCGAACAGGCCTGAGCAAGGCTCGATCCGAAGGCAGGGCGTGCTGCTGGGGCCGGAATGGTGCGGGAGGTTCGCGGGACGCGAGGCCTCCTGCACCGTGGAGTGCCCGCGCCAGGCCTCCCGAAGTCGACCGAGGAAGGTAACGGTTCCAAACGCAAGGGGGTTGTTCCGCTGCCGCCACCGCCGCCAGAACTGAGACAATCCGTCCATCGTTTGAACGGGGCCCGCGTCCTCCGCGTGGCCCCGTTGTCTTTGCTGTTGCCCTGAAGTTGTCGGGAGATGTCGTCCGTATGTTCAAGAACCTGATCGTTTACCGTCTGTCCACCGACTGGCAGCCCAATGTCGAGAAGCTCGAGGATGCGCTCGAGAACGAGCGTTTCGTCCCCTGCGGCGCGACGGAGGCGCTGTCGGCCGGCTGGGTGCCGCCGCGTGGCGAACCTGGTGCCCGCCTGCTGGAAGAGATCGGCGACCACTGGCTGCTGAGCCTGCGCATGGAAAAGCGCGTGCTGCCCGGGTCCGTCGTGCGCGAGAAGGTCGACGAGATGGTCGAGCGCATCGAGCTCGAGACCGGCCGCCGCCCGGGCAAGAAGCAGCAGCGCGACATGAAGGAGCAGGCCACGCTGGAGCTGCTGCCGCGCGCGTTCACGCTGCAGTCGCACCTGCGGGTGTGGATCTCCCCAAGCAGGGCTTCCTGATGGTGGACGCGGGCTCGATCGGCAAGGCCGACGAGCTGATCACGCTGCTGGTGAAGGCCGATTCCTCGATCAACCTGCACCTGCTGCAGAGCGCCGAATCGCCGGCCGCCTGCATGGCCGCGTGGTTGATGGACGGCGTGCCGCCGGCGGAGTTCGTCATCGACCGCGACTGCGAACTGAAGGCTGCCGACGAGATGAAGGCCGCCGTGCGCTACGCCCGCCACCATCTGGACACCGACGAGGTGAAGGCGCACCTGACCAGCGGCAAGATGCCGACGCGCCTGGCGATGACCTGGAAGGAACGCGTGTCCTTCACGCTGACGGACACGATGCAGATCAAGGGCATCAAGTTCCTGGACGTCGTCTTCGACGGCCGCGACAAGCCGGCCAAGGACGAGGCCTTCGACGTCGACGCGGCGCTGGCCACCGGCGAACTCGCGCAGCTGATCCCCGACATGATCGAAGGCCTGGGCGGCGAGCTCGACTTCATCGGCCAGTCGGCCAAGATCGCGGCGGAACATGCGCCGGGCGGCGCGGCATCCAAGCCGGCCGCCTCCGAGGCGGGGACGGCCAAGGCGACGGCGAAGGCGGCGGCGTCGTCCGCCAAGGACGAGGACCTCGCCGCCGAAGCGGCGCCCTGGGACTGACCCCGCCATGACGGACGCCCCCGCCGCGGACACCGACTGGGTGCGCCACGGCGCGGGCCACGACGGCCTCGATCGCCTCGAGGCCTTTTTCATGGCGAGGCCTACACGCCGCATCGCCACGACACCTACGCCATCGGCAGCACGCTGAGCGGCGTCCAGTCCTTCACCTACCGCGCGGCGCTGCGACACAGCCTGGCCGGACACACGGTCGTGCTGCATCCGGACGAACTGCACGACGGACATGCCGGCACCGACGCCGGCTTCCGCTATCGCATGCTCTACCTGGCGCCGGCGCGCCTGCAGGAGATGCTCGGCGGCGTCGCCCTGCCCTTCGTACCGGGCGGCGTCTCCACCGATCCGCGACTCGCCCGCGCGACACGTGCGCTGCTGATGCGACTCGCCGCGCCGCTCGACGCGCTGGAGCAGGATGACGGGCTGCTGGAACTCGCGACCGCGCTGCAGCTCGCGACGGGCACGGCACCCCGCGCCGTGCGAGGCGACTACCGCGCCGCCCGGATCGCCCGTGAACTCATGGACGACCGGCTCGATGCTCCCGTGACGCTGGACGACCTCGCCGCCGCCGCGGGCCGCGACCGATGGAGCCTCTCGCGCGACTTCCGCGCCAGCTTCGGCACCAGCCCGTATCGCTACCTGACGCTGAGGCGGCTGGATCTGGCGCGCCGGTTGATGCTCGCCGGACAACCCCTTGCGGAATGCGCGGTGCACGCCGGCTTCGCGGACCAGAGCCACCTGACGCGCCAGTTCGCGAGCGCCTTCGGCGTCACGCCGGCGCGATGGCTTCGCATGTCCGGCGCGCCGGCGCCCCGCCGGCTGCCATAGACGCACGATCGTTCAAGACGGGTCGCCGGCCGGTCGCCAAGATGGGCGTTCCGACAGACTCCCGCGCGTTGATCGCCTTGAACCCCATGAACGCCTCGAATGCCTCGAACACGGCGCCCACGACCGCCGCCGCCTCGGCCCCACCGCGGGGCTACCGCGCCATCAACCTCGCCGACAAGCTGTCGCTGCTGCATGAACAGTGGTCGCAGCGCGTTGTCGCGGAGATGAACGACTACCAGTTCAAGATCGCCAAGGTCGAAGGCGAATTCCTCTGGCACGCGCATGCGGAGACCGACGAGACCTTCCTCGTCGTGGCCGGCGAGTTGCGGCTGGAGTTCCGCGACGGGGCGGTCACGCTACGCGCCGGCGAGATGTTCGTCGTCCCGCGCGGCGTGGAGCACAGGCCCAGCGCCGCGCAGGAGACGCACATCCTGGTCGTCGAGCCGCGCGGCGTGGTGAACACGGGCGCCGAGCACAACGAGCGCACGCAGCCGAACGACCGGTGGGTCTGATCAGGGATCGGCAACCGCATGAGCTGAAGATCAGGGGATCAGAGGATCAGAAGAGGTCCTGCTGCTCGCCGACCTGCTGCCCGGTCGCACGGGCCTCGATCGCGAGGATCTTGAGCTTGGTCACGACGCCGCCCGGCGCGGAGAAGCCGGTGAGGTTCGCCGCCTTGCCGGCCGTGGGCGCGCCCATCACCCGATGGCAGGGCACGATCGGCGGGAACGGGTTGTGGCCTTCGGCGCGGCCGACCGCCCGCGCCGCGTTCGGCTGCCCGAGTCGCGTGGCCACTTCGCCGTAGGTCAGCGTCTGCCCGACCGGGATGCGCCGCGTGAGCGCGAGCACCTCGCGATCGAACGCCGGCACCGCGCTGTCATCGAGTTCGATTTCCAGCAGGTCGCGCGCCTCGCCATCCAGCAGCGCGCGCACGCCGAGGCAGGCCTGCCGCACCGCCTCGGGCAGGCGCTCGAAGTCCGGCTCCTCGCGCGCCGTGGGGAAGCGCACCCACATGCGGTCGCGCGTGACGGACAGGCTCTCCTCCGGCAGCTGCGACGCGACGATGCCGCGCTCCGTCCACGCGATGCCGCAGTGGCCGAGCACCGTCGGATAGCAATGGAAGAACACCTGCGGCGCCATGGGGCGGTGCTGATCCGCGACGCGGTCAGTTCGTGACCGGAGCCGGCGAGGCCGGCGAGACAAGCTCGATCGACGCCTCGACCGGTGGCTTGAAGGCGGGATGCTGCATCGCGATCTCGGCGGCCTGCAGGCGCGCGTCCGTGGCGAGCTTGGCGACCTCGCGCGGCGCCATCGCCTTGAGCTTGTGGTCCGACCACACCTGGCGCCAGCGACGCGCGCCGGGCAGGCCGTTCCACAGGCCGAGCGCGTGCCGCATCGCCTGCGACCACGGCCGGCCGAGCGCGACCTGCCGGTCCAGATAGTCGAGCCACTGCGCCTCGACCTCCTCGCGACTCGCGACCGGCGCCTGCGCCTCGCCGAAGAAGCGCTGATCCCACTGCGCCATCTGCCAGGGCTCGTGATACGCCTGCCGGCCGATCATCACGCCGTCGACGTGATGGAGTTGCTCCGCGATCTCGTCGTCCGTCTTGAGTCCGCCGTTGATGGCGATCGTCAGATGGGGGAACTCGCGCTTGAGGCGATGCACGAGCTCGTAGCGCAATGGCGGGATGTCGCGGTTCTCCTTCGGCGACAGCCCCTGCAGCCACGCGTTGCGCGCATGGACGAGGAAGACCTCGCAGCCCGCCTCGGCGACCTGGCCGACGAAGTCGCGCACGAAGTCGTAGCTCTCGATCCGGTCGATGCCGATGCGATGCTTGACGGTGACCGGAATGGCCACCGCATCGCGCATCGCCTTGACGCCGTCGGCGACCAGCCCGGGCTCGGCCATCAGGCAGGCGCCGAACGCGCCGCGCTGGACGCGCTCGCTCGGGCAGCCGCAGTTCAGGTTGACCTCGTCGTAACCCCACTGCTCGGCCAGCTTCGCGCAGGCGGCGAGGTCGGCCGGCTCCGAGCCGCCGAGCTGCAGCGCGACGGGGTGCTCCTGCTCGTTGAAATCGAGGTGCCGGGGCTTGTCGCCATGCAGGATCGCGCCGGTCGTCACCATCTCGGTGTAGAGCAGCGTGTGGCGGGTCAACAGCCGATGGAAATACCGGCAATCCGCCGTCGTCCAGTCGAGCATGGGTGCGACGGACAGACGCCAGGGGAAAACTTCGAAGACATAGGGACCGATTATCCCGCCGATGGCGTCATCAACTGGGCGATGAGTGCTTCCAGGCGCTCCGGGGAGACGGGTTTGACCACGTGTTCATCGAATCCCGCCGCGAGCGCCCGCGTCCGGTCCGACGCCAGTCCGTAGCCGGTCAGTGCGACCAGCCGGGGTCGTTCCGAGGATCTCCCGCCGCGGGTCTGCGCGCGCAGCCGGCGCGCCAGCTCGTAGCCGTCCATCATCGGCAGGCCGATGTCGATGAAGGCCACCTGGGGCTCCCGCTCGGCGAACAGGCGCAACGCCTCGTCGGGGTGGTGGGCAATCCTCACCGTGTGGCCCCGCTCGACCAGCAACTGCCCCAGCAGGTTCGCGGCGTCTTCGTTGTCGTCGATGACCAGCAGCTCTCTCGACGGCGTCACCAGCGCCGGCATGGGCGCGGCGCCGCCCCGCTCCTCGGACGGCAGGCGGGAGCGCGGCATCCGTACCACCACCGCCGAGCCCTGCCCGATCCCGCCGCTGTGCGCCTGCACCGTCCCCCATGCAGCTTCACGATGTTCCTGACGATGCTCAGGCCCAGCCCCAGGCCGCCCTGCGCGCGGTCCAGGGCCTGCCGCCCCTGGATGAACAGGTCGAAGGCGGTTGTCAGCGCCTCGGCGGACATGCCGATGCCGTTGTCCCGCACGGTCACGACGACATCGTCCCCCGCCCGTGGTGACGGCCGTGGTGACGACCGTGATGAGCCCACCCGGCTCGGTGTACTTCGCCGCGTTCGCCAGCAGGTTGGACAGCACCTGCGTCATGCGCGCGGCATCGGCATCGATCGCCAGTCCCTCGTCGAGTTCGAGGACCACCCGATGGCGTCGCTGCTCGATCAGGGGATGCACCATCTCCAGCGCGCGGTGGACGAGCGATCCGACCTCCGTGCGGCGCAGGGACAGTTCGACCTTGCCGCTGCTGATGCGTGACACGTCGAGGAGGTCGTCGACCAGACGGATCAGGTGTTGCGTCTGGCGGCGCAGGATCTCGAGCGACCGGTCCGGCCCGCCCGCGCGCCGTTCCAGCAAGGTGAGCACCGACACGATCGGGGCCAGCGGATTGCGCAGCTCGTGGCCCAGCATCGCGAGGAACTCATCCTTCACGCCGCTCGCACGTTCCGCGTCGGCGCGTGCCGCGGTTTCACCCAGCAGGAGGAGCTTCAACGCGGTGATGTCGCGCACCGTGCCGATCGCGCGATGGGCCCGCCCATCCGCCTCACGCAGGAAGTAGACATGCTCGCGGACATGAACGGCACGACCGTCCACGTCCCGGAGCCGGTATTCGGCGTTCCAGGCGGAGGCGTCGCCGCGGAGCGCGGTGTCGAAGGCGCGGATGACCCGATCCGCATCGTCCGGATGGACGCGCGTGCGACGCCAGTCCGACCTCATCGCGACGCGGGCCACGCCGCCGAAGAGCTGGTCGACGTGGCCGCCCCACCAGAGATCGTCGAGCGCCACCTGCCAATCCCAGAGACTCTCCTCCGTGGTCTCGGAAAAGAGCTGCATCCGTTCCTGGTCCCGGAGAGCCGCGGCGTGCTGCCAGGCGGTCTCCAGCGCCGAGCCCGCGAGCGAGGCGATGGTCTGCAAGGTCGCGTCGGCCTGCGCCGCGCCCTCGGGTCCGGCATGCCCCACCACGAGCGCGCCGGTCAGTCGTCCGGCCCGGTTGCGCAGCGGCACGACGCTCAAGCCAGGAGGCCCATCGGGAAACAGGGCACGGAAGACTGCCGCCGTCTCTTCGCCATGCGCCAGCCGCAACGGGCCTCCCGCCAGCGACAGCCGCCGATGCAAGGCGTGCAACGCCGAGCGGACGGCGACCGATGACGCACCGACGGTCCCGGCCTTCGCGACGGTCGCCTGCTCCCAGCTGCGCCCCGGTTGCAGATGCGAGGCGAAGGCCGGCTGCCCCGCCACCTCCGCGGCCGCGCGGCGGGCGTGCTCCAGCAGGTCCTGCGGGCGCCGCAGCGCCATCAGTTCCTGCACGAAGGACGTCAGCTCGAAGGTCACTGCGTCACGATGGATCAGGGCGTCCGTGCCGCCATGCGGCCCGTCAGATTCGCGAGACGCGCCTCGAGGATGCCGCCGTTGCGATCCACGGCGAGGAAGGCCTGCGGCGGCACGTAGTACATCGACGAGTTGTCGATGCCTTCGGTGTCCAGCAGCACGCGGGGGTGGGTATGCAGCATGTCCAGCATGAGCTCCGCGTCGAAGCGGCGCTGGTCGTACTGGCAGATCGAATAGGTCCTGGCGCCGGTCGCGTAGAACTCGTTGAGCAGCGACTCGTATTCCACCAGGCGCTCGGAGCCCGGATCGCCTTCCAGGGCCCAGGACATCTCGCCGGTGACGCGCAGCGCGGTGTAGCCGGCCTCCAGGGCGCGGGTGGTCTCGCGACCGAGCATCTCGATCATCATCCGCGGGTCGAAGACGCCATCGATGAGATAGACGTCCTTGGCGGCCTGCACGATCAGTTGACCGCTCGCGACCAGCGCGTCGACGTCGATGTCCGCCTCCAGCAAGGTCGCCCGCAGACGCTCGGCCGTCTGGAGATGGACCAGATAGAGCATCTTCTCGTGCCGGTCGATGCCCAGGCGGACGAAGTCGACCGTGATCCTGCGCTGATCCGCGTCGCTCCTGAAGATGCCGCAGTAGTGGTCACCCGGCTGCATCTTCTCCAGCGCCGGCAGGATGGACGTTCTGTTGCACATGAGAGCCCCTTGTCAAGGCCAGTGCGGCCCGTGCCCAGTGTATTCGCCTACCGGCACCGGCCTCCCTGGCCCACGATCGGTCGCCTGTCACCCCTCCTTCGAGGCAGGTGCTTGTTTCCAATTGCTTCAGAGCCCCAGAATGCAGCGACGCCAGACCTTGCGCACGTCGTACCATCCCAGCCGCCCCGCGGTCTCCTGCTCTCCTCGTCCGATGTTCCCGTCCCGTCGCCCGCCTGGCGCTGCCAGCGGCCTTCCGCGCCTTCGCGGCCCCGTCCTCGCGCTGCTGATCGCCGCGGGCGCGGCGTTGCCGTCGGCGCATGCGACGCAGGCGACCCCAGCGACAGCGTCGGCAACGAAGACGGCCCGGGCGGCGAAGTCGCCGCCCACGGGCAGCGGGCCGGCCTCGAACCTGGCGAAGTCCGAACTCGCCGACATCGCCGACCTCCGCAAGCGGATGGCGGCGAAGACCGTGGTCGTGACCCGGCACGCGGAGGTCGACGACATCGCCATCCAGGTCTGGGCACGGACGACGCTTCCAAAGAAGTACTACGTCGCCGTGACGCAACAAGGCGCGGTGCGACGGACGCTCACGGCCAACGACGAGGCGGAGGCCTGGCGGAGCTACGACAGCTTCCGCCGCATGGCCGGCCTCGGCGAGGTCGGGCGTCCGGTGCTGCTCGGCCAGATGACGGTGGAACCGGAGCCGTCGGCGCGCATCCCCTCGGTCATGGCTGCCGGCGCGATCCCGGCGACCCCGGTGATCTCCTCATCGCCCGTGCCGCCGCCGCGGACGGGCGTCCCCCCGCGGTGCTCGCCACGCCGCCCCTGGGTCAGTCCCCGATTCCGCCCCTGTCACCGACGCTCCGAGCAAACCCGGCGCCTGAGCTGGACGCCCTCGCGCGCGCACCCGCACCGAAGGCGGATGCGCCCATGGCCGCGCGCGAGATCTCGGCGACGACGGGCGAGACCGTGATCTCGCGCGGCGATCCGCGCGTGGCTGGCTACGAGGTCGAGACGCTGCGTCGCGCGCGCTTCGGCGACGAGGTGGCGCGCCTGGTCTGGAACGCGGAGAGTTCGCAATACTTCGTGTCACTCACGCGCCAGGGCTCGGTCGTGGCGATGCTGCGCAGCCGCGACAGCGCCGAGGCGACCCGCGCCTACGAGGACTACGTGCGGCAGGCCGAGAAGCGGGCCGCCCTGCTGCCGGGGCGCGCGGCGGGGGCGATGTCGTCGGCATCCCGCTAGCGGCAGCGCCTCGTCCTACAGACACCGCTCACGGAGCGGCGAAGACTGGGCGCATCCGGCCACCAACACGGCCACCGCGCACCAGGAGCACGCCATGATCCGCAAGCTCAGCAGCGGCCAGTACCGCCTGTACTCCCGCAACCCCGATCCCAAGACGGGGAAACGCCGCAACCTCGGCACTTTCGACACCCGCGAAGCCGCAGAGAAACACGAGCGGGAGGTGCAGTATTTCAAGCGGCATTGAGCCTGACATCCCCTTGAGGCCGGTAGACCCGTTCAACCGGGGTGACCAGTTCCGGCGACTCATCGGTCGCCCACGGCCGCTGCGATGCGACGAACGGCGACATGTCGATCACCTCCAGCAGCCCCTCTTCGGACAGCGCCCTCAAGGCCTTGCCACGAAGCCCGAGCTGAACCGCGCGTCGCTGGAGCTTCGCACCGCTCGGCGCGTGATCGGGGTCCCACTGAAGGCGGACATCCGACCGTTGCACGGCCTCCGCCCACGCCTCCTGGTTCGACATGCCCGAGGCGGTGAACGACGAGGCCACGGCCTGTCGCAGGACGTCGTCGAAGAACTCGCGGCGCAGACGCAGTCCCAGCACGATCTCCTGCCCTTCCTTCATTCCCCAGCCGCAGCGATACATCATCCAGAGGAAGTTGGGCTTGATCCAGCTCATGCGGTCGAAGCTGTAGTCGGGACCGCCGAAGCGGCCATGCGCCAGCGCGTAGCGGCCAATGCTCGGCCGGTAGGCCTGATAGACGACGATCGACCGGTCGTCGAAGTGCGCCAGCACATGCGCCCCCTCACCGGGCCAATGCAGCGCCTGCTGCGTCAGGTGGGACTCAACGGCCAATGGCGGCGGACTGACGACGGGCGTGGGATTCTTTGCGTTCATCTTGTTCTTCTTCGGTTGCCCTGCCAATTCTTTGTACCGTAAGTTGTCCAATACAACCTTCAAGGTTGCACAATACAACCTACAAGGATTTTCATCAAGTCCTGTTTCATTGCCGCGCCGTGCAACCCTCCTGGGGGGACAGACGTGATCGGCACCGCGTCCTATGCTTCGACGGACACGGCCCGCCCCGGCGTGCCGATCACCAAAGCACAGGGAGACAAGACATGCGACTTTCCGATCGACGCGGCAGGAGCCCGCTGTATGCCATGACGTTGGCGCTGGCCGTGGGATCGGCCGCGCTGCTGGCCGGCTGCGGCGGTGACGATGACGGGGACGGCACGCCCGCCTCGAAGTACAGCGCCGAGATCCGCCGCACCGCCATGGGCGTGCCCCACATCAAGGCCGCCGACTGGGGCGGCGCCGGCTACGGCTACGGCTACGCGCAGGCCCAGGACGACCTGTGCACCATCGCCAACTCGATGCTCACCTTCCGCGGCGACCGCGCCCGCCACTTCGGCGCCGACGCCGTCGTCCCCTTCCAGGGCACCATCGGCCAGCCGAAGAACATCGACTCCGACTTCTATCACCGCCACGTCCTCAACGATGACGTGATGCAGCGCTTCATCGCCGCCCAGCCCGACAAGCTCAAGCAGCTGGTCGCCGGCTTCGCCGCCGGCTACAACCGCTACGTCCGCGACATCAAGGCCGGCGCCGAAGCCACCGCCCATGCCGCCTGCCGCAACGAGGCCTGGGTCGTGCCGGTCACCGACACCGACATCTTCCGCCGCATGTACGCCGCGCACTTCGCGGCGGGCTACAGCAACTTCGTCGCGCAGATCGCCAATGCGACGGCGCCCGCGGCCGCGGCCGCGGCACCCACGATGGCCTCGGCCGCAATCGCCGGCTCCGCAGGAAGCGCCGGCAGGTCCCCCGCCGCACGGCGCGCACGCGACGCGGCGCCGCGACCGATCACCATCGCCACCGCGCATCTGCCGGACTTCCAGGTCGGCGGCAACGACGGCGTGGGCAGCAACATGATCGGCTTCGGCACCGCGGCCACCGGCGACGCCAGCCCGCTGCTGTTCGGCAATCCGCACTGGTACTGGCGCGGCCCGGACCGCTTCTACCAGGCGCACCTGACGGTGCCCGGCGAACTCAACGTCGCGGGCGCCTCCTTCCTCGCCCAGCCGGTCGTGCTCATCGGCTACAACGACAACGTGGCCTGGAGCCACACCGTCTCCGCGGCGCGCCGCTACGGCCTGTTCCAGCTCACGCTGACGCCCGGCGATCCGACCAGCTACCAGCGCGACGGCGCCGCCGTGAAGATGACCGCCCGCGCGATCACCGTTCAGGTCAAGCAGGGCGACGGCAGCGTTGCGCCGATGTCGCGCACGCTCTACGAGTCGCAGTACGGCCCGATCGTCAACCTCGGCGCGCTGAACGCGGCACTGGGCTGGAACTCGAACACGGCCTTCGCGATCCGGGACATCAACGGCGACAACTTCCGCGTGTTCCGCGTGTGGCTGCGCTGGAGCCAGGCGAAGACGCTCGAGGAATTCCAGGCCATCCAGCGCGAGGAGTCCGCCATCCCCTGGGTCAACACCGTCGCCGTCGCTCGCGGCGCCGGCCAGGCCTGGTACGCCGACATCGGCGCGATGCCCAACGTGTCGGCCGCGCAGCTCTCGAGCTGCGCCACGCCGCTCACGAACGCGCTCAGCGCCGCGTTGCCGCGCACGCCGGTGCTCGACGGCTCCAAGAGCAGCTGCGACTGGCAGAGCGACCCCGACTCGAAGCAGTCCGGCGCGCTCGGCCCGGCCCGCATGCCCAGCCTGCTGCGCGACGACTACGTGCTCAACAGCAACGACAGCTACTGGCTCGCCAACACCGCGGCGCCGCTGACCGGCTATCCGGATGTCCTCGGGCCGGCCGGCACGGCGTCGATCAGCTTCCGGACCCGGCTGGCGCATCTGCTCGCGCAGGGCCGCCTGGCCGGCACCGACGGTTATGCCGGCAACAAGGCCACCAGCGAGACCGTGCGCGCCATGGTGCTCAACAGCCGCACGCTGACGTCGGAACTCTTCCGCGACCAGGCGGTCGCGATGTTCTGCGCGCCGCCGACGGCCTTCACCGTGAGCGGCGACCCGGCCACCGGCGAAACCTTCAGCCCGGCGCGCAACGTCGATCCGACCGAGGCCTGCGCGGTGCTGCAGGCCTGGGACGGCAAGGCGCTGCTCGCGTCACGCGGCGCGCACCTGTGGGACGAGTTCTGGACGCGCGCGTCGCGCCTCCCGGAGGCCTCGCTGTTCGCGGTGCCCTTCAGCAGCGCCGATCCGCTGCACACGCCGCGCGACCTGAACCCCGCCGTGAAGACGACGCTGCAGCAGGCCTTCGGCGCCGCGATCGTGCGCGTGCAGGCCAGCGGCTTCGCGATGAACGCGACCCGCGGCGAGACGCTCTTCGCCACACGCGGCAGCGACAAGATCCCGCTGTTCGGCGGCTGCGGCCAGCCCCAGGGCTACTACACGGTGGCCTGCTCGCTCACCCGGCTGGACCAGGGCGGCTACGACCTCAACACCGCGACCAGCGCCAACAGCTACATGCAGGTGGTGCGTTTCCCCGGCGAGGGCGTCGAGGCCTACACCTTCCTGACCTTCTCGCAGTCGGACGATCCGGCCTCCGCGCACTACAGCGACTACACGCGCGCCTACAGCGCCGGGCAGTGGCAGAAGGTGCCGTTCTCCGAGGCCGACATCGCCAAGGACACGGCCTTCTCGACGAAGACCATCCGCGAATGATCGACGAATGACCGCCGGGTGACCGGCGGATGATCGGCGAGTGATCGGCGAGTGATCGGCGAGTGATCGGCGCGCCGCTCGACGCGCGCGCCCACAACGACACAGCCGGCCGACCGCCTCGACATCGAGGCGGCGCGGCCGGCCGTGGCACTCGATCGCGGGAGCGACCGGGCGATGGGACGCCTGGGTTCAGACCTGGAGCGCGCGCTCGATCTCGGTCAGCTTGTAGCGGGCCAGGGCCAGGTTGCCCTTGTTCTTGTCCAGCACCAGGTACAGGAACAGGCCGGCATTGTTGGGCACCAGGCGGATCAGGTGGTACTGGTCGGTCAGGGTGATGAGGATGTCCTCGATGCCCTTGCGCAGGCCCAGCGATTCCATCGTCTGCAGCTTGGCGCGCACGACCTGCGTGTTGCCGGCCGCGGCCAGGTCCAGGTTCACGGCGGTGCCGGCCTGGGCCAGGCACATGCCGCTGCGGAAATCGACCAGCGCGGCGGCCAGCGCGCCGTCGATGGTCATGGCGGCGTCGATCGACTGCTTCAGATTGCTCATGGTGTCTTTGTTCAGGGAGGGGGTGGGTTGCAGGGAGGCGAGCCCGAAGCGGCTCGTCAGCTTGTTGAATTCCTCGATCAGCACGAACCACAGCGTCTCCGGGCTGCTGTCGGGCAGTCGGTAGAGCACCGTGGACGGCGTGGCCGCGGTGACCATCGGCACGAGGGTCATCTCCTCGACGATGGCGCTGGGCATCAGCAGCAGGCGCACGGCGGGCACCTCGGCAGCCCAGGCGCGACGCAGCAGGTCCAGCGCGCCGTGGACCGAACCCGGTCCGACGATCACCAGCAGCCCGGCGGGGCCGTCGGCGGCGCCGAGGTCGTCGTTGGGATACGGCGGACGCACCCAGTCGATGGTGGGCATGCCCGGCGTCGTGCTCAGCGCGATCGCCTGGCGGGATTCCGTGGAGGACAAGGTCGCGCCGGTCTGGCCGATGGCCAGACCGCCCAGGCGGGCCGTCATGTCGACGACACGCACACCGGATCTGCTCATGAAAGGGTCCCGAGAGTGGAGGAGACGGCTCTGCGGCCGCTCGGCGCGGAGTGTGAAGAAAGCGCTTGCAAAGCGCGCCCCCATGCTTGGGGGTCAGGGCTTGCTGCGTGCGTTCCGTGTGGCGAAGGTCACATCCCGGGCGATACCGTACGGTGCATCCGGGCGCTCAACGCCCGTCACTCCCCGATGACATCGAGGATCGGCGGTCCGCCGGGTCGGACCGCCCTCGCCTTCACAGGCGTTGGCTGAAGGTCAGCTTGATGTTGCGGCCGGGCGCAAAGACCTGCTCGGCCAGATAGGGCTGCACGCTGCGGTTGAAGAGGTTGTCGACGGCGAGCTGCACCTTCGTGTCGGCCCAGGCGCCGCGCCCCTGCCATTGCGCGAAGAGGCCGTGCAGCCCGTAGCCTTTCGCGGGCGGCAGCGCGTACGGCACGATCTCGTCGTCCGGCACCTTGTTCTGCGCCGCGACGAACTTGCCCTGCCAGCCGGCGGCCATCCCCAGCGACGGCCACTTCCCGCCGATCACGACGACCGCCTTGGGCGCGCCGATGTCGATCAGCGGCTGGTTCTTCACCGCCCAGGGATCGCGGATGGAGCCGCGATGCTCGCCCCGCATCCAGGCCAGCGACAGGCTGGCGAAGCCGCGGCGCTGCTCGTAGTGCGTCTCCGCCTCCGCGCCCTCGCTGCGGTAGCCGGGCAGGTTCCGGTAGAACGGCAGGTTGGGCGGACGCTCGGTGCCGGGCGCGACGAAGATGCCGAAGCGCTTGTGGATGTTGTCGTGCACGAGGTTGCGGAACACCGTCAGCGTCGCGGCCAGTGCGTCGCCACGGGTGAGCCAGTCGGTGCGTTCGTGCTTGAGACCGCCGCGCAAGGCGGTGACGCGCTCCTTGCGCAGACCGCGACTGGTTGCCGGGGCGCTGCTCGCGGCGGACTGCACCTCGAAGATCTCGTCGATGACCGGCGCGCGCCAGGTCTTGCCGGCGTCCGCGAACAGCGCCGTCGTGGCCGTGGCCTGCCACTTCGCCGACAGGTGCTGCGACCAGCCGCTGTGATGGACCGGGCGGTAGTCATGGCCGGCGGCCGGGTCGTTGTAGCGCGGCGCGAAGTTCGGCTGCCCCGCCGTGCGGACCTGGTCGTAACGCAGGCCCGGCGTGATCGTCCAGTCACCCGCGCGCAGTTCGTCCTCCACCCAGCCGGACACGGTGCGCTGCTCGCCGGACGGCATGTAGTACGGCTGCAGCCAGCCGTAGTTGTAGCTGGCGTCCTTCGTCCGGGTGTGCAGGAACATCAGCGTGTCGCGGTCATGGCGATGCGCCTGGAGACCGGTGGCCAGCGCGTGCGACGCACCGGCGAAGTCGAAGCGCGCGGTGTTGGTCACGTCGACCTGCCGGTCGCGGTAGGTCGCGTGGCTCTCCTTGCCCAGGCTGGCCGCGAAGTCGCTGGTGATGCTGTCGGGACGCTGGTCGTCCTGGCGGCTGGACGACTGGGTCAGCCGCACCTGCAGGTCCAGCAGCGGCTGCGACGCGGGCGCATAGCTCCACAGCAGCGACTGCGTACGGTCGGTCTGGTCCCGCCACAGCACCTTGCGCAGCCAGGCTTCGCGCTCGCCGTACTTCGCGATCTCGGCGGGCGTCGGCGCGGGCACCTCGTCGCGCTTGGCGGCGAACGGCGCCCAGGCCTTGCTGCGACCCTCGATGTCGGAGAGCGTCAGCCGGCTCTCGCCGAGCTGCAGCGTCAGCTTCGCCAGCGCGGAGCGGCTGTGGGTCTCGGAGAACTCGTAGACGGTGTGGTCGGCACGCTCCTGGTTGCCGGAGTCGCGCCCGGTGACCGCGACCAGGAACTGCCACGGCAGCGCGGTGCCGGGCTCAGCGCGCGCGAAGACGCTGCCCGACACGATGCGCTGGTCGTCGTTGCTGGCCCAGCCGACCTTGGCCAGGCCGCCGATGCGCTCGCCGGGGCGCAACAGGTCCTCGGCGTCCTTGCTCTCGACCAGCACCGTGCCGCCGAAGCCGCCATTGCCGTAGCGCACCGAGTGCGCGCCCTTGTCGACGGTGATGCGCTTGATCAGCTCAGGCTCGATGAAGATCGATCCCTGCCGGTACTTCTCGAAGCCCTTGTTGGCGCCGTCGAGCTGCACGCGGATGTCCTCGACATCGCCGAAACCCCACATGTTCAGGCTCTGTCCGCCGGGGCGGAAGCTGCCGTTGAGGTCGACGCCCGGGAGGTTGTCCAGCAGCTGCTGCACGGTCAGCGCCTGCTGGCGCTCGATCTCGTTGGGGGTGATCGTGGTCTTGCCCGGGGCGACGCTGCGGACACCGTACACGGTGACTTGAGACAAGGTGACCGCGGGGCTGACGCTGCAGCCCCAGGCACCGGCGCTGCAGTCAGGGGGCGCTGCTCGGGCGCTTCGTCCGCCCAGGCGGTGGACGCGATCAGCGTGCTCAGAAGAGGGAGAAGGCGGAACCGTTGAAGTCTGAGAACTTGACGGCAGGCAGGCTTTTGCTTTTTAACTTCAAACACTTACAGAACAGATGAGAATTATTCTCAACAAAGTGTAGCAGCAGAACTTCCGGGTTGTGAACGAGTCGTGAAGGGGGAAGGGGCTTGTGCGAGCAGCGCCGGAGGAGGCCGCGGGGTCAGGGCTTGCGCCGACCGTCGCAGCAATCGAAGAGTTCTTGTGCAAGACCCACTTGAACGCTGAGTTCCTTCCGGTCCAGGTCCTCAGAAAGCTTGTAGTCGGCCTTCACCCTCAGTTGTCGCAGCAAATCGAGATGTTCGCCAAGCCAGCGAGAGAGTTGCGCCTGTTCCCCGCTGCATCGCTTGTCAGGCGACTGAAGTCGAAGGATCAAGCGCTGATGCACACCGCCGCGTCGCTTCGGTGGAACCCCACGAGCAGGCAGGGAATGTTCCCACTGGAGGCAACGGTGATAGCTCGCGTAGTAGGCACGACTCGCCAGATTGCGCCGGCGCGCCTCCGGCAACACGAGTGGGCGATCCTTTGCCTGGTGAAGCAGATCGAAACAGGTCACGGACATGATGCGGTCTCCTCACTCAATATCCGCATCAAAGCGATCAATTTCGGCCAGTTCTTCATCGGTCCATTCGCCGACGAATCCGAACATGAACCCATGCCGAAGCATGTCGCGATCGATCAGACGCAGAATGAACTTGTCGTTAAGCGCCCGAGCAACCTTGTGAGGCGCGTCGACCCGGAGGTCGTAGCTGAAGCCAGGCTCCTCCATCTCCTCCGCGTAGATGTCGACGCGTTCCGGATTGCCTCGACAGATCTTGAGGCTGCTCTCCTCCAGCACCTCTGCAGCGACTTGCAGAATCTCCACCATGCTCGTTGCCGTCATGCCATTCTCGGCAGCCGTCTGCTGAGCAACATCAAGCAACTCTTCCCAGTCGACGCGAGGGCACTTGGCATTCGGATCGACGTCTTTGTCGCAGGGCTCTCCGAACAGCGCGCTCGGCTCTCGCAGGATGGCCATCAGATCGTAGAAATGGAAAGTCTTCCGGGGCGGAAGCCGCGACATGCCGGCCACCACCAGAGTTGCCCGTTCCAACTGCGCATTCATGTTCATTCCACATCTCCTGTTGCCCGGTCCACGACCCGGGAAGACATGCAGTGTCGAATCAGAAGCGCGTTTGTCGATTCCCCTCGAAGGGCGAATCGATGGGGAAATCACTTCGAGTAGGTGAGTCCCCATGCACATACTCATGAGGGCCATTGCGAGGGTCATCGCCAGGATCACTGCCCCATGGCTTGCAGTGCTTGTGCCGCCTCAATGCGCGCGGGTTGCGCGTCGCGCAGTGCGGTGAGGACGCGTCGCGCCGTTGCCGCATCGCGCGGCGCCAGTGCGATGGCCATCTGCAGCAGCGGGTCGTAGGCGGGCCGGAAATCGGGACTCAAGCGCACGGCATCGAGCAGCGGCTCGCCCACTTGCGCGAGCATCGCCGCAGGATCGGCGACAGAACGGGCCGAACGTCCCGCTTCCAGGAATCGATCGCGCGCCTGCCAGTACGCGGCGACTCGACGCGAGTCGTCCGGGGACTGCACACCGACGTCCGACGGCGAGGCGCTCACCTGATGGAGGAACTCGAAGAGCCGCTCCTTCGGCGTCGATGTCGGCGCGTACACGAGACGCGGCGCAAGGTACGCGACGATCGGACGATCGTCCGTGTTCGTCGGCACCCGGCCCGCGAAGGCAGCGAGAGATCCAGGTCCCGCCACGACACTGCCGAGCAGCGCGAATTCGTCGTCGAGCCCGAAGTCAGCCAGCGACCGGCCATCGCGTCGCGCAGGCGCCCCTTCGACGCGCGCGTGCCAGGACGCCAAGGTCGGCATAGCGGTCTGAGTCTGCGTCGACGAGGCCGTCGAACGCGGAGCAGCAGGATCGCGCCCACCGACGAGTCCGATCACCGGCGTTTCCAGGCTGTTGGCCGCCAGCACCGCGAACGCATCGGGGTACGCGGCCAAGAAGGCGCGCGTGATGCTGCGCAGGCTGTCGAGGTCGAGCTGGTGCGACGGCAGCCATTGGCAGAACAGCCCCTGAGGCGCGAGGCGCTCGCGCAGCGCGGCGAAATGCTCGCGCGTGTAGAGCGCGCCGGAGCCGCTGCGTGCCGGGTGGAAGTTGTCCGAGACGATCACGTCGTAGCGCGCCTCGGACGCACGCACGAAGCGCCGAGCGTCCGCAGCGACGAGGCGCGGCATCGCGCCGTCCAGCCCCAATGCCCGCGTGAAATGCAGTGACGCCTCGATCACCTCAGGCAGCAGCTCGACCGCGTCCACCTGCAGCGAAACATCCTGCGCCGCAGCGCCCGAGGTCGCACCCGTGCCCAATCCCAGGAACAACGCGCGATGCGGTGCCGGGTGCAGCAGCACGGGCAGCAAGGCCTGACGCCCGTCGACGAACAGGCTCGCGCTGCTGCCTTCCTGTTGGCGGTTGTTGATGCGCAGCCGCGCGACGCCGGCGCCGTCCTCGACCACGCTGACCGAAGCCATGCTGCCCTCGGCGTAGCTGACCAGACGTGCGCCGTCGGGCACCTCGACGAACGCGAGCGGTGCGCCGACGACAGCCATCACGATGAGGGCGATCGTCGCGATCGCCGTCATCGCCGCCATCGTCGGACGCCGCCACGTCTTCGAGCCGGCCACGGCGGCGACCAGATAGCCGCCGGCGATCAACAGCAAGGCCGCTTTCGGACCGCACCATGGCGCGATGACCACACCGAACAGCGGCGCGGCCAGGGCGGCACCGAGCGTGTTCACCGCGAGCGCGCGCCCGAAGGCGGTCCCCTGCCCCATCGCCTGCGCGCTCAGATGGCTGAACCACGCGCCCATGGCGAGCGTCGGCAGCCCGAAGGCGGCCACGGCGAGCAGCGCTTCGGCGCCGAGCGCCGCCGCGAACCCCGTGCCGAACACGTTCACGGCCCCGCTCTTCAGAGCCGGTGCGGCCCATAACGCAGCGAGGCCGATCAGACAGGTCGCGCCGAGGACACCGGGCAGCAAGGACGAGAGCCAGTCCTCTTCCTGTTGCTTCCCCCATCGTCGCCACCACCGCTGGTAGCTTGCTGCGCCGAGGGAGGTGCCGACGAGGTACACGGCCAACAGCAACGCGAAGGTGTAGACGGTGTCCTCGTTGAGCTGGCTGAGCACGCGCACGACGACGACCTCGTACCCGATGCCCAGCAGGCCGCTGAGCGCGAACAGGGTCAAGGCCAAGGCCCGTGTCCAGCGAGCGCCGGCGGGACCGGAACGGTGCGTGGAGGTCCCGGACGGGAGCCTCCATGCATCGTGCAGGGCCGCGCTCGACCGCCCGGGGTGAAGCCACTGCCACGCGCCGACCACGCACACCGCGTTGAGCGCCACGCAGACGCCCGCTGTCGCCGAGAGCCCGAACGCCGGCACCAGCCAGAACGTCGCCAGCAGCACGCCGAGCACGGCGCCCAGCGTGTTGGCGGCATAGAGCCCGGCGATGGAACGCTTGTCTTCGCCTGCCTCGTCCGCGCGGGCACCGACGATCCGCTCGATCGCCGGCAGCGTCGCGCCCATCGCCGCGGTCGCGGGCAACAGCAGCAGGAAGCTCGCACCGAAGGTCACCGTCCATTGCCACCACACGGTGGGCTCCGCGCCGATCCAGTGCTCGACGGCATCCCCCACCGGCTGCATCAGCACGATCAGCACCAGGCCCCACAGGCCGATCAAGGCCTCGCAGGCCAGGTACCAGCGCAACGGATGCGCGGAGCGCTCGATCCGTCCGCCCACCAGGATCGCGCCCAGCGCGAGTCCGCCGAAGAACGCCGTGATCACGGCCAGCACGGCCGCCGCCTCGAATCCGAGCCACAACGCGCATTGCTGCGTCCAGACCATCTGGTAGCCGAGCCCCGCGAAGCCCGACAGGCCCATCAGCACCGGTGCGACGCGGCGCGCGCGTGTCGTCATCCGCTGAACCCGACCGTGTAGCCCCACGAGTTCAGCCGCGCCGGGATCGCGTTGAACGCGAGGCTGAGGCGCGTCCCGCCGTCGTTGGGCGGCACCGCGTGCATCAGGTAGCTCGGGAAGAGCACCAGGTCGCCGGGCGACGGCGACGGGCTGATCCACTTCTCCGCGTTGAACGGTCCCGCGACCATGCCGGGATGATCGTTCTTGAAGCTGAAGTCGGTGCCGCCCGGCGACTTCATGAAGACGGTCCGCGCCGAGTCGTCCGTCCCCGTCAGGTACACGATGCCAGAGACGAAGCTGTTGGCATGGTTGTGCATCGCCTGATGGCCGCCGTGCGCCATCACGTTGACCCAGAGCTCCTTGACGCCCCAGGCCATGCGTTCGCCGAAGAGCAGCGCGCCGAACTCCGACAGCGGCCCGGCCAGCAGTCCCGCGACCTCGACCAGCAAGGGGCTGTCGCCCGGCGTGAGCATCCGCGTGTGCACCAGCTTCGACGAGCTGTTGTTGTCGCGCTGGGCCTGCGCGCTGAAATGGGCCACGAGGGCCGCCACCAACGCCGGCGGCAAGGCGCCCGACACGCGCGTCACAGGCGTCGGGAACAGGCTGAAGGTCTCGGAGGTCGACATGTCCACGCCCTTCAACCGGCGATGGCCGCGATGCGCAGCCACGACCAGTACGCCGCCGCGGAGCCGATCAGGTACAGCAGCGCGGTACGCAGCCGACCGGTCCAGGGCCAGCGGCGCGACACCCGCCACAGCGCCCAGCACGCGCCGACGGTCATCAACTGGCCGATCTCGACACCGACGTTGAAGGTCAGCAGCGCGACCAGCAGGTGGTTCTCCGGCAGGCCGATCTCGCGCAGCGCGCCGGCGAAGCCCAGGCCGTGCACCAGCCCGAACAGGAAGGCCACCAGCGCCGGCCAGCGGCGCGCCAGCGTGTCACCGTTGCCGTTGCCGTTGCCGTTGCCGTTCCAGTTCCCGACCCGGGTTCCGTCGTCGCTCCTGCCATTCGTTCCGTCATCACGGCGGCGCGACGGCTTCAGCGCCTCGCACGCGACCAGCACGATGGACAGCGCGATCGTGGCTTCCACCGGCGGCGGCCGCAGCTGCAGCCAGCCCAGCGCGCTCATGCCCAGCGTCAGGCTGTGCGCCGCGGTGAACGCGGTGATGGTCCACAGCAGCTGACGCCGGAAGCCGACCAGGAACAGCAGCCCGATCACGAACATCAGGTGGTCGATGCCCGCCAGGATGTGCTCCACGCCCAGCAGCGTGTACGCGCGGGCGATCTCGCGCATGCCGCGCCGGTCCTGCGCCGAGCCGAACAACTGCACCGACGGCTGCCCCGCCGTCAGCGTGTAGACGCTGGTCTGGCCGTCGACCCAGAACACCTTCACCAGCGCCGCCGAGTACTGCCGGCCGACGCCGGCCATCGTCAGCGTGCCCGTCAGGCCCGCCTTGCCGCAATGCAGGTTCAGGCCTTCCGCGGCGCAGCCGTCCGGCCATGCCGGCGCGAGCACCTCGTCGGCGGCGCGCTTCTCGCTCGCCGTCCATTGCCAGATGAACTCACCGGGCGCGGTTTCGCGCACCTGCATCTCGGCCATGCTCATTTCGTGCGCGTGCGCGCTGCCGCCCACGAGCGCTGCCGTCGCCATCAACAGACCGAGGATCCTTCGCATCCAGCGGCTCATTTCGATTCGCCTCCGACCGCCGCGGTCGGTGCGGTCTTCGCCGGGGATGTCGTGGACGCGGCGACCTCCCGACTGATCGTGTACTTGCGCCTCAGCGCGAGCACGGCCGCGCTGCGTTGCTCGGACAGCGTCGCATCAGTCCAGTCCTGCAGCACGACGCCGCGAAGCACATTGAAATCGCCGGGACGGGCCGGCGACGTGGAGACCAGCCGCATCGCGCGCCACGCCGGATTGCCGCCCTCCATCGTGCGGAACACGCGCCATTCGCCGACCGTCGACGATTCGATCGCCTGCGCGAAGTCCGCGCCGTAGCTTTGCACGAGGTTGGCGTGCGGCCGACCCTTGAAGACGCGCAGGCCGGCGCCGGCATCGGACGTCCCCGGCGTGCCCGCGTTCAGCTTTGCGACGAAGGCACGCAAGGCCGCCTCGTCGGCATCCCCGGCCAGCACCGCCTCCTCGAAGTCGAAGCGCGCGGGATCGTCGTACTTCGCGCGGTGCGATTCGAACCAGCCCCGCAGGTGCGCGTCGTCGGCGGGCGGCAGCTTCACGCCGGCGTCGATCATGCTGAGCGACTTGAAGATCACGCGCTCGCGGATCGCGGTATCGCCCTTGTCGAGCTGAAGCGCGAGGCCTTCGCGGTACAGCACCTCGTTGTCGAGCCAGACCTGGCGCAGCGCGGCCAGCTCCTTCGCATCGGGCGCGCGGCCGCGCGACGCGGTGAAGACCTGCGTCGCCTCCGCGTCGACCTCCGGGCCGACGACGATGCGCATCGGATCCTCCGTACGGCTCACCATCGCATGGTCCACGCCGAACAGCACGCCGCCTAGCAGCAGGAAGTGCAGCAGCGGCTCGCGCGTCCACGCGGGCCATCCGCCCTTGGCGGACGAGGAGGCCGAAGAAGAGGAGGAAGCAGCGCGCGCTTCGTTCGCAGGGGGCATCGTCATCGACATGGCAATCGGATCACTTCTGAAAATGGAAATGCGCCGCGCGTCGAAACGCGCGGCGCAGAGGGCTTCAGGGCCCGGCGTTTACTTCACGCCAGCCACCTGAGTCGAACCGCTGACTTCGATGTAGACCGGGTTGCTGTAGAACCAGAGGTCCGACCAGGCCGCCACGTCGTAGGCCACGTACTTCACGCCGCCGACGGTCGGCAGGTGGTTCGGGCAGCCGTCGATCGTCGTGCCGGTGTAGGTCCCGCCGTTGGCCGGGACGTTGGTGCCCACCGTGGTGCAGGCGATGCGCAGCTTGGTCGAGTCGTTGGCGTTGGTGTACAGGTCGGCCAGCGGGTTGCCGCTGCCGTCCGTCTCGAAGGGCACCGACGCCGGCAGGTTGGTGCCGCGCAGGCGCACGTACTGCGACGCGGTCACCGCCGGGATGCGGTAGCTCATCTTCAGGAACTGCGTGCTGTCCGCGCCCGAGTTCACCTTGACCCACGGCGTGGAACCGGCACCGTTGAAGGTGCGGATCACCGCGGCCGTCGTGTTCTTCGCCGCGGCCGGCACGCTGGCCAGACCGGTGGTCGTGCCGTCGGTGCGCAGCCAGTTGGTGTTGCGCGGCCATTCGCCGGCGTAGTCGGCCGAGCCCGGCGCGCGGTAGCCGCTGACCAGGCCGCGGATCAGGTCGATGTGGTCCAGCACCGGCTGGTTGATCGGCTGCTCGATGCCGACCTGCTTGAGCGACGGATTCGGGAAGCTGTAGGGCGAGTAGTTCGTGCCGGCCGGATCGCGGACCGCGACGGCGACGACGAGCTCGGCGCCCGGACGCACCACCAGCTTCTCACCCATCGTGGCGCAACCGGTCACGTCGGTGTCGGTGTTGCCGGAGGCGGCATTCAGCGCGAGCTGCTCGACCGAGGCGCTGCTGCGGGCGCCCGGGCCGGCGTAGGACGCGCAGACGACCACGGCCAGGCGGTCGATCAGCTGGCCGGTCGTCGACCAGGCGTTGCCCGAGCGCAGGCCGTTGACGATGGCCTGCGGACGCAGCTTGTCCGTGCCGTTGCGGACCATCGCGTAGGTGCGCTGGTATTCGCCGGGATAGAAGTCCTGCGTCGAGCGACGGTCGTCGGGACCGAAGCTGCCGCGGTTGTGCCAGTCGGAGCTGGCGAAGAACCAGAAGTTGCGGCCTTCGCCGAGCAGCGCGTCCCACACGCCGCCGACGACGCCCGCGTACACGCCGGTGCCGCCGAAGGTCGTGCCGCCGACCGAGTCCACCTTCTCGGTGCCGAAGGTGTTGCGGTTGACCTGGTACTCGCCGCGGTTGGCGGAAGCGCCGTGACCCGGCTGCGACTCGAAGCCGAAGGCGATGCCGGGGGCCGCGTTGTTGAAGTTGCGCAGGTGCTCGACGTTGAAGCCCTGGTTGCCGTCCGCGTAGAACGGGCCGGCGCGCTCCAGGTGGGCCGGCACGTAGTAGCTGGCGGTCGCATGGTTCTGCGCCATCCACTTCAGCGCCTCGACCGTCTTCAGGTGGCCGCGCGTGCCGGTGCCGGCGCCGCCGGCGGGCATCAGCTTCTGGGCCTGGGCGTTCCAGCTGGCGTCGGCCTGGCTGTTGCTGCCGGAGACGGCGCAGTTCCAGTTGTTGCCCACGTTGGAGCCGGTGACGTTGCCGCGGCTGCGGTCGGTGTCGCCGCGGTCGAAGCAGTAGGACCACTGCGCCAGCGCGTCGGCGTTGCCCAGCGCGGAGAAGCTGCCGTTGGCCGGCAGCGTGGTGTTGTCGATGCCGTTGGGCATCTGGCCCGTCACGATGGACATCGAGCTGTGCTCATGGCCGGCGACGACCGATTCCATGCCGATGAACAACGGCAGGTTCTTGGCGACCGACAGGTACTCCAGCAGCGGGTACTGGAACTCCTGGATCGACTGCCAGCGCCACATGTTGCCGTTGCCGCCGACGCCGCCGTTGTCGCCCTTGATCGCGGCCGCGCCGATGCTGGCGGTCCAGGTCGTCGTCGGGCCCTGGCCCTGCACGAACGGGTAGGCCGGCGTGGACAGCGAGGCGTCCTCCACCAGCGTGCAGTTGCGGTTGCCGTTGCCGCCGTGGCCGGCCTGGACGAACCAGTCCAGGCCCCAGGGGGTGTCCTGCTTGTCGGTGACCTTCTTCACCAGCTTCTGCATCGAGATCGAGCCGTCCGAGCAGGTGGTGTGGTTGTGGAAGTCGCCGCTGACGTAGCGGCCGGGCGTCTTGCCCGCGGCGGCGGCCGGCGCGGGGATGGTGCTCAGCGAGAGGGAGCCGAGGGCAGCGAGCGCCGCGAGGGCGACGTCGCGTCGGGCGAAGGGGAAGCGCATGGTGGTTGCTCCAGGAGTCAGCGAGGACCGGATGAGGAAAAAGTCACGCGCAGCGTAGAAAGCCGGCTTGACCGAGCCGTGACAGCGCCGTGGCAACACCCGGAATCGCGTCCCCTGAAACCAGGGACGCGGGAAACCCGTGGAACGAGACATCCGTCACGCGACTGCCTTGGACGGATTCGAGACTGCCGGGCGACGCGTCTCGACGTGCAGGTCCGATCCGCCCGGTCCGCACGCGGGAGGCAACCCCTGACCCCCACCGGAGAACCGCCATGAAGCGTGCTGCTTCCCCCTTGCTGATGTCCCTGGCCGCGCTGTCGGCCCTTGCCCTGTCCGCGGCGCCCGCCCACGCCGCCAATGCCTGGATCGACTTCGACGGCCCGACGAGCTTCGCCTCGGTCGCCGACTACTACAACGGCGGCACCGACAGCGCAGGCGCCAGCGGCGTCAACCTGGGCGTGTCGTTCAGCGGCTCGATCCTGGGCCTGGTCAATGACGGCCTGGCCGACAGCCCCAGCGGCAACTACTTCAGCAACGCCCCGACGATGGGCGGCGTGATGTTCAACAACCTGGGCGAGACCGGCTTGATGAACGTCGCCAAGGGCTTCACCGGCGAGGTGTCGCTGTACTACTCGTCGGCCAGCGCACTGGCGAGCGCGGTCACGATCTACAGCGGCCTGAACGGCACGGGTTCGATCCTGGGTTCGTTCTCGCTGGCCAACAACGCGCAGTCGGGCTGCTCGGACTCGTCGTACTGCCACTTCGACCTGGCGTCGGTGAGCTTCGCCGGTGTGGGGCGCTCGCTGGTGTTCAGCGGCGGCCTGAACGGCGCGATCGACAACATCGCCCTCACGGCGGTGCCGGAGCCGGGCACCTACGCGCTGATGCTGGCCGGCCTGGCGGCCGTCGGGTTCGTAGCGCGACGCAAGCAGTCGAAGTAAATCGGCAGCGGGGCTCCACCGGCCCTGCAACGACGATCAATGCGCCGGGAGGCGCATTGATCGCGGTCAGTCGCCGCATGCGCGGAACAGTTGCTTCGCATCAGCAAGCTGCCGTCGCATTTCCTTGCGAGTCACATCCTCATCGATCCGGTAGTCCGCCTTGATCCGCCGTGCCCTTTGAGAGCGGAGCAGGCTGTGAAGCTTGATCGACAGCTGCCTTTCCTTGTCGGAACAGCTGGAATTCGGCTTCTTCAGGCGATTGAGCAATTGCTGGTGCTCACTGCCTTTCTGCCGAACGGAGGGGGCCTTCTTCGGCAGTCCCGACTCCCAGGCCAGGCACCGGTGAAAGCTGGCGTAGTACGCCCGCGAAATGGCAGAACGCTGCCACGCCTCTCCCTCCTCGATGGACAGGGCGTCCGCCACCGACATCAGGTCTCCAGGCTTGGTGGTCATGTGAACGCCTCCTCGCGAACTGATTGGTTCGGCCTGACGGAGAGAGGATCCGCATTCGCCTCCAGTTCTTCGTCATCACCTCCTTCGCCGTCCATGAAGCAGAACACGAAGCCGTCACAAGCCAGTTCCATGTCGAAGGCGCGACGATCCAACTCATGCGTCAACGTCATGGCCTGCATTGAGCTCGCATCGATGCTCAGTTCAATGAAGAGGCTCGGCGAGAGATCTTCGTGCTGAAGGATCGTGATCTGCATGTCGCCCCGACAGATCTTCACTGCATGGTCTCGCAGCAGGTCCGCAGCGAGCATCAGGTGAAGCAGGACATCCGTGCAACTCGCTTCCCAATACTCGAAGCAATCCTGAATCTGGCGAGGTGCGGACTCCCAATCAACAGGCCGGCGTGGCTCCGGCGTGCGATCGGACGATGCGCCGAACAGCGTCTCCGGTTCGCGCAAGACCCGCAACAGCGGCGCCAGACCGCGCATCCAATCCTCTTCAGCCACGACCAGTGTCGAATCTACCGGCTTCCCGGGGACACTGGAATCCGTCTCCGGCTCGGTCAGACGCTCGTCGAGCGCCTCGACTTCGGGCTCCATCTCCAACTCGTGTTCCACTCCTGCAAACCCCATCGCGTGTCTCCTTCACTACTTCAGAACCACCGAGCTCACGGCTCGAATGCATGCAGTGTCGGAGCGGAGAGGCGTTTGTCGATTCCCTCCAAGGGGCGTTCCGATGGGGGGCGTTGATTGAAGTAGGTCAGTCCCCCCGCGTTGACGCAGAAGAGGTCATTGGTTCAGCGTCGTTTCAGAAGCTGCGGCGCAGGGTCACGCGCAGCGTGCGCGGTTCCGCCGGATGCACGTGGCGGTCGGCGACGGGCGCCGCTTCGCCGGGCAGCTGCGACTCGTAGAAGTACTCGATGTCGTTGACCTTGCGGTCGAAGAGATTGAAGACATCCAGCGTCAGCTCGGTCTTCGCGCCGAAGCGCCGGCTCACGCGCAGGTTGGTCGTCAGCGACGAATGAGAACGGACGCTGTTGTCCTCGATCAACGCGCCGCTGCCGAGGTAGCGCCATTGCAGGCTCGCCGACCACGGTCCGAGCTCGCGCACCGCCACGCCCATCGAGGCCACCTTGTCGACCGCATTCGGAATGCGATCGCCCGCCGCATCCGCATCGGAGAAGCGCGCATGCGTCCACGCGAGGTCCGCATCGATCAGCAGCCACGGCAGCGGCACGTAGCGGTTGTTCCACTCGATGCCACGTCGCTTGCTCGGGCGATTCGCCTCGGTCGCGCCGGCGTCGCCGACGTAGACCAGCTCCGAATCGAAGTCGAGCTTCCACAACGCGACCGAGCTCTGCAGCCCGGGCACGATCTCGCTGCGCAGGCCGAGCTCGTAGCCCTTGGCCTTCACCAGGCCCTGCGCCGGATCGACCGCGCTGGTCACGCCGCGCGCGTCGTTGCTGTGGAAGCCGCGACCGGCGTTGACGAAGAGCTCCGTCTTCGCCCACGGGCCCAGCACCAGTGAGAACTTCGGCGACACCCGCGTATCGCGCGCGTTCCCGGAGTTGCCCTCCCCGGCGCGGTGGTCCACGCGGAAGCGCCCCTGGTCCGCGCGCAAGCCCAACACCGAGCGCGCCCACGGCGCGAGCTCGACGCTGGTCTGGCCGTAGACGCCGGACATCGTCTCGCGCACGTCGTCATCGCGCGTCGTGTCGGTCTCCGGATCGATGACAACACGCGCCACCGTGTTGAACAGCCCCACGCGCGCCCGGTCCTGGCGCACCTGGAAGCCGAACTCCGAACGCGCCGGCAGGCCAGCCAGCGAGTGATCGAACGCGTGACTGCCGCTCAGACCGTAGACCTTGCGGTCATCCTTCTGTGCGAACTGGTCACCGACCTCGGGGCGCTCCATGGCGTAGGTGAAGTTGGAGTACAGCGCCAGCTTGTAAGCCATCGCGTAGACGGCCAGGCGCGTGGTCGCGCCATCCGCATCCCGCTGCCATTCCGCGGACAGGCTGCTGCGACGCGTGTCGCCACCGTCGCTCGGATCGACCGCGTCGAACCGCCCGAACGGCCGACCGTCGAAGGTGCCCGCGTCGATCAGGCGCTGCGGGATCTGGTCCGTCGACGTCCAGTCCGCGCGGTAGTCCATCAGCCCGATGCGCCAGCGGTCACCGTTCGTGCCCCTGGCGCCACCCGTGCCACCCGACAGGCTCAGCACGACGTTGCGACGGTTCAGATCCTCGGGCAGCTGCCAGGGACCGTCATTGCGCATCGCTTCCACGGCACCGAGCAGTTGCATGCCGCCGCCGATGTCCGTCGATCCCGCCACCAGGCCGCGCCGGTACCGGCCTTCTCCCAGCGTGAGCGCGACGAACGGATCGTCGAGCTGGCGGAAGTAGCCGATGTCCGCCGACCCCGCCGCCGCGAAATCGCCATTGCCGGCGAAGTACGGCCCCTTGCGGTAGTCGATGCGCTCGACCAGCTCCGGGATCAGGAAGTTGAGGTCCGAGTAGCCCTGCCCGTGCGCGTGGCTGGGCATGTTCACCGGCAGTCCCATCACGGTCGTCGCGAAATCGGTGCCGTGATCGAGGTTGAAGCCGCGCAGGAAGTACTGGTTGGCCTTCCCGTCCCCGCTGTGCTGCGTGACGATCAGCCCCGGCACGAACTCGAGCACCTCGCCCGGCCGCAGCGCGGGACGGCTCTTCAGCAGCTCCGCCCTCACGGCGCCCTGCGAGGCGGCGTCCGTCGTGCCGACGGCGTTGTCGTAGTGGCGGCCGCTGAGCTCGACGCGGTCGAGGGTGACCGGCTCCGCCCTGGCGATCCGGATCGGCTTCTCGACCGCATCCCGCGACGCGGTCGCCGTACCGGCTTCAGGGGCGGCCGTGCTCCCTGATATCTGGGCACACGCGGGGCCGCAGACCGCCAACACCACCGCGCCTAAGCGCGCCCTGTTCGCGGCACCGGGCCCTCGCCTGATCGTCATCCGTCCGTCGCTCCGAAATCAGTCCGCACAGGGGGTGCGGCGTGCGGCGACTCTAGGGAGCGGGTGTGAAGGTTCTCTGAAAACGCGGGGCCGGGTGTTGCCCGTCACTCCCGTGAGGGACAGCGCGGGCGATCCATGGATCCGCGATCAGCCGCAATCAGTCGAGCCCGCGCAGCGGGTGCTCGGCCGCCGTCCAGGGGCTCCGGAAGAAGGCTTCGACGTCGGCGCGCGTCACGTCCTCGACGCGGGAGGGGTTCCACTTCGGCGCATGGTCCTTGTCGACGGCCAGCGCACGCACGCCCTCGACCGTCTCGCTGGCCGCGCCGGGCCGCAGATGGAAGCAGTGGTGCACCAGGTCGCGCTCCATGCGCAGGTCGTCGGCCAGGGTCATCGCCCCGGCGCGCCGGATCTGCTCCAACGTGACCGCCATCATCAGCGGCGAGCGCTGCTTCAGCGTCGCCAGCGTGTGCTGCGCCCAGGGGTCGGCATCCGCGGCGAGCGACGCGAACAGCGCCGGCACCGAGTCCGCCGCGAAGTGGCGGTTGATCAGCGCGCGCGCATTCCAGTGCTCGGCGACGGGCGCCAGGTCCACGCGCTCCATCACCGTCGCGACCACGTGCTCGGCGCTGTCCTGCACGCCGGTCCGCAAGCCCTCGACGATCGCCGGCAGCTCGCTGCTGCGGACGAAGACGTCGCCCAGGCCGAGCTCGATCGCGTCGCCCGCGCCGATGACCTGGCCGGTCAGCGCCAGCCACTCGCCGCTGCGGCCGGGGCAGCGCGACAGGAAGTAGCCGCCGCCGACGTCCGGGAACAGGCCGATGTTGGTCTCGGGCATCGCCAGCTTGGAATGCTCCGTCAGCACGCGCAGCCGCGCGCCCTGGCTGATGCCCATGCCGCCGCCCATCACGACGCCGTCCATCAGCGCGATGAAGGGCTTGGGGAACTGGTGGATCAGGTGGTTGAGCGCGTATTCCTCGGTGAAGAACGCGTCCAGCGCGTCGTCACCGGCGAGCGCGGCCCGATGGAAGAAGCGGATGTCGCCGCCGGCGCAGAACGCCGCAGGCTTGCCCTCGCGGCCCGCGCCCATCAGGGCGACGGCCTGGATGGCGGGATCCCGGGCCCACGCGGTCAGCAGCGCGGTCATGTCGCGGATCATGGCCAGCGACAGCGCATTGAGCGCCTGCGGACGGTTCAAGGTGATCAGGCCCAGGCAGCCGTTGACCTCGGCGAGGACCTGCCCTTCGGATTGCAGCGACGGAATCACAGCGACATTTCTCCACTCGTAGAGGCTGCCGGGCGGCGCCACGCGGCCAGCAGCTCGTTACCTATCAATGCGGCCAGCACCATAACACCCCCGAGCAGCGCCGCGGGCGACGGCGCCTCGTCCGCCAGCAGCCAGGCCCACAGCACGCCCAGCAGCACTTCCATCAGGCCCAGCAACGCGACCTCCGCCGCCGGCAGCACGCGCGTCAGCCGCACGACGATCAGGCAGGGCACCGCCAGCTGGAACACGCCCAGTCCGGCCAGCATCAGCAGATCCCGGCCCGAGGCCGCGAACGGCCAGGCCAGCGGCAGCGTCGCCAGCGCCGACAGCAGCGCGCCCAGCCAGACGGCCGGCAGCAGGTCGGTCTCGCCATCGCCGGCGCGCGCCTGCAGCAGCGTCCAGTTGCTGGCCGCGGCGACGGGCACCGCCAGCGCGACGCCCATGCCCAGCCAGGCGGACGGCCCGGCGCTCATCTCGCTCGCGAACATCCACGCGATGCCGGCGCTCGCGACCCAGATGGCCGCCCAGGTCCGCGCGGCCAGGCGCTGATGCAGGAAGATCCGGGCGAACAGCGCCGTCAGCAACGGCCCCAGCGCCATCGTGACCAGCACGTTGGCCACGCCGGTCATCGTGAGCGCCAGCATGAAGGCCGTGTACATCACGGCCCAGCACAGGCCCGAGCCCAGCACCGACGGGGAGCGGCGCAGGCGCGGCAGCGCGCGCCGCCAGTAGTCCCGGCCGCGCAGCAGCGGCAGCATCGCCGTCAAGGCCAGCGCATTGAACGCGCTGCGCCAGAAGGTCACTTCGAAGCCGCGCGCCGAATCGAGATGACGCGACACCGCGCCGGCCGTGCTCCAGAGCAGCGTGACCAGCAGCATCAGCAGGACGGCAGCGCGGTGACTCATGGCGGCGGTCGGCTCCGTTCGTGGTCGTCCGGTCTCAGCCACACCCATTCACGCTCACTCATCCCGGTATACGCCGACGACCGGCACGCCGCCGGCTTCGACCCAGCCGCGGTACATGCCCTCGGTGTTGAAGCCGAGCCAGACGTTGCCCAACGTGTCGACGGCGATCAGGCCGCCGTCGCCGCCCACCGTCGGCAGTTCCTCGAACACGACGCGGGCGCAGGCCTCGGCCAGCGGCAGGCCGCCGATGCGCATCAGCGCGCCGACCTCGTGCGCGGCCGCGGCGCGGATGAAGGCCTCGCCGGTGCCCGTGCAGGAGACGGCGACGCTGCGGTCGTCCGCATAACAGCCGGCGCCCGGGATCGGCGAGTCGCCGACGCGGCCCGGCCGCTTGTTCGTCATCCCGCCGGTGGAGGTCGCCGCGGCAAGGTGACCCGCCGCGTCGCGGACCACGGCGCCCACGGTGCCGAACTTGGTCTGCTCGTCGATGGGGCCCTCGCTGGTCCGAACAGTCCCGGCCGCACCGCCAGCACCGGCAGCCGCGCCGGCCTGGGCCACCGCCTGCTGCCCGTCGTGGTCCAGCACCTGGCCGGAAGCCGACGCCCTCGCCTGCTCCAACTGCACGAGCCGCTGCGGCGTGCCGAACCAGTCCGGCGCCACGCGCTCCAGCCCCTGTTCGAAGGCGAAGCTGTCCGCCGCCGTGCCGATCAGCAGCACGTGGCCGCTGTGCGCCATCACGGCCCGCGCCGCGAGCACCGGATTGCGCACCCGCGTCACGCCGGCCACCGCGCCGGCGCTGCGATCGCGGCCGTCCATGACGCTGGCGTCGAGCTCATGCCGCTGGTCCGCCGTGTAGACCGCGCCCTTGCCGGCGTTGAAGAGCTCGCACTCCTCCAGCCGGCGCACGGCCTCGACGGCCACCGCCATCGCCGCCTCGCCGCGCGCCAGCCGCGCCGCGCCGTCGGCCAGGATCTCCACCAGCGCGGCGCGGTAGCGCGCCTCCATGTCCGCGCTCATGCTGTCGCGGCGGATCGTGCCCGCGCCGCCGTGCAGGGCGAGCACGGGCCGCGGCAGGGAGGTCGGGAACAAGGCGGGGGACACGGCGGGGGACAAGGAGGAGGACAGGGAGGAGGACGGGGGCGGAAGCGAGGCGGTCATGGCGGATCTGCGGAGCCCGGAAGTCGCGCATTCTCCTCCGCCCCCGGGATGGCCCTGGCTTTGTCCCGGTCGGGACAGGAAAAAGCGAACGCTCGTGCTAAAAACCGGCGCAGTCCCGAGACACGCAGCAGACGAGCACAGGACAAGACATCAAGGACCGCAGGAGACGCGAGCATGGACCTGAACTTCACGCCCGAGGAACAAGCCTTCCGGGCCGACATCCGCCAGTGGGTGGCCGACCATCTGCCCAAGGACATCAGCCACAAGGTGCACAACGCGCTGCGGCTGAACAAGGACGATCTGCAGCGCTGGGCACGCATCCTGGGCAAGCAGGGCTGGCATGGCTGGGCCTGGCCGAAGCAGTTCGGCGGCCCCGGCTGGAACGCCGTGCAGCGCCACCTGTTCGAAGAGGAATGCGCGCTGGCCGGCGCGCCGCGCGTCGTGCCCTTCGGGCCGGTGATGGTGGCGCCGGTGATCATGGCCTTCGGCTCGCGCGAGCAGCAGGAGCGCCACCTCCCCGGCATCATGAGCGGCGACGTCTGGTGGAGCCAGGGCTACAGCGAGCCGGGCTCGGGCTCGGACCTGGCCTCGGTCAAGACCCGCGCCGAGCGCCGCGGCGACACCTACGTCGTCAACGGCCAGAAGACCTGGACCACGCTGGGCCAGTACGGCGACTGGATCTTCTGCCTGGTGCGCACCGACGCCAGCGTCAAGCCGCAGGCCGGCATCTCCTTCCTGCTGATCGACATGAAGTCGCCGGGCGTGACCGTGCGGCCGATCACCATGCTCGACGGCGAGCACGAGGTGAACGAGGTCTTCTTCGACGACGTGGTGGTCCCCGCGGAAAACCTCGTCGGCGAGGAGAACAAGGGCTGGACCTACGCCAAGTACCTGCTCGCGCACGAACGCACCAACATCGCCGACGTCAACCGCGGCAAGCGCGAGCTCGAGCGCCTGAAGCGCATCGCCAAGGCCGAGGGCGTCTACGACGACCCGCGCTTCCGCGACCAGATCGCGCTGCTGGAGGTGGACATCGTCGCGCTCGAGATGATGGTGCTGCGCGTGCTGTCGGCGGAGTCCAGCGGCAAGCAGTCGCTGGACGTCGCCGGCCTGCTGAAGATCCGCGGCAGCGAGATCCAGCAGCGCTACACCGAGCTGATGATGCTGGCCGCCGGGCCGTACTCGACGCCCTTCATCCAGGAGGCGATGGAGGCCGGCTGGCAGGGCGACCAGGTCGGCGCGGCCCACTGCGCGCCGCTCGCGAGCCACTACTTCAACTACCGCAAGACGACGATCTACGGCGGCTCGAACGAAGTTCAGCGCAACATCGTCGCGCAAACGGTTCTGGGCTGAGGCAGGAGACACGACATGGATTTCGATTTCACCGAAGACCAGAACTCGCTGCGCGATGCGGTGCGGCGTTACGTCGACAAGGATTACGGGTTCGAGCAGCGCCGAGCGATCGTCAAGGCGGGCGGCTTCTCGCGCGAGGCCTGGAACGCGCTGGCCGGACTCGGCCTGACCGCGCTGGCGGTGCCCGAGGCGCATGGCGGCCTGGGCTTCGGCCCGGCCGAGGCGATGGTCGTCATGGAGGAACTGGGCCGCGGCCTGGTGATGGAGCCCTATGCGCAGGGCGGACTGGTCGCTCCGGCCGTGTTCGCGCAGGCGGATGAAGCCGCGCAGGGCGAGTGGCTGCCGCGCATCGCGGGCGGCGAGGCGCTGGTCGTGCTCGCGCATCAGGAGCGCAAGGCGCGCTACCGCCTCGACGTCTGCGACACGGTCGCGACCGCCGATCACCGATTGACCGGCGCGAAGAGCGTGGTCCCGGCCGGCGACGCGGCCGATGCGTTCATCGTGCCTGCCTGCGCCGGCGGTGCCGGCGCGAACATCGCGCTCTACCTCGTCGCGAAGGACGCCGCCGGCGTCGCGCTGCGCGGTTATGCGCTGCACGACGGATCACGTGCCGCCGAGCTCACGCTCCAGGACACCCCCGCCACGCTGCTGGTCGGGCCGGACCGCGGCCTCGCGGTGCTGGAACATGCCGTCGACATCGCCATCGCCGCGCAGGCGGCCGAGGCGGTCGGCGCGATGGACCGCTTCGTCGCGCTGACGGCGGAATACCTGAACACGCGCAAGCAGTTCGGCGTCGCGATCGCGAGCTTCCAGGCGCTGCGCCACCGCATGGCCGACGTGAAGATGCAGCTGGAGCTGGCGCGCTCGATGAGCTACTTCGCCACGCTCAAGCTGAACGAGCCGGCGGACGCCCGCCGCCGCGCGATCTCGCAGGCCAAGGTGCAGCTGGGGCAGTCGATGCGCTTCGTCGGCCAGCAGTGCACGCAGCTGCACGGCGGCATCGGCGTCACCGACGAGTACATCGGCAGCCACTACTTCAAGCGCCTGGCGGTCATGGAGATGCAGTACGGCGACTCGCTGCATCACCTGGGCGAGGTCAGCGCGCGCATGCAGGACACGGCCGGCGTATTTGCGTGACACCGCCGCGAGCCGGGCTGACCGGCTCGCTGCTGCGTACACTGGCCATCGCTCGCCGACCCCTCCGGCGAGGGAGCCTGCCATGTCCCTTGCGCCCTCCTCCTTTGCGTCCGCCTTCGCCCCCTCCTCCCTGATCGCCGGTGTGCTGCTCGCGGCCGCCGCCATGACCGCCTCCGCCCAGGACTTCAAGCCCGGGCTGTGGGAGATCAGGCAGAAGCCGCAGCTCGATCCGCAGCGCCAGGCGCAGATGGAGCAGATGCAGAAGCAGATGGCGGCGCTGCCGCCCGAGCAACGCAAGCAGATGGAATCGATGATGTCGCAGCACGGCGTCAGCATGAACTTCCAGGGCGGCGAGCTGACGCTCAAGTCCTGCGTCACCAAGGAACAGGCCGACCGCGCCGCGATGCCCCGCACCGACGGCAAGTGCGAGCACGACAGCAAGCGCAACGGCGACACGATGCTGGTGAATTTCCGCTGCACCAACCCGGCCTCGGAAGGGACCAACGAGATCACCTTCCTCGGTCCGGACCACTACAAGACGAAGAGCGAGATCCGCGCGCAGCGCGACGGCAAGACCGAGGTGATCCGCTCCACCGGCGAAGCCCGCTACCTGGGCAGCGACTGCGGCTCGCTGAAGCCGCAGGGCGGCAAGCCTTGAGCGGGGGACCGGACGCCGGCGCCCTCTGCGACGTCGCCGGCCTGAAGGTCGGCCACTTCACGCACCCCGCGGTGCCCACCGGCTGCAGCGTCGTGCTGTGCGAGCGCGGCGCGACGGCCGGGGTCGACGTGCGCGGTGCCGCGCCCGGCACCCGCGACCTGGAACTCCTGCGCCCCGAGAACACCGTCCAGCAGGTCCACGCGATCCTGCTGACCGGCGGCAGCGCCTTCGGCCTCGCGGCCGCGGACGGCGTGATGCGCTGGCTGGCGGAACGGGGCCACGGTTTCCCTGTCGGCCAGGTGCGCGTGCCGATCGTGCCGGCGGCCGTGCTCTTCGACCTGTGGCGGCACGGCGCGTCCACCGCGCCCGATGCGGCGGCCGGCCGGGCCGCCTGCGAGGCGGCCTCGGCGGACGAGCGATCGCGCGGACGCGTCGGCGCCGGCACCGGCGCGACCGTCGGCAAGCTGCTGGGCGTCGAGCGCTCGATGCCGGGCGGGCTGGGCATGGCGACCGTCCGCATCGGCGGCGTGACGCTGTCGGCGATGGTGGCGGTGAACGCGGTGGGCGACGTGGTCGATCCGCGCGGCGGGGTGATCGCCGGCCCGCGTGGGGCGGACGGCCGACCGCGCTCGACCGTCCAGGCGCTGCTCGACGGCGAGCGTCCCGGCGGCGCGCTGCAGGGCAGCGCCACGACGATCGGCGTCATCGCCACCGATGCGCGCCTGACCAAGGCCCAGGCCACCAAGCTCGCGCAGATCGCGCACGACGGCCTGGCGCGCGCGATCCATCCGGTGCACACGGTGATGGACGGGGACGTGATGTTCGCGCTCGCCACCGGCGCCGCGGACATCGACGGCGACATGACGCTGCTCGGCGCGGTGGCCGCGGAAGTCGTGGCGCGCGCGATCGTGGACGCGGTCGAGACCCGGTCCCCCTGAGAGGCCCCACGGCGTGGCCGCCGACGCCCGGAAGTCGGCGGCCGATGGAACGCCTGCGACATGACGGCGACAATCGGGGCCATGAGTTCCGATTCCTCCTCCACCTCCGGCGGACGGGCGAAGGCTTCAAAGCCGGTCGCCATCGCCCAGATCCTCTTCAGCCAGGGCTTCGGCACGCGCCGGCATTGCGCCGCGCTGCTGCGGCACGGCCTGGTCTCGGTCGGCGGCACCGTCGTCGAAGATCCGGACGAGGCCTTCCTCACCGCCGGCCTCGTCTTCGAGGTGGAAGGCCAGACCTGGCCCTTCCACGAGAAGGCGCTGATCCTGCTGTACAAGCCGGCCGGCTATGAATGCTCGCGCAAGCCGAGCCACCATCCGAGCGTGTTCTCGCTGCTGCCCGAGCCGGTCCGCAATCGCGACATGCAGCCGGTGGGCCGTCTGGACGAGGACACGACCGGCCTGCTGCTGCTGACCGACGACGGTCCGCTGCAGCACAAGCTGACCAGTCCGAAGTACCACGTGCCCAAGCTCTACCAGGCGGTCTGCAAGGCCGAGGTGGACGAGACCCAGCTGCGCCAGCTCGTCGCGGGCGTCCTGCTGGAGGAACGCAATCCGAAGCTGGCCGAGGAAGCGGTGCGGGCGGTGTCCGCCGAGCGGCTGCCGGACGGCCGCCTGCAGATGGCGCTCACCGAGGGCCGGTATCACCAGGCCAAGCGGATGGTCGCCGCGGTAGGGAACCGGGTGCTGAGCCTGCACCGGCAGCGCATCGGCGCGCTGGAACTGCCGGCCGACCTGAAGGAAGGCGGCTGGATCTGGCTCGACGACCGTCAGCGCGAGCTGGCGATGTCCGATCCGGCAGCGGCGCCGTCCGCCGGCGCTTCGGCGGGCTGAACCCGGCCGCGGACTTCCGGGAAGTCCCCGAGTCCATTTGTCACCATCCTTGGGTAGAAACGCGCACCGAAGCGCCGCCCGCGCAGCGGCGCATCCACCTGGAGGGCGCATCGGCCGGAACCTCGCCGACCGTGTCGTATGGGAATCTCTGACACCGAACATCACGAGGACACCGCCGCCATCAGCGTGGCGACCCAGGTCCGGGCGGAACGCCTGAGCAGCCTGCAGGCCCGCGTGGCCATGCCGGCGGCCGTGGGCGCCGTCTTCGGCCTGCTGCCGGTCGTGCTGCTGTGGCCGCACCTGCCTGCCGTCGACCTGCTCGGCTGGCTGGGCGCGCGCTGGATCATCTCGCTGTGGCGCACGCTCCAGGCCCGGCGCTTCCCCGCCCTGCCGCTCCAGGATCGCGCCTCGACACGCGAGGAACGCCACTACCTGGCGCTGCTCGGACTGGACGGCCTGTCCTGGGGCGTCATCGGCGCGCTCTTCGCCACCCCCAACCTGCCGGAGATCGACGGCGCAGTCATGACGACGCTGGTCGGCCTGGTCGCCTTCACGATGGTGTCGCTGGGTCAATGGGCGCGGGGGCAGGCGCTGTTCGCCTCGCTGGTGATCGCGCCGCTGGCGATCCGGCTCGCGCTGCAGGGCGGCGTGACCGGCTGGCTCAGCGTCGGCGGACTGGTCATGTTCTGGCTGCTGACGGTGCTGGAATCGCGCCGCATCGAGGCCGGCACGCTGGAACTGCTGCGCCTGCGCTTCGAGCAGGCGCGCCTGGCCGAGCAGCGCCGGCTGGCGCTCCACGCGGCCGAGGAGACCAGCAGCAGCAAGAGCCGCTTCGTCGCGGTGATGAGCCACGAGATCCGCACGCCGCTCAACGGCATCATCGGCATGACGCAGCTGCTGGAGCGCGGCGACCTCAGCGCGCAGCAGCGCGAGCAGGTGGAGATCGTGCGCCGCTCCGGCCGCCATCTGCTGACGCTGGTCAACGACATCCTGGACCTGGCGCGCATCGAGTCCGGCAAGCTGGTCGTGGACGCCCGGCCGTTCGACCTCCGCGAGGTCGCCGGCGACGTCGCCCGGCTGCTGGGCGAATCCGCGCGCGCCAAGGGGCTGGACTTCACCCTGACCGTCGCGCCGCAGTTGCCCGCCCGCGCGATGGGCGACGCGTCGCGCATCCAGCAGGTGCTGCACAACCTGGTGGGCAACGCCATCAAGTTCACCGACCAGGGCCAGGTCGGACTCGAGGTCTCGTCGGTGCTGGACATGCGTGCCGGCACCCTGCTCCGCTTCGCGGTCCGGGACACCGGCGACGGCATCCCCGCGGACCAGCTGGAGCGCATCTTCGCGCCCTTCGAGCAGGCGGACCGGGCCGGTGCCGGCCGGGCCCGCCGGGATGGCGCCGGGCTGGGCCTGACGATCTCCCGCGAGATCGCCCGCGCGATGGGCGGCGACCTGCGCTGCGCATCGGCGCCGGGCCAGGGCTCGGTGTTCGAGTTCACGCTGCCGTTGCAGACCTGCGCGGCCGAGGCCGCGACCCCGGCGCGCGCGCCGTCCCCCGGCGTGCCGCCCGGGCCGCTGCCGCAACTGGCGGGCCGCGTGCTGCTGGTCGACGACAACCCGGTCAACCTGCTGGTCGCCAGGACGATGCTGGAGCGCTGCGGCCTGCGCGTCGTGCCGGCCGAGCACGGGCGCGAGGCGCTGGAACAGCTGCGCGCGCAGCGCTTCGACCTCGTGCTGATGGACTGCCACATGCCGGAACTGGACGGCTACGCGGCCACCACCGCGTGGCGGCAGGAGGAGGCGCGCCGGCTGCTGCCGCGCACGCCGGTGGTGGCGCTGACCGCCAGCACGGTCGAGGACGACCGGGCCCGCTGCCTGGCCAGCGGCATGGATGGCCACCTGGTCAAGCCGTTCGAGATGGACGAGCTGCTGGACGTGGTCACGCAACACCTGCCCGCCTCGCCGCCGGCCGCGGCGGCCGCCTGATCCCGTGATGGAGGCGCCGGCCCGCTCGGCGCCTGATAATCCCCGCCCATGCAGGTTTTCCGCGGCTTCCACCATCCCGGCATCGCGGCGCAGTGCGCGCTGACGATCGGCAACTTCGACGGCGTCCATCGCGGCCACCAGGCCATGCTGGCGCTGCTGCTGTCGGAGGCCCGCCACCGCGGCCTGCCGACCTGCGTGCTCACCTTCGAGCCGCACCCGCGCGACTTCTTCGCGAAGAAGCTCGGCAAGCCCGAACTGGCCCCGGCGCGCATCGCCACGCTGCGCGACAAGCTCCAGGAGCTGGAACGCTGCGGCATCGACCAGGTCGTGGTGCTGCGCTTCGACGAGGCGCTGGCGTCGCTGCCGGCGCAGGATTTCATCCAGCAGGTGCTGGTCGACGGCCTCGGGACGAAGTACGCGCTGGTCGGCGACGACTTCCGCTTCGGCGCCAAGCGCCAGGGCGACTACGCGACGCTGGACGCGGCCGGGCAGCGCCTGGGCTTCGACGTCGCGCGGATGATGAGCTACGAGGTGCACGGCCTGCGCGTGTCCAGTTCCGCCGTGCGCGAGGCGCTGGCCGCCGGCGACATGGACGGCGCGGCCCGGTTGCTGGGGCGGCCGTACGCGATCTCCGGCCATGTGATCCACGGTCAGAAGCTGGGGCGGCAACTCGCGGAGACCACGCCCGGCCGCGGCGACGGCTTCCGCACGCTGAACCTGAAGTTCGACCACGACAAGCCGGCCGCGCATGGGATCTTCGCGGTGCGCGTGCATGGGCTCGACGGCCAGGACCGTCTGGACGGTCCGGGCGGCATGGCGGGCGGGATCGTGCTGGACGGCGTCGCCTCGCTGGGCGTGCGTCCGACGGTCGAGGACGCCGGACGCGTGCTGCTGGAGGTCCATGCGCTGGACTGGCCGGCGGCGCTGGCCGAGCGCCTGGGGCCGGGCGAGGCCTACGGTAAACTCGTGCGCGTGGAACTCCTGCACAAACTGCGTGACGAAGCCCGTTTCGACGGTCTGGACGCCCTGACCGCCGCGATCCGCGAGGACGTCCGCCAGGCACGCGCGTACTTCGCCGAACCGGCGACGACCCACGCCGCCGTCCGCCGCCAGACCACCCGCGACCGAATTTGAAGGGCTGAGCACCCGACTGCTCATCTCGACCGCTCAGCCGGCACGCGGCCCTGCCTCCCCGGCACCCCGCCCAGCGCGCCACCCCCTCTTCTCTCGCGGCCTCCTCCTCCGGCCGCCCCTTCGATTGCCGCCGCCATGACCGACGCCTCCAAGTCCGACACCCCCTCGACACGAAAGCCGACGCGAAAGCCGACTACCGTTCGACGCTCAACCTGCCCGACACCCCGTTCCCGATGCGCGGCGACCTGCCCAAGCGCGAGCCGGGCTGGGTCCAGGAATGGGAAGACCAGGGGATCTATCAGCGCCTGCGCGTCGCGCGCCAGGGCAAGCCGAAGTTCGTGCTGCACGACGGCCCGCCCTACGCCAACGGCCAGATCCACATGGGTCACGCGGTCAACAAGATCCTGAAGGACATGATCGTCAAGGCGCGCCAGCTCGAGGGCTTCGACGCCGCCTACATCCCCGGCTGGGACTGCCACGGCCTGCCGATCGAGAACCAGATCGAGAAGACCTTCGGCCGCGGCCTGCCGCGCGACGAGGTGCAGGCCAAGAGCCGCGCCTACGCCGGCGAGCAGATCGACCAGCAGCGCGTCGACTTCAAGCGCCTGGGCGTGCTCGGCGACTGGGACCATCCGTACCGGACGATGGACTTCAAGAACGAGGCGGGTGAGCTGCGCGTCCTGAAGCGCCTGTTCGAGCGCGGCTTCGTCTACCGCGGCCTGAAGCCGGTGTATTGGTGCTTCGACTGCGGCTCCTCGCTGGCCGAGTTCGAGATCGAGTACGCCGACAAGGACTCCCCGGCGGTCGACGTGGCCTTCCTGAGCGCGGAGCCGGAGAAGCTGGCCGCCGCGTTCGGCGTGCCCAAGCTCGACAAGGAAGCATTCACCGTCATCTGGACGACGACGCCCTGGACCATCCCCGCCAACCAGGCGCTGAACCTGAATCCCGAGCTGCCGTACGCGCTGGTCGACACCGAGCGCGGCTACTTCGTCGTGGCCGAGGCGCTGGTCGAGAAATGCCTGGCTCGCTGGGGCATCGAAGGCAAGGCCGTTGCCGTGACGCCGGGCAAGTCACTGGAGCTGCTGAAGTTCAAGCATCCGCTCGCGCACGTGCATCCGGGCTTCGACCGTGAGAGCCCCGTGTACCTGGCCGACTACGCCACCGCCGACGACGGCACCGGCGTGGTCCATTCCGCGCCGGCCTACGGTGTGGACGACTTCAACTCGTGCATCGCGCACGGCCTGGCGTTCAAGGACATCCTGAACCCGGTGCAGGGCAACGGCGTCTATGAGGCCGAGCTGCCGCTGTTCGGCGGCCAGCACATCTGGAAGGCCAACCCGGTGATCGCCGCGGCGCTGCAGGACGCCGGCCGCCTGATGGCGCACAGCAAGATCCGCCACAGCTACCCGCACTGCTGGCGCCACAAGTCGCCGGTGATCTACCGCGCGGCGGCGCAGTGGTTCGTCCGCATGGACGAAGGCGACGGCGTGTTCACCGTCGACAAGGCCGACAAGACCCTGCGCCAGCTGGCGCTGGACGCGATCGAGCAGACCAGCTTCTATCCCGAGAACGGCAAGACGCGCCTGCACGACATGATCGCCGGCCGGCCCGACTGGTGCATCTCGCGCCAGCGCAGCTGGGGCGTGCCGCTGCCGATCTTCCTGCACAAGGACAGTGGCCAGCCGCATCCGAAGACGCTGGAGTTCATCGAGCGCGCCGCGCAGCTGGTCGAGGCCGGCGGCATCGAGGCCTGGTCCAAGCTGGATCCGGCCGAGTGGCTGGGCGCGGAGGCCGAGCAGTACTCCAAGGGTCAGGACATCCTGGACGTGTGGTTCGACTCGGGCTCCACCTTCCAGCACGTGCTCAAGGGCTCGCACGCTGGCGCGGCGCACGAGACCGGCCCGGAAGCCGACCTCTACCTCGAAGGCCATGACCAGCATCGCGGCTGGTTCCACTCGTCGCTGCTGATCTCCTGCGCGCTCAACGGCCGCGCGCCTTACCGCGGTCTGCTGACCCACGGCTTCACCGTGGACAGCAAGGGCCGCAAGATGAGCAAGTCTCAGGGCAACGGCGTCGATCCCCAGGAGACCAGCAAGAAGCTGGGCGCCGAGATCATCCGGCTGTGGGTGGCGGCGTCCGACTACTCGGGCGACATCGCCGGCGACGAGAAGATCCTGGCGCGCGTCGTGGACGGCTACCGCCGCATCCGCAACACGCTGCGCTTCCTGCTGGCCAACACCTCGGACTTCGATGCGGCGACGGACGCTGTGCCGCTCGACCAGCTGCTGGAGGCCGATCGTTACGCACTCGCCCGCGCGGCGCAGTTCCAGGAGGAGATCCTGGCGCACTACCAGCGCTACGAGTTCCACCCGGTCGTGGCCAAGCTGCAGGTGTACTGCTCGGAAGACCTGGGCGCGTTCTACCTGGACGTGCTGAAGGACCGGCTGTACACGAGCGCGCCGAAGTCGGCCGCGCGCCGTTCGGCGCAGACGGCGCTGTGGCACATCACGAACGCGATGCTGCGCTGGATGGCGCCGTTCCTGAGCTTCACCGCCGAAGAGGCGTGGAAGGTCTTTGCGGGCAAGCAGGCCGGCGACACGATCTTCACCGAGACCTACTGGTCGACGGGTGTCGCGCACGACGACGGCCTGATCGCGAAGTGGAACCGCATCCACGAGATCCGCGATGCGGTGAACAAGGCGATCGAGGAAGTTCGGACGACCGGCGCGATCGGCTCGTCGCTGCAGGCCGAGGTGGCGCTGGGCGTGAACGCCGAGGACCTGACCCTGCTGCAGAGCCTGGGCGACGACCTCAAGTTCGTACTGATCACGTCCGCGGCGAGCGTCGCGCTAGCCGGCGAGTTGAGCATCACCGTGACGCCGTCGTCGCACCAGAAGTGCGAGCGCTGCTGGCACTACCGCGCGGACGTCGGCGTCAACCCGGCGCACCCGACGATCTGCGGACGGTGCGACAGCAATCTCTACGGAGAAGGCGAAGAGCGCGTGATCGCCTGATCACGTCGCCAGCCGAGCCCGGCGGTGGTACCGCCCGGCTCGGCGCCTCGACGTGGTCGGTACTCGCAGCCGATCCAGCCCTCCCATCCCGTCGCCGCCGCGATCTCATCGATCGCGGCGCAAGCGGCCCGCCAGTCGAGCGTTCCCTCGTCCGGCTCATGCCGGTCCGGCACGCCCGCGATCTGGAAGTGCCCGACGCGGCCCGTCGGCAGCCAGCGCCGCAACTGGGCAACGGCATCGCCCTCCACGCGTTCGCAGTGGTACAGATCCATCTGGACCTTCAGGTTGGGCGCACCGACGCGCTCGACGATCGCATGCGCCTCGTCCTGCCGCTGCAGCAGGTAGCCAGGCATGTCGTGCGGATTGATCGGCTCGATCATCAGGTCGATGCCCGATTGAGCAGCCTGCGACGCGGCCCAGTGCAAGCGTTCCTCGTAGCGCGCGATCGCCGCGTCGCGCTCGTCTCCGGCTTCCAGCAGCCCGGCAAGCACGTGCACGCGCGGCGATGCCGCCGCCAAGGCATAGGCGAGCGCTCGCTCGATGGATTCGCGGAAGTCCCCGTCCCTGCCTTCGACAGACGCCAGACCGCGCTCCCCCGCCGACCAATCCCCCGGCGGCGCGTTGATCAGCACGAGGCTCAAGCCCAGCGCCGTGGCACGAGCGCGCAGTTCAGTGGCCGGCACGTCGTAGGGGAACAGGCATTCCACACCAGCGAACCCGTCCCGGGCCGCGGCGTCGAAGCGTTCGAGGAATGGCAGCTCCTGGTACAGGAAGCTGAGGTTGGCAGCGAAGCGGGGCATGCGGTGTAGTGTCACCGAGCCCGGCGCAAGGTCGCCCGGGGCCGGCGGAGTGGCCTCGCCGGGGCGCCAACTCGCGCCGTTCACCTTCGGTTCACTCTGCTCGAACAGACGGCGCCCCAAGTCAGTCCAGGGCTCGGCCACTCCGCCGGCCCCGGGCGACCTCGCGCCTCTCGCGCCTCTCGCGCCTCTCGCGCCTCTCGCGAGGCTCAGCAGCAGCGGCCGGTGCGGGAGCTGTAGCGCGCCTCCTGGCGTTCGCGGAAGAAGGCCTCGTAGCTCAGCGGCGTCTGGTCAGGGTGGGTGCGGCCCATGTGCGCCAGGTAGGCGCCGTAGTCCGCACCGATCAGTTGCTGGCGCACGCCGCGGGCCATGTAGCGACCCGCCTGCAGCACGTCCGAGGCCGCCGACAGCGCGGCCTGGGCCGCTTCCGCCGCCTGCTTAAGCATGACCGCCCGCCGTCGCGCCTTCAGGCATGCGCTCGAACGGCGTCTCGCTGACCGACGGCTTGCGTTCGGCGCGCGCCTTCAGGACCGCCTTCACGCTGTACACGAGCACGCTGACGACCACGAACATGAACAGCGCGCACAGCCCCGCGTCCAGACGGTCATTGAAGATCACGCGTTCCATCGCCTCCAGGCTCTTGGCCGGCGCCAGCACCTTGCCCGCCGCCAGCGAGTCCGCGTACTTCGCGGCGTGCGCCAGGAAGCCCACCTTCGGGTCTTCGCTGAAGATCTTCTGCCAGCCCGCCGTCATCGTGCAGATCAGCAGCCAGGCCGCCGGCAGGATCGTCGTCCAGGCGTAGCGGTCCTTCTTCATCTTGAACAGCACCACCGTGCCCAGCAGCAGCGCCACCGCGGCCAGCATCTGGTTGGCGATGCCGAACAGCGGCCACAGCGTGTTGATGCCGCCCAGCGGATCCACCACGCCCTGGTACAGGAAGTAGCCCCACGCCGCCACGCACAGGCCGGTGGCGATCAGGTTGGCCGGCAGCGATTCGGTGCGCTTCAGGGCCGGGACGAAGGTGCCCAGCAGGTCCTGCAGCATGAAGCGGCCGGCGCGCGTGCCGGCGTCGACGGCGGTCAGGATGAAGAGCGCCTCGAACAGGATCGCGAAATGGTACCAGAAGGCCATCATCGCCTTGCCGCCGACCACCTGGTGCAGGATGTGGGCCATGCCCACCGCCAGCGTCGGCGCGCCGCCGGCGCGCGCGAGGATGGTGTTCTCGCCGACGTCCTTGGCCGTCTGCACCAGCATCTCCGGCGTGATCACGAAGCCCCAGGTGGACAGCGTCGCGGCCACCGCGTCGGGGGTCGAGCCCACCAGCGCGGCCGGGCTGTTCATCGCGAAGTAGACGCCGGGCTCGATGCACGAGGCTGCCACCAGCGCCATCACCGCGACGAAGGATTCGGCCAGCATGCCGCCGTAGCCGATGAAGCGGGCGTTGACCTCGTTGTCCAGCATCTTGGGCGTGGTGCCCGAGCTGATCAGCGCATGGAAGCCCGACACCGCGCCGCAGGCGATGGTGATGAACAGGAAGGGGAACAGGTTGCCCGACCACACCGGGCCGTTGCCGGCCGCGAACTGGGTGAACGAGGGCATCTGCATCGGCGGGGCGACGATCACGATGCCGATGGCCAGCGCGATGATGGTGCCGATCTTCAGGAAGGTCGACAGGTAGTCGCGCGGCGCCAGCAGCAGCCACACCGGGATGCTGGCGGCGACGAAGCCGTAGCCGATCAGCATCCACGTCAGCGCCTTGCCGTCGTAGGTGAACAGCGGCGCCCAGGCGGGGCTCTCATGCACCCACTGGCCGCCGATGATGGCCAGCATCAGCAGCACGAAGCCGATGATGGAGACCTCGCCGATGCGGCCCGGGCGGATGAATCTCAGGTACACGCCCATGAACAGCGCGACCGGGATGGTCGCCGCCACGGTGAAGGTGCCCCAGGGCGAACCGGCCAGCGCCTTCACGACGATCAGCGCCAGAACCGCCAGGATGATGATCATGATCATGAACGCGCCGAACAGCGCGATCACGCCGGGGACGGTGCCCATCTCCTGCTTGACGAGGTCGCCCAGCGAGCGGCCGTCGCGGCGCGTCGAGATGAACAGCACGATGAAGTCCTGCACCGCACCGGCGAAGATCACGCCAGCCAGGATCCACAACAGTCCGGGCAGGTAGCCCATCTGCGCCGCGAGCACGGGGCCGACCAGCGGACCGGCGCCGGCGATCGCGGCGAAGTGGTGGCCGTACAGCACGTACTTGTGGGTCGGGACGAAGTCCAGGCCGTCGTTGTGCTTCCAGGCCGGCGTCTTGCGCGTGGGGTCCAGGCCCAGGACCTTGGTGGCCAGGAACAGGCTGTAGTAGCGGTAACCGATCAGGTACACGCAGATCGCCGCGACGACGACCCACAGCGCGCTGACCGCCTCACCGTTCGCCAGGGCGACGGTGGCCAGGGCAAAGGCCCCGAGGATGGCCACGCCCGCCCAGGCGAGGTGGCGACTCATGTTCGACATCGATGTCTCCTTTTATGGTCGCGCGCCTGCCGTCACGAAGGACGACCCGACGCGCAAGCTGTCTTGCGGCGGCAGTTTCCGTTCCTGTGCGGTTTCGCACATCCGTCGGGTGGACTAGTGGGCCGGCGTAGGAGCGCTTAAGTGGAAACCCTCGACACCGACGGCACGACAGCCCGGGAACTGCCTGGCGAGGCGTCCGGCATGGCCCCGCGATCCACGGCGCAGGCCGCCCCTCAGACGTCGTCGCGATGCAGTCCGCGGGCGTGTTCGACCGCGTAGCGGATCAGTTCGGCCTGGCCTTCCAGGTCGAGCTTGCGCTTGATGTTCTGGCGGTGCGTCTCGACGGTCCTCACGGACAGGTCGAGCGTCCTGGCGATCTGCTTGCTGGATTCGCCTCTGGCGAGCGCGGAGAGGATCTCGCTCTCGCGCGGCGAGAGGATGGGCCGCGGCTGCTGGCTGCGGAACATCCGCTTGGAGACGCCGGGGCTGAGGAAGGTGCCGCCGGCCGCGACCGCGTCGATCGCGGCGACGATCTCGGCCGCCGGCGCGTCCTTGAGCACGTAGCCGCGGGCGCCGGCCTGCAGCGCGCGCTGCACGTACTCCGGGTTGTCGTACATGCTGTACATCAGCACGCGCAGGTCGGGTGCGCGCTCCAGCATCGTCTGCGCGAGCTGGATGCCGTTGTGCCCCTTCAGGCCGACGTCCAGCAGCACCACCTGGGGCTGCGTGGCGATCAGCATCATCATCGCCTCCTCCGCGCTGCCGGCCTCGCCGACGACGAGGTAGCGCGCCTCGCCCTGCAGACGCGAACGCACGCCCTCGCGCACCAGCGGGTGATCGTCGACGAGCAGGATGCGCACGGGCGCGGCGGCGCCGGCCGCGGTGGGCGCGGCGGAACTGGCGGAGGGGTCGGCGCTCATGGCATGGGATTGTCGCGCGCCAGGCGGCGGATCGCCGACGCCGGCACGACGGCCTCGACCTGCGTGCCGTGGCCCGGGCTGGACTGCAGGTCCAGCAGGCCGCCGACCGAGGCCATCCGCTCGCGCATGTTGCGCAGGCCGATGCCGTGACGCGGGTCCTCGCGCTCCGCCAGTTCGGCCTCCTCGGGATCGAAACCGGCACCATCGTCGAGCACGCGCAGCAGCACGTCGCCGGGTTCGCCGCGCGCATCGTCGGCGGCGAATTCGAGCGCCATTTCCACGCGCGCCGCACCGGCATGTTTGGCGACGTTCGTCAACGCCTCCTGCGCGACGCGGAACAGCACCGTGTTGAGCAGTTCCGGCAACTCGCGCGGCGCGCCGGCCACCCGCATCGCCACCGGCACCGCGCCGGCCTCGTCGAACTCGCGCGCGAGGTGTTCCAGCGCCGCCGGCAGGCCCAGCGTGTCGAGCAGTGCCGGGCGCAACCGGTGGGACAGCCCGCGCACCTCGCTCAGGCTGGCGTTGAGGCGCTCCAGTGCGCGCGGCAGCAGCGCGGTCGATCCCGCCTGCTGTGCCGATTCGATCAGCAGCTTGGTCGACACCAGCGTCTGGCTGACGCCGTCGTGCAGTTCGCGCGACAAGTGCGCGCGCTCGTCCTCCTGCGACCGCACCACGTCGTGCGCCAGCGCGCGCAGCCGGGCCTCGGACTGGCGGTGTTCGCTGAGGTTCAGGGCCAGCGCGCAGGCGCTGATCAACGCGACGCCGAACACCGCGATCGCGGCGATGCCCCACATCGTCCGCGCGATGTTGGCCTGCGCCTCGTGGTCGAGCTGCTCCAGCGTCGCTCGGATGCCATCGAGGTACAGGCCCGTGCCCAGCATCCAGTTCCAGCGCTCCATCGCGACGACATACCCCAGCTTGGGGGCCATCTCGCCGCTGGACGGCTTGCGCCACAGGTATTCGACATAGCCGCCGCCGGCCCGGGCCTGGCCGACCAGTTGCTGGATCGTCGGCCGGCCCAGCGGATCGTGCAGCTCCCACAGGTCGCGGCCCAGCAGCTCCGGCTGGCGCGAGTGCATCAGCACCCGGCCCTGCAGGTCGTAGACGAAGAAGTAGCCGTCCTCGCCGTAATCGAGCGAGGACAGCAGCCGCAGCGCCTCGCGCTTGTCGCGTTCGACATCGGCGGCGCTGGTCTGGCCGGCGAGCGCGGGCGAACGCTCGTACAGCGGCTGCAGCGTGCTGACGGCCAGTTCGACGTAATGGCGCAGCTCGTCGCGGCGCGCGTCCATGTAGGCGCGCTGCACGGCGGCGTGCTCGCGGGCGAGCAGCTCGCGCTCCTGCTGGCGCACCGCCACCGCGATCAGCAGCAGCGAGGCGACCAGCGGCAGCAGCGCCAGCAGCAGGATCTTCAGGCGCAATCTCATCGGGTCATCATCGGGTCATCGTGGGGCAGTCACCGGACAATCATCGGTGCCTCGTCCGGCGGCCCGCACTGTAGCCGCACGGCGCCGGCGCGGCGGGCGCTACAGTTGCGGGTTCCGCGCTTCCCTCCGTGCAGCATCCATGGCCACCAAGTCCCCGTCCTCGTCGAACAACCGCCTGATCCAGTGGCTGGCGATCGCCCTGCTGGTCATCGTGGCCGATCAGTTCACCAAGGTCCTGATCCTGCACAGCTTCCAGTACGGGGACAGCCACTACGTGCTGCCCTTCTTCAACCTGGTGCGGGTCCACAACACCGGCGCGGCATTCAGCTTCCTGGCGGGCGCGTCGGGCTGGCAGCGCTGGTTCTTCGTCGGGCTCGGCGTCGCGGCGACGATCTTCATCATCTGGATGCTGCGCCGCCACGGCCACCAGACGCAGTTCGCCTGGGCGCTCAGCCTGATCCTGGGCGGCGCGGTCGGCAACATCGTCGACCGGCTGCTGCACGGCTACGTCGTCGACTTCATCCAGTTGCACTGGGCCGGCTGGTACTACCCGTCCTTCAACATCGCCGACAGCGCGATCACCGTCGGCGCCGTCCTGCTGATCTGGGACGAACTGCGCCGCGTCAAGCGCGGCTGAGGGCCGGGGACGATGGCGCGCGGGAGCGCGCCCTCCCTGGCATGCCCTGAACCTCCCTCCGACCGAGGGTTCCTCCGGAGAAACGAGGCTGGCTTTCGCACGCCCGTCTGCGTAGCCTTGTCCTGAAGAGGGAGGCCGTCACGCAGACGCGGGCGGTTCGGCACGCGTGGCGCTTCGACGTGACGAAGTGGACATCGCGACCATGGACATGACACGGGCCACGGCGACAATCCGCTGCGACCAAACGTAACCAAGAACAGGGCCGACAAGGGCCTCGCTCCCATGCTCGACTTCTCCTGCCTGACCCACTATGACTGGCTCGATGTGCCCATGTGGGTCTACGACCAGGAGCGTCAGCGCAACCTCTGGGCCAATGCCGCCGCGCTGGGATTCTGGCGCGCCGACAGCGCCGAGGAATTCCTCTCCCGCGACCTCAGCGACATGAGCCCGTCGGTGGCGGAGCGGCTGGCGGTGACCGCCGCCGATCACACGCAGGGCAAGCTGGTCCGCGAGCAGTGGACGCTGTACCCGAAGGGTCAGCCGGCGACGGTGATGCTGGTCTCCCGCGGCATCCGCACGCCCGACAAGCGCCAGGTGATGCTGTTCGCCGCGGACTCGCTGGTCAGCGGCGTCGACAAGAGCCTGCTGCGCGGCGTCGAGGCGCTGCAGCACACCTCGGTGCGGATCGCGGTGTTCTCGCTGCGCGACGGCAGCACGCTGATGCGCAACCCGGCCGCCGCGATGTGCTTCAACGGCCTGCGCAAGACGATCGGCGCGACCGACTTCAGCGCGATCTTCCCGGAACCCGACCTGGCGCGCCGCATCGTCACGCAGGTGCGCGGCGGCCAGACCTTCGGCGCCGAGCTCGAGATCAACACCGCCAACGGCCGCCGTTGGCACGCCGTCGACGCGCGCCCGATGCGCGACCCGGTCAGCGGCGAGGTCGTGCTGCAGCTCAATGCGCGCGACATCGGCGACTTCAAGGCCACGCAGGCCCAGCTCGAGGCCGCACGCGAAGCCGCCGAGGCGGCCAGCCAGGCCAAGAGCTCCTTCCTGGCCAACATGAGCCACGAGATCCGCACGCCGATGAACGGCGTGCTGGGCCTGACCGAACTGGTCCTGCAGACCGAGCTCAACGAGCGCCAGCGCAAGTTCATCGAACTCGCGCACAGCTCGGCCAAGGGCCTGATGGTCATCATCAACGACCTGCTGGACATCGCCAAGATCGAGGCCGGCCGCGTGATCATCGACCAGGCGCCCTTCAGCCTGCACGACTGCCTGCGCGAGGCGCTGCATCCGCTGCTGCTCCAGGCCCATGAAAGGGTCTGCAGCTGCATGCCCGCGTGCAGCCCGGCGTGCCGCAGCATCTGCTGGGCGATGCGCTGCGGCTGCGCCAGATCATGGTGAACCTGGTGGGCAACGCCCTGAAGTTCACCGAGAAGGGCGAGGTCCGCGTCGACATCCAGCGCGTGGACGGCGACGCCGACGCGCCGGCCCATGCGGGTCCGCTGCGCCTGCGCATCGCGGTGCACGACACCGGCATCGGCATGACGCGCGAGCAGATCGCGCAGATCTTCAGCCCGTTCACGCAGGCCGACGGCAGCATCACGCGCCGCTATGGCGGGACCGGCCTGGGCCTGACCATCGTCAAGCGCCTGGTGGAACTGATGGGCGGCGAGGTGCAGGTGGAAAGCCAGCCGGGCGCCGGCTCCTGCTTCAGCTTCGAGGTCCGGGTCTCGCAACCGCTGGTGCTGGACGAGGTGCTCCGCACCGAGACCGTCGACGTGGACGTGCACGAGACGGCGGCGGGGTCGCTCGACAACGGATCCTCCACCGATTTCGGCGCCGACACGGTGCCCGCGGACCTCGACGACCTGCCCGCGCCGCGCCGCGTCGTCACCGAGGAAGGCGCGCCCGCGCCGCACCCCGACGTCCGGGCGGACAACAGCGCCAACGACGCGCTGCTGGACGCCGAGACGGTGGCGGCCGACCTGGATCCGCCACTCGCCACCCCGGCCGGTTCAAACCAGCAGCACGCCTGAGCCCGTCGTCGTGCGGGCTTCCAGCTCGCGGTGCGCGCGTTGCACCTCGTCGAACGGATAACGCTGCTCCACCTCGATCTTCACCGCGCCGCGCTCCACGGCCTGGAACAGCGCGCCCGAGATCTCCTGCGTCGCCTCGAGCGACGACAGGTGCACGAACAGCGACGGCCGCGTCAGGTAGAGCCCCGACGCCGCCAGCGCCTTCAGCGAGATTGGCGGCACCACGCCGGACGCGTTGCCGAAGCTGACCATCAGGCCGAACGGCCGCAGGCTCGCCAACGAGCCCTCCCAGGTCGACGCGCCGACGGAGTCGTAGACGACCTTCACCCCCGGCCGCCGGTGATCTCCTTGACGCGCTCGGCGAAGTTCTCCGTCGAGTAGTTGATCGCGAATTCGGCGCCGTGGTCCAGCGCGAGCTGGCATTTCGCATCGCTGCCGGCGGTGCCGATCAGCCTCAGGCCGAGCGCCTTCGCCCACTGGCACGCGATCAGGCCGACGCCGCCGGCCGCCGCATGGAAGAGCACATGATCCCCGGCCTGCAGTCCGCCCTGCGGCAGCGTGCGCTGCAACAGGTACTGCACCGTCATGCCCTTGAGCATCATCGACGCGCCCTGCTCGAAGCTCAGGAAGTCCGGCAGCTTCACGACGCACTTCGCGGGCATCACGCGGGCGGTCGCGTAGGCGCCGATCGGCTGGCTCGCGTAGGCGGCACGGTCGCCGGCCTTCAGATGGGTCACGCCCTCGCCCACCGCCTCGACGATGCCGGCGCCTTCCATGCCGATGCCTGTCGGCAGCGGCAGCGGATAGACGCCGCTGCGATGGTAGATGTCGATGTAGTTGAGGCCGCAGGCCACGTGGCGGATGCGGATCTCGCCGGGGCCCGGGTCGCCGACCTCGACGGATTCGATCGTCAGGACCTCCGGTCCGCCGGGTTGCGAGATGCGCACGGCTCGGTCGCTCATCAGGGTTCTCCTCAGTAGGGGATGTCGCTCGCGCGTCGCCCGACGCGCCGATCGCGGCTATCGTGCCAGTCTCGGGACTCCGGCGCATCGACGCAATGACGTTGACCCCACGACTGGCCCTGATGCTGACGTTGCCGCCGCTGCTGTGGGCGGGCAACGCCGTCGTCGGGCGCTCGGTCGGCCCCCTGGTGCCGCCGCTGCTGCTCAACGCGACGCGCTGGACGCTGGCCTTCGTGCTGCTGGTGCTGATCGCGCGGCCGGCGCGCACCCTGCTGCAAGACCTGACCCCGCTGCGCGCGCGCTGGGGCTACTTCGCGCTGACCGGCGTGCTGGGCATGGGCTGCTACAACGCGCTGCAGTACCAGGCGCTGCACAGCTCGACGGCGCTCAACGTGACGCTGATCGCCGCGAGCCTGCCCGTATGGATGCTGACCGTCGGCGCCCTGCTCTACCGCGTGTGGCCGACGCGCCGCCAGCTCGCCGGCGCGGCGCTGTCGCTGGCGGGTGTGGCGCTGGTGATCTCGCGCGGCCACCTCGAGCGGCTGGCGCAGGTCCAGTTCGTCGCCGGCGACCTGATGATGCTGCTGGCCGTGCTGAGCTGGGCCTTCTACAGCTGGCTGCTGGCGCGGCCACCCGCGCACATGCAGGGCGAGCGCCGGCCCGATTGGGACTGGTCCGCGCTGCTGATGGCGCAGATGCTGTTCGGACTCGTCTTCGGCTGGGTCTCCGCAGGCGTGGAGCAGGCGGTCGGCGCGCCTCCCGTGCAATGGGGCTGGCCGCTGGTGGCCGCGCTCATCTACGTCGCGATCGGGCCGTCGCTGATCGCCTACCGCTGCTGGGGACTGGGCGTCGCCCAGGCGGGGCCGACGCTGGCGGCCTTCTTCGGCAACCTGACGCCGGTCTTCGCGGCGCTGATGTCGGCCACGCTGCTGGGTGAATGGCCGGCGTGGTACCACGGCGCGGCCTTCGCGCTGATCGCGGCGGGGATCCTGGTTTCCTCAGCCAAGCGCTGAGGCGTCGGCCGAAGGATCGGCCGAGCACCCGGTCGCAGCCACCGCAACGGCTTGGCGCAACCGACGCCGACGCCGACGATCAGAACGTGCCTGGGTACGACCCGCCGTCCAGCAGGATGTTCTGCCCGGTCAGGTAGCCCGCATGGGAAGAGCACATCAGCGCGCAGATCGCGCCGAACTCCGCCGCGCTGCCGAAGCGCTGCGCCGGGATCGCCGACATGCGCTTGGCGCGCACGTCGTCGACCGGCTGGCCCGACTTCTGCGCGCCGGCGGCCATCGTCTTCTGCAGGCGTTCGGTGTCGAAGGCGCCCGGCAGCAGGTTGTTGATCGTCACGTTGCGCCCGGCGATGCGCGACTGCCGCGCGATCCCGGCGACGAAGCCGGTCAGGCCAGAACGCGCGCCGTTGGACAGGCCCAGCACGTCGATCGGCGCCTTCACCGCGCCCGACGTGATGTTGACGATGCGGCCGAAGCCGCGATCCGCCATCCGGTCGACCGTCGCCTTGATCAGCGCGATCGGCGTCAGCATGTTGGCCTCCAGCGCGGCGAGCCACTGCTCGCGTTCCCAGTCGCGGAAATCGCCCGGAGGCGGGCCGCCGGCGTTGTTGATCAGGATGTCCACCTGCGGCGCGGCAGCCAGCGCGGCGGCGCGGCCGGCTTCGGTGGTGATGTCGCCGGCCACGGCGACGACCTGCACCGCCGGGTTGAGCGCGCGCAGTTTCGCGGCCTGTGCCTGCAGGGCCTCCTGGCCGCGCGCGGTGATCACCACGTTCACGCCTTCAGCGGCCAGCGCCTCGGCGCAACCCGCGCCCAGACCCTTCGACGCCGCGCACACCAGGGCCCACTTGCCCGTCAGTCCCAAGTCCATGTCGATCTCCGTTCTAGATTCGTCGCTGCCGTGCGAGCAGCCACACGCCGCCCAGCACCAGCACCGTTCCCGCGACGACCCAACCGGTCAGCGGCTCGTCGAGGATCAGCACGCCCATCAGTATCGTGGACATGGGACCGACCATGCCCGTCTGCGCGGCGACACCCGCCCCCATGCGTTCGATCGCCATCATGACCATCAGCACCGGGGCGAAGGTGCAGGCCAGCGCGTTCAGCACCGACAGCCACCACACCGCCGGCGCGAGGTCCGCGAGCCCCGACACCGGCCGCGTCAGCAGGAACTGCGCGATGCAGAAACCGCACGCGACCGAGGTCGCCAGCCCGGTGAGCCGCATGGCACCGAGGCGCTTGACCCATTCGCCGCTGTAGACGAGGTACAGCGCGTAGGCCACCGCGCTGCCGAAGACCAGGCCGCCGCCGAGCCACACGTTCGCGCCGGCGACCTGCAGCTCATGGCCGAAGACCAGCAGCACGCCGGCATAGCTGACGGCCAGCGCACCCGCCTGGCGCAGCGTCACGCGGCGTCCGAACATCGCCCACGACAGCAGCAGCACGATGGTCGGGTTGAGGTACAGGATGAGGCGCTCGAAGCTGGCGCTGACATAGGCCAGTCCGGCGAAGTCCAGGAAGCTGGCGAGGTAGTAGCCGCTGAAGCCCAGGCCGAGGATGGCGAGCTTCTCGCGACCGGTGAGAGGTGGCTTGCCGCGTCCCGCCCACCACGCCAGCAGCAGGAACAGCGGCAGCGCGAGCAGCATGCGCAGCATCAGCAGCGTGATGGCGTCGACGCCGTGGCGATAGGCGAGCTTGACGATGATCGCCTTGCCGGAGAACGCGATCGCGCCGCCGACCGCCAGCAGCAGCCCGCTGAGCGGCACGCGCGCCGATGCCGGCTCCGAGGAGGCGACCGACGTCGCGGTGGGGGAACTGCTCATCCGGCCGATTCTAGGAATCGAGGGGCGGACCGCATTCGCGAAGGGGCAATGCACGCTTGCCGCCCCGGTGCGCGCTCCGCCCTCCCCATCGACCGATGATCCGACGCCCCGATGGCTCGATGGCTCGGTGGCTCGGTGCGTCGAAGCCGGCGGAGCCGGTGCCCCTCGAAGCGAACCCTGAGCGAAGCGAAGACTGTGAGCGCCGAGGGGCACCGGCTCCGCCGGCTTCTGCTCGGTCCAACCCCGCATGTCCCATCCCCTGTCCCCTGCCGCGTGAATAGTTGCGGCCCTCATCGCCGGTGTGCGTCGATGCCCTCAAGACCTGGCCCCGCCACGCCGAAGTCCGGAAGCGCCGGCCGCCTCGAAGCGTCCGGTGGTCGTGGGGAAAAGGAAATGACAAGGGACCGCGCGTCGACGGACGTGACAGGTTCCGGACCTGAGAGGGACCCTGCCGATGAGGTACACCGAGAGCATTGCCGCCAGCGCCCAGGCGTTGCGCACCGCCTTGCCGCTGATGTCCAGACAGCGGGCTGCGCTGCATCCGGTCACGTATGCCGTCTGGTACGAGCACGTGACCGCGATGAATGGCGCGCTCAGCCGCGAGTTGCTGGGATTGACCCAGGACGGCGCGACCCTGGACGAGGGCCAGACCTGGGCGCTCTACCGAAGGCACATCGCCGAGCTGGACGAGCAGATGGCCGTCACGCTGGCACAGGAGGTCGGCGACGTGCTGCGCGGCGTGTCCGAGTGCACCGACCAGGCGGGCCAGCAGGTGCAGCGGTACGCGCGGGCGCTGCAGGGTTGGGAGCGTTCGCTGCGCGACGCGGCGCCGGGGCAGCATGTCCAGGTACTGGCGGCCGCGCTGCAGGGCACGCAGGACATGGGCCATGCGGTCCATGGTCTCGTGGCGAAGCTGGAGGCGAGCCGCCAGGAGGTCGCCTCGCTGCGGCAGGAGGTCCACCGCGCCCGCAGCGAGGCGCTGCTGGATCCGCTGACGGGTCTGAGCAACCGTCGCGGCTTCGACCGCGCGCTGGCCGACTGCCTGCACAGCCCGGAGGCCGGCACGCCGACGGCGCCCTGCCTGCTGCTGGGCGACATCGACGACTTCCCGGCGCTGCGCGAGCGCCTGGGCGAGGCGCGGCTGAACGAGGCCTTGCAGCAGGTCGCCAACACCGTGCGCAGCATCGCGCAGAGTCACCACGTCGCCGCGCGCATCGAGGACGACGAGTTCGCGCTGCTCATCCCGGGCGCCGGCCTGCACGAGGCCTACACCCTCGCCGAGCAGTTGCGCCACGGCGTCGCGCAACTGCGGCCCGATGCCGAGCGACGCCTGAGCCTGTCGGTGGGCGTCACGCAGCTCGGTCTGGGCGAGAGCGCGCGCGACTTCATCGGTCGCGCGGACCAGGCGCTGCAGGCCTCGCGCGTCCAGGGGCGCAACCGCGTGACGGTGCTGGCGGCGGATGAGCGTTTCGCCGCATGAGTCCGTCACCGCCGACTTGCATAATCGGCCGTCACAAGGGTGGAGAGGGACGGACGTGGCCCTGATGAAGACTTCTCTGCGCAGCGCCGTGATCCTGGCGTTGCTGGCGGGCCTGGCCCTGCCGACCGGCGGTGTGCTGCTGTACGAGCAGCAGCTGAGCCGCCGCGTCGTGATGGAGGACCTCCAGCGCGACCTGTCGCGCGTGTCGGAGGTCTTGGCGCTGTCGCTGGCCGAGCCGATCTGGCAGGTCTCGCCCGACCTGGCGGAGCCGATGGTCAAGGCGCAGGTCGACGATCCGCGTTTCGTCTCCGTCGTCGTGACCGAGAACGCCGCGCAGCAGGCCTTTGTCGAGTTCCACCGCGGCACGCCCGACGACGCGATGACGCTCAGCGAGACGCGTCCCGTGATGCGCGACGGCCGCGAGATCGCCAAGCTGACCGTCGTGATGAGCGCCGAGCCGCTGATGGCGCGCAAGCGCGACGACCTCTGGAACGCGCTGTGGCGCAGCCTGCTGACCTTGACGGTGTCGCTGGGGTTGATCCTGATCGTGATGCAGCGCCGGGTGCTGCGACCGATGGCCCGGCTGTCCGAGGCCGCCGACGAGCTCGCGTCCGGTCAGCTCGACAAGCCGCTGGCGTTCGGCGGCGAGGACGAGATCGCCCGCGTCGGCAAGGCGATGGAGCGGATGCGACTGGCGCTGCTGAAGGCCTTCGACGACCTGCGCGGTCATGCCAGCACGCTCGAGGACCAGGTCGCGCAGCGGACCGTCCAGCTGACCGAGTCCAACGCCGAACTCACGCAGGCGCTGGCCAACCTCAAGACCGCGCAGCGCGAGCTGGTCGAGTCGGAGAAGCTGGCCTCGCTCGGCCGGCTGGTCGCCGGCGTCGCGCACGAACTGAACACGCCGCTGGGCAACGCGCTGACGGTGGTCTCGGCGCTCGAGGACCGCTGGGGCAAGCTGGACCGCATGCTCACCGACAACACGCCGATGCGCCGCAGCCAGCTCGAGGAACTCGTCAAGGACACGCGGCGCGGCCAGGACATCCTGCACCGCAACGTGCAGAAGGCGGCCGACCTCGTGCGGGACTTCAAGCAGGTCGCCATCGACCAGACCAGCGACACGCGGCGCGACTTCGAACTGGCGCAGGTGTGCGAGGACGTGCTGGTGATGGTCGAGCCCAGCTTCAAGCACACGCCCTTCCGCATCGTCACCGACCTGCAGCCGGACCTGCGCATGAGCAGCTATCCCGGCGCGCTCGGCCAGGTGCTCACCAACCTGCTGATGAACACGCTGGTCCACGCCTTCGAGGGCGAGATACAGGGCGAGGTGCGGGTCAGCTGCCACCGGCTCGACGACGCGATGGTGGAGCTTTGCGTCGACGACAACGGGCTCGGGATGGACGCGTCCATCGTGCGCCGGATCTTCGACCCCTTCTTCACGACCAAGCTCGGCAAGGGCGGCTCGGGGCTGGGCATGCACATCGTGCACAACATCGTGACGAACGTGCTGGGCGGTCAGATCGAGGTGATCTCCCGGCCGGGCGAAGGCACCTGGATGATGATGCGCCTGCCGGTCGACGCGCCGCTGCGCGCCGCCAGCGAGGACCGGATCGGTTGACCGGTCCCCTGGACAGGCGACGCGCGGTGCGTCGCCGATGACGTCTCGAACGACGCCTGGAACGACGTCACCCGGGTCGTCGCGGAGGACCTCCCCGGGGACGCCCGCTTACTGCGAAGCGCCCGATGCGGCCACCGAGGCCGCTTCAGCCGGCAGCGCCGCGGAAGCCGCCGCCATCGCCGCCGACGCCGCATCGCTCGCGGCCTGCTCCGCGTGACCGCCGGTCACGTCGTGCTTCTCGCCCGTCAGGTCGATGTTGCCGCCGCTCTTCATCAGCACGAACAGCGCGAGCGCGGCGAAAACGATGAATCCAAGGACGATTTTCCACATGGTTCCGAAATCCTCTTGAGGTTGCCGGTCGCGACAGACTGACCGGGTCGGAGGCCATTGTGGGAAGCAAGCCTGACAGCAGGCTGAGCGCCACCCCGGGGTGGGCGCGATGGCGCTGCGGTTCAGCCGATCTGCTCGATCGCATAAGCGATCGCGCGCCAGGTCGGATCGCTGCTGGTGGACAGCACCCGCTCGACCAGCGGGCGCCATTCGTGCTGGCCACCCGCCAGGCGGTCGACCATCGCGAACACCAGGGTGCCTGCGTCGGCCTCGCCGGAATGCCGTTCGTTCGCCAGTTCGGCGCGCCCCACCGAAGCGTCGCCCCCCAGCAGCGCGCCGACCGCCATCAGCACCCTGACCGTGCGCTCATCGCCGAGGTCCCGTGCCAGCGCCGCCCCGATGGCCGCGGCCTCGTCGTGGCGGCCGGTCCGGCAGGCCAGCAGCAGGCAAGCCGACAGGATGCGCCGCCCGGTCCAGGCGGCCTCCGGCGCGGGCAGCACGGACGGGAAGCCACCGCCGCTGCCCGACATGGGATCGAACGGGGCGGTGCTGTCGAAGGAAGGCGGGGACTGCAGGTACATGGCGGAGGTGCTCGCGGTGGCCGTTCTCGACGAGCCTTGCACGCGACTCGCTCGCGTGCACCGCGGCTCGCGAAGCCGTGGCCTTCGATGCGAAAAGGCGCGGCCGGCATGGAACGCCGCCCTCGCTTCGCCGTTCCGGACGCTGCTTCGGATCTGGCCGGCGGCGCGCGGGCGGGTGACCAAGATGGGCTTTTTGTCGTCGGCAACCCACGAAGGAGACCTGCCATGTCCGTGAGCTTCCAGAATCAACCCCTCGGCGGCCTGGGAGGCCCCGGGGGCCTCGGCGGGCTCGACGCCCTCGGCCAGTCCGGCGGCCTGCAGGGCCTGTCGTCCCAGGGCCCGGGCGGTGCCGCCGACATCCAGGCCAAGCTGACCGAGGTCATCCTCCAGATCCTCAACCTGCTGATCAACGAACTCATGAAGGCGCTGCAGCAACAGCAGCAAGGCGCACAGGGCGGTGGCGGGGGTGCAGGGGGCGGTGGAGGCCCGTCGGCGGCCGGCGGCCCGTCCGGCGCCTCCGGCGCGGGTGCCCCGCAAGGCGTGGGCGCTCCCCAGGGCGCATCGGGCCCCTCCGGCCCCTCGGGCGCTGGCGGCCCGCAAGGCGCCTCCAACGCCTATCAGCCGAACAACGCCTACCAGGCCCAGCAGCCGTCCTATGCGCCGCCCGTGGCGAACGCCGGCTCGCCGTCGGACGTGGGCGACGTGTCCTCGGCCAGCGGCGGCAAGGGCCCCGCGGGCATGCCGGCGGAGCTGTGGAAGGACTGCCAGGAAGCCGGCAAGAAGACGGGCGTGGACCCCTACATCCTGGCCGCGCAGATGGAGAAGGAAAGCCAGTTCGGCAAGGGCTTGAACGGCAGCCCCAGCGCGGGCGACGGCCTGATGCAGGTCGAGCCCGGCACGCGTCAGGCGTACGCCGGCAAGTTCCAGGAAAAGATGGGACACGCCTACGACCACAACGACCCGAAGGACCAGGTCGCGATGGCCGGCGTGATCCTCGCGGACAAGGGTGGCGACGCCACCAACATGCTGCAGAAGTACAACGGCGGCGACAACTGGGCGCCGGGCGCGACCGACTCCTACGGCCGCGAGATCAAGGCCGCGGAATACGCGTCCTCCGTGCTGGCGAAGGCGCAGCAGATGAAGGCCGCGGGCTGAGGCGGATCGGCGCCGCGACGCGCGGCACCGGAAAGGAACAAGGGCGGCCGAAAGGCCGCCCTGTCGTTGCGGGGATCAGCGCCGGAGCGCCGATCCCCTCGGTCCTCCGCTCGCTCAGTCGCGGGCGTAGATGTCCACGTCCTTGGTTTCGCGCACGAACAGCAGGCCGATCACCAGGGTGACCGCGGCGATGCCGATCGGGTACCAGAGGCCGTGATAGATGTTGCCGTTCTGCGCCACCATCGCGAAGCTGATCGACGGCAGCAGGCCGCCGAACCAGCCGTTGCCGATGTGGTACGGCAGGCTCATCGAGGTGTAGCGGATCCGGGTCGGGAACAGCTCCACCAGCATCGCGGCGATCGGGCCGTAGACCATGGTCACGTACAGCACCAGCACCGCGAGGATCGCGATCACCAGCGGCGTGTTGACCTTGGCCGGATCGGCCTTGGCCGGGTAGCCCGCGGACTTCATCGCGTCGGCCAGGTCCTTCTTGAACGCGGCGATCTTCTTCGCGCTGTCCTCGTCGAACTTGTGGCCGCCGGCGGTCAGCGTGGCGGTCGGCGCCTCGATGACCTTGTCGCCGATCTTGACCTGGCCGCTGCCGGCCGCGCCGGGCACCGTCTCGTAGTTCGCCGCGGCTTGCGCCAGGGCGCGCTTGGCGATGTCGCAAGGCGTCGTGAAGTCGACGTCGCGCGCCACCGGGCTGCCCTGGAACGAGCACTGCGCCGGATCGGTCACCAGCGAGATCTGCGCGGTCTCCTGGGCCTTCGCCAGGTCCGGGTTGGCCGCGTTGGTCAGCGCCTTGAACAGCGGGAAGTAGGTCAGGATCGCCAGCAGCAGGCCCGCCATGATGATGGGCTTGCGGCCGATCTTGTCGGACAGCGTGCCGAACACGACGAAGAACGGCGTGCCGATCAGCAGCGCGACGGCCACCATGATGTTGGCCGCGGCCGGATCGACCTTGACCACGCTCTGCAGGAAGAACAGCGCGTAGAACTGGCCCGTGTACCAGACCACGCCCTGGCCGGCCACGATGCCGAACAGCGCCAGCAGCACGACCTTCAGGTTCTTCCACTGGCCGAAGGACTCGGACAGCGGCGCCTTGGAGGTCTTGCCCTCGGACTTCATCTTCTGGAAGGCGGGCGACTCGTTCATCGACAGCCGGATCCACACGCTGATGGCCAGCAGCAGGATCGACACGATGAACGGGATGCGCCAGCCCCAGGCGGCGAAGGTCGCCTCGCCCAGCGCCGTGCGGGTGCCCAGGATGACGATCAGCGACAGGAACAGGCCCAGCGTCGCCGTGGTCTGGATCCACGAGGTGTACGCACCGCGCTTGCCGTGCGGGGCGTGCTCGGCGACGTAGGTCGCGGCACCGCCGTATTCACCGCCCAGTGCCAGGCCTTGCAGCAGGCGCAGGCCGACCAGGATCACCGCCGCGGCGGGACCGATCGTCTCGTAGGTGGGCAGCACGCCGACGATGAAGGTCGACAGGCCCATGATCAGGATGGTGACCAGGAAGGTGTACTTGCGGCCGATCATGTCGCCCAGACGGCCGAACACCAGCGCGCCGAACGGACGCACGATGAAGCCCGCCGCGAACGCCATCAGCGACGCGATGAACTGGGCGGTCGGATCGAGACCGGTGAAGAACTGCTTGCCGATGATCGCGGCGAGCGAGCCGTACAGGTAGAAGTCGTACCACTCGAACACCGTGCCCAGCGAAGAGGCGAAGATGACCTTCTTCTCTTCGGCCGTCATCGGCGCATTGGTGGTCACTGCGCTTGCAGTTGCCATGGGATTGTCTCCTCGGGATTTCCCAGAGCCATCGACCGATGGCCCTTGGGGCGCGACTATCCGAGCGCGCTCTGACCCGTTTCTGACGACTTGCTTGCCTCTGGCTGACAAACCCGGTGGCAACCCTCGCTTCGCATTTCTCGATGCGGAATTTCGGTCCCTGTGCGCCGCAGCAGAGGGTATGTCCCTACGGCGACATTTGAGGGGAGAACGCCCCCGGCCCTCCTTGGGCGGCGCGCTCGTCGACCCATCATCGCCGCCTCATCGCCGCGTCATCGCCGTCACGACGACGGGCCGCGCTCAACCGCGCTGCACGCCCACCGGCAAGGTCCGTGCGGCTTCCCAGGAAGGGCCGTCGAACCAGGGATCGCCGTCGAGGCAGCCCGTCACCATGTCGATCGCGTCGAGCCCCCAGAACAGCTTGTCGTCGACTGCCATCGTCGGCACGCCGAAGACGCCGCGCGCGACAGCCGCATCGGTGGCCTCGCGCAGCGCGGCCTTGACCTCCGCGGAGGCCGGGTCGCGCAACGGCGCCAGGTCGGCCGCCAGTTCCGCGAGCCGCTGCGGATCGGCGGCATCGAGCCCGCCACGCCAGACGTGGTGGAAGACACGTTGGACCGCGTAGCGGCCCGGCGTCTGCCCGGCAGGCGCCGTCGCCCACAGCAGGCGCAGCAAGGGCAACGGGTTGAACGGATGCGCGGCCGGCAGGTCCAGCGGCACGCCGTGGCGATGCCCGAGCCACGACACCTGGCGGTAGGTCCAGTCGCGCTTGCCCGGGATCTCCGCGGGGCCCTTGTTGTCGAGCGACTTCAGCACCGCGCCGAAGAGGATGGGCACGTAGCGGACCGCGACGCTGCGACCGGCCAGCGCCTCGGGCAGCCGCTCGAAGGCGAGCGCCGCGTAAGGCGAGATCGGGTCGAAGTAGAAATCGATCGTGACCATCGTCGCTCCGTTCAGACCTTGGGCAGCGGCTCGGTGGCGAGCGCGCCGTGCGCGATCAGCAATGCGCGACGCTCCGGCAAGAGGTTGAGCAAACGGATCCGCGACTCATCGTCGGACTTGCTCCAGCCGGCGATCTCAGGGATCGTCCGTGCGCAGCCGCGGCACAGCGCGGTTTGCTCGTGCATCTTGCAGATGTTGATGCAAGGCGAGGCGACACGGCCTTCAGGCGTGCGCGCGACGTTGTCCGCAGTGACGGGAATCAGGGTCGATGCGCTCATGACTGGGCCACCTCGATCACCGGCGCGCCGGTCAGCGCGACGAGCTGCTGCGGCGTCATCAGGAACACGCCGTTCGGATGACCGGCCGCGGCCCAGATCGCGTCGAAGCGGAACAGCGCCTGGTCGATGAACAGCTGCGGGTGTCCGCCCTGCTCCGCCGGCTGGAAGCCCAGCGGCGACACGCCGCCGATGGAGAAGCCGGTGCGCGCCTTCACGTAGTCGGCGTCGGCGCGGCCGAGCTTGCCGGTATGGGCTTCGAGCTTGCGCTCGTCGACGCGCTTGTCACCGGAAGCGATCACCAGCACGGCGGCGCCGTCGGCCTTGCGCTTGAACACGACGCTCTTGGCGATCTGCCCGAGCGCGACGCCAAGGGCGTCGGCCGCTTCCTGCGAGCTGCGCGCGGACACCTCGAGCCAGCGCGGCTCGTGTTCATGGGACAGCGCACGCAAGGCCGCGCTCACACGGAGAAAGCCGTCAGGGCGGGCAGCGTCGATGGCTGCGGCGGTCGGTGTGGCGGTCGGTGCGGGGTCGGCTACGGAATCCGCAGGGGACGTCGCGGGAGAGGTCGTGTCGCTCATGCCGCGCATTGTGCCAAGGCCCCGGTGCGCGATTGGCGCATCGGCGCGAGACCGCACTTCGGTATGGTGCGAAGGTCCCCGTCCCGCCGGGGACGTCCCGCATCACCGGAGATCGAGTCGTGGAACTGCGCCAGTTGAGGTACCTGATCGGCGTCGCCGACGCCGGCAGCCTGCTGAAGGCGTCCAAGCGGCTGCACCTGGCGCAGCCGGCGCTCGGGCAGCACATCGTGGCGCTGGAGGAGGAACTCGGCGCGACGCTGTTCGTCCGCTCCAGCCGAGGCATGGCGCTGACCGACAACGGACGCCGTTTCGTCGAGCATGCGCGCAGGGTGCTGGCAGACCTCGAAGCGGCGAAGGCCTCGGTGCTGGCCGACGGACAGCACCTCACCGGCGAAGTGATCCTGGGCCTGCCCACGACCGTCGCGCTGGCGGCGACGGTGCCGCTGCTGCGTCTGGTGCGGACGCGGCTGCCGCTCGTGCGGCTGCGCATCGTCGAGAGCCACAGCGGCTTCCTGCGCGAGTGGCTGCAGACGGGGCGGCTGGAACTCAGCATCCTCTTCGAGGACCGGCACGAACCGTGGCTGTCGCAGCGTCAGCTGTTGACGGAGCAGCTGGTCCTCGTCGGTGCCGCGGGTGCCGCCGGCGCCGGGTCGCCGCCGCTCGCGCGCGAGGTCCCGCTGCGCGAGCTGGGCCGCCTGCCGATGATCCTGCCCAACACCGAGCACGGCCTGCGTCGCATCATCGACGCGGCCTGCCGCGCCAACGGCGTCGAACTCGACGTCGTGGCCGAGATCGACTCGCTGCCGGCGGTGAAGACCGCCGTCGCGGCAGGACTCGCGTACACGATCCTCTCGCCGGGTTCGGTCAGCGAGGAGTTGCGACAAGGTCATCTGCGCCAGGCCGTGATCCGCGACCCCGGGATCCGCCGGACCATCTGCAGCTGCTTCGCGCTGACGCGCTCGCCAGGTCCCGCGGCGCGCGCGGTGAGCGATCTCGTCGACGAAGTCATCCGGGAGCTGGTGCTGACCGGGCAGTGGCCGGCCACGCTGGCAGAGCAGCGGGTCACGCCCTGACACCCCAAGGCCTGGGAGCCTGGAGGCCTCGATGCGTAGACGCCTGGACGGCACCGGGCGCGGCGCTCGCCTCCGACGTTTTCATCGCCTCCGTCGTTTTCATCGACCCACGCTCGCGGGCTTCGATCGGGCATTCCGCAGGAAGAAGCCCAGCACCAGCAGCAGCACGAGGACCTGCGCCGCCAGGCCGATCACCGACGGGTAGATGCCCAGCAGTTCCAGGCGCGGCGCGGATAGCGCGCTCGGAGCGATCCAGCCCGCCTCCTGCAGCGCGGCCACGCCCTTGCCTGTCAGGACGACCGCCAGGACGGCCACCAGCCAGGAGCTCACCGAGAAGAACTTGCCGATGGGCAACCGGGCGCTGTAGCGGAGCAGGAGCACCGTGATCACCACCAGGCAAAGCACGCCCACGCCCAGACCGGCAAGGATCGCACCGTCATTGCCCTGGCCCCACAGCGCCGCGTAGAACAGGATCGTCTCGAACACCTCGCGGTACACCGCCACGAAAGCCAGGCCGAACATGAAGAAGGCGGAGCGGCGGCCCAGCGCCGCGGACATGCGCTCGCGCAGGTAGGCCTGCCACTGGCCAGCGACGCTTTTCTGGTGCATCCAGACGCCGACGCTCAGCAGCACGACGGCGGCGAACAGGCTCGACAGTCCCTCGGTGACTTCGCGATTGGCGCCGCTGATCGAGACCGCGTAGGTCGCGATGGCCCAGGTGACGCCGCCCGCCGCCAGGGCGCCGATCCAGCCCGCGTGGACATACGGCAGCACGTCCGGGCGCTTGGCCTGCCGCAGGAACGCGATCATCGCGACGACGACCAGCAGCGCCTCGATGCCTTCGCGCAGCAGGATCGTCAGGCTGCCGAAGAACGCCGCCGTCGCGTCCGCACCGGAGGCCGCCAGCACATGGTCCGCATCATTGAACAGCCCGTCGATGCGGGCGGCGGCCGCTTCGACTTCCTGAGCCGGCGCCTGGGACGCGATCAGCGAGCGGTACTGGCCCATGGCCACTTCGATCCGGTCCTTCAGCGCGCCTTCACGGGCCGCCAGCGCCTGCTCGTAGGGTTCGACGCCGTCCAGATAGGACGACAACGCCAGCTCGGCGGCCTCCTTGGGATGACCCGCCTTGAACGCGGCGACGCTCTCATGCAGCCGATCGCGCGCCAAGGTCAGGCGGTTCGCGCGGGGCGCGACCAGCGCCTCGGGATGCGCATGGAGCCAGGCCATCGTGGCGGCGGCCTGGTCTTCACCCAGCGGGCCGGCGAGCTCGGATTCCGTGAGGCGGACGAAGTGGTCCATCCCGGTCACCTCGTCGCGGACCTTCTGCGAATCCTTCCAAAGCTGCTGCCCCTGCTCGCGCCGCTTGTCGTCATGCGCGAAGCTCCCCAGATACATCGCGACCGCCCACCGATCCTCCTCGGAGAGCTGACCGAACGCCGGCATGGCCGTTCCGGCGATGCCCTGGCTTACCGCCTGGTACAGGGCGAACACGCTGCGCTGGCGCGCGCGGTCATGGTCGGTGAACGCGATCGGTCGGGGATCGAGCTGCTTGGCCAGCGGGCCGTCGCCGTTGCCCGACGCGCCATGGCAGGCCGCGCAATTCGCTGCGTAGACCGAAGCGCCCCGCTTCAGGTCGGGCAGCGCCGTCGGCGCGAGCGGGACCGGGTAGACCGCGATCAGATGATTCGCCAAGGCCTTGGCCAGGCCGCCGACCTTGGTGACATCGGACTTGGCGGCGATCTCGGCTTGAAGGGCTTCGCTCTCGCGCAGCAGCGCGGCGCGTTCGGGCTTGTCCTCCAAGGCGGCGATCTTGTCGTGCGCGGTCTGCGCGAACTCCCGCATCTCGTCGTACTCGGACTGCGCCACGATCTTGCCGTCCTGCACCGCGCCCGCGTAGTCGACGGCCAGGTAGTCGAGGATCTGCCACACGCGCCGCACGTCGGCTTCCGCGGCGCTCGCCGTGCCGCCGGCGATCAGGCCGATGAAGAGCAGGCCAGCCATGAAGAGCTGCCGCACGATCCGGCGTGCGGTCCGCGGATCGTCGTGAGTGCGACTCATTGTTGTTCCCGAACAAAGAAACGGCCCGTCGTCCGGGCCCGAGATGAACGTCAAGCGCGGGGCGGCTTGAGAAGCCGTCCCGCAATCCAGTGGCCGAGTATGGCCGCCTGGCGCGTTGGAAGGTTTCAGCAAGCTTGCAAGGCTTGACCCTCGTCAGGGTCTTCGTCGGCTCCTCGTGAGTGTCTTCGCGAGGTGACCGCAGCGGCTTCAGCGGCTGGAGCGTCGCCGCTAGTCCGGTTCCGACTAGCGCCTGACCGACATCCGTATTTCCCAACGACGGCGAGCGTCCGTAGGCTGCTTCCATGAAAGGAAGCGCCGCCATGAGTCTTCAGCAGTCCCTTCCCGACGAGCGTCAGCCGCTGTCGGACGTCCTCGTGATCGACCTGTCACGGCTGGTGTCGGGCAACGTGCTGACGCACGTGCTCGCCGATCTCGGCGCGTCAGTCGTGAAGATCGAATCGCCCGAGCGCGGCGACGACCTGCGCGCCTGGCAACGCCAGGGCGTGAGCACCTACTGGATGGAGTACAGCCGCAACAAGGACAGCGTCGCGCTGGACCTGCGCTCCGACGACGGCATGGCCTCGCTGCGGTCGCTGATCGCGCGGGCCGACATCCTGGTCGAGAACTTCCGGCCCGGCACGCTCGAGAAGATGGGGCTGGGGTACGACGCGCTGCAGCGCCTGAATCCGAAACTGATCGTGGTCCGCATCTCCGGCTGGGGCCAGACCGGACCGTTCGCGAAGAAGGGCGGCTTCGGCTCGCTGATCGAGGCGATGAGCGGCTTCGCGGCGATGAACGGCCATGCGGACCGCCCCCGGTGCTGCCGCCCTTCTCGCTCGCCGACTCGGTCGCGGGCCTGCATGGCTCGACGGCCGCGCTCGCCGCGCTGCTCCGCCAGCGCGCGAATCCGTCGCCCACGGTCCAGGAGATCGACCTCTCGCTCTTCGAGCCGCTGTTCTCGATGCTCGGCCCGCAGGCCTCGGAGTTCCAGCTCACCGGTCAGGCCACGCAGCGCTCCGGCAGCCGCTCGCCGACGCATGCGCCGCGCAACGTCTACGCGACCAGGGATGGACGCTGGGTCGCGTTGTCCGCCGGCATGGCGGGCACCCTGCAACGGCTCTTCGCCGGCATCGGCCAACCCGACGCGCTGAAGGACGAACGCTTCGCCACGCACGAGGCGCGGCTCGCCAACATCGATGCGCTCGACGACCTGATCCAGGGGCATCTGTCGACGCTCACGCTGACCGAGGCGCTGGCCTTCTTCGAGGACCGCGACATCACCGCCGGCGAGGTCTGCGACATCGAGGACCTGCTCAAGCATCCCTACATCCGGGAGCGCGAGCTGCTGCTGGACACGCCCACGCCGGATGGACGCACGGTCTCCGTGCATGCGGTGCCGTTCAAGATCAACGGCGCGCGGCCGCCCTTGCGTCGACCGGCGCCGGCCCTCGGCCAGGACAACGACAAGTGGCTGAAGGATCGATGATGAGCGCCCGCGCCTATCGTTCCTACCTCTTCGTTCCGGCCGACAACGAACGGCTGCTGCAGAGCGCGTTGAACAAGACGCCCGACGTCGTGATCCTGGACCTCGAGGACGGCGTGCATCCGAGCAGGAAAGCCACCGCCCGCGCCGGCGTGGCGGCCGCGATCGCCCGCGTGCACGCAGCAGGCAAGGCTGCCGCGGTGCGCATCAACGGCGCGCTGAACACCGCCATCGACGACCTGCGCGCCGCGGTGTCGCCGGGCCTGCGCCTGCTGGTCCTGCCCAAGGTCGAGCACGCCCGCGATGTCCAGTTGCTGGCCGGCGTCGTCGATGAACTCGAACAGGCGGCCGGTCTGCCGTCCGGCGAGATCCGGTTCCTGCTCCAGATCGAGTCCGCCGCGGCACTGCCCCGGCTCCACGAGATCGCCGCCGCGTCGCCGCGCGTGCATTCGATGATGCTCGGCAGCGAGGACTTCTCGCTCGACGTCGGCGGGCTGCCGACACCGCAGGCGCTGCTCGCGCCCAGCCTGATGGTGCTGCACGCGGCCCGCGCGGCCGGCGTGCTGCCGGTCGGCTTCGTCGGTTCCATCGCCAGTCTCGGCAGCGTCGAGGAATTCGAGGGTCTGCTGCAGGAGGCCCGCACGCTCGGCTTCCGCGGCGCGGTGGTCGTGCATCCGAAGTTCGTCGATGCGATCAACGCCTGCTACACGCCCTCGCCCGAGCAGGTGGCCCAGGCACGCGCCGTCCTCGCCGCTTTCGAGATCGCCGACCGCGACGGCCTCGGCGCGACCAAGCTCGGCGATCTGATGGTCGACAAGCCCGTGGTGCTGCGCGCGAAGGCCCTGCTCATCGAGGCCGGACTCGATCCCGGCGGCGACCGCTGAACGCCCTCGCCGCTTCGGCGCCTCCGGCGCACCGGTTCCCATGGCCCTGATCCCAGACCACAACAGGAGACAACCTCATGCTGACGAAGCGACAGTTCTGCGCCTTCACGGCGCTCGGCGCGGTCCTGCCCGCCGCGCGCGCACAGGCCTATCCCGGCAAGCCGGTCACCATCGTCGTGCCCCAGGCACCCGGCGGCACCAACGACGCAGTGGGCCGCATCCTGGCGCAGAAGCTCACCGAGAAATACGGTCAGGTCTTCAACATCGACAACCGTGCCGGCGCGGGCGGCAACATCGGCACGGAGCTCGCCTCGCGCGCACCGAAAGACGGCTACACGCTGCTGCTGACGATCAGCAGCACGCAGGCGATCAATCCGGCGCTGTACCGGCGCACCGGCTTCGACCCGGTGAAGGACTTCGATCCCATCGCACCGATCGGCGTCGTGCCCAACGTGCTGGTCGTCCATCCGAGCTTCCCGGCGAAGGACCTCAAGGGCTTCATCGCGGCAGCCAAGGCGAAGAACCCGTCGTACCAGTACGCGTCGGCCGGCAACGGCTCGCTGAACCATCTGCTCGGCGAGATGCTCAACCGCTCCGCCGGACTGCAGCTCGAGCATGTGCCGTACAAGGGCGTCGGGCCCGCGTTGACCGACATGCTGGGCGGCCAGGTCTCGGTCGGTTTCGCGAGCCTGCCGTCGTGCCTCGAGTACGTGCGCGCGGGCAAGCTCGTGGCGCTGGGGGTGAGTTCGCCCAAGCGCTCGTCGGCGCTGCCGGACGTGCCCGCGATCGGCGAGCTGGTGCCTGGGTTCTCGGGCGAACTCTGGGTCGGGCTTTTCGCCCTCCACGGCACGCCGGACGCGATCACGAAGCAGCTGGCCGAGGCCGTGACGTCGGTGATGAACACGCCCGATGCGCTCGCCCGGCTCAAGGCGCTCGGCGTGGAGCCGCTCGGCGGCGGCCCCACCGCGCTGGCGGCGATGCTCAAGCAGGACATCGCCAGGTGGGAGCCGATCGTGAAGGGCTCCGGCGCACGCGTGGATTAGGCCCACCCACCGAAACCGGGACCGAAACCGGGACCGAGACCGAGACCGAGACCGAGACCGAGACCGTTGGCCGGCCTCGGGTATCGTGCGACCTGAAAGGATCCTTCGATGATCGACCACCTGGATCACCTTGTCCTGACCACCTCCCATGAGGCGGACTGCGTCCGCTTCTACACCGAGGTGCTCGGCATGCGGCTCGAGTCCTTCGTCGGCGGCACGCCGCCCGTGACGCGCCGCGCGTTCAAGTTCGGCCAGCAGAAGATCAACCTGCATGTGAAGGGCGCCGAGTTCGAGCCCAAGGCGCACACGCCGGTGCCCGGCGCGCTGGACCTGTGCTTCATCGCCAGCGTGCCGCTCGACGAGGTCCTCGCGCGCCTCCAGGCTGCGGCGGTGGCGATCGTCGAGGGGCCGGTGATCCGCACCGGTGCGACATCGAAGCTCCGCTCGATCTACGTGCGCGACCCCGACCTGAACCTGATCGAGATCTCCGAACCCGTGGCTTGATCCGTCACGGCGGGCCGCCGTCCCGCGGATTAGGGCGAGCGCTCTCCTGCCGAGTGCGCCCTTGCGTTATGGTCCGCGCCCATGACCGACGTGAGGACCGACGTGAGCATCGACGTGAAGAGCCCTTTCGAGCCCGAGTTCACCACCGCGCTGTGCGAGATCTTCGAAAACCTGATCACCTTCAACCAGGTGCTCGGCGTGAAGATCGACGAGCTGCAACACGAGATCGTGCGGGCTCACCTTCCCATGCGGCCGGACCTGATCGGGCACTACGCCCACAACCGGCTGCACGGCGGCGTGATCAGCGCGACGCTCGATTCCATGGGCGGTCTGGCGGTGATGGCGGCGATCGGTGCGCGTCACCTCGACGAGCCGCCGCAGCAGCGGCTGCAGCGCTTCGCCAAGCTCGGCACGATCGATCTGCGGGTGGATTACCTGCGCCCGGCCATCGGCGCCCTCTTCCGCTGCGAGGCCGAGGTGATGCGGCTGGGCAGCCGCGTCGCCAACACGCGCATGGCCTTCACCGATGAACAGGGTCGGCTGCTGGCCACCGGAGCGGCGGCGTACATCGTGTCGTGAGGAAGTCGGGGCGTCGCACTGCGACGGCTGCTGGCCCTCACCCCGGCCCTCTCCCGCAAGCGGGAGAGGGGAAAGAGGCGCCAGCGTCGCGAGCAGAGCCGGCTGGACTCCCTCTCCCGCTTGCGGGAGAGGGCGGGGGTGAGGGCCAGCGGCCTGTGCAGTCCACTACACGGCGCTGATCCGATAGGCACAGCGCCTCGCGCCGGCCAGCAGATGCTCGGTGCGCTCGACGGTGAGTCCAGGCCCCAGGCAGCGCTCGAACAGCGCCAGCTCCGAGCGGCAGAACCCCTGGCAGCTCTGCGCGGCGGCGCAGATCGGGCAATGGTCTTCCACCAGCAGCCAGTCCTTGCCGACGCGCTCGGCGCGCGCCATGTAGCCCTCTTCGGCCCGCAGCCGCGCGAGCTCGCGCACGCGGTCGCCGGTCGTGCGGCAGCGGTCGATCGCCGCGCGATAACGCAGCTCGCTGTCGCGCTCCCGCGCGAGGATCAGTTGATCGAGCCCCGCCTCGCCGAAGACCGTGCGCGCCTGCTGGATCAACTGCACCGTGAGATCCGCATGCCGATCAGGGAAACGCCCATGCCCCGCCGCCGTCAGCGACCACAGCTTGCGCGGCCGTCCCGCCTCGCCGCGCTGGTCGTCCTGCGCCTCGACCAGCCCCTGTTCCTCCAACCGCGCCAGCAGCTTGTGCGCCCCCATCGGCGTGATGGCGACGGTCGCCGCCAGCGCCGCGGCCGCCTGCGGACCGCGGCTCTTGAGCTCGAACAGCAGCCGGTCCTCGTTGCCCTGGCTCATGAATGTCGCCTCGCGAAACGGATGAAACCGATCGCCGCGCCCAGGCACATCGTGCCCCCCAGCAGCATGATCCAGCGCGCCGACAGCATGCCCAGCGCGCCGCCGATCAGGGCGATCAAGGTGTTGGACAGGCAGAACACCGTCGTCAGCAGGCCCATCACACGGCCCTGCCCATAGGCCGCGAAGCGGTCCGACATCCAGGCCGGCATCAGCGCGTTGTAGAACGACAGCGGAATGCCGAGCAACGGGATCAGCGCCAGCCCCATCCACGACGGCGCGAGGCTCAGCGCCAGCAGCCCGATAGCCGCGACGACCGCGAAGCGTGCCGCGCGGTGCAGCGGCGTCGGCCCGGAGCCGATGCGCGCCGCGAAGACGCTGGCCGCGGTCATCGCCGCGCACTGCACCGCGGTGACCAGCGCAATGCCGCGGCTGTCGAGCCCGGCCTGCTGCAGCATCCACAGCGGCGCGAATTCGTAGAGCGCGTTGACGCCCAGCGTGTAGGCCAGCTGCAGCAGCGCGAGGTGACGCAGCACCGGGTCCTGCGCGATCAGCCCCAGCGACTGCTGGCGACGCATCGCGGCAAGCATCCCGCCTTCGGGCTTGGCCGCGGGCCGGTCGTCGGGCAGACCGAAGCCGAGCAGCACCAGGCAGGGCAGCATCACGACGGCGGCGACGATGAACGGCACCGCCTCGCCCCAAGGCAGCGTCAGGCCGCCGAGCAGCGGTCCGACCAGCCAGCCGATGTACAGGCTCGCGTTGAGCCAGGCGAAACTCCGCGTGCGCTCGAGCTGCGGATGCCAGTCGGCCAGCAGGGCCCGCACGACGGCGACGTTCCCTTCGGTCAGGCCCGTCGCGAAGCGCGAGAGCACGAACAGCGGATAGTCGCGCGACGCCAGCGCGAAGGCGCTCAGCCCGTAGCCGACGAGCGTCGCGGTGATGGTGACGCTCAGCACGCGGCGGCGGCCATAACGGTCGGACATCGGCCCGATCACCAGACTGCCGACCAGGATGCCGGCGGGGTTCACCGCCAGCGCCAGGCCCATCAGCAGTTCGGGCCGCAGGCCGAGGAAGTGGGTGAAGTCGTCGACCGGGCCGCCGACGAAGATCGGCGCCAGGATCGGGTACGGCAGCGCGACGCCGGCCGTGCTCATCAGCGCAAGCGCGCAGACGGCCCAGAGCAGCAGGTGCGGGTGGCGCAGCGGCGCGGCGTCGGCGGAAGCCACGGCGGGCGCGGAGGACTTGGTGGTGGACAACACGGCACTCATTTTGCGGCCCCTTCGGCGCGCAGACACAAGGCATAGCCGGGCCAGCCTCGGTGGCGCCATTCCTCGCGGGCGGCGTCGGCGACCTTGATGCGATGATCGTTCATCGACGCGTGCAGCGACGGCCGTGCGCGGGCCCAATCGTCCTCCGTCGCCTGGCCCGCGTGCACCAGCGCCCAGGCCGGCGCGGGACGGAGTTCGGACAGATACGTGCCCAGCCACGCGCGCCAGACGGTGCGCAAGACCTGGCCCTCGTCGACCGCCACGCCGCGCGAGGCGGCGGCCTCCAGCAGCACACGCACCGCGTGCGTGCCGGTCACCAGATGCAGCGAGGCGAACTGGTGCCGGGACAGGTAGGCCGCCAGCGACGCCTCGGCCAGCGCGTCCAGCGTCAACCGGGGGCGCGCCACGTAGCCGTCGAAGCCCGGCAGCGCCAACGCGCGCTGCATGCGTGTCGTGATCAGCGTGCCCGGCATCGGCGGCATCGCCAGCGCCGGATCGGCACGCACGGCGTCGATCACCTCGCGCAGGGACTCGCGGCCCTGCCCCGCCGCCACGGGCCCGCCGAGCGGACTGTCCAACCCGATCGTCGTCTTCAGCGCCGCGTCCAGCTCCCCGCGATGCCCCGACTGGAGGGCGTAGGCCAGCCGGATCGCGACATGGAAGGCCTGCGCCTCGGGTGCGGCCAGCACGCTGCGCAGCGCGTCCTCGATGGTCGGCGCCGGCACGGCGTCCCCGTCCGCCGGCCGCGACAGCGGTGCCCAATGGTCGATGTGGCGCTGCATCGCGTCGCGCGGCGCGTCCAGCCGGGCCAGCGCTCCCAGCGCCATCGGCAGGTGGTTGAAGAGCGGCAGCGCCTCGGTGCCGTACATCGGGCCGAACTTCACCGACTGGTCCAGGGCCTCGTGCAGTCCCGCCGGCCAGGGCGGGCCCTTGAGCTCGAGGGCATTGCCGTCCGGATCGGACAGGTACAGCGACGGGCCTTCGCCGTCCGCGCCGTGGCGCGAGCCGTACGTGTCGACGGCGACGCCCTGCGATGTCAGCCAGCGGCGCAACGCGGGCTCGTCGAGCGTCTCGACGCGCAGGCAGAAGTGGTCGACATTGCGCCCCTCCGCGCCCGGCCCCGCACCACCGAGGCGCCCCAGCCTGCCATCCAGCGGCACGAGGTCGATCAAGTGCGCGCCGGCACGCAGCTGCACCAGCCCGATCTCCTCCTGACGCCGCTCGACGGTGCACCCCAGCAGGTCCACGTAGAAGTGCAGCGCGGCCGGCAGATCGCGCACGCGCAGCACGAGATGGTCGAGTCCCTGGATCCTGATCATGGCGAGCTCCTTCTGCTTGCGTTGTTGTGGCGTCGGGCGCTGCTTCGGGCATCGCCTCGAACGGGGCGCCGAGCGCCGTGCCGCCATGATCGCGCCAGTCGCGAAATAAATAAACTTTTAGTTGATTAACATCCCCTCCAGCAGGGAGACGCGACAATCGGGACATGGCTTTCCGACCCCTCCCCTCCCCGACGCCATCCCGGGCCGGCTGTGGCTGCAGTCGATGCCGGGCCGCCGCGAGTCCTGGGGCGCCTTCCTCGACGAGGCGCGCCTGAACCAGCTCAACGTGGTGGTCTGCCTCAATCCGCTCGAGGAAGTCGCCGAGCTGTCGCCGCCGTATCACAAGGCGATCGCCGAGGGCCGCCTGCCCTTCCGCTGGCTGCACGTGCCGATGCGCGATTTCGGCCTTGCGTCGGACAGCGCGGCCTTCCGGCAGGGCATCGAGCACATCGCGCAGGGCCTGCGCATGGGCGATCGCGTGCTGCTGCACTGCGCCGCCGGCATGGGCCGCACCGGCACGATGGCCGCGTGCGTGCTCAAGCGGCTCGGCGTGCCCGCGGCGGAGGCGCTCGACGCGGTCACCGCCGCGGGATCGAATCCGCAGTCGGCGCTCCAGTCGGGCTGGATCCACCAGTTCTGAAGCGCCCGCGCCCGGCGGCGCGCTTCAGCGCTCCGGCCAGCGCCAGGGCGGCGTCTCGTCCAGCGGCACGTCGGGCAGGCGCGTCTCGCCGAGCTCCTTGCGCAGCTCCCAGGAGCGGCACTCCGGCTGCTCCTCCAGCGCGCTGATCAGCCGCTTCGCGTGCGACACCACGATCATCTGGCTGTGACGGCTGGCCGTCGCGATGAGCCGGCCCAAGGCCGGCAGCAGGTCCGGGTGCAGGCTGTTCTCGGGCTCGTTGAGGGCCATCAGTTCCGGCGGACGCGGGCTCAGCAGCGCGGCCAGCAGCATCAGGTAGCGCAGCGTGCCGTCGCTCAGTTCGGCGGCGTCCAGCGGGCGCAGCAGGCCAGGCTGGCGCATCGACAGCCTGAACCCCGCCTCGGTGCGGTCGACCTCGACCGAGGCGCCGGGGAACGCGTCCTGCAGGCAGCGATGCAGCCGCTCGGCGTCGCCGATGGCGACGATGGTCTGCCACGCGGCCGCCAGGTCGGCGCCGTCTCCCGCCAGCACCGGCGTGAAGGTGCCGACACGCACGCGCCGCGCCGGCGCGTCGGCGTCGGTACGCAGGCTGTCGTAGAAGCGCCAGCCGCGAAGGCGCTCGCGCATCGTGATCATCTCCGGTGCCTGCGATGGATCGGCGTGTTGGGACAACATGCTGTCGAAGCTCGCCAACGGCGTGCCCACCACGACCCATTCGCGGCCGTCACGCACCTGGAGCAGCACGTTGCGCCGCTCGACCAGCGCGGAAGCCGGCCGATACAGCGTTCCGGCCCATAGCGCCTCGCGCTTGATCTGCGGATCGTCCTCGAACAGCGCCGGCGCGCCCGGCTGCGGCAGGCCGAGCTCGATCGAATAGCCGAAGTCGTCGCCGGCGATGCCGAGCTTGAGCGCAACGGGTCCCTTGCGCACGGTCGCTTGAACCGGCTGGTCCCCAGCGCGCATCGCGCGGCTGATCTCCTCCGGACCGGCCCAGCGCGTCGAGGCGAAACCACCCTCATTCGCCAGCGCGGGCAAGACCCGGTTCTGCGCCGTGTCGGCCAGCAGCCGCAGCGCGCGATAGAGGCTGGACTTGCCGCTGCCGTTGGCGCCGGTGATCAGCGTGAGCTGCCCCAGCGGCAGACGCAATTCGCGCAGGGAGCGGTAACCGGAGACGGCGAGGACTTGCAGCATGGCCGCCGATGATACGGAGGCGACGCGACAATGCGGCCATGCAGGCGTCGATGTTCCAGCCCTCCTTCCACCAGCCCGTGCGGCATGCCGATGCATGGCGCGTCGTCGTCGACAAGCCGTCGGGCCTGCTGTCCGTGCCCGGCCGCGGCGAGGACAAGCAGGACTGCGCCTGGGCACGCGTGGCGGCCGGGTTTCCGGACGCGTTGATCGTTCATCGCCTGGACCAGTCGACCTCCGGCCTGATCGTCTTCGGACGCGGTCAGGCGATGCAGCGCGCGCTCAGCGAAGCCTTCGCCGCCAGGCTCGTCGACAAGCGCTATGAAGCGGTCGTGGCGGGTCTCGTCGAGCGCGACACGTTCGAGATCGACCTGCCGCTGATCGTCGACTGGCCGAACCGTCCGCGGCAGAGGATCGATCACGAGCGCGGCAAACCCAGCCTGACCCGCGTGCGGGTGCTGCATCGCGACGTCGCGGCGGGCACCACGCGCGTCGAGCTCGAGCCGATCACCGGCCGCTCGCACCAGCTGCGCGTGCACCTGCTGGCCGCCGGCCATCCCATCCTCGGCGACGCGCTGTACGCGCCGCCGGAGGTCCTCGCGCAGGCCCCGCGCCTGCTGCTGCATGCGCGGGACCTCGGCCTGCCGGCGGTGCTCGACGCGCCGGCGCTGTCACTGCATTCGCCACCCGATTTCTGAGCGCGCGACGCGTGCCCTTTCAACACAGGAGCGTTTTCACATGTCCACGACCGCTTCCCACGACGCTGCCCAGCCTCGTTCCCTCACCGTCATCACCGGCAGCTCACGCGGCCTGGGCGAGGCACTGGCGCGCCAGTCGCTCCAGGCCGGCCATCTGGTCATCGGCATCGCCCGCGGCCGCAGCGAGGCGCTGGAGCGATTCGCCCACGAGCGCGGCCTGCCGCTGCAGCAATGGCAGGCCGACCTGTCGGAGCCGCTGACGATCGCCCAGCGCCTGGCCGGCTGGCTGCGCGCACAGCCCGGCAGCTGGACGACGGCGACGCTGATCAACAACGCCGGCGTCGTCACGACGCCCGGCCCCATCGACGGCGAGTCGCTGGAGACGCTCTCCGCCGCGCTGCGCGTCGGCCTCGAGGCCACGGTGCTGCTGAGCGCCGCTTTCCTGGACGCCACCCGCGCCTGGCCGGCCGATCGCAAGGTGCTGAACATCTCCTCCGGGCTGGGCCGCCGCGCGATGGCCGGCAGCGCGCTCTACTGCGCGGCCAAGGCCGGCATGGACAACCTCAGCCGCGCGATGGCGCTGGATGAGGAGCACAAGGCTGCCAAGGGCGAACGTGCCGCGCGCGTCGTCTCGCTGGCCCCCGGCATCATCGACACCGACATGCAGGCGCAATTGCGCGGCGGCGATGCGTCGAAGTTCCCGGACCGCGACCTGTTCGCCACCTTCAAGGCGGAAGGTCAGTTGGTCAGCGCCGAAGACACGGCGACCAAGGTCATGAAGTTCCTCGCCAGAGACGACTACGGCCAGCAGGTGCTGGCCGACGTGCGGGACGCTTGATCCTGCCGACGAGGCGTGCGCCGAGCTTGGCCGGGGCCGGCGGCTCACGCCTCGCTGGGGCGCTCAACTCACTTCGCTCACCTTCGGCTCGCTGCGTTCAGACAGAACGCGCCCAGTCAGTCATTGACGCTCGGCTTCGCCGCCGGCCCCGCCGAGCTCTCGGAACCGTCAGCCGACGAGGTTGGCCAGCGTCAGCAGCGCCAGCAGCAGCATCCACAGCGTGACCGAACGCCACACCAGGCCCACCACGCTTTGCAGGTGGCCCAGTTGAGGGGGCACACCGGCGGTGGAGCCTTCCGCGCGCGTCGCATCCATGTCGCCACCCGACTCGAAGGTCTTGCTGCGGTCCGGCGTCACGCCAGGTGCGGCGCTGCCGCCCAGCTGCACGCCGACGGCGCCCGCGGCGGAGGCCAGGATGATGCCCTCGTTGTCATGCGCCCACAGCGCCGAGTCGCGGCGCCAGGAGCTCACCGCCTCCTCGAAGTTGCCGACGATCGCGAAGCCGGTCGCCGTCATGCGCGCCGGGATGTGGTCGATCATCCCGAACAGCTTGCGCGAGAGTTCCATCAGGCGCTCGTTGGTCGGCGCGTCCAGCGTGCGGCTCTTGAAGGCCCAGTAGCGGCCGGCGAATTCGGCCATGCGGTACAGCACCGCGCCGGCCGGGCCCAGGCCCAGCGTCGAGAACAGCACAAACCAGAAGAACACCCCGAAGACATGCCGGTGCGCCGCGAGCAGCGAGTGCTCCAGCACATGTCTCAGCAGCTCGGTGCGCGGCAGCTCGCTGGCGTCGAGGTGGCGCCATTCAGCCAGCAGGCGGCGGGCCTCCAGCTCGTCGCCGCGCTCCAGCGCGTCACGGATGTCGGTGAAGTAGTGGCTGAACTGGCGGAAGCCCAGCGTCAGGTACAGCACCAGCACGTCCATCGCCAGCGAGAGCAGCAGGCTGTAGGGCCGCACGAGCATGTAGATCGCCCCGACGAGCAGGGCCGGACCGACGACGGTGATCGTCCACACGACGGCCGCATGGTGCGACCGCCCCGCGTCGAAGTTGCGCCCGGTCCAGCGCACCCAGGCAATCATGCCTTGGTGGACCGGATTCCCGTGCGGCAGAGGCTTGAGCTGCTCGCACACGAGCGCAAGCAAGACCGCGAAGAAGTTCATGGCCCGGGATGATAGCGGCCCTCACACCCTCCGAAGGGGGATCGGTGTCCCGCCGGGTCACCAATGGTCAGCCTTGCAGGAAGCGGTAGAGATTGCGCAACATCGCGGCGGTCGCCCCCAGATGAAGAACTCCCTCGACGCAGTGGCGCCCAGCGTCCCGTCCGGGTCCACGTTCGACACCGCAAGACCTGGCCCCGTCCAGGGCATCGACAGGAATTGCCGACGCCCCTTCAAGGGACCCTCGTCGCCCGAGGCCTCGGCCGCCACGTCGTACTCGAAGGTGTGGCGCTGGTGGTGCGCGGGGTTCATCAGGAATTCGAGCGGCACCTCGAACGCTTCCGCCACCTCGAAGGCATCCAGTCGCAGCGAGAAGCCCGGACGGATCAGGCCCACCACCGGCGTGACCTCGTAGGCCGTCACCGTGCGATAGACCGGCAACTGGCCGATCAGGTCCACATGGCGTTCGTCGAGGCCGATCTCCTCCTCGGCCTCGCGCAGCGCGGTGCGTTCGGGCGAGCCGTCCTCCGGCTCGGCGCGGCCGCCAGGGAAGCTGACCTGCCCGGCATGGTCCCGCAGGTGCGCCGTGCGCTGCGTCAGCAGCACATGCAGGCCCTCGTCGCGCTGCACCAGCGCGATGAGCACCGCGGCCTGCGTGGTCGTGCGGCCCGGGAAGATACCGCCGTCGCCAGGCAACTCCGGTTCGACGGTCGTCGGATGCAGGAAGCGCTCGCGCAACCAGGCCGGTGTCAGGTGCTCGCGGGGGATGGCAGGAAGGTGCGCGTCGGTGCCGGTGACGGGGATGAGGCGAGGATCCTGGATCGCGGGACGGCTGGCGGGACGGCTGGGAGGAAGCGTCGGCATGCGGCAGGAGCGTCCGGTGCGCCGGACTTGTTCGTGGGCGCCCGAGGCGCGAAGCCCCGATTGGACGCCAGAAACGACAAAGCCGCTCCGGGCAGGGCCTTGGAGCGGCTTTGGGGGTGGCTTGCGCCGAGGATCAGGCCGACTTGATCGCCAGCTTTTCCTTGATACGTGCCGACTTGCCCGAACGCTGACGCAGGTAGTACAGCTTCGCGCGACGGACGTCGCCGCGGCGCTTCACTTCGATCGAAGCGATCAGCGGGCTGTACAGTTGGAAGGTACGCTCAACGCCTTCGCCGCTCGAGATCTTGCGGACGATGAAGTTGGAGTTCAGACCGCGGTTGCGGCGGGCGATGACCACGCCTTCGTAGGCCTGCACGCGCTTGCGGGTGCCTTCGACGACGTTCACGTTGACGATCACCGTGTCGCCAGGGGCGAAGGCGGGGATGGTCTTGTTCAGGCGAGCAATTTCTTCTTGCTCAAGGGTCTGGATCAGATTCACGAGGATCTCCTGTGATCTTGCCGGCGCGAATCAGGATGATTCCAGGTCTGGCCGCCATCGAATGAATTCTTCGGCGCCGCCCGCGTGGGGATTCAACCAACGGTGTCAAAGCACCGCCCTTGCCCCATCAGCCCAGTAGAGGATCGGAAAACCGAAGATTATAGACGGGGTTGGGCGATCGTCAAACGTCGCCCGTGCCGCTGCCCGTTCAGCGGGGTGCTTTACCCGGCGTTCTGCCCGGCGCAGCATGCAAGGAGGCGAGGAACTTCTCGTCCTTCTTGTCGAGCTTGCCGTCGCGGCGCGCGGCCTCGATCAGCTCGGGCCGGCGGCTCAGCGTGAGCGCCAGCGACTGCTCGCGGCGCCAGCGGGCGATTTCGGCATGGTGACCGGACAGCAGCACCGGCGGCACGGGCAACGGGCCTTCGGACGTTTCCAGGACTTCAGGGCGGCTGAAGTGCGGACAGTCCAGCAATCCGTCGGAGAAGCTGTCCTGCTGGTGCGAGGCGGCGTCGTTCAGCACACCCTCCTGCAGGCGGGCGATCGCATCGAGCATCGCGATGGCCGGCAGTTCGCCGCCGGACAGCACGAAGTCGCCGAGGCTGATCTCCATCGTCACGTGGCGGTCCAGCACGCGCTGGTCGATGCCTTCGTAACGCCCGCAAAGCAGGATGGCGCCCTCGCCTTGCGCGAGCTCGCGTGCCAGCGCCTGGTCGAGCTTGCGCCCGGTCGGGCTGAAATGGATCACCGCCGGCACGCCCGGATGCGTGGTCGCACGATCTGCAGTCACGGCTGCCAGCGCGCGCTCCAGCGGCGCGGCCAGCATGACCATGCCGGGGCCGCCGCCGAAGGGACGATCGTCGACGCGGCGGTAGTTGTCTTCGGCGTGATCGCGCAACTGCCAGAGTCGCACGTCGACCTGCTTGCTCTCGTACGCGCGACGCGTCACGCCGACCCGCAGGAAGGGGTCGAAGAGCTCAGGGAACAGGGTGAGGACGTCGAAGCGCATGGGCATCAGGCCCGGCCAGGCCCGGCGGCTTCAGTGGTCCAGGTCCCAGTCGACCGGGATGATCTTCGCGGCCTTGTCGACGTCGCCGACAAACGCGTTCACGAACGGGATCAGGATTTCCTCGTCCGGCTTGACCGGCGCGGTCTTGCCGGCAGGCAGGATGCGCAGCACGCAGTGCGGGCCGGTGTCGATCAGGTCGATCACCTCGCCCAGCGTCTGGCCGTCCTTGTTGACGACGCTCATGCCGATCAGGTCGATCCAGTAGAACTCGTCCTCGGCGGTGTCCGGGAACACGCTGCGCGAGACGAAGATGCGGGCGCCCTTGAGCGCCTCCGCACCGTTGCGGTCGGCCAGGCCTTCGACCTGGGCGACGATGCCGTCCGCGTGGTCGCGGACGGACAGAACCTTGAGCACGGGGGCACGACATGCGGCTTGCCCGGCAATGCCTTCTCGCTCGGCTTCATGAACCAGCGGCGGGAGGCGAAGAGCGCCTGGGCATCCGGGGAATGGCTGAGGATCTTCAGCCAGCCCTTGATGCCCCAGGCGTCCAGCACGCGCCCGACTTCGATGGCGTCCTCCGGAAAGGCCGGGGACCCCTCGATCACGTCGTCAGGCGCTTGCTTCATCGACTGCGATCCGGAGGATTAGGCAGCGACAGCGGCGGCCGGAGCGGCCGCCGACTTCTTGGCGACGTCGACCAGGCGGGCGACGGCCGGCGACAGCTGGGCGCCGGTGCCGACCCAGTAGGCCACGCGGTCTTGCGAGACGCGCAGGCCTTCGGCATTGCCGGTGGCCACGGGGTTGTAGAAACCGACGCGCTCGATGAAGCGGCCGTCACGGCGGTTGCGGCTGTCCGTCACGACGAGGTTGTAGAACGGACGCTTCTTGGAGCCACCGCGGGAGAGTCGAATAACGACCATGATCTATCCTTCAGGTTTTGAGCGTTCCACCGCACCAGGGAGACACACAGGGGCAAGCAGAGATTGAATCGACTCTTCGTCGGGTACGCGTGCGTCGCGCATCGATTCCCCACGGCAGGTCGACAGCTGGCTCCGTAGATACGCCCCCGGTCCGTCCATCGCCCGCATGCCCCGGTTCAGGGAGCTTCGAAGCGTGACAGCCACACCCAGGGGCCGGCGCCAAAACCAAGCATTATAAACTCGCGTTTGACGCTTTGTCCTCCTCCCCCAATGACGACGACCACCAGCAGTTCCTCCCCTCTCCTGATCCGCCCCAGCCTGGAGGGTGACATCGCCGCCATCCAGCAGATCTACGAGCATGCGGTGCTGCACGGCACCGGCACCTTCGAGACCGACGTCCCCGACCGCGCCGAGATGGGCCGCCGCCGCACCGAGGTGCTCAGCCGCAGCCTGCCGTACCTGATCGCGGAGCGTGACGGGCAGGTGCTCGGCTTCGCGTACGCCAACTACTTCCGTCCGCGACTGGCTTACCGCTACTTCGTCGAGGACTCGATCTACCTCTCGCCGCAGGCCCAGGGCCAGGGTGTCGGCCGACTGCTGCTGGCCGAACTGATCGCCCGCTGCGAAGCCGCCGGCGCGCGTCAGATGGTCGCAGTGATCGGCGACTCGCAGAACCTCGGTTCGATCGGCGTGCATCGCAGCCACGGTTTCGAGGACATCGGCGTCATGAAGTCCGCCGGCTGGAAGTTCGGCAAATGGCTGGATGTCGTGCTGATGCAACGCCAACTGGGTCAGGGCGACGCCAGTTCGCCCACCGGTGCGACGCCCGCGGCAGCCGCGAGCGCAGCGACCGCTTCGCCGGCCGCCCCCACCGCGCCTGCCGAGACGCCGGCCGCATGAGTGCCGTCGCCCCCGACGCCGGCGCTGCGGTGGACCTCAAGTCCAAGACCGTCGCCACCTGGCTGAGCTTCGCACTCGGCAGCCTCGGGGCGCATCGTTTCTACCTGCACGGATTCAGCGACAAGCTGGCCTGGCTGCATCCGCTGCCGACGCTCCTGGGTCTCTACGGCGTGCACCGCATGGACACGCTGGGCCAGGACGACGTCACCGCGTGGTTCCTGATTCCGCTGCTCGGGCTGATGCTCGCCCAGAGCATGCTCGCGGGCATCGTCTACGGCCTGATGCCCGACGAGCGCTGGGCCGACCGCTTCAACCGCGGGGTGCTGCGCAAGACCGGCTGGCTGCCGATCCTGGGCGTCATCGCGTGCCTGATGGTCGGCGGCGCCTGCCTGATGGCGACGATCGCCTTTTCCGCGCAGCGCTACTTCGAATCGCAAGTCGAAGCCGCCCGCGAGATCAGCCAGTAGGCACGACACCGACACGCCCCCACCCGGTCACTCGCACTCCCCAGGCCCGCGGGCAGCGAGCGAGAGCGGGGCCGGAATGGGGCTTGGGGTCCCTGGAGGGGTGCCCCATGCCCCGTGGAGAGCCCGCGCCTGGCCTTCCGCAGGCCAGCGCAGCGAGTCCGACTCAGAACAGCGTGAAGCTGATCCAGTAGAACAACCCGGCGATGAACGCCGACGCCGGGATCGTGAAGATCCAGGCCCAGACGATGTTCCCGGCCACGCCCCATCGCACCGACGACGCGCGCTGCGTCGAGCCCACGCCGACGATGGCGCCGGTGATCGTGTGCGTGGTGGAAACAGGCACGCCCAACGCCGTAGCGAGGAACAGCGTCATCGCGCCGCCGGTCTCCGCGCAGAAACCGCCGACGGGTTTGAGCTTGGTGATCTTCTGCCCCATCGTGCGCACGATGCGCCAGCCGCCGAACATGGTGCCCATGCCGATCGCCAGGTAGCACACGACGATGACCCAGGTCGGCGGCGAATGCTCGCCGGCGCCCGCGTAGCCCGAGGCGATCAGCAGCATCCAGATCAGGCCGATGGTCTTCTGCGCGTCATTGCCGCCATGGCCCAGGCTGTACAGCCCGGCCGAGACCAGCTGCAGCCGGCGGAACCAGTTGTCCACGCGCAGCGGCGAACTGCGTCTGAACAGCCAGGCCACCGCCACCATCAGCAGCGACCCCAGCAGGAAGCCCAGCAGCGGCGAGACGAAGATGAACAGCACCGTCTTGCCGATGCCGCTCATGATCAGGCCCTTGGTGCCTGCCTTGGCGATGGCCGCGCCGACCAGGCCGCCGATCAGCGCGTGCGACGAGCTCGACGGGATGCCGTAGAACCAGGTGATCACGTTCCACGCGATCGCGCCGATCAGCGCGCCGAAGATCACGTGGTGATCGACGATGGACGCGTCGATCGATCCCTTGCCGATCGTGGCCGCGACCTTCAGCTCGAAGAACAGCACCGCGATCACGTTGAAGAAGGCCGCGAACAGGACGGCCTGCTGCGGCTTGAGGACGCCGGTCGACACCACCGTCGCGATCGAATTCGCCGCGTCGTGGAAGCCGTTCATGAAGTCGAAGGCGACGGCCAGCACCACGAGCATGGCCACGACCCAGAAGGCCACGTGCATCGTTCCCATGGGAGACGCTCCGCGACCGGATCAGGAATTCTCGAGGACGATGCCCTCGATCAGGTTGGCGACGTCCTCGCAGCGGTCGGAGATGGACTCCAGCTGCTCGTAGATCGCCTTGAGCTTGATCAGCTCGCGCACGTCCTCCTGCTCGCGGAACAGCTTGGACATCGCGGCGCGCATCACGCGGTCGGCGTCGGACTCGAGCTTGTCGATCTCCTCGCAGGCCTTGATGGCGGCCTCGGCGGTCTTGGGCTCGCTCAGCTTGGGCAGCAGCGTGACGGCGTGCTTGACGCGTTCGCAGCACTTGGCCGACAGCTCGCCCAGGCGCAGCACTTCCTCGGGGATGGAGCGCACGTCGTACAGCTGCATCGTCTCGCTGGAGTCCTGCAGCAGGTCCAGGATGTCGTCCATCGCGTTGATCAGGCCGTGGATCTGCTCGCGGTCGATCGGCGTGATGAAGGTGCGATGCAGCAGCCGGTTCACCTCGGCGGTGACGCGGTCGGCATGGTGCTCGGCCTTGTCGACCTCGGCGGCGTATTTCTCGCGCAGCGTGAGGTCGTTGTAGTTCTGGATCATGAGCATGAAGGCGCGTGCGCCTTCGACGATCTGCGTGCCGTGCTCATTGAACAGTTCGAAGAAATTGCCCTCTCGGGGCAGCAGCTTGCCGAAAAACATGGGGAGGCTCCGCGCCGTGCGATCCACGCCGGATCGTCACAAATGGTTCATTTCCGTGTCACGGAAAACCCGCGAGTGTAGCCGCCCATGGCCCGTTGGAGCCATTTCGCCGCTTTCCCGATCTCAGCTGCGGAAGATGAAGTAGACCGCGCCCATCAGGCACAGACCGGCCCAGATGAAGTCCGTCTTGAACGGCTGGTTCATGAACAGCATCGAGAACGGGACGAACACGCCCAGCGTGATCACCTCCTGCGTGATCTTCAGCTGGGCGAGCGTGAACCCGCCGTCATAACCGATGCGGTTGGCCGGGACCTGCAGCAGGTACTCGAACAGCGCGATCCCCCAGCTGATCAGCGCAGCGACATACCACGGCTTGGACGCCAGCTCTTTCAGATGGCCGTACCAGGCGAAGGTCATGAAGACATTGGACAGCGTCAGCAGGGCGACCATCTGCCAGCCGGCGGCGGTTGCGAACATGAGTCGGACTCCCGGAAGAGGTTGAAGGTGGAGGACGGGCCGTCAGGGCAGACGCAGCGGCGCCTCCTCGCGCTCGACGACCTGATCGACGACCGACGGCAAATGGCTTGCCAGTCCACCCAGGGCTGGTGCGTCCAGCGTCGGATCCAGTTCCAGCAACGGGCGCAACACAAAGGCGCGCTGGTGCAGTCGCGGATGCGGGACCAGGAGCCGGTCCAGGTCGACGGTCTGCTCACCATAGAGCAGCAGGTCGAGGTCGAGCGTTCGTGGCGCGTTGACGAACGGTCGCTCACGTCCGTGGCGCAGCTCGATGGCCTGCAAGGCCGCGAGCAGCGTCAGCGGCGGCAGCGCCGTCGTGATGCGCGCGACCGCGTTCAGGTAGTCGGGCCCCTCGCAGCCTACCGGCGCGCTGCGCCACGCCGAGGAGACGGCCTCGAGCGTCACGTCGGTCACGCTGGCGAGGTCGGCCAGCGCGGCCTCCAGCGTGCGCCGGAGATCGCCGAGGTTGGCGCCCAGGCCGACGTAGGCCGTGATCATGCGTCGAGGCCGGACTTCGGGTTATTCGTCGCCGGACGGGCCGGTCTCGGTCGACGCTCCCGCGCCGCCGCCCCCCGCGGCCTTCGGCTTGCGACGACGGCGGCGCTTCTTGGCGGGATGGCCGACGCCGCCCTCGCCTTCCGCGACGTCGACGGCTTCGGCATCGATCGGCAGCGCCGCCGCCGATTCACCGCTGACGGGCATCGTCGACGGCGTGCTCACCGCACCGCGCGGCACCGAGTGCACGCGTCCGCCGCCCGCCTTGGGCTTGCTGCGCGGGCCGCCCTGGCGTTGGGTCTCGCGCGCCAGGTCCAGCAGCGCGCGGCGCTCGTCCTCGGTGCCCAGTGCGAAGTCTTCCCACCAGTCGGCCAGGGCCGGATCGATCTCGCCCGCCTCGGCGCGCAGCGCCAGGAAGTCGAAGCCGGCGCGGTAGCGCGGCTGCTCGATCAGGCGGTGCGGGCCGCTGCCGGTGCGACGCTCGAAGCGCGGCTGCATCATCCAGATCTCGCGCATGTCGGCCGCGAGCTTGCCGCGGCCGGAGATGTCGCCGACGCGCGCGTCGAAGACCAGGTCGATCGCCTGCTGCAAGGCCGCCACCGCGCCTTCGCCGCCGTCGATCAGGCGCGTCCAGCGCTGCTGGACCTCGCCCCACAGCATGCAGGCGAGCATGAAGCTCGGCGCGACCGAACGGCCTTCCTCGACCCGCTTGTCGGTGTCTTCCAGCGCCAGACGGACGAACTTGCCGTGCACGTTGTCCGGCAGCGCGCCGTCCTTGTCGAGCACCGCGTCAAGGATCGGGAACACGCCGCGCGCCAGGCCCTGCTTGCGCAGCTCGTCGATGCTCGCCAGCGCATGGCCGGTCTGCAGCAGCTTGATCATCTCGTCGAACATCCGCGACAGCGGCACGTTCGCGAGCAGCGGCGCCATGGCGGCGATCGGCGCGCGGGTCTTGGGTTCGATCGTGAAGCCCAGCTTCGCGGCGAAGCGCACGGCGCGCAGGATGCGGACCGGATCCTCCCGGTAGCGGCTCTCGGGGTCACCGATCATCCGCAGCACCTTCTTGCGCGCGTCGGCCAGACCGCCGTGGTAGTCGACCACCAGTTCGCGCTCCGGGTTGTAGTACATCGCGTTGACGGTGAAGTCGCGTCGCGCGGCGTCCTCGATCTGCGGGCCCCAGACGTTGTCGCGCAGCACGCGGCCGGACGCGTCGACGACGTGCGACTTGCCTTCCAGCGCACCCTTGGACGTCTTCTCGTTGCCCTGCACCTGCTCGGCGTCGTCTTCCTTGAGCAGCGCGCGGAAGGTCGAGACCTCGATCACCTCGTGCTCGCGTCCGCGGCCGTAGACCACGTGGACGATGCGGAAGCGCCGGCCGATGATGAAGGCGCGGCGGAACTGGTTCTTGACCTGTTCCGGCGTGGCGTCGGTGGCGACGTCGAAGTCCTTGGGCCGGCGGCCCAGCAGCAGGTCGCGCACGGCGCCGCCGACGATGAAGGCCTCGTAGCCCGCGTCGGTCAGCCCCTTGACGACCTTGACGCCGCGCTCATCGAGCAGGGCCGGGTCGATGCGGTGCTCCTCCGCGGTGACTTCCACGCGCTTGCCCAGCGGCGTGGCGGTGCTTTCGGACTTGCCCAACAGCTTGTTGATAAATTTTTGATCATTCGAACAGCTTCAATATCGGCCAGCCGCGCTCGCGCGCCAGCGCCTCGAGGGCCGAGGTGGGGTTGGTCGCCACCGGATGACTGACCCGCTCCAGCAGCGGCAGGTCATTCATCGAGTCGCTGTAGAAATGCACGCGCTCGAAATCTTCCCAGCGGCGCCCCTGCGCCGCCAGCCATTCGTTCACGCGCACGATCTTGCCCGCCTGGAAGGACGGGGTCCCCTGCACGCGCCCGGTGAACGACCCGGTCGCGTCGCGCTCCAGCTGCACGGCGATCAGGTGGTCGACACCGAAGGCCTTGGCGATCGGCGCGGTCACGAATTCGTTGGTCGCCGTCACCACGACCACCAAATCCCCGGCGTCCAGGTGGCGCTGCACGAGTGCGCGCGCATTGTCGCGCAACATCGGCGTGACGACCCGGGCCATGAATTCGGCGCGGGCCGCCTCGGCCTCGGCCAGCGGCCGGGCGCGCCAGACCGAGGTGGCAAACTCGACATACTCGTCCAGGTCGAGGTCCCCGCGCTGGTAGTCGGCGTAGAACCCGTCGTTGCGGGCGGCCCAGGCGGCACCGTCGGCCCAGCCGATCTCCACCATGTAGCCGCCGAAGGCGTGGTCCGAATCCTGCGGGATCAGCGTGCCGTCGAGGTCGAACAGGGTCAGGTCCACGTCGAAATCCTTGAAAGGTCTTGAAAGCGAAGCAACCGGCGGCGTCGCGCCCTCAGGCGAGCGCCCCCTGGTCGGCGAGCATCTGGCGCAGCAGCGGCACGGTCACCGCCCGCTTGCTGGCCAGGGCGAATTCGTCCAGCCCGTCCAGCAGCGTCATCAGGTGCTTGAGGTCGCGGGCGTAGCGGGTCAGCAGGTAGTCGATGACGTCGTCGCTCAGCGCTATGCCGCGGCGGTCGGCCTCGCGGCGGAGCACGGCGCGGACCTCGGCCTCGGACAGCGGCTGCAGCGCGAAGGTCGGCCCCCAGCCGAGCCGGGTGCGCAGGTCCTCGCGCAGGTCCAGGTCGATCGGGGGCGCGGTGCCGGTCGAGACGACCGCCAGTCCCAGCGTCGCCGCCTCGACGAAGAGCGCGAAGGCGGCATGCTGCTGGCCCGGGTCGAAGCGCTGGGCGTCGTCGAGCAGCAGCAGGCTCGGATGGGTGGGCAGCTCCCAGGGCAGCGGCGTGTCGGCGTCGTACCAGCCAACCTGCGCACCGGCCTGCTGCCAGTGACGCGCGAGCGCGCGCAGCAGGTGCGTCTTGCCGCTGCCGGGCGGCCCCCACAGGAACACCGGGGGCGAGCCAGTCCCCAGCGCCAGCACATGCGTGAGGGCGGCGGTGTTGGCACCGGTGAGGAGCGTGTCAAAGGTGTAGTCGGGCTCGGGACCGAGCGACAGCGGGATCTGCTTCAAACCACTTCAGCGTTGGATGACGGGGCGACATCGGCGACGTGGAGGTCGCACCCTCGGGAAGAGGGAGATTCTAAGCGTCGTCCGACGCCCCTCCCCCATCCCGCTCCCTCAATGGAGGGTGGCCGGTCCGCCGCCCGCGTCACGCATCTGCTGCAGGCATTGGTCGAGTTCGGCGCGCTCCACGCGGTCGTCGGGCAGCAGCGCGACCAGTTTGCGCTGGACGGCCAGCAGCCGGGGCAGGTCCTGCTGGTCCATGTGGATCTGCTTCAGGTTGCGCAGCATCCGGGCCAGGATCTGCCGCGGCGCCGCGGTCCCGAGGAAGGCATCCAGGGACATCGGCTCCTGCGGCATCAGGCCGGCGCGCTCGCGCCAGGGACTGAGGAACTCGTCGAGTTCGCCGCGCCCGAGGGACCGTCCGCTGAACGGGTCCAGCACGACCTCGCCCTGCGGCAGGCGCAGCTTCATCAGGAAATGGCCGGGAAAGCTCACGCCCTTCACCTGCAGCCCGACGTGCGATGCGAGTTCCATGTAGATGATCGCCAGCGAGATGGGAATGCCGCGACGCGTGGCCAGCACCTGGTGGAGGTAGCTGTTGCCGACGGCGTAGTAGTCGTTGACGTTGCCCGCGAAACCGAGCTCGCCATGGAAATACTGGTTGAGCATCCGCAGCCGGTGGCTGGGCGGCGCGTCGGCCGGCAGGCGGTGGCGCAGCCGCTCGCCCAGGCGATCCAGCTCGGCCATCACCTGCTGGACGTCCAGCCGGGGCACTTCGTCCAGCGCGATCGCGATGGCGGCCTCGGCCAGGTTCAGCGTGTCGTCGTCGGCAACCAGCGTCGAGAAATACTCCAGCGCCGACGGCACCGTCCACTGCAAGGGCGAACTCATGCGTCCGAGTCTACGCCCGGCGCGCGAACTGGCGCAGCTTCACCCCCAGCAGCAGCAGCACGCCGAAATACAGCAGCGCCGACGCCCCCAGGCTCAACGCCATCCAGCCGGCGCGCACGAGCTCGAAATGGAAGCCCTTGCCGCCCACCCAGGCGAAGTGCCCGGCCAGCCACCATTGCAGCCCGCCCATCGCCGCGCTGGCGATGGACACGCGCAGCAGGAACAGCGCCCAGCCTGCCTCCGGCGTGTAGCTGCCGAGCTTGCGCAGCCCACGCAGCAGCAGCAGCGCATTGACGACGGCCCCGAGGCCGATCGACAGCGACAGCCCGGCGACACCGACCTTCAGTCCGAACACGAAGATCAGGTTGAACACCTGCGTCAGCACCAGCACGCCGACGGCGATGCGCACCGGCGTGCGCATGTCCTGGCGCGCATAGAAACCAGGCGCCAGCACCTTGATCGACACCAGGCCCATCAGGCCGAGTCCGTACCCCATCACCGCGTGCGCCGTGCTGGCGACGTCGCGGGCGTGGAACGCGCCGCGCTGGTAGAGCACGGCCACCAGCGGCTCGGCAAAGACCAGCAGCGCCACCGCGCAGGGCAGCGCCAGCAGGAAGGTCAGGCGCAGGCCCCAGTCGAGCAGGCCCGAATACTTCTGCGTCTCGCCCTTGGCCGTGCTGGCCGCCAGCTGCGGCGTCAGCACGACACCCAGCGCGACGCCGAGCAGCGCGATCGGGAACTCCATCAGCCGGTCCGCGTAGGTCAGCCAGGAGGCGGCGCCCTCACCCACCGCGATCGCGATCTGCGTGTTGATCAGCAGCGAGAGCTGTGCCACGCCGACGCCCAGCAGCGCCGGGCCCATCTTGCGCAGGACCTGGCGCACGCCCTCGTCGCCGGCGGCACGGCGCAGGCCGGCGAAGTCCAGCGCGAAACGCGGCATCAGCCCGACGCGCCGCAGCGCCGGCACCTGGACCGCCAGCTGGAGGAGCCCGCCGATCATGACGCCCAGCGCCAGCGAGTAGATCGGCTCGTAACCGTAATGCGCCAGGACCGGGGTGAGCCCGTAACCGCAGGCCAGCGAGGCGAGGTTCAGGAGCACCGGCGTCACCGCCGGCACGATGAAGCGCTTCCAGGTGTTCAGGATGCCGGCCGACAGCGCCACGAGCGACATGAAACCGATGTACGGGAACATCCAGCGCGTCATCACGACGGCCGCCTCGTGGGCGTCCCGGGACAGGCCCGCCCCGAGCGCCCAGACCAGCACCGGCGCGCCGATCACGCCGATCACGCAGGTCGCCGCCAGCGCCCACAGCAGCACGGTCGCGACGGCGTCGATCAGGTGACGCGTGGCCTCGTCCCCGTCCTTGGCGCGGGCGGCGGCCAGCGACGGCACGAAGGCCTGCGAGAACGCGCCCTCGGCAAACAGCCGGCGCAGCATGTTGGGAATGCGGAACGCCACGTTGTAGGCGTCGGTCATCGCATTGGCGCCGAACAGGCCCGCCACCATCTGCTCGCGGACCAGCCCCGTGATGCGCGACAGCAGCGTGAAGACCGAAACGACGGAGGCGGTGCGGAGCAGGTTCATTCAGGCGGCGCGCAGGCGATGCGGGGACAATGCAGCCAGGGCGGGACGCCCCGGCGGGGACCGCGCATTATGGGTGCCCCGGTGCGGCCGCAATACTGCGGATTTGGTTTTTCAAATCCTGGCTGCTATACTCGCCGTCTTTGCACCAACTGGACAAATAACACAATGGCAAGCTCTTCCAAAGCCAAGAAGAAAACCGTGCGTCTGGCCTCGGGCCGCAAGCGCGCACGTCAAGACGTCAAGCTGAACGCCGCCAACTCGGCGCTGCGTTCGAAGTTCCGCACGGTCATCAAGAACGTGCAAAAGGCGATCGTCACGGGTGACAAGGCCAAGGCCGCTGACCTGTTCAAGACCGCCCAGCCCGTCATCGACTCGGTCGCCGACAAGGGCATCTTCCACAAGAACAAGGCTGCTCGCCACAAGAGCCGCCTGTCTTCGAAGATCAAGGCGCTGGCCGCCTGATAGACAGATCCAGCTCTGGTGCAGAAAAAGCCCGCCGAAAGGCGGGCTTTTTCATTGGGCTCAGAGCGGCATCGGCGTCGTGATCTGTCCGACGACCTCGCGCACGTGGAGCCAATCCGCGACATTGCGCGCCACCCAGTCCCCATCATCGAGTGGCAGGTCATGCCCCGCGTGCCGGTGCAGCCGCAGCGGCGCACCCCATGCCCGGCTGATGGCCTGCGAGCAGCGCCAGTCCACGAGCGAATCCCCCTGGCTGCACAGCAGCAGCATCGGCGGCTGCGGCTTGGCGAGGCTGGCGCGGTAGCGCGCCGCCGCCAGCAGCTGCCGCAGCGCATTGCGGCGCCGCACGGGATGCTCACGCTGGATCGAGACCCAGTCGTCGATCACCTGGTCCGGCTGACGCTGCATCCGCGTCGTCATCTGCAGCACCTTGGCCTCGCGCCGACGCAGGCTCAACCGCGTCAGGCTCAGCAGCAGCAGGGACCAGTAGTTCGACGGCCGCAGCCGCCGGAAGAAGGCGCTGAAGGGCCGCAGGCTGGTGTTGATCAGCACGACGCCGTCGAGTTCGCCCGGGTGGCGCGCGGCCCATTCGCTGGCGACCATCGCGCCCAGCGACATCGCCAGCACCTGATACGGCGGAGGAACGCCGCGACGGCGCAGTTCCGCACGGCATTCCTCCATCATCGCGCCGACATGGGTCGGGCTACTCTGACGGTGCTTGTCGCCGTTGCCGGGCAGATCGAGCAACGCCAGCCGGACCTCCGGCTGCTGCACCCGCAGCGCCTGCAGCAGTCGTGCGGGGAAGTCCCCCAATGGCCGCTCTCGCGGGTCAGCCCGCGCAACAGCACCCAGGTATGGACGCTCATCCCGCCGTCCTCCGATACCAGCGAATCAACGCCTGCTCCCCGTGATCGATTCTTGTGTCGGGCCCTGGCAACCAACCGGACGCGCTCTGCGTCGCGCGGGTCATGAAGTCCATCCAGGCCATGTGCCGTCGCAACACGCGCTGCTGCCGGTGGGCGATCAGCGGGTTGAACATGCCGTGGCGGGAGAGTAGCTGGCGCGGGTTTTTCTTTACCCACAACCATGACCCCATTTCGAGCGTCATCGGCAGGAAGATCCCTCGATCAAGGGAGAGGGACTCGTCGTACAGGTGGTCCCAGAGGTCGCCGTGGGTCAGGTAATGCCGGCTCTGCGGCTCCATCACGTAAGGATGCGGCGAGAGACATTGATCGAGCACCTCGCACAGTGCGTGGATCTCGGCGAGGTGGCGCATCGGATGGCGCGTGCGCGCATACGGGAACCAGATCCGGTCGCGCAGGCCGAAGCCGCTGTGGAAGTCGATCGCCACGGAGATCGGACGACCCAGCAGCTCCTCGCGGACGAAGCGGCACAGCGCCTCGCTCTCGGCCTCGAGCGGCGCACCGGCCTCGCCGCGGTAGTACGGCAGCTGCCGCGTCAGCCGATGGCCGCCGACGAGGAAGGGCACGCCCCGGTCCGCGTCCTGCGGCGCATTGCGCATCAGGTCGACGCCGCGCGGATTCGCGCGCGATCCCGCCAGCACGCCCCCGGATTGACGACGGGCAGGAACACGAGCCGCAGCGACTCGAGCTGCTGGTGCAGGCTGAGGTCCCAGCGCAGCCGGCGCACCAGGCTGCCGAGGTAGGCCAGCACCACCTGCGCCCCGATGCGCTCCAGCCCGTGGACGCCGCCGATGAACCCGAGCGCGGGCACGGCGGGATCGGGATTGCCCAGGGTCAGTCCGATCACCGGCAGCGGGCCGCCGACGGTGTCCACCGTCGCGAGTTCGCGCGCCTGCAGCAGCGACCCGCCCTGGTCGATCAGGCGCAGCAGCTGCTGCATTTCCGGCAGGACGGCCGCGGCCCGGGAGCCCGCGTCGGCGGTGAAGACGGCCATGTCCAGGATCCGATGGGAAGGGTCGCGGCGAACCCATCAGCGTAGACGCAAGGAGACGTGCCGGCGATGACCCGATCGGGCCATCACACGCCGCCGTTCAGGGGATGGCGAGATTCGCCGGTGGCGTCAGGCCTTGCCGGCCTCCCGGCCGTCGGGCAGCAGACAGGCGTCGACGACCTGCAGCTTGTTGTCGCGGGCGAAGTTCATGACGAACTCCCAGGCCATCGGCTCGACCGATTTCAGCGCCTCGTTGACGATCACGCACTTGATGCCGTCGATGACGCGCGGGACGCAGTAGGGGAGTAGCCGAGGTAGGCGTCGCGACCGCTGCGGGTGCCGCCGGGCCGGAAGCAGGACATCGCGCCAGCCAGACGTTCAGCCCAGTCGCTCGGGCGGAAGGTGCGGCCATCCGTGGTGATCCCCTGGATGAACACTTCTCGCGGCTTGGGCTGCTCAGTCATTGGCTACGGTCTCACGCGTCCCGGCAAAAACGCTATTGTGCCTTGGATGTGTTGCGGCGCAGCACACGTGGGCTTCTGCTCGCCCCGATGGTCGGTGGGCTTGAAGGGGCTGCGCTGGTCAGCCGGGCTGCCATGGCTGTGCAGGAGGAATCTCCTCGCACCCCAGGGTCGACCCGTAGAATCGTTCGACTCCCCCAGCCCCGGTCCCGGACCGGGGATTGCCGGGAGCTTCTGGAGATTCTTCCCCCACCCCTCCCACGCTTTGGAGACTTGATGAACGCCCCGGACTCCTCGTTCGCCGCCCCGACCGAACCCCACGTGATGCACACCTACGGCCGCCTGCCGATCGCCTTGTCGCACGGCGAAGGCGCCTGGGTCTGGGATACGGCCGGCCGACGATACCTGGACGGCCTCGGCGGGATCGCCGTCAACACGCTCGGACACAACCATCCGAAGCTGGTGGCGGCACTGCGGGACCAGGTGGGCAAGCTCATCCACACGAGCAACTACTACCACGTCCCGCTGCAGGAGCAGCTCGCGGCCAAGCTCTGCGCGCTGTCGGGGCTGACCAACGCCTTCTTCTGCAACTCCGGCCTGGAAGCCAACGAGGCGGCGCTCAAGATCGCGCGCAAGTACGGCCACGACCGCGGCAACGACAACCCCGAGGTCATCGTGTTCGAGAGGGCCTTCCACGGCCGTTCGATCGCGACGCTGTCGGCCACCGGCAACCCCAAGGTGCAGGCGGGCTTCGGTCCGCTGGTGCCGGGCTTCGTCCGCGTGCCGCTGAACGACATCGAGGCGATCCGCAAGGCCGTCGCCGAGCACCCGAACGTGACCGCGATCTTCCTGGAGACCATCCAGGGCGAAGGCGGCATCAACCCGGCGCACATCGACTTCCTGAAGGCCCTGCGCAAGCTGTGCGACGAGCACGACCTGCTGCTGATGCTGGACGAGGTGCAATGCGGCATCGGCCGCACCGGCAAGTGGTTCGCGCACCAGTGGGCCGGCATCGTGCCGGACGTGATGCCGCTGGCCAAGGGCCTGGGCTCGGGCGTGCCGATCGGCGCGGTGGTGTGCGGCGAGAAGGCCGCCAAGGTCTTCGGGCCGGGCAACCACGGCACGACCTTCGGCGGCAATCCGCTGGCGATGCGCGCCGGCGTCGAGACGCTGACGATCATGGAAGCGGACGGCCTGCTGGCCAACGCCGCGACCGTCGGCGCCGAACTGAAGGCCGCGATCGAGCACGGCCTGGCGGGCGAGCCGGGTCTCGTGGAAGTCCGCGGCCACGGCCTGATGATCGGCATCGAGCTGGACCGCCCCTGCGGCGTGCTGCTGACGCAGGCGATGGAAGCCGGCCTGCTGCTGAGCGTGACGGCCGACAAGGTCGTCCGCCTGGTGCCGCCGCTGATCCTGACGAGCGAGGAAGCCGCCGAGATCGCCGCGCGTCTGGTGCCGCTGGTGAAGGCCTTCCTGGCCGCACCTGCGTCCGCGCCATGAAACCGGGGAACACGCTCATGCGTCACTACCTGCAGTTCAAGGACCTGCGCGCGGAGGAGTACACCCACCTGTTCGAACGGGCGGCGACGATCAAGCGCCGCTTCAAGAACTACGAGAAGTACCAGCCGCTGCAGGACCGCACGCTGGCGATGATCTTCGAGAAGGCCTCCACGCGGACCCGCGTCAGCTTCGAGGCGGGCATGTACCAGATGGGCGGCTCGGTGGTGCACCTGACCACCGGCGACAGCCAGCTGGGTCGCGCGGAACCGATCGAGGACAGCGCGCGCGTGATCAGCCGCATGGTCGACATCGTGATGATCCGGACCTACGAGCAGACCAAGCTGGAGCGCTTCGCGGCGCACTCGCGGGTGCCGGTCATCAACGGGCTGACCAACGAGTACCACCCGTGCCAGATCCTGGCGGACCTGTTCACGTTCATCGAGCAGCGCGGCATGGACCGGCGCGGCGCGATCGACATGGACTGCCTGAAGGGCCGCGTGGTGGCCTGGGTCGGCGACGGCAACAACATGGCCAACACCTGGTTGCAGGCGGCGGAGATCCTCGGCTTCACCGTGCACGTGAGCACCCCCAGCGGCTACGAGATCGACCCGGCGGTCGCGGGCATCAAGGACACGCGCTGCTACAAGGTCTTCAAGGACCCGAAGGAAGCGTGCCGCGACGCGGACCTGGTGACCACGGACGTCTGGACCAGCATGGGCTACGAGGCCGAGAACGAGGCACGCCGCACGGCGTTCGCGGACTGGTGCGTGGACCGGGACATGATGGCGCAGGCCAAGCCGGATGCGCTGTTCATGCATTGCCTGCCGGCGCACCGCGGCGAAGAGGTCGCGGCCGACGTCATCGACGGTCCGCAATCGGTCGTCTGGGACGAGGCGGAGAACCGCATGCACGTGCAGAAGGCGCTGATGGAGTACCTGCTGCTCGGACGCATCGGCTGAGCGCCCTGCCCCGCCGAGACCTCGAGGCCCGCCCCGCGCGGGCCTCGTTCCGTCCGGGCGCCGTCGCGGCCGCTACTTCGGCGCCCCCAGCGCCTTCAGGCCCTCTTCGTACGACCCCGCCGGGTAGTGCTTCTGCAGCGTCTTCCAGACGGTGCCGGAGCGCGAGTTCCGCTCCAGCGCGTCGCTCAGCACCTCGCGGTCTTTGGCCGGAAGGTGCCGCGACAGGTAGATCCCGCTGTCGGTCCAGGTGAGCTCCGCCATCGCCTCCAGCCGCAGCCGGTCCAGCAGCGGCCGCGTCTTCGAGTCCTGCAGCAGCGTGCCCGCCAGGATGGAGGGCGCCATCACCGTCACGTCCGCCAGGTTGCGTTCCAGCGCGCGCACCACCGCCGCGACGTCCGCCTCGACCACCAGCCGACGCTGCGCCTTCAGCGTCCTCAGCAGGTCCTGATACGGCTCGCCGTAATCGAAGCCGCGCACCACCGCCACGCGCAGTTCGCGCCGCTCGCCGAGTTCGGCCAGGCTCTCGACCGGCGAGCGGTCCGACGACAGGGAGATCAGCATCGGCCGCGCCTTCATCATCGGAATGAAGTCGCCGTGCAGGTCCCGCTGCGAGGTCCGTGTCGCAGGCACCAGCACATCGGCGCCGCTGGCGGCGAACATCGCCTCGACCCGCGCCCGCGGCACGACGACGAACTCGAACTGGCAGCCGGTCTCCGCCGAGACCTTGCGCAGCAGGTCCGGATAGACCCCGCCGACCTCGCCGCCCGAGGTCACCACGCTCATGCCGATGGGCGCCACCGGCACACGGATCGGCCGCGAGCAGTCCGCCGCCGCGGACTGCGCCGCCGACGCCAGCATCAGCCCCAGGACCCAGCCGGTCGCGAAGCGCGCGGCCGGCCACCCGAAATACGTGCTCATCTTTTTCTCTCCCATGCCGGAACTGCCGGCGGCGGTGCGCGCTCGTCACATCGCCTCCCTGGCGTTCCATGTCGTCGACCAGAGTAGCAAAGCGACGGACGACCACAACGCGTCAAACCCGCGGAGTCCCCGGCGTTTCACCCATCCGGAGGGGGCGAGCCCCTCCCTTCGGGGGGATCACCGTTCGCCACTCGCCATCTTGCGAAGGTTGACGTCAGCCACCCGTGGCATCCTTGACGTTCGCACCCCTGCCGTTGCCATGAAGACCGCCCTGATTTCCGACCTGCACGCCAACCGGCAAGCCTTCCAGGCCGTCATCGACCACGCCCGGCGGGAGGGTGCCCAGCATTTCGCGCTGCTGGGGGACTACGTCGGCTACGGCAGCGATCCGGGCTGGGTGGTCGACCAGGTGCGGACCTTGCGCGCGGAGGGCGCGATCGTCGTCGCCGGCAACCACGACCTGGGCGTGACGCAAGGTCCCCGCCCCACGATGAACGACGACGCGCGCGCCGCCATCGCCTGGACGCGCGCACGGCTCACCGACGACCAGATCGCCTTCCTGGCCGGGCTGCCGATGTCCGAGGAAGAGGACGACTGCCTCTACGTGCACGCCAACGCCTTCGACCCGACCGGCTTCGCCTACGTGCAGGGGCGGCTGGAGGCCATGCGCAGCCTGCATGCGACCGAGTGCCGCTACACCTTCTGCGGCCACATGCACGAGCCGATGCTGTACCACCTCTCCGGCACCGGCAAGGCGGGCGACTTCAAGCCGCAGCCCGGCGTGCCGATCCCGCTGCTGCCCAACCGCCAGTGGCTCGTCATCCCGGGCGCCTGCGGCCAGCCGCGCGACGGCAACCCGGCCGCCGCCTACGCGCTCTTCGACCACGACAGCGAGGAACTCAGCTTCCAGCGGGTACCCTACGATGTCGAAGCCGCCGCCGCCGCGCTGCGCGCCGCGCCCGGCCTGCCCACGGGTCTCGCGGACCGCCTCGCGCAGCGCCTCGTCGTCGGCCGATGAATCGATGAACGACGCCCACCCGACGCACGCTTCAACGTCAGTCCCGGTCCCGGTCACCTCGCCGCTGCAACCCGGCCAGGTGCTGGACGGCTTCGTGCTCGAGGCGCGGCTGCACCAGGGCGGCATGGCCAACCTCTGGCAGGTGCGGCGCCAGGATGCTCCGGATCCCGCCCACCCCGTCGAGGACTTCCCCCTGATCATGAAGGTCCCCCGCATCAAGGGCGGCGAGGACCCGGCCAGCATCGTCGGCTTCGAGGTCGAGCAGATGATCATGCCGGCGCTCAAGGGGCCGCACGTGCCGCGTTTCGTCGCGCGCGGCGACTGGCGCCGCCAGGCCTACATCGTCATGGAGCGCATCGAGGCCGAAAGCCTGCGCCCGCGGCTGGACCAGGCGCCGCTGCCGCTGGTGGAGGTCGTCGAGATCGGCATCCAGGTCGCGCACGCGCTGACCGACCTGCACCGTCAGCACCTGGTCCACCTCGACATCAAGCCCAGCAACATCCTGCTGCGGCCCGACGGCACCGTGGTGCTGGTCGACTTCGGCCTGTCGCGGCACGACTTCCTGCCCGACCTGCTGGAAGAGGAGTTCTCGCTGCCCATGGGCACCGGCCCGTACATGTCGCCGGAGCAGGTCCAGTTCGTCCGCAACGATCCGCGCAGCGACCTCTTCGCGCTGGGCGTCATGCTCTATCACCTGTCCACCGGGGAGCGCCCCTTCGGCCAGCCGACCTCGGTGCGGCAACTGCGACGCCGGCTCTACGTCGACCCGATCCCGCCACGCGCGATCCGCCCCGAGCTGCCCCCGTGGTTCCAGGAGATCGTCCTGCACTGCCTGGAGGTGCGCGCGGAGCGCCGCTACCAGAGCGCCGCGCAGCTCGCGCTGGACCTGCAGCGGCCGGATGCGGTGCCCTTGACGGCCCGCGCGCACAAGCTGCAGCGCAGCGGCATGGTGCGCCGCTTCAAGCGCTGGTTCCTGGCGATGGGCGAGGAACCGCAGGCGCCGGCGTCGGTCGGCGCGCAGGTGGCGCGGAGCCCGGTGATCATGGCCGCGGTCGACGTGCTGGGCGCGACCCCGACGCTGCTCGAGGAACTGCGCGAGATCGTGCGCCGCCTGATGCAGACCGAGCCCGGCGCGCGGCTCGCCTGCGTCGGCGTGATGAAGACCAACCGCATCGGCATGGACGAGCTCACCGACGCGCACGGCCGCAGTCACCACGTGCAGCAATTGATCGCGCTCAAGAACTGGGCGCATCCGATGACGCGGGAACTGGCCCTCGAGGACGGCCGGCTGACCTTCCACGTGCTGGAGGCGCCGGACGCCGCCGATGCGCTGATCGAGTTCGCCGCCAAGACCGGCGTCGACCACGTCGTGATGGGCGCGCGCGCCAGCTCGATGATGCGGCGCTACCTGGGCAGCGTGTCGGCGCAGGTGGTCTCGCAGTGCGCCTGCACCGTCACCGTCGTGCGCGAACCCGTGCTTCCCGACGATCCGCCACCGCCCGACAGCACGCTGATCAGCCCATCGGCCTCGAACTGAACGTCATGTCCGCCTTCGCCGACAACCCCTGCACCCGCTGCGGCGCCTGCTGCGCGAGCTTGCGTGTCGACTTCTCGCGGCAGGAACTGCTGAGCGAAGGCGGCACGGTGCCGGACGGACTGACGGTGGAGGTCACGGACTCGACCTGCCGCATGCGCGGCACGGATCACGCGCGGCCGCGCTGCGCCGCCTTGCAGGGCCAGGTGGGCGAGCGTGCCGGCTGCGGCATCTACGAATGGCGACCTTCGCCGTGCCGCGACTTCGGCATGCGTTCGCCGCTGGGCATCGGCGACGACGCCTGCGCGCGGGCCCGCGCCCGCCACGGACTGCCGCCGCTGAACGCCTGAACGCCTGGGCGCCCGGGCACCAGACCCCGCGATGGTTGCGGGCTAGCGCACCACCCTGGCGGGCTGCATCTTGGCCTTGAGGCTCTCCAGCTTGGCGGCATAGAGCTGCCGTTGCGGCGCGGTGACGCTGTATTCCTCGGCCTTCGCCAGCTCGGTGCGCACGACGTCCCACTTGCCCAGGCCCACGTTGGCCAGCGCCATCCAGAAATGGAACTCGTGGTAATACGCCGAGCGGTCGATCTCCTTGGCGAAGAGGTCGCGCGCCGTCGCGTACTCGCCCGCCTTCATCGCGGCGATGCCCAGATCGAAGAACTTGAACGGCGGATACGGCTGGAGCAGCGCCAGCTGCGTCTCCAGCGTCTGCGCCTCCGCGAACCGCCCCTGGAAGCGCAGGGCCTGGGCCAGGTTGGACAGGGACTGGGTGTTGGCGGGCTCGCGCGTCAGCACGTAGCGGAACGCCCGCTCGGCCTGCGCGGTGTCGCCGTGGCGCCGGTAGATCACGCCCAGCGTGTTGAGCGCCGTCAGCAGCCGCGGGTCGTGCAGCCACGCGGCACGCGCCCACCAGTAGGCGCGGTCGAGCTGGGCCTCCGCCATCAGCTCCGCGGCGCGGTTGTTCATGTACATCGCGACGATCATCCGCTCGTCGATCGGCATCGCGCGCTGGCGCGAGATCTGCGCGCCGGGCAGGAAGTCGACCACCAGCGAGGGCTCGTCGTTGCCGATCACGCGGAAGTCCGTCCGGCGCCGCCCCAGCGCGATGTTGACGTGGCCGGAGACGACCTGCAGATCGCCGACGCGGCTCCACTGCTCCTCGTCGTAGATCTGCCGGAAGGTGAAGGGCAGGCCCAGTTCGCGCGCGAAGGTCGCGGTCATCATGGCCAGCGACAGGCAGTTGCCCGCCTTCGCCTCGAAGGCCTCGGCGGCGGTGCGGGTGGTGCCGGCGTCGTATTCGAGCTGCAGCTCATGGCGGCTGTAGAGCGAGTCCAGCAGCAGGTGACGCATGTCGCGCAGATCCGACACCAGCGTGCCGACGCCGGCATTGGGAATCTTGCGCTTGAGGAATTCGCGCATCTGCGGCGTCATCGCCATGACCTGCGCCGGATCGATGACGTCGCGCGATGGCGCAAAGAGTTCGTCGTGAACCAGTCCGGCCGACTCGACCGCGGGCGGCGCCGGTGGCGCCGTGGCGCATCCCGCCATCACCAGCACCACCGCCAGCAGGGCCGGCAGCACCGCGGCGTGCCTCAGCACCCCGCGGACCGACCGGCTCGGCCGCACCGAATGGATCGCCTGGATCGTTCCCATGACCGTCTCCGATGCGACCTCTGACAGGGCCGCTGACGAGTCATGCTACTCCGCCGCGCGACGCGCGTTGCCCCATGCGACGGATGGGGTGATCCCGGGCTTGAAAGCCGGCCGGCAAAGGTCCAGCGCGGCGGGGTCTCCCGCCGGCCGGAGGCGCTCAGCCAGGCTCAGCCAGGCTCAGCCAGGCTCAGCCACGCTCACCGACGCTCGACCACGAACACCGCGACGCTGCGCGCCGGCACCTGGAAGTCCCCACGGGCGCCGTCGACCCGGGACTGCTCACGCACGCGCGCATCGGCCGCGCCGGCGGCGCGCTGCACCGGATGCAGGCGCCAGCCGAAGCCGGCCTCCGCGGGCAGCGCCAGCGCGGCGGCCTCGGCCGTGGCATTGACGACAACCAGCACGCGCTCGAAGACTGCATCCGCGCGCCCCGTGCCGTCGAGCCGCGCGACGATCACCCCCGCCTGCTGGCCCGGGCCCGTGTTGTGGAAGACGAGCCGGCGTCGGATCTCCTGCGGATCGGCAAGCCGGAACAACGGCGTGCTCGCGCGGATCCGCAGTTGATCGAGGAACACGCGCCGGGTCCAGTCGATCTGGGCCGGTCCCGGCTTGATCGCCGGATCGGCCAGCAGCGGTCGCAGCAGCGCGTCGTCCCGGCCGTCGTCGGCCGCCGGCGGCAGTCCCGCGCCGAAGCCGTTGTCGTGGCCGCGCCAGTCCAACCGGTTGAACCAGTCGCCGGAGTCGTAGCTGTTGCGGTCCATCGACTTGGAGCGCAGCAGTTCGCCGCCGGCGTGGAAGTAGGCGACGCCCTGGCTCAGCGCATTGATGCCGAGTGCCACCGCCTGCGTGCGGGCGCGATCGTCGGCGCTCGTCGAGCGCGGCAGCTTCAGCACCAGCGCGTCGAACAGCGTCTGGTTGTCGTGGTTCTCGACATAGTTGACGACCTCCGCCGGCACCGATGCGTAGCCGGCCGGCTGGTCGCCGTAGGGCAGGTGTTCGCCCGCGACGCGGCGACCATCGGCGGTCTCCAGATCGAAGGTGCGCAAGGTCCCCGCCATCGCCAGCTTGAGCAGATCGCCCTGGCGCATCAGCGCCTCGCGGCGGGCAGCGTCGCCGGCGGTCGCGGGCACGACGAACCCGGGGCGGCGCGCCGACGTGGCGGCGTCGTCGCCCGCCGCGCCGCCGCGCACCGCGTCGCGGCCGCGATCGCTGAAGGTGCCGATGCCGGTGCCGTTCAGCGACCGCTGCGAGGCCTGCACGAAGCGCGCGCCGTCGGCGACCTCGCCGAAGTTCCAGCCCTCGCCGATCAACTGCACCTCGCGGCCGAGCTCGCGACGGAGTCGGACCTGCAGCCGTTCCATCACCTCGCGCGGCTGGTGGCCCATCAGATCGAACCGGAAGGAGGCGATCTTGTATTCGCGCGCCCACAGCACGATCGAATCGATGAGCAGCTTGCCCATCATCCGATGCTCGGTCGCCGTGTTGTCGCAGCAGGTGGAGCGCTCGACGCCGCCGAGCGCATCCAGGCGCTGGTAGTAGCCGGGCACGATGCGGTCCAGCACCGAGTGCGGATGCTGGCCCGACGCGGACGTGTGGTTGTAGACGACGTCCATGCCGACACGCAGCCCGGCCGCGTGCAGCCCCATCACCATCGCGCGCAGTTCGCGCACGCGGACCGCGCCGTCGTTGGCATCGCTGGCGAAGCTGCCTTCCGGCGCGCTGTAGTGGTACGGGTCGTAGCCCCAGTTGAAGCAGTCGCGGTCGGCGACGGCCATCACGGCCGCCCGCTGCGCGTCGCTGTCGGGTGCGGCCCGGGGCACGCGCGGCGCCACGCAGCCGCGCTCCGGCACGGTGGCCAGGTCGAAGACCGGCAGCAGGTGCACGTCGGTCATCCCGGCGGCGGAGAGCGCGCGCAGGTGGCGCATGCCGGCCGACCCGGACTGCGTGAAGGCCAGGTACCTGCCGCGCATCGCGGCGGGGACGCTGCGGTCGTCGCGCGAGAAGTCGCGCACGTGCAGCTCGTAGACGACCATGTCGGTCGGCGTCTTCACGCGGTCGGGGATGCGGCTGACCGACCAGCCGCGCGGCTGCAGGCGCGGCTCGGACAGGTCGGCGACGTAGCTGCGCGCCGAGTCCGCCGACAGGCTCACCGAGTACGGATCGGTCACCAGGTTGCGCACGCGGCCGACGTCCGGCACGAAGACCTCCACCAGGTAGCGGTAGTAGGCGCCGCTGTGCACGCCGGACGCGCCGGGCAGGCGCGCCGTATCGACGGCCCAGATCCCCGTGCGGTCGTCCCGGCCCAGCGGCAGGCTCGCACGGGCCGCGCGGTCGGGGCCGTCGTAGACGCAGAGCTCGACACGATCGGCCGTTGGCGCCCACAACTTGAAGGCGGCCCCCTTCGGCGCCACCGTCACGCCGAGCGCGGGCTCACCCTCGGCGGCGGCATAGATCGCATCGAGCGCACGGGCCGTCTGTGCGGGACTCCAACGCCGCACCCGTCCCTGCGCGTCCTCGACGGCGATCAAGGCCTGACCGCGCTGCAGCGCTGCGGGATCGACGCCCTCCTCCAGCGCGAACTCCGCGCCGGTGCCCAGATAGGCCGCCTGCGCGGCGGTCGCCGCGCTCAATGGCGCACTTGCCGCGTCGACGGCCCGAAGCGTGGCACTGCGGTCGGCCCCGGAGATCCGCCCATCGTTCAGGCCCAGTCCGCCACCCGCCGAGTGATGCCAGCGGACCACCTCGCCCGCGGCGAGGACCAGACCCGGCCAGCGCAGCCGGTAGGCGTCGAGCCACACCGGCTGCGGCGCCGCCGGCGTGGTCGCCGCCAGCAGCGGCGACTGCGGATCGAGCACCGTCGCCGGCCCGGCGTCGCAGGCCGCGAGGGACGGGAGGGGCTGGAGGGACGGGCCACCCGTCAAGGCGGTCGGACCGGCTGCCGCGATGGCGATCGGCATGCCGGCCAGGCCGCTCAGCATCCATGCCGTCAGACGCGGCCAGGCGCGGGACAAGGTCGAGCGGACGCCCATCGGATCTCCATCGAGGTGTTGTTCTGCCGCCGGCCTCACCGCCTGAGGGTGAGACCAGCCTTCGTTTTTGATGGTAGCAAAACTACAAACAGGAACGATCAGGACTTCCCTTCATAGGCCATACCTTCTATGCTGCGGCGCGACGGCGCCTTGAAGGAGGCTTCAGGCCGCGCCGGAATTTGTACTTTTGCTACACACACGACAACAAGATCCGGAGACCGCGAGATGACCCGTCACCCCATCGCCTTCACCGCCGCCACGCTGCTGGCCGTCGCGATGGCCGCGGGCGGGCATGCGCCGGTGGCGGACGCCGCGTCGGTGGACCTCTCGCCGGTGAAGGAGGTCCGCGGGCGCGGCACGCTGCCCGAGGGCTGGCAGCACGGCGCGTTCATCGAGATCTTCGTGCGCGGTTTCCAGGACAGCGACGGCGACGGCATCGGCGACCTGCGTGGCGTGACGCAGCGGCTGGATTACCTCAAGGACCTCGGCATCCGGGGCATCTGGCTGATGCCGATCACCGCGAGCGCCGACCGCGACCACGGCTACGCGACGACGGACTACCGCGCGATCGAGCCGCAATACGGCACGCTGGCCGACTTCGACGAGCTGATCCGCGAGGCCCACCGGCGGGGCATCGGCGTCGTCATGGACTACGTGATCAACCACAGCGCGCGCGAGCATCCGCTGTTCAGCGCGGCGGCGGCGGATCCGGCGAGCCCGTGGCGCGACTGGTTCGTGTGGACCTCGCAGCCGCTGGGCGAGCTGAAGGACTGGGACATCTGGGGCAAGACGCCGTGGTACCTGCCCGGCGAGGAAGTGCCCGACGTGCCGGAAGGCGCCAGCGCGCCGCCCAAGCCGGCATCGACGCCCCAGTCGCCCGCCGGCTCGCCGCGCTACTTCGCCGTGTTCGGGCCGCACATGCCTGACTTCAACATGCGCAACCCCGCAGTGGTGAAGTACCACGAGGACAGCCTGCGCTTCTGGCTCAACCGGGGCCTGGACGGGTACCGGCTCGACGCCGTGCCTCACCTGTTCGAGAACAGCGCGAAGGAGTGGAACGACCAGCCGGAAAGCCGCGCGCTGACGGGTGAGTTCACGCGCCTGATCAAGCGCTACCCGCGGCGCTTCGTCGTCTGCGAGGCGACCGCCGAGCCCAAGGTCTACACGCGCGACGACATCTGCGGCAGCGCCTTCGCCTTCGGACTGGAACGCGCGGTGATCGATGCGGCCAAGGGCGGCGACGGCTCCATCGAGGCGGTCGCCAAGGTCGCGCGCTTCTTCACCGAAGCGCCGCTGTCCATGGCCACGATGCTGAGCAATCACGACATCTTCGCGGGCAAGCGGGCCTGGGACCAGTTCGACGGCGACGAGGCGCGCTACAAGCTCGCCGCCGCGACCTACCTGCTGCTGCCGGGCACGCCGTTCATCTACTACGGCGAGGAGATCGGCCAGGCCGGTGTCGCCGGACTGCCGGGCGACGCGCCGCTGCGCGCGCCGATGAGCTGGACGCCGGCGTCCGGCGGCTTCTCGACGGGCACGCCGTTCCGGCCGGCCTCGCCCAACATCGCCACGCACAACGCGCAGGCGCAGGCGGCGGATCCCGGGTCGCTGCTGAACTTCTACAAGCGGATGCTGGCGCTGCGCAACGGCCAGCCCGCGATCGCGCGCGGCAGCTACGAGGCGCCGCTGGCACAGGGTCGACTGCTCAGCTTCCAGCGCGTCTACCAGGGCCAGCGCGTGCTGGTCGTCATCAACTACGGACAGGACACCGTCGACGTGACGCTCCCCGGCCTGCCGCCGAAGGCACGGCTGCGCCCGCTGCTCCAGACCGCGTCCGCCCCGTCCACGGCCCCTGCCCTCCTCCCCGCCCGCGCGTCCCTCGCCACCGACGCGCGCGGTCAGGTCTCGCTGACCGCCGCGCCGCTGTCGGTGCAGGTCTTCCGTCTTCGCTGAAGGGCGGGCAGGATGTCGGCTCTGACACGCTCCTTCGCCTCCCCCTCTCCCTCGCCCTGAGTCTTCTCGTCATGACGCACACTCCCGCCGCCGCGACGGTCACGCCCGTCTCCTCGTCCGCCCCGGTAACGCTCGCCCACGTCGAGCCGCCGGACTGGTGGGTCGGCATGAAGTCGCCCGACCTGCAGCTGATGCTGCACGGCACCGGCATCGGCGCGCTGCAGGCGGAACTCGTGCCGGCGCCGGGCGTGACGCTGGTCGGCACGCACCGCGGCGACAGCCCCAACTACCTGTTCGTCGATCTGCGCATCGACGCCGCCGCCCGCCCCGGCCCCCTGACGCTGCGCCTGAAGCGCGACGGGCAGGTCGTCGTCGAGCATCGCTACCTCCTGCGCGAGCGCGCGGCGGGCTCGGCGCAGCGCGCGAGCTTCGGACCGAAGGACGCGATCTACCTGGTGGTGCCGGACCGCTTCGCCAACGGCGACCCGCGCAACGACGAGGTGCCCGGCCTGGCCGAGGGCCTGCGCCGCGACGACCCGGGCGGCCGCCACGGCGGCGACCTCGCCGGACTCACCGCCCACCTCGACTACATCGCCGCGATGGGCTTCACGATGCTGTGGCCGACGCCGCTGTCGGTCAACGACAGCCCGAAGTGGAGCTACCACGGCTACGGCGCGACGGACTTCTACCAGGTCGATCCTCGCTTCGGCAGCAACGCCGACTACGTGCGGCTCGGTGAAGAAGCCAGGCGCCACGGCATCGGCCTGATCCAGGACATCGTGCTGAACCACATCGGCGTGCACCACTGGTGGATGGCCGACCTGCCGACGGCGGACTGGGTCAACACCTGGCCCCAGTACACCGAGACGCATCACGCGCGCATGTCGCTGCAGGATCCGTACGCCGCGCCCAGCGACCGCAAGCGCTTCAGCGACGGCTGGTTCAGCCCGGGCATGCCCGACCTCAACCAGCGCCAGCCGCTGATGGCGACCTACCTGACGCAGATGAGCCTGTGGTGGATCGAGACCGCCGGTCTGGCGGGCGTGCGCACCGACACCTACAGCTATTCCGACAAGGACTTCCTGGCCGCGTGGTCCCGGCGCCTGAAGGACGAGTACCCCCAGCTGAACATCGTCGGCGAGGAATGGAGCTCGCATCCGGCGGTGGTGTCGTACTGGCAGGCGGGCAAGCACAACCACGACGGCTACGTGTCGTCGCTGCCGAGCCTGATGGACTTCCCGCTGCAGGAGGCCCTGCTGGCCGGCCTGAACCAGCAGGACGCGCACGACGGCGGCTTCTCCCGGCTCTACGAGGCGCTGGCGCACGACTTCGTCTATCCGGACCCGGCCAACCTGGTGCTGTTCGAGGGCAACCACGACACGCCGCGCGTCTACAGCGTGCTGCACGACGACCTCGAGCTGACGAAGATGGCCTGGGCCTACCTGTCCTTCGTGCGGCGGATCCCGCAGTTCTTCTACGGCTCGGAGATCCTGATGACCAGCCCGCGCCATCGCGACGACGGCGCGGTGCGGGCCGACTTCCCCGGCGGCTGGGCCGGCGACGCGGTGAACGCGTTCACCGGCGCCGGACTGGGCGAGCGCCAGGCCGGCGCGCAGGCCTGGCTGAAACGGCTGCTGAACTGGCGCAAGGCGGAGACGCTGGTGCACGACGGCGCGCTGATGCAGTACGCGCCGCTCGAGGAGAGCTACGTGCTGTTCCGCTACGACGCCGCGAAGGGGTTGGCCGGCAAGCGGCTGATGCTGGTGATGAGCAAGTCCGAGGCACCGCGAGAGCTGGACCTGTCCCGCTTCCCCGAGATGGTCCGCGAGGGCGACACGGCGGTGGACGTCATGAGCGGCGAGCGCAGGACGCTGGGCAGGACCCTCACGCTGCCGGCGCGATCGGTGACGCTGCTGTCGATCGAGTGACTGCCCCGCCGGCGGGATCCGTTCACACGTAGCAGCTGCACCCCATCGCGCCCCAGAACGCCTGCGCCGACGTCGCATCGCGCGCCGCGCTGGCGACCGCCGTGTGATCGTGGCCGTGCACGCCACAACCGCTCGCGCAGGCGCACTGCGCGGCGTACTGGTAGCGGCGCTCGGCGTCGCTCAGCGATGAAGTCGCCGCCGGCCTGCGCGCCTGGTAGCCGCCATAGGTCCGCACCGGCGACCAGTCGGGCATCGCCGGCGGCAGCGCCGGCGCGAGCGATGCATACGCGCCGCTGCCGTGCACCGGCTTGCCCGCCACCACCGTCAGCACCGACGTGATGTCCTGGATCTGGTCCTCTGGCACGGTCAGGAAATCGCGGTCCAGCACCGCCAGGTCGCCGAACGCGCCCGGCTTCAGCACGCCCTTCTTCCCGGTCTCGCGCGAGAACCAGGCGCCGTCGGCCGTCATCAGCCGCAGCGCGGCCACGCGATCCAGCCGGCGCTCCTCCGGATACAGCAGCGTGCCGCCGATCGTGCGTCCCGACACCAGCCAGTACAGCGCCTGCCACGGGTTGTAGCTGTTGACCCGCGTCGCATCGGTGCCCAGCGAGACGGGGATGCCCATCTCCAGCATGCGCTTGACCGGCGGCGTCTCGGCCGTCGCCTTCAGCCCGTAGCGGCGGATGAAGTACTCGCCCTGCATCGACATCCGGTTCTGCACCGCGATGCCGCCGCCCAGCCGCTTGATGCGCTCGAGGTTCTGCGGGGTCACCGTCTCGCAGTGGTCGAAGAACCAGCCGAGCTTGTCGATCGGATGGTCGCGATGGACCTTCTCGAACACGTCCAGGCTGCGCGACACCGTCTCGTTGTAGGTCGCGTGCATGCGCCACGGCCAGCCGTTGCCGGCGAGGAAACGCACCACGCCTTCGAGGTCGTTCTCCATCGCCGCCGGCATCTCCGGGCGCGGCTGGAGGAAGTCCTCGAAGTCCGCCGCGCTGAAGGCCAGCATCTCGCCGGCGCCGTTGAGCTTGTAGAAGTCGCTGCCGTCGCCGGGCCGGCCCATCTTCGCCCAGCGCTGGAAGTCCGCCAGTTCCTGCTTCGCCTTCTGCGGGAACAGGTTGTAGGCGATGCGCACCGTGAGCCGGTTCTCCTTGGCGAGCTTGTCGATGATCGCGTAGTCGTCGGGGTAGTTCTGGAAGCCGCCGCCCGCGTCGCCGACCGATGTCACGCCGAGCCGGTTCTCCTCGCGCATGAAGTGCAGCGTCGAGTTGAGCTGCTGCTCGGGATCGAGCTTGGGACCGAGGTTCAGCGTGTTGTAGAGGATGAAGGCGTTGGGCTCGGCCAGCAGCAGGCCGGTGGGTTCGCCGCGCGCGTCGCGCTCGATGATGGCGCCGACGGGCTGCGGCGTGTCCTTCGTGTAGCCGACGGCGCGCAGCGCCGCACGGTTCAAGAAAGCCTGGTTGTAGAGGTTGAGCACGAACACCGGCGTGTCAGGCGCGGCGGCGTTGAGCTCCGCGATCGTCGGCATGCGCTTCTCGTCGAACTGGAATTCGTTCCAGCCGCCGACCACCCGTACCCACTGCGGCGCGGGTGTACGCGCGGCCTGGTCCTTGAGCATCTGCAGCGCCGCGCCCAGCGAACGCACGCCGTCCCAGCGCAGCTCCATGTTGAAGTTGAGCCCGCCGCGGATGATGTGCATGTGGGAGTCGGTCAGCCCCGGGATCACGCGACGCTTCTCGACGTCGACGACCCGCGTCTTCGCGCCGGCGAGCTTCGCGATTTCCGCGTCCGTGCCGACAGCCATCACGACGCCATCGCGCAGCGCGATCGCGGTGGCCTCGGGTCTGGCCGGATCCATTGTCGTGATGCGGCCGTTGCGCAGGATCAGGTCGGGCGCGCCGCCCTGCCCCGTCTGCGCGAGCACCGGCCCCGCCATCACGCTGATCCCGAGCGCGGCGGCCGCCTCCATGAAGTCACGGCGGTTGCCCTGCGGCACGTCTTCGCGGCCGGTGCGGATCAGGTCGGTGAACATGGCGGGCTCCTGTCGATTCGGACCGGCCGATTCTTCGCCTGATCAAGGCGTTTCGCTTCTCCCAAAATGGGGACACCGGCGCAAGGCCGGTGTCGTCGACGCCGCGTGAGCGACTGCTCAAGGTCGCTTCAAGGCCACTTCAAGGCCGATCGCGCTTCGGCACCCGCGTGTCGATCGCCTTGACCTGGTACTTGGGTTCGAAGCGGCAGGTCTGACCCAGCGTCTCCTTGGCCTTCTCGCAGCCGGCGGCGACGGACTCCGGCGTCGGCTTCTTGCCCTGCGTGGCCCAGCTCGTCAGCGCCTCCATCAGCGCCGCGTAGGTCGGGTCGCTGAGGTAGCTGTGGTCCTTGTCGCCGGTGAAGGTCTGCACCAGCGCGTCGCCGCGTCCGGCCGCGGCCATCGTGCGACCGAAGCTCTCCTGCAGCTCGACCATCGCCGTCGGGTCGTGGATCGCGTGCACCGTCAGCACCGGCACCGGGATCCTGCCGCCCAGGTCGGCGTCGGCGGACAAGGTCGCCACCGCCTTCGCGTCGGCCTTGTAGCGCAGCACGCCGGCGTTCAATGCCGCGTCGTCGCTGGAACCGGCATACACCGCGCCGACGTTGCCGAAGGGACTCGCGCCGCCGGTGCGCTTCTGCGCGATGTCCTGGAAGTGCCACGTCGCCCAGTTCAGATGCGACTGGATGCTCCGCTCCGGGATGTGGATCACGTCGACGATCGTCTTGATCTTCGCCGTCTGCGCCGCTGAACGCTCCGCCGCCGGCTTGTTCAGGCCCAGGCAGTCGTCGACACGCTTGGCGAGGTCCGCCTGCTTCAGCGGCGAGTCCGCCGGCAGCCCGATGTTGAGCGGGTACTGCGGCTCGCTCGGCAGCGGATGGTTGTGGCAGAGGTACTGGTAGACGACGCGCAGGTCCAGCCGGAAGTCGTAGCTCCGCGTCCCGCCGCCCAGCACGCCCGAGGTCAGCAGCACCGCGTCATAGGGCTTGCCGTCGGCGAACAGCTCCGCGCCCTTCGCCGCCACGCTGGCGCCCCAGGACTGGCCGTGCAGGTAGACGTGCCTGGGCTTGGCGACCTTGTCGATGAACAGGCGCCGCAGGCGCTCGTTGTCCTCGGCCGCGGCGCTCACCGCGACCCCGCCCTGGCGGTAGCTCGACGACGCGAAGGCGTAGCCCAGGCGCGGCATGATGGTCCAGCGCTCGACGTCCTCGGTCACCCGCTTCATCGTGGGCGCGCCGAGGAACGGTCCGCCGTGCGCGTGCACGACCAGGTCGCCGTTCCATTGCCTGGGCATCACGATCATGTAGATCGCGCCGGCGCTGTCCGTGCCCGACAGGCAGTTCGCGCCCTCGCCGACACCCGACGGACAGGCCGTCGGGGTCGGCGCGGCTTCCCGCGCCATGTCGAAGCCCGGACCCGCCGGCTTCTTCGCCACGGCGACGGGCGCGCAGCCCGTCAGGCCAAGAACGCCCAGCGCCAACGCGGCTGCGGCCGCCATCGTCGCCGTCCGTGCGGTCGGTGTCCACGCGCCGCCACCGGCCCCTTGTGTCATCAGCATCCTCATCTCCCTAAAGGAATCACGCCCGGACCGCGGTGGCGGTCATGCAGGCACTGCGGGCATCGTGCCCCCTGCCGGCAGTCGCTCCTGGCGACCGCGGCGCATCATCCACAACAGGCCCAGACCCAGGCCCGCCAGCGCGAGCGTCTCCGGCTCCGGCACCGCCGCGGCGAAACCGAGCTGGTCGCTCGCCACGCGCTGCAGCAGCAGCGCCTGGGCCGCGCTGATGCCGAGGTCGCGCGCGGCGATCTCGTTCAGGCCCAGCACCGCCGGATCCAGCCCGGTGATCGTGCCGAACAGCGTCAGCGCGCTCAGGTAGGACCCGTACTTGCTTGCATGGGTGCCGTCGTCGAACCACAGGTCGAGCAGCCCGTCCGTGATCGCCGTCGAGGCATACATGTCGGGCGTCGCGACGCCCGCCGCGATCGCGCGCATGAAGGCCTCGCCCACCGGCGCGACGCCGGCGATGCCGCCCGAGCCGTCCGCGCCCGCCATCAACGCGGCACCGGCATAGGCCTGCTTCAGGTCGTCGGTCATCGCCTGCAGCGACGGATAGAACGACGGTGCGGGTTGCCCCGTCGGCGTCACCGCGCCGGTGTCCTCGTCGGTGACCGTCGTGCTGGGCGCGTTGACCAGGTTGGGCCGCGCCCAGGTCTGGTACAGGTAGACGTCGGCGTTCGCGTTGGCGTTGGCATTCGCCGGCACGTTGCGCAGCAGCGAGCAGGTGCCCGTCGACGCGCCGGTGATCTCGGCGCACCTCGCGTTCGTGCCGCCGATCAGGTCGCGCTCGCGGTAGCTCAGCGCGTTGCCCTGGTGGATCCAGTTCTCGATCAGGTTGGTGTACGTGTTGAAGTAGGCCGGGTTGGATGCCAGACCCGGCTGCTTGGTCAGCGGCTCGTCGCTCTGCTCCTGCAGCACCACCTTGTCCCAGGCCTGCGAGCCGATGTTGCCGCGCAGGTCCCACCCGGCGTTGTTGGTGTTGAGGAACTGCCCACGCAGCGAAGCCGCGTTGCGCGCCGAGATCGAGACGTCGTAGTCCAGCCCGACCTGCACGGTGAACTGCTTGAAGATGCCGGCGACGCCGCCCCACGGATGGGGCTCGAAGCTGTTGGCGCCGCTCGGGTTGCTCGCGTACATCGCCGCCGTCAGGTCGTGGACGTTGGCGGCGTTGTAGCTCATCACCGGATCGATGCGTCCGAAGGTGTAGCTGTTGCCGACGAAGAGGATCTTCGTCGCCTCCGCATGCGCGGCGAGCGGCGCCGCGGCGCCCAGCGCCGCGAGCGTGAGCAGGACCGCGCCGGCCAGGCGCGGGGTCCGTCGTGAAGTGCCGGAGAACATGGTGGTCGACATGGTCGTGCTCCTTCGTTGCTGCTGGTTGAAGCCGAGGTGAGGCCCCTGTCCGACAGGGGTCGGACAGGGGTCAGGCGAGGCTCAGAAGTTGTGGCGCACGCCGGCCTCGAAGCCGCCGCTGTCGCCGCCGGGCTGCGTCGTCGCCAGGCCGACGTTGAAGCGCACGCCGCGGGCCTTGTTGTCCACCTTCGCGAGGTTGGTGTACAGCGCCGTCCGCTTGGACAGGTCGTGCACGTAGCCGATCGCGATGTGCGTGGCGTCGCTGGCCACGTTCTTCGCCTTCAGCCAGGTGTAGGCGAAGCGCAGCTCGCCCTGCGGCCAGACCTGCCACTGCGTGCCCAGCATGGTGGCCGTCGTGCTGGTGATGCCGACCTCGTTGCGACCCCACAGCGCCATCAGCTTGGCCGGGCCCCACTGGTAGGACATGCCCACGTTGCTCTGCGTGTAGTCGCCGGTCGCGTAGCGCGTCTTGGAGATCGCGGCCGAGCCGTTGAAGGTCTCGTTGCGCCAGCCGATGCGCACGCCGGTCAGCTGGCCGTCCTTGCGGGTCGGGCCTGCGCCCTGCTCGCCCAGCGCCAGCATCGCGTGGCCGTAGAAACCGTTGATGCCCGAGGGCGTGAAGTAGCCGATCGAATTGGACGCCCGCACGTTGGTGCGCGCCGTCGTGCCGTTGGCGGGGACCGGGTAGTACATGATCCCGGAGTTGCCGACGCCGTTCGTGCCGAACGGATGCATCGACGTGGTCAGGTTGCCGAAGGACGGCACGTAGTCGCGGCCCAGGCGCAGCTCGCCCCAGTCGGCCGACGAGATCTGCACCGTCGCGCGGCGCCCCCAGGTCAGGCCGCCGCTGACCGAGTCCTTGTTGTTGGTGCTGGTCGCGCCGCTGGTGCCGTCGTCGACGGCCACCGCCGACTCCAGCCAGAAGCCGACCTTCAGCCCGCCGCCCAGGTCCTCCGTGCCGCGCACGCCGAAGCGGCTCGACGTGTTGCCGTCGCTGTTGACGAAGGTGCGCGTGTCGCTGCCGCTGGCCTTCAGCGCCTGCACGCCGATGTCCAGCAGGCCGAACACCTGCACGCTGCTGCCGCTCTGCGCGTGCGCCGCGCCGGCTGCTCCCACCGCGGCGGCGGCCAGGACCAAAGCCTTGCGCGCATGCCCCGCGTTCCTCGAATGTCGTTTCGTGTTCATCAACGTTGTCTCCGTCTGGTTGTCGTCGTGTCCTCGTTCGGGACCGCTCGTCGTACTGCTCACCCGACCGCAGTGGGACCGTTCTCGGACGGTTCTTGGATCGCCTGCTTGAATCGTTTCTTCGGTATCCGGGCCGGACCTTAGTGACCGCCCTCCATAGCGTCAAATACACTGATCCGCAGAGTCCGAGACGTTTTGAATATGGGACGTACGTAGCTTCCGCAGAGGAAAGCCGCGGCGAGCCCGAGGACCAGGAGACAACGCAGACATGGACCTCCGACATCTGCGCTATTTCGTGACGGTCGCGGAGACCGGCCACATGACGCGCGCCGCGGCGCTGCTCGGCATGCAGCAGCCGCCGCTGAGCCAGCAGATCAAGACGCTGGAGCAGGAGCTGGGCATCGCCCTGCTGCATCGCCATCCGAAGGGCGTGAGCCTGACCGACGGCGGCCGCCAGTTCCTGGACGAGGCGCGTCGACTGCTGCGCGATTACAACGACATGCGCGACCGCATGGACCGGCTGGCCGGCGGCCAGCACGGGCTGCTGGCGATCGGGTTCACGAGTTCGGCGGCGGCGCACGCGTTCACGCCGGCGGTGTTGCGCGCCTGCCGCGGCGAGCATCCGGGCATCGCGCTGACGATGACCGAGAACCACGCCGCCGGGCTGATCGAGGCGGTCGTGAAGTCGCGGCTGCATTGCGGCTTCCTGCGCGTGCCGGTGGCGCAGCCCGAGGGCGTCAGCTTCGAGACGCTGCTCACCGAGCCCGCGCTGCTGGCGCTGCCGCTGGACCACCGGCTCGCGACGGTGCCGCGCGCCGGGTCCACGCCGGTGCCGCTGGCGGAGCTGGAGGACGAGGACCTGATCCTCGTGCGCCGCCCCGGCGCGCCGGGCCTCTACGCCAACCTGCTGTCGCTGTGCGAGCGCGACGGTGTCAAGCCTCGCAGCTTCGTCGAGGTCGACCGGATGATGATGAACCTGAACCTGGTCGCGGCCGGCGCCGGCATCACGGTGGTGCCCGCGTCGATGCGCGGCGTGCATGCGCACTCGATCGTGTTCCGGCCGCTGGAGAAACACGCGCGGCTGGAGGCGCCGCTGACGATCGCCTACCGCTCGCACGATCAGGAGGGTCCGACGGCGACCTTCCTGGCGCTGGCCCGGCGCATCGCGATGGAGCACCGCGATGCGTAGGCGTGCACTGCTGCATGCCGTCGCGTGCGCGGCGGTGCCAGGTCTTGCGCCGCTGGCGCAGGCTCAGACAGGCAACACGCCCATCGCGAACGATGCCTGGCCTGCGCGACCGATCCACCTGATCGTCGCCTACCCGCCCGGCGGCGTCAGCGACGAGACCGCGCGTGCCCTTGCCCAGTACATGAGCACGCGGCTCAAGGTGGCGGTGATCGTGGAGAACCGGGCCGGTGCCGGAGGGCTGACCGCGCTGGAGTCACTCTCCCGCGCCGCGCCCGACGGCCACACGCTGGCCTACTGCGCGATCTCGCCGCTGGTGTTCATCCCCCCATCGACCGCCTCGGCGGCCGTGCCGACGCCCGACGTGGCGCCGGTCGTCAGCATCATGGACACGCCGGTGCTCGTGCTCGCGCACCCGACGTTCAAGCCGAAGGACTTCGCCGCGATGATCGCCGCCGCGCGGCGCGCGCCGGGACGGCTGCGCTGGGCGACGTCGGGCCACGCGACCGTCGGCCACATGGTGCTGGCGCAGGTGCGCGCCGTGGCGCGCGTCGACATCATCCATGTGCCCTACAAGGGCGGCGGCCAGCAGTTGACCGATGCGATCGGCGGGCAGTTCGAACTGCTGTCCTCGAACGTCGCGTCGCAGCAGCTCCAGTTCGTGCGGCAGGGCAAGCTGAAGGCGCTGGCGATCGGCTCGCCGGTGCGACTGCCGGTGCTGCCCGAGGTACCGACGCTGGCCGAGCTCGGATTCCCCGACGCGAACCTGGTCTCGACCTTCGGCCTCTTCGCGCCGCGCGGCGTGCCCGAAGACCGCCTGCGTCTGATCAACGCGGTGATCAACGAAGCGCTGCGGCTGCCCGAGATCCGCTCGAAGATCCTCGACGTCAGCAACCTGCCGACGGGCGGATCAGCGGCGGACTTCGCCGCTCGCATCGCGAAGGAACGGGACAGAGCGCTGCGCGTGCCGGCGGATTGAGCCGGGGCCCATTCCACCTGCCGACTCCCAGCGCTTGGCCGCCAATGCACGAGGCCCGGACGGCAAGCGTCCAAACCTCGTGCATTGCCGTCCCCGAGCAACCGCGAACTCACTCGAGACCGCAGCGTGCGGCGACCTCTTCGGCAATCGCCAGCGCGCTCGTGAGACCGGGCGACTCGATCCCCATCAGGTTCACCAGACCTGGCACGCCGTGCTCGGCGGGACCGTCGATGCGGAAGTCCGGCGCGGGCTCGTGCGGCCCATGGATCTTCGGCCGCACCCCGCTGTACGCCGGCTGCAGCGCGCCGTCGGGCAACGCAGGCCAATAACGGCGGACGTCGTCGTAGAAGACGTCGGCCCGCGTGGGATCGACGGCGTAGTCGATGTCTTCGGGACGCGCAACATCGAGCCACTGGGCATCGGGTCCGAAGCGGGCCTGGCCGCCGAGGTCCAGCGTCAGATGCACGCCCAGCCACGCGTCCTGCGGCATCGGGTACACCAGCCGCGAGAACGGCGCCCGCCCCTGCAGTGCGAAGTAGCAGCCCTTGCTGAAGCGGGCGGCAGGCGGCGTCGGGAGACCCTCGATCGCGGCGGCGACCCTTGGCGCATGCAGCCCGGTCGCGTTGACGACGATGCGAGCGCCGAGTGTCATGTCGTCGGTGTGGACCACATGCCCGGCGCCGTCGCGACGAACCGCGGTCACCGCTGCGCCGAAGGCGACCGCGCCGCCGTGGCGCTCCAGATCGCCCTGCAGCGAGAGCATCAGCCCATGGCTGTCGACGATGCCGGTCGACGGCGAGAGCAGCGCGGCCTCGCACTGCAGTTGGGGTTCCAGCGCGAGGGCTTCCTCGCGGGTGAGCCAACGCAGATCGTCGACGCCGTTGGCGGCGGCCTTCGCCTGCAGCGCGGCCAGTCCCGGCAGTTGCTCCGCCGACGTTGCGACAACCAGCTTGCCGCAACGCCGGTGCGGGACGCCGTGCGATTCGCAATGCGCGTAGAGCAATTGCTTGCCGCGCACGCACAGCCGCGCCTTCAACGATCCCGCCGGGTAGTAGAGCCCGGCATGGATGACCTCGCTGTTGCGCGAGCTCACGCCGGTCCCGATGGCGAGCTCGCGTTCGAGCACCAGCGTTTCCAGCCCGCGCATCGCCAGCGCCCGGCCGACCGCGAGGCCGACGACGCCGGCCCCGATCACCACCGCATCGACTTGATCCATGCCGGCGATTGTGCCGAGGCTGCCGCGCTCAGGCGCGCAGATCGGCGAGTGCGTGCGGATGCTGGAGACCGAAGGCACTGACCGCGGCGGCGTCGTGGCTGAACTCGCCGGCCGCGAGCCGTTGCGCGAGCGTCTCCAGGTCCAGTGTCAGGAACTCGCTGACCTCGCCGTCGCCATTGCAAGGCGTGAAGCCGGCGGGCAACTGAAGGCTGAAGACGTGAAGCACCTCGTCATGCAGGCCTTCGGGTTCCATGCGCGTGCTGCGCAAGGCGCCTCGCGACTGCACCGCGGCGCTGATCGTCATCGGGACGCCGGCCTCCTCGAGCAATTCGCGACGCGCGCAGTCGACGAGACTTTCATCGGCGGTCAGACCGCCGGCGGCGAGGTTGTCGAGCTTGCCCGGGTCGGTCGCCTTCGACAGCGCGCGCCGCCCGCACACGAGCCGCGCCCCCGGCAGGAAGCCGTTGATGTGCACCGCGCGGCTCATCAGGCCGAAGAAGCGGAAGGCGGCGCGCTCCAGGCGGAACAGCACCTCGCCGCGCTCGGTGCAGGGATCCTCGACCGGTCGCTCGCATGCGTAGCGCTCGCCGCGCCAGCCGGTGATGGCACCGCGCGCCTTCAGCGCGAGCGCGACCTCGCCGATGCGCCGTGAACGAGCCTCGACATCGAGCGCCTCGGCATCCCAGCACAACGCGCCATCAAGGCGCTCAAGTTCAGGCCAGAGCTCGCCGAGCAAGACCTGGCGCATCGGATGCACCCGGCCGATCGTGACGTCGCCCAATCGCAGCGGAACGAGTCCGGCCGGCACCGGCTGACTCGACAGTTGCAGACAGCGCGGAACGACGGCGACGAGCGAGGGCGGCAGTAGCGAAGGCATGCGCTGATTCTCTCCGCGCCGCCCCCAGAAATGACTGAAATGTGCGAGAGACGAGACCCCGTGATCGCAGGATGATCATTGCCCACCCCACCCAAGAACTCGCAGTACACAACGCGAAGGAGCCGCTCAATGAAGCTCGCATTGCACAAGGCATTCCGTCAGGTCGGTGCGTCGCAGCAGGACGCCGACGACGCCGCCGAATCGATCGACAGCGCCATGGAGAAACGCATGAACGACAAGCAATCCCATCTCGCCAAGAACTCCGACATGTATACGGTCAGGACGGAAATGGCGGAGTTGAAGTCCCAGATCGCCGGCGTCCGCAGCGAGGTCGGCATGGTGCGCGCGGAACTGCGGCAGGAGATTGCCCTCGTGCGTGGTGAGATCGTCACCGTCCGAGCGGAGTTGAAGCAGGACATCGCCAGCGTTCGCGGCGACATCGCTAGCGTGCGAGGCGAGATGGCTCACATGCGATCCGAGCTGATCCGTTGGATCGTTGGAGGACAGATCGCAACGATTTTCGCGATGGTGGGTCTCATCAAGTTCGTTCATCCGTGAGCCGCCACGCCACCAAAGAAAAAACCCCGCCAACTTGCGTTGACGGGGTTGATCTGGTGGGCGGTGCAGGGTTCGAACCTGCGACCCCTGCCGTGTGAAGGCAGTGCTCTACCGCTGAGCTAACCGCCCGGTATCTGGACCGGGTTTTCTCTGAACTTCCAACAAGAATCCAAAGCGACTCTGAAGAGACTTTGGTGGGCGGTGCAGGGTTCGAACCTGCGACCCCTGCCGTGTGAAGGCAGTGCTCTACCGCTGAGCTAACCGCCCGGTCTTGTCGTCCGCCACCGCTGCCAAGCTCACTGCTTCGCTGCCGTTTTGGATGTCCGGGAAAGTCGAAGATTATGCCATGAGAATTTGAGTCGTTTCAAGAACTGTTTGACGATCGTCTCTCAGACCCACCGCTGGGTGCGATCGCTCAAGCGGCCACTGGCACCTGCCAGATGCGCTTGCCGCCGCTGGCCTTGTCGAGGTCCACCAGCGCCTTGTCGTGCAGCACCAGTTCCTCCGCCGTCGCCGCGATCACCGGCAGGTCGAACGCGCTGAAGTCGATGGCCACGACCTCCAGCTGACCGCCCTCGCCCGACGACGACGCGCTGTCGTCGATGACCAGCGAGTCCTGACCCCGCGTCAGGCGGATGAAGACCTCCGCCAGCAGCTCCGCATCCTTCACCGCGCCGTGCAGGCCGCGGTTGCTGTTGTCGACCTCCAGCCGGCGGCACAGCGCGTCCAGCGAGTTCGCCTTGCCCGGGAACATGTCCCGCGCCATCAGCAGCGTGTCGCGCACGCTCTCCACGCACTCGTGCAGCGGCGCCTTGCCGCAACGCTTGAGTTCGGCGTTGATGAAGCCGACGTCGAAGGCCGCGTTGTGCGCGATCAGCTCCGCGTCGCGGATGAACTCGAGGAACTCGTCGACGATCTGCGCGAACTTGGGCTTGTCCGACAGGAACTCGATGCTCAGGCCGTGGACGCGGAACGCCTCCTCGGGCATGTCGCGCTCGGGGTTCAGGTAGAAGTGCAGATGGCGGCCCGTCAGCTGACGGTTCACCATCTCCACGCAGCCGATGTCGACGACGCGGTCGCCCGATTCAGGATTCAGGCCGGTGGTTTCGGTATCGAAGAAGATCTGACGCATGTCGGGTCTCGAAGGAGGATCGCGCGCCGCTCAGCGGGTCGCCGGCGATGCCTGCAGACGTGCCGCGCGCCGGTAGGCCCACAGCATCATGAGAATGCCGATGACGATCATCGGCGCGCTCAGCCACTGGCCCTGGCTCAGGTGCAGCGGCTGCTTGTCGAGGGTGAGGAAGCTGTCGGGCTCGCGGAAGTACTCGACGACGAAACGCGCCACGCCGTAGCCGACCAGGAACAGCCCCGACACCGCCGCCATCGGCCGCGGCTTGCGCGCGAACAGCCACAGCACGATGAACAGCAGCACGCCCTCGCCGAGGAACTGGTAGAGCTGCGAGGGATGGCGCGGCACCGCGTCGTTGGCCTGCGGGAACACCATCGCCCAGGGCAGGCCGGGATCGGCCGCACGGCCCCACAGCTCGCCGTTGATGAAGTTGCCCAGACGCCCCGCGGCCAGGCCCGTGGGCACGCACGGCGCGACGATGTCGCCGACTTCAAGGAAATTGAAGCCGCGCCGCCAGGCGAAGAAGGCCAGCGCGACGATCACGCCCAGCAGCCCGCCGTGGAAGGACATGCCGCCCTGCCACACCGCCAGGATCTCGCCCGGATGGCTCAGGTAGTAGGCCGGCTTGTAGAAAAACACGTAGCCCAGACGGCCGCCCAGCACCACGCCGAGCACGCCGTAGAACAGCAGGTCGTCGATGTCGCGGCGGGTCCAGCCGCGCGCCGCGTTCCACGGCTTGCGCACCATGCGGTTGCCCAGCCACAGGAACAGGCCGAAGGCCGTCAGGTACATCAGCCCGTACCAATGGATCGGCCACCCGAAGATGTTGATGGCGACAGGGTCGAACTGGGGATGAACCAACATGAAGGAGCTTTACCGCGTCGAGAAGGCGCGAATCATAAATGGCACGGGAGCAGCGCCCGCGAGGCCGGCGTCAGGGCGCGCCAAGCGCGGCCAGCTGCTTGCGGCAGTCCTCGATGTCGCCGTTGCTGCCGCGGCGGTTGTCGATACAGCGCTGCAACGCGGCACGCGCGCCCGCCTTGTCGCCCTTGCCCGCCAGCGCGCTGCCCAGGCGCCGGTCCAGGCCGAGTTGCTCGGCGCCCGTCATGCCACGGGCGCGCTCGAAGGCGGCCACCGCCTTGTCGTACTGGCCCAGCGCGTCATACGCGCGGCCCAGCCCGTAGGCGCCCATCGCCTGGTTGGGCTGGCTCTTGAGCAGTTCCTCGAACCACGGCACCGCCCGCTCCTTCTGCTCGCTGAAGAACAGGTTGCGACCGTAGTCGCTCCACAGCACGCGTTGCTCCAGCAAGAGCTCGGGCCGCTGCGTGCGCACCGCGCGCAAGGCCTTCTCCATGGCCGGCCAATCCTTCTTGGCGGCCGCTATCCGGGCACGCATCAGGCTCGTTTGCGCCGGGTCCTTCACGTCCTGCTCCAGCGCGCGCGCCTTCGACTCCCCGCCCCCGATGAAGCTGGGCAGCGCCAGGTAGTACTGCTGCAGCGCGCTGCGCGGCTCGGGCGCGTCGGGCAGCAGCGTCATCGCGCGCTGCGCCAGGTCGCTGACGCGGCCCAGCGAGCCCAGCGCCTTGAACTTGCTGCCGCCGCGCGCCTGCATCACCAGCGCCAGCGCCAGCGCGTAGTGGCAGGCGCCCTCGTTCGGCGTGCGCTGCACGCATTGCTCCAGCCGCTGGATGTTCTGCTTCAGCACCGCGCCGTCGACCAGGTCCAGTTGCGCCAGCGCCAGCGCGGCGACCGCCTGCGGGTCGTCCGGGTCGGCCTTCACGCGCTGCGCGGCGAGTTTCTCCAGATCGTCCGCGCGGCCGGCGTCGAGCAGCGCCTGCAGCTCGGCGTCCTTGAGCACCGCGGCATGGGCCGGCGTCGCGAAGGCCACGCTCATGACCATCGAGAACCCGGTGATGACGCAGATCGCACCGATCAGGCGTCGCCAGGTGCCGCGGCGGCGGTCGTCGTTGTTGCGGGGTGCTGTCACGGGAAGCGTCCTTTCATCGGCGCATGGTCGCAGAAGTCCGCCGGGCCTGCATGCCCCGGGCATGCCGGATACGGAACTTCACCTTCGTGTTCTCCACCGGCAACCTGCAGGCCGGACCTGCCCCTTCGAGGCCGATCCGCGCGGGGTCACGCCTTGACTGTCACCTGCCCGCGGACGTGGTCGACGAAACGATGCACGACCGGCGACGCGTCCCGGCGCCAGATCAGGCTGGTGTCGCAGGCCGGCACGCGGGCCGACGGCCACGGCCGGTAGCGCACGCCGGGCCGCTGCAGCGCGCAGACCGACTGCGGCACCCAGGCCACGCCCATGCCCGCCGACACGAGATTGACGATGGTCTGCATCTGGATGGCCTCCTGCGCGATGTGCGGCGTGGCGCCGTGTGCGCGGTAGAAGCCCAGCAAGGCGTCGAAGAGCGAGGGCGCGATCTCGCGCGGGAACACGACCAGCGGCTCGCGCAGCACGTCCTCTAGGGACGGGCTGCGGCCCTTCGCCAGGGCCCAGTCCTCCGCATGCGCCAGCACCAGCGGCTCGGTCGACACCGTCAGGCACTCGAAGCCGGCCGGCTCGGCACCGGGCGCGTGGATGGCGAAACCGGCGTCGAGCTCGCCCGTCTCGAAGCCGCGCAGCTGGACATCGAGCGTCGCCTCGCGCAGCGCGAGCTGAACGTCCGGCAGCGCCTCGCGGAACAGCCGCAGCCAGCGCGGCATGTCGCCGTAGCCGACGGTCGACACGAAGCCCAGGCTCAGCCGCCCGGCCTCGCCGCTGGCCGCCGCGCGCACGCGGGCGGGCACCTGGTCCGCCTGCTCGACCAGACGCGTCGACGCCTCGACCAGCGCCAACCCCGCCGCCGTCAGCGCGACGGTCCGCCGGCCGCGTTCCAGCAGTTGGACGCCCAGCAGCGCCTCCAGCTTCTGCACGGCCAGACTGAGCGGCGGCTGCGTCATGTGCAGCCGCTCGGCGGCGCGGCCGAAATGCAGTTCCTCGGCCAGCACCAGGAACTGGCGCAAGGGACGGAGCTCGATCATCGATACATCACATGAATCAAAACGCCGTCAACTATATATTGGACCCGCAAGAAGGCCAGACGCATACTCAGCCGCTCCAAGCCTCGCTCGCCAGGACGACACCATGACCGACGCCAAGAACAACGCCTCCAGCAGCGCATCGACTGCGCCTCACGACGACGCGCCCAACCGCCGTTCGAAGAACATCACCGAGGGTGTCGCGCGCGCGCCCAACCGCTCGATGTACTACGGCATGGGCTACGAGGAGGGCGACTTCGGCAAGCCGATGATCGGCGTGGCCAACGGCCACTCGACGATCACGCCCTGCAACTCCGGCCTGCAGAAGCTGGCCGACGCCGCCGTCATCGGCCTGAAGGCCGCCGGCGCCAACGCGCAGCTCTTCGGCACGCCGACGATCTCCGACGGCATGGCCATGGGCACCGAGGGCATGAAGTACTCGCTGGTCTCGCGCGAGGTCATCTCCGACTGCGTCGAGACCTGCGTCGGCGGCCAGTGGCTGGACGGCGTGATGGTGATCGGCGGCTGCGACAAGAACATGCCCGGCGGCATGATGGGCATGCTGCGCGCCAACGTGCCGGCGATCTACATCTACGGCGGCACCATCAAGCCCGGCCACTACAAGGGCCAGGACCTGAACATCGTCAGCGTCTTCGAGGCGGTCGGCCAGTTCAGCGCCGGCAAGATGAGCGAAGAGGACTTCTGCCAGATCGAGAAGCGCGCCATCCCCGGCAGCGGCTCCTGCGGCGGCATGTACACCGCCAACACGATGAGCTCGGCCTTCGAGGCGCTGGGCATGTCGCTGCCCTACTCGTCGAGCATGTCCAACGTCGAGGACGAGGTCGTCGAGAACACCAAGCGCGCCGCGGACTACCTGGTCGCCGCCGTCAAGGCCGACCTGAAGCCGCGCGACATCGTGACCAAGAAAGCGATCGAGAACGCCGTCGCGGTCATCATGGCCACCGGCGGCTCGACCAACGCGGTGCTGCACTTCCTGGCGATCGCGCATGCGGCCGAGGTGGACTGGACCATCGACGATTTCGAGCGCATGCGCACGAAGATCCCGGTGCTGTGCGACCTCAAGCCCAGCGGCCGCTTCCTGGCCGTGGACCTGCACAAGGCCGGCGGCATCCCCGCCGTCATGAAGCAGCTGCTGAAGGCCGGCCTGCTGCACGGCGACTGCATCACGATCACCGGCAAGACCGTCGCCGAGAACCTGGCCGACGTGCCGGACCTGTCGCCCGACCAGGAAGTCATCCGTGCCGTGGCCGATCCGATCTACGCGCAGGGCCACCTGGCCATCCTCAAGGGCAACCTGTCGCCCGAGGGCTGCGTCGCCAAGATCACCGGTCTCAAGAACCCGGTCATCACCGGTCCGGCGCGCGTCTTCGACGACGAGCAGTCGGCGCTCGCGGCCATCATGGCCAACCAGATCAAGGCCGGCGACGTGATGGTGCTGCGTTACCTCGGTCCCAAGGGCGGCCCGGGCATGCCGGAGATGCTGGCGCCCACCGGCGCGCTGATCGGCCAGGGCCTGGGCGAAAGCGTCGGCCTGATCACCGACGGCCGCTTCTCGGGCGGGACCTGGGGCATGGTCGTCGGCCACGTGGCGCCGGAGGCCTATGCGGGCGGCACGATCGCGCTGGTGCACGAGGGTGACTCCATCACCATCGACGCGGTGCGGCTGCTGCTGCAGCTCAACGTCGACGACGCGGAACTCGCGCGCCGCAAGGCGGCCTGGAAGCAGCCCGCACCGCGCTACACGCGCGGCGTGCTGGCGAAGTTCGCGAAGAATGCGTCGAGCGCCAGCTCGGGCGCGGTGCTCGACAAGTTCGAGTGATGCGCTGGCGCCGGCCCATCCGGCGCCGCATCACGGCAGCTGACAGCAGATGCGACAGCGGGGCCTTCGGGCCCCGCTGTCGCATCGCACGTCGAGTGATCAGCGCTTCTTGCGTGTCTTGTCGCCCATGCCGATGGCGTCGAGCTGCCGCTGACGGCGGACTTCCTTCTTCGCGTCCATCTTGTCCATCTCCCGCTTCTTGGTGTAGCCCGTCTTGTCGGCGAATTCCCACCACACGACGGCCACCGGGAAGGGCGACAGCACCCACCACCAGCTCAGCGTTTCAAACGGGCCGACATCGCCCAGCTTGAGAAGAATCAACAAGACACCGATCACCATCAACCACATCGTCGTTCTCCTCGTGCGCGCCCCCGGGCGCCGCATCCCCCACCACTACAATCGCGCGAGCCCGGAGATTTCCCCAGCCACTCGTCGACCCGCGTCGCGACCCTTGATGTCACGGCGGCGATTGTGGCGCCGAATCTGCAGATCCGATTGTGACGCGGATGGGAAGCCCGGCGACACCTGAAAGGATGCCATGAGAAACGCCTTGTTCATCGCCACGGCCCTCGCCGCCCTGCTGAGCGCCCCCAGCGCCTTCGCCAGCCCGGAACTGGCGCAGAAGAAGAACTGCATGGCCTGCCATGCGATCGACAAGAAGCTGGTCGGCCCCGCCTACAAGGACGTCGCGGCCAAGTACGCCGGCGACAAGGACGCGGTGAAGAAGCTGTCCGAGAAGATCATCAAGGGCGGCTCCGGCGTCTGGGGTCCGGTGCCGATGCCGGCCAACACGCAGGTCAACCCGGCGGAGGCCGAACAGCTCGCCAAGTGGATCCTGACGACGAAGTGACCATGGACCGGGCATCGCGCGATGCCCACCAATGAGCAGGCCCCTCTCGGGGCCTGTTTTCATGGGACTTCCCGGCAGGCGGGAAGCCTCCGGGAAAGCGCCCCGCGCAGGCGGGGCTCCTCGCCGCCGGGCCAGCCTGCTCGGTTGGCCTCTCAGCAAGCCTCTCAGCAGACCCTCTCAATAGGCCTGTCCGAGCTGCTCCAGGATGGCCGGGTTCTCCAGCGTGGAGGTGTCCTGCGTGACGCTCTCCCCCTTGGCGACCGAGCGCAGCAGGCGGCGCATGATCTTGCCGCTGCGGGTCTTCGGCAGGTTGTCGCCGAAGCGGATGTCCTTGGGCTTGGCGATCGGACCGATCTCCTTGGCCACCCAGTCGCGCAGCTGCTTGGCGATGGCCTTGGCCTCGTCGCCGCTCGGGCGTGCGCGCTTGAGCACGACGAAGGCGCAGATCGCCTCGCCGGTGGTGTCGTCCGGGCGGCCGACGACCGCCGCCTCGGCCACCAGCTCGGTGCAGCTGACGAGCGCGGACTCGATCTCCATCGTGCCCATGCGGTGGCCCGACACGTTCAGCACGTCGTCGATGCGGCCGGTGATCGTGAAGTAGCCGTTGTCGGCGTCGCGGATCGCGCCGTCGCCGGCCAGGTAGTAGCCCTTGAGCTCCGGCGGGTAGTAGCTCTTCTTGAAGCGCTCCGGATCGCCGTAGATCGTGCGGATCATCGACGGCCACGGCTTCTTGACGACGAGGATCCCGCCCTGCCCGTTGGGGACGTCGTTGCCGGTCTCGTCGACGATGGCCGCGGTGATGCCGGGGAACGGCAGCGTGCAGGAGCCCGGCACCAGCGGCGTCGCGCCCGGCAGCGGCGTGATCATGTGGCCGCCGGTCTCCGTCTGCCAGAAGGTGTCGACGATGGGGCAGCGGCCGCCGCCCACGTGCTGGTGGTACCACTCCCACGCGGCCGGGTTGATCGGCTCGCCGACCGAGCCCAGGATGCGCAGCGAGTTCAGGTCGTAGCGCTTCGGATGCACGGCCTCGTTCGCCTCGGCCGCCTTGATCAGCGAGCGGATCGCCGTCGGCGCCGTGTAGAAGATGGTGACCTTGTGCTTCTCGATCATCTGCCAGAAGCGGCCGGCGTCCGGGAAGGTCGGGATGCCTTCGAAGACGACCTCGGTGCCGCCCAGCGCCAGCGGACCGTAGGTGATGTAGGTGTGGCCGGTCACCCAGCCGATGTCGGCGGTGCACCAGAAGATGTCGGAGTCCTTCAGGTCGAAGGTCCACTTCGTGGTCAGCGCGGCGTGCAGCAGGTAGCCGCCGGTGCTGTGCTGGACGCCCTTGGGCTTGCCGGTCGATCCCGAGGTGTAGAGCAGGAACAGCGGGTGCTCGGCCTCGACCCATTCCGGCTCGCAGCTCGAGGCCAGCCCGGCGACGGCGTCGTGCAGCCATTCGTCGCGGCCGGCGACCCAGGCGATGTTGCCGCCGGTGCGCTTGTAGACGATGACGTGCTTGATCGTGGGACAGCTGTTGTCGGCGAGCGCCTCGTCGACGATGGACTTCAGCGGCAGCGACTTGCCGCCGCGCGCCTGTTCATCGGCCGTCAGCACCATCACGGCGCCGGCATCCTGGACCCGGTCTCTCAGCGATTGCGCCGAGAAACCGCCGAACACCACCGAGTGCGTCGCGCCGATGCGCGCGCAGGCCTGCATCGCGACCACGCCCTCGACCGACATCGGCATGTAGATGACGACGCGGTCGCCCTTCTTCACGCCGCGCGCCTTCAGCGCGTTGGCCAGCTGCGCGGTCTTGGCGAGCAGCTCGGCGTAGGTGACGCGGGTCGTGGTGCCGTCGTCGGCCTCGAAGATGATCGCGACGCGGTCGCCGCGGCCGGCCTCGACATGGCGGTCCAGGCAGTTGTAGGACACGTTGAGCTTGCCGTCCTCGAACCACTTGAAGAACGGTGCGTCCGATTCGTTCAGCACCTTGGTGAACGGCTGCTTCCAGCTGAGCAGTTCGCGCGCCAGGCGCGCCCAGTAGCCTTCGTAGTCGGTCTCCGCTTCCTTGCACAGCGCCTCGTAGGCAGCCAGGCCGGACACGTGCGCGCCCTGGACGGCGGATGCGGGGGGTTGTAGATCTTGTCACTCATGGCCTATGTCTCCGTACAGGCAGGGATCTTCGAACGCGGGTTCAGACTCGGCCGAACTCTCCGCTTTCACACTGACGATCTGCTTACTCTTGTAGAAGAGCGGTCGGAACCCCAGTGTGAGCTTCCCGTGAAGCACGCGGCATGCTCTCACTAAAATCGCGGGGTTTGGCGGTTCCCGCCAGTTACGACTTGAAGGACTTACCCCGATGACCGACCGCCCGACGCCCACGGCCGACACCGCACGCCAGCGCATGCATCCGCTCGCGCACCTGATGTTCGGGAGCCGCTGGCTGCAGTTGCCGCTGTACCTCGGCCTCATCCTGGCGCAGGCGGTCTACGTCTTCCAGTTCTGGACCGAACTCGTGCACCTGGTCGAGGCCGCGTTCGGCAACCAGGAGGCCTTGAAGCTGCTGGTCAGCAGCGTCGGTTACGAGCCCGGGGTCACGGTCACCAAGCTCAACGAGACCATCATCATGCTGGCCGTGCTGGCGCTGATCGACGTGGTCATGATCTCCAACCTGCTGATCATGGTGATCATCGGCGGCTACGAGACCTTCGTGTCGCGGCTGCATCTCGAAGGCCATCCCGACCAGCCCGAATGGCTGGACCACGTCAACGCCTCGGTGCTGAAGGTCAAGCTCGCGACGGCCATCATCGGCATCTCGTCGATCCACCTGCTCAAGACCTTCATCAACGTCGAGAACCTCCAGGAGAAGACGCTGATCTGGCAGACCGCCATCCACCTGGCCTTCCTGCTGTCGGCGCTGGCGATCGCGTACACGGACAAGCTGCTGTCGCACGGTCCGAGCGAGAAGCACTGAGTCTCGGAGCGGGCCGGGGTACGGCCCGGCGCCGGCACCGTTGCAAGCGACAAAGCGGCCCGCGGGCCGCTTTGTCGTTGCTGGATCCGAGGGCTCAGCCGCGCTTGCGCAGCAGGATCAGCGTCCCGGCGATGCCCGACAGGATGGACCCGCCGAGCACGCCGAGTTTCAAGCGGGTTTCCCAGTCCGGCCCGTGTCCCTCGAACGCGAGGCCGCCGATGAACAGGCTCATCGTGAAGCCGATGCCGCACAGCACGCAGACACCGAAGAACTGGACCCAGTCGGCGCCGCCGGGCTTGTGCGCCAGACCGAAGCGGATCATCAGCCACGAACTGCCGAACACCCCGATCGCCTTGCCCAGCAGCAGGCCCAGCGCGATGCCCAGCGACACGGGATGGAGCAGGTCGCCGGCGTTGAGGCCGAGCAGCGACACGCCCGCGTTGGAGAACGCGAACATGGGCAGGATCAGGAACGCCACCCAGGGATGGAGGCCGTGCTCCAGGTCCTCGGCCGGCGAGTGGCCCTTCCCGTCGCCGGACGGAATGAAGAGCGCGGTGGCGACGCCCGCCAGCGTCGCATGCACGCCGGACTTGAGCACGCAGGTCCACAAGACGAGGCCGACGACGATGTAGAGGTCGGCGCGCGTCACCTTGGCGCGGTTGAGCCCGAACAGGACCAGCAGGCAGACGCCGGCGGCGGCGAGCATCGCCAGCGACAGCTGGCTCGTGTAGAACAGCGCGATGACGACGATGGCGCCGAGGTCGTCGATGATCGCGACCGCCGTCAGGAACACCTTCAGCGAGGCCGGCACGCGGCGGCCCAGCAGCATCACGATGCCGATGGCGAAGGCGATGTCGGTCGCCGCGGGGATCGCCCAGCCTTTCAGCGCGACCGGGTCGGCGTGGTTGATGGCGGCATAGATCAGCGCCGGCGCCGCCATGCCCCCCAGTGCCGCGACCATCGGCAGCACGGCCTGGGAACGTTCCGACAGCTCGCCGCTGACGAACTCGCGCTTGATCTCCAGGCCGACCAGGAAGAAGAAGACGGCCATCCACAGGTCGTTGACCCAGACCAGCAACGGCTTGGCCAGCACCAGCCAGTCGCCGCCGATGCGGACCTCGCCCTCGATGCGGGTGAAGGCGGCGTAGACCTCGCGCCAGGGGAGTTGGACAGGATCAGCGCGGCGACCGCGGCGATGGCGAGCACGATGCCGCCGGCCGATTCGCTGGCGAAGAAGCGTTTGAGTCCTGGTGTCAAGAAAGGTTCCTCCAAAAGGCGGCCCGCGGGGTCGGCGGTTCCGGCGGTACGGCGGAGCGGGCGCGTCGCATCGATGCGCCGAGGCATCGACGGCGCATCCGGACGGCCGCATCGTGAAGACCCGATCATCGCCGGTGCGCGGCCCGCCCGACCTTGAATCGGCTCCGCGTTCCACCCGAGGCGGGCGGAGCGCGGACATCGATAGCATCCTCCGCCGGGGCCGACCGCCCCGATGACTCAACCGATCAGGGAGAACGACGCGATGAAATTCTGGATCTGTGCGGCGTTGCCGCTGGTGACGGCACTGGCCGCGTGCGCGGCGCCGGACACCGCCAAGGCCCCGCCCGCCACCGCCAAGGCCGAGGTCTGCGAACGAGAGGCGCAGACCGGTTCGATGCTGGGCCGCCGGCAGTGCGGCCCCGCGCTGAGCGAGGCCGAGCGCGCCCGCCTGGCGGCGGAGCTGCAGACGCAGGTGCGGCCGACGGCCAGCAATCCGGGCAGCGGCGGCGGACACTGAGCGGGCCGTGATCGCCATGCAACGCCGATCATTCCTGCTCGCGTCCGCGGCCACGCTGACAGCGGGCTGCGCCTCGGGAGAACGCAGTTACGTGGAGACCATCCGCTCGGTGGCCATCCGGCCGGAATGGCACCAACTGGTCGTCTTCGGCGAACGCTACGACTACACGCTGTCGCTGCCCCCGGCCATGGCGGCGCTGCTGCAAGGCCCGGCGCGTGCGCATCTGCAAGGAAGTTTCGAGAACGCCCGCCTGACGCGACTCAACCAGCTGCGCGTCATCGTCACGCTCGCCGTGCCCGAGGAGTTCGCGGGAGACCTGCCGGTCACCATCGTCCCGGGCCTGCCGGCGGTCAAGCCCGTCGACGGTGTCCGGATCGTCTTCCGCGCCGGCCTCGACCTCGAGCGGTTCGCGCGTGGCACGACGCAGCAGAAGAGCGCCGGCTCGCAACCGACCAACGCGAAGTACGAGGTCGCGGTCACCGGGTACGCGCCGTCTCCCACCCAGACCGTGGGGAACGTGGTGTCCGTGATCACCTTGCCGCTGAAGCTGCTGACCGGCGGCTTCATCCGCGGCGGCGGCTGAGCGCAGGCGCGGCCATTGCGCACAAGCGTGCGCAACGCGTCCCCGGGACGCCAGGGGCGACGTGGATATCGTCGGGTCGCGCGATAAAACGGATAATCGCGGTCTCCCGTGACCAGCCTGTCCACGACCATGACCACCATCCGCTACGCCGACCTCGTCGAAAGCGTCGCCGCCGCGCTGCAGTACATCAGCTACTACCACCCGGCCGACTACATCCAGCATCTGGCGCGCGCCTACGAGCGCGAGCAGAGCGTGGCCGCGAAGGACGCGATCGCCCAGATCCTGACCAACTCGAAGATGTGCGCCGAAGGCCGCCGTCCGATCTGCCAGGACACCGGCATCGTCAACGTGTTCCTGAAGATCGGCATGGACGTGCGCTGGGGCGACTTCCCCGGCTCCATCCAGGACGCCGTCAACGAAGGCGTGCGCCAGGCCTACAACCACCCCGACAACAAGCTGCGCGGCTCGGTGCTCAGCGATCCGATCTTCGAGCGCAAGAACACCAAGGACAACACGCCCGCGGTGATCTTCATGGAGGTCGTGCCCGGCAACACCGTCGACGTGATCGTCGCGGCCAAGGGCGGCGGCTCGGAGAACAAGAGCAAGGTCTACATGCTCAACCCGAGCGACAACATCGTCGACTGGGTGCTCAAGACCGTGCCGACCATGGGCGCGGGCTGGTGCCCGCCGGGCATGCTGGGCATCGGCGTCGGCGGCACGGCCGAGAAGGCCGCGCTGCTGGCCAAGGAAGCCCTGATGGACGACATCGACATGTACGAGCTGCTGGAGCGCGGTCCGAAGGACAAGCTCGAGGAGCTGCGCATCGAGCTGTACGAGAAGGTCAACGCGCTGGGCATCGGCGCGCAGGGCCTGGGCGGCCTGACCACCGTGCTGGACGTCAAGATCAAGACCTACCCGACGCACGCGGCCTCCAAGCCGATCGCGATGATCCCGAACTGCGCCGCCACGCGCCACGCGCACTTCGTGCTCGACGGCTCGGGCCCGAGCTACCTGACCCCGCCCAGCCTGGACCTGTGGCCCGACGTGAAGTGGGCGCCGGACTACAACAAGAGCAAGCGCGTCGACCTGAACACGCTGACCAAGGACGAGGTCGCCAGCTGGAAGCCGGGCGACACGCTGCTGCTCAACGGCAAGATGCTCACGGGCCGCGACGCCGCGCACAAGCGCATCCAGGACATGCTGGCCAAGGGCGAACCGCTGCCGGTGGACTTCACGAACCGCGTCATCTACTACGTCGGCCCGGTCGATCCGGTGCGCGATGAAGTCGTGGGACCGGCCGGTCCCACCACCGCGACCCGCATGGACAAGTTCACCGACATGATGCTGGAGAAGACCGGCCTGATCGCGATGATCGGCAAGGCCGAGCGCGGCCCGGTCGCGATCGAGTCGATCAAGAACCACAAGTCGGCCTACCTGATGGCGGTGGGCGGCTCGGCGTACCTGGTGTCCAAGGCGATCAAGCACGCGAAGGTCATCGGCTTCGAGGACCTGGGCATGGAAGCGATCTACGAGTTCGACGTCGTCGACATGCCGGTGACGGTGGCGGTCGACGCCGGCGGCACCAGCGCCCACATCACCGGCCCGGCCGAGTGGCAGCAGCGCATCGCCGCGGGCAAGCCGATCAAGATCCCGGTGGCGGCGGGCTGAAGCGCCCCCTCCGTCGCAAGCGACAAGGCCACCCGAGGGTGGTCTTTTTCATTGCCCGGGGTTTTACTATGCAAATGGCCCAAGGATCCCCGAAGAGCTAGCGTTGGCGCGGGTTTGCGACTCGTCAAGAGCGGGAGGCAGTCCCATGCACCGCGCTATACGATGCCTACCAAACGTTCCGCTAGATTGCTCATGACCTCACTCTGCCAAGCCTGTGAATTGCGTTCAGCCGTGGTGGTAGAGCCTGCAGATGACGCTGACGCTCCGTATCTGGTTTGCGAGGCGTGCCATGGACGATTGATGACGCGCTCGCTTCGCCCGTTGGAGTGGTTCAACCTGGCGAAACGGCACGGATGGGCACAATTCCTTCTGCACGACGATTTCTACGATGAGGACGGCACGGCAACACAGCCTGAAGAGGTCGTCGAGCAATCGGAACGCTTCCAGGCACCAACGTTGGCCGCCGTCAGCGACACCGCAGAGACGCTCCTCGACTACGCAATCACGCGTTGGCAGTTCGATGCCGAGCTCGGTGAGAGGTGGCGGCAACTGCCTCAAGACGAAGTCCTTCGAACGCTGACCTCGCGCTTCGATGCTTCGAACAATCTTTCCGTTCGGTCAGTGGTCCTAGAGGTGGCCAATCTTTTGGGATCGTCCGCCGAGTCCTTGGTGAGACGTGCCTGGGCAGAGTACCCGGACGGAATCGTCTTCTGGTCTTTGGTTCAAGCCTCGGCGGCCTGCTTGCCTTTCGAAGAAGGCTTTGCTCGCGCTGAGAACGCGCTGGCGGGGATGCCCGACCGAACACGCAGAGATCGCTTTTCCGCCCTTGCACACTTCCGGTCGCCGCGAGCACTCCGGTGGATTGAATTGAACGCGGCAGAGCCGACGGTCGAGGCCTGGGGCCGCCTTGCGGCTGCTTCGGCATTCAGCTGGCCTAAAGCAGAGGAATGGCTCCATGCGGGGCGCCCCTTGAGCCTGATTGCGATTGATGCGCTGCTGGCCATTGCAGAGCCGCAGACACCTTTCCTTCGAGACCAACGTCCCAGCTTGGGTGCGCCGGCCAGCGCATTCGACGCTCGGAAAGTGCTGGAAGCGGTAGCGGTGGCGGACCCAGTCCCTCGCGTCAAACAGCGAATCGGGGCGCTCCTGGTCAGGTTGTCTGTGCTGACACAGCCGAGCTGACCGCTTCACGCGGCCTGCGGCCCGGCTGTTACCACGCCTAGGCCATTTGCGTAGTAAGACCCATTGCCCGGCGTGCGTGGGAACTCAAGCGGCTGGCGCTGAGCCGGGTACGAGCTTGTCCGCCCCGGGCGGCACCGGCGCGACAGCGCCTTCCACCACCGTGCGCACCACCCGCTGCGGGAACGGGATGTCGATCTCCAGCCGGTTCAGCAGTCGCAGGATCGCGAGATTCACCTCGGAACGCACCCCGCCCTGTCCGTTGTGCGGATCGGAGATCCAGAACCCGATCGTCAGTTCCAGCCCGTCGGCGGCGAAGTTGCTCAGCGACACCGACGGCGACGGCTCGGACAGCACGCGAGGCACGCGCTTGATCTCATCGATCAGTTGCGGGAACAGCGCGTCCACATCGGTGCCGTAGGCGACCTGCACCACCGTCGAGACGTTCACCTGCGGGTCGGCGAGCGAGAGGTTCTCCACCCGCGTCGTGATCAGCGACTCGTTGGGCACGATGGCCTCGCGGCCGTTGAGCGCGCGGATCACCGTGTAGCGCGTCTTGATGTCGCTGATGCGGCCTTCGAAGTTGTCGACCTTCACCATGTCGCCGATCCGCAGCGAGCGCTCGGCCAGGATCATGAAACCGGACACGTAGTTCGCCGCGATCTTCTGCAGCCCGAAGCCCAGGCCCACGCCGACCGCGCCGCCCAGCCAGGACAGCGCGCTCAGGTTCAGGCCCAGCGTATTCAGCGCGACCATCGCGCCGATCACCAGCAGGGCCGTGCGCGTCAGGTTGACGGCGATCTTGCGCATCGACAGGTCGAGCACCGACTTGCCCCGCAGCAGCCGCGATTCGATGACCGAGGACAGCCACAGCACGACCAGCAGCACGGCGCCCACCTGCAGCACGCCCAGCAGGACGTCGTAGACGGTGATGTAGGCCTTGCCGTTCTTGGGCAGGAAGGTCAGGTCCGCATCCTGCAACTCCTCGATCAGGATCGGCAGCACGCCGACGATCCACAGGATCGAACCCAGCCACGCGATCCAGGACACGCTGCGCTCGAGCAGCTTGATGCCGAGGGAATCGGGCATCGTCGCCCGCAGCACCCGCGCGACGAGCCGGATCACCACCAGCGACAGCAGCACCGGGATGACGACACGGAACAGCGCGACCGGCTCGCCCAGCAGCGGCATCACCCGCCGCGCGCCCAGTGCCAGCAGCAGCGCGATGACCGGGAACAGCACGCCGTCGAAGACGCGATGGCCCAGCAGCACCGAGTGATGCCCCGGCGCGGCGGTGACGTGCTTGCTGATGCGGTAGACGATCAGCCAGGACAGCGCCAGGCAGGCCAGCACCAGGCCGACCTCGATCAGCGCCTGCGGCCGTGCGAGCGCCGTCAGCAGCGACTCCAGCTCGCGCAGGCTCAGCGTGTGGTTCAGGGAAGCGGTGGTACCCAAGGTGGCGTTCAAGGAGGAGATCACGTCGGCATCCGGCGCGGGCCGGGTCGTTCAGTCGGAGGGGAATCTGTCGGGCCGCCGGCGCGCCGGCGGTGGCGGGCCCGATTGTGGCGCCGGCTCAGATGCCGGCCAGCGTGCGCAGGTGCACGCCGACGCTGCGTGCCAGCGCGCCCAGGTCGTAGCCGCCTTCCAGGCAGGACACGATGCGGCCCTTCGCATGGCGCCGGGCCACGTCCATGATGCGCAGCGTGATCCATTCATAGTCGGCCTCGACCAGTCCGAGCTGCGCCAGCTCATCGTCGCGGTGCGCGTCGAAACCCGCCGACACGAAGATCATCTGCGGCTTGAAGCGTTCCAGCGCCGGCATCCACAGCGACTCGATCATCTCGCGCACCTCGGCGCCGCGCGTGTACGGCGGCACCGGCACGTTGAGCATGTTCGCGCCCTTGGGCTCGCTCCCGGAATACGGGTACAGCGGGTCCTGGAAGATGCTGACCATCAGCACGCGGTCGTCGCCGGCGAGGATGTCCTCGGTGCCGTTGCCGTGGTGGACGTCGAAGTCGATGACCGCCACGCGGTCCAGGCCACGGACGTCCAGCGCGTGCCGTGCCGCGACGGCCACGTTGTTGAAGAAGCAGAAGCCCATCGCCTGGTCGCGCGTCGCATGGTGGCCGGGCGGTCGGACCGCGCAGAAGGCGTTCTCGACCCGGCCGTCGACCACCAGGTCGGTCGCCTGCACCGCCGCGCCCGCCGCGCGCAGCGCCGCCGACCAGGTGAACGCGTTGGCGCAGGTGTCGGGGTCCAGCGCCTTCATCGGATTGGGCACACCCTGCTTCGCCTGCTGCTCCAGGTCCTCGAGTTCCGACTTCAATTCGGCGACGTAGCGGGCGGAGTGCGCGCGCTCCAGCGCCTTGAGCTCGGCGCGCGGCGCTTCGTGACGGTCGAGGGCCACGTCGACGCCGTGGGCGATCAGCCAGTCCTCGATCGCGCCCAGGCGCTGCGGGCATTCCGGATGACCGGCCCCCATGTCGTGGCGGTGGCAGTCGGGGTGGCTGATGAAGGCGGTGCTCATGGTCGGAGGCTGGCGCGGTCGGGGCACGGTCAGGGCATCTGCGGCGCTTCGTCGGAGCGAACGGATTCTGAGATATCGTGCGCCGATGAGTTCCGACGCTCCGACCCTCGCCTCCCAGCCGCTGGCCGACCTGCGCCGGCAGATTAGCACGATCATCAAAGGCAAACAGGCCCAGACCGAGGACTGTCTGGCCTGCCTGCTGGCCGGTGGTCACCTGCTCATCGAGGACCTGCCCGGCGTCGGCAAGACGACGCTGGCGCACGTGCTGTCGATCTCGCTGGGGCTGCGCTTCTCGCGGGTGCAGTTCACGACGGACCTGATGCCCTCGGACCTGCTCGGGGTCAACATCTACCAGCCGGGCGCGCAGGCGGCCGGCGGCAGCCCCTTCCAGTTCCACCCGGGGCCGGTGTTCAGCCAGGTCCTGCTGGCCGACGAGATCAACCGCGCCGGTCCGAAGACGCAGAGCGCGCTGCTCGAGGCGATGGAGGAATACCAGGTCAGCGTCGACGGCACGACCCATCCGCTGCCGCTGCCCTTCTTCGTCATCGCGACGCAGAACCCGAGCGAGCAGCTCGGCACGCACCCGCTGCCGGAATCGCAACTGGACCGCTTCCTGATGTGCATCAGCCTCGGGTATCCGGACCGGCAGGCCGAGCGCGAGCTGCTGATGGGCGGCGACAGCCGCGAGCTGCTGCGCGCGCTCAAGCCGGTGATGACGCCGGACCAGCTGCGCGAGCTGAAGCGCGCGGTCCTGGCGATCCACGTCTCGCCGGCGCTGCTGGACTATCTGCAGGCGCTGCTGGAGGCGACGCGTTCGGGCGAGTGGTTCCAGGAGGGCCTGAGCCCGCGCGCCGGCCTGGCGCTGCTGCGGGCGGCGCGCGCGAAGGCGTTGTTGAGCGGGCGCGACTACGTCTCGCCGGACGATGTGCAGGCGATCCTGCCGCAGACCATCGCGCACCGGCTGCGGCCGCGCGGCGGCAGCGCGCGCGGCGCGCGCGAGCAGGTGCGGGCGATGATGGCCGCCGTGCCGCTGCCCTGATCGCGACGCCGCGATCCGCCGAACGCCCTCCCCCGCGCTGACCGTCCACCGGATACCGCCGTGCGCCTCCCTTCCTGGAAGCTCCCTCGCTGAAGCTGCCGGCGGTGCGCTGGCCGTGGCAGCAGCGCTGGGAGAAGTGGTGGCAGGGCCGCCACCCGGCCAGCGACACGACCGCGCTGACGCAGCGCAACCTGTACATCCTCCCGAGCCGGCCGGGCGCCGCCTTCGTCGCGACACTGCTGGTGCTGCTGCTGGCATCGATCAACGACCAGCTGAGCCTGGGCTACCTGCTGACCTTCGTGCTGGCGGGCGCGGGCATGGCGTCGATGAACGCGACACACGCCAACCTGCGCGGCCTCAAGCTGGACCTGAAGACGCCGCCCGCGACCTTCGCCGGCCAGCCGCTCGCGCTGGACATCCGGCTGCACAACACCGGCGCGGCGCGTTTCGGCGTCGGTCTGAGGCTGCCCGACACCCAGGCGACGGACACGGCCCATGCCGATGTCCCGGCACAGGGCCACGCCCAGCTCCACCTGCAGGTGACCTTCGCGAGCCGCGGCCGGCACGCGCTGCCGCGGCTGCGCGTGGAATCGCACTTCCCCTTCGGCCTGTTCGTGACCTGGAGCTATTGGCGCCCGGCGGCGCAGGCCTGGGTCTATCCGACGCCGGAGCTCGACGCCCCGCCCGCCGCCGCCGTCGAGGAAGGCCTGCCGCAGGGCCAGGGCCAGCCCGGCCTGGGTGACGACCCGGGGCTGAGGCCCTACCGGCACGGCGATTCGCCGCGCCAGATCCTGTGGAAGAAGTCGGCGCTCGCGCTGGCGCAACCGCAGCCGCCATCCGGCAGCATGGGCAGTGGCGGAGGCGGCGCGGCACTGCTGGTGCGCGAACGCCTGGGCAGCCGCGCCAGCGAGCAATGGCTGGACCTGGCCGCCACGCGCGGCCTGCCGTTCGAACTCCGCGTATCGCGCCTGACGGCCTGGGTGCAGCGCGCCGAGGAAGAGGGCCTGCCCTACGGGCTGAAGCTGCGTGACATCGCGATCGAGCCGGACCTGGGGCCGGATCACTTCCGCGCGTGCATGGAAGCGTTGGCCGTGATCCAGGAGGATCGGCGATGAGCGCGACCGCCGCCGGCGCGATCAAGCACCGCAGCCCCCTGCCCCGCGAGGCGCGCGACACGCTGTTCCTGCTCGCGATCATCGCGGCCACGCTCGTCCCGCATGCCGGCCATCTGCCATGGTGGTGCAGCCTGCTCACCACCCTGATGCTCGGCTGGCGCGCGCGCCTGGCCTGGCGCAGCGAGGCGCTGCCCGGCCGCTGGAGCCTGCTGGCCGTGCTCGCGCTCGTCATCGGGCTGACCTTCGCCACGCACAAGACCATCCTCGGCCGCGAGGCCGGCATCACGATGCTGGCGATGCTGATGGCGCTCAAGACGCTCGAGCTGCGCGCCCGGCGCGATGCCTTCGTCGTCTTCTTCCTCGGCTTCTTCCTGGTGCTGACGCAGTTCCTGTACTCGCAGTCGCTGCTGATCGCGCTGTGGATGATCGGCTGCGTCTGGGCGCTGCTGTCGGCGCTGGTGCTGGCGCAGATGCCGCAGGGCGTCCCCAGCCTGAAGCTGGCCGCGCGCATCGCCGCCCGCAACACGCTGATCGGCCTGCCGGTGATGGTGGCGCTGTTCGTCCTCTTCCCGCGCCTGCCGCCGCTGTGGGGCCTGCCCAAGGACTCGGGCGCGCGCACCGGGCTGTCGGACACGATGACCTTCGGCGCGTTCGCGGAGGTCGCCACCGATGACACCATCGCGATGCGGCTGCGCTTCGACGGCGCGCCGCCGCCCCAGCCGCAGCTGTACTTCCGCGCCCAGGTGCTGACCCGCTTCGACGGCAGTACCTGGACCGCGCCCCGCGTGAGCTGGGCGTCCGGCGACGACGCGCCGACGCTCCAAGGCCCCGTGTTCCGCTACGAGGTCACGATGGACCCGCTGCGCGTGACTGCGATCCCGCTGCTGGAGTTCAGCCCCGGCGCCTCGGGCTCGCACCTGTCGCTCGGACGCCTGACGGCGACGCGCGCCCCCAGGGGCAGTGGATGGTCCAGGTGCCTGTCGCCGAAGTGCTGCGCTTCCGGCACGAGGCCTGGCCGCGCGCGGCAGCCAGCACGCGAACCAGTCGCGCCGACCGCAATGAATCCCTGAGTCTTCCGCCGGACCTCAACCCGCGCGCCCGCGCCTATGGCCAGTCGCTGCGCGAGCGCTTCGCCGCGCTGGACGAGGACGCGCTCGGCCAGGCGGTGAACCGGGCACTGCTGACACAGATCCGGCAGGGCGGCTTCGGCTACACGCTGACGCCGGGCGTTTACGGTGAGACGACGCCCGACTCGATCGACGAATTCTGGTTCGACCGCAAGCTCGGCTTCTGCGAGCACTTCGCTGCGGCCTACGTCGTGCTGATGCGCTCGGCCGGCATTCCGGCCCGCGTGGTGACCGGCTTCCAGGGTGCCGATCCGAATCTGCAGGATGGGGATCTGGTCGTGCGCCTGAGCCAGGCGCACGCCTGGGCCGAGTTCTGGACGCCCGCCGGCGGCTGGCAGCGCGCCGACCCCACCGCCGCGGTCTCGCCGGACCGCGTCCAGGGCCGCCCGCTGCGGCCGCAGCCGGGCCTCTTCTCCGGCGCGATCGACCAGCTCCGCCCCGGCCTGCTCGAGGACCTGCGCGCGGTCTGGGAACAGATCAACAACCGCTGGCGGCAGTCGGTGCTGAACTTCTCGACCGGCGACCAGATGAGCCTGCTCAAGCGGCTCGGCTTCGACAACCCCGACTGGACCACGCTGGGACAGGTCGCGGGCGCCCTGCTGACCGCGACGGCCGCGATCGGCGCCGGCGTCGCCGCCTGGCAGCGGCGGCCGCACGACCCCTGGTCTCGCCAGCGCCTGCGGGTGCGGCGCGAGCTCGACCGCCTCGGCCTCCCGACCCGCGACGACGAGACGCCGCGCCGCTGGGCGGCCTCGCTCGTCGAACGCCATGGCGAACGGGCCGGGGCCGTGGCGGCGTCGCTGTTGCAATTGGAAGCGCAGCGCTATCGCCAGGACCTCGCCGCCGCCACGTCACAATGGCAACGCCGGTTCGCGGCGCAATGCGCCGAGCTCCGGCAGGCGTTGGCCTCCTGATTCCGTCGCTTCCGCCATTTCCGCCATTTCCGTCGCCTCTTCCGACGCCGCGGGGCGACCACCCCGCGCCTCCGTGCCCCACCGCCGCCCCCGCGGCGTCTCCGCCCGCATGACCGACCGCACCGACCGCATGACTGCCCTTCGTCGTACCCGCCGTCCCACTCCCCGCCGCGCATTCCTCCGCACGCTCCTGCAGGCCTCGATGGCCGCCTCGCCGCTGATGGCCCTGCTGGGCACGGGCCCGGTGATGGCACAGGACGCCGCGCCCGCCCGGTCGCAGGCCGCCTCGAAGGCGGCGGCGAAGCCCGTCAAGAAGCCGGTGAAGAAACCGGCGCGCAAACCGGCGGTGCTTCCTGAGTACGGCGATCGCGCCGACGTGATGGCCTTCGCCGATGCGCAGGCCGACTCGCTCGGCTACCGGCGCGAGGAACTGCGCGCCGTGCTGGCGCTGGCGCGCCCGCAGCCCACGGTCCAGCGCCTGATCCTGCCCGGACCGCCGGGACAGGCCAAGGACTGGGGCGCCTACCGGCAACGCTTCGTCGAACCGCAACGGCTGCAGGCGGGCCTGGCGTTCTGGGCGACGCACGAGTCGGCCCTGGCGCGCGCCGAGGCGACCTACGGCGTTCCGGCCGAGGTGATCGCCTCGGTGATCGGCGTGGAGACCTTCTACGGCCGCATCATGGGCACCTTCCGCGTGCTGGACGCGCTGGCGACCCTGAGCTTCGACTACCCGTCGCCGCTGCCGCCGGGCGCGCGCGACCGCAGCCCGTTCTTCCGCGAGGAACTGCGCCAGTTCCTGATCCTGGCGCGCGAGAACGGCCTGGATCCGATGGCGATGAAGGGCTCGTATGCGGGCGCGATGGGCTGGGGCCAGTTCATGCCAGGCAGCTGGCGACGCTACGCGATCGACTTCGACGGCGACGGTCACGTGGACCTGATCAACAGCCCGGTCGACGCGATCGGCTCGGTGGCCAACTTCCTGAAAGAGCACGGCTGGCAGCGCGGTATGCCGACGCACTACGAGGTGCAGGTGCCCAACGACACCGCCGCGCGCGCGCAACTGCTGATCAGCGACGTGCTGCCGCAGCTGGACGCCCGGCAGTTCGAATCGGTCGGCGCGCAGTTGTCGCCCCAGGGTCGCGCCCACAACGGACCGCTGGCGCTGATCGAGCTCCAGATGGGCGGTGCCGCGCCGGTGTACGTCGCCGGCACGCAGAACTTCTACACGGTGACGCGCTACAACCAGAGCAGCTACTACGCGATGGCCGTCATCGAGTTCGCCAACACGCTGGCCAGCTGGCGCAAGGCCACGGGGGCGACGCCGGCGTCGGGGCCGCCAGCGGCAGCTGACGATCGAGCAGGGGCTGGTCGGCGGTACCGCTTCGCGATAGCGTTGTCGGATGCGCCCATCGCCTCGCCCTCCTTGCCGCCCTCCTTGCCGCCCTCCTTGCCGCCCTCCTTGCCGCCCTCCTTGCCGCCCTCCTTGCCGCCCTCCTTGCCACCTTCCCTGCCGCCCGCTGTGCATCGCGCTCCTGGCACCGGTGCTGGCATTCGGGCAGGCACCGCCGCAGGCTGCGACCGCCCCGGCGTCCTCGGCCTCGGCACCCGCACTGCCCCCGCACTGACGCCCGTCGCCGCGAGCCTGCGCTTCGACTCGCGCCTGGCTGAATTCAAGAAGCCGTTCGGCGCCTTGCCCGCCAAGTCCTGGATCGACTTCCAGCTGACCGCCCTGCCCGGCGTGGAAAAGCTCGAGCTCGTCGTCGAGCGCCGCCGGGTCGAAGGCAACGAGGACCTGATCGCCTACGCCGAGGAGGCGCGGGTGCCGCTGCACAAGGCCGGTATCGCCGCCGGCCGGGACCTGTGGAAGGCGCGTCATCGCTTCGGCGCGCCGGGCGTCTACGGCTACTACTTCGTCGCGACGATCGGCGGCGAGCGCTTCATCGTCCAGAACAACGCCGACTCGATCTACTGGACCAAGGAAAAGGGCTCGATGGGTCCGGCCACCGTCGCGCCGATGGCCACACTCCCCGGCGTTGCCGACGGCAAGGGACCGGTCCCGCCCTTCGCGATCCGCCGCTACCGGCAGACGATCCACGCGTCCGACTTCGCCGTGCCGGACTTCGCCCGGGATCTCGTCTACTACTACGTCTTCCCCGAGCGCTTCCGCAACGGCGACAAGGCCAACGATCCGCAGGTCGGGACAGCGAAGTACCAGGACCACGGCATCGAACGTCACCCCCGCTGGCTGGACCGGCCGTACAAGCCGGGCAGCGGCGACGGCTCCGACGCGGTCTACAACAACGACTTCTTCGGCGGCGACCTCGCCGGGATCATCGACAAGCTCGACGATCTGCGCGATCTCGGCGCCAACGCGCTCTACCTGACGCCGATCTTCCAGGCCGCCAGCAACCACAAGTACGACACCGGCGACTACAAGCGCATCGACCCGGCCTTCGGCAGCAATGCGGACTTCGAGCGCCTCACCAGCGAGGCCGGCAAACGCGGCCTGCGCGTGATCCCGGACACCTCGCTGAACCACGTCGGCGCCGACTCGCCCTACTTCAACCGCTTCGGCAACTTCCCCGCCGGCGGGGCCTTCGACAACGGCAGGCCCAACCCGGCGTCGCCCTACGCGAGCTGGTTCAAGTTCGATCTCTCCAAGGGCAAGGCGGACGACCAGTACGCTGCCTGGATCGGCATCAAGGACCTGCCCGAACTCGACAAGTCCAGCCGCGCGTTCCGCGACTACGCCTTCGGCCGCGACGGGGTGATGCAGTTCTGGCTGGACCGCGGCGCGGCGGGTTGGCGGATGGACGTGGCGCCGTGGGTGCCGGACGACTTCTGGCGCGCCTGGCGCGTCGCGGTGAAGCGCCACCAGCCCGGCGCGCTGACGATCGCGGAGACCTGGTTCGACGCGAGCAAGTTCTTCCTCGGCGACACCTTCGACGCGACGATGAACTACATCTTCCGCAACACGGTGCTGGACTACGCGGCCGGCGGCAACGCGGAGCGCCTCTACCAGAACCTCGAACTGCTGCGCGAGTCCTACCCGGCGCCGTCGCTGTTCGCGTCGATGACGCTGCTGTCCTCGCACGACCAGCCGCGCGCGCTGCATCACTTCGGCGTGCGCGACGACAGCCCGCCGGAGCAGGTGGCCGACGGCAAGCGCCGGCTGCTGCTGGCGGTCTTCTTCCAGATGACCTATCCCGGCGCGCCGACGATCTACTACGGCGACGAGGTGGGCCTGGGTGGCGGCGAGGATCCGTACAACCGCGCGCCCTATCCGTGGGCCGACGAAGGCGGCCAGCCGGACCTCGCGCTGCGCGACCGGTTCAAGCGGCTGGTGGCGCTGCGGCACGCGCAGCCGGTGCTGCGGCACGGCACCTTGTCGGCGCCGCTGTGGCTCGACGAACACGTCATCGTGCTGCTGCGCCAGGACGGCCAGCGCAACGCGATCGTCGCGATGAACAACGCCGCCGAGCCGATGCGCGTCGAGCTGACGCTGCCGCCCGCGCTGCGCGGCATCCCCTTCATCGATGCGATGACGCCCGGCGCGCCGATGAAGGCGGCGGCCAACGGAAAGCTGCTCGTGGAGATCGGGCCGCTGTCGGGCCGGGTGTTGCTGGGGGATTGACCCGACCAGCGCGAATGCACAGTGAAGGGAAGTCGATGTGGATCTGGCCCGTGCCAAATATCAGGGGAAGCGATCCAATGTACGCTTGGCCTCGATCGGCGCCTGCATGGCCTTCTAAGGCAAGTCCATGGAGGGCTGGCATGCCCGACCCCATGGGGCAAGCCACCGGCAGCGCGCCGCCACCGCCCACGGACGGAGACTGGAGACCATGCATCAGGAAGCCGCCCCGATCACGCGGGCACGACTCACAGGTCGCAAGACCGCCGGACTGGTGGCGCTGGCGCTGGGTGCCTCGTTCACGCCGGCGCTGCGGGCCCAGTCGCTCGACGACCTGCGCCATCAATTCGAAGCGCCCGCCAAGGCCAAGGACTGGCCGGCGGCCGAGGCCGTGGCGCGGCAGATGGTGGCGCAGTCGCAGAGCAACGCCGCCGACTGGCGGCAGTTGGCGCGCGCGCTCACGGCGCAAGGCAAGACCGCCGAGGCCTTCGAGGCCAGGCAGGAGCTCCTCAAGCGCCCCGGCGCCACGGGCAACGACCACAACAACGTCTGCTGGTCCCTGCTGGAACGGAATCAGCCGCTCCAGGCTCGTCCGTCGTGCCAGACGGCCGCGGCGCTGGACCCCACCCATATGAATGCGCTGGTGAACGTGGGCCACAGCTACCTGCTGGCCTCTGAGCCGGCGCAGGCCAACGACTGGTATCGCCGCGCGCTGAACTACCTGCAGAACGAGCAGGACCTCCGCGAAGGGCCGCTGTACGACCTCGACCTGTTCATCAGGAACGGCTGGGCGGTCGCCGATGCACGGGCGGCCAGACAATGGTTCGAGCAGGCCTGGTCTGCCCTGCCGGCCTCGCGTCGACCGCACGGCATGGCCAAGGAATGAAGCCCCGCCCGGCTCACGCCGGACGGGGCTTCCTCTCCTTGAACCCGACCCTGCCGGGTCCGTCGGTTCAGGCGTTCATCAGAACTTGTACGTCGCGCCGAGCAGGAACGTCCGGCCCCACTTGATGTACTCCAGCGGCCGGTCCTTCGTCTGCGCATAGGTGCGGTAGGCCTGGTCGGTCAGGTTGTTGACCTGCGCCAGCAGGCCCAGTCCCTTCAGCGACCCCTCGGTGAAGTTGTAGCCGATCTGCGCATCCACGATGCTCTCGCCGACCACGTAACGCAGCGTGCGCGCGCCGTTGAAGTTGCCGATCTCGCCGATGAAGTCCGAGCGCTTGCGCTGGCTGACGCGGAACTCGAAGCCGTTGGCCTCGTAGTACGCGGTCAGGTTGTACACGCGCTTGGACAGGCCCGGCAGCGAGATCGGTCCGTTGCCCACGCTGTTCGCGCTGTCCGGATCCAGGATCGTGATGTTGCTGCTGTTGAAGGTCGCGCTGGCCGACAGGCCGAAGCCCTTCAGCGCCGGGCTCACCAGATCCAGCGGCAGCGACGCCGTCAGCTCCACGCCCCGCAGCTGACCGCCCTGGCCGTTCTGCGGCGCGGAGAAGGTGCCCGTCGGCAACGCCTGCGGCTGCCCCGGCTGCGGCACGTAATCCGCCACGAAGCGCGAGAAGTCGTAGTTGTCGACCGTCTGCTTGTAGATGTAGCTGCGCAGGTCCTTGAAGTAGCCCGCCACCGCCACGTAGGCCTTGTTGCCGAAGTACTTCTCCCAGGACAGGTCGACCGCGTTCGCGCGCCACGGATCCAGCGTCGGGTTGCCGCCCTTCGCGCCGGGCTTGCCGGTCGCGCCGTCGACGCCGAACTCGATGCCGGCGTTCAGTTCCTCGACACGCGGACGCGCCATCTGCTTGGCCAGCGCGAAACGCAGGGTCTGGTCATTCGCCAGCTGCCACGACAGGTTCAGCGAGGGCAGGTAATCGGTGTAGGTCTTGCCGCCGTTGATCGGCTTCACGCCGCCGTTGCGGTTGTTCAGCGTCGCATCCCAGTAGTTGGACTGCGAGGACTGGTCGGTGTTCACCACCTGCAGCCCGATGTTGCCGCGCATCGGGATGCCGAAGGTCGACGAGTCGATGTTGGCCTTCAGGAAGGCCGTCGTGCTCTTCTCCTTCACGTCCCAGGCCTTGGGGATGAGGTAGTTCAGCGATTCCGTCGGCTGGAAGGACATGTAGCGGCCGACCGCGCCCGGCACGTTCCAGGCCGGGATCAGCCCCAGACCCGCGAAGCTCAGGTCGACCGGGCTGTACTGGAACTCCTCGCCGACCGGGGTGTACTTCGTGTTGTCGATCGTGATGCTGCCTTCCGGCTGGCGCTTCTTCTTCGAGCGGTCCGCGTAGTTCAGGCCCGCCTCGAAGTCGGAGAACCAGCCCGACAGCGACTCGGGCGCGGGCAGGTTGCCGACCAGCTTGAAGCCGCTCAGGTCGTCCTTGACGCTGGGCACCTTGCCGTAGCCCGAGCCGTAGATCGTGTCCTGCAGGAACAGCAGCTTGGGATCCGAGTAGCTGAGTCCCGGCGCGAACTGCGAGAAGTCGCCGGTCTTGAACGTCAGGCCGACGTTGTCCACCGGCCAGACGCCTCCAGCGCGGCTGAACTGGGTGTTGTTCTCGAGAACGAGTTCCTTGCGCGTGGCGCGCGAATAGTTGACGTCGGCCGTCAGCGAGAGGCCGCTCTCGAACTTGAGCTTGTTGTTCCAGCCCGCGGCGACGATCTTGTCGTCGCGCTTGTTGTACATGCCGCGCACCAGCGGATACGCGTTGAGCAGCGTGCCGCCGGTCTGCGTGCCGTTGGCGTTGATCGTCGGGTTGGACCAGCCCAGCTTGGGCGGGGGTTCGCATCATCGGCACCGTTCCAGCTCGTGCTCATTTCGAACTGGTTGGCCGTATCGACCTGCTTGGCCCGGCTCCAGAAGCCGTCGACGACGCTGGTCCAATTCTTGTTGGGGCGGAACTCGATCGTGCCCATCAGCGCGTCGCGCTCGGTCCGGCCGGTGCGGCGCAGCGCCTTGATGCCGCCGGAGTTGTAGGTGCCCGTCGGCAGCCCGGTGCGGGGTGACTGGTCCCAGGGTTCGTACAGGCCGACCTGCTCTTCCTGGACCGGTGTCTCCTGGTGCGCGTAGCCCAAGGACACGCCGACGGTCCGGTCGGCGAACTGGTCGATGTAGCTGGCGCTCAGGCGGTTGCCCGTGGCGCTCTCGTTGGCGGCGCGGCCCAGCGAGTTGCGCTGGCCGCGCGCGTTCAGCGTCACCACGCGGGTGCTGAAGTTGAGCGGACGGACCGTCTGCATGTCGATCGTGCCCGACAGGCCCTGGCCCACCAGGTCCGCATACGGCGTCTTGTAGACGACCACGCCGCTCAGCAGCTCGGACGGGTACTGGTCGAACTCGACGCTGCGGTTGTCGCCGGTGGAGACGATCTCGCGGCCGTTGAGCAGCGTGGTCGCGAAGTCGGGCGACAGGCCGCGGACCGAGATCACCTGCGCGCGGCCGGCCACGCGCTGGGCCGAGAGGCCCGGCAGGCGCGCGATCGATTCGGCGATGGAGACGTCGGGCAGCTTGCCGATGTCTTCGGCCGACACAGCTTCGACGATGGCGTCGGCGTTCTTCTTCACCGAGATCGCGGCCTCGATGCCGCGGCGGATGCCGGTGACGGTCACGGTTTCCAGCTGGCGGTCGGCGGCGGCCTTCTCCGCGGCGGCCTTGTCGGCCTCGGTCTGGGCCTGCTGCGCGTGCGCGGCGCCGGCCATCAGGGCCAGCGTCATCAGGCAACCGGCAGCGACCGGCTGCACCCGGAACAACTCGCGCGAGGCGTTCGATGTCTTCATCTCTTTGTCTCCTGTAGCTCTTGCTGTTCTTGAGCACCCGTCGGTGCCCGGCTTCGGCTCGCCCTGCGGGGAACTGCGATCTGGAGGTTCACGTGGCAGGGACGACGGAACCCAACGTTCGAAAAGAATTCTGTACTAAAACTAGATCACGAACCAAGCCCTCGCAAACCCTGGACGACCGATACAGCGCGCTTCATGGTGGAAAAACGACGAAGTTACCCCGGGTTTCTACGAATAAAACTGCAAATTAGGGAGGAGAAATGAAAAACGGCGGCCACTCGGGCCGCCGTTCAAAAGGCGTTATGTAGCTTGACTACAACCTTGCTGACCCTTCAGCGCACCGACTGCTCCAGCGCGAAGGCCGCGCCCGCCAGCGCGGTCAGCGTGTCGGTGATGAGCACGCAGGGGACCGACGCCAGATAGGGCGTGAAACGCCCCTTGGCCTCGAAACTCGCCCGGAAGGACGATTGGAAGAAGCGCTCGCCCAGCCGCGGCACGATGCCGCCGCCGATGTAGACGCCGCCCCGCGCCCCCAGCGCCAGCGTGACGCTGCCGGCGAAGCTGCCCAGGAAGGCACAGAACTGGTCCATGGTCTTGGCGCAGATGGCATCGCCGGACAGCGAACCCTCGACGATCTGCTCCGCCGTCAGCCGCGGAGCCGACGGCTGGCCGGCGACCGCGGCCACCGCCGCATGCAGCGTCGGCAGGCCGACGCCCGACAGGAAGCGCTCGGCGGAGACATGCGGGAACTCCTGGCGCGCGGCGGCCAGCAGCGCGCTCTCGTAGTCGTTGGTCGGCGCCAGGGTCATGTGGCCGCCCTCGCCCGCCAGCGCGACCCAGCCGCCGGAGGTCTCGATCACGCCGCCGACACCCAGGCCGGTGCCCGGGCCGATCACCGCCAGCGTGCCGCGTGGCGACGCCAGGGCCGGACCCGGGACCGCCGCGACCTGGTCCGCCCGCAGGCCCGGCAGCGACAGCGCCAGCGCCTCGAAGTCGTTCAGCAGCCGCAGCTCGTCCAGCCCCAGTTCAGCCTGCAGCTGGCTGCGCGAGAAGGTCCAGTGGCTGTTGGTCAGCTCGATGCGGTCGCTGTTGATCGCCGTGGCCAGTGCCAGCGAGGCCCGTTTCGGACGCGCGCTCACGCCCAGGCCGGCGAGCTCCTTCAGATAGGCCTCGGCCGCGGCGCGCAGCGAGTCGTACTGCGCGACCGGCAGCTTGCGCACGTGCGCCACGGCCTGGCCGGGGCCGTCGACCCACGCGAAGCGGGCATTGCTGCCGCCGATGTCCGCCACCAGCCACGGATAACCCGCGGCGTTCACACCCTGATCTGCTTGCACTGTTCTTGTCCTGCTCTCTGACTGGGAATGCGCCGCCGAGGCACATCCGGGACCGCGTCCGCGGCGAATTTCCGCAAGGTAGCAAAACTACATGACCAGCACAAGAGAGATGTTGCCAAGGCGATCCAAGGTCACTTCTCCGGCGCTGTCGCAGTTTCGTGTCTCGCGTTCAATTGCTTGTCACTGAACGTTTTTTTCGTTCATCGATTGCAATTCTCGCCTGATTTCCACGCTGTAGTCACGCTACACACCCAAACGCCTGCGCCGCATCCCCCCGCTAGGGCGAACCCTTCCGGGTGGCTCGGGGCGGCGCGCCATAATCGCGGCTTCATGCGTGAATTCGACAGTCCCCGGCTCATCGCCGACATCGGCGGCACCTTCGCCCGCTTCGCCCTGGAAACCACCCCGGGAGAGTTCGAGCACATCGCCTTGCTGCGCTGCGCCGAGCATGCCGACTTCCATGCCGCGGTGCGGTCCTACATGGACCGGCTGCCGCGCCAGCTGAAGCCGGCGCACGCGGCGATCGCGATCGCCAACCCGGTCGAGGGCGACCAGGTGCGCATGACCAACTACCACTGGCAGTTCTCGATCGAGGAAGCGCGTCAGCGCCTCGGCCTGGACACGCTGGTCGTCGTCAACGACTTCACCGCGCTGGCGATGGCGCTGCCCCGCCTGCGCGGCAGCGAGATCCGCCAGATCGGCGGCGGCGAGGCGCGCCCGCACAGCGTGATCGGCCTGCTGGGCTCGGGCTCCGGCCTGGGCGTGTCGGGCCTGATCCCGGCCGGCGAGGGCTGGATCTCGCTCGGCTCCGAAGGCGGCCACACCAACTTCGCGCCGCGCGACGAACGCGAGATCGCGCTGCTGCGCTTCGCCTGGAACGAGTACGAGCACGTCTCCTTCGAGCGGCTGCTGTCGGGGCCAGGTCTCGAGCTGATGCATCGTGCGATGGCGGACTACCTGAAGCGTCCGTCGGAGCCGCTGACGGCGCCGGACATCACGGCGCGCGCGCTCGAGGCCGCCGACCCCGTCTGCGAAGCCACGCTGGACCTGTTCTGCACGCTGCTGGGCACCGCCGCGGCCAACCTGGCGGTGACGCTGGGCGCGCTGGGCGGCATCTACATCGGCGGCGGCATCGTGCCGCGGCTGGGCGAGTACTTCGACCGCCTCGCGCTTCCGCGAACGCTTCGAGGACAAGGGCCGTTTCTCCGACTACGTCACCGCGATCCCGACCTTCGTGATCACGGCCGAGCACGCCACCTTCAAGGGCGCGTCCGCGATCCTGGAGGCGCAGCTGCGCAGCCTGCAGACCAGCGGCGCCGCCTCGGCGATCGTCGGCCAGATCAGGCGCGCGCGCGACGGCCTCTCGCCGGCCGAGCAGCGCGTCGCGGACCACGTGCTGGCGCATTCGCGCAAGGTGCTGAACGACCCGATCGCCGAGATCGCCCGCGCGGCCAGCGTCAGCCAGCCGACGGTGATCCGCTTCTGCCGCTCGCTCGGATGCGAGGGCTTGTCCGACTTCAAGCTGCGGCTGGCCTCGGGCCTGACCGGCACGGTGCCGGTCAGCCACACGCAGGTGACGCAGGACGACTCGATGGTGGAGCTCGGCGAGAAGGTGCTGGGCAACACCGCGTCGGCGATCCTGCAGGTGCGCAGCCAGCTCAACCGCGACATGATCGACCGCAGCATCGAGCTGCTGCTGAACGCCACGCGGATCGAGTTCTTCGCGATCGGCCATTACGGCGTCGTCGCGCAGGACGCGCAGTTCAAGTTCCTGCGGCTGGGCGTGGCGTGCAACGCCTACGTCGAGCCGCGGCTGCAGCTGCTGGCGGCCCAGACGCTCAAGGCGGGCGACGTGGCCGTGCTGATCAGCAGCAGCGGCAAGCTGCCCGAGCTGATCGCGGTGGCCGACGCGGCGCGCGAGCGCGGCGCCCACGTGCTGGCGATCACCGCCAGCCAGTCGCCGCTGGCCAAGAAGGCCGACGCGGCGCTGATCGTCGATCACGTCGAGGATGTCGCCACCCACCTGCCGATGATCAGCCGCATCCTGCACCTGCTGGTGATCGACATGCTGGCGGTCGGCGTCGCGATGCGGCGCGACCACGCGGGGCCGGCCGGACTGGCGCTCGGCGCGGCGCATCCGGACCTCGACGAGACCGACGCGGACGGCCGACCGAGCGCACGCCGCGCCGCGCCCGGCATCAGCCTGGCCTCGCCGCTGGCGAAGCTGACGGCGCACAGCCGCTGAGATCGCGGCGGCGCACCGCCCGCTCACCACCCCGCCAGCACCTCCTCGGCCAGGCCGAACGCCGTGCTGGCACCGGTGCCGCTGGTGACCATCACCAACCGCGTGCGCTCGTCCGGCGCTTCCACCAGGCACGGCGCCGACGTGCTGACCGGATAGACGCCGGTCCAGCGCTCGACCACCGCCAGCGAGGGCAGCGCCAGCTGGCGGTGCAGTTCGTCGAGGATCAACCGGTCCACCGCCTCGCTGCCGAACGGCGGCAGCACCGGACCGTAGTGGTGCGAGTCGCCGACGACCAGCGTGCCGTCGGCGCTCTGCACCGCGATCAGGTGGATGCCATGGGCCAGCGCTTCATGGCGTTCGGCCGACAACCGCCGCAGCAGCGGCCGGGCCTCCGGCAGCGCCGAATAGCCTTCGTAGCGCACCAGGCTGAGATCGGCCATCAGGGCGGCGTTCAGACGGAAGCCCGACGGCGGACGCACGCGCAGCATCTGCAGCTGGCACAAGGACAGCGCGTACGGCGTCCAGCGGTCGGCGAAGAGGCCGTGCAACTCGGCGCCCGAGCAGACCGCGACACGTTCGGCGTGATAGGCCGCGCGTGACGTACGGACGTGCGGCGTCTCGATCTCGAGCACCGACTCGCCGAAGCGGAACTCGACGCCGTACCGTTCCGCGAGCCACGCGGCGATGCGCGGGATCGCGTCGCGTGATTCGACGCGCAGCTCGTGCGGGCTGTACAAGGCGCCGAGCAGGCGGTCGCCGTGCTCCCCCTCGCGCGCAGGCCCGGCTGACGCGCCGTCGCGCCGTCGGTGCCGAGGCGCTCGCAGCCCTCGCCCATCTCGGTGGCGAGGAAGGCGTCCAGCAGGGCCTCGGATTCTTCGCATCGCGCGGCCAGCAGCAGGCCGGCGTGCTCGATGCGCAGCCCGGCCTGGGGCGCGAGCTCGGCCCAGAGATCGCGCGAGCGTCTCGCACGGCGCCAGTGCGCGCCGCGTTGCTGGCCGGTGACGGTCACGAAGCCGAAGTTGCGGATGGACGCGCCGATGCAGGCCGCGTCGCGCTCGACGACGACGACGCGCCAGCCGCGCTTCGCGCCGGCCCAGGCATGGGCCAGGCCGACGATGCCGGCGCCGACCACGAGGAGGTCATGGGTCATGGAAAGGGGGCTGTTGAAAGAGGTTGGACGTCGGTGGGTACTACCGCGCGCGCCACCGCTGGGTGCGTTGGATGAGCACATGCCCGACCAGCCCGATGACGCCGCGTCCCACCGCCGCCGTGACGAACAGCAGCGTCGCCATCGCCGCGGCCGGTGCGGTATCCCCGGCGTCATCCATCGCCAGCACCGCGATCGCGGCCAGCGTGGTATCGGGCGAGTACAGGAACACCACCGCCGACACCGTCGTCAGCGCACTGACGAAGAAGTAGCCCGCCACCTGCACCAGCGTCGGGATCGCGATGGGCAGGTGCACGCGGCGCAGGTGCGTCCAGAACGGCAGGCCGAGCGATTCGGCGACGCGCTCGTATTCGGGATCGAGCTGGCGCAGCGCGCCGAGCTGCGTCAGGTGCGCGACCGAGTAGTAATGCGCCACCGTGCACAGCACCAGCAGCCCCAGCCCGCCATACCAGCCGCGCAGCGGGTTCCACGGCGCGTTGAAGAACAGGATGTAGCCCAGGCCGAGGGCAAGACCCGGCACCGCCATCGGCAGCGTCGCCAGCGCGTTGAGCACGCCGCGCGCGGCGACGAAGCCGCGCGGTTTGTCGACCAGCCAGGCCAGCAGGAAGCTCAGCGTCGCGCCGGCGAGCGCCGTCCATGCCGCCAGGCGCAGCGAGTTGCCGTAGCTGGCCCAGCCGCCGCCGTCGCTCATGTCGAACTGGTAGTGCGACAAGGTCGGCGCGAGCTGGTACGGCCAGTACTGCGCGAAGGAGGCGTACACCGCGATGCCGAAGACGCCGGCCAGTGCCACCGCGACCAGCGCGCAATACAGCAACGCGCCGAGGTCGCGCGCCGCGACCGGTGTCGGCACGTGCGGCACCGCGCGCAGGCTCAGCACGGCGCGCTGGCGGGCGCGCAGGCGCTGCTCCAGCACGAAGGCGCCCAGCGCCGGCAGGAGCAGCAGCAGCGCGACGACCGCGCCGCGGTCCAGCCGCTGCTGGCCGACGACCTCCTTGTAGATGTCGGTGGCCAGCATCGCGGTCTGCCCGCCGACGACCTTGGGCACGCCGAAGTCGGTCAGCACCAGCACGAACACGACCACCAGCGAGATCAGCAGCCCGTAGCGGCTGGCCGGCAGCGTCACCGTGCGGAACACGCGCCAGCCGCCGGCGCCCAGGCACCGCGCCGCCTCGATCGTGCGGGCGTCGCTGCTGGACAGCGTGGTGACGAGGATCAGCATCGCGTGCGGGAAGGTCCACAGCACCGAGCCCAGCACGATGCCGGCGGGGCCGTAGATGCTGTCGATGCCGAGCGCCTGCATCGGGCCCTTCAACAGGCCCTGGTTGCCGAAGGCGTAGACCAGTCCGATGGCCGCCAGCAGCGACGGCGCGAGCAGCGGCAGCAGCGCGAGCGCGCGCCACAGCCCCTTGGCCGGCACGGCCGTGTGCGTCAGCGCCCAGGCGTAGCCGTAGGCGAGCGCGACGCAGACGACGGCGGAGACACCCGAGAGCGCGACGCTGTTCCACAGCGCGCTCCAGCGGCCGGTCGAGAAGTACGCGACGAAGTGCGACGCGCCCACGAAACGCCCCTGCCCGTCGAGCACGCTCTGCGCCAGCAACGACATCAGCGGCAACAGGATGATCACCGTCAGCGTGACGAGCCCGGCGGCCAGCAGCGCGCGCAGCACCCAGGCTTCGAGCTGCCCGCGACGGAGTCGCGGAAGCGGCACCTGCGGCGCCCGGGACGCGCGGTCGAACACCAGGCTCACGCGGCCCTCCGCATCGACAGCGGCGCATCGAAGAGATGCAAGGCCTCGGCCGGCAGCCGCAGGCCGCGGACCTCGCCTTCGCTGAGCCCAGCGGCTTCGCCGCTCGGAAGTTCCATGGTCATCCCACCGCCCAGCACCTCGCAGCGCAGCAGCACCTGCGTGACCGCGCCGTGGAACTGCAGCGTCTCGATGCGGGCGCGCAGCATCGCGCCCTCCCCGTCCATCAGACGGATCGCCTCCGGTCGGATGCCCACGCGCACGACGCTGCCGGTCTTGTAGATCCGCGTGTCGCAGTCCAGCAGCGTGGTGCCGACGCGCACACGCCCCTCGGCGACGACCTGCCCGTCCATCCAGTTCATCCGGCCGACGAAGCCCGCCACCAGCGCGCTCGCCGGGCGGTCGTAGAGCTGGCGCGGTGCGCCCTGCTGCGCGATCTGGCCCTTGGCCAGCAGCACCACGCGGTCCGACATCGCCAGCGCCTCGTCCTGGTCGTGCGTCACCATCAGCGTCGTGATGCCCAGCCGCTGCTGCAACGCGCGGATCTCGGTGCGCAGTTCAAGCCGGACCTGCGCGTCGAGCGCCGACAGCGGCTCGTCGAGCAGCAGCAGCTTGGGCCCCGGCGCCAGCGCGCGGGCGAGCGCGACGCGCTGCTGCTGCCCGCCGGACAGCTGCGCCGGGAACTTGCCGGCCTGGTCGAGCAGGCCGACCAGCGCGAGCATCTCCTCGGCGCGGTCGGACGCCTCCTGCCGCGGCAGGTCGTCGAGGCCGTAGCGGACGTTCTCCCGCGCCGTCATGTTGGGGAACAGCGCATAGGACTGGAACACCACGCCGAAACGCCGCTGCGACGCGGGCCAGGCCGTGATGTCCAGGCCGTGCATCAGCACCTGGCCGGACTCGGGCGTCTCGATGCCGCAGACGATGCGCAGCAGCGTCGTCTTGCCGCAGCCCGACGGCCCCAGCAACGACACGAACTCCCCGGCGCGCAGGTCCAGGTCGATGCCTTGCAGCACCGTCTGCGTGCCGAAACGCTTGGTGATCTGGCGCAGATGCAGCATGGGGACGTCCGGTCTCGGGCTCAGGGGAGGATCACAGGCGGATCACAGGCGGATCACAGGCGGATCAGGGCGATGGATCACTTCTTCTCGGCCTTGGCCTCGTAGCGGCGCGACCACTCGGCGAGGATGCGGTCGCGGTTCGCGGCGGCCCAGTTGAAGTCGTTCTTCGCCAGCAGCTTGTCGAGGTCGGAGGGCACGAACTCCAGCTGCTCCTGCACCGAGGGCAGTGCCAGCACGGCGAAGTTCTTCGCATAGAGCTCATTGGCCTTGCGCGTCACGGACCAGTCGGCCAGCGCCTTGGCGGCGTCGAGCTTCTTCGTCGTCTTCATGACGGCGGTGGCCTCGACGTCCCAGCCCAGGCCTTCCTTCGGGAACACGATGTCGATCGGCGCGCCTTCCTTCTTGGTCTTGTTGGCGCGGTACTCGAAGGACAGCCCGACCGGGAACTCGCCGGCGCCGGCCTGGCGGCAGGGCTTGGAGCCGCTGTGCGTGTAGACGCCCATGTTCTGGTGCAGTGCGTCCATGAAGGCCCAGCCCTTGGCTTCGCCCATCATCTGCAGCCACGCGGAGACCATCAGGTAGCCGGTGCCGCTGGAGGCCGGGTGCGGCATCGTCAGCAGGCCCTTGTAGACGGGTTGGGTCAGGTCGGCCCAGGAGGTCGGCTTGGGCAGGCTGCGCTTCGCGGCCTCGGCGGTGTTGAAGCACACGGCCGAGGACCACAGGTCCATGCCGACCCAGGTCGGCTGCGGACGCGGGTCGCGCATCGTGGCGCGGACCTGCTCCAGCCCCTTGGGCGCGTACGACGCGAGCATCCCTTCCTTGTCCAGCAGCATCAGCGAGGTCGCCGCCAGGCCCCAGACGACGTCGGCCTGCGGGTTGGCCTTCTCGGCCAGCAGCCGGGCGGTGACGATGCCGGTGGACTCGCGGACGAACTTCAGCTCGATGGCGGGGTGGTCCTGCTCGAAGGCGGTCTTGTAGGCCTTGATCTGGTCGGCCTCGAGGGCGCTGTAGACCAGCAGCTCGGTCTTGCCTGGCGTTCCCTGCATGCCTTGGGCGTGGACCTCCGGGCTGGTGAGCGCGGCGATCGCGGCCAGGGCCAGCGCCGCGGCGGCGTGCAGGACGGTGGACAGGGGGCTCGACCGGGTGGTCGACAGGGACGTGATCGGCATGGGCGCTCCATCGGGCGGTGATCGATGGGGGACACTGTAGGAATGGCATATGTCATTGACGCGTCAAACGCCCCAAGTTCCCGGAAACCGGTATTGGCCGATTTGGGGGACCCGCGGTGCTCGTGAACCAGCTGAAGGCCTTCTTCGCGGTGGCGCGGCTGGGGTCGATCACGGGCGCGGCGAAGCAGCTGGGCCTGTCCCAGCCGACGGTGACGACGCAGATCCGCGCGCTGGAGGAGCAGTACGGGGTGGAGCTCTTCCACCGCGGCGGCGGGCGGCTGACCCTGAGCGACGCGGGCCGGCGGCTGATGCCGCAGGTGGACGCGCTGCTGCAGCAGGAGCTGGACATCGAGTTCGCGTTGCGCGATTCGGCCGAACTGCGCGGCGGCACGCTGCGGCTGGGCGCCACGGCGCCGTACTACACGCTGACGCTGGCGCAGCGCTTCAGGACGCGGCACCCGCGCGTGGACCTGAGCATCGCGGCCGGCAATTCACGGCAGATGGTGGACGCGCTGCTGGCCTACCAGGTGGACCTGGCGACCTCCAGCCACCTGGTGGACGACGCGCGGCTGCACCGTGTGGAGCTGGGCGCGGACCCGCTGGTGCTGCTGCTGCCGCGCGGCCATGCGCTGGCGCGGCGCGCGGCGGTGCCGCTGGCGGCGCTGGCGCAGGAGACGCTGCTGGTGCGGGAACGCGGCTCGATGACGCGCACGCTGAGCGAGCAGGCGCTGGACGCCGCAGGCGTGCGCCCGGCCGCGCAGATGGAGATCGCCAGCCGGGAAGCGCTGCGCGAGGCGGTCGTGCGCGGGCTGGGTCTCAGCATCTTCGCGGCGCATGAGACCGGGAAACACCCGGACCTGATCGCGCTGCCCTTCGAGCAGGAGATGCCGCTGGTGCGGGAGTACCTCTACTGCCTGCGCGAGCGGCAGGACGCCACGCTGGTGGCGGCGATGCTGGGCTGCGTGGGGGCGGAGGACTGAGACATCCCGCTCCCCTTGCGCAGATCTCCCGTTCACCGTGAAGCAGAATCGCCCGATGCGCATCCCCTCCCGCCGAATGCCGAAAGCCAGTCCCGAGTCGCCCTCCGGCTGGCCGCGGGTCGCTTCGTCCCTGGTGATGTGGGGCATCCCCCTGACCCTGACCGCCTGGTATCTCTGGCGTCTGGTTGAAGCGCCCGTTGCCGTCCTCACAGGCACCGTCGTGATCGCCGGCGCGTCGGCCGCGTGGTATTTCGGCTGGGGTCGTCCACAACTCAAGCGGACGGCAGCGGCTTTGCGCGGCCTAGCCGCCGCCCGCGCCGCTCAATCCATCTGCGAGTTCTCTCGCGACTTCGATCTCCGCGCCGTCGATTCGTGGGTCGTTCGCGCGGTCTACGAAGCGCTGCAGGATGAGATGGCCGTCGTTCACGGTCTGAAAGACTTCCCCATTCGAGCCGACGACCGGATGGTCGCCGACCTCCGCATCGATCCCGAGGAACTGGACCTGGACATTGTCGAGCGCGTTGCGAATCGCGCTTGCCGGTCGCTGGACGACTGGACCGCCAATCCCTTCCGCGACAAGACCGACACCGTGCGCGGGCTGGTGCTGTTCCTCAACGCCCAGCCGCTGGTCCGGCCGAAGGCGGCGGCGTAGATACTCGGCATCGGCGGTCGACCGCACCGCTCGCCCCGCCCACGGAACCTCTCCCCCGATGTCGATTCAACTCCGTCTCCCGGTCACGACCCTCGTGATCGGCGCGCTCAGCGCTGCGTTCTTCTTCTGGCTCGCCGCGGTGTCCGTCGCCACGGGCAAGCACCCAGCAGCGACGCTCGGCACCACGTTGTGCTTCGTCGCGCTCGGGCTGATGGCGCTGCCCATGGTCGCCGACTACTTCTTCGCCCGGCATCTGCTGTCCGACGACGCCATCGACTTCGGGCGCCGCTTCGGCGGGCGCGGCACGATGCGCTGGGCCGACGTGCGGCTCGTGCGTTTCTCGCCGACGATGAAGTGGTTCGTGCTCGAAGACCAGGCGGGCACCCGGGCGCGCGTGTCGACGAACCTCGGCGGTCTGCCGGAGTTCGCCCGGCTCGTGCTCGCCCACGTGCCGCCGGAGGCGATCGACAAGAAGACGCACAAGCTGCTCGTCGACGCCAGCGTCGGCCGCCGGCCGCGCGTGTGGCTCTGAACAGGGCAAGACCTGGCACGCGGGAGCGCGCGCCCGATCAATCCGCCGTGATCCCGCGCTCCTTCACGAGCTTGCCCCACTGCGGCAGTTCCTTCTCCAGACGGGCGCGCGCCTGCGCCGCCGTCGACGGCGTGGCCTCGAAGCCTTCCTTGGCCATCCGGTCCTTGACCGCCTGCGAGGTCAGCACGGCGTGCAGCGTCGCGTTCAGCTTGTCGATGACGGGCCGCGGCGTGGCGGCGGGCGCGAATACCATGAACCAGGTCTCGAAGGAGTAACCGGGAACGCCGGCCTCGGCGATCGTCGGCACGTCGGGCATCAGCGGCGAGCGCTTCGGGCCGGTCACGCCCAGCGCGCGCAGCTTGCCCGACTGCACATGCCCCTGCGCGGCCGACAGCACCGGGAAGGACATCTCGACCTGGCCGCCGATGGTGTCGCTCAACGCGGGACCGCCGCCGCGATAGGGGATGTGGACGATGCTCACGCCCGCCACCGCCTTGAACAGCTCCGCCGACATGTGGAAGGTGCTGCCCGTGCCCGCCGACGCGTAGGAGAGCTTGCCGGGACGGCTCTTGGCCAGTACGACCAGTTCCTTGACCGTCTTCGCCGGCACCTGTTCGTTGACCACGAGCACGTGCTGCGAGCTCGCGACCATGCCGATCGGTGCCAGGTCCTTGAGCGTGTCGTAGGGCATCTTCGGCGTGAGCGCCGGATTGATCGCGAGCGAGACCGTCTGCAGGCCGATCGTGTAGCCGTCGCCCGCGGACTTCGCGACCTCGGCCACGCCGACGTTGCCGCCCGCGCCGGCCTTGTTCTCGACCACCAGCGGCTTGCCGAGCGCCTTGCCCCATTCGTCCGAGATCAGCCGCGCGACGATGTCGGCGCTGCCGCCGGGCGCGTAGGGCACGATCAGGCGGACGGGGCGGTCCGGGTAGGTCTGCGCGAAGGCGCCCGCCGGCAGCATCGCCGCGGCCAGCGCGGCCGAGCCCGCCGCGATCAGGGATCTGCGATTCATCTTGTCTCCTGTGAGGCCCCGATCGTGCGCCGGGGTCCTCCGATGCTAGGTGCGACAGCGGCTCGCGGAATGTCGACCCGGATCATTCTTTCGTTCCTGGAGGTTATGAAAGCGCCGCCCGGCGGCACCGGCGGCACCGTCGCCTCACCGCGCGCCGAAGCTCTTGCGATAGGCACTCGGGCTGACGCCGGCGATGCGTTGGAACTGGCTGCGGAAATTCGCGGCCGATCCGAGGCCCACGGCCTCGACGATCTGCTCGATGCTCGCCGAGCCGGTCTCGAGCAGTTCCTGCGCCCGGCGCACCCGCGCCTGGATCAGCCATTGCACCGGCGCGACGCCGAACTGCTCCTGGAATCGCCGGTGCAGCGTGCGCGGACTGACGCAGCCCTGGTCCGCGAGTTCAGGCATCGAGATCGGACGGTGCAGTTGCTTCAGCGCCCAGGCGATCACCGGCTGCAGGTCGCGGTCCGGCGGCAGATCGGCGGGCTGGATGAACTGGGCCTGACCGCCCTCGCGCTGCAGCGGGACGACGGACAGCCGCGCCATGCGGGCCGCGACTGCCGTGCCGTAGTCGCCGCGCACCATGTGCAGGCAGAGGTCGATCCCGGCGGCGGCGCCGGCGGAGGTGAGGATCTGGCCGTTGTCGACGAAGAGCACCGAGGGATCGAGGTCGACCTCGGGATGGCGTTGCGCCATCAGGGAAGCGGCGGCCCAGTGCGTCGTCGCGCGCAGGCCGTCCAGCAATCCCGCCTGTGCGAGCACGAAGGCACCCGTGCAGATCGACGCGATCCGAGCGCCGCGCTCGGACGCGGCAACGAGTGCGCGCTTCACGGCGGGACTGATCGCCGTCGTCGGTGACTCGATGCCCGGCACGACGATGGTGTGTGCGCTCCTGAGTGTCGCGAGGCGGCGCTTCACGCCGATCGTGAAGCCGCCGGCGTCGATCTCGTCCTGCTCGGCGCAGACGGTGACCGTGTAGCCCCGTCGTCCGTCGTCCAGCACGGTGCGGCCGAACACCTCGCCAGCGATGGTCAGGTCGAACGGCACCACGCCGGGCAGAGCGAGCACGGCCACCTGGCGTTGGCCCTCACCCCCGCCCTCTCCCGCGTCGCGGGAGAGGGAGTTCGAGGCGACGAGCGAGCAGATCGTGAGGCAGGCATGGGAAGGAACTCCGGACATGAGACGTCGACGCTCCGGCATTCTCTTCGCCATTGTCTGAAAACAGTCGAATGAAGTCGATTCAGCCACTTTCGGTGAGGTCATCCGGTCGGAAGAATCCACGCTGTTCCTCGAACCTCCGGAGTTCCTGTTGCCTCATTCGTCCCGGTCCTACCCTCCTCGCCTCGACGCCCCTCCACGGCTCTCGACGCTCCGACGTCTGTGCCTGCTGGAGGCCTTCACGCTGCTGGCGCTGCTGCTGGTCGCGGTGCCGCTGAAGCACCTGGCCGGCCTGCCGACGGCCGTGTCGGTGATGGGTCCGGTGCACGGCATGGCCTTCCTCGTCTTCTGCTGGCAGCTCGCCCAGGCCGCGACGGAAGGGGCCGTCGACCGGCCGACCGCATGGCGACTGCTGCTCGCCGCCTTCATCCCGCTGGGCGGTCTCTACAGCTGGCGCATGCTGCGTCGCGGAGTCCCGACGTGATGTACCTCTGGCTCAAGGGACTGCACCTCGCGGCCGTGCTCACCTGGGTGGGCGGACTGGTGCTGCTGGGCGTGACGACGACCGCGATACGCCCTGCCGCGGCGGCGGTCCTGCTTCCACACGAGAAGCGCCTCGCCGCCACCGTGCTGCGGTGGGATCGCCGGGTGACCGCACCCGCGATGCTGGCCGCCTGGGCCCTGGGCATCGGGCTTGCGAGCTGGGGCGGCTGGTTCGGCGCGCTCTGGCTGAGCGCCAAGCTGCCGATCGTCGTGGGCCTGTCAGCCCTTCACGGCGTGCTGTCGGCGACGCTGCGCCGCCACGTCGAGCAGGCCGGCCGCGCAGCGCCGACCTGGCTCCGTCATGCGCCGCTCATCGCGGTCGTCGGCGTGGCCACGATCGCGCTGCTCGCGGTGGTCAAGCCTTGAGGTGCATCGCGGCACGTGCAGCACGTTCCTCCGACATGGCTTTGAAGACCCGCTGGATCACGTAGGCGTAATTGACCTTTGCATCGCGCGCAGTTTCCAGTTTCCGCGTGAGCACGAGAATCCTCGCCTGCAGTCTTGCGTACGTTTGGCTCTTCGAATCCAGAGGTCGAAGTCGCTCAGTCTGCCGCAGGATCTCCTCCTCGTAGGCGATCTTCATTCGGGGTAGCCAGAGTTCGATGTCGACGTGTTTCAGCAAGGCAGCCGCTGCATCCTCGGATGGCAGCTGGAAGCCGCTGCCCTTCCAGCTGAGCAGGCCGGTCGTGTCTTCGAACGTGCGTCGGAAGGTCTCGCAGAGGCCGATCTGGGAATGATGCTTCTCCACCACCCGATCGCCGACATTGAGCACCGAAGGATCCACATCCTCTTCCCAGAATTCTTCATTTGCCATGACCCCAAGACCAAAGCTCCGACAGGCCTCGGCAATGGCTTTCTGAGACTTGAACAGCGTGTGCCAGGCTTGACCGTTGGCCTGCAGCCCACACGGAAGGACGTGCGCATAGGGATTGGTTCGGGTACCACGACCGTTTTGCACTGCGGCGGGCGCGATGGCAATGCGAGGCGCTGAGTCGAACACGTTCTCCTGTGCAATCAGCGTCGCCAGGCCATAACCGAAATGCCATCGCTGCAGGTGTCCGCTCTTTCCGGCGAGCGCCGTCAAGTTGAGCGCGGGACACCAGGTGTTGTTCACCGTGTCGGCATTCGCGAGTTGCGATGCGCTGCCCATGATTCGGTTCTTGCTGACCGCGGACAAAACGCCGCCGAGCACCTTGGTCGCATGGACGGTCATGATGATTCCCCCTGGCTCCTGTTGGCCAAGTTGTACGAGCTTTTCGGCGACGAACGAATCCTCAGGATCAGGGACGGACAAGGAACGTGAATTGCCCTGGGCGCGGAGCTCTTCAGCGACGTCTCGACCGCATTGGGGCGACGCGAGCAGGTCCTTGTCAGACGTCGAAGCCAGGACACTGTCGCTGCGCCTGCCGCAGCAGCGTCGGCCACACGAAGGCCCCGCCGAGTCCGCCGGTCTGCACGCGCATCGATTCGGCCGTGCCGCGGATGATCTCGCCGTGCACCGGCGTCAACTCCACGCCACCGGCCTGCGCCGCGATCTGGATCTGGCAGGCGCTCTCGAAGGTGTACATCGACAGGAAGGCGTCGCCGATCGTCTTGCCGACGGTCAGCAGCCCGTGGTTGCGCAGGCAGTAGAAGATCTTGTCGCCGAGGTCGTTCTGCAGCCGCGGCTGCTCGTCGGGACGGATCGCAACGCCCTCGTAGTCGTGGTACGCGAGCGAGGCCAGCACGAAGGTCGACTGCTGCGAGATCGGCAGCACGCCGCCCCGCTGCGCCGACACCGCCACGCCGGCCCGCGTGTGCGTGTGCAGCACGCAGCCCACGTCGGGCCGCGCCGCATGGATCGCGGAATGGATGATGAAACCGGCCTGGTTCACCGGGAACGGCGTCTCCTGCAGCTTGTTGCCGGTGGCATCGACCTTGATCAGGCTGGAGGCCGTGATCTCGTCGAACATCAGGCCGTAGGGATTGATCAGGAACTCATGCGCATCGCCGGGCAGCCGCGCGCTGATGTGCGTGAAGATCAGGTCGCTCCAGCCGTAGCGCGCCACCAGCCGGTAGCAGGCGGCGAGGTCCACGCGCAGCTGCCATTCGGCGTCGCTGACCTGGCCCTTGAGCGAAGGGATGCGGGCGGTGATGTCGTCCATGGGCGTCTCCGGATCGCGCCGGACCATCGAACGGGGCCGGTCAGCGGCGGATCGTGCGCCAGGAGTCCGGGTGTCGATGTCGCATTCAGGACAGCGAGTCACCTCGACACGGCAGGTGACAATCCCCGCATGGATCAACTGCACTCGATGCGCGTCTTCGTCGCGGTGGCGGAGGTCGGCGGATTCGCCGGCGCGGCGCGCAAGCTCAATCTGTCGCCGGCGACGGTCACACGCGCCGTCCTCGACCTGGAGGAGCACCTGGGCGCGTCGCTGTTCACGCGCACGACACGGGTGGTGCGACTGACCGATGCCGGCTCGGGCTACCTCGAGGATTGCAAGCAGCTGCTGGGCGACCTGGCAGAGGCGGATGGCGCCGTCGCGAGCGTCCACGGCACGCCGCGCGGCCGCGTCACCATCACCGCGCCGGCCATGTTCGGCAACCTCTACATCGCGCCGCTGGTGACCGACTACCTCCGCCGCTTCACCGAGACCCAGGCGGTGTGCCTCTTCGTCGACCGGGTCGTCAACATGGACGACGAAGCGGTCGACGTGGCCGTGCGACTCGGCGAGCTGCCCGACTCGTCGCTGCAGGCCGTGCGCGTCGGCACGATCCGCCGCGTGCTGTGCGCGTCGCCGGACTACCTGGAACGCCGCGGAACACCGCAGCATCCCGAGGAGCTGGCCCGGCACACCATCATCTCCGCGACCGGCCTGACGCCCACCACCCGCTGGCACTTCGCCGAGCAGGACGAAGCCCGTGTCTACGAGCTCCGTCCCACGCTGATGACGACCACCAACGACGCGGCGATCACGGCCGCGGTGGGGGGCCTGGGCATCACGCGCCTGATGTCCTACCAGGTGCGCGAACCGCTGAGGGACGGCCGGCTGCAGACCCTCCTCTCCGCCTACGAGTCCGGGCCCGTGCCCATCCATGTGCTGCATCGGCAGGGCCGGCGCCCGAATGCGAAGGTGCGCGCGCTGCTCGACCTGCTGATCGAGCAGCTGCGCGCCGACCCGTCGCTCACTTGAGCCGGCGCGCCAGGAAGTCCCGCATCAGCGCGCCGATGGTGGCGCCGTCCTCCTCGAGCGCGAAATGCCCGGTGTCCAGCAGGTGCTGCTCCGCCTTGGGCAGGTCGCGCAGGTACGGGTGGGCGCCGGCGGCAGGGAAGATCTTGTCGTTCTTGCCCCAGACGATCAGCATCGGCGGCTGGTGCTTGCGGAAGTAGGCCTGCCACGACGGGTACAGCGGCGGGTTGGTGCCGTAGCTGTAGAACAGCTCGAGCTGGATGTCCTTGTTGCCCGGCCGGTCCATGTAGGCCTGGTCGACCGTCCACGCGTCGGGGCTGATGTGCTGCACGTCGCGCACGCCTTCGGTGTACTGCCACTTCGTGGCGGGCAGCTCGAAGTTCGGGCGCAGCGCCTCGCCGTTCGCGGTCGACTTGTCGGCCCAGTAGCGCTTGAGCGGCGCCCAGAAGTCGTTGTCGAGGCCTTCTTCATACGCGTTGCCGTTCTGGACGACGATCGCCGTGACGCGGTCCGGGTGCGCGGCGGCGAGCCGGAAGCCGACCGGCGCGCCGTAGTCCTGCACGTACAGCGCGTACTTCTTCGCACCGACAGCCACGGTGAACTTGTCGACCACCTTGGCCAGGTTGTCGAAGCTGTACTGGAACTTGTCCATCGGGGGCATGTCGCTCTGACCGTAGCCGGGATAGTCCGGCGCGATCACGCGGTAGCGGCCGGCCAGTTGCGGGATCAGGTTGCGGAACATCTGCGAGGACGTCGGGAAGCCGTGCAGCAGCAACAGCACCGGCGCGTCCTTCGGACCGGCCTCGCGATAGAAGACCTTGACGCCGTCGATGACGACGGTGCGGTACTGGATGTCCACGCTCGTCGACGCGAGGAGGGCGCTGTCGGTGGCAGCGGGCGCAGCGACGGCGACCTGCGCGGGGAACTGCGCAGCGACGGACACGGCGAAGGCGGCGCCGATGGCGCGGATGAGGCGGGAGGTATTCATTTGGACGGGCTCAGCAAAGAGTGGATGACGGGATTGATCGTCGTCCCGCCGCCTCACAAAGAGAATTCGAGCGCCGTCGAAAAGACCATTTCGGGAAATGCAATGGTGAGGGTCCGCGCCTCCCGTGCGGCGCTGGTCCGTTCCCGGAAAAACGCGACTGTCAATCGCCCTTCAATCAGTGCATCCATCGCGCTGACGCCTACTCGCCCAGGTACTTCAGCAGATTGGCCCAGAAGTTCAGCTTGCTACCAAACACCAGCACAACAAACAGGACCGAGATAGCCGCCGCAATCAGATTCGCGACAACGTTGGACCAGACCCTGGGCCAGAAGCCAAGCCTGCGCTCGATCTGTTTCAGTTGCCGCAAGTGATCGGCATCGGCATCGGCCAGCGCGTTGGCGAGCGATTGCTGAGCCATATCCTCCAGCATCGTCAAAGCCTCGGCACGATAGGCTTCGATCTGCGACGGCAGATTCATGCCAAGGACGAATCCATGCACATCCTCGTCAGGATGCGTCTTCATGAAGTCGACCTTGTCCGCCTTGTACAGCGCGTAGGCGATAAGACCGGCAAGGTCCTGGCGGTGATCGACAAAGGTTTGAAAGGTCTGGGGCAGCATCAAGCAGTGACTTTGGCTTTCGCCAACCACCGCTCGAATGCACTGTTTGCAGCCTTCAAGATCTCTTCCCGGCTGGGCATCAGCGCTCGCACAGCAGGCGAAGGCTCATAGTCCCGCCCGCGGGTCATCAGATGCTGATTCGCGCGCCTGATCGTATGAACGGTGATGTACTTGCGAGCGGCCGAGTTCTTCATGGAGGGCAATGCCACAGCCGCGAGGCTGCCGGAGTGTGGTGGGCGTGAACGGGTTTGGCAAACCTGAGGATTCCAGTCGTCCGAGGACGTTGGTCAGGCGAGGAAGCGATGCAGCTTCGCACCGGCGAAATGCTCGAACAATGACCCGTATCAGTAGCCGTTGCTGAAAGTCTTCACCCCTCCTGCATCGATGCTTCAACAGCCATGTCCCCAATCCGGGGGAATTGCCCAACCCATAGGCGGAAAGATGCGGATCTGCATCGTTCTGCACATGACTCGGGAACGAAAAAGGGCGCCGAAGCGCCCTTCCCTGCAGAGCAGACGCAGCGCCTCAGAACGCCGCGATCCCCGTCTGCGCACGCCCCAGGATCAGCGCGTGGATGTCATGCGTGCCCTCGTAGGTGTTGACCACCTCCAGGTTGACCAGATGTCTGGCGATGCCGAACTCGTCGCTGATGCCGTTGCCGCCCAGCATGTCCCGCGCCGTGCGCGCGATGTCCAGCGACTTGCCGCAGCTGTTGCGCTTCATGATGGACGTGATCTCCACCGCCGCCGTGCCCTCGTCCTTCATCCGGCCCAGCCGCAGGCAGCCCTGCAGGCCCAGCGCGATCTCGGTCTGCATGTCGGCGAGCTTCTTCTGCACCAGCTGGTTGGCCGCCAGCGGCTTGCCGAATTGCTGGCGGTCCATCGTGTACTGCCGCGCCGTGTGCCAGCAGAACTCCGCCGCGCCGAGCGCGCCCCACGCGATGCCGTAACGCGCGCTGTTCAGGCAGGTGAACGGCCCCTTCAGACCGCGCACATCGGGGAAGGCGTTCTCTTCCGGGCAGAAGACCTCGTCCATCACGATCTCGCCGGTGATCGACGCCCTCAGGCCCACCTTGCCATGGATGGCCGGCGCGCTCAGCCCCTTCCAGCCCTTCTCCAGCACGAAGCCGCGGATCTGCCCGCCGTCGTCCTTGGCCCAGACCACGAACACGTCCGCGATCGGGCTGTTGGTGATCCACATCTTGCTGCCGCTCAGCGCGTAGCCGCCGTCGACCTTGCGCGCGCGCGTCACCATCGAGCCCGGATCCGAGCCATGGTCCGGCTCCGTCAGGCCGAAGCAGCCGATCCACTCGCCGCTGGCCAGCTTGGGCAGGTACTTGCGCTTGGTCGCCTCGTTGCCGAATTCGTTGATCGGCACCATCACCAGCGAGCTCTGCACGCTCATCATCGAACGGTAGCCGCTGTCCACGCGTTCCACCTCGCGGGCGACCAGGCCGTAGCAGACGTAGTTCAGGCCGGCGCCGCCGTATTCCTCCGGGATCGTCGGGCCGAGCAGGCCCAGCTCGCCCATCTCGCGGAAGATCGCCACGTCGGTCTTCTCGTGCCGGAAGGCCTCCAGCACGCGCGGCGCCAGGCGGTCCTGGCAATAGGCCGCCGCGGCGTCGCGCACGGCGCGTTCGTCGTCGGTCAGCTGCTGATCCAGCAGCAGCGGATCGTCCCAGTGGAATGCGGCCTTCGCGGCCTTGGATGCGTGGCTCATGTGTCTCTTCCGTTCTTGAATGCGTGGAGGCTGGCGGTGCGCGCTGGCCGGAGGCCGTCGTGGACGGCGTGTCGGTATCGATCCTAGTCCCGTGCCGGCACCACCGCTGTCACCTCGATTTCAAGCTTCGCACGGTCCTCGATCAGGCCCGCGACCTGCACCGCGGTCATCGCGATGCCGTACTCGCTGCCCAGCACCTCGCGGTAGGCCTGCCCCACCTCGCGGCCACGCGCGACGTACTCGCGCTTGTCGAGCAGGTACCAGGTCATCCGCACGATGTGGCGCGGCTCGGCACCGGCTTCGGCCAGCACCGCCTTGACGTTGCGCAGCGCCTGCCGGCACTGGTCGATGAAGTCGTCGCTCTCGAACTGGCACTGCCCGTTCCAGCCGATCTGCCCGGCCACGCTGACCAGCGTGCCGGTCGCGGCCACGCCGTTCGCGTAGCCGCGCGGCGGCGCCCAGCCCGCGGGCTGCAGCACGCGTTTGCCGGTCGCCGTCTTCTCGTTCTCGTTGCCGTTCTTGTTGTCGTTGCTCATCGTCGTGACTCCTCTACTGCTCTGACGATTGATGGGATTGCTGCTGCTGGACCGCCCGCACCAGCGCGGCGCGGACGTCCTCGGGAAAGGGTTGTGACTGGTGCGTCTCCAGCGAGGTGCACACCAGCACCTGGCCGAAGCTCACGCGCGGGCCGTCGGCGCCGTCGAAACTCACGCGCAGCGACAGCGAGCTGCGCCCGACGCGCTCGATCCACAGGCGCTGCGCGAGCCGCTCGCCATGGCGGCTGATGCGCTCGAAGTTGGTCTGCAGCTGCACCGTCGGCAGGCCGACGCGGCGCGGGCCGAGCAATTCCGCGTAGGGGACGCCGAGCCCCTCGTTGAACCAGTCCTCGACGAAGGCGTTCAGCATCTCGAAGTAGCGCGGGAAGAACACGATGCCCGCCGGGTCGCAATGCCCGAAGCGGATCAGCACCTCGCGCTCGAAAGCAGCCGTCATGTCGTCCTCCTGGTCATGTCGTCTCGTGTCCTGTCGTGTCGTGTGCCGTGGCGTCGCTGCGCATCGCCTGCCATCAAACGCCGAGGTGCCGGTGCCACAGCCCTTGGTCGGCCGCCAGCGCCGCCGAGTCGCCGCGCCACACGACCTGCCCGCGCTCCAGGATGCTGTGCCGGTCCGCCAGCCTGATCAGGCGCTTCACGTACTTGTCGACGACCAGGATCGTCTGGCCCGCCTGCCGCAACGTGTCCAGGCAGCGCCAGATGTCCTCGCGGATCAGCGGGGCGAGGCCCTCGGTCGCTTCGTCCAGCACCAGCAGCCGGGGATTGGTCACCAGTGCGCGGCCGATGGCGAGCATCTGCTGCTCGCCGCCCGACAGCTGCTGACCCATATTGGACGCGCGTTCCTTGAGGCGCGGGAAGAGCGAGAAGACACGGTCGACGGTCCACGGTTCCGCGGCACGGCGGCGGTTGGCCTCGAAGGCCTTCAGGTGTTCCAGCACGCTGAGATTGGGGAAGATCTGCCGCCCCTCTGGCACGATCGCCAGTCCCAGCCGCGCGATGCGGTCGGCACGCCAGCCGGTGACGTCCTCGCCGGCGAAGCGGATGCGGCCGCCGCTGGGCGCCAGCCAACCGGTCAGGCAGCGCAGCGTCGTGCTCTTGCCCATGCCGTTGCGGCCCAGCAGCGTCGCGACCTCGCCGGGCGCGATGCGCAGGTCCAGGCCGAACAGCACCTGGCTGTCGCCGTAGCCGGCACGCAGACCATCGATCTCCAGCAGCGCCTCGCTCATGCGGCCTCCTCTGCCTCGTCGCCGAGGTAGGCCTGCTTGACCGCCGCATCGTTGCGGATCTCCTCCGGCGAGCCGGTCGCGATCACCCGCCCGCTCACCAGGACCGAGACGCGATCGGCGAGCCTGAACACCGCGTCCATGTCGTGCTCGACCAGCAGCAGGGTCAGGTGTTGCGCCTTCAGCGCCGCCAGCAGTTCGACCATCCGCGCGGATTCGTCCGGCCCCATGCCGGCCATCGGTTCGTCGAGCAACAGCAGTCGGGGTCGGGCAGCGAGTGCCAGCGCGACTTCCAGCTGACGTTGCTCGCCATGGGCCAGGCTGCCCGCGACGCGGTCAGCCATTGCCGCGAGCCCGACGAGCGTCAGCATCGCCTCGGCGTCGGCGTAGGCCGCCTCATCGGCTCGCGCCACGCGCCACCACGGCGGCGGCTTCGGTCGCCGCGCGAGCACCGCCAGCATGACGTTGTCCAGCACCGTGAAGCGCTTGTAGATGCTCGTGATCTGGAACGAGCGCACCAGGCCCTCCTGCACGCGGCGCGGCATCGACAGTGCGGTCACGTCCTCGCCGTCGAAGAAGATCCCGCCGCTGTCGGGCGCCAGCGCGCCGGAAATCTGGTGGATCAGCGTCGTCTTGCCGGCGCCGTTCGGACCGATCAGCGCGTGGGTCTCGCCGGCACGGACGTCGAAGCTGGCCTCGTCAGTCGCCGTCAGCGCGCCGAAACGCTTCACCAGACGATGGATCTGGAGCAGCGAGAGCGCGGGCAGCGCGGAGGGCACACCCATCGAGGCGGTCGCACCATCACGCATGCGCGGCTCCCTTCGACTTCGCCGGCGACGGCGCGGTCTTCCTCGCGCCGAAGCGATGGAAGAGGCCCGTCAATCCGCGCGGCGCGAAGAGCACCACGACAAGCAGGATCGCGCCGAGCGCGAACTGCCAGTGGATGGTCACGCCGGACAGCAGTTCCTCGAGCAGCAGGAACACCGCCGCGCCGAGCGGCCCGCCCCACAGCGCGCCGGCGCCGCCCAGGATCACCATCACCATCAGCTGTCCCGACTGCGACCAGTGCATCAGGTGCGGCGATACCAGTCCGTTGAGATTCGCCAGCAGCGCGCCGGCCAGTCCCGCGATCGCGCCCGCGACGACGAAGGTCGTCCACTGCACGGCGAACACACGGCCGCCGGTCGCTGCGACTCGCGTCTCGTTCTCGCGCGCGCCCTGCAGCAGCCAGCCCAGCGGCGAGTTGACCAGTCGCCGCAGCCCCGCGAAGACCAGCGCGGACAGCGCCAGCGCGACCCAATAGAAGGACGCGTCGTCGGCGAGGTTCACCGGCAGGCCGTTCAACACGGACCGCGCCGCCACCGGCAGGCCGTCGTCGCCGCCGTAGGCCTTCAGCGAGACAGCCAGGTAATGGAACATCTGCGCGAAGGCCAGCGTGATCATGATGAAGTAGACGCCGCGGGTGCGCAGACTGATCGCGCCGATGACCGCCGCGGCGATGCCGGACAGGGCCATCGCCGCCGGCCAGGCGATCCACGCCGACGTCACGCCCGCGTCCGCCAGCACGCCCACCGTGTACGCGCCGATCCCGAGGAAGGCCGCGTGCCCGAAGCTCACCAGCCCGCCGAAGCCGAGGATCAGGTTCAGGCTCGCCGCGGCGATCGCGAAGATCAGCACCCGCGTCGCGACCACCGTGTAGAACTCCAGGCCCAGCATCTGCAGCAGCGGCGGCAGGGCCGCCAGCGCGACGAACAGCGCCCAGGTCCAGGCACCGCCGGCGCGGTGATGCAGAAGGGTGCGACGGGGACGCAGCGGCTCGGTCATCGGATCAGCCTCTCGCGGGGAACAGGCCGCGCGGTTTCCAGAACAGCACCGCCGCCATCAGCACGTAGATCAGGATGGCCGCGAGCGACGGGCCCAGCGTGGACGCCACCTCCGGCGAGGCGACCTGCCGCAGCACCGCCGGCAGCAGCGTGCGCGAGCCGGTGTCCACCAGCCCCACCAGCAGCGCGCCGACCAGCGCGCCTCGGATCGAGCCGATGCCACCGATGACGATCACGACGAAGGCCAGGATCAGGATGCTCTCGCCCATGCCGACCTGCACCGCCAGCAGCGGCCCCAGCAGCGAGCCCGCCAGCGCGCACAGCGCCGCGCCGATGCCGAAGACCGCGGTGAACAGCCGGTCCGCGGGCACGCCCATCGCCGTGGTCATCGCGCGGTTGGACGCGCCGGCGCGCACCCACATGCCCCAGCGCGTGCGCGTCACCAGCAGGTAGAGCCCGACGGCCACCGCCAGCCCCACGCCGATGATCAGCAGCCGGTAGGCCGGGTACATCAGGCCGGGCAGCAGCTCGACTGGTCCGGACAGCGCGGCCGGCGTGTTGAGCATCAGCGGCTGCTCGCCCCAGACCATGCGCACGCCCTCGTTGAGCATCAGGATCAGCGCGAAGGTCGCCAGCACCTGGCTCAGGTGGTCGCGCTGGTAGAGCCGGCGCAGCAGCGTCACCTCCAGCAGCATGCCGAGCAGCGCCGTGCCCGCGACCGACGCGAGCACCGCTACCAGGAAGGAAGCGCCTGCCGCCATCGCCGCCGCGGCGAGGTAGGCGCCCACCATGTACAGCGAGCCATGGGCGAGGTTGATCAGGTCCATGATGCCGAAGACCAGCGTCAGACCTGCGGCGAGCAGGAACAGCATCAGCCCGAACTGCAGGCCGTTGAGCGCCTGCTCGGCGATCAGGATCACGTCCATTGCGAGGTGCCCGCCGTCACTTCATCTTGCACTGCGGCGCGTAGGCGTCCGCGTGCTGTTCGAAGATCTTGCCCAGCGTCCGGTTGGTCACGCGGCCTTGCGGATCCTTGGTGATCACGCGCAGGTAGTAGTCCTGCACCGGGTACTGGTTGTGGTTGAAGCGGAAGGCCCCGCGCACCGACTCGAACTTCGCCGCCTTCAACGCCTTCAGCAGCGCGGGCTTGTCCTCGATCTTCCCCTTCACGTCGCGCACCGCCGCGCCGATCAGCAGCGCCGCGTCGTAGCCCTGGCTCGCATACAGCGACGGCAGGCGGCCGTAGGCCTTGACGAAGTCCGCGACGAAGCGCTTGTTGGCCGGGTTGTCCAGGTCATGCGCCCAGTGCGAACTGTTGAACATGCCCAGCATCGGCTCGCCGACGGCCTTGATCACGTCCTCGTCCGCCGAGAAGCCCGGGCCGAACAGCGTGACGTCCTTGGACAGCCCTGCGCCGACGAACTGCTTGATGAAGTTGATGCCCATGCCGCCGGGCAGGAAGATGTACATCGCGTCGGGCTTGGCCGCGCGCGCCTGCGCCAGCTCCGCCGAGTAGTCCAGCTGGCCGAGCTTGGTGTAGATCTCGTCGGCGACGACGCCCTTGTAGTAGCGTTTGAAGCCCGCGACCGCGTCCTTGCCCGCCGGGTAGTTGGGCGCGAGCACCACGACCTTCTTGAAGCCCTTGTCCATCACCGTCTTGCCGATGGCCTCGTGCAGGTTGTCGTTCTGCCAGGCGACGTTGAAGAAGTAGGGGTTGCACTGCTCGCCCGCGTACTGCGACGGGCCGGCGTTGGCGCTGATGTAGGGCACCTGCGCGGCGAAGACGCCGGGGCCGACCGCCAGCATCACGTTGGAGAACACGATGCCGGTCATCACGTCGACCTTGTCGCGCTTGAGCAGCCGCTCGGCGGACTGCTTGGCGACCTCGGGGTTCTGCTGGTCGTCGGCGATGACGGTTTCCACCGGCAGGCCGCCGAGCTTGCCGCCGTTCTGCTGCACCGCGAGCGCGAAGCCGTCGCGGATGTCGACGCCCAGGCCGGCGCCCGCGCCGGACAAGGTGCTCAGCATGCCGACCTTGAGCTTGTCGGCCGCCTGCGCGGCGGGGGCGAACGCAGTCAGCGCCGTGAGCGCCGTGAGCGCCATGAGCGCGGTGACCGTCGCCCGCGTGGTGAGCGCCGTGAGTGCCGTGAGTGCGGCAGGGACGACGGTCCGGACGGGCAGGAACGCGAGGGACTTCGACGGCATCTTCATCGGCTTCTCCGGGGAGGAAAGGGACGGTCGGTCGGAAGACTGCGGTTACTGCTCACGCAGGCGGAAGCGCTGCAGCTTGCCCGTTTCGGTGCGGGGCAGGCTGGCGCGGAACTCTATCGCACGGGGGTACTTGTACGGGGCGATCGTGGCCTTGACGAAGTCCTGGATCGCCTTGATCAGCGCCGCTTCGTCGTCCGCCCCCGCTGCCGCGGTCGGCCCCGGCTTGAGGACCACGAAGGCCTTCACCACCTGGCCGCGCTCCTCGTCAGGCACGCCGACCACGGCGCATTCGGCGACCGCCGGATGCGCCAGCAGCGCGGACTCGACCTCCGGGCCGGCGATGTTGTAGCCCCCGGAGATGATCATGTCGTCGGTGCGCGCCTGGTAGACGAAGTAGCCGTCGGCATCGATGAGGTAGGCATCGCCGGTCAGGTTCCAGCCGTGCTGCACGTACTTGAGCTGGCGATCGTCCGCGAGGTAGCGGCAGCCTGTCGGTCCCAGCACCGCAAGCTTGCCGACGCTGCCCTGAGGCACGTCATTGCCCTCGTCGTCGACGACGCGGGCGCGGTAGCCCGGCACCGGCTTGCCGGTCGCGCCGGGACGCGCCGTCTCCTCGGTGTGCGAGACGAAGATGTGCAGCATCTCGGTCGCGCCGATGCCGTCGATCATCTCCAGGCCGGTCGTGTCCTTCCACAGCTGGCGCGTCGCGGCGGGCAGCGCCTCGCCGGCGCTGACGCACTTGCGCAGCGAGGACAGGTCGTGCGACCCGGCCTGGCCCGCCATGGCGCGGTACGACGTCGGCGCGGTGAAGCACACCGTCGCGCGATGCTTCGCGATCGCCGGCAGCAGCGCGTCGGGCGAGGCTTTCTCCAGCAGCACCGCCGCCGCGCCCACGCTCAGCGGGAAGAGCAGCAGGCCACCCAACCCGAAGGTGAAGGCCAGCGGCGGGCTGCCGATGAACACGTCATCGGCGCGAGCGCGCAGGCAGTGCACCGGCCAGCAGCGGCAGATCGCGATGACATCCCGATGGAAATGCATCGTGCCCTTGGGCTGCCCCGTCGTGCCGGACGTGAAAGCGATCAGCGCGCAGTCGTCGGACGCGGTATCGATGTTGTCGAAGTCCGCTGACTGGCGCTCCGCCAGCGCTTCCAATCCATCGGGCGCTTCGCTGCGGAACAGGCACACCTGCTCCAACACGGGGAACTGCGATCGTGCGGCCTCCAGTTCCTCGGCCAACGCGGCGTCGCACAGCGCGTGCGAGACACGCGCCTTCTCGATGACCTGGCCCAGTTCCTTGGCGCGCAACAACGGCATCGTCGCGACAGCGATCGCGCCGGCCTTCATGACCGCGAACCAGCAGGCCGCCATCTGCGGCGTGTTGGCGCCACGCAGCAGAACGCGGTTGCCCGGCACCACGCCGAGTTCGTTCACCAGCACGTTGGCGATGCGGTTCGCCTGCGCCTGCAGTTCCGCGTAGGTCCAGCGGATCTCGCCGCAACGGCCGTCGCCGCCGATCACCGCCGTGCGACCGCCCTGCCCTTCGTCCACCCATCGATCCAGCAGATCCCACGAGCAGTTCATCCGCTCCGGGAACTGCAGCGCCGGCAGGTCGAAGACCAGATCCGGCCACTGGTCCTGCGGCGGCAGGTGGTCGCGGGCAAAGGTGTCCTGGTGGGCGGTGCGGTGCATGAGCGCGTCCTTATCCGTTCTTCAACAGGTCTCGTCCGATGATCAGCTGCTGGACCTCGCTGGCGCCTTCGTAGATGCGCAGCGCGCGGATCTCGCGATAGAGGGACTCGACGATCTCGCCGCGCCGCACGCCGCGGCCGCCGTGCAACTGCACCGCGGCGTCGATGACGCGCTGCGCGCCCTCGGTGGCCATCAGCTTGGCCATCGCGGCTTCGCGGGTGATCGTGCGGCCCTGGTCGCGCTCCCACGCCGCGCGGTAGACCAGCAGCGCGCTGCTGTCGACGGTGCAGGCCATGTCGGCGAGCTTGGCCTGCGTCAGCGGCAGGTCGGCCAAGGTGGCGCCGAACATGGCCCGTTCCTTGGCCTGATTCAGCCCTTCTTCCAGCGCCCGCCGCGCGAAGCCCAGCGACGCCGCGGCGACCGACGTGCGGAACACGTCCAGCGTCCGCATCGCCACCTTGAAGCCCTCGCCCGGCGCGCCGACCATCGCGGTCTTCGGCACCCGGCAGCCGGTGAAACGCAGCCGCGCCAGCGGGTGCGGCGCGATCACGTCGATCCGTTCGGCGATCTCGAAGCCCGGCGTGCCGGCGTCGACGATGAACGCGCTGATGCCGCGCGACCCGGGGGCTTCGCCCGTGCGCGCGAACACGACATAGAAGTCCGCGATCCCGCCGTTGGAGATCCAGGTCTTCTCGCCGTCGAGCACGTAGTGGTCGCCGCCCTGATCCGGGCGTGCGGCGCATTGCATCGCCGCCACGTCCGAACCGGCCTCGGGCTCAGAGAGAGCGAAAGCCGCCAGCGCCTCGCCTCTAGAGACGCGCGGCAGATACGCCTCGCGCTGCGCCGGCGTGCCCATCAGCGAGATCGCGCCCGAGCCCAGCCCCTGCATCGCGAAGGCGAAGTCCGCGAGGCCGTCGTACCGCGCCAGCGTCTCGCGCAGCAGGCAGATCGCGCGCGTGTCGATGGCCTCGCCCTCGCCCGCCACCGCGTGCTTCAGCCAGCCGCCGGCGCCCAGCGCCTTCACCAGCGACTTGCAGGACGCATCGACGTCGTCGTGGTCGACCGCGCCGTGCGCCAGGTTCCGCCCGCACCAGCCGTCCAGCTCGCTGGCGAGCGTGCGATGCCGGTCCTCGAAGAACGGCCAGTCCAGATGCTTCAGGTGATTCATGGCCGTCCTCAATCGCCCTTGAACTCGGGGCGTTGCTTCGCGACGAACGCGTGGTACGCGCGGTGGAAATCCTGCGTCATCATGCAGATCGCCTGGGCCTGCGCTTCCGCCTCGATGGCCTCATCGACACCCATGGTCCATTCCTGGTGCAGCATCCGCTTGGTCATCGCATGCGCGAAATTCGGGCCGGCGGCGATCTCCGCGGCCCAGGCCACGGCCTGCCCCGCGAGCGCCTCCGGCTCGGCGAGGCGGTTGAAGAAGCCCCACTGGAGCGCCTCGTCGCCGCCCAGGCTGCGGCCCGTGTAGAGCAGGTCCGACGCGCGGCCCTGTCCGACGATGCGCGGCAGCAGCGCGCAGGCGCCCATGTCGCAGCCGGCCAGGCCGACGCGGGTGAACAGGAAGGCCGTCTTGCTGCGCGCCGTGCCGACGCGCAGGTCCGAGGCCATCGCCATGATCGCGCCGGCGCCGGCGCAGACGCCGTCGATCGCGGCGACCACCGGCTGCGGGCAGGCGCGCATCGCCTTGACCAGGTCGCCGGTCATGCGCGTGAACGCCAGCAGGTCCGGCATGGACATCTTCGTGAGCGGGCCGATGATCTCGTGCACGTCGCCGCCGGAGCAGAAGTTGCCGCCCGCGCCCTGCACGACGATCGCGTTCACCTCGTCCACGTAGGCCAGCGTACGGAACAGGTCGCGCAGTTCGGCGTAGGACTCGAAGGTCAGCGGGTTCTTGCGCTCGGGGCGGTTCAGCGTGATGACACCGACCGCGCCCTCCTGGCGCCAGGCGAAGTGCCGGGCCTCGAAGCCCTTCAGGCTGCGCGTGTTGCCGCTGATGAGATGGCTGTCCATCGATGGGTACTCCTGTTGTTCCTGGAATCTTCTGCGGCGGTCATTGGCCGGAGACGGTCATTTGCGGTTGGCGTCGAGCTGCGCGAGGTGGCCTTTCAGTCCCGCGAGCAGCTCGTACACCTGGGTCTTCTGTTCGGGCGGCCAGCCTGCCAGCAGCTCGACGATCCAGCCCTCGTGCGTCGCGGCCATGCGCTTGAACTGGCGCCGCCCGGCAGGCGTCAGCCGCACGGTGACGCTGCGCCGGTCCGACGGATGCGGCTCGCGCACGACGTGGCCCTCGGCTTCGAGCTGGTCGGTGATGCCGGTGACATTGCCGCCGGTGACCATCAACCGCTGCGACAGCTCGCGCATCGTCAGTCCGTCGGGGCTGCGCTCGAGTTGCGCGAGCAGATCGAAGCGCGGCAGCGTCGTGCCGAAGTCGTTGCGCAGGCGCTGGCGGATCTGGTCCTCGATGCGCGTGGTGCAGGCCAGCAGGCGCAGCCAGACCCGCAAGGCCTGGTGGTCGCCGTCGTGCATGCGGGACTCGAGGTCGGGGCCGAACTCCGCGCCCTGCTCGTCGTCGACCTCGGGCGCCGTGCCCTTGGCCGCGGTGCGCGCCGCCCCCGGGGTGGCATCTCGTGCAGCGTCGCGCATCACATCACCTCCCCGCCGGCGATGGCGATCGCCTGTCCCGTGATCGAGCCGCTGTCGCGACGCGCCAGCCAGGCCACCGAGGCCGCGACTTCCAACGGGTCGACCAGCCGTCCCTGCGGATTGACCGAAGCGAGTTCGGCACGCGCTTCGTCGGCCGTGCGGCCGGTCTTGGCGACGATGGTGTCGATCGCGCCGGCGACGATGTCGGTCTCGGTGTAACCCGGGCAGACGGCATTCACGGTGACGCCCTTGCGTGCCGTCTCCAGCGCCAGCGCGCGCGTGAGGCCGAGCACGCCGTGCTTGGCCGCGCAATAGGCGGCGACGTAGGCGTAGCCCTTCAGCGCGGCGGTGCTCGCCACGTTGACGATGCGGCCGAAGCGGCGCTCGGTCATCGACGGGAGCACCTCGCGGCTGCACAGGAAGCTGCCGGTCAGGTTGACGTTGAGCAGACGCTGCCAGGTGTCCAGCGAGGTCTTCGCGAGCGGCGCCGTCTCGACCTGCCCGGCGTTGTTGACCAGCAGGTCGACCGGCCCGGCCGCGGCCACCGCCGCAGCGAAGGCCTGGCGCACGCTGGCCTCGTCGCCGACGTCGCAGACCTGCAGCTCGACAGACGGACCGCCGTCGACGTTCAGCTTGTCGCGCTGTTCCTCCAGCTTCTCGATGCGCCGGCCCATCAGCGTGACGCGCGCACCGTCGGCGATCAGCGCCTGCGCGATCGCGGCGCCGATGCCGGAGCCGCCGCCGGTGACGACGGCGTGCAGTCCTTCGAGCGGGTACCTGTTGCTCATGGGGATCCCTTGGCGCGATTGCTTCTCGCGCTGTTGCTTGTCGTCATGACCGCCGCCTCAGACACCGAGCGCCTTGTTGGCCTGCTCCTGCGCAGCCGCCCCGCCGCCCGAGGCGCGCTGGCGTTCGAACTCGCGCTCCATCTGGCTCTTGCCGGACAGGTACTGGGCGGGCCAGTCCAGGCCGGGGCCCGACAGGTAACCGATCTTCGCGGCCTCGGTCAGCGTCCACGCCGGATTGGCCAGGTGCGGGCGCGCGATCGCGCACAGGTCTGCGCGGCCGGCCGCGATGATGCTGTTGACGTGGTCCGCTTCGGAGATCGCGCCCACCGCGATCGTCGCGATGCCGGCGCGGTTGCGCACGCTCTCGCTGAACGGTGTCTGCCACATGCGGCCATAGGTGGGCTTCTCCCGCTTGCTGACCTGGCCGGAGGAGACGTCGATCAGGTCGGCGCCCGCGGCCTTGAAGGCCTCGGCCATCGCGACGGCGTCGTCGGTCGTCGTGCCGCCGGGTACCCAGTCGTTCGCGGAGATCCGGACCGACATCGGCCGGTCCTGCGGCCACACCGCGCGCATCGCGGCGAAGACCTCGAGCGGATAACGCAGGCGGCTCTGCAGCGATCCGCCGAAGTCATCGACACGTTGGTTCGTCAGCGGCGACAGGAAGCTCGACAGCAGATAACCGTGCGCGCAGTGCAGCTCCAGCCAGTCGAACCCGGCCTCGGCCGCGCGGCGCGTGGCGGCGACGAAGTCCGCCTTGACGCGGTCCATGTCCGCGCGCGTCATCTCGCGCGACCACTGGCTGACGCCGTCCAGGTACTGCTGCGGAGAGGCCGAGATCAACGGCCAGTTGCCCTCGTCCAGCGGCTGGTCGATGCCGTCCCAGGCCACGCGCGTCGAGCCCTTCGCGCCGGCGTGGCCAAGCTGCATCGCGATCTTCGCGGTCGAACTGCGGTGCACGTGGTCGACGATGCGCTTCCAGCCATCGCGTTGCGCGTCGTTCCACAAACCCGGGCATCCCGGCGTGATGCGCGCGTCGGGCGACACGCAGGTCATCTCGACGAACACCAATCCCGCGCCGCCCATCGCGCGGGCGCCGAGGTGGGCCAGGTGATAGTCGGCGGGTAAACCGTCCTCGCAGGAGTACTGCGCCATCGGCGAGACGACGACGCGGTTCTTCAGCCTCACGCCGCGCAGCGTGAACGGCGTGAACATCGGCGGCGCGGCACGGTCCAGGCCCGCGCGGTGCGAGAGCCACGATTCGTACTCACCGACGTAGCGCGCGTCTCGCAGCCGCAGGTTCTCATGCGAGATGCGCTGCGAGCGCGTCAGCAGCGAATACGCGAACTGCTCCGGCGCCAGGCGCGCGTGGCGCTCGACGTTCTCGAACCACTCGGTCGAGTTGCGCGCGGCGTTCTGGATGCGCAGCACGTCGATGGCGCGCGTGGCTTCGTATTCCTCCAGCGCGGCGGACAGGCTGTCGACGCCGCCGCCGTGGCGCTCGATGTCGCGCGCCAGCGCGATGGCGTCCTCCAGCGCGAGCTTGGTGCCCGAACCGATCGAGAAATGCGCCGTGTGCGCCGCATCGCCCATCAGCACGACGGGTGCGCGGCCGTTGTGATGCACCCAGCGCTTGCAGACCACGCGCGGGAAGCGGATCCACTGCGCCGAACCGCGCAGGTGCGACGCGTTCGAGATCAGCGGATGCCCGTCGAGCACCTTGGCGAACAGCTGCTCGCAGAAGGCGATGCCCTCCTCCTTGCTCATGTCCTCGAGGCCGGCGGCCTTCCAGACGTGTTCCGGCGTCTCGACGATGAAGGTCGAATGCGTGTCGTCGTAGCGGTAGGCGTGCGCCTGGAACCATCCCCACTCGGTCTTCTGGAAATCGAAGGTGAAGGCGTCGAAGAGCCTGGTCGTGCCCAGCCAGACGAAACGGCAGCTCCGCAGATCGACGTCGGGCTGGTAGGTCGCGGCGTACTTCTGGCGCAGACGGCTGTTGAGGCCGTCGGCGGCAATGATCAGGTCGGCTTCGATGTCGGCATCGTCGGCCACATCGGTCTCGTAGCGCAGCACGACGCCCAGTTCCTCGCAGCGCTCGCGCAGGATGTCCAGCAGCTTGCGCCGGCCGATGCCGCAGAAGCCATGCCCGCCGGACACCATCGTGCGGCCGTCGATGTGGACGGCGATGTCGTCCCAGTGGTTGAAGGACTGCAGGATCTGCTCGGCCGTCTTCGGATCGGCCTCGCGCAGCGCGGCCAGCGTCTGGTCCGAGAACACCACGCCCCAGCCGAAGGTGTCGCCGGCGCGGTTGCGCTCCAGCACCGTGACCTCGTGCGCCGGGTCCTGCAGCTTCATCAGCAGCGCGAAGTACAGGCCGGCGGGACCGCCGCCGATGCAGGTGATACGCATGGTGGGAAGCCCGGCGAGCGTCGGGCGAGGACTGCTTGACGGGATCACTTTAGGCCTGGATAGTTGAGGTGTCAACGATATGGGCGACCGGCCTTTCCCGAGATAACCCTGAGCCCGTCGACGTCGCCGCCCCGGGCGGCTTGCGCAAAGCACCCGGCCTTGTTGGAATTAACCGACACCACGGTCCAGGACCGCGCGCTAAGGTGCGCGCCGTCGTGCCGAAGGCCCGGCAGGAGCAGCAGATGAAGTCAACCAGCCCATCCTCCCCAGGATCGCCCCCACGATCCTCCCAACGTTCGCTGTGGGACATCTCGCCGGTGGTGGCGCCCGACGCGCCGATCTTTCCCGGCGACGAGCCCTACGCGTTGACGTGGACCGCACGCCTGTCGCCGGAGTGCCCGGTGAACCTGAGCGCGATCACGATGTCGCCGCACGTGGGCGCGCATGCCGACGCCCCGCTGCACTACGCCGACGGCGTGGCGAGCGCGGCGGAAGTGGCGCTCGATCCCTACCTCGGCCCCTGTCGCGTGATCCATGCGATCGGCTGCGGACCGCTGATCCGCGTCGAGCATCTGGAACACGCCGCGCAGGACCTGCCGGCGCGCGTGCTGGTGCGCTGCAACGAGCGCGCCGATACCGTCTGGAATCCCGAGTTCAGTGCCTACGCGCCGGAGACCGTCGAGTGGCTGGCCGCGCGCGGCGTGAAGCTGATCGGCCTGGACACGCCGAGCGTCGATCCCGCGACCAGCAAGACGCTGGACAGCCACCAGCGGTTGCTGCGCCTGGATCTGCGCGTGCTGGAGAACCTCGTGCTTGACGATGTGCCCGAAGGCGACTACGAACTGATCGCGCTGCCGCTCAAGCTGGCCGGCGCCTGCGCGTCGCCGGTGCGCGCGGTGCTGCGCTCGCTGTGACCTGGCTCGCTGTGACCCCTTCTCCGAATTCATCTGGAACATCGATGACGACAAGACAAGACTGCCTGGCCCTGGACGCCGCCGATCCGCTGGCGCCGCTGAAGGACCAGTTCTCGCTGCCCGAGGGCACGCTCTACCTGGACGGCAATTCGCTGGGTGCGATGCCCAAGGCGACCGCAGCGCGCGTGCAGCAGGTGATCACCGAGGAATGGGGTCGCGACCTGATCAAGAGCTGGAACACCGCCGGCTGGATCGACCTGCCCGCGCGCATCGGCGACAAGATCGGCCGCCTGATCGGCGCGAAGCCCGGCGAGACCATCGTCGCGGACTCGACCTCGCTCAACCTCTACAAGGTGCTGAGCGCGGCGCTGCGCATCGTCAAGGCCGGCGACGCTGACGGTCGTCGCACGGTCGTCGTCTCCGAGCGCAGCAATTTCCCCACCGACCTCTACATCGCGGAGAGCCTCGCCGAGCAGTTCGGCATGACGCTCCACCTCGTCGACCACGTCGATGAGATCCCCGGCCTGCTGGACGACCGGCTCGCCGTGCTGATGCTGACCGAGGTCAACTACCGCACCGGCCGCCGGCACGACATGACGGCGGTGACCGCCGCGGCCCACGCGGCCGGCGCGCTGACCGTGTGGGACCTGGCGCACTCCGCAGGCGCGATCCCGGTCGACCTGAACGCCGCGGATGCGGACTTCGCCATCGGCTGCGGCTACAAGTACCTCAACGGCGGTCCCGGCGCGCCGGCCTTCGTGTGGGCGCATCCGCGCCATGCGGACCGCTTCTGGCAGCCGCTGTCGGGCTGGCTCGGCCACGCGTCGCCGTTCCAGTTCACTTCGAACTACGCGCCCGCGCCGGGCATCAAGCGCTACATCTGCGGCACGCCGGCGATCCTGTCGACGGTCGCGCTGGAGTGCGGCGTCGACACGCTGCTCGCGGCCGACCCGTTCGGCGGGATGGCGGCGCTGCGCGAGAAGTCGATCGCGTTGACCGAGCTCTTCGCGCGCCTGGCAGAGCAACGCTGCGGTGCACAGGGCATCTACGTCGTCTCGCCTCGCGATGCCGCGCAGCGCGGCAGCCAGGTCTGCCTGGCGCTGAAGGCGCCGCTGCACGAGACGGCCGGCTACGCGGTCGTGCAGGCGCTGATCGAGCGCGGCGTGATCGGCGACTTCCGGGCCGGGGATCCGGCGCGCCTCGACGAGGTGCCACACATCCTGCGCTTCGGCTTCACGCCGCTGTACATCGGCTTCACCGACGCGTGGGACGCGGTCGAGCACCTGCATCAGGTGCTGGCCACCGGGGAATGGCGCGAGGCGCGCTTCAACAGGAAGGCGGCCGTGACATGAGTTGCCCGATGGGACATGGATCCGGCACAGCCCCGGACGGCGTCGACCAGCCCGCACCGGGCGCCGGGAAGGAAGCCGGGCAAGGCGGCGAGGCCATCGTCCGCGAGGAAGGCGCGCAGCTCGATTTCTCGAAGGACATGAGCTACGGCGACTACCTGCGCCTGGACCAGGTGCTGAGCGCCCAGCACCCGCTCTCGCCCGACCACAACGAGATGCTCTTCATCATCCAGCACCAGACCTCGGAGCTGTGGATGAAGCTGATGCTGCACGAGCTGCACGGCGCGGTGACGCACGTGGCCTCGGACCAGCTGCCCGAGGCCTTCAAGATGCTGGCGCGGGTGTCGCGGATCATGGAGCAGCTCGTCCACGCGTGGGACGTGCTCAGCACGATGACGCCGCCGGAGTATTCGGCCATCCGGCCCTACCTCTCCAACAGCAGCGGCTTCCAGAGCGCGCAGTACCGCCGCATCGAGTTCATGCTCGGCAACAAGAACGCCGCGATGCTCAAGCCGCACGCCCATCGCGCCGACCTGCTGGCCGAGGTGCAGGCGGCCTACGAGGCGCCCTCGCTGTACGACGAAGTCCTGCGCCTGCTGAAGCGCCGCGGCATCGACGTGCCGGCCGCAGCGCTAGCCCGGGACTGGACGCAGCCGCGTTCCGCCGACGACGGCGTCAAGGCCGCCTGGCTCGAGGTCTACCGCGATCCCAAGGCGCACTGGGACCTGTACCAGATGGGCGAGGAACTCGTGGACCTGGAAGACGCCTTCCGGCTCTGGCGATTCCGCCACGTCACGACCGTGGAACGCGTCATCGGCTTCAAGCGCGGCACCGGCGGTACCGGTGGCGTCAGCTATCTGCGCAAGATGCTGGACGTCGTGCTGTTCCCGGAGTTGTGGGCGCTGCGCACGGAGCTGTGAAACCCGGCACCTGAGCCCGCGGCGATCGTGACGGTCGCCGGGAGGCTCGCGTCGCGCATCACGGCTTGGGCAGTTCCGCGAAGGACTCGACCGCCTCCAGGCGTTCGAGTCCTGCCTTCAACCGGTCGAAGCGCCAGCGGTCCTGCTTCAGTTGCGCCTGCATGCGCACCAGGTCGTTCTTGAGTTCGTCGCCGCGCGCGGCGGGGTTGCGGTCGGACAGCTTGGCCATCAGGATGGTTTCCTGGCGCAGGTTGATGTTCTCCAGCTTGGGCACCGCGTCGCGCGCCAGCCAGTGGCGGGGGAACTGCGGCGCGAGACGGTAGGCCGCCGCCGGATCGGCCACGTTCACCCGCACCCAGAAGCGGACGTAGCGCTTGTCCGGATCGATCGCGACGAAACGGCGCGGCTGTACGCCCGCCACCGGTACGCCGGCACGCCAGACCTCCGCCGCCTCGCCCCAGGTGCGGAACTCCGCCGTGTGCGGACGCAGGCGGAAGGTCTCGACGGGCTCGAAGGCGGCGCGCTGCGCGTCGAAGCGCTCGTAGGCGAAGGTGCAGGCGCTGTCGCCGGCGAGCAGCGGCGTCGGGCCGCCGTCCAGGCCGGCCTCGACGAACACCAGCTCCGCCACCACCGGCACCCGCGCGACGACCGGCGCGCCGGTCGGCCCTTCCTCGAGTTCGGGCGCGCCTCGCTGCTCGATCGCACGGACGATCACGGTGAGGTCGCAGTCCTGCAGCGGCTCGCCCGCATGCGCGACACGAGGCTTCGCGCGCGCTTGCAGGATCTGCTTCGGATCGGCGTCGGCCGCCAACTGCGCGGTGACGAAACGCACGGCGGCCTGCAGCCGCTCTGCGTCGCTCGCCTCGGACGCGGGCGAGGCCGCCGCGTGCGTCCCCGTCGCCCACGCCATCAGTCCCAGCACCAGACCGCCGGTGAGTCGTCGACGCACGGCGCCAAGCGCCCCACCGGCGCCACCGGCTCCTCCAGACATCTTCATCGCACGCTCCTCCCGGTCGCCCTTGTTTTCCAAGCGCGCGATGTTAGACGGACGGAAGTCATGGAAGCGTCACTTCTACAATCGGCGACTTCACGCGCGCGGCCCACCCGGCCGCTGCGTTCCACGCCCGCCAACCCGCCGAGGCCCGCCATGGATACCCGCCTTTCCCAGATCAAGCTGCGCATCTCCCGACTGCGCGACGCGCTGCGCAACGCCGGCGCCCACGCCATCCTGGTGCCCTCGGCCGATCCGCACCTCTCCGAATACCTGCCGCGCCGCTGGCAGGCCCGCGAAGTCTTCTCCGGCTTCACCGGCTCCATGGGCACCCTGGTCGTGACGCTGGATGACGCCCAGCTCTTCGCCGACAGCCGCTACTGGACCTCCGCCGAACGCGAGCTCGCCGACAGCGGCATCGCCCTCTTCAAGATCCCGACCGGCGCCTCCAGCCAGCACATCACCTGGATCGCGGACACGCTGCAGCGCGGCCAGACCCTGGTCGTCGACGGCCAGGTGCTCGGCCTTGCTGTCGCGCAGCAACTGCGCGCGGCACTGGGCGCCAAGGGCGTGCTGATCAACACCGGGCTCGACCTCATCGACCAGGCCTGGGACGACCGCCCCGGCCTGCCCGACGCCCCCATCTACGAACACGCCTCGCCCCAGGCCACCGTCAGCCGTGCCGACAAGCTCCAGCAGGTGCGCGAAGGCATGGCGAAGCACGGCGCCTCGCATCACCTGATCTCCAGCGTCGACGACATCGCCTGGCTGTTCAACCTGCGCGGCTCGGACGTGACCTACAACCCGGTGTTCCTCGCCCATGCGCTGCTCGACAAGACCGGCGCGACGCTGTTCGTGCAGCCCGGCAAGATCGACGCGGCGCTCGAGCAGCGCCTCGCCGCCGACGGCGTGCGCCTCGCGCCGTATGCGGACACCCGCGCGACGCTGGGTGCCCTGCCCGCGGACGCCAAGGTCCTGATCGATCCCCGCCGCGTCACGCTCGGCCTGCGCGAGGCCCTGCCGGCCTCCGCCTCCGTTGTCGAGTCCATCAACCCCAGCACGCTGCTGAAGAGCCGCAAGAACGCCGCCGAGGCACAGTTCATCCGCCAGGCGATGGAGCAGGACGGCGCCGCGATGTGCGCGTTCTACGCGTGGTTCGAAGCGGCGCTGGCGCGCGGCGAGGCGATCTCCGAACTCACCATCGACGAGCGTCTGACCGCCGAGCGCGCCAGACGCCCCGGCTTCGTCGGCCTGTCGTTCTCGACCATCGCCGGCTTCAACGCCAACGGCGCGATGCCGCACTACCGCGCGGTGGCCGAGTCCTTCTCCCAGATCGACGGCAACGGCCTGCTGCTGATCGACTCGGGCGGCCAATACCTCGGCGGCACGACCGACATCACCCGCGTGTGGCCGATCGGCACCATCACCGACGACCACCGGCGCGACTACACGCTGGTGCTCAAGGGCACGATCGCGCTGTCGCGCACCGCGTTCCCGCGCGGCACGCTGAGCCCGATGCTCGACGCCATCGCCCGCGCCCCGCTGTGGGCCCACGGCCTGGACTATGGCCACGGCACCGGCCACGGCGTCGGTTATTTCATGAACGTGCATGAAGGCCCGCAGAGCATCTCGAAGGCCGTGCCCGATGCGAACATGGCCATGGAGCCCGGCATGATCACGTCGATCGAGCCCGGCCTGTACCGCCCCGGCCAATGGGGGTGCGGATCGAGAACCTGGTGCTGAACGTGGCGCTCGAGACCCCCGAAAAGGGGCAGTTCGGCGAGATGCTGGCGTTCGAGACGTTGACGCTGTGTCCCATCGACACGCGCTGCATCGCCGTGGCGCTGCTGTCGGAAGACGAACTGGCGTGGCTGAACGCCTATCACGCCGAAGTGCGTCGCCGCCTCGCCCCGCTGGTCGACGGCGAGGCGCTGGCCTGGCTGAACACCCGCACCGAAACGCTGCATCGTTGAGCCGTCGGCCGTCCATGCGACGGACAGCGGAAAAGCGCGGCTGAGCCGCGCTCTTTACGTCCGGCCTCGCTGGAAGCGCTCCGGGCTGCGACCTAGACTTGATCCAGGTTGTCGACGAGGAGCAGAGACCATGGACACCCGACTCTCTCAAGCGTGGAACGGCTGGCGTGCGTTGGCGCAACGCACGCCTTCGACCAACGACGAACGCGAGATGCACCGGTTTTCCGACGGTGCGATGCACACGGCGCTGATGCTGGCGATCATCGCCGTGGCCGTGATGGCCGTCGTGCAGATGGTCAATGTCGCCGCGCCGATGTGGCAGCTGGAACCCGTCGTCGTGCAAGGCAAGGCGCAGCAGGTGCCGCTGCCCGCCGCTCCGCAGCCGCTGGAGCAGGCACAGCCCAGGCGCTGATCGGGCAGGGACGGATCGCCAGGTCCGCCCACCCTGCCCTCATATCTGCCCTTACATCTGCCGGAACAGGTGCAGGTAGCTGCGGCTGACCGGCAGCACCTCGGGGCGGGCCTTCAGGTGCAGGTCCGCCGTTTCGTTGGGACCGCGCGTGACGTGGCTGATCGCGTGCAGGTTCACGACCACCGACCGATGCACCTGCACGAAACGCTGCGCGTCGAGCCGCTCGATCAGCTCGCGGATCGGCGTGCGGATGAGCGCCTCCCCCTCGGCCGTGACGACCAGGGTGTACTTCTCGTCCGACCGCAGGAACAGGATCTCGTCGACCGGGATCAGTTTCAGCGTCGAGCCCACCGACGCGCGGATCCACTGCAGCGGCCCCGTGTCGGTCGCCAGGCCACCGGCGGCCGGCGCCAGGGCGCCCGGCGGGCGCGCCATGCGACGGGCGAGCTCGTCGATGACGGCTTCCAGCGCCGCCTGGCTGCCCTCGCCCCGCGGATGACGCGGTCGTTCGGCCAGACGCTCCTTCAGTCGGCCGACCGTGTCGGCCAGCCGGACCTCGTCGACCGGCTTGACCAGATAGTCGATCGCGCCGCGCTCGAAGGCCTGCAGCGCGTAGGCCTCGAAGGCGGTGACGAACACGACCTGCGCCTGACGCGCGATCTGTCGCGCCGCCTCCATCCCGTTCAGGCCCGGCATGTGGACGTCCAGGAAGGCGATGTCGGGTCGGTGGACCTCGAACATCTCCACCGCTTCGCGCCCGTTTCGCGCCTGGGCGACGACGCGCAGTTCCGGCCACAGCAAGGCGAGGCTGCGCTGCAGGCTGTCGCGCAGCAGCGGTTCGTCGTCGGCGATCAGGGCAGTCGGTACAGGGCTCATGTCATTGCGGGGTGAAGCGCACTTCGGCGCACAGGCCGTGCGGCAGATTCTCGGTCAGCGTCAGGGTGGCGCCGAGGCCGTAGAACAGCGTCAGCCGCTCGCGCAGATTGCGCAGCCCGGTGCCGCTGCCCATGCTCTGCGTCATGCCGACGCCGGTATCGCTGACCCACAGCCGGACCTGCCCGTCGTGCACCGCACCGCCCAGCTCGATGCGGCCGCCTTCCTCGCTCGGATCGACGCCGTGCCGCACGGCGTTCTCGACCAGCGTCAGCAAGGCCATCGGCGGGAAGCGCAGGTTGCCGAGTTCCGGCGGCAGGTCGACGAGGTAGTCCATCCGGTCCGGCATGCGCAGATGCATCAGCTCGAGGTAGGCGCGGACCAGCGCGACTTCATCCGACAGCGTCGTGGCATCGCCCTGCAGCCGTGGCATCGCCGCGCGCAGGTAGGCGATCAGGCTGCGCAACACCGGCGCGGCCTGCGGCGAACCGGTCTCGACCAGCGCGCGGACGTTGGCCAGCGTGTTGAACAGGAAATGCGGCTCGACCTGCGCCTGCAGCAGCCGCAACCGGGCATCCAGGGCCTGACGTTCCAGCTCGCTGCGTTCGAGCTCGAAGCTGAGCGCCTGGTTGCGGGCTTCGGCGTCCCGTTGGCGGTAGAGCGCCCCCATCGCGAGCAACGGTCCGACCACCAGGCCGGAACCCGCGATCCAGAGAAAGCCGAGCATCCGCGATTCGGACTCGACGAAGCTGGAAAAGTCGCCACCGACGGCCACCATGTAGACCGCGAGCGTGGCCAGCGGCACCGCCGCCGCAACGACAACGACCTGGAACAGCCAGCGCGCCCACCATCGGGGCAATCGGCGCGGCCACTGTCCGGCCGCGGAGAACGCCAGCAGCGCCAGCATCCCCACGAACATCGTCCGCCCCAGCAGCACCGGGAACGGGGTGATGAAGATCGGTTGCAGCGCCAGCGCGAAGACGGTGGCCAGCGCCAGGGCCAGCAGGACCCGCTGGGGCGTCAGGTAGGAGACGAACCCATGCCAGGCCGGATGCGAGGGCGCTGGCGGGCTGACAGGGAGGACCGGGGTCGACATGGCCGCACGATAGCGGCCCTGTCGCAGCGATCCAAGCACGGGCGGGCGCTGACGCGACGAAGCACGGGATGAGCCGCTTGAGCCACGAAGGCCGGGCCGGCAATCGCACCGCGCTGCGGGGTGGGCGCCGCATGGACCCGGGGCAGCGAGGCGAGAAAGTCCTCGAACAGGTCCTCCTCAGCCATGGCGGCGGGGCCCGTGCTCTCGGCTCCGATGTCGGCCCTGATGTCGGCTCCGATGTCAGCGACCATGTCGGCGCGCCTATCGGCACGCGTCTCGGCACGCGTCTCGGCACGCAACGACGGCGCGTTCATGCGTACATCCCGATCCGGCACATCACGGCTTCCTTGCCTGCGTTGATGGCGAAGCGCAGCGCTTCCGCCGGCGTCGCCCAACCGTAGCCCCCGCCAGGTTCTCGTCCCGGAAGGCCTCGCGCTTGTTCATCGCCTCGCTGAGCCCGGTGCGCACCACGACGACCGCCGCCACATAGCCGAACTGGCGCGGGCGCTCGATCGCGCCGGCATAGATGCGGTAGTCCCCGGTTTCGATTTCGGCGAAGTGCATGGCTGACTCCTTCAACGACAGGCAGCTCGTAGGGAGCCGCGATGGAGTCCACTTTGCGCGCTGGAACGCGCGATGCATACCCGACTGAGGAGGGCCCTCGGAAGGGGAGTCCGTCCCGGATCCCCCTATCGGGCGATGTCCGTCGATGCGCTCAGAACCGGTTGTTGGCGATCGAGGTGTATTCGCGCAACTCGGCATCGACGACGCGCTTGGGCGGCACGTCGGCCGGGCGCTGGCCCAGCGTGGGATGGAGGACGTCGTACGACCGGCGCTCCGACGGGGAGATGACGCCGTTCTGGTCCGAATCGGCCTCCGCATAGACCAGGTTGGGCACCAGGCTGATCGGCTCGGGGAACTTCTCGTCCCGGGACACCACGGCGGCCCGGGCATTCGACGGCTGGAAGGACGTGCTTTGCGCCGTCACCGTCGCGGGCGCGGCAGCAGCGGGGGCCGGAGCGGGAGCCTGGGCCGCCGCCGGTTGGGGCGTCGTCGGCTGAGCCGTCACCAGTTGGGTGGCCGGCGCGGCGGGCGCGGCGGTCACCGGCTGCGCGGTCGCTGTGCGCACCGCCGTCGCGAGCCCGGTGGCCGCCTGGGCGGGCGTGGCGGCGCTGGACAGGCTGGACGCGGCCAGGCTTGCCGCCTGCGGCGACAGGCTCACCACGGCGGAAGCCTCGACCTGCGAAGCGGTCGAGGAATCGTCGACGCCGGCCTCGCGCACGCGCGCCGACTGCCCGGTGGTTGCACCGGGACCGTTCAATGTCGTTGTGTTGTTGGAAACAGGAATCATGGCGAGCCTCCCACGAGGTGTCCGCACATTTCGGCCAGCGGATGCCGGGTCCGGAACACCGTCCCGGGCCAACGCCCTTCCAGGGCATGTTCGGTTTATCGGCGGGCGCTATCCGGACTTTAGGCCCCGATCCGAGTGTTTCGCATTTTCTTGATAGGGAAAAACCCCTAACCCGGGGCCTGAAGCGGGGTCGAAGCCGCATGCCCACTCGCCGGAAACCCCTGGCGCCATCGGTTAAATTGCACCGCATGGGTCTCCGCTCCTTCGCAACCGCTCACATTCCAGGCCTGACCGGGCTGGCCGGCCCCAAGGCCACGCCGGACACGGCCGGCGAGGCGTCCTCGTTCGACGCGCTCGTGGACCGCCTGCACTATCTGCCCAAGGCCGACGTCAAGCGCATCCGCGAGGCCTACAAGTTCGCCGACGAGGCCCATCTGGGCCAGTTCCGGGCCAGCGGGGAGCCCTACATCACCCATCCGATCGCCGTCGCCGGCCTGTGCGCCGACTGGCGCCTGGACGCCCAGGCCATCATGGCCGCGCTGATGCACGACGCGATGGAAGACTGCGGCGTCACCAAGACCGAGCTGATCGAGCGCTTCGAGGCGCCGACCGCCGAACTGGTCGACGGCCTGACCAAGCTGGACAAGCTGCAGTTCTCGACCCGCGAGGAATCGCAGGCGGAGAGTTTCCGCAAGATGCTGCTGGCGATGGCGCGGGACGTCCGCGTCATCCTGATCAAGCTGGCCGACCGCCTGCACAACATGCGCACGATGCAGCACATGGCGTTCGACAAGCGCCGCCGCATCGCCCGCGAGACGCTGGACATCTACGCCCCGATCGCCCACCGGCTCGGCCTCAACGAGATCTACCGCGAACTGCAGGAACTGTCGTTCCAGTACATTCACCCCTGGCGCCACGGTGCGCTGGCCAAGGCCGTCGGCAAGGCCCGCGGCCATCGTCGCGACCTGGTGTCCCGCATCGAGCGCGACGTGCAGAAGGCCTTCTCCGAGGCCAACCTGCGCGTCGAGATCCAGGGCCGCGAGAAGACGCTGTTCAGCATCTACAAGAAGATGAGAGAGAAGCACCTGAGCTTCGCGCAGGTGAGCGACATCTTCGGCTTCCGCGTGATCGTGCAGGACCTGCCCCAGTGCTACTGGTCGCTGGGCGTGCTGCACCAGCTCTACAAGCCGCAGCCTGGGCGCTTCAAGGACTACGTCGCCATCCCCAAGCCCAACGGCTACCAGTCGCTGCACACGACGCTGGTCAGCCCGCTGGGCACGCCGGTGGAATTCCAGATGCGCACCGAGGCGATGCACATGGTCGCCGAGAAGGGCGTGGCCGCCCACTGGCTGTACAAGAGCAAGGGCGACACCAAGGGTGCCCAGCAGCTGGGATCGCGCTGGCTGCAGTCGCTGCTGGACATCCAGGACGAGACACGCGACGCGACCGAGTTCCTGGAGCACGTCAAGATCGACCTGTTCCCCGACGCGGTCTACGTGTTCACGCCGAAGTCCAAGATCATGGCGCTGCCCAAGGGCGCGACGCCGGTGGACTTCGCCTACGCGATCCACTCGGACGTCGGCGACCATTGCGTCGCGGCGAAAGTCAACGGCGAACCGGTGCCGCTGCGCACCGAACTGCGCAGCGGGGACGTGATCGAGGTCGTCACCGCCGCCGGCGCGCGACCGAATCCGGCGTGGCTGAGCTTCGTGCGCACCGGCCGGGCGCGCTCCAAGATCCGGCACTTCCTGAAGAACCTGGAGCAGGAGGAGTCGCGCGAACTCGGCCACAAGATGCTGGCGCAGGCGCTGCGTGCGGAAGGCCTGGCGCTGCCCAGCCTCCAGCCCGAGGACGAGACCGCCGCCGCGCTGTGGCAGGACCTGGCACGCTGGGCGGGCAACCGGCAGGTCGACGAACTGCTCGTCGAGATCGGCCTGGGCCGCAAGATCGCGACCATCGTCGCGAAGAAGCTGGCGCGCACCTTGTCCGACCAGGGGCAGCGGCCCGACGCGGTGCTGCTGACGATGGGGCGGTTCGCCACCGACGACGCGCCGTCGCAGGGCCAGGTGTTGATCGACGGCAGCGAGGGCGCATCGGTGCGGCTGGCCACCTGCTGCCGGCCGATTCCCGGCGACGACATCAAGGGCTACCTGGGCCGCGGCGAGGGCCTGGTGGTGCACACGGCCGAATGCTCGGTCGGAAGACGCCTGTTCCAGCGCGACAGCGAGCACTGGATCGCCGTGGGCTGGGGCGAGGAACTGACCCGCAGCTTCGAGGCCGAGGTGGGCGTGCTGATGCGCAACGGCAAGGGCGTGCTCGCGCAGATCGCGACGGCGGTCAGCAGCGCCGAGGCCGACATCACCCACATCGCGATGAGCGACGACTCGCAGCAGCGCGAGACGGCGGAGATGACGCTGCTGCTGGCGGTGCGCGACCGTCTGCATCTGGCAGACGCGCTGCGCACGCTCAAGCGCTCGAGCGCCGTGATGCGCGCCTGGCGCGTCAAGCCCTGATCGCCAGGATCAGCCCGGTTCCGGGTAGCGCACTTCCACCACCTCGATCGGTTCGACACCGACCGGTGTCACCAACTGCAGTTCATCGCCCTCCCGTGCCTTGAGCAGCGTGCGGGCGATCGGCGACACCCAGCTCACTTCGCCCGCCAGGCTGTCCGACTCGTCGATGCCCTTGATGGTGATGGTCCGCTCCTCGCCTTTCGAGTTGGCATAGGTCACCGTCGCGCCGAAGAACACCTGGTCGCTGCCGTGATGGGCGCTGGGGTCGACGACCTCGGCGATGTCCAGGCGCTTCGTGAGGAAGCGCAGGCGGCGGTCGATCTCGCGCAGGCGCTTCTTGCCGTAGAGGTAGTCGCCGTTCTCCGAGCGGTCGCCGTTCTTGGCGGCCCAGGAGACGATCTCGACGATCTTGGGGCGCTCGACATCCAGCAGTTGCATGAACTCGGCACGCAACCGGGCGTATCCCGCCGGCGTCATGTAGTTGCGCGAGCCCTGCGGCAACGCGGGCAGCGACGGGCCGTCGTCATCGTCGTCGCTGTCGGTTTCCTTCGTGAATGCCTTGCTCATGGCGGCTATTGTGTCGTGCCACGGCGGCATCCTCGCGCAGGCGCACAGAGACCCGCGCACCGACGCGTTATGGTGTGGCGAGCCGGGATTCCCGGGAAAGGAAGGGCATGAGCGACACCATGGATGCCGGCACGGGCGGTCCGTTGAGCGGGCTGAGGATCCTGGAGTTCGCCGGCATCGGACCCGCGCCGTTCGCAGGGCTCGTACTGGCCGATTTCGGCGCCGAGGTGACCGTCGTCGAACGCCCGGGCGGCGAGTCGAGGCTGGGCGGCGGCGCGGCGCTGAATCGCGGCAAGACCGTCGTGCAGGCGGATCTGGAAATCGCCCGCCGGCCTGGCCCGGGTACGCGACCTGGTCTCGCGCAGCGACGCGCTGATCGAAGGGTTCCGGCCCGGTGTCATGGAACGGCTCGGGCTGGGTCCCGACACGCTGCTGGCCGCGCATCCGTCGCTGGTCTACGCCCGGCTCACCGGGTGGGGCCAGACCGGACCGATGGCGCACAGCGCCGGCCACGACATCAACTACGTCGCGCTGAGCGGCCTGATGCCCTTTGCGGCACGTCAGGGTCAAGCGCCGGCGTTGCCGGCCACCCTGCTCGGCGACATCGGCGGCGGCGCACTGACGATGCTCTTCGGCCTGATGTGCGCCCTGTGGGAGTCGCGACGCTCCGGTCGCGGACAGGTCGTCGACGCGGCGATCCTGGACGGTGTCGGCTACATGGGAACGCTCATCCAGGCCCTGCGGGCCGGCGGCCGCTGGGACGACGAGCCCTCGCGCAACCTCTTCCTGCACCGCGCCCACTTCTACGACTGTTTCGAATGCGCGGATGGCCGATGGTTGTCGCTCGGCGCCATCGAGGCGCCCTTTCAGCAGGAGCTCATGGCGCGGTTGGGCCTCCCGGCGCCGTCGCAGGACGATCCGGCGCAATGGCCCGTCCTGCGCGACGCGGTGGCCGCGCGGATCCGGCAGGCACCGCTCGCGCATTGGGTCGGCGTCTTCGACGGCAGCGACGCCTGCGCCGCGCCGGTGCTGACCGCCGCCGAAGCGCCCTTGCATCCGCACCAACAGGCTCGTCGCAACTTCTTCATGCAGGACGGACTGGCGTGGCCGATGCCGGCGCCGAAACTGTCGCGGACGCCGGCGAGACCGGGCCCGTCGGCGACCGGCATGGATATCCAGCAGGAGTTATCCGACCCGGACGATATTCGCCCCAGATAACCGGACCCGGCCATTCAAACCAGTTCGGGCATGAGGCCGGAAATCTTTCGGGCAAAGAAAAAAGCCAGCGTCTTTCAACGCTGGCTTTCTATTTGGTGCGGCTGGCAGGATTCGAACCCACGACCCCTTGGTTCGTAGCCAAGTACTCTATCCAACTGAGCTACAGCCGCTCGACTTCTACTGATCAGGAACCGCCGTCGTGGAAGCGATCCCAGGTTTTTGTTGTTACTTCTTCTTTTGCTTGCCGAATCTCCGGTGACCCGGACATTCAACAGTTTTTCTGGTGCGGCTGGCAGGATTCGAACCCACGACCCCTTGGTTCGTAGCCAAGTACTCTATCCAACTGAGCTACAGCCGCTGAAAGACTGCGACTATAGCATGTGTTTTTGAGGGTCTGCAAGTATCTCGACAAAAAATTCATTCATGCGCCGGTCGCGGCAGGATGAATCCCCTCCCCCGGGGGCCTCGACGGCACTCCAGAACCTCATCCGAGACGCGCTGCAGCCTCGTAGCAGCGGGCGCGGCGTTCCGAGTCTTCGTCCTGGTCGGCCATCTCCGCCAATCGCAGCCAGCTGCGGCGGCGGGCGTTGAGGGTCAGTTCGCGATCCTCCGCCGCCTGCTCGAGCATCAGACGCGCCTTGCCCCACAACTGACGCTCCGCCAGCGCGTGCCCCAGTGCGAAGGCCATCGTGCCGTCGCGCGGGAACCGCTGCACCGCGCCTTCCAGCCGTTGCAGCCATTCCGGTCCCAGGCCCGGCATGCACAGCACCAGCGCCTCGGCCAGCGCCTGGCGCTCGTCGGCGCCCTGCTCCGCGATCGACTCCCAGAACGGCCGCAGCCAGCCGCGACCGTCCTCCGGCGCGCCCAGACCCGCCGCGCAGTTCGCGGCACGAGAGGCCACGAACACATCGCGCCGGTCCGAGGCATCCAGCTGCTGCCAGATGCCGCGCAGTTGATCGATGTCGCGCGCGGCGTCGAGCGCCTCGCAGGCGAGCGAGCGCAACAGGCCCTGCGCGGCCGCCTTCGAGAAGCCCTGGTGCTTGGCCAGCAGACGCGCGGTGCGCAGCGCCTCGAGCGGCTCATGCGCGAGCCTGCTGGCCTGCAGCTTCAGCCGCAGCGCCTGCGTCCGGCGCGCGACGCCCGGCGTCAGTTCGCCCAGCAGGCCCAGCGCGCGGGCGGCGTCACGATCGTCGAGCGCCCATTCGGCGGCCAGCAGTCTCGCGCCCTCTTCCTGGACGCGGGCGCCCGCCGACGTCGCCGCCACCTGCAGTGACTGGCGCAGGTGCTCGTCGCGGTTGCGCCGGTCCTGCAGTCGGTGGGCGCTCTGGGCGGCCACCAGGTGCGCCAGCGCCATGAAGGCGCCGTCCTGCGCCAGGTCGGGTGTCTGCGCCTGGATCGCCAGTGCGCGCTGCGCCGCCTTCTGGGCACGGCTGTAGCGGGCACCGAAGTATTCCGCCCAGGCCTCGCGCAAGGCGATCTGGGCGCTGCGCTCGCGCTGCGCCATGCGCCACAGGCGCGCGCGCTTGGGCAGGGTCAGCAGCGCGTCCAGCGTCTGCATCAGCGTCATCAGCGCGAAGCAGCCCGCCACCAGCAGCAGCAGGAACAGGTTGAGCGACAGGTCCATGCGCCAGCCGCGCCAGTAGAAGCTGGCGAGGCCGTCGTTGTTGCCCAGCGTGAGCGCCGCCACGACGGCGGCGACGAACAGCAGCACCAGCCAGATCACCATGCGCATGGCGATCTCCTCAGCGCGCGACCGCGCTCAGCGCGGCCAGCGTGTCGTCGGGGCGCGGCACGCTCACCTGCCGGGACTGGCCCTGCACCTGCCGCAGCAACTCCGTCGTCTGGGTCAGCTTGCGCGAGCGCGCGTCGAAATAACGCTCGAGCATCGCCTGCGCCTCGCGCAGGTCGACCTGGGCGGTGTCGAACTGCCGGCTCAGCAGCGCCAGCCGGGCGTTCAACAGCCGCAACTTGAGGTTCTCGCGGAGGAAGAAGGCCTGCTCGGGCGCGATCAGCGCGGCCTCCGGGTGGTCGATGCGGGTCACGCGCAGCAGGCCGCGGGCCTCGCGCCAGATGTCGCCGGACAGCGTCGTCCAGCGATCGCCGGCCTGGTCCCAGAGACGGGTCCACCAGCCGGCCTCACCCTCATCACCGGCCTGCGAGGCGCCCGCGGACGCCGCGGAAGCAGGCTTGCGCGACGCCGCGGTCTTCACGCCGGCGGGCGCCGGGGTCGGGTGTTGCGCGGCAGGGATGGCGGACGCACCGGACGGATCCTGCCCGGGCTGGGCGACGGCCAGCAGCGGCAGGTCGTCGACCTGCCGCACCACCTCGTCCAGCTTGATCGTCAGCGTCGACACGTCGATGACGCTGACCGCCTTGATGCGTTCGAGATCGCGCGTCACGGCGCGACGGACCCCTTCCAGGCGCGGCTGCTTGTAGCGGGCCAGGCGCACGTCGGACTGGTTCAGCGCGGCCACCAGCGGCTCGACGCTGCCGGTGATGGTGCTCTGCTGCATCGCCACGCGCAGCGAGGACTCGATGTCGCCGACCACGTTCTCGTCGCGCGACCGGTTCATCGACTGCATCAGCGTGTCGAGCTGCTCCCGCTGCACGGCGACCTCGCCCAGGCGCGCGTCCAGCAACGCGACCTTGGCCGCGGTGTCGCGGCTGAGGTCCTGCGCCTGGCGGGCCTGGTCGCGGGCGATATTGGCCTCGCTCTGGCTGCTGTCCTGGCGCCGGACGAGCTCCTGTTCGACCTGCTTGAGCCGTTGCTGGCTCTGCCAGGCCAGACCGAGGGCCAGCAGGGCCACCAGACCGACGCAGGCCACGACGGCCTGGGTCAAGGTGGCGCCGGATTGCCGGGCGGGCTTGTGGGGCGACGGAACGTCGGCCGCTGGGGTGGTGGTCTCGCTCACGTCGGCGATTCTAGGGTGGACCCTGACAGCATCCGGAACCCGGCGGCGACGGCCTCCGCTTCCGGTCGCACCAAAACCACATGCCCCACGCCGAGGGCCTGTGCGCGGGCGGCGATGCGTTCGTGGGTGGCCAGGGCGCGGACAGGTCCCCAAATGGCGGGTGACGGGTCCTCCCGCCTGTCCCCGGCGGCCGGCGCCCGCATGCGGCGCGTCCCCTTTTCGAGGGCCTCCAGATGGCCGATCGCCTCCGAACTGCTGAAGAGCCAGACATGGCGCTCCGGCGCCTGCAGCGCCTCGCGCAGCAGTGCGGCCGTTTCCGCGGACAACGGGGGACAGGCCCGGCGATAGACGCTGACGGCTGCCACCTCGGCGCCGGCATCGCGCAACCGGTCGCCCAGCCATTCGCGTCCACCATCGCCGCGCACCAGCAGGGCGCGGCGGCCGGACCAGTCCGCGCCCGCGACGCGGACCAGTTCCGGCCACAGATGTTCCGAGTCCAGGCTGTCCGAGCCTGCCGGCGGCTGGACGAGGCGCCCCGATGGCACGCCGCGCTCGATCAGCGCCCGCGCGCTGCCCGGGCCGACGGTCGCCGCCCAGGTCCGGTCGGGCCAGACGGCTCCGGCGGGTCTGTGGTCGAAGAAATGCTCGACCGCGTTGGGACTGACGAACATCGCCAGGTCCATGGCCGGCAAGGTCGACCAGACGGCCTCGACGGGGGCGGGATCGCCGGCCGGCTCGATGTCGATCAGCGGCAGCGAAGCGGTCGCCACGCCCAAGGCGGCCATGCGTCTCGCCCAGTCGTCGGCCTGGGCCCGGGGACGGGTCAGGAGCAGGCGGACCGGGGCGACGGCGCCCGGCATCAGACGTCCTTCAGGTACTCGGTGGCACCGAGCTCGCGCAGCGCCGCGGCGGCGGCGATGCCCAAGGCTTCGGCGGCGGCGAGATCCCCCACCGTGGACCGCGAGCCCGCCCGCAGGAGGGCCCGCTCCGGTTCGATCGGGTGCCCCAGGGCCACGGAAAGCGTCAGTTGTCCGTCGGCCGCCCAGACCGCGTGCGCGGCCAGCGGCATCGAGCAGCTGCCGCCGAGCTCGCGGGACACCGCGCGCTCGGCGGCCGCGGCCAGCCACGTCGGCCGGTGCGCCAGCGCTTCCAGATGTGCGGTCAGCGGCGCCTGGCCGGCGCGGATCTCGATGCCCAGGGCGCCCTGCCCCGCGCACGGGATCATCTCGTCGACGTCGAAGTACTGGCGGATGCGGCCGTCCAGCTTCAGGCGCTTGAGCCCGGCGGCGGCGAGCACGATCGCGTCGTACTGGCCTTCGTCGAGCTTGCGCAGCCGCGTGTCGAGGTTGCCGCGCAGCGGTTCGATGCGCAGGTCCGGGCGCAAATTCTTGAGCTGCGTCACGCGGCGCAGGCTCGACGTGCCCACGCATGCCCCCTGCGGCAGCGCAGCGAGGTTGTCGTAGGTCGACGACACGAGCGCGTCGCGCGGGTCCTCGCGTTCGAGCACTGCCGCGAGCACGAAGCCCTCCGGCAGTTCCATCGGCACGTCCTTCAGCGAATGCACGGCCAGCTGCGCGCGGCCGTCCTCGAGCGCCGTCTCCAGCTCCTTCACGAACAGGCCCTTGCCTCCGACCTTGGACAGCGTGCGGTCCAGGATCTGGTCGCCGCGCGTGGTCATCCCGAGCAGCCGCACCTCGAGGCCGCGCGCCTGGAGCAGGGCCTGCACATGTTCCGCCTGCCAGAGGGCCAGGCGGCTCTCGCGGGTGGCGATCACGAATTCTTGGTTCATGGGGCGGCATGCTAGCCGAGCGGCGCCCGCTGTCGTCCCTCCGTGGAGGGAAGCTCGTTTGCCGCGAAGCATGACTTGCGCGATCCCGGAGCAGATCGCCGCCGATCGCGGCGCTCGCACCACGCCGACGGGCGAGTCGCGCACGAAGAAACTGCTAAAGTCAACCGAAGGTAACTTCGTTACATCACCCCCTCCCCCTGGTCCCTGACGAACCTCTGACGCCGCCATGCCCGCCAGTACCACCTCCGCCTCCTCCCCCGCCTCCTCCCCCGCATCCTCCCCCGCCTCGAAGTCCCGAGCCAAGGCCGCTACCCAGGCCCGCGCCAAGCCGGCCGCAACACCTGCCCCCAAGCCGGGCATCCCGTTGAAGTCGAAATCGAAGTCGAAGCCGGCGGCCAAGCCCTCCGCCAGGAGCTCCGCCAAGGCAGCGGCCGGCGCCCGCTCGATCCGGACGATCAAGGACAAGAACCAGCCGCTGATGGACGACATCCGCCTGCTGGGCCGCATCCTGGGCGAGGTGATCCGCGAGCAGGAAGGCCGCGAGGCCTACGAGCTGGTGGAGCGCGTGCGCCAGCTGTCGGTCGCCTTCCGCCTGAAGCGTGATGCGCAGGCCGGCAAGCAGATGGACAAGCTGCTCAAGGGCCTGTCGGGTGAGCAGACGGTGAGCGTCATCCGCGCGTTCAGCTATTTCTCCCATCTGGCCAACATCGCCGAGGATCGCCATCACGTGCGCCGCCGCGAAGTCCACGAGCGCGAGGGCTCGCTGCAGCCGGGCTCGCTGGGCTACGCGCTGGAGCGGCTGTTCGACGCCGGCGTGCGGCCGGCGGAAGTGGCCAAGACGCTGGCGCACGGCTTCGTGTCGCCGGTGCTGACGGCCCACCCGACCGAAGTGCAGCGCAAGAGCATCCTGGACGCCGAGCGCGCCGTGGCCGAGCTGGTCGGCGCGCGCGACCGCCTGCACACGGAACGCGAGCTGGCCGCGAACGAACTCCTGATCCGCGCCCGCGTCACCCAGCTGTGGCAGACGCGGATGCTGCGCTACTCGAAGCTGACCGTCGCCGACGAGATCGAGAACGCGCTGAGCTACTACCACGCGACCTTCCTGCGCGAGATCCCCAAGCTCTACACCGAACTCGAAGAGGCGCTGCCGGGCGAGGACGTGCCGCCCTTCCTGCGCATGGGCCAGTGGATCGGCGGCGACCGCGACGGCAACCCGAACGTCACCGCCGACACGATGCGCCTGGCGCTGCGTCGCCAGAGCGAGCTGGCGCTGCGCCACTACCTGACCGAGCTGCACGAGCTGGGCGCGGAACTGTCGATCTCGCTGCGACTGGCGGGCGTCACGCCGGCGATGCAGGCCCTGGCCGAGCGCAGCCCCGACCAGAACGAGCACCGGATGGACGAGCCCTACCGGCGCGCGCTGACCGGCATGTACGCGCGCCTGGCCGCGACGCTCGAATCGCTGACCGGCACCGAGGCGCTGCGGCACGCGGTCGCGCCGCAGGATCCCTACCTGTCGCCCGAGGACCTGCTGGCGGACCTGCGCGTGATCCAGGACTCGCTCGAGAGCCACCACGCGCACGCGCTGATCGCGCCGCGGCTCAAGCCGCTGATCCGCGCGGTGCAGGTCTTCGGTTTCCACCTGGCGACGCTGGACCTGCGCCAGAGCAGCGACCAGCACGAGCTCACCGTCGTCGAGCTGCTGAAGAACGCCCGCGTCTGCGAGGACTACTCGGCCCTGGGCGAGCAGGAGCGCCGCGCGCTGCTGGTCGACCTGCTGAACCAGACGCGCCCGCTGCGGGTGCTGGGCGCCGAGTACAGCGAGCGCGCGCTGGGCGAGCTCGCGATCTTCGAGACCGCGCGCGAGTCGCTGAAGCGCTTCGGCCGCGAGGCGCTGCGCCACTACATCATTTCCCATACCGAGGACGTCAGCGACCTGCTGGAGGTGCAGCTGCTGCTGAAGGAAGTCGGCCTGCTGCGCGGCACGCTCGACGGCGACGCGGTCAGCGACCTGATCGTGGTGCCGCTGTTCGAGACCATCGCCGACCTGCGCAACGCCCCCGGCATCATGCGCGGCTTCTACGAGCTGCCCGGCATGGCCGCGCTGGTGCGGCGCTCCGGCGGCGAGCAGGACATCATGCTGGGCTACTCCGACTCCAACAAGGACGGCGGCGTGTTCACCAGCAGCTGGGAGCTGTACCGCGCCGAGATCGCGCTGGTGCAGCTCTTCGACGAGCTGCGCCAGCAGGGGCCGCTGACGCTGCGCCTGTTCCACGGCCGTGGCGGCACGGTGGGCCGCGGCGGCGGTCCGAGCTACCAGGCCATCCTCGCGCAGCCTCCCGGCACGGTGAACGGCCAGATCCGGCTGACCGAGCAGGGCGAGGTCATCAACTCCAAGTACGCCAACCCGGAGATCGGCCGGCGCAACCTGGAGACGCTGGTCGCCGCGACGCTCGAGGCCACGCTGCTGCATCCGACCAAGACGGCGCCGCAGGCCTTCATGACCGCGGCGCAGGCGCTGTCGGATGCGAGCTTCGCGGCCTACCGCGGGCTGGTCTACGACACGCCGGGCTTCGCCGACTTCTTCTTCGCCACGACGCCGATCCGCGAGATCGCCGAGCTCAACATCGGCTCGCGTCCCGCCTCGCGCAAGGCCACGCGCGCGATCGAGGACCTGCGCGCGATCCCCTGGGGCTTCAGCTGGGGGCAGTCGCGCATCACGCTGCCGGGCTGGTGCGGCTTCGGCTCCGGCATCCAGGAGTTCCTGGGCAGGGACAAGTCCGGCCGTGACGAGAAGCTGGCGCTGCTCAAGCGCATGCACAAGCAGTGGCCCTTCTTCAAGACGCTGCTGTCCAACCTGGACATGGTGCTGGCCAAGGCCGACCTCGACATCGCGCGCCGCTACCTGGAGCTGGTCGAGGACAAGCGCCTCGCCAAGAAGATCTTCGGCGCGATCGAGGCCGAGTTCGCGCGCACCGAGGAAGCCATCGCGCTGATCACCGGCGAGAGCGGCCGCCTCGCGGCCAATCCGGCGCTGGCGCGTTCGATCGAACACCGGTTCCCGTACATCGACCCGCTGAACCATCTGCAGGTCGAGCTGATGCGACGCTACCGCGCGATCCCGGCCGAGAAGCGCGCGGAAGATCCTCGACTGGAGCGCGTCCAGCGCGGGATCCACCTGTCCATCAACGGGATCGCCGCCGGCCTGCGCAACACCGGCTGAGCAACACAGGCCGAGGCGTCGGGCGGGAACGGATCAGCGCTTCAGCGCTGCCCCGCCAGCGCCTCGCGCACGGCCGCCACCTGCCGTCGCGAGACGGCGAGCCACTCGTTGACATGGGCGATGCGGACCGCCCAGCCGAGTTCGCCGCCGTTCTCGCCATCGCCGTCGGCGGGGCCGTCGGTGGGCACGTGGCGCTCCAGTTCGCGCACGGCCGACCGCGCGACCAGCGCATTGCGGTGCACGCGCAGGAAGCGGTCGCCGAGCCGCTGCTCCAGGTCGCTGAGCGAGCCGTCCATCACATGGCTCTGTGTCGCGGTGCGCAGCGTGAGGTACTTGAGTTCGGCCTTGAAATACAGCACCTCGGCCAGCGGCACGCGCAGCAGCCGTCCACGCTCGGTGATGTTGATCACCGGCGTCTCGGCGCCCGACGACGACTCCTGCCCGTTGGCGTCGCGCTCCTCGCGCGCCTTGGCGGCCGTCCGCTCGTCGATGCGCTGCATCGCCCGCGCCAGGCTGGCCTGCAGGCGCTCGCGCCGCACCGGCTTGGTCAGGTAGTCCAGCGCCTCCAGCTCGAAGGCCAGCAGCGCGTGCTGCGCATGCGCGGTGACGAACACGATGGCCGGCGCGAAGGGGCGCCCGCGCAGCGCCTGCGCCAGCCCCAACCCGTCCAGGCCCGGCATCTGCACGTCGAGCAGGATCAGGTCGCAGGCATGGTCCTTGAGCCACGCCAGCGCCTGGTCGCCGCTGCCGGCCTCGGCCACGACCTCGGCGCGGGGCTCCTCGTTGGCTTCGACCAGCCCGCGCAGACGCAGCCGCGCCAGCGGCTCGTCGTCGACGATCAAGACCTTCAGCGGCGGATGCGTCAGCATGTCCTTCCCTCCCGTCCCGGTGTGCTCATTGCTCTCGTTGCTCTCGTTGCTCTCGTTGCCCGTGGGGTCCCGTGAACGGCCGCCTCAGCGCGGCATCACGATGCGCACCACGAAACGTCCCTCGCCGGGACTGGCCTCCAGGCGCGCCGCCACGTCGTGCATCAGCCGCAGCCGTTGCCGCACGTTGCGCAGCGCCAGCCCGTGCCCCTTGCCACGCGACGGCAGGCCGACCGTGTTGACGACGCGGATCTCGATCTCGCTGCCGCGCGCGCGCGTCACGATGTCGACATCGCCGCCGCCGTCGTTGGGCTCGACGCCATGGCGCACGGCGTTCTCCACCAGCGGCTGCAGCAGCAGCGGCGGCACGCGCGCCTCCGCGGCGTGCGGATCGAGCTGCCAATGCACCCGCAGCCGGTCGCCGAAGCGCAGCTGCTCGATCGCCAGGTACCGCCGCGCCAGCTCGACCTCCTGGTCGAGCCGCACGCCTTCGGCCGTGGGGCCCGCGTCGGCCAGCGCCACGCGGAACAGCTCGGCCAGGTCCTCCAGCACCTCCTCGGCGCGGTTCGGGTCGACGCGCACCAGCGCGATCGCGGTGTTCAGCGTGTTGAAGAGGAAGTGCGGCCGGATGCGCGATTGGAGCTCCACCAGCCGCGCCAGCGCGTCGGCGGGCGCCTGGGCGCGTTCGCGCAGCTTCAGCCAGCTCAGCAGCGCCCCGGCCGCCAGCGCTCCCGCCAGCAGGGCCGCGACCCGCGGCAGGACACCGAGCCTGCCGATGTCCACCGCCTCCAGCAGCAGCGTCCCGCCATGGGCGCACAGCGCGCCGAGCACGATCGGCAGCGTCCACTGCGCCCATTCGGGCAGCCGCGCCAGCACACGCTTGGAGGCGCACACGATCAGCAGCCAGGCCAGCACGCCGCTCAGCGCCGCGACCGAGGCGCCGCCCATCGCCCAGGTCCATTGGGCCATCGTCTCGGACGTCATCGCCAGGCCCAGCGACAGCACCAACTGCACGCCCAGCACGGCGCGCATCACCAGGCCGACATGGCAGACGTCGAAGCGCCGCTGCGCGTCGATCAGGCGCGGCGGCTCGGCCGGCCGCGCGTCCAGACGGGTTTCCTCCCAGGCGGGCTGCATCGGCATCGGCCGGCTGTCCGAAGACTGCGTGTTCATCGGCGGGGTCGACGGCGGGGTCGACGGCGGGTTCGACGACGCCGTGGCCCGCGTCGGCCCGAGCCCGTCGCGCGACGGCCGGGTCGAGCGCGACGGATCCTTCCCCGGCGTTGTCCCGTTCGTTGCCTTCGTGGCCATCGGATCCTCCCGTCCCCGCACTGTCCTGCCCTCCGACTGCAGCCCCTCGGGCGCCACGGCGGCGCCCCTTTAGAATCGGCGGCTCATTCTCACCCAGGCGTCCGCCCGCTTCCCATGCGGATACGCCCGGGGTGCCGCGAAGTCGTAACGCCTTGCAAGCCGATGTCCTCCTCCCCTACTGACCAGCCTTCCCATCCCCAGGTCGCCGACAACCAGCTCGCCAACAAGACGCAAGCCTGGTCCGCCCTGTTCTCCGAGCCCGTCAGCGAGCTGGTGAAGCGCTACACCGCCAGCGTCGACTTCGACAAGCGGCTGTGGGCGGCCGACATCCAGGGCTCGCTGGCCCACGCGGACATGCTGGCCGCGCAGGGGATCATCGGCGCGGACGATCTCGCCGCGATCCAGAAGGGAATGGCACAGATCCGCGAGGAGATCACCTCGGGCCGCTTCGAATGGCAGCTGGACCTGGAGGACGTCCACCTGAACATCGAGGCCCGACTGACCACGCTGGTCGGCCTGGCCGGCAAGCGGCTGCACACCGGCCGCAGCCGCAACGACCAGGTCGCCACCGACGTGCGCCTGTGGCTGCGCGGCGAGATCGACACGCTGGTCGGCCTGCTGGCCGAGCTGCAGCGTGTGCTGGTCGAGCAGGCCGAGCGCCACGCCGACGTGATCCTGCCCGGCTTCACCCACCTGCAGGTCGCGCAGCCGGTGGCCTTCGGTCATCACATGCTGGCCTACGTCGAGATGTTCGCCCGCGACGTCGAGCGGCTGCTCGACACCCGCAAGCGCGTGAACCGCCTGCCGCTGGGCGCCGCCGCGCTGGCCGGCACGAGCTATCCGCTGGACCGCGAGCGCGTCGCGCGCACGCTGGGCATGGAAGGCGTCGCGCAGAACAGCCTGGACGCCGTCAGCGACCGCGACTTCGCGATCGAGTTCAGCGCCGCGGCAACGTTGGTCATGGTGCACATCTCGCGCCTGTCGGAGGAACTGATCCTCTGGATGAGCCAGGCGTTCGGCTTCATCGCTCTGCCGGATCGGTTCTGCACCGGCTCGAGCATCATGCCGCAGAAGAAGAATCCGGACGTCCCGGAGCTGGCGCGCGGCAAGAGCGGCCGCGTGGTGGGCCACCTGATGGGCCTGATCACGCTGATGAAGGGCCAGCCGCTGGCCTACAACAAGGACAACCAGGAAGACAAGGAGCCGCTGTTCGACACCGTCGACACGCTGAGCGACACGCTGCGCATCTTCGCCGAGATGATGGCCGGCCTGACGGTCAAGGCCGACGCGATGGAACGTGCGGCGCTCAAGGGCTACGCGACGGCGACCGACCTGGCGGACTACCTGGTCAAGCAGGGCCTGGCCTTCCGCGACGCGCACGAGATCGTCGCGCACGCGGTGAAGACGGCGCAGGCCCAGGGCATCGACCTGTCGGCGCTGCCGCTGGAGGCGCTGCGGCAATTCGACCCGCGCATCGGCGAGGACGTCTACGAGGTGCTGTCGCTGACGGGCTCGCTGAACGCGCGCAACATCCTCGGCGGCACGGCGCCGGCGCAGGTCCGCGCGCAGGTGGCGCGCCACCGTGCTCGCCTGGGTGCATCCGGCACCGACGGCATCGCATCCGCCGTCGCCTCCACCGTCGCAAAAGCCTGACCATGAGCGCGCTGGCCTGGACCGACGAGCTCGTGCTGAATCAGCCGGAGCTGGACCACACGCACGAGGAATTCGTGACGCTGCTGAACCGCTACGCCGACACGCTCGATCGTGGCGAGGACGCGCTGCCCGCGTTCAAGGCACTGCTCGCCCACACGGAGGAGCACTTCGCGATGGAGGAGCGCTGGATGGCGGCGACCGGCTTCGAGCCGGAGAACTGCCACAGCAGCCAGCATGCGATGGTGCTGAACGTGATGCGCGAGGTGGTGCGCTACGCCGAGGACCTCGGCGACCGCGAGCCGCTGGCCATCGTGCGCACCGAGCTGTCGCAGTGGTTCCCCGGCCATGCCGAGATGATGGACGCGGCGCTGGTCTACACGATGGAACAGCGCGGCTTCGATCCGAAGACCGGCGAATGCCGCGATCCGATCCGGGCTGCGGGGAATGCCGATGCCAAGGCCGAGGAGGCCGAACTGGGCGAGCAGACCGTCTCGGCCTGTGGATCGACGAGCTGCGGACACTGACCGTCGCCGGTCCTGCTGACAGCGAGTGTCAGCGCCGGCGCTCACAATCCCTCGCATGGCCGAGCCGACGCCAGCGCTGCCCGATCGCCTGATCGCCCATCTGGACATGGACGCGTTCTACGCGTCCGTGGAGCTGCTGCGTTATCCGGAGCTCAAGGGCCTGCCGGTGGTGGTCGGCGGCCGGCGCGCCCACACGCCGCAGGAGCGGCCCGACGGCACGCGCGAGTTCTTCAAGCTGGCCGACTACACCGGCCGCGGCGTCGTGACGACGTCGACCTACCCGGCGCGCGACCTGGGCGTGTTCTCCGCGATGGGATTGATGAAGGCGGCGCTGCGCGCGCCGCAGGCGATCCTGCTGCCGGCGGACTTCGACTCCTACCGGCACTTCTCGCGGTTGTTCAAGGCGGCGGTGCGCGAGATCGCGCCGGTGGTCGAGGACCGGGGCATCGACGAGATCTACATCGACCTCACCGATGTGCCCGGCGCGCGCGAGGCGGTCGGTCACGACCCGCTGGGCGGCGTGCGCGCGATCGCGCGGGAGATCAAGAACTCGGTGCAGCGCGCGACCGGGCTGACCTGTTCGATCGGGGTGACGCCGAACAAGCTGCTGTCCAAGATCGCATCGGAACTCGACAAGCCCGACGGCCTGACGCTGATCATGATGGAGGACCTGCCGACGAAGATCTGGCCGCTGCCGGTGCGTCGCATCAACGGCATCGGCCCGAAGGCCGGCGCGAAGCTGGAGAGCCTGGAGATCCACACGATCGGCGAGCTCGCGGCCACGGCGCCGGAGCTGCTCCGGCAGCATTTCGGCGAGGGGTACAGCGCCTGGCTGCATGAGGCGGCCTGGGGCCTCGACGAGCGGCCGGTGGTCACCCACAGCGAGCCGGTGTCCATCAGCCGCGAGACGACCTTCGAGCGCGACCTGCATGCCAAGCGCGACCGGCCGGAGCTGTCGCGGATCTTCACCGCGCTGTGCGAGCAGCTGGCGTCGGACCTGCAGCGCAAGGGCTACCTGGGACGCACGATCGGCATCAAGCTGCGCTTCGAAGGTTTCCGCACGGTGACGCGCGACCTGACCCTGGACGCGCCGGTGCAGGACGCAGCGTCGATCCGACACGCGGCTGGGCTGTGCCTCAAGCGCGTGGACCTGAGCCAGCGGTTGCGGCTGCTCGGCGTGCGGGTCGGGAAGCTCAGCCGGCCGGGAGAGGTCGAGCCGAAGCCGCGCGGGCGGGCTGTGCCAGCGCCAGCATCGCAGGACAACTCGCCTGCGAGGCCGAAGCCAGAGAACCTCACGCTGTTCAATTGAGGCGCAAGGCCGTCGGGACCACGCTCCACGCGTACAAATGAAAACCGCTTTGGTTCACGACCGAGGGTCATGAGTTGACACTTCTCAAGGTTCGAGCGTTTTCAGAGCCGTCGACCTGTGTTTTGAAAGAGTGACGGATTCAAGCGGGCACAGTAGGCGACATGTTCTTCACCGATTGCGCAAGGAGTTCCGCCGTGATCTTCTCGTCCTCCCGTCCTCCACCTTCCGCGACCACCCGCGCTCGTCATCGCCGTCCGCCTGACGCTCCACGTGACTGGATCGACCGGCTCCTCGACGCGATCCAGCGGGCCGGCCTCGGCGCCGTCGCCGCAGTGACGATCAGCGGGCTTTTCCTCCAGCACAGCCTGTCGGGCGACGTGCTGATCTCCTTGGCCGGAGCTGCCATTGCCGTTTGGGACGCCTGGCGCAACGGGGCCATCTGATGAGGACGCGCCCACCATGCAGCACCTCATTGATGGCAACCCCCACGACATCATCTCCGCCGTCCTGGGCATGATCTATCTGCTGGGTCGCCGACTCTGGTTGCGATCCGCGTTGAGCGCGGAACTGGTGGAAGACTTCACCCTTGGATTCTCGGTCTATCCTTTTTTCCTGATGGCACTCGCAGTCGCATCGTCGGCAGCGATCGATGAACTCATGGCCCACAGCCGCATCGTCGTCACCACGGCGGGTCTCTCCGCGCTGGTCATGGCCTTCCGACTCGCCAAGGCGCGGCTGACCGCATCAACGGGCAGTGGGGAGCCTCCACAGCCAGAGCCCCACAGCCAGGCAACAAAGCGCCGGCAGCCACGGCACCACCGGCATCACCAACGCCGAGATGATCGAACTGAGGGTCATCATGACCCACGCAGCCTGCTTGGCACGCAAGGGGACGGCCCGCGTGGCGCGCCACTGGACGATCATCGGCCCGAAGCGCGGGTGGCCGACCAGCCACGCCTCGCAGCGCGCAGACCCGCGCGCGAAGCAGAACGCGGCCAGCAGCACGAACGGGGTCGTCGGCAGCAGCGGCAGGAAGATGCCGATCACGCCCAGCACCAGGCTCAGCGCCCCGCCCACCATCCACGGCAGACGGCGCCACAGGGACGCCTGCTCCAGCACGCGCACGGTGGCGTCGTCGGCCGCGGCCTCATCGGCAGCAGCGGTCAGGCTTCTCTCGGGAACTTCGGACATCGCGCCACTGTAGCCGCGCTCTGAGGCCCTCGTGCGCTCGCCATCCGGCATCCCTGACGGCCCGAGGGACCCGAAGGCGCCGGACGCTACAGTCGCGCCCATGAGCGATTCCTCGCGACACGCCCCCGGCGAGCCCTTGGCCGACACCTTGCGCCTGCCCTCGATCGACGGCCTGCTGGCCTTCGAGGCCGCGGCGCGCCTCGGCAGCCTGGAACGCGCCGCGGAGGTGCTCCACGTCACCGCGAGCGCCGTCGGCAAGCGCATCGCGACCTTGGAAGAACGACTCGGCCTGCCGCTGCTGACGCGCAACCCGCTGCGCCTCACCGCCGCCGGCAAGGAATACCTCGCGCAGGTCCGCACCGCGCTGTCGCTGCTGGCCGACGTGCCGCTGCACCGGCGCGAACAGCAGCGCATCGTCCGGCTCGGCATCACCAGCCCGCCGACCTTCGCGCGTCAGGTGCTGGTGCCCGCCCTGCCCGGCTTCGAAGCCGCGCATCCGGACATCGAGCTGGAACTGTTGCTGTCGACGCCCTACCTGGACCAACCCGCGCCGCCGGCCGACGTCGAGATCTTCGCCGGCGCCATCCCGGCGGGCGGCGAGGTGCTGCTCGACGACGTCGTCACACCGATGGCGGCCCCGTCGCTGCTGGCGCGCCTGCCCGCGGTCCACGCGCCAGCGGACCTCGCCTCCGCGCCGCTGCTGCGCACGCCGCTGCAACCCTGGCAACCGTGGCTGCGCGCCGCCGGCCTCGACTGGCCCGGAGCCCGCGCACGGCACACGCTTCGTCGACCTCGGCCTCACCCTGGAAGCCGCCGCCTGCGGCCAGGGCATCGTGCTCGGCCGCCCGAGCCTCGCCGCCACCTACCTGCGCGGCGGCGCGCTCAAGCGGCTGTTCGACCTCGCCGTGCCCGCGGCGATGCCCTACGGGCTGGTGCGGCATGCCGACAGCGGCGCCGCACGCTCCTTCGCGCGCTGGCTCGTCCGGCATTGCCAGTCGCTGAGCGGCCAGGCGGGCACGACTGCGGACGCGGACGCAGGCGCGGTCGACGGCGCGGCCTGACCGGAACGCCCCGGGAAGTCCCTGAGCCCGTCGGAGCGATCTTCCGATCCGGCCCGCGAAACTTTCCGGCCGTGGTGCGTCAGGCTCGCCTAGCATCCGGCGCATGAGCGTCATCACCTGCATCGAAGACCTGCGCGTGCTCGCGCAGAAGCGCGTCCCGCGGATGTTCTACGACTACGCGGACTCCGGCTCCTGGACCGAGAGCACCTACCGCGCCAACGAGGCGGACTTCCAGTCCATCAAGCTGCGCCAGCGCGTCGCGGTCGACATGGAGGGCCGCAGCACCGCGACCACGATGATCGGCCGCCCGGTCGCGATGCCCGTCGCGATCGCGCCGACCGGCATGACCGGCATGCAGCACGCCGACGGCGAGATCCTCGGCGCCCAGGCGGCCGAGGCTTTCGGCGTGCCGTTCACGCTGTCGACGATGAGCATCTGCTCGATCGAGGACATCGCCGCGAACACGACGGCGCCGTTCTGGTTCCAGCTCTACGTGATGAAGGACAAGGGCTTCATCCACAGCCTGATCGACCGCGCCAAGGCCGCGAAGTGCGAGGCGCTGGTGCTGACGCTGGACCTGCAGATCCTCGGCCAGCGCCACAAGGACCTCAAGAACGGCCTGTCCGCGCCGCCCAAGCTGACGCTGCCCAACCTGATCAACATGGCGACCAAGCCGCGCTGGTGCCTGGGCATGCTGGGCACGCAACGCCGGCACTTCGGCAACATCGTGGGCCACGTGAAGGGCGTCGGCGACATGAGCTCGCTGTCCGAGTGGACCGCCAAGCAATTCGATCCGCAGCTGAGCTGGAACGACGTCCAATGGATCCGCGACCGCTGGGGCGGGAAGCTGATCATCAAGGGGATCATCGACGAGGAGGACGCGAAGCTCGCGGCCGCATCCGGCGCGGACGCGCTGATCGTCAGCAACCACGGCGGCCGCCAGCTCGACGGCGCGGAGTCCAGCATCCGCGCGCTGCCCCGCATCGTCGAGGCGGTCGGCGATCGCATCGAGGTGCACCTGGACGGCGGCATCCGCTCGGGCCAGGACGTGCTCAAGGCCTGGGCCTTGGGCGCGCGCGGCACCTACATCGGCCGCGCTTTCCTCTACGGCCTTGGCGCGATGGGGCGTCCCGGCGTGACCCGGGCGCTGGAGATCATCCACCGCGAGCTCGACCTCACCATGGCCTTCTGCGGCCACCGCGAACTGCGCAACGTCGGCCGCGACATCCTGCTGCCTGGCACCTTCCCGCAGTAAGCCCCCTCCTCTTGCCCCTCTCCCGCACTGCGGGAGAGGAGTTCGGGTGAGGGTCGAGGCAGGCAGCGAGCCCAGAAAGCGAAACGCCCCGCACGAGGCGGGGCGTTGATCAAGGCGACCGTGAGGATCGCTCAGCAGGATGAGCGCGCGATCACAGCGCGTTCATTTCCTTCAGCAGGCGGTCCGCCTTGTCGACGACCTTCATCTGCCACAGCATGTAGCGCGCATCCAGGCAGATGCTGCGGTTCATGTGGTCGTTGAAGTCCCAGTCGGAGATCACCGCGTCCAGCGTGCCGTCGAACAGCAGCCCGACCAGCTCGCCGTTGCCGTTAAGCACCGGCGAGCCGGAGTTGCCGCCGGTCGTGTCCAGCGTCGCCAGGAAGTTCACCGGCACCGAGTCCAGCGCCTTCACGCCGTACTTGTCGAACTGGCGCGCCTTGATCGCGGCGAGCTGCTCGGCAGGCGCATTGAACTCGCCCGTGCCGGTGTGCTTGGCCACGATGCCGCGCAGCGTCGTGAACGCCGTCCAGGTCGTGCCGTCCACGCCCGGCGTGCGGCTCTTCACCTGACCGAAGGCCACGCGCAGCGTGCTGTTCGCATCCGGATAGACCGGCTGGCCGCGGCTGGCCTTGAAGTCGATCTCGGCCTGCATGGTCGCGGCGTAGGCCTGCTGCGTCTTGCCGGCCAGTTCCTTGTCGCGGGTTTCGCGTGCCTCTTCATCGGCATGCAACGCCACGGCGGCCTTGACCAGCGTGTCGCTGCTGCCTTCGAAGGCGGCGGCGTCACGCGACAGCCAGGCGGTGCGCTCGGCCTTGTCGGTCAGCTTGGTGCCCGCGTACAGCGCGTCCACGCGCGCCGTCACGGCGGCGGCGTCCATGCCGGCACGCACGCCCAGCGCGTCCAGGAACGCGGCGTTCAGCTGGTCGGCCGGCAGGGCCAGGTATTGCGTCAGGAAGTGGCTGACGACCTTCTTCTCGGTCATCTCGTCGAAGCGACGGTCCAGCGTTTCCACGGCCTGCTTGCGGCGCAGCTGATCACGGTCCTGGTACCCGGACTTGCGCTCGGCATCCGGCTTCTTGCGCTGCAGCGCCTGCTCGTACAGGTCGCTCGCGCTCTTGACCAGCGACGGCGTCGCGTAGCTCAGCAGGAACTCGCGGCGCACGATGCCCTGGCGCTCGGCGATCAGGCGTTCCACCTCGACCAGCGACGGGCCGTAGGCGGCGCGGCGCTTGGCGTCGGCGTTCACCCAGGCCTTCATCTCGTCGAAGGCCGCCTGCTTGCGCGCGAGGATGTCGCTGCCCGCGTAGCTGGCCATCTGGCCCTGGTAGTTCTTGTAGTAGTTGTTGACGCCGGCGACCGTGTTGGCCAGCTTGATCTCGGCATCGCGGCGGCCGGCCGTCGATTCCTTGATCAGGTCCAGCTGCTCGCCCATCGCCTTGACGCGATGCGGGAAGTCCCACGAGAACGCGAAATCGACTTCCGAGGGCAGACGATGGCGGTTCGTGCGACCCGGGTAACCGGCCACGGCCACGAAGTCGTTCTCGTTCAGCGGCGAGCTCGCCATCTTCAGGAACTGCTGCGGCTGGAAGGGTTTGTTGTCCTTGCTGAAGTCCGCCGGCTTACCGTCCGGGCCGACGTAGGCGCGGTAGAAGCTGTAGTCGCCGGTGTGGCGCGGCCACATCCAGTTGTCGGTGTCGCCGCCGAACAGGCCCACGCCTTCGGCCGGCGCGTGGACCAGGCGCACGTCGCGGATCTCGAGCTGCTTGGTCAGCTGGTACATCAGGCCGCCGTAGAACGCGCCCACCGAGCAGCGGTGGCCGGCGTCCTTCTCGCACGCGGCGACCAGCGACTTCTCGTTGGCCTCGATCGCGTCGATGCGGGCCTTGCCCTGCAGCGCGGCGGTCTTCCTGTCGATCACCTTGTCGGTGACGTCGGTCAGCGCGACGGTCACCAGGATGCGGCTGCCCGGCGCGGCCGGCAGCTCGTCGGCCAGCGACGCGGCCAGGAAGCCGTTCTTCAGCAGGTCCTTCTGCGGCGTCGAGTTGTACTGGATGCTGCCGAACGCGCAGTGGTGGTTGGTCACCACCAGGCCTTGCGGGGACACGAACGAGGCCGTGCAGCCGCCCAGGCTCACCACCGCGCCCATCGGGTAACCCAGCGGCTGGGACAGCCGCGCGGGGTCGAACTTCAGGCCCAGGGCCTTCATGTCCTTGGCCACCAGCGGCAGCTGCTGCGGCATCCACATGCCTTCGTGCGCCTGGGCGCCGGCCGCGGCGTACAACGCCAGCGCGGCCCACATCAGTCGTTTCATTCGCGGGACTCCTGTCCACCTTCTGAGAAGGGGCGAACCATACACGAGGCGACAGGGCCGGACCCGTGCCGGTCGGCACCCGGCCCCCATGCCGCATGGCGGGATAACCCGCAGTGCCACTCGGGCTCCACGAGCGTGGGATGGGGAAACCCTGACTCCAAACTTACACTTCCACCCCACGGATCCCGACCCGTTCCGGGCCGTCCGAACCCTTTCCCTGTCGTCCAGGAGCCCGCCATGACTCTCACGCAGCTCAGCCAGGTGAAGCGCTGGATGGTGATGCACAGCGCGCGTCACCCGGTCGAGCTGGCGGTCTGGAACGTCGTGCTGACGATCTGGATGCTGGGTTTCATGGGTGTTCCGGGCGCGTTATTGATCCGGGCATGGATCGCACTGCCGTTGTGCCTGATGGCCTGGCTGCTGCCGATGGCCTACACCGGTGGTCGCCGGAGACTGCACCGATCGGGTCGCCTGCGCTGCGACTGGCTGACGGCCCTCTGACCGACAAGACGAGCCCGCCCCCTCGGTATCTCGCAGCCGGCGGAGCCGGTGCCCTCGAAGCGAACCCTGAGCGAAGCGAAGACTGTGAGCGCCGAGGGGCACCGGCTCCGCCGGCTGTCGCGCGGTCTCCGCAGGCCCTCCCGAGCCGCCGCCTTGCCTTGACATCATCGTCACTTCTGACGATGATCCGCCACATGAAGTATCCAGGCGGCAAAGGCAAGACGTACCAGCACGTCATCAACCTGATGCCTCCGCACCGGGTGTACATCGAGACGCATGTGGGGGTGGCGCGGTCCTGCGCCACAAGCTGCCGGCGGGTCGATCGATCGCCATCGATGCCGACGAACGGGTCATCGCGCGCTGGCGCGACCTGGCCCTTCCCGGCGTGGAGCTGGTTCACGGCCGTGCCGAGGATTTCCTCGCGCGGCACGTGTTCGAGGGGATGAGCTGGTCTATGTCGACCCGCCTTATCACCCCGAGACGCGCCGGCAGACGCGCATCTACCGGCACGAGTACGGCGCGGCGGACCACGAGGCGCTGCTGGCGCAACTCGTGGCGCTGCCGTGCCGGGTGATCGTGTCCGGCTACGCGCATCCGACGTACGACGCCCTCCTGCGGGGGTGGCGCACGGCGGAGTTCCGCGCGAAGACCCACACCGACGTGCGCACGGAAACCTTGTGGTTCAACTTCGAGCCGCCCGAGATGCTTCACGACAGCCGGCACCGCGGGGCGACCTTCCGCGAGCGCCAGACCCACAAGCGGCGTCTCGAACGCCTTCAAGAGCGTGTCCATGCCATGGATCCGGTCGAGCGCGCCGCGTTCGCCCAATGGCTGAACACCACCTATCCAGCCGCCCAGAGAGGCGGCGTTCCCCTTCTCCCATGACTCAGATCGTTGCCCTCGTCTCCCGCCACGGCTCCCTCCACAGAGAACTTCCCGACCCCCACCATCTCCTGCTGACCGGCGTGCGCTGGGGCGCCGTCGAGGAGTTCCCCACCCCGGCCTACTGGACGCAGCAGGCGCTGGCCCGTCGCCTGGATCGTCCCGACGCGGCGCTGCCCGTGGCGTCTGGCCGCTCGCTGGCCGAGGAGGTCGGCGCCTCGCTGCTGGGCGGGCCCGGCATCCCGGCCGCCGTGGGCCTCGCGGCGTTCGCGCGCGTCCGCGAGCGCGGTGCGTTCGTGCAGCCGGGCGTCTGCGAGCTCACGCTCACCGCATGGCTCAGCGAGCCGCTGGACGTCGACGGCAAGGTGCTGGGTTTCCGCTTCGCGGCGCAGAAGGCGAAGCACCTCGCGGCGGTGATGCCGGCGCTGCTCTCGGCGCCGGACTTCGAGGCCGGGCAGGACGTGCGCAACTGGCTGATGGAACTCCCGGGCGTCGGGCCGAAGTCGGCCTCGGCGATCGTGCGCGGCTGGTCGGCGTCCGAGGACGTCGCGCTGCTCGACGTGCATCTGCTGCGCGTCGGCCAGGTGATCGGGTTGTTCTCGCGCAAGCTGACGGTGGAGCGTCACTACCTCGAGGCCGAGGCGCGCCTGCTCAAGCTGTGCGCGGCGATGGACGTGCGACCGTCGGAACTGGAAGCGGTCGTCGCGGCGGAGATGATCCGCTCGCCGGAGACGGCGCGCTTCCTGGTCGATCACCTGAAGGCGACCGAGCCTGGCGCGAGAGCGTCGGTGGCGGGCTCCGCCTCGTCCAAGGCCCGCGGGATGCGCGAGCCGGAGCAGATCTCGCTGGTGTTCACGGCGTGAAGCCGGGGCCTAGTTGGCCAGCCTGAACCTCGCCACCACCTGACTCAGCCGCGCGGCCTGCTCCTTCAGCGCCTCGGCCGCGGCGGCGGATTCCTCGACCAACGCGGCGTTCTGCTGCGTCATGCTGTCGAGTTGCGTCACCGCCGCGTTGACCTCCGACAGGCTCTGCGTCTGTCCGCCGGTGGCTTCGGCGATCTCCCGGATCAGCTGGCTGACCTGCTTCACCGCGTCGACCACCTGCGTCATCGTCGTGCCCGCGTCGCCGACCGCGCGAGAGCCGGTCTCGACCTGCTCGACCGAATCCGCGATCAGGGTCTTGATCTCCCGCGCCGCCTGCGCGCTGCGCTGCGCCAGGCCGCGCACCTCGGAGGCCACCACGGCGAAGCCCCGCCCCTGCTCGCCCGCGCGGGCCGCTTCGACTGCGGCGTTGAGCGCGAGGATGTTGGTCTGGAAGGCGATGCCGTCGATCACGCCGATGATGTCGGCGATGCGCCGTGACGACTGCTGGATGCCCGCCATCGTCGAGACGACACGGCCGACCATGTCCCCGCCGCGGCTGGCCACGCCCGCCGCGTCCTGGGCGATGCGGCTGGCCTCGTCGGCGCTGGTGGCGCTCTGACGCGCGGCGTCGGTCAACTGGTGCATCGCCGCGGACGTCTGCTCCAGGCTGGACGCCGCCTCCTCGGTCCGGCTGGACAGGTCGCTGCTGCCGATGGCGACCTCGCGGCTGGATTCGGCGATCTGGTCGGCGCTGGAGCGCACCGTCGAGACCGACGCATGCAGCGCGTCGCGCATCTTGCCCAGCGCCCGCAGCAGGTCGCCGAGTTCGTCCCGGCGCGAGGCCGCGGCGATGTCGCGCAGGTCGCCGTCCGCGATCCGGTCGGCCGTCTCGGAGGCCGCGCGCAGCGGCTGCGTCAATGAACGCGTCAACAGCCAGCCGACCACCGCGCCCAGGGCCATCGCCGCGACGACCAGTGTCCAGATCGCGGTCAGCACGACGCGGTAGTCGGCCCGCGCCTGCTGGTGCGCGCCGTCCGCCCCCTCGGCGTTGATCTTCACGAGGTCCGCCTGCCGCTGGGTCGCGCCCCGGAACGCGGTGCGCGAATCCCCCGCAGCAAGGTCACGGCCTCGTCCCGCTGGCCCGCGCCGAGCGCCGCCACGTAGCGCTCCTGCACCGCGCGATAAGCCTTCACCTGCCGGCCCAGTTCCTCGAAGAGCTGCCGTTCCTTGTCGCTCGCGATGAGCTTCTCGTAGCTCGACAGCAGCCCGGGCAGCACGCCCCACTGCTCGGTCAGCCGCGCCGCCTCGTCCGCGACCGCCTTCGCATCGCCGCCGACCAGCATCTGCAGCTCCGCGCGACGCATCTGGTTCATCGAGTCGCTGATGGTGCCGAGCAGGCGCGTGCTCGGCAGCCAGTTGATGGCCAGATCGTCGACCTTGGCCTGGACCTGCGCCACGCGGCTCGCCGAGAAGGCGCCCATCGCCAGCATCAGCAGCAACAGCAACGCGAAGCCCAGACCGAGCCTCACGCCCACCTTCAAGTCGGACAGCATTCCCATGTGATCCTCCTGTCGGCGCCGGTTGTGGCGTCGTGCTCGCAACCTAGCACCAGTCCGGCGGCGTGCACAGCCCCGGTGGAAGGGGCAGCGCAGACCGCGGTCATGGGGGAAGACCGGGCGGGAGCGCCTCCGCAGGGTCGGGTTCGGGGGTGCTGGCGAGGTCGCCCGCAAGGTCGGGGACGTCGGGAAGATCGGAAGGATCCGGGCGGACACCCGCCGGAACGCGCAGCCAATAGCGTCGACGCGTCGCCCGCTCGCAGTGGTTGACCGGCAGGGACCGGCGATCGCTGCGCCAGCGCCAGGCGCCGCAGTCCACCGTGTTCAGCAGCAGCGCCCCGGCGACGGCGTAGCGCGCCACGACGTCCGGCTTCGGATGGCCGAAGCGGTTCAGGTAACCCGACTGCACCACCGCCACCTGCGGCGACACCGCCCGCACGAACGCCATCGTCGACGAGGTCCGGCTGCCGTGATGCGGCACGACCAGGACCTCGGACCGCAGGCCGTCTTCCCCGTCCTCGCGCACGAGGCGCGCTTCCTGCGGCGATTCGATGTCACCGGTCAGCAGCACGCGGCGACCCGCCGCCTCGACGCGCAGCACGCACGAGGTGGCATTGCGCCTGGCCTCCTTGCGCGTCTGGCGGGTATCACCCTCCGCCATCGGAGACAGCACCTCGAAGCCCACGCCGTCCCAGGTCCATCGCTGACCGCGCCAGCAAGCTTCGCCACCCGGCACGGCACCGAGCCGGCGCGCCACGGGCATCGCCGCCAGCAGGCTCGCCGCACCGCCGAGGTGGTCCTGGTCCGCATGGCTCACCATCAGCAGGTCCAGCCGCCGCTCGCCGAGCCCCCATAGCAGCGGCAGCAGCACCCGTTGTCCCGCATCGGATCCGGGCCCCCACGACGGTCCGGCATCGAAGACCATCGCGTGGTGCGCCGTGCGCAGGATCGCCGCGCCGCCCTGGCCGACATCGGGCACCCAGAGTTCCAGATGGCCGGGCGCGGGGCGCTCGAGCACCGGCCAGAACATCGGCACGCAGAGCGCGAGTCCACCCAGCCGCAGGCGCCACGGCCATGGCATCGCGAGCACGGCGCCGCCGAGCAGCCCCAGCGCCTGCGCTCCCGCGGTCGGCCACGGCAGGTGCCAGACCGCCAGCGGCAGGACGCGCAGCGCCTCCAGCATCGTGTTCATCAACGCGACGCACCAGGCGCCGAGCGTCCACAACGGCGGGCACAGGGTGCCGAGCATCGCCAGCGGCGTGATCACGTAGGACACCAGCGGGATGGCGAAGGCGTTCGCCACCAGGCCCACGATCGACAGCTGCTGGAACAGCAGCAGCGTCAGCGGCGCCAGGCCCAGCGTCACCACCCACTGCGTGTGCCAGGCGTTGCGCAGCGCGCCGCGCCAGCCGGGATCGGCGCGATGGTCCGCGGCCATCAGCAGCGCGACGGCGCAGAACGACAACCAGAACCCCGCCTGCGTCAGCGCCCACGGATCGGCGGCGCAGACGCCGGCCGCCGCGGCGCACAGGCTCGTCGGCCAGGGCCAGCGCGCGCCGGCCTGACGCAGGAGCGCGAGGATCGCCAGCAGTCCGACCGTGCGCTGCGATGGCACGCCCCAGCCGGAGAACAGCGCGTAGAGCCCGGCCGCGACGACGCCGATCCACATCGCCGCGCGCGGCGCGGGCCACCACAGGCACAGCCGCGCGCTGCGCCGCCAGGCCCAGCCGGCAGCGGCGCCGGCGAGCCACGCGAACATCGTCACGTGAAGCCCGCTCACGCTGAGCAGATGGGACACACCGGCATCGCGGTACAGCCCCCAGTCGGCCGCATTCACCGCGCCCTGATCGCCCAGGCTCAGCGCGGCCAGCACGCCGGCGCCCCGGCGGTCGCGCCGCTCGCCCAGTTGCCGGTCGATCGCGTCGCGCATCGTCTGCCGCAACGCATCGATGCCGAAGCCGCCGGCCTCCAGCCGTTGCTGCCCCTTGCTGCGGCAACTGCCGGCGGCGGGCAGGTCCTGGTCGAGCATCCAGAGCGCCTGGTCGAAGCCGTGCGGGTTCATGAGCCCGTGCGGACGGCGCAGCTTGACGTCGAGGCGCCATCGCTCGCCGGCGCGCGGCGGAAGCGGCATCTGATAGCAGGACAGCAGCACGCGCGGCGGCGCGCCTTCGCCGACCGCGGCAGGGTCGACATCGAGGATGAAACGCCAGCCGTCGACGCCGCCGATGCCCGCCGTGCGCTGCGGAAGGCTGCCGACGCGACCGGTGAGCGTCATGACCTGCCCCTCCCGCTCGACGGGCGGCACCTCGGCCATGCGCGTCCCGGCCCGGGCCGCGGTGAGTCCGGTCCCGGCGATCGCCGCGAGCATCGTCCAGGCCAGCCAATGTCGACCCCAGCGCGCCATCGACAGGACCACCGGCAGCGCCATCGGCGCGGCATTCGGCATCACCAGCGACATCCCCATCAACAGCGTGACCGGCAGCGCCATCGTGGCCGCCAGCACCACGGCGATCGCGGTCCAGGCCCGCCAGGCCGCGGGACCGGGCAGTTCCGGCAGGACATGGACCAGCCCCATGCCGAGCAGGGCCGCCAGCGGGACGAATGTCCAGCGCCAGGCCGGGGTGTAGGATTCGCGGCGATTTTTTCCACTTCCGCGCAGACCCTCATGAGCACTTCCGTCTACGACCGCCTGACCCAGCTCGGCATCGAACTTCCGCCGGTGGCGGCGCCTGCCGCGGCCTACGTGCCGTTCGTCCGGACCGGCAACCTCGTGTTCCTGTCCGGTCATATCGCGAAGAAGGACGGCAAGCCCTGGGTGGGCCAGCTGGGCAAGGACACCGACACCAAGACCGGCCAGCAGGCCGCGCGCGCGATCGCGATCGACCTGCTGGGCACGCTGCACGCGGCGGTCGGCGACCTGAACAAGGTCAAGCGCGTCGTGAAGCTGATGAGCCTGGTCAACAGCACCGGCGACTTCACCGAGCAGCACCTGGTGACCAACGGCGCGTCCGAGCTGATCGGCGAGGTCTTCGGTGCCGAGAAGGGTGCGCATGCGCGCAGCGCCTTCGGCGTCGCGCAGATCCCGCTCGGCGCCTGCGTCGAGATCGAGCTGATCGCCGAGATCGCCGACTGATGCGTGCGCTGACCGCCTCGCGCGTGCTGGCCTTCAGCGCGCTGGTCTCGCTCGCCGCCGTGGCGGCCGCGCTGGTGGCGCAGTACCAGTTCGGCGTCAAGCCGTGCCCGTGGTGCGTGATGCAGCGGGGGATCTTCCTGCTGATCGCGGCGGTGAGCGCCCTGGGCTGGGTGCTGCAGCGCGTCGGTGCCGTGCGCGTGCTGGCGCTGCTGCTGTCGGGCGCGCTGGGCGTGGCCGGGCTGTTCGCCGCCGGTTACCAGCATGAGGTCGCCTCCAAGCTGGCCAGCTGCGACATGACCTTCGCCGATCGCGTGCTGACGATGTTCAAGCTGGAGGATCGGATCCCGAGCATCTTCATGGTCACGGCCAACTGCAGTGAAGCGTCCGCGTATTCGCTGCTCGGTCTGCCCTACGAGATCTGGAGCGGCGCCCTGTTCACCCTGATCGCGCTGCTGTGTCTGCTGACGCTCAAGCGCGGAGCGGTGCATCGTCGGTGAGAGCCGCCGGCCGCGTCCTTGCGATCGGTCAATCAACACGTCGAGGTAGCGCTTGACGGCGTTGATGTCCGCCGCCATGGAAGCGTGGGCGCTCCTGGGCGCCTACCCGCTGCGCTGGCTGGCCATCGCGCTGGTCTTCCTCGTCGTCGTGGAAGCGACGATGTTCATCCCCCGCGTCGGCTTCACCCTGAAGCTGGCGCTGGCGAGCGTGTTCGGCGCGCAGATCGTCGCCCTCTTCCACGGCGCAGCCCAGGGGGCCGTGCCGAGCGTCTTCGACCTGTGGCGCGGCCTCGCGTTGCCCGCGGACGGCCTGGCGGTGCTGGTGGTGGGCACGCTCATCCCGTTCGCGGCGGGACTGATCTACCTGCGTGTGGTGAATGGACCTGCTTCGCTGCGCTTCTTCTTCGGCAGCGTCGTCCGCGACAAGCCACCAAAGGAGCGTGAGTTCGTCCGCTTCAAGTACGTCATGCAACTGGCCAGCCTGCCCTTCACCTGGCTGGCGGGCACGGTGGTGCTACTCGGGCTCGGCGGCGTGCCGGCGATGTCCACGGCGCTCGCCGCGGCGCGTTTCTCGTGGGAAGGCGTCGTGCTGCTGGGCGTGATGGGCATCGTCTTCGAGTGGGCGGCGGTGGCTTTGCCGCGCCGCCTTCCCCGGGTGGCGGGCATCGCGCTGGTCAGCGTGATGCTGGTGGGCTACCTGCTCTGGTCGTTCGCGCTGCTGTACACACTGTCGGTGAAAGCACTGACGCTCTGAGCGGTGCCGGCCGCCACCGCGCGGCCCCCGTCGGCGCTACGCTCCCGGCATCGCAACGGACGGGAGCTCCGACATGAAACGAGTCACGGGCATCGGCGGCATCTTCTTCAACGCCAAGGATCCGGCGGCCCTGCGCGACTGGTACAGGACGCACCTGGGCGTTGACGTCCAGGCCTGGGGGGCGCGGCGTTCACCTGGACGGACGAGGCGGGTCAACCCACGGGCGGCTCGACCATCTGGTCCATCGGCGCGGCCGAGGGCGGCGACGGCTTCGGGCCGAACAAGGCGCCCTTCATGATCAATTACAGGGTCGCCGATCTCACGTCGCTGCTCAAAGCGCTTCGCGATGAGGGCTGCAACGTCCTCGACAAGACCGACGACTCCGAATACGGCAAGTTCGGCTGGGTCATCGACCCGGAAGGCAACAAGGTCGAGCTGTGGGAGCCGCCGGCGGGGCAGTGAGAACGGTCGGCTGACGCCGACGGATTCCATCGCCGCTCAGAAATTCAATTGCCCTGGCCGGATGCCCAGCGCATTCGCAATCCGCTCGCGCGACGAGCGCCGCTGGCGTCCACTCGCCTCCAGCTGCGCATACGCACCCTGCGTGATCCCGAGCCGATCCGCGACGACCTGCTGCGTGAGCCCCAGGTGTGTGCGCCATGCCTTGGCGCCGGTCATGTTCTGGTTGAACACGAGCTGCGCAACGGCGTCAGGGATCAAGTCACCCACCGCTTCGAAATGGCGCACGAACTCGTCGTAGGGGAGCACGACGAATGCGGGCGTTCCGTCGGCGCCGAGGATGGTCTGGAAATCAATACGTTTGTTCATCGCGCTTCTTCACTTCCTCGATGGAGACAATCCTGACCTCGACCGCGAAATCGAAGAACACGCGGTAGTCCCCGACTCGCAGCCGATACGCATACGGATGGTTCATCAGTCGTTTGACGTTGCGCGCAGCCTTGAGGTCCGCCAGTTCGATGACGACGGCGCCGGCAATCGCCTTCACCGCATCGCGTGGCAACTTCAACATCTGCCGCATCGCCTTCTCGGTCCAGTTGATGCGATTCATGGATGCTATACGTTTCGATTAGTTTTTTCGAGGCTAATCTGATGTCCGTAGAGCAGCGTTGATATCCATCAACATTGGATTTCTGTTCCCTCCCATGCGGGAGAGAACGCGGGCGCAGGTGTGTTGGAGGCACGCTGAAAGCCACCCTCATTGGGGCCAGGTCACCTCCCCGTCACACCCTCCCGGCAGCATCGCGGGCTTCGCCCTTTCTCTCTCCGGGAGACCCGCATGGACCGCCGCCGCTTCCTCCACGCCAGCACGCTTCTCGGAGGTGCCTCGCTCCTGACCTTGCCCGGCGCGCAGGCGCTGGCGCAGGCCCCCGCCGTCATCACCCGCGATGCGATGCGGCCGCAGATGCCGCACGGCATCCAGTCCGGCGATCCGGTCGCCGACGGCGCCATCGTATGGACGCGGGGCGACCGGCCGAGCCGGCTGTGGCTCGAGTGGTCCACCACCGCCAGCTTCGCCAACCTGCAGCGCGTGCGCGGACCGCATCTGCTCGAGGATTCCGACTTCACCGGCCGCGTCGACCTGCGCGGCCTGCCCGCCGGCCAGGAGATCTTCTATCGCGTCGTCCTGCAGGACCTGCACAACGAGCGCGTCATGTCCGAGCCCGTCGCCGGACATCTGCGCCTGCCCACGGCCCTCGGCGCCAAAGGCCTGCGCGATGTCCGCTTCGCCTGGAGCGGCGACACCTGCGGCCAGGGCTGGGGCATCAACGAGCAATGGGGCGGCATGAAGATCTATGAGCAGATCCGCCGCATCAACCCCGACTTCTTCCTGCACAGCGGCGACACCATCTACGCCGACAGCCCCATCCCCGCCGAGATCAAGCTTGCCGATGGCTCGCTCTGGCGCAACGTCGTCACCGAGCAGACCAGCAAGGCGCCGAGACGCTCGACGAGTACCGCGGCCGCTACCGCTACAACCTGATGGACGCCAACGTCCGCCGCATGTCGGCCGACGTCCCCCAGATCTGGCAATGGGACGACCATGAGGTCACCAACAACTACTCCGACAGCAAGGACCTCTCCGGCGACGCGCGCTACACCGAGAAGAACATCCCGCTGCTCGTCGCCCGCGCCACCAAGGCCTTCCAGGAATACGCGCCGATGCGCCGGTTCGGCGACGCCGAAGGCGAACGCATCTACCGCCACCTGCCGCAGGGTCCGCTGCTCGACCTCTTCGTCGTCGACATGCGCAGCTACCGCGGCGCCAACAGCGCCAACCTCCAGACCGAGGAGAACGCCGACAGCGCCTTCATGGGCCGTCCGCAGATCGCGTGGCTGCTCGAAGGATTGAAGCGCTCGAAGGCGGTCTGGAAGGTCATCGCCGCCGACATGCCGATCGGCCTGCACGTCAACGACGGCAAGGATGCCGAGGGCCGTGACAAGTGGGAGGCCATCGCCAACGGCGACGACGGCGCGCCGCGCGGCCGCGAACTGGAGATCGCGCGCCTGCTCAGCGAGATCAAGCGCCACCGGCTGCACAACATCGTCTGGCTCACCGCCGACGTGCACTACACCGCGGCGCACTTCTTCGATCCCGCCAAGGCGAAGTACACCGACTTCCTGCCCTTCTGGGAATTCGTCTCCGGCCCGTTGCACGCCGGCGGCTTCGGTCCCAACAAGGCCGACGGCACCTTCGGCATGCAGGTGGCGTACCAGAAGGGGCCGGGCATTGCCAACGCCGCCCCGGCGCCCGACACGCAGTTCTTCGGCCAGGTCGACATCGATGCCAAGACACGCGCGATGACGGTCACGCTGAAGGATCTGGAGGGCTCGACCCTCTACAAGAAGATCTTGGAACCCCGACGCTCCTGACCCTCCCCGCAGTCCTCGGTCGCAAAACCGGGGAAGTCCGGCGATGGTGGGGGACGGGAGGTCGAGGGGTTAATGAGATGGTCACCCCCATCTCCCTTTTGCCTAGAGCACCCCGGTGACGTAAGTTGCCGGGGTGTTCTTCTATCTGCAGCGGAGGTCATCATGGACTCTGTAACGATGGTCGGCATCGACCTGGGCAAGCACTCCTTCCACCTGCATGGTCAGGACCGCAAGGGTTTCGCGGTGTTCCGCAAGAAGCTGACCCGCAAGCAGCTCATTGAGTTCTTCGCCAAGTTCCACTCCTGCACGGCCGTGATGGAGGCCTGCGCCGGCGCGCATTACCTGGCGCGCAAGCTCGTCGCCATGGGCCACGAGGTCAAACTGATCTCCCCGCAGTACGTGCGCCCCTTCGTGAAGGGCAACAAGAACGACTTCATCGACGCCGAGGCAATCTGCGAGGCCGCCTCGCGGCCGACGATGCGTTTTGTACAGCCGAGGACCGAAGCCCAGCAGACGCTGTCGATGCTGCATCGCATGCGTGAGTCGTTGGTCCACGATCGCACCAAGGCGACCAACCAGATGCACGGGTTCCTGCTGGAGTTCGGCGTCAGCCTGCCGACCGGCCTGGCCGTCGCCCGGCGACTGCCGGCGTTGCTGGTCGAGCACGAGGATCTCCCGCCCCAGCTGATCTCGTTGCTGGAGCGGCTGCACGCGCACTTCAAGTACCTTGACGGCCAGATTGCCGAGGTCGAGAAGATGCTCAGCCGTCAGGTCCACGCAGACGACCTGGGCGAGCGGCTCATGACGCTACCGGGCGTGGGCCCCATCACCGCCAGCGTGTTGTGCGCCGAGATGGGCGACGGGCACCAGTTCGCCTGCAGCCGCGACTTCGCGGCATCCCTGGGCCTGGTGCCGCGGCAGTACAGCACCGGCGGCAGACCCACGCTGCTGGGCATCAGCAAGCGCGGCGACAAGAACCTGAGACGCCTATTAGTTCAGTGCGCCCGGGCCTTCATGCAGAGGGTGGACAAGTACCCCAGCCCGCTGGCCGACTGGGTGCGCTCGCTGCTCACGCGTCGTCACTCCAACATCGTGGCCTGCGCCCTGGCTAACAAGCTCGCGCGCATGGCCTGGGCATTGGCAAGGCACCACGCGGTCTACGACCCAGCCAAGCTACGACCGGAGCCAGCGGCTGCTTGAACCCAGGCAACTGGCTTCCCCTCAACCCAGATCAGGAACACCCAACAGGTTTTGCGACTGCTGCAGCAGTGATGACGTGAACGGCCCATTCGGCCTGGCAGGCATCCAGAAAGGGCCTTTGGCTATCGAAGCCGAGGGGTTTTAAAGGACTGCCAGGTGCGACTCTCATCGTGGCGCGGGGAACAACCTCCCCACCCAGACGCCGGATAGATTTACGCAAGCCTCCTTCACACCGATCTCTGCAACAAGCTCTTGCAAAAACGGGGGTGACCATAGATTCGGCGCTTGACGCCGGGGCCCCTTGACCTCGCGGCCGACGCTGCGATCTCAGCAGGCAGGCGGCCCCCGCAGGCAGGCGCGCTGGCAGGCTGCAGGCAAGCGGCCTCAACAGGCAGGCTGCCTCAAGCCCGCTCCATCGCCCGCAACACGCCCTGCATGGGCGGCAACTGCGCCACCATCGACACCAGGTCGCGGATGCTTTCCGTCGCCGTCTTCGCCCGCACGCTCGCGATCTGCGTGCGCACGGTCGAGATGGCCACCCCGTGGCGAAGCGCGATCTCCTGCGGCTGCAGGCCAGAGCAGAGCGACTGCAGCACCTGCAGCTCCGCCGCCGTCAGCTGATGTTCCCGCGCGAAGGCCAGCATCGGCAGCTCGCCGCACAGGTTGCGCTTGCCGAGCACGACCATCGCCTGCGAGGGTCGCCCCTGCCCGTCCTGCAACGGCAGCACCGACAGCGACAGGCGTCCTGCCCCGCGCCCCAGACAGATGAGATGCCGCAGCCCACGCTGCACGTCGGCGAGCGCGCTGTCCAGTCGCAATTGGTCGTTGCGCTGCGCCGCGATCAACTGGCCGTCGACGATCTGCAGCGGCGACGTCTCGTCGAGCTGCCGTCGCGCGGTGCTGTTGGCATAGAGGAGCTGGCCTTCGCCGCCGACCAGGCAGACGCCCAGGTCGATCTCCTCCAGCGCATGGCGCCACCACCGATCCGGCGCGCCACGTCGGCGCTCGGGCCCTCGATAAGACAAGAGCCGTCCCAACTCCGGGGTCCTCCCCAGCATTCCATCCATCTCGGCCTCCCTGGTGGGCGTGCGTGGAACGCGGCCCTCGATTCGCACTCGCGCACGGTCTTCCTGCCGTTGTGGGTACGTTAGGGGCCTCGGCTGGAATGTTAGGAGAACGTCAGGGTCTTGCGTAGCGGAACTCGACGGACGGAGCCCCCTAGGGTTGGGGGAACGTTGGATGTCGGGTTCCGGACCGATTTTCCGAGGACACCGGAAACGCGGAGAAACCCCTATCCATCGGAGCTACCGCCGATCCGCGTGATCCATGACGGTGCATGTCACCGCATGAAGCCGAGGTCGGGGCCCGCGAAGTTGCCGATGTTGGGCAGCACCGTGCGCAGTTCCGACGGCGGCACGCCCATCCACAGCGCCAGGGTCGAGGCGAGCTGGTCCACCGACGTCGTGGGCAACAAGCGGCCCTGGCCGACGTCGTCCGGTCCGTTGACGCTCACCGACGGCGCCGTCCCGTAGAAGCGCCCGCCCCTGACCGCGCCGCCCATCACCAGGTGATGCGATCCCCAGCCGTGATCGGTGCCGTCGCCGTTGCTGCTGAGCGTGCGGCCGAAGTCGGACGCGGTGAAGGTCGTGACCTGGTCGGCCATGCCCAGTTCCTGCAGCGCCGCGTCGAAGCTCGCCATCGCACCGCCGACCTGCTGCATCAGCGCCGGATGGCGCGTCGTCAGCCCGTCGTGCAGGTCGAATCCGCCCATGCCGACGAAGTAGACCTGCCGCGTCATCCCCAGCGAGGCGCGCGCGGCGATCAGGCTCGCCACCATCTTGAGCTGACGCGCCAGCGAGTCCGTCGCGAAGGCGGTCGACAGCGTCGCACCGCCGGCCAGCGCGGTGCTCAGCGTCGTCTGCAGATCGATCGAGCGCGCGGTCACGCGGTTGAGTTCCGATTCCATCGGATGCGTGCGGTCCTCGGTGATCAGCGAGCGCAGCAGTTTGGCGCACGAGGTCGAGCCGAACACCTGGCTGCCGATGCCCGTGATCGGCTTCTTGCCGCCGGGGCCGGTCAGATATTGGAACGCCGCATCGCCGGCCTGGAAGATCGCGTTGCCGTAGACATTGATGCAGGTCAGCCCGGCGCGGCCGTTGCCCGACAGCATGAGGTCGGCCATGCGCCCGCCCCAGCCGGTGCGCGCACCCTCGACGTTGGACGATTGCCAGAGGCTGGACTGGTCGTTGTGGGAGAACAGCTTGGGCGGCGCCGGCACCGCGCCGGACTTGAACTGCGCCAGCGTCATCGGCGCGGTCAGCGTGCCGATGTTCAGCATCACCGCAAGCCGGCCAGCATCGAACACCGGCTTGACCGCGGAGAGTCCTGGTGCCAGCGCCATCTGGCGTCCATCCGGCAATGCCACCGTCGGCGCCAGCGCGGTCGCCGCGAGCGCGTCGCGCCCGATCGCCAGCGTCGGTCGGATGGCGGTGTAGGCCTGGTGGCTGACGGCGTCGTACGGGATCACCGTGTTGCCGTGGTCGTTCCCGCCGTACAGGAAAACGCACACCAGCGCCTTGTAGTCGCCGCCCGTCGTCGCGGCGGCGGCGTCGCCGATCGCGGCGAGCTGCAGCGCCCACGGCGCGGCGGCACCCACGGCGGACGCGACCGACGCGCGCTTGAGGAACTCGCGACGATGCAGCGAGGACAGCTTGGACACATGAGCCACGGAAAGTCTCCGGTGAAGGTCGCCGCGAGGCGACGTCGTCATTTCTGGATCTGGTATTCGGGACAGGCGAGCAGCAGCATCCAACCGGCACGGGAGCGGTTGATCTTGCCGTCGTCGGTGTTGGCCGCGATCGTCGTGACCGCGGCCGCGATGCGCTGCTGGGTCGCGTCGGAGATGCTGCCGCCGCCGAGCAGCAGCGCCTGTCGCGCCACCATCGCGCGCGCGTCGGTGGACAGCGCCATGTCGTCCGTCAGGTCCGGCTTCGCGTCGCCCTGCCCGGTCGTCAGCAGCGTCTGCATGAAGTTCAGGTAGCCGGTGACCGTCACCTCGTTGAGCAGCTGGAACTCCGGCGCGGTGACCCCGGTCGCCGTCATCGCCGAGTTCGGCGGCACGTACCCCGGCCGGTAGAAGTTGAAGACCGACGGGCTGAAGAACGGGCTCTGGCCCAGGCGCGTTTCCGGATCGCTGGTGTCCGGGATGGTCCACTGGCCGGCCGACGTCAGCTTGATCGACCGCGCCACCTGGACGAATCGCAGCACCGGTTCACGCAACTTGCCGGAGTTGCTCACGCCGGCGTCGATCAGTCGCGCTTCCGGATCCATCAGCACGGCGCGCAGCACCGCCTTCAGGTCGCCGCGCACCCCCGACCCGTTGTTGTTGAAGGCCTGGGCCACCCGTTGCACATAGGCGCCGCTCGGGTTCGAGCACACGAAGCGCTGGATCAGTTGCCGGCCGAAGAACGGCCCGACGTTCGGGTGGTTGGCGAGCGTGTCCAGGGCCTGGCGCAGCGCGGTCGGCCCGTCCACGCCGGCGGAGATGGTGCTGCCGAGCACGGTCTTGGCGCCGCTCGAGAAATTGGTCGCGCTGTTCACCATCGGACGGCGCATGAAGGTGCCGTCGGCGCCGGCGGGGTTCGCCGTGTCGAAGTCCCAGCCGGTGAAGGCCCGTGCCAGTTGCGTGACCGCGCCCTGGTCGTAGGTCTCGATCGGGCGACCGCCGGAGGTCTGGACCGAGCCGTCCAGGTTCAGCTGCACGAGGCCGATCGTGAACAGCTGCATCACCTCGCGGGCGAAGTTCTCGTCGGGCTGACGGCCCTTGCCGTCCTCGTTCTTGCTGCCGCGCATCGCCAGGAAGGTGCCCATCGCCGGCGACAGCGCCACGGCTTCCAGCAGTCCGCGGAAGGTGCCGAAGGCGTTGTCCTCCAGCACGTCGGCATAGGCGGCCAGCATCATCGTGCGCCACGGCAGCGTCGCGCCGACGCCCGAGACGACGAAGATCTCCGACAGCGCCAGCACCATGCGCTGACGGAGCTGGTCCGGCGAGGTGATGAACTTGCACCACACGCTGTTGGGGAAGCCGTCGAAGTTCGCGTTCTTCTTGGCGTCGGTGGCGTAGCCGTTGCGCGTCAACCAGTCCCAGTGGGATTCGGTGCGCGGCGCGATGAACTGCAGGTCCAGCCAGGCGTTGTAGCCGATGGTCTTCAGCGTGGCGACGTCGGCCTCGCTCGCGGCGAAGCCGGCCTGCGCCAGGAAGCGCGCCGCCTGGGCATCGCCGGGCAGCGGCAGCACGAGGCTCGCGGACGGGAGCGTCGACGGCGCCGGTGCGGGATCCGGGACCGGCGCCGGCGTGGGCGCAGGTCCTGGCGCGGGTGCGGGGCTCGGAGACGGTGCTGCGGGCGTGGGTGCGGGTGCGGGCGCCGTGTCGGGCGCCGGTGCGGCGCCGCTCGGGGTGGCGGGCGAATCACCGCCGCCGCCCCCGCCGCCGCAGGCGCTGAGGGCCGCGGCGGCAGCCGTGGCGGCTGCGGAAGACCAGGGGAAACGGAACATGGTGGGGGTGCGTCGGTACTGCTGACGGCCGCGACTCTAGAGAGTCCCACCCCGGAAATCAGCATCCGATCCGCAACAGCGGAAAGGCCCGGAAACGCATCCGGTTACCGTGTCGTTCGACCTCGACAGTCGAGCGTTTGCCCCGTGATCATCGGCGCTTGCGTCGATCGACCGGTATTTTTCCCGGCTTCGGCGAGCGACCCGTGCGGGTTCTCACGACCTGAGCCCCAAGGCCAGGCCGACGCGTTCGACACGCGTCCTCATCCCCCTTCCGCCGACGTCGCGCGATGTAATTGGCGGGGACAAACCCGCCAGTTCCAACGATCGCCGGCGGGATGTTCGAAATCAGGCCGCAAAGAGCCCGAGGTCTTTCTGGTTGAAGTTCACGATGCCCGGCAGGATCCCCGGCAGGTCGGTCACCGGCACGCCCATCCACAGCGCCAGCGAGGCGGCCAACTGGTCGACCGAGGTGGTCGGCAGCAGGCGCCCCTGGCCGACGTCGTCAGGACCGCTGACGGCGACCGTCGGCGCCGTGCCGTAGAAGCGCCCGCCCTTCACCGCGCCGCCCATCACGAAGTGATGGCTGCCCCAGCCGTGGTCGGATCCGTCGCCGTTGGAACTCAGCGTGCGGCCGAAGTCGGAGGCGGTGAAGGTCGTGACGTTCTGGGCGACGCCGAGCTCGACGAGCGCCGCGTCGAAACTGGCCATCGCGCTGCTGACGTTGCCCAGCAGCACCGGCTGCTGCGACATCAGGTTGTCGTGCAGGTCGAAGCCGCCGATCGAGACGAAGTACACCTGCCGCTTCACGCCCAGCGAGGCGCGGGCGCCGATCAGGCGCGCCACGGTCTGCAGCTGCTGGGCCAGGTTGTTGCCGTTGGTCTCGAACGGCGTCTGCAGCGTGGCGGTGGACAGCGCGGTGGTGATGGTGCCCTGCGCATTGACGGAGCGCGCGGTGACGCGGTTCAGCTCCTGCTCCATCCAGTGCTGACGCTCGCCGGTGATCATGCCGCGCAGCGCTTCCGCGCAGGCGGCGGAGCCGAACAGCGAGCGGTTCGCGCCGTTGATGGCGACGGCGCCGGTGCTGCTCATCTGATATTGCACCGCCTGGCCGCCCGACATGAACACGGCATTGCCGGAGACGTTGATGCAGCTGAAGGTCGCGTTGCCGTTGCTGGCCAGGAACTGGTCGGCCAGGCGCCCGCCCCAGCCCGAGGTCGCGCCTTCGGGCCGCGACGACTGCCAGAGGCTGGACTGGTCGTTGTGGGAGAACAGCTTGGGCGGCAGCGGCACGTTGCCGGCCTTGTACTGCGCCAGCGTCGTCGGCTGCATCAGCGGACCGATGTTGAGCATCACCGCGAGCCGGCCCGCGTCGAAGACCGGCTTGAGCCGGTTCATCGTCGGCGCGAGCGCCAGCTGCCGGCTGTCGGGCAGCGCGAGGGACGGCGTCAGCGCCGTGGCGGCGAGCTGGTCGCGCGGGATCGCCAGCGCCTGGCGGATGTTCGCGTAGGCCTGGTAGTTCGCCGTGTCGTACGGGATCACGGTGTTGCCGTAGTCGTTGCCGCCGTACATGAACAGGCAGACGATGGCCTTGTAGTCGTTCGGCGCGACGGCCGCGGCGGCCTCGCCGATGGCGGCCAGCTGCAGCGCCCAGGGGGCGGCGGTACCGGCGATGGACACCGCCGAGGCGCGCTTGAGGAATTCGCGACGGCGCAGCGAGGGAAGCTTCGAGATGTGGGTCATGGTCGGCACTCCGCTCGGCTGGTTATTTCTGGACCTGGTATTCGGGCGCCGCCAGCATCATCAGCCAGGAGGCCTTGACGCGGTTCAGCTTGTTGGTGTCGGTGTCGGCCTTGATCGTGGCGACGGCCGTGGCGATCGTCGTGATCGTGGCCTCCGAGATGTCGCCGCCGCCCATCAGCAGCGCCTGGCGACGCACCAGCGCGGGCGCGTCGGCGACCAGCGCGAGATCGGCGGTGTAGTCGGGCTTCATGTCGCCGACGCCGTTGCCGACCAGGCCCTGCATGTAGTTCAGGTAGCCGGCGACGGTGCTCTCGTTGCAGAGCTGGAACTCGGGCGCGGTCACGTTGTTGGTGCCCAGCTGCGAGTTGGGCGGCACATACCCGGGCCGGAAGAAGTTGAAGACCGAGCCGCTGCGCATCGGGCTCTGGCCCAGGCGCGAGGAAGGATTGCTGGTGTCGCCGACGGCCCAGAGGTCGCCGGGCGAGCTCAAGCCCACGGTGCGCGCCCACTGGATCATGCGCTGCACCGGCTCGCGCAGCTTGCCGCCGCCGGGCGCGGTCGAACGCGTGCGGGCTTCGGTGTCGAGCAGGATCGCCTTGATCACGGCGCGCATGTCGCCGCGCACGCCCTTGCCGTTGTTGTCGAAGACGGCGGCGACGCGTTGCACGTAGGCGGGGCTCGGGTTCGAGGCCACCAGGCGCTGGATCAGTTGCCGGCCGATGAACGGACCGACGTTGGGATGCGCGGCCAGCGTGTCCAGCGCGACCTTCATCGCGGCGGCACCGTCGGCCGTCGCGGGGATCACGGTGTCCAGCACCTTCTTCTCGCCGGTGGAGAAACGCGAGGCGTTCTGCCGCATCGGGCGCTTCATGTAGCTGAAGTCGAGGCCGTCCACGTCGGAGGAGTCGACGTCGAAGTCCCAGCCGGTGAACACGCGCGCCAGGTCGGTGATCTGCTGCAGCGTGTAGGTGTCGACGGTCTTGCCGCCGACCATCTTGGGCGTGCCGTCGGCGTTGAGCTGGTTCAGGCCGATCGTGAACAGCTGCATCACCTCGCGGGCATAGTTCTCGTCGGGCTGACGGCCGCTCTTCAGGTCTTCCTTGCGGTTGCCGCGCATGGCCAGGTAGACGCCCATCGCCGGGGACAGCGTCACGCCCTCGATCAGCGCGCGGAAGCTGCCGAAGCAACGCTCCTCCAGCATGTCGACGTAGCCGGCGGTCGCGAACTGCGGCCACGCGATCGGCAGGCCGTTCATCGAGACGACGAAGATCTCCGACAAGGCCAGGACCACGCGCTGGCGCAGCTGGTCGGGCGAGGAGATCAGCTTGCGCCACAGCGTCGCGTCGACGCCGTCCAGGCTGTAGCGGTTGGCCTCGGCGCCCCGGCCCTTGTCCACGAGCCAGTCGTAATGGCTCTTGGTACGGGGGCGTCGAACTGCTGGTCGAGCCAGCGCGAGAAACCGGAGGTCTTGACGCTGGTCAGGTCCGCCGCGCTCGCGGCGAAACCGGCCTGGCCGAGGAAACGGGCCGCCTCGGGCTCGGTCGTGGGGACGTTGTTCTGGGGATTGCTGTCCGGGCCGGCGGACGCATCGTCGCTGCCGCCACCGCCGCCGCAGGCCGCGAGCAGCGCCGCCGCGGCGGCTGCCGCCAATGCCGCGGGCGTGCCGATGGGGGTGGCGTCACCGACGACGCGGTCGTCATCGGGCAGTGCAGTCGGAGCGAAGGGGGTCAGGGCGGCAGCGGTCATCTCGGCATCGGCTCGTAGCAGCGGATGCGGGATGGTGGCGAGGGCCGCCGTTCAATACACCGTCATTCGTACAACTTGTGAAAGGCGTGGCAACAGGCTGTTGCGGCGTGACTTATTCACGCACCGAACTTGTCCGGCTCGGATAAGCGCGAGAAACGATCCGGAAATAAATCGCCCGCGCGTGGCACGTGGGGTGCCCGGAGACTTCTTGCGCCCTCTCCCGCTTGCGGGAGAGGGCGGGGTTGAGGGCCCCACACGCGCTCGCTGCCCGCGGGCCTGGGGAGTACGAGTGGCAGGTCTTGCCACCCGTGGGGCCAGGTCTTGCTCAGACCAGCGTCACGCCCGTCTTGCCCTGCACGAACTCGCGGGTCACTTCCGGGGCGAGTTCGACCAGCTTCAGTCCTTCCGGCGTCACGTCCATCACCGCCAGGTCCGTGATGATCCGGTTAACCACACCGACACCGGTCAGCGGCAAGGTGCAGGACGGGATGATCTTCAGATCCTCGGTGCCGTCCTTCTTGCGGGCGACGTGTTCCATCAGCACGATCACGCGCTTGACGCCGGCGACCAGGTCCATCGCGCCGCCCATCCCCTTCACCATCTTGCCGGGGATCATCCAGTTCGCCAGGTCACCGCGCTCGCTGACCTGCATCGCTCCCAGGATGCTGAGGTTGATCTTGCCGCCGCGGATCATCGCGAAGCTGTCGTGGCTGCCGAAGATCGAGGAGCCGGGAATCGTCGTCACCGTCTGCTTGCCGGCGTTGATCAGGTCCGCGTCGACCTCGTCGTCGGTCGGGAACGGGCCGATGCCGAGCATGCCGTTCTCGCTCTGCAGCCACACCTCCTTGTCGGCCGGCACGAAGTTGGCCACCAGCGTCGGAATGCCGATGCCGAGGTTCACATAGAAGCCGTCTTCCAGTTCCTGCGCGGCGCGTGCCGCCATCTGGTCTTGGGTCCAGGGCATGTCTTCTCTCCTCAGGCAGCGGGGCGGATGGTGCGCTTCTCGATGCGCTTCTCGGGATTCGGGTTGTGCACGATGCGGTGCACGTAGATCCCGGGCAGATGGATGCTGTCGGGATCGAGCTCGCCGACCTCGACGACCTGCTCCACCTCCACCACCGTGACCTTGCCGGCCATCGCGCAGGCCGGATTGAAGTTGCGCGCGGTGCGCCGGAAGATCAGGTTGCCGCTCTTGTCGGCGATGTGCGCCTTGACCAGCGCGACGTCCGGATTGAGCGCGCGCTCCATCACGTACTGATGACCGTCGAACTCGCGGAGTTCCTTGCCCTCGGCCACCAGCGTGCCGACGCCGGTGCGCGTGAAGAAGGCCGGGATGCCGGCACCGCCGGCGCGCAGCTTCTCGGCCAGCGTGCCCTGCGGCGTGAATTCGAGTTCAAGCTCGTTGGCCAAGTACTGGCGCTCGAACTCCTTGTTCTCGCCGACGTAGCTGGAGATCATCTTCCTGATCTGCCGCGTCTCGAGCAGCTGGCCCAGGCCGAAGCCGTCCACGCCCGCGTTGTTGCTGATGACGGTCAGGCCCTTGGCGCCGCTGTCGCGCAGCGCCGCAATCAGCGCCTCCGGGATGCCGCACAGGCCGAAGCCGCCGACCGCCAGCAACTGGCCGTCCGCCACGATGCCGTCCAACGCCGCCTGGGCGCTGGGGAAAAGCTTGTTCATCCGATGTCTCCTGCTTGCCGTTGAATCACGGGTTTCCAGAACTTGGTCGGCCAATCTACTACGTAAGGCATTACGTAAGCGCTACGTAGAATTGATTAACTGCGCCCATGCAGCCGTCCCGCCACCGCGCCACCGTGCCACCCGAAGGAAGCCCGATGACCCTCCCCCGGACGCCCGGTCCCTGGACGCAATGTCCCTCGACGAACTGCGCGGACAGATCCCGAAGATCTTCGCGCCCTGGATCGTCGCACTCGGCCTGGATCCCGTCCACGCGGAAGACGGCCTGCTGCGATTGACGATGCCGGTCGCGGCGGACCTGGTCCACGTCGGCGGCGTGATGTGCGGGCAGGCCTCGATGGCCGCGGCCGACACGGCGATGGTCCTGTTGATGATGCGCGAGCTGGGCGAGTTCCGCCCGATGACGACCGTCCAGCTGCAATCGACCTTCCTGCGCCCGGTGTCGGGGACGCGCTGCACGATCGAGGCTCGCCTGCTGCGACGCGGCAAGAACCTGGCGTTCGGGCAGATCGACCTGTTCGACGAGCAGGGCCGGCTCGCGGTGCAGTCGACCACGACCTACGCGTTGCTGTGACCCGGCCATCAATTTCCCCATGAGCCTCGACTACCGCATCGCCTTCGACCAGGCCCCGATCGGGCTGGTGATTTCCGAGCACCGCCTGATCAAGGACTGCAACCGGCTGGTGCTGGAGATCTTCGGCGCGGAGCGCGAGCAGCTGATCGGCCACAGCTTCGCGCTGCTGTATCCGAGCCCCGTCGAGTTCGAGCGCACCGGCGAGCGCATCGTCGCGAGCCTCGATGCCGCCGGCTACTACGCCGACGAACGCGTGATGAAGCGCGTCGGCGGCGCGCGCGCCGGCGAGCTGTTCTGGTGCCACGTGTCCGGTCGCGCGCTGGACCCGTCGCAACCGCATGCCAGCGGCATCTGGAGCTTCGAGGACCTGTCCGCGACGCGACAACTGAAGGCCGACCTGACGCCGCGCGAGCGCGAGATCGCCGCGCTCCTCATCGAAGGTCTCACCAGCAAGCTGATCGGCCGCAAGCTCGGCGTCAGTCCGCGCACGGTCGATGTGTACCGCGCACGGCTGATGAAGAAGTACGGCGCGGCGAGCACGCCGGACCTTGTCCACCGTCTGCTCGTGTCATGAGTTTTGTTGCGTGACGTATTGCCGGGCAAGGCATGGCAGCGGCGAAAGGCCGTCGGGAAAGCCCCCGTGGCGCGCTGCGATTTCTCTGTTGCAAGCGCTCACAGGATCGCTAGAAGCGCCGATGAACACTGATATCGCGCAAGACGTGACCCCGGATAGGCGATTTCATCGATGATTTGCGGGGCAACCCGGGGACGCACGCGTGATTTCTCACGCACAATACGCGCCGTCCGGCGTTAGTCGGGCCCTAACCGCAGAGTCAAACGAATGAACAAGACCGAACTGATCGAACACCTGGCTTCCAAGCACGAACTGACCAAGGCCGAAGCTGGCCGCATCCTGGAAACGCTGCTGGACGCGGTGGTGTCCACGGTGAAGAAGGGTGGCGCTGTGTCCATCCCTGGCTTTGGTGCCTTCAAGCAACACGCCCGTGCCGCCCGCACCGGCGTGAACCCCAGCACCGGCGACAAGATCAAGATCGCCGCCGCCAAGCTGCCGAAGTTCACCCCGGGCGCCGGCTTCAAGGCCGCCGTGGACCCGAAGGCTGCCGCTCGCAAGGCTGCCGCCAAGCCGGCCAAGGCCCCCAAGGCCGCTGCTGCCAAGCCCGCCAAGAAGGCCGCCAAGAAGTAATCCACTTCTGGCGCACGCCGATCGCCAGGGTCGCCTCCGCGATCCCGGCGGTCCCGAACAAACCCGGCTTCTGCCGGGTTTGTTTTTTGCTCCTACAGTTCCGACATGTCCGCCCCCGCGCCCCCGCCGCGAATTCCGTTGCGCCCACCCCGCGTGTGCTGTCGCTCATCCCCCCGATGACGCAGCTCAACACGCCCTACCCGTCCACCGCCTACCTGACGGGGTTCCTGCGCTCGCGCGGATTCCAGGCGGCGCAGCGCGACCTGGCGCTGGCGCTGGTGCTCAAGCTGTTCTCCCGCGACGGCCTGAAGCGCGTGCGAGAGGCCGTGCACGCGATCCCGCTGCCGGACCGCGGCATCGCGTCGCGCCACTTCGACGAGTCCTTCGACCGCTACTTCGCCACGATCGCGCCGGCGATCGCCTTCCTGCAGGGACGCGACCCGACGCTGGCGCACCGCATCAACACGCGGACCTTCCTGCCCGAAGGCGCGCGCTTCCAGACGCTGGAGGTCTATGTCGCCGAGGACGGCGAGGACCCGCTGGCCTGGGCCTTCGGCGCGCTGGGCCTGCAGGACCGGGCGCGGCACCTGGCGACGCTCTACCTGAACGACCTCGCCGACGTGCTGCGCGAATCGGTCGACCCGCGTTTCGAGTTCGTCCGCTACGCCGAGCAGCTGGCGACCAGCCAGCCGACCTTCGACCCGCTGCACGACGCGCTGAACGCGCCGCCCAACCTCGTCGACGACCTGCTGCGCGAGCTGACGCTGGCCGCGATCGACGCGGAACAGCCGGACGTGGTGCTGCTGTCGGCGCCCTTCCCCGGCGCGGTCTACGCGGCGCTGCGGATCGGGCAGACGATCAAGCGCGAACGGCCGCACATCAGGATCCTGTTCGGCGGCGGCTTCGTCAACACCGAGCTGCGCGAGCTCAACGAGCCGCGCCTGTTCGACTACGTCGACTTCGTGTCGCTGGACGCGGGCGAGCGTCCGCTGCTGGCGCTGCTGGACCACATCGCCGGCAAGCGCAGCCGGCAGCGGCTGGTGCGCTGCTTCATCCGCGAGGACGAGGGCGAGCAACGGGGCCAGGTCCGCTACATCAACTTCGTCGAGCCCGACGTCCCCTTCGAGGACGTGGGCACGCCGACCTGGGACGGCCTGCCGCTGCACGACTACCTGTCGCTGCTGGACATGCTGAACCCGATGAACCGGCTGTGGAGCGACGGCCGCTGGAACAAGCTGACCATCGCGCACGGCTGCTACTGGAAGAAGTGCAGCTTCTGCGACATCACGCTGGACTACATCTCGCGCTACGAGGCGGCGTCGGCGAAGACGCTGGTCGACCGCATCGAGGCGATCGTCGCGGAGACGGGCCAGACCGGCTTCCACTTCGTCGACGAGGCGGCGCCGCCCAAGGTGCTGAAGGCGCTGGCGCAGGAGCTCATCGACCGCGGCGTCTCCATCAGCTGGTGGGGGAACGTGCGCTTCGAGAAGACCTTCACCCCCGAGCTCTGCCAGTTGCTGGCCGACAGCGGCTGCATCGCGATCAGCGGCGGCCTGGAGGTCGCATCGGATCGTCTGTTGAAGCTGATGCAGAAGGGCGTCTCCGTCGAGCAGGTGGCGCGCGTGACGCGCGCGTTCACCGAGTCCGGCATCCTCGTCCATGCCTACCTGATGTACGGCTTCCCGACGCAGACGGTGCAGGACACCGTCGACGCGCTGGAATACGTACGACAGCTGTTCGAGAACGGCTGCATCCAGAGCGGGTTCTTCCACCGTTTCGCGTGCACGGTGCACTCGCCGGTGGGACAGGACCCGAAAGCCTTCGGCGTCGAACTGCTGCCGCTGCCGCCCTCGCCGTTCGCGAAGAACGACGTCGGCTTCGTCGACCCGACCGGCACGGACCACGATGCCATGGGCGATGCGCTCAAGAAGGCGCTCTACAACTTCATGCACGGCATCGGCTTGGAACAGGACGTGCGGCGCTGGTTCAGCGTGCGGGTGCCCAAGCCGAAGGTCTCCAAGCAGTTCATCGCCGAGGCGCTCGACGCTTGACGTCGCTGGCACCCGCGATGCCAGGCGCGGGCTCTCCACGGGGCATGGGGGATCCCTCCAGGACCCCCAAGCCCCATTCCGGCCCCACCGCCGCTCTCTGACTCCGGGCCTTGGATCGCGCTGGGATCAGCGCAGACCCGCAGGCGCGATCATCGTCGCGGCCGGCACCGCGTTCGTCGTCGGACCCGCACCCGGATCAGGCAGCCGCACCGGCCGGATATCCAGCCGCACATCCAGCAGCGTCACATCCTTCCCGTCGCCATCGACGTCAATCCATCCCTGCGTGTCCGCACCGCGATAGAGCCGGAAGACGAAACCCGTGCGGTCGCGATCGCCCTTGGCATCGGGCCGGATGCGCGCCGCCATGGCACGCACCTCGGCGGCCGGCGAACTCAGCAGTTCGGTCATCGCCTGGACGATGCGGTTGTCGCCGAGGATGTCCGGCTGGAAGCTGTCCACCGGTCCGCGTGACGCGCCTCCCCCGCCGTACGTCGAGGCAAGGATCGGCACCGGCGCGCCGGCCGCGGTCTTCCTCGGCGCCGGCATCGTGACGCCGGAGCGCAGGTCGTGGCGGTCGCCGTTGTCGAGGTAGCTGATCCGCGCGCCGCGCACGTTGAACATGCCCAGCGCCGGATCGCTGCGCGCGTCGCGCAGGTCGACGAACAGCGCGCCGCGTCCGCCGATGACATCGATGCGATCGCCGTGCACGACGGCCGCGCTGTTCTCCTCGACGCCCAGCCCGAAGCGGTAGCCCTTGGCCATCATCAGCGGCAGCATGCGGCCGATGCGCCCGCGCTTGAGGAAGTGCTGGTCGACGAACAGCTCGTCGCCGACGAAGCCCAGGCCGCGATCGATCTCGTGGCCTTCGCGCAGCGTGCCGCGCATGACTTCCATGACGTTGAGCGCGTCGCGGAACATCACGCGGCTCATGATGGCCGCGCCCGCGCTGGTGCCGGCGACGACACCGCCACCGCGGTAGACGTCCCAGATGGCATCGAGCATCGCGGTGCGCCGCCCGTCGGGCTGCAGCGTGTCGACGATGAAACCCTGCGCGCCGCCGGAGAAGAACACCGCGTTGGACGCGCGCACCTTGGCGATCAGCTCGGGATCGTTGAGGTTCTTCTGCAGGTCGGCCCCTTCAAGGCGCGGCGCGACCGGGATGTGCTCGCCCTGCGCGCCGTGCTTCTTGAGCACGTCGATGATGAGCTTGGCGGAGAACTCCGGATTGGCCGCGGCCGTGGCCAGCACCGCGAAGTGCGCCTTGCCCGGCCCGCCGGCCTCCTGGACGATGCGCTCCCAGACGGGGTCGTTGTCCATGCGCAAGGCGCCACCGATGACGATGGCGGTCTGGGCCGAGGCGGCACCGGCACCGAGCAGCGCCGCCACGGCGAGCAGCGCGCGCATCCGGATCGAGATCAGGCGGTAGGCATCCATGCCGCCTATCTTGCATATCGCGTGCCAGAAGTGAAGCAGGGTCTGCCTTCAACCTGGGGGTGCGAATGGGGAATACGCCGCGCCGCCCTCTGGGAGCGCCCCGCACGCACGGGGCGGACACCGCACGGCAGACGGGGTCGGGAGTGTCCGAGCGCGTCCCTTCCATGTGGGATGACGCCGGTCCCGCGCGTTTCGATACTCGTCCCCGGTCCGACCAGGGCCGAGGAGACAGACGATGACGACGAAGATGTACTCGAACGAGGACCTGAGACAGGGGCGCACCGATTTCAACCAGTTCGTGCCGGTGATCGCGCACGGCGATTCGTGGGGCTCGTTCGGCTCACTCCCGACCTGGCTGACGGGAAGCCTGTTCAACGCACTGGACTTCGGCAAGGACGTCGGCATCGTCAACTACGCCATGCCGGGACAGCTGCTGCGGGATCTGCCCGACCCGAAGAAGTTCTCGAAGTTCAATCAGGCCATGACGGCGAGGGGCACGCCCCACTGGCGCGCGCTGATGATCTCGGGCGGCGGCAACGACCTGATCGACTGGATCCGTCGCAGTCCCGGCTTCGATCTCTCGCAGCGGATCCTGCGCCGGCAGGACGAATGGCAGGACCCGAGCCAGGGCGTGGCGCGCTATCTGTCGCAGTCCGGCTGGACCCATTTCTGCGAAGAGTTGATGGACGCCTATGTGAAGCTGGACGCGCTGCGCGACGGCAACTTCGCCGGCATGGTCATCATCACGCATGTCTACGACTACATGACGCCCCGCTTCGCGCCGGTGATCGGCGGCGGGTCGAACGCCTGGATGGCGCCGGCGTTCGAGATGGCCGGGATTCCGAAAGGCGACTGGACCGCGGTGGCCCACGTGCTGGTGGACTGGTTCCACGACTTCCTCGATCACCAGGTGAAGGCGCGCATCGGCGGATTCCTCGTGCTGGACACGCGCGGCGGCAGCAAGCCCGCGGTGCCGGGCACGACCGGCATCAGCAATGACTGGGCGAACGAGATCCACCTGACCGCGCAGGGCTACAGGACCCTCGCCGCCGCGAAGTGCAACGCCACGCTGACGGCCCTGGCCACGACCTGGACCACCGGTGAAATCGCGGATGCCACCACGCCGCCCGCAGCGGCGGCATTGCGCGCGCTCGAGTCGACCCTGCAGGCGTCGGCGGGGGCACCGCCGACGACCGCGAAGGCGATGGCGAAATCGGTGAAGCAGGTGCCCGATGCTCCCGCGAAGAAGCTGAAGAAGCCGGTGAAAACGAAGGCGGCCAAGGTGACCAAGGCGGCCAAGTCGACGAAGCAGCCGCGTTGACGCGCGCCGCAACGGCGGGAAGGGTCCGCGCCCCGTGCGCCTCGCGGTCCGGGCAGTCCTCGTTCAGACGACCTGGACGCCCAGTCCCGCAACAAGCGCCGCCGCCTGATCGGTGGACATGATGCTGCCCTTGAAGTGCTGCAGCAGGTCGCCGACCTGGATCGATCCCAGCTTCGCCCGGCGCAGGTCGGCCCGCGCAAACCGGGCATTCTTGAGGCTGGCATCCGCCAGATCGCAATCGACCAGGACGGCCTCGGTGAAGTCGCAGCCCGACAGGTCGGCGCCGGACAGGTTCAGTCCCACGACGGTCTGCTTGCGGAACGACAGCCCGCGCAGGTCGGCATTGACCGCGACGCTCTCGCGGAGGGTGAGCCCCAGGGTCTGCGCCTCGGTGAACTTCGCGCCGGTCAGCTTGACCTCCGCGAAGGCGGCGCCGGACAACCTGGCGCGCCGCCAGTTGGTATTGCTCAGGTCGCACCCGTCGAACTTGGCGTCCGTCAGGTCCGACAACTCGAACGCCGAACCGGCCGCGCGGCAGCGCCACCAGCTCGTGCCGGTCAGCGTGGCCCGGACGAGAACGGCGCCGACGAAGGTGCAGTTCCGGAAGGTGGCGCCGCGCAGCTCGATGCCTTCGAGGTTCTCCCCGTCGAATGCGCAGTGCTCGAACACGAGGGGACCATCGGCCTGGGCTTGAAGCTGCGCCAGCAGCGCCCGATTGAGCGACTGGTGGACGACGGCGGAGGAATCGGCAAAGAGAGGGAGCGACATCACGACGGAGACAGCGAACGAGGCGCCACTCTAGTCCGGAGGCGGCCCGGATCGGTGGATGCCCTTCCGCGATCGCAAGGCCATTCGTCCGGCACGTTGACGGCGAGGGCCAGCTGTGAACAAACCGTCCATGCCGCCCAAGGTCCGCCGTCGCGGGCCGACACGTGACATCGGATCACGGGTCGATCACACGGCGCCGTCGCGGCCCTTGCGCCGCTTCTGCCGCGCCTTGCGCACGCGGTAGATGAGCAGCGGCACGAAGACCGCCAGGCCGACGACGAGCATGGAGACGGCGCCGCCACCCTTGCCGCCCGGACGCGTCAGCCCACGCAGGGCGTCCATCAGTTGGCCGAAGCCGAGCGTGATGAGCCAGATGAAGAAGAGTGTGACCAGCGCCGAGAGCGCGAGGCCGAAAAGAGTGCGTTTCATGGAGATCGGAATGCTACGCGGTCCGGCGCGCCCTTCCAGCGCGCCTTTCCGATCCGGCCCATTCGATCCGGCTCATTCGATCCGGCCCCTCCGATGCGCTTGGCGGAGCGGCTCAGACCCGGTTCGAGCGCGCGATCAATCGCTGGAACGCGTCCACGACCACCTCGTCGCTCAAGGCGAGCAGGTTGTCGCCGACGTAGATCTCCGACACGGCCCGGCCCGGAGAGCCCGTCTCGCGCGCAGCGTTGAACAGCCAGAGGCCGTCGGTGTCGGCGATCTCGTTCCGGGCCGCCACCAGGCGCTGCACATCGCCGTCCATGTGGACGTGGAACATGTTGGCGTGCGGCGCGGCGGGATTGATCCGGAGGCCAGCCACCTGGCTCAGGGCCTCGACCACCTGGACCGTGCGCTCGAACAGGCGCGGCATCAACGCCAGGCGCTCGTCCAGGCGGCAGGCCGCGGACGCGGCGAGCGGCGCCAGTTGGTAGATCGTCCCGCCCATGCGCCGCCGCCACACGCGCGCTTCGGCCATGACACGCGCCTCGCCCGCGAGCAGCGCGCCGGAGAAACCGCCGAGCCCCTTGTAGGTCGACACGTAGACGGTGTCGACGCCGGCCACGATCTCGTCGTAGCGCTTGCCGTACCAGGCGGCGGCTTCCCACAGACGCGCGCCGTCGAGGTGGAGACGCGTGCCGCTGGTGGCCGCCCACTCCTTGATCGCCGCCAGCTCGTCCCAGGGGGGCGACTGGCCGCCGATCACGCGGGCCGGAAGTTCGAGCACCACGGCGGCCAACGCCTCCGCAGGCTGCGCCAGATCGCCCCGGGTCAGCGTCCGATGAGGCTGTCCGAGAACCGTCGCGTGCAGGTTCATCAGCTGCGAGAAGGCCTGCTCCTCCTCCGTCGCCAGATGGCAGGTCGCATGCATGCCGAAACGCGGCAGCCGTTTCTCGTCCGCATGCAGGCGCAAGGCGATCAGCTGTGCCATCACGCCGCTGGGCATGAAGACGGCCGCCGGCTTTCCCAGGAGACCGGCGACGCGCTGCTCCAGCAGCTCGACGGCACCGCCTTCGCCATAGATGTCGGCGGACACCTCGTTGGCCCGCGCCCAGGCGGCGACGGTCTCCAGCTCCTCGGCGAAGGACCGCGTCGCAAAGCCCGACACCCAGCGGGTGCAGCGCTGCTTCAGGGCTTGGGTCTCAGAGGGCGTCATCGCTGGCTCGCTGGCGGTCATCGGACGGCGATTGCAACACGGTCGGCACCAGGTCCGGCAGTGTCACTTCGGATACCCGACGTAGAACTCGCTGGCGATCTTCCACTGACCGCCCACCTTCAGCAGGTGCAGCACCTTCCAGCCCTTGCCGCTGTACGGCTCCTGCTGCAGGGCGGTCTCGTAGTCGAGCGAGACCTGCGCCAGCAGGCCGACCTGTTCGATCTTGATGTTGGAGTGCCGCTGCTTGTAGCGGTTCGCGGAACCGAAGAGGGCCTGCCTGAAGCCTTGATAGTTCTGCACGCTCGCCAGGCCGGCGGACGCGCCGAAGTCCTTCGAGACGCCGGAGAACGGGATGTTGAGGTCCAGCAGCAGCGACTCGAACCGCTTGGCATCGCCCTCGTTCACGCTGCTGGTGTACTGCGCGAGCAGTTGATGGATGAGGGTCTGGTCTTCGGGCGAAGGGGCGTTCACGGTGGCGTCCTTGAAGGGCTGTGTCGACCCCACCGCGGTCCTGTCGGCCGGCGCGGCGTGGACCGCGGCCGGCAGGCTGGTCGAGGCAAGGCACGCGGCGATCAGGCACAGCGCGCCCCAGGGCTTGTTCAATCCGGGCATGGGTCTTCCAGTGGTGGCGAGGGCGCCGTCGCCATGAGCCCCGTCGGCTCCCTGGAAACGGCACGCTGCCAGTGTCCTGACCCGGTCGCCCCCGGACAAGACTGCCTACCGCAACGCAGCCATGCGCGCGGCGCAACGAGGCGCGGCCTCCGCGCCTCGCCCGCCCTTCCCGACACGCGGCGCGCCGCATCGCGCGCCACGTCGCTCACAGCTTCGTGCCGCCGCTCGCGTCCAGGATCTGTCCGGTGGTCCAGGCACCGTCCGGGCCCGCCAGGAACGCGACCACGCCGGCGATGAATGCCGGCTTGCCCACGCCCGGCAGCGCCTGCACCTGCGCCAGCGTCTCCTTGCCGCCCGGCTCGTTGATCCAGGCGCCCATGCGGGTCTCGATGGCGCCGGGCGCGACGACGTTGACCGTGATGTTGCGCGGGCCGAGTTCAGCCGCGAGTTGCAGGCTCAACGCGTCCACGAAGCCCTTGCTCGCCGAGTAGGCCGTGATGCCCGGGAAGGCGATGCGCGTCGCCGCCGTGCCGATGTTGATGACGCGGCCGCCGTCGGGCATGACCGGCACCACGCCCTTCGTGACCTGGAACAGGCTGCGCATGTTGACGCTGACCAGGCGCTCGAAGTCCTCGACGCTGGTGTCGGCCAGCCCGGCGAAGACGGCGATGCCGGCGTTGTTGACCAGGATGTCGATGCGCGGCAGTCCCAGCGCCGTCACCCGTGCGACCAGCTGCTGTCCGCCGTCGATGGCGGACAGGTCCGACTGCACCACATGCGCGGTGCCGCCAGCGGCCCGCACGGCCGCGGCCACCGTTTCCACCTCGTCGCGGCCGCTGCCATAGTGCAGCACCACCTCCGCGCCGTCGGCGGCCAGACGCTGCGCGATGGCGGCGCCGATGCCGCGCGACGCGCCGGTGACCAGGGCGATTTTTCCAACCAGGGATCTGCTCATCATCAACTCCAAATAGACCAATCGGTCAAAATAGGGGGAAAGAATGGCCGCTCGCGCGGCCGGTGGGAAATCAGGAACGGCTCCGCTGTGCCTCGGAGGAGGCATCAGCACGACATCGGGAAGATCAAGGGCGGGGGGACGGTCAGCTCATGTCGAGCACCGACAGCGCGAGTGCCACGGAGCGCTGCATCTGCTCCCGGCTGCGCCCCGCCTGCGCAGAAACACGGAGCCCGCCGGTGAGCGCGATCAGCAGATCGGCGAGTTCCGCCGACGGCGTCGGGCTGACGATGGATCCGTCGCGCTGCCCGCGTTCGACCGCGCTTCGCAGCAGCTCATGCGTGGCCTGCCAGCGGCTCGTCAGCTCCCAGGCGAGCGGCGCGTCCGACAGCCCTTCCAGCAGGCCGCTGGTGACGATGCAATGCCTGTCGACGGGGTTCTCGCTGCTGCAACTCAACACCATCGCGTCGTAGTACACCTCGATGGCCGCCCGCCCTGTCTGCGCCGCCTGCACGGCGGCAACGGTGTGGGCGGCGCGCTGCGCCGCGCAGTCGATCGCCTGCAGGTACATGGCCTGCTTGTCGCCGAAGGTGTTGTACAGGCTTTGCTTGCCCAGCCCGGTCGCCTCCTGCAGCAGCGCCAAGCTGGTGCTCGCATAGCCGTGCGTGGCGAAGACGTCGGTCAGACGCTCCAGGACTTCGGACTCGGAAAAGCGGCGTTCGCGTGGCATGGGACGGATCCTACGGCGTATTGGACCGATCGGTCAATGTCCGCATTTTCCGTCCGGTCTCTGCACGCGGCGCCTCCGCGGACGTCCTCCGTCGAGGCTGACGAAGGGACCGTCCCGGCCCCTCCTCTCACGCCTTCGACAGGTCCGTGTCCTTCAGCGGCAATTGCCGGATCCGTTTGCCGGTGGCCGCGAACACCGCGTTCAGCACCGCTGGCGCGGCCACCGCGATCGTGGGCTCGCCGACGCCGCCCCAGAAGCCGCCTGACGGCATGACGATCACTTCCACCGCGGGCATGTCGTACAGGCGCATGACGCCGTAGGTGTCGAAGTTGGTCTCGGCGATGGCGCCGTCCTTCACGGTGTTGCCGCCGAAGAGTGCGGCGCCCAGCCCGTACACGAACGAGCCCGCCACCTGCGCTTCCACCTGCTGCGGATTGACGACGTGGCCGGGGTCGGTCGCCGCGACGATGCGCAGCACGCGCAGTTGCCCGTCCTTGACGGACACCTCGGCGACGGCCGCCGTGTAGCTGCCGAAGCCCATGTATTGGGCGATGCCGCGGAACACGCCCTTCGCCGCGGGCTTCGTCCATCCCGCGCGATCGGCCACGGCCTGCAGCACCGCGAGGTGCTTGGGCCGCTTCGCCATGTGCAACTTGCGGAACTCGAAGGGGTCCTTGCCGGCGGCGTGTGCGAGCTCGTCGATGAAGCACTCGCTGTAGATCGCGTTCTGGTTGGTGTTCACGCCACGCCAGTAGCCCGGCCGCACATGCGGGTTGCGCATCGCATGGTCGATCAGCAGATGCGGCACCTCGTAGCCGAAGTGCCCTTCCGGCGAGTCCGCCAGCAGCCCCTGGAACACCGTCGCATCGCCGTTGGCGGTGATCGCCTTCGGGTTGACGAAGGAGGTGATCGACTGCCCCGCGATGCGCATGTGCAGCGCGCCGATGCGGCCCTGGCCATCGAGCGTCGCGCGCAGGCGGCATTGCGTCACCGGATGGAAGCGGCCCTGGCGCATGTCCTCCTCGCGGGTCCACATCATCTTGACCGGCACGCCCGGACGTTGCCTGGCGATGCGCACCGCCATCGCGAGGTAGTCCGTCGCGAGGCGGCGTCCGAAGCTGCCGCCGATGCGCATCGGGTGGACTTCACAGGCGGCGATGTCGAGTCCAGCGGCGTCGGCGACCGTCGCGAGCGCCGCTTCCGCGACCTGCGTCGGTGCCCAGACATCGCAGCGCTGGGTGGTCCATTGCACCGTCGCGGACAAGGGCTCCATCGGCGCGTGGTTCTGGAACGGCGTGCCGTAGTCGGCCTCGACCACGCGGGAAGCGCCTTGCAGCTGCGCCTTCGCATCGCCCTGGCGATTGCCGACGAAAGGCGTGTCGCCCTGCAGGCCCTCGCTGATCAGCGCGGCGATGGAGGCGCTGCTGACCGACGCATTCGGTCCCTTGTCCCAGACGATGGGCAAGGCGTCGAGCGCGCGCCTGGCCTGCCAGAAGCGATCGGCCAGCACGGCGACGGTCGCCTCATCGACCTTGATCACATCACGCACGCCCGGCATCTTGAGCACGGCCTGCTTGTCGAAGCTCACCAGCGTGCCGCCGTGGACCGGGCAGGCCTTGGGCAGCGCGACGATCATCCCGGGCAGGTGCAGGTCCATGCCGTAGACCAGCGAGCCGTTGAGCTTGTCGGCGGTGTCGAGCCGCTTCAGCGGCTTGCCGGCGATGCGCCACTGCGACGGATCCTTGAGGGCGACGTCCTCGGGAATCGGCAGCTTGTTGGCGGCCGCGGCGACGGCGCCGAAGGTGGTCTGGCGCTTGGAGGCCGCATGGCGGATGGTGCCGCTGTCGACGGTGCATTCGGCGACGGGAACGGCCCATTGCTGGGCCGCCGCGCTGACCAGCATCGATCGCGCGGCCGCGCCGGCCTTGCGCACGTAGTCCTGCGAGCCGCGGATGCCGCGCGAGCCGCCCGTGCCCATGTCGCGCCACACGCGGGCCCGGGCGCGATTGGCACCCGGCTTCACCAGCTCGAAGCGGACCTGGGACCAGTCGCACTCGAGCTCCTCGGCCACCAGCTGCGCCAGCCCGGTCAAGGTGCCCTGCCCCATCTCCGCGCGGGCGATGCGGATGACGACGGCGTCATCGGGATGGATCAGCAGCCAGGCCGTCACTTCGCCGGCCGGCGCCGCGCCCGGCGACGTTGCCTGAGCCGGCGTCTGCGCTTGCGCCACCGCGCTGGTCACCGGCAGCGTGAACTCGAGGGCGAGGCCGCCCGCCGCGAGGCCCGTCGCCTTCAGGAAATGGCGTCGGGTCGCACCCGTCGCGGCGACGCCCGTGTCTGCGGCGCTCTTGGTTCCGGCACTCCTGGTTGCGGCACTCATCGTTGTGCTCCCGCGCCGCGCAGGCGTTGGGCGGCCAGCTTCGTCGCGGCCAGCACCCGCGGGTAGGTCCCGCAGCGGCAGATGTTGGTGATGCCCGAACGGATGTCCTCATCGCTGGGATCGGGTGTCTGGGCGATCAGGGCGGCGGCGGCCATGATCATCCCGGGCTGGCAGTAGCCGCATTGCGCGACGTCCAGCTCGGCCCAGGCCTCCTGCACGACCTTGAGCCGCGTCTGCCCCAGACCCTCGATCGTCACGATCTTCGCGGTGGCCGGCAGCGCGCTGACCGGCATCACGCACGAGCGCAGCGCCACGCCGTCCATGTGCACCGTGCAGGCGCCGCACTGCGCGACGCCGCAGCCGTACTTCGTGCCGGTGAGCTGCAACTCCTCGCGCAGCACCCACAGCAGCGGCGTGTCGCCCTCGACGTCCGCGCGCAGCTGGCGGTTGTTGACGTTCAGCTCGGTCATGGCTTGCCTCCCTGCTCCAGGATCCAGGTCGACAGCACCTGCGCGTCCTCGGCGCTCAGCTGCGGATTGGCCGGCATCGGCACGGGGCCCCAGCGGCCCGAGCTGCCCTTGACGATGCGCGTGGCGAGTTCCGCGGCGGCGCCGTCCTGCTTCGCGTACTTGGCCGCGATGTCCTTGAACGACGGCCCCACCAGCCGCTTGTCGACGGCATGGCAGGCCATGCAGTTCTTCTTCTGCGCGAGCGCGGGATTGGCCAGGGCAAGACCCGGCACGGCGACCAGCAACGCGCAGCACGCGAGTGCAGACAGCTTCCTCATGAATGGCTTCTCCGGAGTGGCTTTTCGAGGCGGCGTTCGCGCCGTGCAGGCACTCTAGGCGCCGCACGGGCCGCCCACAATGCGCGAAAGCCTGCTTTGGGCGGCGGGCGCCCCGCACCGCACGTCGTCCCTCAGGGCCGGATGCCCATGAGACGCGGCATCGGCCGGCCATTCGCCTCGACCATCCGATCGATCAGCCAGCGCGTTTCCTCCGGACCGAACTTGCCCACGTCCCGCACGCTGGCGGACCGGCTGAAGGCCCACATCCCCAAGACCGCCAGCCATCGGGGAAATCCGCCCAGCGCGGCGACCACGCCAGGACGCAGCGGATGCCCGAGGCGTCGGACCAGCGCGAAGCCCTCGGTCCAGGCTGCGGCAAGCCGGCGGGCCTCCGCCCAGGTCAGCGCGGACGGCCGCTCGCAGGTCCACAGTCCGGCCACGAACAACGGCACCACCATGGCCACGTGGCTGCGCAGGAAGGCAGGCATGTCGAGCTCGACCTTGCAGCGCAATCCGGCCTCGGCGAACAGCGTCCTCAGGTCGGGCCGCGAGACCGTGACGATCATCCCGGGGCCGTCCACGTTGAAGCGCACACGCTGGTCCTCGAGGAAGGCCAGCATGTTGGGGAAGCCCAGCGCCACGCGTTCGCCGCCGAGCGCCTCGCGATAGACCGCCGGATCCACGAAGCTGTTGAACATCAGCAGGACGGTGCGAGCGGCGCTGGCCGACAGGGCGGGCAGCAGCGGCGCGAACTGGTACTCCGGCACCGTCACGATGACGAGGTCCACGGCCAGGCCGGGATCCAGCGCGGCCACCGCCGTCACGGGCGCGGCCCGGTCGTCGACGGTTCGCACCGCGCCGTCGCGCTGCAGCGCCCTCAAGCGCTCGCCGCGAGCGACGACGGTGACCTCATGACCGGCCTTCGATAAATGGAATGCGAGCGTGCTGCCGATGCGTCCGGCACCCAGGATCAGGATCTTCATGCCGCGATCGTAGGGAGGGAGCCGCTGCCCGGGAACGGGCACCTCCGCTAAACTGCTTTCCATCCATGGACAACCTCTCCTGGGACGATCTCCGCGTCCTGCTCGCCGTTCACCGCGGCGGCAGCCTGCTTCAGGCCGGCCGTCAACTGGGCTTGTCGACGTCGACGACCGGCCGGCGCATCGCCGCGCTCGAAGCGGCGCTGGGCGCGACGCTCGTGCTCCGGTCCCAGGTCGGCACGACGCTCACCGCCGAGGCGCTGCGGCTGATCCAGCTCGTCGAAGGGTTCGCGCATGAGCTGCAGGCCTTGGGGCGAGACGCGTCGCCCGTCATCCGCAAGCTGCGGATCTCCGTGCCCACCGGCATGGCGGCGCCGTTGGCGGGACCACTGATCGAGCTGCTGCGCGAGCGCCCTCACCTGGACATCGAGCTGGTCGGCGAGAACCGGATGGCCGACGTGGCCAAGCGGGAAGCGGACATCGCCGTCAGGCTCGTGCGCTCCACGTCGAACGTGCTGGTCGAGAAGTCCCTGGGGACCTTCCGCTTCGCGCTCTTCGCCTCGGCCGACTACGCGCGGCTGCGCCTGCCCGATCGGCGGCTCACGAACGACGCCGCCGCGGACCACCTGTTCATCGGGCTCGGCACGCAGTGGAAACATCTGCCGCATGAGCGCTGGATGGCCTCGCTCGGCGCCCGCCGATATGCGTTCACGTCGAGCGCGATCGAGGCGATCGTCGAAGCCACCCGACAAGGCATGGGACTGGCGGCCCTGCTCGAGGCCGACTCCAGGCACGGCGATCTGGTGCGGATCGAGACGGAGACGGCCGGACCGTCACAGCCGCTCTACCTCGTCTATCACCGCGATCTCAGGCGCTCGCCGGATCTGCGCGCGGCGGTCGCCGCGATCGAGTCAAGCCTGCGCGCCGCCGGCGGACTGCGCAAGACCGGCTGACGATGCCTTCCTGAGCCGCTTCTCCGCCGCTTCGCGTTCGAGCCGCTTGCGACCCAGGTACAGCCACCAGCCAGTGATCGTGAACGCCGGCAGCATCAGCGCCGCGATGCACATCGCGATGCGCCCGGGCAGTCCGAACAGCGTGCCCATGTGCAGCGGATAGATCGCCGCCAGCACCTGTCCGCCGACGGCCTTGGCGCCGTAGCGCTCGTCCTTGACGACCTCGCCGCTGTCCGCCTTGATCGTCGTTCGGTTGCGTGCACGTTCATGCGCGGGCGAGGTGTCCAGCCAGGTGAAGAGGATCGGTGCCTTCGCGCCCGTCGGAACGCGGACGATGACTTCGCTCCATCCGCCCGGCACCGCCGCGCGCTCGAAGGCCTGCCACGCGGCGTCGATCGGGACGTGCCGGTCGGCCTTCTTTTCCGCCGACCTTTCCGCCGTCTTCTCCGCCTTCGCTCCGTCGTTCTTCCCGGCCATCGGCCTGGCGGGCGCGCGCGGCGGCCGCGGCTCGCCGAGCCACGCGCTCACCGGATCCCGCACGCCGTCGAAGGCCCAGAAGATCCCCGTCAGTGTCACCGGCACGTAGGCCACCAGGCAGGCCGTGCCGACGACCAGATGCAGGCGCCGCAGCAAGGCACGCCCGCGCGTCTTGCGGTCGATGCGCCACCAGTCCGCGACGCTCTTCCAGTCCCGCGGCCAACGCAGGTACAGCCCGGACAGTGCAAGCACCAGCAGCCCGATCGCCAGCACGCCGGTGACGACCCGACCCAGCTCGCGCGGCAGCAGCAGCCAGCGGTGCAGCGATTCCGCCACCTCGAAGACCTCCGCGCCCGTCACGTCCGGCAACGGCGCGCCGGTGACCGGGTTCAGGTAGATCACGTCGCCGCGCCGTTCTCCCGGCGCGGGCTCCAGGATCGCCTTCGGCGTCCGACCGGGTTCCGCGTACAGCGTGAGGGTGGCGACGCGCCGCTCCGGTTCGGCAGCGGCAAAGCCCTGGAGCAGCACGTCCGGTGTCGCGGGGCGGTACGACGGCGCCGCTATCCTCAGCACGCCGGGATTGATGAGCTCGGTGATCTCCTGGCGGAAGGCGAGCGTCGCCCCGGTCAGGCCGATGAGCAGCAGGATCGTCCCTGCCGTGATGCCTAGCAGCCAATGCAGCTGGGTCCAGAACTTGCGCGTGGTCATCGCCTTCCTTGGGTCACGGTCGTGCCGGTGGGTGGGGTCATCGGATCGGGGGCGCCATGGCCAGGGACGGATCAACGACGCCCCGCCGCCCAATCGACGGCGGCGTCGAACAGCGCGAGGCCGCTCGGCGAGAGGTTGGTGAAGGTGTCGTTGTCGAGGAACACCATGACGCGGCGTGCCGGCGCGAGGGACTCGTAGTCCATCGTCGCGCCCTGCTCGTAGCCGAAGAGCGCCGCCTTGCCCGGCTCGCCATAGATCGTCGCGATCGTCGTCGCGCCGAGGCCCGGCCGGCCCCAGCCCATGCCGGCCTGCTTCACGTAGACGTTGGCCAGGCCCGCGGGCAGCCCGCCCGCCATCGGATGCGGCGCGTTGACGATCCAGAGGTAACGCTCCTTCGTCTCCGCGCCGAAGTCCACGTCGTGCTTCTTGCCCGTCATGGCGAGGTCGTCGAGGAAGTCGTTCTCCCAGGTCAGCAGCGGCACGGGCAGTTGCCGCCAGCCCGGATCGACGTCCTTGCTCGACACGGTCGACGACAGCACCACCAGCGCCGCGTCCGCAGCGATAGTGGGCGACGCCTTCTGATCCTCGATCTGCACGGCAAAGCCGCGCTCACCCAGACGTTTGGCCACTGCGTCGTCGACCGCGCGGTGGGGACCACTCTTCTGCACGACGAGCACGACACGCTCGCCAGCGGCGATTGCGACCGACGTCGTGCCGATCCCGATGGCCACGAGCACCGCGCCGATCGCGGCCTTCGAATTCCGCAGGAAGGTCCGACGCGCGCTCATCTCAGAACTCCATCGTCGCGGACAGCAACACCTGGCGCGCGTCGCCCATGGACACGGCGTAGGTGTTCACGCTCGACGAGTAGTAGGTGCGGTCGAACAGGTTCTTCACATTGAGCTGCAGCTTCAGCGGACGACCGCCGGCCTTCGTCTCGTAGGTCGCGAACGCGTCCGCGACGCTGTAGGCCGGCAGCACGAAGCTGTTGGCGGAATCGCCGGGGCGACGGCCGATGTAGCGCGCGCCGCCACCCAGGCGCAGCGTGCCGGGGCCGATCTGGCCGACCTCGTGGACGACCGACAGCGAGCCGGTCGCGCGCGCCACGTTCCACAGCCACAGGCCGGCGAACTGCGGATCCTCGGTCGTCTTCGCGTCGGTGTAGGACAGCGCGGCGATGCCCTGCCAGTGGCGGGCGAACTCGCCGGCGATGTCGAACTCGACGCCGCGCGAGCGCGCCGCGCCGTTGGTGCGCCAGTCGGTGACCTTGGTGACGTCGTTGAACTGCGAGACCAGCACGTTGCGCTTCCTGATCTCGTAGACAGCCAGCGTGCTGGTGACGCGGCCCGGCAGGTCGAGCTTCACGCCGGCCTCCCAGGACTTGCCCTCTTCCGGATTCACGGTCGAGTCGATCACGACGCCCGACGACAGCGGCGCGATCGTCGATTGCGGCTTCAGCGAGGTCGAGTAGTTGCTGTACAGCGAGACCGTGTGGGTCAGGTTGTAGACGAGGCCGACGCGCGGCAGCCACTTGTCGCCGCTGGTGTCGGTGTTGGCCTTGAACGGACGGCCGCGACCGGCCTCCTGCGTCCAGTGCTGGTAGCGCAGGCCGCCGACGACGGTCCAGCGCTCGCCCAGCCGCAGCGCGTCCTGCAGGAACACCGACTGGTTGTGCAGCTTGTCGGTCTGGTCGCTGTCGGTGGCGGAGACGGTCTGCGACGGCTGCTCGGTGCCGTAGACGGGGTTCACGTAGCTGAAGACCGTCTTCGTCGCCTGGCGCAGCAGGTCGCGGCGGTAGATCAGGCGGTACTCGGCGTCGGCGCCGACCTGCACCTCGTGCGTGATGCCGCCGGTCGAGAACTTGCCGTCGACATAGGCGGTGCCGTAGCTGTCGGTGCTGAGCGCACCGTGGGTGCCGTCGTTGCTGCGCGTCAGCGTGCCGGTCTTGGTGTTGACGCCGTTCACGCGCAGCTGGTTCGCATCGTAGGTCTCGCGGTTGTAGCTCGCGTTGACGTGCGCCGCCCAGCTGCCGCCGAGTTTGTGGTCCACCGACAGCTGCGCCAGGTGCGTCTCGCCGTCCATCTGGTTGAAGGGCTCGTCCAGGCGCTGCGTCTTGGGGACGGGCAGCGGCTGCTTCGTGGCCGGATCGAAGGTCGTGCCGCGGTCGAAGGGCGTCAGGTAGTTGCGGTACTCGTACCAGAGCACCGCCTGCGTGTCGCGCCCGTACCAGGCCACCGAGGGCGCGATCAGCGTCTCGCGGTGGGTGCCGGAATTGCGCCAGTAGTCCTCGTTGATCTGGTCGACGACGAGGCGATAGGCCAGGCCCGTCTTGTCGGCGGGATCGGGGGTACCGATGGGGCCGGTGGTGTCGAGCGTGCCGCCGACGCCGGTGCGGCCGCCTGCGTAGCCGGAGCCCAGGACGGACACGCTGGTGCGCGCGTTCAGCCGCGGCTTCTTGCTGACGACGTTGATCACACCGCCCGGGTCCATGATCCCGTACAGCAGCGAGGACGGCCCCTTCAGCACCTCGACGCTCTCGGCGGCGGCGTTCATGCCGCGGCCCTGCACCAGCGGCATGCCGTTGTGCATCAGCGAGCCGTCGCGGTTGCCGCCGAAGCCGCGCTTCATGATCGTGTCCTGCGTGCTCGCGAGCGTGTTGCCCTGCGTGATGCCGCTGACGTTGTAGAGCGCGTCGTCGAGGTAGCGCGGCCGCTGGTCGCGGATCACCTGCGCGGAGACGACGTTGACGATCTGCGGGATGTCGAGCATCGAGTCGGTCGTGCGCAGCGTCGAGGCATCGGGCGTCGGCTGGTAGCGACGGTCGGCCTCCTCCGGCGCCGGCGCGGCGCGCGCGACGACGCGCACCTGCGGCAGCGTGATGTCCGCTTCGGGCGCAACCGTGGCGCCCGCCGTACCTGCTGCAGTCGCCTCGGTCGCGGCGCTCGTTGCCGACGCCTCCTTGCGCAGCGTGTAGACGCCCTGTGCGCTCGGCACGGCCTGCAGGCCGGTACCGCTCAGCAGCGCGGCAAACCCGGCGCTCACCGTGTGACGCCCTTGCAGGCCACGCGAGGCGATGTCCTTCGTCAGCGCTGGATCGAAAGCCAGCGTCACGCCGCTGGCGGCGGCGAAGCGACCAAGCGCGGTCGACAACGCGCCGGGTTCGATCCTGTACTCGCGCTCGCCGGCGGTCGTGGCGGTGGCAGGTGCGGCCACTTGCGCGGTCTGCGCATCCGCGACCCACGGCATCGCCGTCCCCGCGCACAGCAGCAGGAAGGCCGCCAGACCGACGGGCGTGAGGCGGTGGGCACGAAGCCCGGAAGCAGGCAGCGGACGAGAAGTCGAACGGGACGTCATGGAGGCGGTCTTTCCAGGGAATGGATGCAGCGCATGCGAAGGTGCTCGAAGCGCTCTCCCCTGTTGCCGGACGAATCGGAAAAACATGAAGCGCGTGGGCGCTGATGTGTGCGCTATGCGTGCCGCGCATGCCATGCGCGTCGTGAACGCTAGGCGCCGCGCGGACGCACGGTCGCCCAGTACGCGTTCGCGCGATCCACGCGGACCGGCAGCGTTGCCTCCAACGCGGCGAGCGCGCGATCGACGTCCAGGACCGGGAACGCGCCGGACACGCGCAACTCCGACACGCGGGGATCGCAGCCGAGGCGACCGCGGCGATAACGATCGAGCTCGACGATCACGTCGCCCAGACGCGCGTTGTCGACGATGAGGCTGCCGCCGGTCCAGGCCGACAGGTCGGCCGCGATCGGCTCGACGCGACCGATGCCCACGTCGTCGACGCCGACCTGCTGCCCCGCGTCGAGCCGTCGCACGGCGCCATTCGGACCGCGGATCTCCACGGCGCTGTCCATGACGGCCACGTTCAGGTGACGGTCCTCGAGGCGCAGCAGGAAGCGCGTGCCGAGCGCGCGCACGCGACCGAACCGCGTCTCCACGATGAGCGGGCGCGGATCCCGCGCTCCGTTGCCGCCGAGGTTCACGCCCAGTGCGCTGGCGGTCTCGATGAACACCTCGCCCTCGTGCAGACGCAGCGCGCGCCACTGCCGGTCGAAGCGGACATCCAGCGCGGTGGCGGTGTTCATCACGACGACGCTGCCGTCGGAGAGGGCCAGTCGATGCTGCTCGCCGGTGGCGGTGCGGTGGTCCGCGAACCAGGCGGCGGTGAGGATCCCTCGGTGCCCTGCCAGAGGCCGTAACCCAGCACACCCGCCGTGCCGGCGACCGCGGCCGACTTCAGCAGTTGCCGACGCCGGGGCGCGGGGCGACGCAGGGCCGGCGAGGCGAGGTCCGCAGGCACGCCGGACATCATCCGCTGCACGCGCTCGACGCGGTCCCATTCGACCTGGTGCGCGGGATCGGCCGCATGCCACGCGGCCCAGTCGCGCCGCTCCTGCGGCGTCGCGGTGCCGGAGGCCAGCAGCACGAACCACTCGACGGCGCGGGTGCGTGCGTCCGTGTCGCTCACGGGAACGTGCCTGGCGGGCTCGGGCGCCTCGTCACGACGCAAGCTCGATGCAGCGGGACATCGCGGTCGCCATGTAGCTCGCGATCGTGCGCTCGCTGACGCCGAGCGACTGCGCGATCTCGCGGTACGTCAGCCCGTCGAGCTGCGACAGCAGGAAGGCCTCGCGCACCGGCTTGGCCAGTCCGTCGAGCATGTCGTCGATCGCCTGCAGGGTCTCCAGCAGGACGCTGCGGTCTTCCGGGCTCATCGCCCAGGCATCGGGCCGGGCGGCCATCGCCTCGAGCAGCGCGCGCTCCAGGTCGCGGCGTCGATAGAGATCGACGACGAGGCCTCGGGCGATGGTCGTGAGGAAGGCCCGCGGCTCACGCCACGTGCCGGGCTCCCGGCGGGTCAGCAGACGCTCGAAGGTGTCCTGCGCCAGGTCGGCGGCGTCGACGGCGCAACCCAGCTGCTTGCGCAGCAGGGACTGCAACCAGCGGTGATGCTCGACATACAGCGAGCCCACCAGCTGCGGCGACACGGACGGCGCGGACGTAGCGGACATGGACCGGGACGGGAGGCGGAGACGTCGGCCAGGACGGCAAGGCTTGCCGGCGTGGCCAGAGGCGCAAAAACGCGAAGGCCAGATGATAAATGCGAACCATTATCAACGGCAAATGTGCGGGAGACTTTGAGGGCGATTGGTGCGCGCAAGGCGGTGGTGCAGGGTCAGGCGTTGCCGAGGTAGCGCCGCGCGTTCCAGGCCATGAGCTCAGGCGTCGAGCGAGCACAAGTAGACTGGATTCATGGGACTCGACGCACAAGTGATCGCCATCGGACCGTTCTCATCGGAGATCGCGGACGCCCTTGAATACAACGCTCAACGCTATGCAGACGTTGCAGACGGCGCGACTGTGATCACGACGATATTCCTGGCCCCGACGACTGGAGACAGCCACGCTCTTGCGGCCGCCTTTGGAGTCGTTGCGTTCGAGACGGGCAAGCACCATCTGGACGGACAGAAGGCCGATCTCACGCTGTTGCGAGACCTGTGCAGCGAGCGCGAGATCGCCGACTTCTTGAGCCCTGAGAGAACGCGGCTTCCAGTTCTACTACCTTCCGAATGGATAGCGAGCTGATTCGATGGGCTGACAGGTCCTCGATCATCCAGGCGCGACGTTCGCCGCCGACCTTTGCTTCTTCACAAGAGCGTTGAACCAGGCAATGAACGCCATTTCGTCGACCTTAGATCCCAACGTGACGTAGTACTGAACGCGCGCCGACATCCCAGACTCCTCTTCTCTGAAGACCCATTCGATGTCTTGCACCGAATAGTTGATCTGCGCGGCATAGGATGGATTGCAGAATCGGTCGAAGTAGCAATTCACCAGCTCGACAGACTCCTTGATCGAATGTCCGAAGTCGTCACGCATCCGTTGCACGATGCGCCTCAACAACCAGATGGCATCCTCGTGTTCCGATTCGTCAGATGGAACATGGTGATCCAGTAGATGCGAAATCGCGCGATGCGGCGAACGAGGCTCCTCCAGGTAGCCTGCGTCCTCCAGATAACCTTGCATCACGGAGTCCAGGAGCCAGTCGGAACCCCCGTCAGGCTCCAGCCATCGTCGGATGGCATCAAAAGCTTTGCTGCTGACAGCCGGGAATGCCTCTGCCAATCTCTTGCACAGTTCGACCTCTCCAACCGAGCTGTCTTGCCTGCGCAAGGCCCTGAAGAGATTGGATGCGGGAACGCCGGTTCTTAGTTCCTTCATTTGTTCAGTTTCTCATCTCGGGCAAGCTTCTACTTGCTCATCTCCCCACCAGCTTGAAGTCGAAGTCGATCGACAGCTTGTTGTCACCCGCCTTCACGGCGTCGATCTTGAGCGCCTGCACTTCCCCCTGCAGACGACTCCCTGAACCCTTGAGCATCTCCTCGACCGCCTGCTTCACATCGAACTCGACGGCACCGGGCAACGCTGGCGCAAGGCCGAGGTTCAAGAGGTTGCGGGTGTTGGGATCTTCCACCTCGTCCACGCGGATCTCGGTCAAGCGCACGACGTGACCCTGCGCGACCGGAGCCGCTGACACCGTAGCCCCGCTCGCCAACGCGACGCCGAGGCAGTCCCGTCCCGAGGGAACACCCAGCTTGCTGCTGAGATGAACCCGGATGACCACGCGCCCGTTCTGGAGCGACACCTTGGGATCCTCGAGATAGGCGTAGCAGGCGCCCTTCTGCAGATAGAGCCGCCCTTCCTCCTTGAACAGCCCTTCGATCAGCAACGACTGGACCGCGGACTGCTCAAGGACGATCTCCGCGCATCGACCCATGCCGGGCAGGCCGAGCAAGGCGGCAGCGAGGGTTCCATAGATAACGATGTGCTTCATGGTCTCCACCATCGGATGGCCAGCGACGACGGCCGGCGGAATCGGGCGCGGATGACGGCGCCCGGCTCGGATCTGCCATGGGAGGCAGGAATGGCTCCCGCTGCGGACTGTCAGGTCGTCGCAGTCGTTGATGCTGCATTTGCAGTCGTACAGCCGCCGCGCCTGCTGGGTTCTGTCGCAGCCCAGAGCGTGAGCGCCACCAAGCTGATCCCGGCACCGAGCAGGCACACCGCCGTCCACCCACTCCACGCATAGACCATCGTCGACGCCATCGCCCCTGCGCCACTGCCGACCGCATAGAACAGCATGTAGCCCGCGATGAGTCGACCGTGCGACTCGGCGGGTCCACGCAGGATCAGCGCCTGGTTGGTGACGTGCAACGCCTGGCAGCCCAGGTCGAGCACGACGACGCCGACGATCAGCCACCACAGCGACAACCGCATGCCGGCCAGCGGCACCCACGCGAGCACCATCAGCAACAGCGCCGCTGCGCTCGCCTGCCGGCTCCAGCCACGATCGACCCAGCGCCCTGCCCTTCCTGCGGCCAACGCGCCCACCGCGCCCAACAGTCCGAACGCACCCACCGTCGAATGCGAGAGCGAATACGGTGCGGCCGTCAGCGGCAACGACAGCGCACTCCAGAAGACATTGAACGCGGCGAAGAGCAGCAGGCCGAGGAGGCCTCGGCGCAGGAGCACGCGGTCGGTGCGCAGCAGCGCCAACGTGGAGACGACCAACTTCGGATAGCTCAAGCTCGACCGCGTCTTGGGCAGCACGGGGAACCGACGCCAAGCCACGACACCGACAACCGTCACCACGACCGCGGATGCGAGATAGACACCTCGCCATCCCAGCAGGTTCGCAACACCGCCAGCCCAGACGCGCGCCAGCAGGAGTCCGATGACCACGCCGCCTTGCGTGGCCCCCACGACGCGCCCGCGCTCGCGGGCCGCCGCGGCGCTGGCCGCGTACGCCAGGATGCCTTGCGTCATCGCCGTGCCGAGCGCACCGACCAGCACCATCGCGCCGATCAACAGGAGGTAGTTGCCGGCCAACGCGACCGCCAGAAGCGCCAGCACGAGGCCGACCAACTGCACCCGCATCAGACGGCCTCTCGCAAACCGGTCGCCCAGCGGCACGATCAGCAGAAGCGCCAGCACCGATCCGACCTGTGTCGCCGTCACGATCGAGCCGATCGCGGCGGGCCGCACGTTGAAGTCGGCAGCCAGGCTGTCGAGCAACGGCTGGGCGAGATAGACATTGGCGACGCAGACCGCGCCCATGACAGCAAACAGCAAGAGCTGAGACGCGGGCATCGACGAGCCCGGTGATGAAGATTCCGGCATGGCGCGACTGGTTTTGTTTTGAAACCAGACCAGCATATCAGGTAGTTTTAAAATGCAACCTGATGGCACGAACGCCGATGGGGAGATCGAGATGGCTAAGCGCAAGCGCATGAACGACGCGACGTGCCCCGTGGCCCGGGCGGTGGACATCGTGGGCGAGCGCTGGTCCCTGCTCATCGTGCGGGACGCCTTCGACGGCATCACCCGTTTCGGCGACTTCCAGAGCAACCTGGGCGTGGCGAAGAACATCCTCGCGGCCCGCCTGAAGACGCTGGTCGCTGAAGGCGTGCTGGCGGTCCAGCCTGCGACCGACGGCTCGGCCTATCAACAGTACGTGCTGACGGCCAAGGGAGAGACGCTGTTCCCGATCGTCGTGGCCCTGCGCCAATGGGGCGAAGACCATCTGTTCCGCCGAGGCGAACGTCATTCGCGCCTGGTGGAGAAGCAGACGGGACAACCGGTCGGCAGGCTGACGGTCACGAACAAGCGCGGCGACGCGGCGGGCTTCGACGACTTCGAGGTCGTGGGCAAGACCTGACCCGCAGCCGACATCCTATCGCCCGTCCTGAACGGAAAAGACCGTGGCATTGCGCCACGGCCCTCGCGCCGACGAGACGGTGCCTATGCGATCTCGCTGATCAAGGCATCGCGACTGCGTCTGACCTTCTTGAGACCCACCAGCCAGTCGCCCGCTTCGTCGCGGTATCCCACCGGCAGGATCACGACGCTGCGCAGGCCGCGTTGTCGCAGTTGGAGGATCTCGTCCAGCGCCTCGGGATCGAAGCCTTCCATCGGCGTGGCGTCGACTTCCTCCGCCGCCGCGGCGACCAGCGCCACGCCGAGCGCGATGTAGGCCTGGCGGGCGGCGAACTGGAAGTTGACCTCATCGCCCCGCGCCGCCACGATGTCGAGCAGCATCTGACGATAGTTCTCCAACCCTTCGTGGGCCGTCTGCCGGATGTCCTTGGCCAGGTCGAACATCATGTTGATGCGTTCCGGCGTGGTCTGGTCCCACGCGGCGAAGACGAGCAGATGGGAGCAGTCGACGATCTGCTGTTGCTGATACCCGATCGCCTTGATCTTCTCCCGGATCTCCGGGTTCGACACGACGATGAGCTCGAAAGGCTGCAATCCGCTGGAGGTCGGCGCGAGCCGTATCGCCTCCAGGATGCGGTCGAGCTTGTCGGAGGGCACCTTCCGGGAAGGGTCGTATTTCTTCGTGGCGTAGCGCCAGTTCAGTTGATCGAGAAGCGAGGTCATGAAGCGCTTTCCAGCGTGAAGTGGATGACGACGCCTACACTAAGTTTGAAGTCAACTTCAAGGTCAAGCGGAACATGCGCATCGGGGAACTCGCGGAGAAGAGCGGCTTGGCGGCATCGGCCATCCGCTACTACGAGCGGCAGGGACTGCTGCCCGCCCCGCTGCGCGCCGACAACGGCTATCGCCACTACCCCTCCAGCGCGGTCGAGCGCCTGCGGCTGATCCGTCTCAGCCAGAAGCTGGGCTTCACGCTCGAGGTGATCCGGGGCCTGTTCTCCGAGACAGGCGAATGCTCGTACACCCAGACCTTCGCCGAGGTCAACGTCCGACTCGAGGAGGTGGAGCGTCTGCAAGCCACGCTCGCTGAACAGCATCAGAACCTGCTGGATCTGCGTGCGCTGCTGAGTCATCGCATCGAGACTGGCGAAACCTTGCCCTGCACGTCGTCGCAAGCGCAGTGACCCCGGTCACGCGGGTGTACACGGATCGCGCTGGTGCACACGGATCGCGCTCGGCGTGAACCCGAAACGCTGGCGGAAGCGCGCGCTGAAGTGCGAGGGCGTCTGGAAGCCGCAGCCGAGTGCGATTTCCGTGATCGGCCTCATCGAGGACTGCAGCATGCGCAGCGCATGCGACATCTGCGTGTCCAGCAGGATGTCGCTGAACGACGTCGCTTCCTGAGCCAGTTTGCGACGCAATGTCGCCTCGCTGGTCGCGAGCTCCCGCGCGACGTCCGGCGCGCTCCAGGATCGGCCGATGTCGCGGCTCAGCGTCGTGCGCACGCGAGTGCTCATTGAGCTGAACTCACGTTCGTTGAAGCGGACGCCGCTCAGTCCCAACCAGACCAGGACCTCTTGCAGGCGAAGGCGGCAGATCTCTTGGGGAATGGTGTCGTCGACCAAGCTTGCTCTCGCCCGGGTGAAGGCGTCGACGAGGTCAGGCTTCAGCGTCCCGATGAACTGCGCACCGCGAACCGGGGCCTGTTCGGAGTGGCGTGCCGCATGCTCGTCCAGGAGGCTTCGGTCCCACATCAGCCAGTAGGCGCAGTAGTCGACCGCGTCGGTCTGATTCGTGATGTCGACGGCCTGACCGCCTGCCACCGCCACCGCCTGCCCGGGCAGCACCCGGCATTCGCCGCCATCCCACCGCACCTGTTTCGCCCCCCGAGCCACGACGATCAGGATCGGCTGTTCGATGTACAGGCGCTTGATCTCGACACTCGAGTGCTGGCGGATGGCCGCTGTGATCCCCAGCTCCGCACGCCATGCGAGGTGTGGCTCCATGAAGGACAGGGGGCTGGTGGGGGCGAGGATGGACATGCGCAAGGGGGATGGTGGCACAGCGGGCGCGAGGTCAGCGGCTGCCGGTCACGGTGAGCGTGGCCTTGCCAAGGCTGTTACCCCGGATCACGAAGCCCACGAGGGCCGGGCTCGGCTGGGGTGGCAACATCTGAGCGAGGTTGTCGACCGCGATGGCGTGGACCGTCAGTTCATAGCGGTGGCTGGTGCCGCTGGGCGGGCAAATTCCACCATAGCCGGTCATGCCAGCATCGTTTCGAACCGACAACACGCCGGCAGGGGGTACGGCTGCCGCGTTGGTGTCGAGCGATTGCACGCTTGCCGGCAGATCCGCCATCACCCAGTGCCAGAAGCCCGAGCCTGTCGGCGCGTCGAGATCCAGCATCGTGATCGCATAGCTTCGGGTGCCGGCCGGCGCCCCGCTCCATGCGAGTTGCGGCGACAGGTTCCCGCCATCGCAGCCAAAGCCGGCGGCCGCCGGCGCGAACTGGGCATTGCCGAATTTCCCGCCCGGCGCATCGCCGCTGCTCAGCACGAAGCCGGCAGGCCTGGGTTCGTCAGGACCGCTTCCAAGCGTGCCCTTCCCAGCCAATGCGGTCAGCGTGGCCTGGCCCAGACTGTTGCCCGCGATGACCAGCCCGACCAGCGCCGGGCTCGCGTCAGGCGGCAGCATGCTGGCCAGCTTGGGGACCTTCAGTGCATGCACCGTGATGTCGTAGCGATGGATCTGACCGTCAGGCGGGCAGGCGCCGCTGTAGCCGGCCGCGCCGGCATCGTTCTTGAACGGCGCGCCGCTGGCGGGCTGCAGCGCGCCTTCGTCCAGCCCGGTGAGCGCCGGGGGCAGGTCTGCGACAACGGCATGCCAGAAGCCCGAACCGGTCGGGGCATCCCGGTCGTGGATCGTCACGGCCAGGCTCTGCGTGCCGGTGGGGACGTTCCGCCAGGACAGCTGCGGTGACCGGTCCTGACCGGCGCAACGTGACGAGTACTGCGCCGGCTGCATCGCACCGTCGACAAGGCTGGTGCTGCTCACCGAAAAACCCACATCTGCCGGTGCCCCGATCGCCTCGTCATCGGAGCCGCAGGCCGACACGAACAGAGGCAGCAGCAAGGTCGCGGCATGCAGCGGCCGACGTCGGCGACTTGGCCCCGCAGGCTGATGGAACGTGGAACGGAACAGGTCGAGCTCTCGAATCGGCATGGGAATCACCTTGTGAAGACACCGGGCGAATGCTCCGGGCGACACGGGATCGATGCCGTTGAGTGCCGATCAGAAAATGTCGGAATTCGATCAATTGCGGGCGCGGTCTCCCCCTGCCCTGGGCGGCAGGAACGGCCTCAGAACGAAAAAAGGCCGTGGCATGAGCCACGGCCTTGTGCTTGATGAACGGGCGCGCGGGGCGCCCGTTCCTTCAAGGTCTGATTACAGCGTCTTCAGCCAAGCCAGCAGCGCGTCGCGGTCCGCCTTGGACAGCTGCTCGAAGCGCTGACGCGACTTCTCGCCTTCGCCGCCGTGCCACAGGATGGCTTCGGTCAGGTTGCGGGCGCGGCCGTCATGCAGGTAGCCGACCGGCTGACCCTGGGCGACCTTCTCCGTGTAGCCGATGCCCCACAGAGCCGTCGTACGCCACATCGCGCCTTGCGCCTGGCCTTCCGGCAGGTTGTCCGCCAGGGCCGGGCCCATGTCGTGCAGCAGCAGGTCGGTGAACGGACGGATCGTCTGGTCGCGCAGTTCCGCGAACGGATGGTTCTTGCCCGTCTTCATCTCCGCCGTGTGGCACGCCGCGCACTTCAGCGCGTCGAACACCTTGCGGCCGTTGGCCACCTGGACCGCATCCACGCGATGCTCGTCCGTCGGCGCCACACCCTTCGGGAATCCGCTCGGGATGCTCCGTTGGGCCGGCACGGCCAGCAGCTGCATGTACTGCGTCAGCGCGGTCAGATCGGCTTCCTGGATGCCCTTCTGCGCCGGCGCCGTGCGGCAACCCTGCGGGTCGGTCGCGCAGCTGCGGTTCGGGTACACCGGCGAGGTCACCGACATGTCGTTCAGCAGCGCGTTGGCCACCTGGTGACGGATGCTGGCCTTGGACGCCTTCCAGCCGAAGCGGCCCAGACGCGTGGCGCCGGTTTCCGGATCGAACGTGAAGTTGGCCTTGCCCACCACACCGTCGGCATCCGGCGTCGTGCGCGCACGGGCCAGGATGTCCGCTTCAGGCACCGCTTCCAGCAGACCGACACCCAGCAGCGGCAGTGCGGCGCGAGCCGACCACAGTTGCGGCGTGGGACCGTCGAAGGCGAACTTCGGCTTGCGCAGCTCGACCTTCGAGCCGTCCGCCAGCGTGACACTGCTGACATCGAAGCCCGCGACCTTCACCGCGTTGCCCCAGTCCTGCGGCGCACCGGTGGGCGACGTCGAGTTCATCTGGATCGCCGAGCCGTAGCGCGGGTCCGGACGGATCGAACCGTCAGCCGCCTTCACCGCAACGTGGAAGGCCATCTTGTCCAGACGCTGGTCCACCGTGAACGGCGCGGGGCTGCGACCGTTGTTGGTGTGGCACTGCACGCAGGCCGTGGCGTTGAAGCGCGTCCCCGCCAGGTTCTGGATCGAGGTCATCGGATCGTTGCCCGGCTCGATGTGCTGCCCGGTCACGAAGCTGCTGTGCACCGCACGGCGGCCTTCAACGAATCGCTGCAGGTTCTGCATGCCGATGTTGTTGAACGGCTGCTGGAACATGCGCCAGCCTTCGTCCGAGTAGTTGTACGAGACGGAACCCAGACCGCCCGACAGGACGGCATCCGGCAGCGGCACGCTGTTCAGGCGCGGCTGGACGCCGTACCACGGACGCAGGCCGGACCCCATGACGTAGATGACTTCGCTGGTGTAGTAGCGGATGTCGCCCTTGTCGCCGATCGCGTCCATCGCGGCGCGGCTGGAGAAGAACGAGCCCGTGAACTCGATCGCCTCGCCCAGCTGCAGCGGACGTGCCGGGATGTTGACGCCGTTGGGCACCAGCACGCCGTTCGCGTTGGCCGACAGGTCCTGGTGGCCGGGCATGTTGTCCAGCACCACGGAGCAGCCGTCGTTGGCGCCGATGATGCCCTTGTAGCCCGAGTCGGGCTTGGCCAGGGCATTCTGCGGCGGCTTGGGCACCACCGGGCAGGACGTCTTGTCGACGAACCCGTCCGTGTAGGTGGTCGGATCCAGCAGCTGACCCGGCGACATCCAGCCGTAGCCGGTGACGCCCACGTCGTCGATGCGGCGGAAGAAGGAATGGCCGCCGCCGCGCTGCGCCTGCGGGAAGTACTGGTTGACGATCAGACGCGGCTTGGTGACGCCAGCGACGCGGCTGTTGTCGATGAACTCCACGCCCCACGTGCGGTTCTTGAAGTAGTTCGCAACGAAGTTCATGTAGTTGCCCGGGCCCTTGTCCTGCGGATTGCCGTTGGCATCCACGGTGTCATTGGGTCCGAAGCCGATCTCGTTCCAGTCCTCGCCGCGCTCGCGGCCGTGACGGCCGACACCGCGCTGACCGAAACGCGTCACCAGCGTGCCGTCCGGCAGCGAGAACTGGATCTGCTCGATCGGCGCCTGCGGGTTGAACAGCGGACCAGCGCCCGCGCCGTTCACCGGGAAGGAGAACGGGGTGGTCGTCGTGGTCGGGATGCTGTTGTCGCTGCCGACGGTCTTGAACTCGACCTCGAACAGCGAGTAGCCGTAGTTCGTCGCACGGGTCACGCCCTGGATACGGACGAAACGCGTCTTCACGCCGAGGTTGAAGTACTCCTCGGTGCCGCCCTTGCCGGCCGGCTGGTTGCGCAGACGGGTCCAGGCCTTGCCGTCGTCCGAGACCTGGATCTCGTAGGCCTTGCCGTAGGCGTTCTCCCAGACGAGCTTCATGTAGCCCAGCGGCTGCGCCGTGCCGAAGTCGTACTGGATCCAGGCGCCGTCTTCGGGCTTGGAGGCCCAGCGCGTGGCCAGGTTGCCGTCGATCGTGTTCTTCGCGGACAGGCCGTCGTTCTCGGGCGTCGACGAGATCGCCGCCGTCGGCTTGATCGCCACGCCCGGCTTGCTCGTGTCACCGACAGGGGTGGTCGGCTGCGTGGGCGTCGTCGGATCGGTCGGCGTGGTCGGGTTCGTCGGCGTCGTCGGATCCGTGGGATTCGTCGGCGTGGTCGGGTCCGTCGGGGTGGTCGGCGGGACCGCCGTGCCGGTGAAGGCCTGGATCTCGAAGATCGAGTAGCCGTACTGCGTCGAGCGGGTCACGCCCTGCACGCGCAGGTAGCGGCCCTGGCCGCCGAGGTTCTTCAGGTCCTCGACGCCGCCGGGGCTGTTCTCGACCGTCTTGATCGTCGTCCAGGTCTTGTTGTCCTCGGACGTCTGCAGCAGGTACTTCTTCGCGTGGGCGTTTTCCCAGTTGATGCGGACCCGCGTGATGGTGACGCTGCTGCCGTAGTCCAGCGTCAGCCACTCGTTGTCGGTGAACGCGGAGCCCCAGCGGCTGTTGTCGTCCTTGTCGATGGCCTTGGCGCCGTTCAGGTCGCCGCGCTCCATCGAGCTGCCGGTGGCGGAGACCGGCGTCAGCGCGGTCTCGGTGCCGTTGTCGCCGGCCATGCGCTTGGCGCGTGCCGCGGAATCGGCGCTGCCGCCGTCGTCGGATGCGATCTGGACGCCGCCGTCCTGCTGACCGTTGCCGCCGCCGCATGCGGCGAGCAGCGCACTACCCAGCAGGGCAGGGACAAATGCCCTGCCCATCAAGATGCCGAGTTGCTTGAACTCCATGGTGGTTCCCTCCCGTGCCTGTGGGTGCGATTGGTGCCGCGGGGGTGGTGTCCGCGACGCTTCGGTGGACCTGGCTTGGTCCGGTGCACGCGCCGCCCATCGACACGCAACACCACATGTCCCCCGTGAGAGGGGCAAGCGGCGCGAGTGTCCGCGTTTGTTTTGCCAGACGGCAAGTTTTAATGTGTGTCGAATTGATGCCCCTTCCGGGACGGTTGCGGCGGTATCGATACCAACGCACCAACTCAGGAAACATGGGCGATACGCAGTCGGAATACCAGGGCATCCGATACCTCCGGCGAGGTAGTAACGGTCGATGACGAAGGCATGATGTCGGGCATGAGCACTCCGGATACTTCCACGCCGCGCCGCCGCGAGCAGCAGCGGTCGGCCGACACGAAGCAGGCGATCCTGAAGACCGCGCTGAAGGAATTCGCCGAGCGCGGTTTCGAGGCGGCCAGCATGCGCGCGATCGCGGAGCAGAGCGGGTTGACGCATCAGCTGATCACGTACCACTTCCAATCGAAAGAGGTACTGTGGCAGGCGGTGGCGACGCTGGTCTATGAGGAGCTTGCACGGGCACGCGAAGGATTGATCCGGCAAGCGAAGCCGGCGACCGCGATCGAGCAGCTGCGCCAGGAATTCATCGCGTACTTCCAGTTCACGCTGGACCAGCCGCACCTGCACCGCTTCATGATGCAGCGGCGCGAGGGCACGCACAGCGAGGACCGGCAGGAGTGGCTGGCGCAGCACTTCCTGCGGCCGCACTTCGACCTGGCCCGGCCGCTGATCAAGGCGGCGCAGAAGGCCGGCGACCTGCCCAAGGGCGAGCCGGTGCTGCTGTACTACGCGATGGTCTCGCTCGCCAACACGCTGTCGGTGATGGGGCCGGACATCGCGGCCACGACCGGCGTGCAGGCCTCGGAGCCGAAGACGGCCAAGGCCTACATGAAGGTGATGGACGCGATGCTGTTCAGCAGGGCAGGCGAGGCAGACTGAGCCAGTCGCGGTGACGCCATGACCTTCTGGGACCTTGAAGACTGGATGACGGATGTCGGTGCGGGCCTTCTTGACCGCAGCTCGCCAGGAGAGAAGCTCTCCCGCAAAGAAGACGCGATGCTTCGTTTCTGGATCCTGGACACCGAGGCAAGGAATGGCGGCCTGTCCCAGTACTTCCGCAACCATGGCCAAGCGGAGTGGGTCGCCTGCATGGCGTGCGCGGCGGCGTTGGACCTCACGACATTCGTGCCGTTCGCAGCCGCGGTGAACGCGCTGCTCGCGAAGCACGCCGATCCCTTTCTCGCGATCCGGTCCGACGGCGACGAGGGCGAGGACCTTTGGTTCCGTCATCAGCCGCAAGTGATCCGCGAGTTGAAGCGCCTCACGCAATGAATCCAAAGAACTTCCGATTGGCCGAGCGATGGACCTTCCAAGGTGCGGATGATCCACCCAGATGCTGCCGCAGCCACTCCGGCGACGGCACCGACTTCTGGATCGTCGCCTCCTGCCACAGCATCGCGGCAGCGCAGGCTCAAGTCGTGTCTGCCAACCCTCCTCGGCCGCAGGCCTTCACTCATGCTCTTCGACAACCTAGCAAAGTCACTGGTCCGTCCTGCTCCGGGCAGCTTCCCGTCCATCATCCAGGAGGTTCTGGCACTCCTTGAAGATGTCGAGGCCAACATGTTCGGGGTCAAGACGAGCCGCTACTCCCTCGTGGCAAAGCTCCAGCGCCTGGTCCAGATGCCAACGAAGCTCATCGGCATCGGGCTGGCGGCCAAACTGCGCTGGGCCACGACCTGGGCCTTCATCACGGTGGCATTCTTCGTCATCAACGCTTGGGTCTCGAGACCCGCAGTCGGCCTCGACCCGATGGTCAAGGAGGCCATGACCTGGATCTGCATCGCAGTCCCGATCTTCCTGGTCCTCTTTCCCACGCCGAGTGCATATGCCTTGGCTGGCGTCTCTGAACCGGACATCGACTTCGCGATGAGAAACCTGTTCGATCGCAGACTGGATACAGAGAGGCGCCTGGCGACGGTGAGACAACACCTGACGATGCTGGAGGTTCGATGCGCCGCTCGGGTGCAGACCCACAAGTGGATCGTCGGTATCGCGTGGGCGATCTGGACCTTCTTCCTTCTGAAGGGCTCGGACCTGGCCCTTGCAGGCAAGTTGCCCCTGCCCGAAAGCCTGCTCGCCACCGCGGCGGGGTTCTACGCCGTGTGTGCGATGTACCTGCTCGCAGCCGGCTACGAGTCGGCGCTGGGCCGCGTCTTTCGCTCCATCGAGATTGCCTGCGCCGAGTTGCTGCTGATTCGGCAAGAGGAAGCGGTGAAAGCCGGCGAAACGCCTGACTCGTTCAATCGTGAGGAAGCAGCCGCCACGTCATTGAAGCCGTCTGCGATCAATCCAGATGCTGCCTCAACCACTCCGGCAGCGGCACCGACTTCTTGATCGTCGCGTCCTGCCACACCGTCGTGGCACCGCCTGAGGCGTAGAGGACACCCGGTTCATCGATCCGCTCCAGCGTGATCCACGTATCGAAGCTGGAGCGTCCCGGATTCGACACGTAGTGCTTCGCCAGGATCTCGCCCGGATACGCGAGCTGCCTGTGGAAGTTGCAGAACGCGTTGACGATCACCGGCCCCTGCCCATCGGGGCTGGGCGGGTGGCCGAGGCTGTCCAGCCACTCCACGCGGACGATCTCGAGATATCTGAAGTAGACCGTGTTGTTGACGTGACCCATCGCGTCCATGTCCCCCCAACGGATCTGGATGCGCGTTTCATGGACGAGCTTCTTGTCTTCAGGCAATTCGAATCGCATGCCGGTCATCCCCGCTTCAGTTGCGCGCGCAGCGGACGGAAGAACTCGCGGATCTCAGTCGCGAGCAATTCAGGTTGCTCCAGCGCCGCGAAGTGCCCACCGCGCGGCATCACCTCCCATCGCTGCACGTCGTAGGCGCGCTCCACCCACGAGCGCGGCGGCGTCGGCAACTCCTTGGGGAACAGCGCCATGCCCATCGGCGGCGTCACGCGCTCGCCGGGCTCGAAGACATGCGGTCGCGCGCGGTTCTCCTTGTAGAGCCGCAGCGACGCGGTGATGCTGTCGTTGAACCAGTACAGCGAGATGTCGGTGAGCAGCTCGTCCATCGGCACCACGCGCTCGATGTCACCACCGCAGTCGCTCCACGAGCGGAACTTCTCGGCGATCCATGCCGCCAGCCCCACCGGCGAGTCCGCCAGCGAATAGGCCAGCGTCTGCGGCTTGGTGCCTTGCAGCGCGGCGTAGGCGCCCTCCTCCGCATACCAGCCGGCGGCCAGGGTCTGGAAGGCACGTTCCTCGTCGGTGACGGGCGCGTGCTGCTCGTCGACATGCGGCTTGAAGCCGCCCGGGATGTAGTTCAAGTGGATGCCGACGACGTCCTGCGGAAAGCGCCGCGCGAGCCACGTCGAGACCCCTGCCCCGATGTCGCCGCCCTGCGCGCCGAAACGGTCGTAGCCCAGGCCTTGCATCAGGCCGTGCCACAGGCCCGCGATCTCGCGCGAGCCCACGCCCGTCCTCTTCGGCGCGGGAGAGAAGCCATAGCCCGGCAGCGACGGCACGACCACGTCGAACGCATCGGCGGGATCGCCGCCGTGCGCGGCCGGATCGGTGAGCAGGCCGATGATGTGCGTCATCTCGACGACCGAGCCCGGCCAGCCGTGCGTGAGCACCAGCGGGAACGCGTGCGGCGACGTGCTCTTCTGATGGATGAAATGGACGTCCGCGCCGTCGACGGTCGCCATGAAGTGGCTGAAGGCGTTCAGCCGCGCCTCCTGCTGCCGCCAGTCGAAGCGGTCCCGCCAATGCGCCACGAGGCGTTGCATGAACGCCAGCGAGGTGCCGTCCGCCCAACCGGCCTCGTCCAGCGACGCGGGCCAGCGAACCCGCGACAAGCGCTCACGCAGGTCGGTCAGCCGCTCTTCGGGCACATGGATCTTGAAGGGGACGACGCGCATGGGATCTCCAAGCCGTCGCACCGACAGCCTCGGACCATTGTGGCGTCAAGCCTTGACCCTTGCGCCTGCCTCGACTACTTGCAGACGTTGGCGTCGACCGCCGAGCCGTCCCACAGGCGCTTGAGGTTGTTGTACTTGTCCTGCGACACGGTCTGCCAGTCGTCCTGCAGGATGCCGCCGGTGTCGCCCGAGTTGGGATTCCAGGACCAGTAGAAGAAGTTGTGCACGCCCTTGCACTTCAGCCAGTCCACGAACTTGACCTGCCACTGGCGGTCCTTGTCCGTGAAGCGGCCGCCGAACTCGCCGAGCACCACGGCGTTCTTCCCCATGAAGCGGCCGAGCTGGTTCTGCCAGATCGCCGGCATGTTGTTCGGGAAGCCCGTGCCGTCGTTGAAGTAGGGCTGCGCGCTCACCGACGGGCCGTAGATGTGCGGCGACAGGACGAGGCGGTTGCGCGGGATCTTGGTCTCGTCGATCGGATAGCAGGCCACCGGCTCGATGTTGCCGCCCCACCAGTGCGGGTCGGGATTCTCGCAACGCCCCTGGTTGTCGGACACGCCCTCGACGAACACCAGCAGCTTGCTGTTGCTGCCCAGCACCGCGCTGCCCGCACGCTCGGCGGCGAGCTTCCAGTCGTTGTTGATGTTGCCCGTGCCCCAGAACGCACCGGAGCCGCCGGTGCTGTGCGGCTCGTTCTTCAGGTCGATCGCGAAGACGTTGGGCACGTTGCGGTAGCGGTCGGCCACGAACTGCAGATCGGCCACCCACTGGTCCAGCGTGTAGCCGGGGATCTGCGGCGTCGTGGAGATCGCATTGCAATCGGGCCGGTGATGGTCGAGCAGGACGTAGAAACCGCGCGTCGCGAACTCGGCCACGACGCGGTCCAGCACCTGCAGCGGCGTCTTGTTGGCCAGGTCGGGATTCACGCTGGTGTTCAGCGCGCCGCTCGGGCGGCCCGTGGAACGCAGCGTCGCCGGGCAGAAGGGCAGCCGCACGGCGTTGAATCCCAGATCCCTCATCTGGGCAATCATGTCCTTGTAGTTGCGCTGCCAGAGGCCGTGCGCCACCAGGTCCGGTGTCTCGAAGCCGAACCAGTTGACGCCGCGGATCGAGACCGCCGTCCCTTGGCTGTCCAGGATGCGGCCATCCGTCGCGACGCTGAACGGCAGCTTGAATTGCCCCGTCGCAGGAACGGAGAGATCGCCGGCCGGCGACGGCGCGGGGGCCGGCGAAGGTGCGGGGGCTGGCGAAGGTGCGGGCGCTGGCGACGGTGCGGGCGCTGGCGACGGTGCGGGCGCTGGCGACGGTGCGGGCGCTGGCGACGGTGCGGGCGCTGGCGACGGTGCGGGCGCTGGCGACGGTGCCGGCGCGGGTGAAGGTGCCGGCGCGGGCGCGGGGGCACCAGCCTCCGCGATGCGGAAGGAGGTCGGGCTGGGCGCCGTGCCGGTGCCGCAGAAGCCGACTTCGAAGCTCTGTCCCGGGGCTGTCGGCGAGTTCCAGCTGGTGCCGGTGACCGCCACCGTGGTGGTCGATTCGTTCTTGAACTGGCCGTTCCAGGTGCCGTTCAGTTGTCCCTGGGGCAGCTCGAAGCGCAAGGTCCACGCACCGCTGGCCGCGCTGCCGGGATTGCGGATGGTGGCCCGCGAGCAGAAGCCACCCGACCAGACGTCCTGGGCGATCGTCAGGCTGAGCGCCGCGTGGGCGGGCGCGATCGCGCCGCAGGCGAGCGCGATGAGGCTGGCACGTTGGACGAATCGGCGTGGGATCGAAGGCATGGCGGTCCGTGAATGAAGTGGAGGTCCCGATGGACGCCTGCAGTGTCGAAGCTCTTCCGTGCGCGTCTCGTGAGAATGGGTAACCCCCCGACACAGTCCTGCGCAACCCTCTTGCGGCATCCGGTCGCGCGGCTCGATGCGTCCCATTTCCATGGCTCAGGGTTTGCCGCTAGCGCCCCGCCCTCGCATTCGTAGGAGCATCCTCCCGCGCCGCGCTCGGCCAGCGCAGGCGCCTGTTCCAAAGGGAGGCCGCCATGACCCGTGCCTGGTCGACGCTTGCCGTCGCGCTGTCGATCCTGATTCCTCACGCGTTGACGCATGCCGCCGACGCCACGCCGCCGCGCGAGCTGCGCCGCTTCCACGAGATCTTCAAGGAGCTCGTCGAGACCAACACGACGAACTCCTCCGGCAGCTGCACCGTCGCCGCCGAGGCGATGGCCAGGCGCCTCAGGCAGGCCGGCTACGCGGCCGGCGACATGCAGGTCATCGTCCCGCCCGACGCGCCGACGAAAGGCAACCTCGTCGTGCGTCTGAAAGGCAGCGGCGAGAAGCGCCCGCTGCTGCTGGTCGCGCACCTCGACGTGGTCGAGGCCAAGCGCGAGGACTGGACCCGCGACCCGTTCAAGCTCATCGAGGAGAACGGCGTCTACTACGGCCGCGGCACCTCCGACGACAAGTCGCAGGTCGCCACGCACGTGAGCAACCTGATCCGCTACAAGGAAGAGCAGCTCGTCCCGAAGCGCGACATCATCATGGCGCTCACCTGCGACGAGGAGATCATCCCGTCGAAGTGGGACGGCCTCGACTACCTGCTGAAACACCACCGCGCGCTGATCGACGCCGAACTCGCGCTCAACGAGGGCGGCGGCGGGACGCTCGACAAGGACGAACGGCCCGTCTCGTACAGCCTGCAGATCGGCGAGAAGGTCTTCGTCGGCTACGAGCTGGAGGTGACCCACCCCGGCGGCCACAGCGCCGTGCCCGTCCGGGACAACGCGATCTACCGGCTCGCCGAAGGTCTGGCGCGGCTCTCGAAGTTCGACTTCCCGATCCAGTTCAACGACACGACGCGCGCCTACTTCGACAGCGTCGCCAGGCTCGACGGCAACAAGGACATCGCGGCGGACCTGCGCGCGCTGCTGGCGAAGCCGACCGACACCGCCGTGCTCGAACGTCTGTGGGCGAAGTCGCCGGTCTACAACTCGAGCGTGCGCACGACCTGCGTGGCCACGATGGTCGAGGCCGGCCACGCGACCAACGCGCTGCCGCAGCGCGCCCGCGCGACGGTGAACTGCCGCATCCTGCCGGGCCAGTCGGCGGACGATGTGCAGAAGACCCTCGTGCAGGTGATGGCCGACGAACGCATCACCGTCCGCGCGACCAACGAGGCACTCGCCTCGCCACAGCCGCCGATGTCGCCACTGGTGATCCAGGCGGTCGAAAGCACCGCGGCCGAGTTCTGGCCCGGCGTGCCGGTGATCCCGACGATGCTGGTCGCCACCACCGACGGCCGCTTCCTCAACAACGCGGGCATCTGGACCTACGGCGTCGGCACCTTCTCCGGCGTCGAGCCGAGCGGCGTGCACGGGCTCAACGAGCACATCCGGGTGAAATCGCTGAACGACTTCCAGGAATTCATGTACCGGTTGGGGAAGAAACTCGCCTCATGACGCTGAAGCTCCCCGCCCGCCCGCACTTCGACCTCACGACGGTGCACCTGTTCATCGCCACCGCCGAGCTCGGCAGCGTCACGCGCGCGGCGGAGCGCCTGCACATCGCACCGGCCGCGGCCTCGCGGCGCATCGCCGAACTCGAAGCGCAATTCGGCCTGCCGCTCTTCCTGCGACGCCCGCACGGCATGGCGCTGACCGACGCGGGCCGCGCGATGCTGGCCCACGCGCGCAACATCACCCACACCGTGCTGCGCATGCAGGACGATGCCGCGTCCTTCGTCGGCGGCGCGCAGGGCGTGGTGCGGCTCGCGGCACCGAAGTCGGCCGTGCTGCAGTTCGTCCCCGCGGACATCGAGCGCTGCGCCGCCGCCTGCCCCGGCGTCAGCATCGACCTGCAGGAGATGAACAGCCTCAACGTCCAGCAGGCGCTCACGCGCGGCACCGCGGACATCGGCATCTTCGAGGCCTCGCTCGGCGCCGTCGACCTGCCGACGATGCCGTATCGCGGCGACGAACTCGTGCTGGTCGCGCCGCGCGGCCACGCGCTGTTCTCCCACGCGCCCGCGACGCTCGACAACATCCTCGCCTGTGACGTCATCGGGCTCGGCGAGGGCTCCGCCATCTCCGCGCTGCTGGAGAAGCTCGCCAATGAGTCCGGCCGCCTGCTGCGCATGCGGATGCGCGTCGGCGGCTTCGACAGCATCGCGGCGCTGATCGCGCAGGGACTCGGTGTCGGCGTGATGCCCAAGGCCGTCGCCAAGACCGTCGCGGGCGGCGCCCGCTTCCTGCGCGTGGAAATCGCCGAGCCCTGGGCGCAGCGCCAGTTCGTCTTGTGCTGCCGGCCCGCGGCCAGCCTGTCGCCGGCGGCCGTCAGCGTCGCCGAGGTCTTCGCGCGTACGAATTTCGCGAAACCTGCTCCGCCGAATTAGCGATGGCCGGCGAGGCCCTCGTTGCTCAATAGTCGTCCCCACAGATCCAACGACAACGACGACAGGAGACAACGATGCGCCGCAGAACCTTCACCTGTGCCGGGATAAGCGCCCTCGCCCTCCCTTCGCTCATGCCCACCGTCGTGCGCGCGGCCCCGCTGCCCACGACACCCATCCGGATCATCGTCGGCTTCGCCGCCGGCGGCGGCACCGACGTGCTGGCACGCGTGCTCGCGCAGAAGCTCAGCGTCATGTGGGGCACGCAGGTGCTGGTCGAGAACAAGCCCGGCGCCACCGGCGTCATCGCGGCGGACTACGTCGCCAAGCAGCCGGCCGACGGCACCACGCTGCTGATGGCCCACGTCAACAGCAACGCCATCGCGCCGGCGCTGATGACCAACGTCAAGTACGACCCGCGCCGCGACTTCTCCCCCATCGTCATGGTCGGCGTCACGCCTAACGTGCTCACCTGCGTGGACACGCAGAAGGTGCGCACGGTGCCGGAGATCGTCGAGCTCTGCCGCAGCAAGCCGGGTCAGGTCTCCTTCGGCTCCTCGGGCATCGGCTCGGCGCAACACCTGGCGCTGGAGATGTTCATGCTCGCCACCAAGGTCAAGGCCACGCACGTGCCCTACAAGGGCTCGTCCGCGCTGCTGGTCGACCTGATGGGCGGCCAGATCGATTTCGCCTTCGACACGATGACCGCGGCCACGCCCTTCATCAAGCAGGGCAAGGTCACCGCGATCGCGCAGACCCGCGTCAAGCGCGCGAAGAGCTACCCCAACGTCCCGACGCTGGCGGAGTCCGGTTGCCCCGGCCTGGACGCCGCGTCCTGGTACGGCCTGGTCGGGCCCAAGGGCATGCCCGCCGAGATGGTCCAGCGCATGAACCAGGACGTGAACAAGGTGCTCGCGCTGCCCGAGATCGCCGCGAAGCTCGATGAATTCGGCGCGGAGGACGCCGGCGGCAGCAGCGAGAAATTCGGCGCCTACATCCAGGCCGAGTGCACGAAGTGGGCGAAGGTCGTGAAGGACGCGAACGTCCGCGTCGAAGCCTGAAGGGAGTACCGATGACCACCGCATCGACTGAATCGACTGAATCGCCCGCATCGACCCGACCGTTGCCGCTCCAGGGGGTGCGCGTCCTCGACATCACCCAGGTGATGGCCGGCCCCTATGCCTGCATGCTGCTGGCCGACCTCGGCGCCGACGTCGTGAAGATCGAGCCGCCGGAAGGCGATCAGACCCGCGGCGCGATGGGATTCAAGATGAAGGGACCCGACAGCATGGGCTTCCTGAACATGAACCGCAACAAGCGCAGCGTGACGCTGGACCTGAAGTCCGAGGCCGGCAAGGAGGTGCTGCGCCGCATGGTCCGGGAGGCCGACATCCTGCTGGAGAACTATCGCCCCGGTGCGATGAAGCGGCTGGGGATGGATTACGAGTCGCTCAGCGCGATCAACCCCGCGCTGGTGTACGTGAGCATCTCCGGCTTCGGGCAATCGGGGCCGTGGTCGGAACGGCCCGGCTTCGACCTGATGGCTCAGGCGATGTCCGGCGTGATGAGCGTGACCGGCTATGCCGACGGCCCGCCGGTCAAGGCGGGCGTGCCGGTGGCGGACATCGGCTGCGCGCTGTTCGCGGTCTATGGCGCGCTGTCCGCCTACATCGGCGCGAAAGCCACCGGACGCGGGCAGTACGTGGACGCGTCGCTGTTCGACTCGGCGCTGGCGTTCTCCATCTGGGACACCTGCGAGTACTGGGGCACCGGCCGCGAGCCGACACCGCTGGGCACCTCCAACCGCATGAGCGCGCCGTACCAGGCGGTGAAGGCGTCGGACGGCTACTTCGTCATGGGCGCGACGAATCAGAAGCTGTGGACGAAGCTTTGCACGCTGCTGGAGCGTCCCGACCTGCTGGCGGAGGAGCGCTTCGGCTCCGTGGCGTTGCGGCTCGCGAATCGCGAGGAGTTGATCGAATCGCTGGAACGCAGCTTCGCGGAAGACACCACCGAGCATTGGATCGACAGGATGCTGGCCGCCGGCATTCCGGCGGGTCCCATCCTGACCTATCCGCAAGCCTTCAACAGCGAGCATGGCCAGCATCGCAAGATGCGCATCGAGATCGAGCACCCGATCGAAGGCAGCGTGCCCAACATCGGCTTCGCGGTGAAGCTGCTGGGCACGCCGCAGGAGGTGCGGCATCCGCCGCCGCTGCTGGGGCAGCACATCGACGAGGTGATGGCGGAGTACGGCATCGGCGCGACGGAGCTGCGCGCGCTGGCGGAGGCCGGCGCGTTCGGCGAGAAGCGCGTGAAGGCGAACGCATGAGCGAGGGCTCGAACAAGACGCTTGGCGGAAGCACGAGCCAAGGTGCCACTCGACTGAGCCGCGAGGGCGCGATCGCGACGATCACCTTCGACAGGCCCGAGGCCCGCAATGCGATGACCTGGGAGATGTACGGACAGCTCGCCGCGCATTGCGAGGCGCTCGCGCGGGATCGGGAGATCCGCGTCGTGGTGTTCCGCGGCGCGGGTGGCCAGGCGTTCGTCGCGGGCACGGACATCGCGCAGTTCCTCGCCTTCCGAAGCGGGGACTATGGCGGCGATGACGGCGTCGCCTACGAGCAGCGCATCGACCAAGGCATCCAGCTCATCGAGCAACTCCCGATGCCCACGATCGCGGTGATCGAAGGCTGGGCGGTCGGCGGCGGACTGGCGATCGCCACGGCCTGCGACTTCCGCATCGCGACGCCAGAGGCGAAGTTCGCCGTGCCCATCGCAAGGACCTTGGGCAACACCTTGTCCGCGGCCAACATCGCGCGGCTGCAGGCGGCATGGGGACAGCAGCGCGTGCGACGCATGCTGCTGCTGGCGGAGTCGCTGCGCGCCGAGGAGGCGCTGGCCTGCGGCTATCTGCACGCGGTCTGCGCCGACGCGGAACTCGACGCCGCGCGCGACGCGCTCTGCCAGTCGCTGAGTCAGTTGGCGCCGGTCACGCAGGCCGTCAGCAAGGAGATCCTGAGGCGGCTGACCTCCAACGATCTGCCCGACGTCGATGACCTGATCCGGCAGTGCTACGGGAGCGCCGACTTCCGCGAAGGCGTCGCGGCGTTCACGGAGCGCAGGAAGCCGACGTGGCGCGGGAACTAGCCTCCCGGTCGTTCGCCGCCTCGGCATAGTTTTTCTATTCCACCAGGACACATTAACTGATTTGTCGCTCATGACAGGTCTCTGAAGAATCCGTCTCCGGCGCAGACAGGAAAGCTTTTCTCTCCGTCTGCCTTCTTCACACGAGCCCGCGACGCGGGCGGAGAGACTTCATGAGCCAAGCATTCAAGGGCAGGACGCTGCTGGTCGTCGGCGGCACGAGCGGCATGGGACTGGAGACGGCGCGCCTCGTGCTCGCCGGCGGCGGCAGCGCCGTCATCGTGGGCCATCGGCCCGACAAGACGGAGGCCGCGCGCCAGGCCCTCGCCGCCCTGGGCCCGGTCACCGCGCTGACCGCCGACCTGACCAGCAACGACGGCCGCGCCGCGCTGATCGCGGCGATCGACGCCCGGCATCGCGACATCGACCTGCTCGTCAACGCCGCCGGCGTGTTCTTCCCCAAGTCCTTCCTCGAGCATGGCGACGCCGACTACGAGCAGTACATGGCGCTGAACAAGGCTTTCTTCTTCATCACTCAGAAGGTCGCCGCCAACATGATCGCCGCCGGCCGTTCAGGTGCGATCGTCAACATCGGCTCGATGTGGGCGAAGCAGGCCATCGCGGCGACGCCGTCGTCGGCGTACTCGATGGCCAAGGCCGGCCTGCATGCGCTCACGCAGCATCTGGCGATGGAGCTGGCATCCAAGGGCATCCGCGTCAATGCGGTGTCCCCGGCCGTCGTGCAGACGCCGATCTATGAAGGCTTCATCCCGAAGGACGAGGTCCACGGCGCGCTGCAGGGCTTCAACGGCTTCCACCCGATCGGACGCATCGGAACACCGCAGGATGTGGCCGAGACCGTCGCGTTCCTGCTGTCGGACAAGGCCAGCTGGGTCACCGGCGCGGTGTGGGATGTGGACGGTGGGGTGATGGCGGGGAGGAACTGAGGGCCAGCCCAATCGGCAGTCAGTCGGAAATACCGAGTTCCGATTGGATGCGGGCGACGATCGCCTTCAACTGATCGACCTCGGCGCGCAGCGCGGCGATCTCTTCGTCGCGCGCGCTGTTCGATGACGAACTGGCGCTCGACGACGACGCAGCCGACGCCACGTACACCGGCACCGCCGGCTCGCCGCTCAGCAGATGCGCCCATCGCGCCTCGCGCGCGCCGGGCGCCTTCGCCAGCTTCACCGCCAGCGCGGGTTCGCGCGCCGCGAGTTCGTCGAGGAATCCCTCCACCGACGACACGTCCGCGAAACGGTGGATGCGCTCGCAGTTCAGGCGCAGTTCCGCCGAGGTCTGCGGACCGCGCAGGATCAGCACCGTCAGCAGCGCTTCCGCCTGTCCCGGCACGCCCAGCACCCGCTTCATGTTGTGCTCGAAGCGCGCCACGCGGCTGCCACTGACGCTGTTGACCAGGCTCATCGCCTTCAACTCGTCCAGCACCGCCGCCACATCCGACTCGCTCGCGTTCATCACCGGATCGCGCGCGGTCTTCTGGTTCACGCCCAGCGTCAGGCTGTTCAGCGACATCGGGTAGCTGTCCGGCACCGTGGACTCCTTCTCCACCAGCACCGCCAGCACGCGCGCTTCGAGCGCGCTCAGTTCTCTCACAGCCATCGGCTCGCTTCTTTCCTCAAACTCCGAATCCGTCGTCCGCCTGGATGATCGCGCCGTTGATGAAGCGGCTTTCCTTCGCGCACAGCATCAGCAGCGTCGTGTCCAGGTCCTGCGGCGTGCCCACGCGCTTGCGCGGCAGCAGCTCCACCAGCTTGCGACCCTGGTCGGTCTGCCAGTGGTGGTGGTTGATCTCCGTGTCGATGTAGCCGGGGCAGATGGCGTTGACGTTGATGTCGAACTTGCCCCACTCCAGCGCCATCGCCTTGGTCATGTGCACGACCGCCGCCTTGCTCATCGCATAGACGCCGATCTGCGACAGCACCCGCAGCCCCGCCATCGACGCGATGTTGACGATGCGGCCGCCCGTGTACGTGCCCGGCGCGGCGCCGCGGGCCCGCGCCAGCATGCGCTTGCCCACTTCCTGCGCGACGAAGAACGCGCCGCGCACGTTCGTGTCCATCACGTAGTCGAAATCCTCCGGCGACACGTCGACCAGCCGCTGCGTCGTGCTGACGCCGGAGTTGTTGATCAGGATGTCCAGCGTGCCGACCTCGGTCTCCGCCCGCGCCACCGCCGCGGCGATGCTCTCCAGGTCGGTGACGTCCATCTGCACCACGTGCGCGTCGCCGCCGCCGGCCTCGATCTCCGCGCGCAGGTCCTTCAGGCGGTCCACGCGTCTGGCCGCCAGCACCACGCAGGCGCCCGACTTCGCCAGGGTCCTGGCGAACTGCGCGCCCAATCCGCTGGACGCGCCCGTGACGAGGGCCACGCGGCCCTCCAGATCGATGCTGTAGCTCATGGCAAGGTCTCTCGCAAAACTTCTCGTGTGACCGGACAGGTGCCGGTCACGATAGCACGCAAGACCCGCCCCACGATGACGCCGGCCTCAGCCGGTGATCAGCCGGCCATCACCGTCTCGATCTCCGTCGTCACCTGCGTCATCAGCTTGTGCACCGGGCACTTGTCGGCCACGGCCAGCAGTTGCTGGCGCTCCTCGTCGCTCAGGTTGCCGACGAAGGTCAAGGACGCCTTCAGCTTGTACAGCCCCTGCCGCTCCTGCGAGCCGTCGCGCTCGACGTCCACCAGCACGTCCTCCAGCGCCATGCCCTTGCGCCGCGCGTACCAGAGCACCGTCAGCGCCTTGCACGACGCCAGCGCGGCGTCGTAGAGCTCGTGCGCGTCGGGACCGGCGTCCTCGCCGCCGCCCTCGACCGACTGGTCGGCGGTCAGCACATGGCTGCGGATGCTCACCGTCTGGCGCATCGGCCCGGTCTTGTCGCGTTGAACGTGAATGCTCATGGAGGCTCCGTCAATGGATTGAATCGCGGCCCATGGTACGGCGCGTGCCCGGGACGAGGCACTCCCGTTCGGGTCACGCCGAGCGGACATCGCGCGGCGATCGGTCGGACGGCGTCGCGCAGTCGACCGGCCTCTCTATTTCATAAATAGCACGACCGTTCTTTTTCCCTTCACGCGGCTAGAATGCGCCGCAAACCGCCCCAGCCAGACAGCGAGCCGGCCCCCGCCGATCCGCACGGTCAAGGCCAGGACTCCGACTAGAACGAGCAAGGATGACCATGACCTCCGAAGAACTCATCGCCCAGTACGGTCCGCGCGACAGCATGGACTACGACGTCGTGGTCGTCGGCGGCGGCCCCGCCGGTCTTGCGACCGCGATCCGGCTCAAGCAGATCGCCGCGGAGAAGGGTCAGGAGATCTCGGTGGTGGTGCTCGAGAAGGGCTCGGAGGCCGGCGCGCATATCCTGTCCGGCGCGGTCATGGATCCGCGCGCGCTCACCGAGCTGTTCCCGAACTGGAAGGAGCTCGGCGCGCCGCTGGGCCAGCCGGTCACCGGCGACGAGGTGCTGTTCCTGTCCGAGACGGGCGCGAAGGCCACGCCGCAATTCCTGATCCCGGGCTGCTTCCACAACCACGGCAACTACGTCATCTCGCTGGGCAACGTCACGAAGTGGCTGGCGCAGCAGGCCGAGGCGTTGGGCGTGGAGATCTTCGCCGGCTTCGCCGCCGCCGAGGTCGTCTACGACGAGCAGGGCCGCGTCAAGGGCGTGGCCACGGGCAACGTCGGCGTCGGCAAGGACGGCGAGCCGCACGAGGGCTTCCAGCTCGGCATGGAGTTGCACGGCAAGTACACGATCTTCGCGGAAGGCGCGCGCGGCCATCTGGGCAAGCAGCTGATCGCGAAGTACCAGCTGGACGCGGGCAAGGACCCGCAGACCTACGGCATCGGCATCAAGGAGCTGTGGGAAGTGCCGGCCGACAAGGCGCAGCCCGGCCTGGTGGTGCACACCGCCGGCTGGCCGATGGACAGCGAGACCTACGGCGGCGGCTTCCTGTACCACCTCGAAGGCAACAAGGTGACGCTGGGCTTCGTGGTCGGCCTCGACTACAAGAACCCGTGGCTGTCGCCCTTCGAGGAAATGCAGCGCTGGAAGACGCACCCCGCGATCCGCAAGCACATCGAGGGCGGCAAGCGCCTGGGCTACGGCGCCCGCGCGATCACCGCCGGCGGCCTGCTGAGCCTGCCCAAGCAGGTCTTCCCGGGCGGCGCGCTGGTCGGCGACGACGCCGGCTACCTGAACGCCGCGCGCATCAAGGGCAGCCACGCCGCGATCAAGTCCGGGATGATGTGCGCCGACGCCATCGCCGAGGCGCTGGCCGCGGGCCGTTCCTTCGACGAGCTGAGCGCCTATCCCGCCGCCTTCGAGAAGAGCTGGCTGCGCGAGGAGCTGGACCAGTCGCGCAACTTCAAGACCTGGTTCAAGAAGGGCAACACCGTCGGCACGCTGATGACGGGCATCGAGCAATGGCTGCTGCCCAAGCTCGGCATCAAGAGCCCGCCGTGGACGCTGCATCGCGACAAGCCCGATCACGTCTACCTGCGCCCCGCGTCGGAGATGCCCAAGATCAGCTATCCGAAGCCCGACGGCAAGCTGACCTTCGACCGGCTCTCGTCGGTGTTCGTGTCCAACACGAACCATGAGGAGAACCAGCCGGCCCACCTGACGCTGAAGGACAACGGCGTGCCGGTGCAGGTCAACCTGGCGAAGTACGCCGGCCCCGAGGCCCGTTACTGCCCGGCCGGCGTCTACGAGTTCGTGAAGGCCGACGACAACGTCGAGCGCCTGCAGATCAACGCGCAGAACTGCGTGCACTGCAAGACCTGCGACATCAAGGACCCGACGCAGAACATCGTCTGGGTCACGCCGGAAGGCGGCGGCGGGCCGAACTACGTGAGCATGTGATCGGCGGCGGCTTCAAAGCCGCATCGCTCGACAAGGAGAAGGCCCGCTTGCAGCGGGCCTTCGTTTTGATCAACTCGTTGACTGAAAGGGGCAAGACCTGCCCCCGTGAACGATCCGCTCGTTCAGCGCGGTGCGAGCTCCCTCACCCATCTCGCGAGGATCTGTTCCTCCAGCGAGCCGTGGTGCTCCTGATGTGCCAGGATGCGCTCGCGCTCGACGGCGCTGCGGTTCTGGCTGATCTTTGCCTTCATCGTCCAGCGCGCCACCGGCACGCGGAAGCCGACGATCGCGCCCAGCATCTTGCGCTGGAAGTCTTCCGGCAGCCCGCGCCATTGCGCGGCGTAATCGGGTTCCTGCGTGGCGATCAGACGCTTGAGCAGCGCATCCTTGTCGTGCTCCTCGTCGATGATCTGCACGCGGCCATGGACCTGCAGGGTCAGGTAGTTCCACGTCGGCACCGACAGCGGCGTGTCGTAGTGGCTCGGCGAGATGTACGCGCCCGGGCCGTTGAACTGCACGAGCACCTCGCCCAGCGCTTCCGACTTCAGCGCGGCCACATGCGGGTTCGCGCGTGCCAGGTGGCCTTCGAGCCACCAGCCCTCGCCGTCGGCGGGATCGGTCGGCGCGCCCCAGATCATCGGCACCGGTGTCGCCGACAGGCCGTGCGTCGGATCGATCAGCATCAGCGTGGCCAGCGGATGTTCCTGGATCATCAGCCGGGCATGCGACAGGTCCGGCAGGTCGAAGTGCTTGGGCGTGTACATGCGATGACTTTAGGACACATCGCCCAGCGACCGCTGAAAGTTTTCCTGACCCACCGCAGCAGTCTGGAATGCATTCGCAACCCGGAATGCAAAAACCCCCGCAACTTGCGCTGCGGGGGTTTCACATCTGGTTGGCGGAGACGGAGGGATTCGAACCCTCGATGCAGGTTTTGCCCACATACTCCCTTAGCAGGGGAGCACCTTCGGCCACTCGGTCACGTCTCCAACCGGAGAAGCAGCGACTATAGCATGGCTTTTTGACCCCTCGACCAAAACTCCGGCCGAATCATCATCTCGCCGCGCGACATCCGCGCTCCGGATCCCTCTCCGAGGCTCAGGCCTCGATGTCCTGGTCCAGGTCGAACGCGCGATGCAGCGCGCGCACGGCCAGCTCCATGTACTTCTCGTCGATGACGACGGAGGTCTTGATCTCGCTGGTCGTGATCATCTGGATGTTGATGCCCTCTTCCGAGAGCGAGCGGAACATCTTCGACGCCACGCCCACGTGCGAGCGCATGCCGATGCCCACGATCGACACCTTGCAGATGCGCTGGTCGCCGGTCACCTTGGCGGCCTGCACCGCCGGTCCGACGACCTGCTCCAGCAGCTCCATCGCGCGCTGGTAGTCGTTGCGGTGCACGGTGAACGAGAAGTCCGTCTTCCCGTCCTGCGACACGTTCTGGATGATCACGTCGACGTCGATGTTGGCGTCGGCCACCGGGCCCAGGATCTGGAACGCGATGCCCGGCTTGTCCGGCACGCCGAGCAGCGTCACCTTGGCCTCGTCGCGGTTGAAGGCAATGCCGGAGACGACGGCTTGTTCCATTTGTTCGTCCTCTTCAAAAGTGATCAGGGTGCCGGACTTGGCTTCTTCGTCGATGTCGATGTCCCAGGGCGTGAAGCTGCTCAGCACGCGCATCGGGACGCGGTACTTGCCCGCGAATTCCACCGAGCGGATCTGCAGCACCTTGGAGCCGAGCGAGGCCATCTCCAGCATCTCCTCGAAGCTGATGGTGCTCATGCGGCGCGCCTCGGGCACGACACGCGGATCGGTCGTGTAGACGCCGTCGACGTCGGTGTAGATCAGGCATTCGTCGGCCTTGATCGCCGCGGCGATCGCCACCGCCGACGTGTCCGAGCCGCCGCGCCCCAGCGTCGTGATGTTGCGGTCCTCGTCCACGCCCTGGAAGCCGGTGATGACGACCACGCGGCCGGCGTCGAGGTCGGCCTTGACCTTCGCGTCGTCGATGCTCTCGATGCGGGCCTTGGTGTAGGAGTTGTCGGTCGACACGCCGACCTGCCAGCCGGTGTAGCTGACGGCGTCCATGCCCTCGGCCTGCAGCGCGATCGCCAGCAGGCCGACGGAGACCTGCTCGCCGGTCGAGGCGATCATGTCGAGCTCGCGCATCAGCGAGGGCGACGAGCTGCCGGGCGACAGCTCCTTGGCCAGGCCGAGCAGGCGGTTGGTCTCGCCGCTCATCGCCGAGGGGACCACCACCATCTGGTGTCCCGCCCGCGCCCATTTGGCGACGCGCTTGGCCACGTTGCGGATGCGGTCGGTCGACCCCATCGAGGTGCCGCCGTACTTGTGAACGATCAATGCCATGGGAGTGTCAAAGGCCTGCTGCGGGTGGATCGGCGATTCTAAGACGCGCCCTTGCCCGCAACGTCGCTGCCCATGCGGGATCCGCATGCATCGGACACCCATCGCAGCGCCATTTGTGCTTCACCCGCCGGTGCGATCCACCGTGCGTCGATGCCCAGACCGGGCGCGAACAGCAGCCGTCCGTCGACGTGGATCAGCGGTCCTTCCCTCTGGACAGCGGGGATTCCGGCGGTCTGCCAGCATTTGCGGAGCGCGCGCGCCATGCCCTTGGCGTGGGCCTGGAACTGCTCGCCGCCTTCGCGCGGGCGCAACTCGACATTGCTGAGCGCAGAAAGCGCAACGCCCCCGTGGTCACGGGTTCGACATGGAAAGCGCCGCCCCATGCAGCCACCGGGTGTCGTCCGGGTTGCGAGAGATCGATCCGGAGCGTCGCTTCCGCGCCGGCCGTCGCTGCGGCGATGCCGAGCCCCAGCAACGAGGCGGGCAGCGCTTCGGCACGCGCGGGCCGCCGCACCAGCGGCGGCGCCTGCACGAAGAACCTGCCGCGATAGAGGTGCAGTTCGGTGTCGCCCAGCGGCCAGCGCGCCACGGTCGCGGCCGGCCCTTCCGCCATCACGCGACGGATCAGCGTCGCGGGCGCGGTCCGACCCGTCGCGAGGTTCAGCCATGCACGCAGCGCGTTCGACGCGCGCGCCGCGCTGAGCTCCTGCAGCATCGCCTGCGACAAGCCGTCGTCATCGGACCAGCGGGCGAGGTCTTCCTCAGCGATCTCGCGCTGCAGTTCGGCGGCTTCCTGCGCCCACGCGGCGGCCTGCGCCAGCGCGGCCTCCGCGCCAGGGGCCTCTGCGGTCAGCGCGGGCCACGCCTCCAGGCGAAGCCGGTTCCGCGCGAAACGCGCATCGCCGTTGCTGTCGTCTTCGATGAAGCTCAAGCCGTGTTCAGCGACGTAGGCCTCGATGGACTCGCGTCGACGATCCAGCCAGGGACGCGCCCAGCACACGCCATCACGCCACTGCGTGCGCGGCATCGCGGACAGACCCGCCACGCCAGCACCGCGCAGGGCCTGCAGCAGGAAGGTCTCCGCCTGGTCGCGCCGGTGGTGCGCCAGCAGCAGCAGGTCGGTGCCGGCGGCGAGGGTCAGGCGTTGCAGCGCCCGGTGTCGTCCGGCGCGGGCCCAGGCCTCGATGCTGTCGCCGGGTCCAGGCGCGCCGTCCAGCCGCTCGTGCATGAGCGACACCGGCAAGCCTTCCGCCGCCCAGCCTTCAACCTGCGCCTGCAGATGCGCCAGCCACGCGTCGGCGTGCTTGCTCAGTCCATGATGGATGTGCAACGCCACCACGTGCAGCCCGAGCGGACGGGCGGCAACGGCGGTGGCGTGGAGGAGCGCCGTCGAATCGCGGCCGCCACTGGTGGCGACCGCAATCACGCGGCGGGAGGCTTCGTCGGAGCCGGCTTCAGCGCCAGGCTGCTCACCGGTAGAGGCACCGGCTTCTGCGCCGGCGTCGGAGCGCAGATCAGCGGCTCTTGGTGTCGCTGAATCGACCATAGGCCTGGAGACGCTCATAGCGGCGGTCCAGCAGTTCCTTGGTCTTCAGGTCGGAGACCTGGCGGAGCGCGTCGCCGAGCGCGCGCTTCAGGCTGGACGCCATCTGCTTCGGATCGCGGTGCGCGCCGCCGACGGGCTCGCTGACGATCTTGTCGATCAGGCCCAGCGCCTTCAGGCGGTGCGCGGTGATGCCCAGCGCCTCGGCGGCCTCGGGGGCTCGCGCCGCCGTCTTCCACAGGATGGACGCGCAGCCTTCCGGCGAGATCACCGAATAGGCCGAGAACTGCAGCATCAGCACCTGGTCGGCCACGCCGATCGCCAGCGCACCGCCGGAGCCGCCCTCGCCGATGACCGTCGCGATGATGGGCACTTCCAGCTGCGCCATCTCGAAGATGTTGCGGCCGATGGCTTCGGACTGGCTGCGTTCCTCGGCACCGATGCCGGGGTACGCGCCCATCGTGTCGATGAAGGTGAACACCGGCAGGCCGAACTTCTCGGCCAGCTTCAGCAGGCGCAGCGCCTTGCGGTAGCCCTCGGGACGCGGCATGCCGAAGTTGCGCAGCGTGCGCTCCTTCGCGTCGGAACCGCGCTGATGGCCGATGACCATGCAGGCCTGGCCGTTGAAGCGGGCGAGACCGCCGACGATCGCGGCGTCATCCGCGAAGTGGCGGTCGCCGTGCAGTTCTTCGAACTCGGTGAAGACTTCGGCGCAGTAGTCCAGCGTCTGCGGACGCTGCGGATGACGCGCGACCTGATAGACCTGCCACGGCAGGACATTCGAATAGATGTCCTTCGTGAGCTGCAGGCTCTTCTTGCCGAGGCGGTCGATCTCTTCCGAGATGTCCACCGCGGACTCGCTCTGCACGTAGCGCAGCTCGTCGATCTTGGTTTCGAGCTCGGCGATCGGCTGCTCGAATTCGAGGAAGTGTTTCTTGCTCATTCTCAGTAATCCACGGGTAGCGGATCGAGGCTCCGCCAAATGTACCATGTGGCCACCGAGCGATACGGGGCCCAGCCCTCGCCCAGCTCTCGGGCCTCCGCGCGCGACACCGGCTCGTCGCTGAAGTAATGCTGGCTGATGCCTTTCAGCAGTCCCGCATCATCCAGCGGCAGCACGTTCGGCCGCATCAGGTGGAAGATCAGGAACATCTCCGCCGTCCAGCGGGCGATGCCGCGGATCGCGACCAGCTCGTCGATGATGGCTTCGTCTTCCATCTGCGCCCATTGGCGCACATGGACCTGTCCCGTCTCGAAATGCTGCGCCAGGTCGCTGAGGTACTCGACCTTGCGTACCGACAGGCCCACGGCCCGCAGCGCGGTCTTCTCCAGCCCCAGCACCTCGGTCGGCTTGATGCGGTTGGACGGTCCCGAGGTCAGCTCGGCGAACTTGTCCCAGACGCCCTGCGCCGCCTTCACCGAGATCTGCTGTCCGACGATCGAACGCGCCAGCGTCGTGAACGCGTCGCCGCGGCTCTGCAGCCGCGCCTCGCCGAATTGCGGGATCAGCTTCTTCATCACCCGATCGCGTTTGCTCAGGTGTCTGCAGGCCTCGTCCCAGTAGTCCGGGGTCACCCCGGCAGTCGCCACACGCGCCATCAGGCCTGCTCTCCCACCTTCGATGCACGGACCCAGGTCGTGCCGGTCGGGGAGTCCTTCAGCTCGATGCCCTGTTCGGCAAGCGACTTGCGGATGCGGTCGGCCTCGGCGAAGTCACGGGCCGCCTTGGCGGCGGCGCGCGCGGCGATCTGGGCGTCGATCGCGGCCTCGTCCAGGCCCGCGCCGGCTTGCAGGAAGGCCTTGGGCGTCTGCTGCAGCACGCCCAGCACGCCGCCCAGCGCCTTCAGCAGGCCGGCGTCCTGGGCGGAGCGGTCGCGGTTGACCTGGTTCGCCAGTTCGAACAGCACCGCCAGCGCGCCGGGGGTGTTGAAGTCGTCGTCCATGGCGGCCTTGAAGGCCGCGGCCGGACCGTGCGTCCAGTCGATCGTCACGTCTGCCGGCGCCACCGCGTCCAGCGCCGTGTACAGGCGGCGCAGCGCGGTGCGTGCGTCGTCCAGGCTGACGTCGCTGAAGTTGAACGGGCTGCGGTACTGCGTGCGCAGCATGAAGAAGCGGATCGACTCGCCGTCGAACTTCTCCAGCACTTCCTGGATGGTGAAGAAGTTGCCCAGGCTCTTGGACATCTTCTCGCCGTCGATGTTCAGGAAGCCGTTGTGCAGCCAGTAATTGACGAAGGGATGACCCAGGGCGCCTTCGCTCTGCGCGATCTCGTTCTCGTGGTGCGGGAACTGCAGGTCCATGCCGCCGCCGTGGATGTCGAAGCGTTCGCCCAGCAGCGCGCAGCTCATGGCCGAGCACTCGATGTGCCAGCCCGGGCGGCCTTCGCCCCAGGGGCTGGCCCACTTGGCCTCGACCGGCTCGTCGGCCTTGGCCGACTTCCACAGCACGAAGTCCAGCGGATCGCGCTTGCCGTCGTCGACCGCGACGCGCTCGCCGGCGCGCAGCTGGTCCGGCGACTTGCCGCTGAGCTTGCCGTAGCCGTCGAACTTGCGCACCGCGTAGTTCACGTCGCCGCCGCCGTCGGCCTGGTACGCCAGGCCCTGGGTCTCGAGCTTGCCGATGATGTCCAGCATCTGCGGGACGTACTCGGTGGCGCGCGGTTCATGCGTCGGCTTGGCGATGCCCAGCGCGTCGAAGTCGCGGTGCATCGCGGCGATCGTGTCGCTGGTCAGCTGGCCGATCGTGATGCCACGCTCCAGCGCGCGACGGATGATCTTGTCGTCGATGTCGGTGATGTTGCGGACGTACGTGACGTCGAAGCCGCTGGCCTTCAGCCAGCGGTAGACGACGTCGAACGCGATGTTCATGCGCGCATGGCCCATGTGGCACAGGTCGTAGACCGTGATGCCGCAGACGTACATGCGGACCTTGCCCGGCTCGATCGGTTGGAAATCCTGGAGCTGGCGGTCCAGCGTGTTGTAGATGCGCAAGGAGGACATACGGTACTCGCGCCGCACCGGCGACGGGTCGCGAGTATCGGCGCATTCGGCGGTGCGGTGCGGGTGGGCCGGAGACCCGGCCGGGAGGCGAGCGCGGGATGAAAGCTCGCTCTAGAATGCCCGGCAGTATACCGGCCCGACCCCATGCCAAGACTTCCGTCCCTTCCCGCCCTGATCCGCCACGGCTGTGTCGCCCTGGCGCTGGCCGGCGCGTCCCTGACGCAGGCCGCGACGCTCGACGACGCGCAGGCCCAGTGGGCCGCCGGCAAACGCGACCAGGCGATCCAGACCGCCGAGGCCGGCCTGAAGGCCACGCCCGACGATCCGCGCCTGCGCTTCGCGCTCGGCACGATGCTGCTCGAGCAGCAGCAGCTCGAACGCGCCCGCGCCATCTTCACCAGCCTGACCGAGGATTTCCCCGACCTGGCCGATCCGTACAACAACCTGGCCGTCATCCACGCCGCGCGCGGCGAGTACGAGGCGGCCCGCCAGGCGCTCACCCGTGCGCTGGACCTGCAGCCCGACCATGCGCAGGCCCAGGAGAACATGGGTGACGTGATGATGCGGCTGGCCCAGCAGTCCTACGAACGCGCGCTGAAGCAGGCGCTCGGCGACGACACCGCGCTGAAGGTCAAGTTGCAACGCGTCACAGCGTTCAACAACGCCAAGGGCAGCCAGGCGCGATGATCGCGGGCGGCGCGCCGACGGCGCGTCCCCGGGCACCGCCTGAAACATCGCCCCGCCCTCCCCCAACGATCTCCACACAGACACCAGGACCATGCGGACATCCCAACTCCTGCTCGCCGCCGGCGCCGCCGTGCTGGGCCTCGCGGCCTCGTTCGCCCAGGCCCAGACGGTCAAGCTGAGCACCACCGCCGGCGACATCACGATCAAGCTGGACGCGGAGAAGGCGCCCAAGTCGGTCGCCAACTTCCTCGCCTACGTGAAGGCCGGCCATTACAACGGCGTGATCTTCCATCGCGTCATCGGCGACTTCATGATCCAGACCGGCGGCTACACGGCCGACCTGAAGCAGCGTCCGACGCGCGCGCCGATCCCGCTGGAGGCCGGCAACGGCCTGATGAACATCCGCGGCTCGATCGCGATGGCGCGCACCAGCGACCCGAATTCGGCGACCTCGCAGTTCTTCATCAACACCGTGGACAACCCGGCGCTGGATCCGGGCTACGCGTCCGACGGCCGTGGGTACGCGGTGTTCGGCTACGTGTCCGAGGGCATGGACGTGGTCGACAAGATCCGCGCGGTGCCGACCGCGCCGTCGCCGAAGAACCCGGCGTTCCAGAACCTGCCCAACACCCCCGTCCTGATCAACAAGGCGACCGTCGAGAAATAAGGAGTTGACGACATGAGCAAGAAAGTCGAACTGCACACCAACCAGGGTCTGATCACGCTGGAACTGGATGAGGCCAAGGCCCCCAAGAGCGTCGAGAACTTCCTGGCCTACGTGGCCAAGGGCCACTACGACGGCACGATCTTCCACCGCGTCATCAAGGGCTTCATGGCCCAGTGCGGCGGGTTCGAGGAAGGCATGAAGCAGAAGCCGACCGACGCCCCGATCCAGAACGAGGCCAACAACGGCCTGAAGAACGACAAGTACACGATCGCGATGGCGCGCACGAACGCGCCGCATTCGGCGAGCGCCCAGTTCTTCATCAACACGGTCGACAACGACTTCCTGAACTTCAAGAGCGAAAGCCCGTCGGGCTGGGGCTATGCGGTGTTCGGCAAGGTCGTCGGCGGCCAGGACGTCGTGGACAAGATCGAGAAGGTCAAGACCAGCCGCTCGGGCTTCCATGACGATGTGCCGGTCGATCCGGTCATCATCGAGCGCGCCGTCGCGGTCGAGTGAGCCCCGGGTCCGCCGCCTTCCCGCTGCCTCGCGCGGTGGTGCCGCTGGCACCGCTGCGGGCGGCGGACGGATGGCGGCGGATCGACCTGCTGTCCGACCTGCACCTGTCGCCGGACATGCCGGGGACGCTGGCGCGATGCCGCGCCCACCTGGCGGCAACGCCCGCCGACGCGGTCTTCCTGCTCGGCGACATCTTCGAGGCCTGGATCGGCGACGACGCGCGCTGGCAGGCCGGCACCTTCGAGCAGTCCGTGCTCGATCTGCTGCGCGAGGTCTCCTCGCGCAAATCCCTCTTCTTCCTGCATGGCAACCGCGACTTCGCGCTCGGCGAGGCGATGGCGGCGGATGCCGGCATGCGGCTGCTCGACGATCCGGCGCGGCTGGATGCCTTCGGACGCTCCTGGCTGCTGAGCCATGGCGATCAGCTCTGCCTGGGCGACGTCGGTTACCTGAAGGCGCGCGCGATCGTGCGCCGACCCGACGTGCTGGCGGCGCTGCGCGCGATGCCGCTGTTCGCCAGACGTGCCCTCGCGCGCCATCTGCGGGCGAAAAGCCGGATGCATCAATCCGACCCGTCGACCTGGGCGGACGTCGATGACGACGCGGCGCGCGACTGGCTGCGCGCGTCGGGCTGCGACACGCTGATCCACGGCCACACGCACCGGCCGGCGGTCCACGATCTCGGCCAAGGGCTCACGCGCGCCGTGCTGTCCGACTGGGACTACGACCACGGTCCTGGCCGCGGTGACGTGCTCGTGATCGACGCCGGCGGCCTTCGCCGCATCGCCCCGATGACCTCGGCGACCGAGGTCGTCATCGCCTCATGATCGGCGACCTGCTCCAACGCTGGCGCGACCGCCGCGAGCGCAAGCTGCTCGACCAGTACGCGATCCCCGATCCGTTGTGGGAGTTCACGCTCGCGCAGTACCCCTTCGTCGCCCGCCGCAGCGAGGCCGATCGGGCCGAGCTGCGCCGGCTCTGTTCGCTCTTCCTGTCGGCGAAGGAGTTCCACGGCGCCAACGGCTTCGAGGTCACCGACGAGGTCGCGGTGGCGGTTGCCGCGCAGGCCTGCCTGCCGGTGCTGCGCCTCGGACTCGACTGGTACGACGGCTTCGTCGGCATCGTGATGCATGAGGGCGAGGTCGTCGCCGCGCGCGAGACGATGGACGAGGACGGCGTCGTCCACGAATACGACGAGACGCTCGCCGGCGAGGCGATGGAAGGCGGGCCGCTGATGCTCGCCTGGAGCGAGGTCTCGCCCGATGCCGTCGACCGCGTCGAGGGTCACGACTCCGTCTACAACGTCGTCATCCACGAGTTCGCGCATGTGCTCGACATGCGTGACGGCGAGCCCGACGGCGCGCCGACCATCGATGATCCCACGCTGCGTCGGCAGTGGGGTGCGACGATGGAAGCCGAGTGGCACTGGTTCTGCGACCAGGTCGATGCCGGCGTTGCGACGCTCATCGATCCGTACGGCGCGGAAGCCCCGGAGGAGTTCTTCGCCGTCGCCGTCGAGGCCTTCTTCGTCGCGCCGCGCGAGCTGCTCGCCGAACAGCCGCAGCTGTACCGGCTCTTCGCCGGCTTCTTCAGGCAAGACCCGGCACACGAGTGAGGACCGCCGCGGCGCGTGTCAGCGCTGCGTCACGTCGCGATACCTCGCCGCGCAATCATCCTGATCCGACGGTGCCGGCGCGCGCGAGAAACCGAAGCCGTTCCAGCGATAGGCCAGCGTCAGCGGCGCTGCCGGCGATGCGGGGTCGGTGATCACGGGACCGGCCAGGAAGGAACTGGCCTCGTGCAACGCGCAGAGGAACTCCCCGCCCGCGGGCGACGACGACGGCATCACGACCGCATCGATCAACGGATACGCGAGCGCGGAACCGCGCCACAGCGCGCGCAGCCGCCCCGGACCGCCCTGTGGCGTGGGTGGGTCCACCGCATAGACGTACGGTCGCGGCGCGACGCGCCTGTCGAGGTTGGAATAGCGGTCCTCGATCAGCAGCAGCCCGGTCCCGGCATGGCCGGGCGCCTCCGCCTGGATGCGATCCAGGGACATGGGCTGCGCGCGGCGCACCCGGCCGACCACCGCTTCGAACGCCGCGCCCTGCGCGGGCCTGAAGCGCAGCGTCTGACGCACCGATCCGTCCACGACCCGCCACGCACCGGCAGAGATCGCGGTGCCGGCGATCGTCAGACGTGCCCGCGGTGGCGCGGCACACACCGGCAGGCGTGCTCCCGTGAGCTGAGGGAAGAAGCCGCCGTTCGCCATCGCCGTTCGCAGCCCGGTGCAGCTCAATCCGCCCGCGTCGGTCCAGCCGCACTGCGCCAGCAGCCCCGACTTCGCCTCGGCATACTTCTGGTCGAAGACATGGTTGCCGAGCGAGAAGAACACGGGGCGCCCCTCGATGCATTCCGGCGGCTGCACGACGTGCGGATGATGGCCGACGATCACGTCCGCGCCCAGCGCCTGCAGCCGCGCCGCGTCCTCGTACTGCGCCCGCGAGGGCCAACCCGCCAGCTCCGTTCCCCAATGGACGTAGACGACGACGGCATCGGCCAATTGCCTGGCGGTCGCCATCTGCTGTTCGAGCGCGACGTCGAAGCGCTGAGGGTCCCGGTCCGCCGAAGCCAGGCGGCTCAGCGACACGATGGCCAGCGTCCGGCCGCCGATCGTGAGGAACGCGGGACCGTCGTCGAAGCTCAACGGCGTCATGCCGGCCTGCGCGATCGCCTCGCGCGTGCGCCGGCGGCCGTCGGGGCCGGTGTCGCCGGCATGGTTGTTCTCGTGGCCGAGCACGTCGAACCCGGCGGCCCGTGCCGTCGCCAGCCAGGCCGCCTCGGTGGCGAAACAGAGCGACTGTCCGGGCGGACAGTCGCCGGGCTCGCCGATGGCGCCTTCGAAGTTGCCGACCAGGACGCCCAGTTCCTCCTTGGGCGCGAGCGGCTGCCACGGCGTCGGGCCGCCCGCCGCGCGGCGCAGCGCACCGCCGACGAGACGCGACAGCATCACATCGCCCGCGAAGGTGATGCGGGTCGTTGTCACTTGATCCGCGTCACCCGCCAGCGCGGATCCCGGCAGACAGGCGATCAGGGCCGCAGCGGCCGCAACGCGCCGCCGTACCTGGCCGATGCGAGGCGGCGTCGGATGCCGCCTCATCGCCCGGGCTTGGGCACCGACGCGGTCGTGCCCGCGGGCGCCGTGTAGGCCCGCAGCCATTCCGGCACCGGCAGCTTGGGCTCGAGCGTGCGCCATTGCCGGTCGTCGATCGGCGCGGGCTGCACGGTTTCCCGGTAGCTGTAGATGGCGCCCTTGGACAACTGCCGGAGTCCGTTGAACGGCATCACCTGCTGCCAGCCGCCGACGGCGCCCACGCCGACCAGCAGCGTCTGCCCGGTCACGCTGTTGTCGGCGACGTCCGCCACCTTGGCCACCGGCTCCGGATCGGACAGGCCGTAGGGATCCTTCTCCGAGGCGCGCTTCGACTGCGCGCTCTTGAAGACCAGGTAGGGGTGCTCCATCGAGCCGCCCACCGCCTGGATCTCGATGGCGTCCTCGTCGCTCAGCGGCGTGCCGTCGCGCACCGAGCGCGCCATGCGGGCGAACTCGCGGACCAGGTCGCGCGACTCGACGAGCGTCTGGCGCACGCCGTCCCGCAGCGCCTGCGCGGGGCGCGAGCGCCAGTCCACGGAGACGGTCTCCAGCACGCCCTGCGCGCGCTCGAACAGGCCCGCGATCGCCAGGAAGGTGTCCGGATCGGGCTCGACCGAGCCGCGCGGCGGACGGCGCACGAGGTACTCGAAGGTCGGACCGCCCTCGCCGCCTTCGGCGCCGGACTTGTCGTTGACCAGCAGCGTCGCGTGCCGCAGCGTCGCCCACGAGGCGAGGCCGGTCTGCAGCCGCTTGGCATCCCACAAGGCCGGGCCGCGCGTGCCGGGGATCGGCGCCCGCGAGGCCCACTGCACCGCCAGGGCCTGCAACCACGCGTTGTAGAGGCCGTCGTTGAGCGCCGGCGAGGCCCGCTCCGCCTGGTACAGCGCGGAGAGCTCGTCGATCTGCGCCTGGTAGTTGGCCACCTTCGAGAACTCGCCCACCAGCACGGAGCGCGCCAGCGCGTTGCCGAACACGGTGGCGATGTCGAGGCCGCTCGGCAACGGCCGCTGCACCCGCTCGCGCCCCTCCCGTTCACGATGGAGCACCACGCGGTCGAGGACCTCGTTGTCCAGGCCCCAGCTCAGCGGGAACAGGCGTTTCTTCGTCAGCGGATGCTTCGCGTACGACGGCACCGACGCGCCCACCGGGAAGAAGGTGTCGCCGCGCGTGCCGGCGATGAACGGCAGATAGCAGCCGACCCAGCGCCGCAGCGGCGCGCGCACCGTCTCCGGCATCCTGGCCCATTCGGCTGCCTCGCTCGCCTCCGGATCGCCCACCTCGTCGGCCGTCGATCCGGGCCGGCGCTTGGCGAAGGTCAGCATCCGCATCGCGGTGAAGTAGCGCGACGCCAGCGGCGAGCGCTGGTAGCTGCCGCGCGGCTGGTACTCGGGATCGGCCATCGCCGCCCGCACCGCGTCGCTGCGGTCGTCGGGGTCCATCAGCGCCGCGGCCAGCAGGACCTTCTCCGCCAAGGGTCCCGGCGCCATCGTGCCGTCGGCGACACGCGCCCGCAGCAGGCGCACCGCCTCCGTGAAGGCGGGGATCGCGGTCTCGTCCTCCGACACGGTGAACAGGTTCTCGTAGGCCGCCGAGAACAGCTCCCAGAACAGGTCGGTCGTCACCAGGTAGGGATAGGCGGGGTCGTCGGCGATCGAGTTCGTCGCATAGTTCTCGACGTCGTAGAACAGGTGCATCTGCTCGTAGGACTCGCGCGTCAGCAGGCCGTCGTGCCGCGCCGCCAGCCGCAGTTCGGCATCGGTGGTCAGCAGGCCGGCATTGACCACGTCGGCCAGCGCGATCGTCACCGGTCTCGCGCGCAGGGTCAGGACTTGCGAAGCACCGGCCGGCGCCACCGGAGCCGCAGGAGCCGCCGGCGCAGCCGTCACGCCGACCAGCACCGTCCCGTCGGCGCTGAGGCGTGGCGCGGCGGCGAACTTCAGGTCTCCGGCCAGAGTCGCCGTCGCGTCGCCGATCGACAGCGTCACGCCCGGCTCGTTGGGCCGCCAATGGATCCAGCCCAGCCCGTTGGGCAGGAACTCGCCCTCGCCCGGTCCGCAGGCCAGCTTCCTCGGGAAGGCCTGGCGCAGCCGGGTCGTCGCCTCGCCCGGCCCCCAGTTGTCGGCTGCGTGCGAGAGCTCGATCCAGCAGCCCGCGCCGTTCTGCAGCACCAGGCGCGTGCCCTGCGGGTGGAGCGAGACCGGCCGTGCCGAGACGTCGTCCGTGAAGGGCAGCGCGCGCTCCTCGCCGTCGCGCAGCGGTGCCACGCTCGAACGCGCGGCGACCGGCAAGGCCTTCGGTCCGTAGAACCGGTAGTACTGATGGCCGGTGGTCGCCACCGACCCGGTACCGACACCGCTGCCCGGCAGCTGGATCGAGAAGTAGAGCCGATGCGCATCCCCGCCCGGCATGACGGTGAACGGCAGCGGCGAGACCCGCAGGTCGTTGAACGGCAACGCCGAACGCGCGACCGCCGGCACGGTCCAGCGCCAGGTCTTGAGGTCCAGCTCCTTGAGCTGCCACTGGTCCTTCACCTTCACCGAGGCGTAGAGCAGCGGCTTCGTCGGATGGAAGGCGACCGCGGAGATGCCACCGTCCGGACCGGGGTCCGGCAGGATCAGCGGCGCGAGCCTGTCCGGCGCCCGCAGGTCCCAGAGCGCCAGCCGCGTCCGGCCGCCGGAGCCCGACAGCGCGAGGGCGGCCACCGGCTCCAGCCGGGACACGGCCAGCGAGACCACGCCCTCGCCGGGCGCGAGCGTCAGGGCCGCGTCCCTCACCGGCGTGCGCTGCACCACGGGCTCGGGGTTCTGGCGGTACCAGTCCAGGTCGCCGCGGGCCGATGCAGGCGTCGCCGCGACGAGCGCGGCGAGCGCGACCAACCTGATCAGCGCGGCCGACGCGCCGCGCCGCGCCCCGGCGGTCGCGGCATGCTCGATCTTTGTCATGGGTCTCCTCCTGGTTGCGCGCCTTCCGGACGAAACAAAGGCCGCTGAGGCGGTTGCCGCAGCGGCCTTCGGAGGCCGGGCGCGCCTTGCGGGCACGCCGGGGATCTTATGTCAGCGCCGGACTCAGTCGGCCGTCGCCGGCTCGGACTTGGGCTTGTTGTCCTTCTTGTTGGGCGTGATGTCCAGCTGGACCTCGCCCTTGTCGTCGACGTCCACGCTGAGGCGGCCGCCGTCGATCAGGCGGCCGAACAGCAGTTCGTCGGCCAGCGCGCGACGGATGGTGTCCTGGATGAGGCGCTGCATCGGCCGCGCGCCCATCTGCGGATCGAAGCCCTTGGCGGCGAGGTGCTTGCGCAGCGCGTCGCTGAAGGTGACCTCGACCTTCTTCTCGGCCAGCTGGCTCTCGAGCTGCAGCAGGAACTTGTCCACCACGCGCAGGATGATGTCCTCGTTCAGCGCGCCGAAGTTGACGATCGCGTCCAGGCGGTTGCGGAACTCCGGCGTGAACAGGCGCTTGATGTCGGCCATCTCGTCGCCCTGCTCGCGCTTGGTCGTGAAGCCGATCGTGGACTTGTTCATCGCCTCCGCGCCCGCGTTCGTGGTCATGATGATGATCACGTTGCGGAAGTCGGCCTTGCGTCCGTTGTTGTCGGTCAGCGTGCCGTGGTCCATGACCTGCAGCAGCACGTTGAAGACGTCCGGATGCGCCTTCTCGATCTCGTCGAGCAGCAGCACCGCGTGCGGCTTCTTCGTGATCGCCTCGGTCAGCAGGCCGCCCTGGTCGAAGCCCACGTAGCCCGGAGGCGCGCCGATCAGGCGGCTGACGGCGTGACGCTCCATGTACTCGGACATGTCGAAGCGGATCAGCTCGATGCCCAGGATGTAGGCCAGCTGCTTGGCGACTTCCGTCTTGCCCACGCCCGTCGGGCCGCTGAACAGGAAGGAGCCGATCGGCTTGTCCGGCTTGCCCAGGCCCGAGCGCGCCATCTTGATGGCCGCGGCCAGCGCGTCGATGGACGGATCCTGGCCGAAGACCACGCTCTTCAGGTCGCGGTCCAGGCTCTTGAGCTTGCCGCGATCGTCCGACGACACCGAGGCCGGCGGGATGCGGGCGATCTTGGCGACGATGTCCTCGACCTCCGCGCGGGTGATCGTCTTCTTCTGCTTGCTCTTCGGGAGCACGCGTTGCGCGGCACCGGCCTCGTCGATGACGTCGATCGCCTTGTCGGGCAGGTGACGGTCATTGATGTATTTGGCCGAGAGCTCCGCCGCCGCCTGCAGGGCGGTCAGCGCGTACTTGACGCTGTGGTGCTCCTCGAAGCGCGACTTCAGGCCCTTGAGGATCTCGACGGTCTGGTCGACGGTCGGCTCGACCACGTCGACCTTCTGGAAGCGCCGCGACAGGGCCGCGTCCTTCTCGAAGATGCCGCGGTACTCGCTGAAGGTCGTCGCGCCGATGCACTTGAGCTGACCCGAGGACAGCGCGGGCTTGAGCAGGTTGCTCGCGTCCAGCGTGCCGCCCGACGCCGCGCCGGCGCCGATCAGGGTGTGGATCTCGTCGATGAACAGGATCGCGCCGGGCTGGTCCTTGAGCTGCTTGATCACCGCCTTGAGGCGCTGCTCGAAGTCGCCGCGGTACTTGGTGCCCGCCAGCAGCGCGCCCATGTCCAGCGAATAGACCACCGCCTCGGCCAGCACGTCGGGCACCTGGCCCTCGGTGATGCGCCAGGCCAGGCCCTCGGCGATCGCGGTCTTGCCCACACCGGCCTCGCCGACCAGCAGCGGGTTGTTCTTGCGGCGGCGGCACAGGATCTGCACCACGCGCTCGACCTCGAGCTCGCGGCCGATCAGCGGATCGATCTTGCCGTCGCGGGCGAGCTGGTTGAGGTTCTGGGTGAACTGCTCGAGCGGGCTGCCCTTGCCGCCGCCCTGGCCCTGACCGCCTTCGCCTTCCTCGCGCTCGGACTCGGCGCCGTTGCCTTCCGGACCCTTCGGGGGTTCGGGCGGCTCGCTCTTCTTGATGCCGTGGGCGATGAAGTTGACGACGTCCAGACGCGTCACGCCCTGCTGGTGCAGGTAGTAGACGGCGTGGGAGTCCTTCTCGCCGAAGATCGCGACCAGCACGTTGGCGCCGGTCACTTCCTTCTTGCCGTTGCCGGTCGACTGGACGTGCATGATCGCGCGCTGGATCACGCGCTGGAACCCGAGCGTGGGCTGGGTGTCCACCTCGTCGGTGCCCCCACGGTCGGCGTGTTCTCCTTGATGAACTGCGCAAGCGACTTGCGCAGGTCTTCGATGTTCGCCGCGCATGCGCGCAGCACCTCTGCCGCGGACGGATTGTCCAGCAGCGCCATCAGCAGATGCTCCACGGTGATGAACTCGTGGCGCTGCTGGCGCGCTTCGACAAACGCCATGTGCAGGCTGACTTCAAGCTCTTGCGCAATCATGCGGCCTCCATAATGCACTGCAGGGGGTGACCGGCGCGCCGTGCGGCCGCCAGCACCATTTCGACCTTGGTGGCCGCGACGTCCTTGGTGAATACACCGCAGACGCCACGACCGTCGTGATGGATCTTCAACATGATCTGGGTGGCCGTATCCAGGTCATGGCGGAAGTATTCCTGCAAGACCATCACCACAAACTCCATCGGTGTGAAGTCATCGTTGAGCATCAGCACCTGGTACAGGCGCGGCGGCTCCGTCTTCTGAGCGACACGCTCCAGCGTGGTGGAATTCCCACCGTCCTCCGGACCCGGCGGCTGTGGGCCGGGCGGTGGTCCCGCGGGTGGGGGCTGTTGGGCAAACAATGGCATGAACCGATTCTATAAACAGCGGGAGCACCCTACATGGGGACGGGCTTGTGCCTGTCAATGCCCCGAGTTTGTCACCTTCGCGCCTTCCTACCCCGGGGAGTTCCTCAATTGACACTGACTTGACACGGATTTGAGAATCCGCCCCGGTGCGAGAAAGACACCGGGATGGAGAAGAACATGGCAACAGGCACGGTCAAGTGGTTCAACGATGCCAAAGGGTTTGGCTTCATTGAGCCCGAGCAAGGGGAGGCGACGTATTCGCGCACTTCTCGGCCATTCAGATGGACGGCTTCCGGACGCTGAAACAAGGCGGCAAGGTGAGTTACGAGCTGGTGCAGGGCCCCAAGGGCCAGCTGGCGCAGAACATCCGTCCGCTGGACGGTGGTGACGCCTCGGACGCGCCCCTGGAGGCGCCCCTGGGCATGCCGCTGTTGGCGGAAGCCCACGCGGGACAGCAGGCGGCTGCGGCTTGAACCACATCCGCTGATCTGCCTCGCACGCAAGAAAGCCCGCGCAAGCGGGCTTTCTGCTTTCCGGGGACCGTCAGGCCCTCGCGCGACGACCGGTGCAACGACCGACGGGCTCCTGTGGTCAGAAGGAAACATCGACCGCGGATCGGTCAAGGAATCGCTCAAGGATCCGGGCGCCGCGACGCCCGGATCCTCGATCCGACCTACCGATTTCAACGTGCGCCGGGGAAGGCGCCACGTTCATCGGAGAACACGATCTCCACGCGACGGTTCTGCTGACGCCCGGCGGCGTTGTCGTTGGAGGCCACGGGACGAGCCTCCCCGTTGCCGCGGACGTCGATCCGACCGGCGTCGACACCGCGCTTCACCAGCGCGTCCCTGACCGACTCGGCGCGGGCGCGGGACAGGTCGAGGTTGAGCTGCGCGCCGCCGGTGCTGTCGGTGAAGCCTTCGATCAGGATGCGACGTTCCGGATGGTTGCGCAGCGCCGAGGACAAGGTATCCAGGCGACCGTAGGCGCCTTCCTTCAACGTCGCCTTGCCGGTGTCGAACAGGACGTCCTGCAGCATCACGACCAGGCCCTGCGGCGTGGGCTTGGCCTGGATCTCGGCGAGTTCGCGTTGCAGGCGATTGGCACGCTCGGATGCGGCGATGGCGGCGGCCTCGGCGGTGGCGGCCTGGCCTTGCGCGACCTGGGCCTGGCGGGTGCGGACCTCCGCGCGCAGGCGCTCACGCTCGAGCCCGGCCTGCTCGACCTTCGCGTCGGCGGCGCGCGCGGCGCCCAGGTTGATCGCCGTCTGGGCCCGTTGGGAAGCGACCGAGGCGGCGCTGTCCACTTCGGACGGATCCTTGCGTTCCCGCCAGGCGAAGTCGGCACGGTCCAGGGATTCCTTGGCCTTCGAGAGTTCAGCGGAGGCGTAGCGGCTGGTGTTCGGATCGCTGGTGGCCTGCGCGTAGTCGCGCTTGGCGGCATCCAGGCCGGCATTCGGAAGGGGGACCGACGAGCAGGCGGCCAGCGCCAGGGCCGTGAGTCCGCCAGCGATATTCCAGTATCGATTCATGGTGTCTCCTCAGAGTGGCAGTCGCTGACGGATCAACGGGCGGGCGCGGCGGGTGCCGGGCCGCGATTGAGCTCCTCACGCAGGGTCGAGAGGCTGCGGTCGAGCTCGACGGCGGCCTTCTCCGAGCGATCGCGCGCAGCCTTGGATCGCGCCAGCGCGGCGGCCGCCTCGGCCTCGTCCGCCTTGCGGCGTGCGAGCGCGTGATCGCCCTTCTTCTGCGCTTCCTGGGCTTCTGCCAGGCGGGCGCGGGCCACGACCAGATCGGGTGAATCGCCGGCGCCGATGCTGGTCTGCGCGGCCTCGAGGGCTCCCCGGCTTTCGCCGAGCTGGGAGGCGGTCTCGACCTTGTTCGTCGAGCAGCCGGTCAGCGCAGCGGCGGCGAGAACGCCCCCGGCGATGAGGCCACTCCTGCTGAAGAGTTGGTGTCGCATGAACACTCCTTGATGGGATGGATGCCCTGGGTTGGCAAGCGCGATACCCGCCTCGCCCGCGGGGTGACCCGCGCCGCGGGTCGGAGGAGCGCCGCGCGGCTTCGGGCGCTCGCCGATGTCTTCGCGCTCCCCCGTGCCCGGGGGCTCGCGGCTCCTACGGTCCGACCCGACCCGACCCGACCCGCGTCGAAGCGTCGACATCGGGCATCCACCCGTCGCGGAGACCGACATGGCGAATGTTTCTTTCAGGATGCTGGGGCTGTGGACAGCCTTCGCGTCCCTGGCGTTGACCCTGGGACTCGCCCCGATGCCGTCCTGGGCGGGCGGCGGCGGCCCCGGTCGCCCTGGGGCGCTGACCCTCGGGGCGGAGAACGTCAACGACTCGCCGCTCAAGGCGTCGAACTACCGGCAGCTGCTGCGCTTCGTGCCCCGCGCGGACCTGCAGATCGACCGGGTCTATTTCGGTTTCAAGCTGAAAGGCGCGAAGTGCTGGGACACCGGCGACGGCTACGGCGCCGGCGACGGCGGCACGATGCGGGTCCGCCTGGTCGACATCGATGCGGCCTCCGGCCTGCCGGCGGGTCAGATCGCCTCGGAGACGGTCAACGGCTGCACCCGGCACAACCAGGCGAAGGCGGAGGTCCGGAACGAAACCCCGGTCCTGGCCTGGGCCACGCTGCGCGCCTCGCTGAAGGCGGGAAAGATGTACGGCCTGGTCATCAGCAATGAACACCCGGATCCGGCGCACAACTTCTTCTCCTTCAACGCGCCCATCGGCGACGCCACGCTGGCGGGCCCCCACGGTCGCAACGAGCTGAACAAGGACGCGACCGACGCCTTGTTGTCGCTGGATCCGCGGGAGCACGTGGCGTGGTCGGAGGACAGCGGCAAGACCTGGCGCTACGGCAAGGCGAACGGCCAGTACGCCTCCTACATGAACGACCGGGACCAGGCGCATCCGGCCACGCGCCTGCCGCAATACGGTTTCCGCCTGACCAGCGGCACCAACGTGCCCGCGCAGCCGTACTACGCCTACACCGTCGACTGCGCGAACTGCACGGTGGCCTACGGCAATCTGCGTGTCGCGCGAACCCTCACCGAGGCCGGCGGCTTCACGGCCGGCGGTGCCGGCATCGGCACCCTGACCGTGAAGAACCTCAGCACGGGGCAGGAATCCAGCTGCACGCCCTACCAGGGCTATGGCTTCAACCAGTGCAGCCTGGCCCGTGCCGTGCCTGTGCAGCCGGGTCAGGTCTACAGCATCACCGCGACCGGCTCGGTCGAATTGATGAAGATGGATTACTCGATGCGCCTGCTGTTCCCGCAGGTCGGGCACGACAGTCCGGACTTCCCGGCCTATCAGCCCTCGCCTCGGCCCGGGACCAATCGCGAGGACGTGCCGAGCCTGTGGGCCGGCCCGCTGTCGCCGCTGGTCGCCACCGAGCCCCCGTCCAACTGGTCGCGACAGATCGAGGCGGAAAGCTTCACCGCCCAGCGGGGCGTGCAGACGGAGGCGTGCACGGAAGGCGGCCTGAACATCGGCTGGATCGACGCGGGCGACTGGATGGTCTACGGACAGGTGACCTTCCCGAGCAGCGGCACCTACCGCGTCGACTACCGCGTCGCCAGCCCCAACGGCGCGACGTTGTCGCTGGACCTCAACGGCGGCACCGTCCGCCTGGGAACGGCGGACATTCCGGCGACCGGCGGTTGGCAGACCTGGCGCACCGTGTCGCAGACGGTGAGCATCAACGCCGGCAGCTACGACGTCGGCGTCTACGCGCCCACGGGCGACTGGAACCTGAACTGGATCCGCTTCACGAAGCTGTGAATCGACGCCAGGCGCGCCCCTGAGGGCCGGGGCCTGGCTCGCGCTCAGCGCTCAGAGCTCGTCGTGCGACGCCCGGCCAGCCTTGCTCGCCAACTGCTGCGAGATCGCCTGCGCGACGTCATGCATCTCGTGCGGACCGGCCGCCTCGAACTTCGCCTGGAAGGTCTTGGACTCCTCGGCGGACAGCCCCGCGGGCGGCACGATGTATCGATCGTTGTCCGTCGGCGAGGCCTTGGACAGATGCCACACGTCGCCGCCGTTGCGGGCCTTGGCCAACTGATCGACCTGCGGCTTGAAGCTCTCATCGACGGTCAGCGCGATCCAGCCCTTGGACGAGGTCACGCGGTCGAGCTCTGCGACGTGATAGGGGAAGACCGGAGCGCCTTCCATCGTCGTGAGATTGGAAAAGCCCTTGGCCAGCGGGACAAAGCCCTCCGCCGAGGCCTTGCCGGGCGACGGCCACTCGCCGATGCGCACGAGGTTGGGAATGGGCCCGCCGTTGACGTCGCGGCCCGGTCCGGATTCGCCCGGCGCGGTCTGCAGCTTCATCGGTCCCGACGAGATCGTCGACTGCGCATTGACATTGATCGCATGCAGGTTGCCGCTCTTCATGCCGTCGGGCGCCGTCTTCTGGCCTTCGCCTCCAATGTCGACCATCGCGAAATCGTGCGGCTTCAGGCCGAGGGCCTCGCGAGAGGCGAGGACGCTGCCCATCGGAGCGCCCTGCAGGCGCTGCGCGAAATCGCGCTGGAACGCAGCGGCGGCGCGACCGCCGGCCGCGGTGTTGAAGGTCTCCGACGAGGAGGCGGCGGCGGCTTGCGCAGGCCGGTTCGCCGCTGCGGCGCCAGTCTGTCCGAGCGGCGGCAGGCTCACACGGCCAGGCTGACTGCCTCCGGACATGGAGACGCGACTGTTGGACGGAAACGCGCCGTTGGCGCCGTTCGGCGACACCTGGTTGGACGGGCGCTGCTGGCCTGCGGAGACTTCTGGGGGCAGCAGGGCTGCGGCGCCGAGCGCCGTGGTGAGCATCTTGTCGACGCGCATGGGGGTACTTCCTGGAAAGCTTGCAAGCCGCCCATTCTGTGAACCCGTCGTCGGACGACGGCGGACGACACGAAAGCACCGCGTGGCGCGCGAAGCATGAAAAAACCCCAGGGCGCTCTCGCGCACTGGGGTTCTTGATCGAGGCCCGGTTCAAGCCCGGGCCGCGACGATCACGCGTTCGTGATCACATGTTCTCGATCATCACCTGACCGAAGCCCGAGCACGACACCTGGGTCGCGCCGTCCAGCAGGCGGGCGAAGTCGTACGTGACCTTCTTCGACAGGATCGACTTCTCGATCGACGAGATGATCAGGTCGGCCGCTTCGGTCCAGCCCATGTGACGCAGCATCATTTCAGCCGACAGGATCTCGGAACCGGGGTTCACGTAGTCCTTGCCCGCGTACTTCGGCGCCGTGCCGTGGGTGGCTTCGAACATCGCGACGGAGTCGCTCAGGTTCGCGCCCGGGGCGATGCCGATGCCGCCGACCTGTGCAGCCAGTGCGTCGGAGATGTAGTCGCCGTTCAGGTTCAGCGTCGCCACGACCGAGTACTCGGCCGGACGCAGCAGGATCTGCTGCAGGAACGCGTCAGCGATGCTGTCCTTGACCACGATGTCCTTGCCGGTCTTCGGGTTCTTGAACTTGCACCACGGGCCGCCGTCGATCAGCTCGGCGCCGAATTCCTTCTGGGCCAGGGCGTAGGCCCAGTCACGGAAGCCACCTTCGGTGAACTTCATGATGTTGCCCTTGTGGACGATCGTGACGCTCGGCTTGTCGTTGTCGATCGCGTACTGGATCGCCTTGCGGACCAGACGCTCCGTGCCTTCGCGCGAGACCGGCTTGACGCCGATGCCCGAGGTTTCCGGGAAACGGATTTTCTTGACGCCGAATTCCTCTTGCAGGATCTTGATCAGCTTCTTGGCCTTCTCGCTCTCGGCTTCGAATTCGATGCCGGCGTAGATGTCTTCCGAGTTCTCACGGAAGATGACCATGTCCGTCTTGTGCGGTTCCTTGACCGGCGACGGCACGCCTTCGAACCAGCGCACCGGGCGCAGGCAGACGTACAGGTCCAGTTCCTGGCGCAGCGCGACGTTCAGCGAGCGGATGCCGCCGCCGACCGGCGTCGTCAGCGGGCCCTTGATCGAGACGACGTAGTCCTTCAGGACCGTCAGCGTCTCTTCGGGCAGCCACACGTCGGGACCGTAGACCTTCGTCGACTTCTCGCCGGCGTAGATCTCCATCCAGTGGATCTTCTTGGCGCCGCCGTAAGCCTTCGCCACGGCCGCGTCCACCACCTTGATCATCACCGGGGTGATGTCGAAGCCGGTGCCGTCACCCTCGATGTAAGGAATGATCGGGTTGTTCGGAACGTTGAGCGAGAAGTCGGTGTTGACCGTGATCTTCTGGCCGCCCTCGGGCACCTTGATGTGCTGGTACATGGAGTCGTCTCCGCGAGTCGCGTGGGTGGTTTGGGGTAAACCGGAAGCGCTGATTCTATGACAGCGAAACTTTCAATCGGCTGATGCCGGGGCCATGTCCCTTGGAGCTTCAGCCGCAGTACGCGCGGATCTGCGCCCACAGGCCGTGACCGAGCGCCCAGAGCGACCCCGCCGCCAGCATCGCCCCGGACAGACGGGTTGCGATTCGCACACCCGAGCCGCCCGCCAGCCCGCTCCCGCCGCCTGCCCGGCCCAGGCGCGCAAGCAGCCAGGGTCCCGCGAGCAATCCCGGCGACGAACCGAGCGCGAAGGCCGCCATCACGCCGGCGCCCTGCCAGGATCCCTCCGCGAGCGCCGCGACCGTCAGCGCCGACTGCAGCAGGCCGCAGGGCCAGGCGAGCCACGCCAACCCGGCCAGGCCGGCACCGGCCGTTCGCACGGGAGACAGCGCGAGGCCACCGCCACCGAGCGAGGCGACCGGAATCCCGACCGCCGCCGGCGCTCGGGTCGTCCACAGACGCAGGACCCAGCGCGGCGGCGCCGCGCGCCAGAGGAGGAAGGCCCCCAGCGCCAGCGCCGCGAGATGCACCGTCAGCCACAGCGGCCGGAGCGCGCCTGACGTCGCTTCCCAGCGCAGCAGACCGCCGACGCTGGCCGCGACGACCGCCCCGCCCGCCGCGTAGCCCAGCAGCCGTCCGGCGTGGAAGGCCGCGATGCCGCGACGTCGACCGGCCGTCACCGCCGCGCAGGGCGCGACGCACATCGCCGCGCAGTGCAGGCTCCCGGCCGCGCCCATCACGAACGCGGTGCCGGCGAGCGCGAGCGACAGCATCCCTGCCCTTCCGTCGCGTTCAGAGGATGCGCGAGAAGCGCACCGGCGCCTCGTCCGGCGCGCCCCCGGCCCCGTCGGGGGACGTCGTCATCGATGAATTCGCCGATGTCGCGAGCGAGGCGTTCGCGGCGCCTCCCGGGTTCAGGTAGCGGTCGAACACCATGGCCACCGCACGCACGAAGAACCAGCCCATCGACGTCACCTGCACCGCGCGCGGCTCGATCGTGACGAGCCCGTCCGCCGCCATCGCACGCAGGCGCTCCAACTCCTTGGCGAAGTAGTCGGCGGCGACGATGCCGTGCGAGCGCTCGATCGGCTCGAAGTCGAACCGCCCCTGGCACATCAGCGCCATGATCGCGTCGCGCCGCACGAGATCGTCCTGGTCCAGCACCAGGCCGCGCTCGACCGGCAGCCGGCCTTCGCGCAAGGCGGCGTAGTACTCGGGCAGCGTCTTCACGTTCTGCGCGAACGACGCGCCGACCTTCGAGATCGCCGAGACGCCCAGCGCCACCAGGTCGCAGTCGGGCTGCGTGCTGTAGCCCTGGAAGTTGCGGTGCAGCCGCCCTTCCCGCTTCGCGACGGCCAGCGGATCGTCGGCGAGCGCGAAGTGGTCCATGCCGATGTAGCGGTAGCCGCGCGCGATGAAGCCGGCGATCGCGCCGGACAGCATGCGCAGCTTGTCGCCGGTCGGCGGCAGGGCGGCGGGCTCGATGCGGCGTTGCGGCTTGAAGCGGTGCGGCAGGTGCGCGTATCCGTAGAGCGCGATGCGGTCCGGCCGCAAGGCGGCCACCTGCTCGACCGTCCGCGCGAACGAGGTCGGCGTCTGCAGCGGCAGGCCGTAGATCAGGTCGACGTTGATCGAGCGGAAACCCAGGTCGCGCGAGGCGCCGATCAGCGCGGCCACGCTCTCCAGGCTCTGCTCGCGATGCACGGCGCGCTGCACGTCGGGATCGAAGTCCTGCACGCCGAAGCTCAGGCGGTTGAAGCCCAGCGTGCGCAGGTGACGCAGGCGCGCGATGTCGATGGTGCGCGGATCGACCTCGATCGAGATCTCGGCGTCCGCTGTCAGGCGGAAGTGGCGGTGCAGCAGCGCCATCAGCATCGACAGCTCGCGATCGGCGAGGAAGGTCGGCGTGCCGCCGCCGAAGTGCAGCTGCGACACCAGCGCCCGGTCGCCGAGCCGGCGGTGCACCAGGCTCATCTCGACCTCGAGGGCGTCGACATAGGCCGCCGCGCGCTCGTGATGCCGCGTGACGACCTTGTTGCAGGCGCAGTAGTAGCAGACCGAGGCGCAGAACGGGATGTGCACGTAGAGCGACATCGGCTGCCGCGCCGCGGGACCGAACGCGCGCAGCGCGAGCATCTCGCCCTGGCGCGCGGCATCGACGCCCGCATGGAAACGGTCCGCGGTCGGGTACGAGGTGTAGCGCGGTCCGGCGATGTCGAAACGGCGCAGCAGATCGGCATCGGGGATGCGGCAGTCCCACGGGGTCGGGTCGGAGCTCATGGACGGGATGCTCACCCTTTGTTGGCAAAGCGTCATTGATTGATGTCATTGCCGGCGGCTATGCCCCGACAAAAAATCCGCCGCTTCCTCGCATGCCCGATGAATCCATGCCGAGAGCCACCCTCCCCACCCCACTCACGCCGCCCCCGCCGCCCGCTTCGGCCCCATCGACCGGGTCGGTCCCTCCGCTCGCGCCGCACGCCTCGGCCGTGCCGCTCGTCCCGCTCGCTCCTCTCGTTCATCCCCTTCGGCTGGCACGGCCCGCCAAGCCCGCTCAGTCCGCTCAGTCCGCTCAGTCCGCACAGCCTGTCCAGCCTGTCCAGCCTGTCCAGCCCGAGACGGCCCGCATCACCTGCGCGACCTGCGCGGTGCGGCAGGTCTGTCTGCCGACGGGATTGCCGGCAGCCGACGTCCACCAGCTGGAACGCCTGATCTCGGACCGCCGGCAGGTCGCGCGCAACACGGTGCTGTTCAAGCCCGGCGATCCGTTCGAGGCGGTCTACCTGGTGCGCACCGGCTTCTTCAAGACCTCGGCCTCGGCGGAGGACGGCCGCGACCAGATCACCGGTTTCCACATGGCCGGCGAGATGCTCGGCCTGGACGGCCTCTTCAGCGGCGCCTACGCCAGCCAGGCGGTGGCGCTGGAGGACTCGCACATCTGCGTCGTGCCCTACGGCCGGATCGAGGACATGACCCGCGAGGTCGACCGGCTGCGCCGCCAGTTCCAGCGCCTGATGAGCCGCGAGATCGTCCGCGGCCAGGGCGTGATGACGCTGCTCGGTTCGGTCCGCGCCGAGCAGCGCGTGGCGACCTTCCTGATCCACCTGATGCGCCGGCTGCGGGCGCGCGGCTTCTCGTCGTCCAGCGTCGTCCTGCGGATGACCCGCGACGAGATCGGCAGCCACCTCGGCCTGACGCTGGAGACCGTGAGCCGCACCTTCTCGCGGATGCAGGACGACGGCCTGCTCGAGGTCCGGGCGCGCGAAGTGCGCGTGCTCAAGCCGCGACAGCTGCTGCAGCTGGTCCGGCGCAGCGCCTGACGCTGTCTCGACAACGGCGTCGCCGCCCCCAGGACCGGTGCGTCACCGCGCCTGTCCACCGGTCGCCGCGTGGTTGCGGGCCTTCATCGCGGGCGCCTTCGCGGCGTCGGTGATCTCATCGGCGGCGACACCGCTGCGATCGACTGCACTCGTGGACTGCACCACCGGATCAGGGTGCGTGATGGCCAGCGTCAGCGTCGCCATCGACGCCACCACCACGACGGTCGGGCCGCCGATCACCAGCCACATCATCGGATGTCGCCACCAGGGCCCGCTGGTGGGCAGGTCCGCCTCGTTGAATCGTGTCGTCGTCATGTCCGCTCCTGCTGAAGAGGAATGGGAAGAGAAAGCGTGGAAGGACAGGAAGGAGAGGAAGGTCTGCGCACCGCGCTCATCGCGGCACCACGAACGTCGACTTCTCGAGCAGTTCGCCTTCGTGCGCGCTGCCGTGTCCCTCGGCCTCGGGCGCGGCCGGATCGGCCGGATCGGCGGGATCCGCCGGCGGCCCGACTCGCCGGAGGGCGAAACGCATCGGATGCGCGCCGGGCCCGAGCTCGCGGGCGACCTCCGGCGGCAATCGAAGCGCGACCGTGACCCAGCGCGCCTCCGCAGGTCCGAGCGTCAACCCGCCGGACGGCGACGCCACGCGCAGGCCGGCGATGTCCCGCACGTCCAGCACGAAGCGTTGCGTCGATTCCGCGGCGTTCATCACCTGCAGCCGGTAGAGGTTCTCGACCACGCCGTCCTCGACCTCGCGTGCCAGCGTCGCGCGGTCCCGCACGACGTCGAGCTTGAACGGCAGACGGACCGCGAGACTCCAGACCAGACCGCCCGACACCAGCCACAGGATCGCGCCGTAGACCAGCACGCGTGGCCGCATCACGCGACGCCACTGCTGCGCCGCCGTCCAGCGGTGGCGCATGCCGTTCTGCGTCGCGTAGCGGATGAGGCCGCGTTCGTAGCCGAACTTGTCCATCACGTCGTTGCAGACGTCGATGCAGGCCGCGCAGCCGATGCACTCGTGCTGCAGGCCCTGGCGGATGTCGATGCCGGTCGGACAGACGTGAACGCACTGGTGGCAGTCGACGCAGGCGCCCAGACCGATCGTCGACAGGTCCGCCTTCTTCGAGCGCGGACCACGAGGATCGCCACGCGTGGTGTCGTAGCTGATGATCAGCGTGTCGCGATCGAGCATCGCGCTCTGGAAGCGTGCGTAGGGGCACATGTACTTGCAGACCTGCTCGCGCAGGTAGCCGGCGTTGCCGTAGGTCGCCAGGCCGTAGAACAGGATCCAGAAGAGTTCCCACCCGCCGAGCACGAAGGCGGCCGCGTTTGCACCCAAAGCACGGACGGGCTCGAAGTAGCCGACGAAGGTGAAGCCCGTCCACAGCGACACCGCCAGCCACGCCGCATGCTTGCCGCCCTTGCGCAGCAGCTTCTCCGCGCTCCAGCCGGACCGGTCGAGCCGGATGCGCGCGGCGCGGTCGCCTTCGGTGTGCCGCTCGATCCAGAGGAAGATCTCCGTGTAGACCGTCTGCGGGCAGGCGTAGCCGCACCACAGTCTGCCCGCCACCGCCGTGAAGAAGAACAGCCCGAAGGCCGACACCACCAGCAGCGCCGTCAGGTAGATGAAGTCCTGCGGATACAGGATCAGGTCGAAGATCAGGAAGCGGCGAGCCTCCAGATCGAACAGCACCGCCTGGCGCCCGTTCCACTGCAACCACGGCAGGCCGTAGAACAGCAGCTGCGTGGCCCACACCAGCGCCCAGCGCCACACGGCGAACCAGCCGTGCACCGCGCGGGGATAGATCTTGGCCTCGGACGCGTAGAGCGAGACCGCCCGGACTTCAGGGTTGCTCATGGCTCAAGACACTCACGGCTCACGGTGCTCATGGCTCAGCGCTCAGGGCTGCGCGAGGCTCAGGGCTGCGCGTGGGAGAGTCCCCACACGTAGCCCGCCAGTACGCGGATCTGCTCCGGGCTCAGGCGCGAACCGTGCTCGGGCATGTGGCTGTGCTTGCCGTTGTTGACCATCGCGACGATGGCGGACTCACCCCAGCCGTGCAGCCAGACCTTGTCGGTGAGGTTGGGGGCCCCCAGCGCCTGGTTGCCCTTGCCGTCCATGCCGTGGCAGGCCGCGCAGGCGCTGAACTTCGACTTGCCGAGCGCCGCCGCCACCGAGTTGTGCGGGCTGCCCGACAGGCTCAGCACGTAGTGCGCGAGGTTGCGCACGTCCTCGCCGCTGCCCACCGCCGCGGCCATCGGCGGCATCGTGCCCTCGCGTCCCTGGGTAATGGTCTGCACGATCGTGTCGCCGCTGCCGCCGTAGAGCCAGTCGTTGTCGGTCAGGTTGGGGAAGCCCTTCGAGCCCTTGGCGTCCGAGCCGTGGCAGGTCGCGCAGTTGTTGGCGAAGAGCCGTTCACCGATCGCCTTGGCCTGCGGATCGGCCGCCAGCGACTCGACCGGCTTGCCGTCGAACCGGGCGTAGACCGTGTGCATCTCGGCGCGCGCCTGGGTCTGCTCGTGCTCGTACTGGCCGGTGCTGGACCAGCCCAGCGAGCCCGCATACGCGCCCAGTCCGGGATAGAGCGCCAGATAGAGCCCGGAGAACACCACGGTCAGCACGAACAGCACCATCCACCAGCGCGGCAGCGGGTTGTTGAGCTCGCGGATGTCCTCGTCCCAGACGTGGCCGGTGGAGTTGTCCTCGGCCATCACCTTGCGGCGGCTGGCGATGATCAGCAGCGCCAGGCACAGCGCCAGGCCGAGCACCGTGGCTGCGGCCACGAACAGCGACCAGCCGTTCGAAACGAAATCACTCATGACGACCTCCTCGGGGCGCGCCGTCTTCATCGGTGAGGACCAGCGATCCCAGGTCTTCGAAACGTTCGCGGTTGTGCCGGGCATAGGCCCAGACGACGATGCCGACGAACACCAGCAGCGACACCACGGTCACCGCGGAGCGCAACGCATTCAGATCCATGTCGGGCATGGGGCCTCCTCTCAGGGGTTCGGCGCTTCAGCGCTTCAGCGCGGTGCCCAGCACCTGCAGGTAGGCGACCACCGCATCCAGTTCGGTGCGGCCCTGGACCTCGTCGCCCGCCTGGGCGATCTGCTCATCGGTGTAGGGCACGCCGACGGTCCGCAGCGCGCGCATGCGCGGCGCCATCTCCTTCGGATCGACGGCCGCGCCCGCCAGCCACGCGTAGGCGGGCATGTTGGACTCGGGCACCAGGTCGCGCGGGTTGTTCAGGTGCAGGCGGTGCCACTCGTCGCTGTACTTGCCGCCGACGCGCGCCAAGTCCGGCCCGGTGCGCTTGCTGCCCCACTGGAAGGGGTGGTCGTAGACGAACTCGCCGGCCACCGAGTAGTGGCCGTAACGCAGCGTCTCCGCGCGCAGCGGCCGGATCATCTGCGAGTGGCAGTTGTAGCAACCCTCGCGGATGTAGACGTCGCGGCCGGCGAGCTGCAGCGGCGTGTAGGGCTTGAGGTGTTCGACCGGCTGCGTGGTCGAGCGCTGGAAGAACAGCGGGACGATCTCGACGATCCCGCCGACGATCACCGTCAGCACCACCAGCACGATCATCAGGAAGTTGCTGGTCTCGATGCGTTCGTGGCCGCTGGCGGTGGCATGGGGGTTGGCCATGGCGTGTGCTCCTTGGCGGACGTTCAGGCGGCGGCCGCGAGCGCGGCGCCGGGGATGGGATGGCGGGCGGGCCGGCCGACGCGGACCGTCATGACGACGTTCCAGGCCATCAGGCACATGCCGCCCAGGTACAGCAGACCGCCGAGCAGGCGCACCACGTAGAACGGGTAGGTCGCCTTGACGCCTTCGGCGAAGGTCCAGGTCAGCGTGCCGTCCGGGTTCACCGCGCGCCACATCAGGCCCTGCATCACGCCGGCGATCCACATCGCGGCGATGTAGAGCACGATGCCCAGCGTGGCGATCCAGAAGTGCAGCTCGATGGCGCGCTTCGAGTACATCTCGACGCGGCCGTACATGCGCGGGATCAGGTGGTACAGCGCGCCCATCGAGATGAAGCCCACCCAGCCCAGCGCGCCGCTGTGCACATGGCCGACGGTCCAGTCGGTGTAGTGCGAGAGCGCGTTGACGGTCTTGATCGACATCATCGGCCCCTCGAAGGTCGACATGCCGTAGAAGGACAGCGCGACGATCAGGAACTTCAGGATCGGGTCGTCGCGCAGCTTGTGCCAGGCGCCGCTCAGCGTCATGACGCCGTTGATCATCCCGCCCCAGCTCGGCGCCAGCAGCACCAGCGAGAACAGCATGCCCACGCTCTGCGCCCAGTCGGGCAGCGCCGTGTAGTGCAGGTGGTGCGGGCCCGCCCACATGTAGGTGAAGATCAGCGCCCAGAAGTGGACGATGGAGAGCCGGTAGCTGTAGACCGGGCGGTTGGCCTGCTTGGGGATGTAGTAGTACATCAGCCCGAGGAAACCGGCGGTCAGGAAGAAGCCCACCGCGTTGTGGCCGTACCACCACTGCACCATCGCGTCCTGCACGCCGGCGTAGGCGGAGTAGCTCTTGGTCAGCGAGGCCGGGACCTCGGCGCTGTTGACGATGTGCAGCAGCGCCACCGCGATGATGAAGGCGCCGAAGAACCAGTTGGCCACGTAGATGTGGCGCACGCGCCGCACGCCGATCGTGCCGAAGAAGACGATCGCGTAGGACACCCAGACGACGGCGATCAGGATGTCGATCGGCCATTCGAGCTCGGCGTACTCCTTGCCGGTCGTCAGGCCCAGCGGCAGCGTGATCGCGGCCAGCACGATCACCAGCTGCCAGCCCCAGAAGGTGAACCAGGCAAGACCCGGCGCGAAGAGCCGCACATGGCTCGTGCGCTGCACGACATGGAAGGCCGTGGCCATCAGCACGCAGCCGCCGAAGGCGAAGATCACCGCGTTGGTGTGCAGCGGCCGCAGGCGGCCGTAGCTCAGCCAGGGGATGCCGAAGTTCAACTCCGGCCAGGCGAGTTGCGCGGCGATGACCACGCCGACCAGCATCCCGACCACGCCCCACAGCACCGCGGCCAGCGAGAACGCGCGGACCACGCCGTCCTCATAACTGGGCACATCACGGGGCGCTTCACGGGACGCTTCACGGGACGCCTCCCTGGACGCGACGGCGCGTCCTCCCTCCGACTCTGACTGGCTTGCCATGCTGGCTCCTCGAGGCGCTTGTTGCGCCGATGCCAGCGATTGTTCGGCGCGCTCCCGAAGTACGTGTTGACGCGCGTCAAGCTTGCGCGTCGTCCTCGAGGATTCGTTGACCTTCCCGGTCCAGCGATTCGAGTTGGCCGTCCTGGACGGCCCAACCGAACACGGCCAGCACCACCAGGACGAGCACGACCGACAACGGGATCAGCAGATAGAGGATGTCCATGAGGCGGGGTCCTTCAAGCGTCGGCCGTCTGCCCGAGCGTCTTCCCGAGCACATGCCCGAGCGTCCGCGCCGCCGCCTGCGAGCCCGCTGGGGTGGTCACCGCGCGACCGAGCCGCGCGGCGTTGGCGACCACGAGCAGCGAGCTCGTGGCCATGCCCAGGCCGGCGGCCCACGGCGGCAGCCAGCCGACCAGCGCCATCGGCACGCACACGACGTTGTAGAGCGCCGACCACGCCAGGTTCTGGCGCACGACGCAGCGCGTGCGTCGGGCCAGTCGCAGCGCGGCCGTGATGGCGTCGAGCCGGTCCGAGGTCAGCACCGCATCGGCGCGTGCCTTTGCGAGATCCGCGCCCTGCCCCATCGCGATCGACACCTGCGCCCGCGCCAGCACGGGCGCGTCGTTGATGCCGTCGCCGATCATCAGCACACGATGGCCGCGCGCCTGCAGCGCCGTGACGTGCTGAAGCTTGTCTTCCGGCCGGGCGCCACCGCGCCGATGCGCGATGCCGGCCTCGCTGGCGGCAGCTTCGACCCGCGCGGGCTCGTCACCCGACAGCAGTTCGACCACGAGGCCCATCGCCTGCCACTCAGCGATCGCCGCCGGCGCTCCGTCGCGCAGGCGTTCGTCGACCTGCCATGCGGCGCGCACGATGCCGCCGCAGGTCAGGACGATCTGAGCGTGGGACGCGCCCGACGGCATTCCCGTCGAGCGCCCAGCGTCGGCGGTCCATTGCGGCGATCCGAGACGCCATCGCTGGCCACGAGCATCGAGACCTTCCAGGCCGTGACCGCTGAACTCCTTGATCGTCCACGCCTCCCTGGCGTCGGACGACGCGGGCAAGGTCGCCACCAGCGCCCTGGACAACGGATGCAGCGATCCTGCGGCCAGCACCGCCGCGGCCTCCGTGGCCTCCGCATCCGGGGTCTCGGCCTGCACGTTGCGCAGGCGCGGCGCGGGATCGGTCAGCGTGCCGGTCTTGTCCATGACGATCCGGTCGACACCCGCGAGCGATTCGATCGCGTCGAGTCGCGACAGCAGCATCCCCCGCCGCGCGAGCGCGCCCGCCGCGGCTACCCAGGCGGCTGGCGCTGCCAGCGACAGCGCGCAGGGGCAGGTCACGATCAGCACCGACACGGCCACGGCCACCGACCGCGATGGATCGACGAACTGCCAGGCGAGCGCCGCCGCCCCGGCCAGCACGAGGACTGCCGCGAGGAACCAGCCCGCCACGCGATCCGCGGTGCGCAGCGTCGTCGGCCGGTCCTGGAAGGCCTGCGCCATCAACTGGCGGATGCCGGCGAGCCGGGTCTGTTCCCCGACCTGCCGCACGCGCAGCGTGAGCACGCCGGAGAGATTGACGCTGCCCGCGAGCACGGCATCGCCCGGCGCCTTCGCGACCGGGCGCGATTCGCCGGTCAGCAGCGATTCGTCGGCGGCGCCCGTGCCCGCTTCGACGATCGCATCGGCCGGCATGCGCTGGCCCGCGGCCACCCGCACGCGATCGCCCACCACCAGCGCCTCGATCGCCACGCGTTCCGCCGTCCCGTCCGGGCTGATCCGCTCGACCTCATCGGGCAAGGCCTCCGCGGCCTGCTCGATCGCCGCCGCCGCGCGATGCCGCGCGCGCAGCTCCAGATACCGGGCGCCGAGCAGGAAGGTCACGAACATCGTGATCGAATCGAAGAAGACCTCGTGGCCGAACGGACCGCCCGGGTCCAGCGTCGCGCCGCTGCCGGCCACGAAGGCCACGCCGAGCCCGAGCGCCACCGGCACATCCATCCCCGGACGGCAGCCGCGCAGCTGGCTCCAGGCCGCGCGGAAGAACGGCCCCGCGGACAGCAGCATCACCGGCAGCGTCAGCACCCACTGGCCCCAGCGCAGCAGCGCGGCCTGGTCGGGCGCCAGATCGCCCGGCGCGGCCACGTAGGACGGCCACGCCAGCATCATCACCTGCATCATCAGGAAGCCGGCGACGAACAGCCGCCAGAGCGCCTGGCGATGCTCGTGACGCCTCAGGTCCCGGGCGGGCCCGGCGAGATCAGGGACGAAGTCGTACCCCGCCGGCGCAAGCGCCTGCCGCAGCTCGTCGAGCGTCGCGCGCTCCGGCCACCAGTCCAGCACCAGCGTCTGGGTCGACGGATGGACTTCGGCTGACTTCACGCCGCGTTGCGCGTGCAGCAGCGACTCGACCAGGCCGGCGCAGGTGGCGCAGTGCAGCCCGGACAACCGGAATCGCGCGCGTGTCAGCGTGCCGTCGGGAACGGGGCGATTGGCGCGTCGGGCATCGGCGCCCAGGGCACCGGCGGACACCGTGGCGGCTGGGGCGGGCAACATGGCCGTGATAATCCGCCAAACCTTGAGGTGACAACATGCTCAATATCAAACACGCGGCATCGTCCGTCGTTCTTTCGACCCTGCTGTCGATGGCCGCCCTGACGGTCGCCGGCCCGGCCGCCGCCCAGCAGATTCCGCAGACCGGCCTGCCGGTCGTCGAACTCGGCGCCGGCATGCACCTGATCCATGCCGAGGTCGCCCGCACCGACGAGCAGCGCGCCATCGGCCTGATGGCCCGCAAGGAGATGGCGCAGAACGCCGGGATGATCTTCATCTTCGAGCAGCCGTCGCAGCAGTGCTTCTGGATGCGCAACACGCTGATCCCGCTGTCGGCCGCCTTCGTGGGCGACGACGGCACCATCGTCAACATCGTCGAGATGCAGCCGCTGTCCGACGTCTCGCACTGCTCGACCAAGCCGGTGCGCTACGTGCTCGAGATGAACAAGGGCTGGTTCGACAAGCGCGGCCTCAAGGCCGGCGCCAAGCTGCGCGGCGGCCCCTGGCCCAAGTGATCGCGCCGGCGGCCTCCGTACCGGCAGGCAGCGAGCCGACGTCACGGCAGCGACAGCGGCGACTCGAACGCTGAAACGACAACGGCCCGGGCAGCGATGCCCGGGCCGTTCTTCATCGGCACCCGCTGACGCGGGCGCCGGTGGGTCAGTTGCCGAAGTTGGCCTGGGCGAAGTCCCAGTTCAGCAGACTCTTCAGGAAGGTCTCGACGAACTTCGGACGCGCGTTGCGGTAGTCGATGTAGTAGGCGTGTTCCCACACGTCGATCGTCAGCAGCGCGGTGTCGCCGGTCGTCAGCGGGGTGCCGGCGGCGCCCATGTTGACGATGTCGACCGTGCCGTCGGCCTTCTTCACCAGCCAGGTCCAGCCGGAACCGAAGTTGCCGACGGCGCTCTTCTGGAAGGCTTCCTTGAAGGCGTCGACGCTGCCCCACTTGGCGTTGATCGCGTCGGCCAGCTTGCCGGTCGGCGCGCCGCCGCCGTTGGGCTTCAGGCAGGACCAGAAGAAGGTGTGGTTCCAGATCTGCGCGGCGTTGTTGTAGATGCCGCCGCTGGAGGTCTTGACGATCTCCTCCAGCGTCTTGCTCTCGAACTCGGTGCCCTTCTGCAGGTTGTTCAGGTTGTCCACGTAGGCCTTGTGGTGCTTGCCGTGGTGGTACTCCAGCGTCTCGGCGCTGATGTGCGGCTCCAGCGCCTTCTTGTCGTACGGCAGCTCGGGCAGGACGTGTTCCATGTGGGACTCCTAATCGGTGGTTGATGGGACGGGATGTCGCGGCAGATTGTAGGCAGCCAATTCATGCCCCTGCCGGGAGCACGCATACCGCGCCACAGAGGGCGCGGACCGCCTTCAGACGTCCTGGCGAACGACGCGCCCGACCTGCAGTTCAGCTTCGCCGTCGGCCAGCACGGCGCGCAAGTCCTGACCCTCGTGGAGCTGATCCACCGAGCTCAGTGCCCGGCCCTGGCCGTCGTCCAGCCAGGCGTAACCGCGTGCCAGCACCTGGCGGGGATCGAGCGCCTGCAGCCGCGCCTCGAGCGAGTCCAGGCGGTGCGCGCCGCGCTGCGCCTGCTGCGGCAATGCGCGGTCGAGCCGCTGCGCCAGATGTCTCAGCCGCTGCGTCTCCATCGCCGCGGCGCGCGGAGCGACCTGGTTCAAGCGCTGTTCGAGGTGGCGCAGCCGTTGCGATTCGAGGGAGACCGTTCTCGGCGTCACCTGGCCGAGCCGTTGCGAGAGCAGATCCAGTCGACGTCTCTGCCTCGCCAGCGCGTCGCCCGGTCTCGCGAGCCTCAGGGCGAGGCGATCCAGTCGCTGGGCGGCGCCGTCCAGTCGCTGCTCGACCCGGCGCACCAGTTGGCGCTCCAGGGCCTCCAAGGTCTCCAGGCACTGCTGGCGCGAGACCGTGGCCAGCTCCGCCGCCGCCGTCGGCGTCGGCGCGCGCAGGTCGGCGGCGAGGTCGGCCAGCGTGATGTCGGTTTCGTGCCCCACGCCGCAGATCACCGGCAGCGGCGATTCGGCCACCGCCTGCACGACGCGCTCGTCATTGAAGGCCCACAGGTCCTCCAGCGAGCCGCCACCGCGCACGAGCAGCAGGACCTCCGCGTCGGCGCGTTCGTTGGCTGTCGCCAACGCCCGCACGATCGCTGCCGGCGCTTCATTTCCCTGGACCAGCGTCGGATAGATGAAGACCTGCGCGTGTGGCGCTCTTCGTCTGAGCGCGGTCAGCACGTCCTGGAGCGCCGCGGCGCCGGTGGAGGTGATCACGCCGATCCGCCGCGCGTACGGCGGCGGCGCGCGCTTGCGGTCCGCGTCGAAGTAGCCGAGCGACTCCAGCTTGGCCTTCAGGCGCAAGAACTGTTCGTAAAGCGCCCCCTCGCCGGAGCGCCGCATCGCCTCGACGATGAACTGCAGCTCGCCGCGCGGTCCGTACAGGTCGAGCCGGCCGCGCAACTCCACCGTCATGCCGTCCCGGGGCGCGAAGTCCACCAGCGACGCGGCGCGTCGGAACATCGCGCAGCGCAGCATCGCCGGCTGGCCTTCCGCGTCCTTCAGGCTGAAGTAGCAATGGCCGCTGGCCGCGCGCGTGAAGCCCGACAGCTCGCCCTGCACCGTGATGACGGGGAACCTGGCCTGCAAGGCGTCGGAAAGGGCCGTCAACAGGGCCGCCACGCCCCAGACCATCCGTGGCGATGCGGGTTTGGAGGCGTCAATCATGCGCAAACCCAACGCTGGCGCGGGTCCGGAACTCCACAGCCGCGTCAATGCTGGCTCCGCGGGCCATATTGGCCGTCATGCCCGCGTCACAGATCGATAAGCGCTTGTTTTTCAAAAGCTTTTTCCTGCCTTTTTTGGAGCAGCCTAATCCTTGCCGTCTGGCGACGGGCCCTGGCGCGGTTCCGAGACCAGTTGCCCACAAAGTTATCCACAGGAACGGTGGATGTTTGTAAGGGCTTGTGATGAGGGTCCGGAGTGGTCGGCGACGGCGTCGCGGGGCGCCATAATGCGCCGCCGGGCCGGAGATGCCCGTACGGAGGGATAGCCTTGTTTTCGATCATACAAGCCGCCGGCTGGCCGATCTGGCCCTTGCTGCTGTGTTCCGTCGTGGCCCTGGCGCTGATCATCGAGCGCGTCGTGAGCCTGCGTGCCGCGCGCGTCGCACCGCCCAGCCTGATCGAGGAAGTCCTGGGCGTGACCCAGCTCCAGATCCCGAGCGGTGAAGTCGTCGGCAAGCTGGCCGAGAACTCGCTGCTGGGTCAGGTCCTGGCCGCCGGCCTGCGCACGTCGCAGTCCGATCCGCGCGCCGGGGAGACCCGGCTGCGCCAGTCCTTCGAGCTGGCCGGCCGCCATGCGATCCACCAGATGGAGCGCTACCTCAACACGCTGGGCACGATCGCCGCGGCGGCCCCGCTGCTGGGTCTGCTGGGCACCGTGGTCGGCATGATCGAGATCTTCGGCAGCCAGAGCCCCGGCCCCGGCGGCAACAACCCGGCGCTGCTGGCGCACGGCATCTCGATCGCGCTGTACAACACCGCCTTCGGCCTGGTCGTCGCGATCCCGTCGCTGATGTTCTACCGCTACTTCCGCGGCCGCATCGAGTCCTATGTCGTCGACATGGAACAGGCCAGCGAACGGTTGCTGACACACCTGGTCAACCGCGCCATGCCCGGCGCCCATGCCGCGAACGCCGGCCCGGCCAGCGTGCCGCCAGCCGCCACCCCGGCCTCGGGGAAGGCCAAGGCATGAAGTTCCGCCGTCGCCAGGGCGAGGAACCGGAGATCAACCTGATCCCGTTCATCGACGTGCTGCTCGTCGTGCTGATCTTCCTGATGCTGTCGACGACGTACTCGAAGTTCACCGAGCTGCAGCTGACGCTGCCGACCGCCGACGCCCAGCAGATGAAGGAGCGGCCGGCGGAGATCATCGTGGCGATCTCGGCGGACGGGCGCTACTCGATCGACAGCAACGCCGTCGAGGGCCGCAGCGTGGACCTGCTGACCGCGGCGATGCTGCAGTCGGCGCAGGGCAAGCAGGAGCCGGTCGTGATCATCTCCGCCGATGCGGCCACGCCGCACCAGGCGGTGGTCAACGCGATGGACGCGGCGCGGCGCGCCAACCTCACGCGACTGACCTTCGCGGCCAACAAGCCTCAATGAGCGTGGGCATGGACCGGGACCGGACATGACCCGGCCGGCCCTGGAGGACCGGCTGCAGCGCGCCTGGCGCGATGACGACCGCCTCGCCCACCTGCTGCGGCCGCTGGCCGCGCTGCACGGCGCGGTGCTGCGGTTGCGCGTGGCGCTGTACCGCTTCGGCCTGAAGAAGGCGGGGAAGTTGCCGGTGCCGGTGATCGTCGTCGGCAACTGGGTCGTCGGCGGCGCCGGCAAGACGCCCACGACGCTGGCCCTGCTGGACACGCTCCGGCGCATGGACATCCGCGCCGGCGTGATCTCCCGTGGCTACGGCCGCGCGGATGACGCGCAGGTCCGCGTGATCGCCGACGGCGACCGCGCCGAGGACGTCGGCGACGAACCCCTCCTGATCAAGCTGCGCGCCGGCGTGCCGGTGGCGGTCGGTCGCGACCGCATCGCGGCGGCGCGTGCGCTGCTCGAGGCCAACCCAGGGATCCAGGTGCTGGTCTCCGACGACGGCCTGCAGCACTGGCGGCTGCCGCGACAGCTCAGCGTGCTCGTGTTCGACGAACGCGGCCTCGGCAACGGCCGGCTGCTGCCTGCGGGGCCGCTGCGCCAGGCGCGTGCACTGCCGCCGCCGCCGGGCTCCTCCGCGGACACGCTGGTGCTCTACAGCACCGGCCGGCCGAGCACCGCCCTGCCCGGCTACGTCGGCACGCGCCAGCTGGCCGGCGCGGTCGCGCTGGCCGACTGGTGGCGCGGCGAACCCGGCCGCCTGGAGCGCCTGCATGCGCTGCGCGGCAAGCCCTTGCTGGCCGCCGCCGGACTGGCGCGGCCGCAACGCTTCTTCGACATGCTCGGCGAACAGGGCCTGAATTTCCGCGCGCTGGCACTGCCCGACCACGCCACGCTGGATCCGCTGCCCTGGGCCCGCACCGACGAGGTCGTCATCACCGAGAAGGACGCCGTCAAGTTGCGCCCGGAGGCGCTGCAAGGCTGCCGCATCTGGGTGGTGGCGCTAGACTTCCGCCCCGAACCCGCTTTTGAAGAGGCGCTGCAGCGCGAGCTGCGGCGGCTGATCCCCCATGGACCATCGACTGATTGAGATGCTGGTGTGCCCCGTCTGCAAGGGCCCGCTGGACGACCGCCGCAACGCGCCGGACACCGGCCTGCCGGGTCGCGAACTGCTGTGCCCGGCCGACCGCCTGGCCTTCCCGATCCGCGACGGCATCCCGGTCATGCTGGCCAACGAGGCCCGCTCCACGGACAACGAAGGCGACACCGCGTGAGCGCCGCCTTCCACATCGTCATCCCGGCCCGGCTGGCGTCGACGCGCCTGCCCAACAAGCCGCTGGCCGACATCGCCGGCGCGCCCATGATCGTGCAGGTGGCGCGCCGTGCGGCGCTGGCGGGCGCGGCGCAGGTCGTCGTCGCGACGGACGCCGTCGAGGTGAAGGCCGCCTGCGAGGCCCACGGCATCCGCGCGCTGATGACGCGCGCCGACCACGCCAGCGGCAGCGATCGCCTGGCCGAGGCGGTCGAGCAGCTCGGCCTGCCGGATGACGCGCTGGTCGTGAACGTGCAGGGCGACGAGCCGCTGATCGCGCCGGAGATGATCCGCGCCTGCGCCGACCTGCTTGCCGCGAAGCCGCAGTGCGCGATGGCCACCGTCGCGCACGCGATCGACGACGATGCCGAGTTCGCGAATCCGAACGTCGTCAAGCTGGTCACCGATGCCCAGGGGCTGGCGCTGTATTTCTCCCGCGCGCCGATCCCGTGGTGGCGGGACGCGCCCGGCGGCGGTGCCCGCGTGAAGCCGGAGGCCGTGCTGCGCCATGTGGGCCTGTATGCCTACCGCGCCGGTTTCCTGCGCCGTTTTCCGACCCTCGCGGTGTCGCCGCTGGAGCAGATCGAAGCGCTCGAGCAACTGCGCGTGCTGTGGCACGGCGAACGCATCGCGGTGCATGTCAGCGCCGAGCGACCGGGGCCCGGCGTGGACACGCCCGAGGACCTCGAACGCGTCAGACAGCTGATGACCAGCTGAATCGCGGCCAGGCCCGACAGGGTTACACCGCAGTTCATTCGCCTGTCGCGTCAGCGGACCGTAGGCCAGCGCGTGCTATTCTCGCCCGCAGTTTTCGAGGGCGCGTCGGCTCGTGCGACGCGCCCTCTCCCTATATCGAGGAGACCCATGCGACTGATTCTTCTGGGCGCCCCCGGCGCCGGCAAAGGCACTCAGGCCTCTTTCATCTGCAACAAGTTCGGCATCCCGCAGATCTCCACCGGAGACATGCTGCGTGCCGCCGTCAAGGCCGGCACCGAACTCGGCATCGCCGCCAAGAAGGTGATGGACGCGGGCGGCCTGGTCAGCGATGAGCTCATCATCAACCTGGTCAAGGAACGCATCGCGCAGCCGGATTGCGCCAAGGGTTTCCTGTTCGACGGCTTCCCGCGCACCATCCCGCAGGCCGATGCGATGAAGGCCGCCGGCGTGAAGCTGGACTTCGTGCTCGAGATCGACGTGCCTGACAGCGCCATCGTCGAACGCATGAGCGGTCGTCGCGTGCACACGGGCTCGGGCCGGACGTACCACACCAAGTTCAATCCGCCCAAGGTCGAAGGCAAGGACGACGTCACCGGCGAGGACCTGATCCTGCGTGACGACGACAAGGAAGAGACCGTCAAGAAGCGCCTGGAGGTCTACCAGGCGCAGACGCGTCCGCTGGTCGACTACTACTCGAGCTGGGCCGCCAGCGGCGACGCGCAGGCGCCGCAGTACCGCCGCATCGAAGGCATCGGCACGGTCGACGAGATCACCGGCCGCGCCCTCGCCGCGCTGAGCTGAACTCGCCCCGACCCGTGAGAATGGCGGCCCTCGAGGCCGCCATTTTTTCGTCGACAATTGACGTTTACGTCAACGGCAACCAACAACTCGGAAGGAGACATCCATGGACATCGCGAACAAGGTCTTCATCGTCACCGGCGGCGCCTCGGGCCTGGGCGAAGGCACGGCCCGCATGCTGGCGCGCGAGGGCGCGACGGTCGTCATCGCCGACCTGCAGGTCGAGCGCGGCGAGGCGCTCGCCAAGGAACTGAACGGCGCCTTCGTGAAGTGCGACGTCAGCCAGGAGGCCGATGCGCAGGCCGCCGTCGCCAAGGCGGTGTCGCTGGGCAAGCTGATGGGCCTGGTGAACTGCGCCGGCATCGCGCCGGCCGCCAAGACGGTCGGCAAGGACGGCGCGCATGCGCTGGCGACCTTCTCGAAGGTGATCACCGTCAATCTGGTAGGCAGCTTCAACATGATCCGCCTCGCCGCCGAGGCGATGAGCAAGAACGAGCCGGAAGCCACCGGCGAGCGCGGCGTGCTGATCTCGACGGCCTCGGTGGCTGCCTATGACGGTCAGATGGGCCAGGCGGCCTATGCGGCCTCCAAGGGCGGCGTGGTCGGCATGACGCTGCCGATCGCGCGCGATCTGGCGCGCAACGGCATCCGCAACATGACGATCGCGCCCGGGATCTTTGGCACGCCGATGCTGTTCGGCATGCCGCAGGAGGTGCAGGACACGCTGGCCGCCAGCGTGCCCTTCCCTCGCGCCTGGGCCGTCCGGAGGACTATGCCAAGCTGGTCCACCAGATCGTCACCAACGACATGCTCAACGGCGAGGTGATCCGCCTGGACGGCGCGATCCGCATGGCGCCGAAGTAAGACGACACGCGGCCGCGACGTCGCGGCCGCTCAGCACAAATGACAAGGCCTCCCGGCGTGAGCCGGAGGCCTTGTCGTCCTCGCGGTGCGAGGGATCAGTGCTTCGCGCTGCGCGAGTACACGGTCCACAGGCCGGCCAGGTCGGCCGAGCCATCGGTGCCCTTGACGGTACGCCACGTGGCCTGCGCCTTGGCCTTGTCGCCACCCAGGAACTGCGCCAGGCCCAGGTAGAGCTTGGCGTCGTCCGGACGCTTCAGGTTGCCCTTGGCGATGCCTTCTTCCATCAGCTTGATGCCGGCGGCGGCTTCGCCACGCTGCACCTGCGCGAAGCCGACCTTGACCAGCTCGTCGCCTTCGCGGGCGCCGCGGGCGGCCTTCTCGGCCTCGGCCGCACCGGCCTTGGCTTCGGCGATGCGCTTGTCCAGCAGATCAGCCAGGCGCTTCGGGCGGGCGTTGTCGTCGGTCGGCTTCAGGACGCCGGCCGCGAAGCCCTTGTCCAGCACCTTCTTGCCTTCTTCCGGATATCCGGCGGCACCGGCGAGCTGCGCCAGCTCCATGTAGTCGTTGGCACCGGTCATGTTCTCGGTGACCAGGCGCAGGCGCAGCACGTCGACCTGGTAGCGACCGGCGGCGAAGCCCTTCTTGGCCTGCAGCGTGCCCAGCGACTGCGCCCACAGCTGCTTGGTCGGGTAGTAGTTCAGCAGCTTCTGGATCAGCACCGATTCGGTACCGCCGTCGCCCTTCTTGTTGGCCGCCCACAGCGCCGTGTTCAGCTTGTCCTGCGACGGCGTGCGACCCGCCTTCTCATCGGCGGAGATGTCGGCCAGCGTGTCCTTGAGGATCGTGGTGACGTCGCCCGAGCGCAGCTGGGCCGCGGCCTGGACCTGCTTCATCGCCGGGCTGTTGCCGCCGGCGGCGTTGTACTTGTTGACCCACTCCAGCGCCTTGGCGCCGTTGCCCGCGCGCAGGTAGGTGCCTGCGATGGCTTCCATCGTCGGCAGCTTGTTGGCAGCCGGCAGCTTGCCGGCGGCGCTCAGCGCGTCATAGGCCTTGACCATGCCGTCGGCATCGCCCAGGCGGGAGGCGGCGGACAGGCGCAGGCCTTCCAGCGTCGCGTTCTCGTCCGCGTTGCGGCCGGGCACGGCTTCCGCCTCGCGGATCTTGGCCATGGCTTCCTGCGCCTTGCCCGCCTTCAGCAGATCGGACGCGGCCTTCAGGGCGCCGCCGACTTGCGGACGCACCTGTGCGGCGGCTTGGGACAGGACGCTCAGGCTGCCTTCGGGCGTGGAGCCCAGCACCAGCGCAGCGGCGCCGACAGCGGCGGTTGCCAGCAGTTTGAGTTTCATTGCTTGCTCTCCAAAGAAGAAAAACGCGCCGCCCTTTCGGGCAGGCGCGTTCTGGTCAGACACCGATCAGGCGGTCATCCGGCTCAGTTCAGGAACTGCTCGTTCCCGACCATCGCCATTTTCTTGACGCCCAGACGCTGAGCCGAGGCCATCACATTGGCCACGTAACCGTACTCGGCCAGCTTGTTCGGCTTGATGTGCACTTCCGGCTGGTCCGGCATCGCGGCGATCTCGGACATCTTGGACTCCAGGGCCGCGTGGTTCGGCACCGCGGCGCCGTCCCAGAACACCGTGCCGTCGAAGTCGATCGCCACTTCGTGGACGACCGGCTCGTTGGGCGGCGGGTTGTTGTTCGGCGGCGGCATGTCCAGGTTGACCGAGTGCAGCTGGATCGGGATGGTGATGATCAGCATCACCAGCAGCACCAGCATCACGTCGATCAGCGGCGTCGTGTTGACGTCGAGCATCGTTTCCGGCTCGTCACTGCCGCTGGAGCTTCCAACGTTCATACCCATGTTTCAGCTCCTTCAGCCACCACGAGCCGGCGGCTCGGTGACGAACTTGATGGACATGATGCCAGCGCGCTGGCACGCCACCATGACCTTGCCCACGTTCTCATAGCGGGACTTGTCGTCGCCGCGGATGTGAACTTCCGGCTGAGGATTCAGAACCGCCACCTTCTTGAGGCGCGCCACCAGCGTTTCCACGTCGGGAACCGGCTGCACGCCCCAATAGATGTCGCCATCCTTGGTCACCGCGATTTCGATGTTCTCCGGCTTGGTGACGCGGACGACGTTCGTCTCCTTCGGCAGGGTCACCCCCACCGATTGCGTCACCACCGGCACGGTGATCAGGAAGATGATCAGGAGCACCAGCATCACGTCCACGAGGGGCGTGGTGTTGATGGTCGAGACCACTTCGTCGTCGCCACCGGACGAACCTACGTTCATCCCCATATTGCGTCTCCGGAAACTTCGGTACGGATTAGCGGCCTGCGACCTTGCGGCTGCCCATCAGGACGCCGTGCAGGTCAGCAGCGAAGGCACGAACCTGGCCCATCACCGTCTTGTTGCGGTTGACCAGCCAGTTGTAGCCCAGCACGGCCGGGACGGCGACGGCCAGACCGATGGCGGTCATGATCAGCGCGGCGCCCACGGGGCCGGCGACCTTGTCGATCGAGGCTTGACCGGCAACGCCGATCTGCGTCAGCGCCTGCAGGATGCCCCACACGGTGCCGAACAGGCCGATGAAGGGGCTGGTCGAGCCGACGGTCGCCAGGAAGCCCAGGCCGCCTTGCAGACGGGTGTTGACTTCGCTCACGGCGCGGTCGATGTTCATCGTGACCCACGTGTTGTGGTCGATGTTCTCGGTCAGGGCGCCTTCATGGTGCTCCGAGGCTTCCACGCCGGTCTGGGCGATGAAGCGGAAGGCACCGGTCTCGCTCAGGCTCTTCAGGCCTTCCTGCAGCGAAGCCTTCTTGAAGAAGGACGCGCGGACGTCCTTGGCTTCACGCGAGATCTTCGAGGTGTCCCACAGCTTCGTGAACAGGATGTACCACGAGCCCATGGACATGATGGCCAGGATGGCCAGCACGGCCTGGTCGACCACGTTGCCGTGGGCGACGATGTTGCCCAGGCTGTACGGGTTGTCGACCGGCTTGGCGGCAGCCGGCTCGGACACGGCGGCGGGAGCGATGTCGGCAGGAGCGGGGGCGGTGTCAGCGGCGGAGGCGGCGGCCGAGGCAGCCTGGTCCTGCGCTTGGGCGACCAGGGGAGACGGCCAGGGTCGCGGCGCACGCGACGGCCGCAAACAAGGCAGACAGACGAGAGATCATGGAGGGTGCTCCTACGAGAAAAGTCTTGAACTCAGGTTGAGAGGTCGGGGCGCGTCAGGCGCCCCGTGTTCGATCGATCGCGGGTGGGACAGTCCCGCGGATCATTCCATGTTGAACACGAATTCCTGTTCGAGGATCGCGTCCGTGCACTGGTATTCCGTCAGCGCCGCCTGGATGGCGTTCTTGAGCGCGCGTTCGGCCTTGCGGTCGTTGGCGCCGCGCAAGGCGGTGAAGGTCACGTCGGCCACCTTGCCACCCTTGACGGTGAAGGTCGCCTTGTAGCTCGCGGTGCCGCTCCAGTTCAGGGCCGGCATCTCGGGCTTGGCCATCTTGGTGCAGTTGCCGATCGCCGACCGGGGCTTGTCCGACGGCGGAGCCGGCGGTGCGGGTGCGGCGGGCGGCGGAGCCGGACGGAAGTCCGACGGCGGCGGCGTCGCCGCCGACTGCAGCACCGGCGCCTGCGTCACCGGCGGCGGCGCCGTCACGACGACTTCCGGCGGCGGCACGAACGGCGGCGGCGGGGCCTTGATGTCCGGCGGGGGCGGCACGACCTTGTCGGGAGGAGGAGGCGGCTTCACCTTTTCCTCGACGACCTTGACGTCGATCGGGCCCTTGACGGCCTCCTTGATCTTGGTCGCCAGACCGCTCGCCAGCGCCCAGATGATCAGGACGTGGATGACGATGACGATGCCGATGCCAGTCACGCGCGATGACCCAGCTTTATCCTGCGCAAAGTTCATGCGCGCTCCTTCATCAAACTGCGAATTTCTTTCATCGAAGCTACAAGGGGAGTTCGACTCAACACAGCGTCTGGTCGGATCAGGCGTTCGCGCCGCAACCTGGGGTCAGCAGCGCCTGTCTTGCCGGCTGTGCGAGCGACGGAGACGAACGGTGCCACATCGCCGAAGCGCCACGGACCGCCGCCCCGCCGAAGGCAGGAGGGACACACGAAGACTCGAAAACCCAGGGCACGATACGAACCCGACTCAACAAAAATGCCCGTCAGCTTGTGGCCGCGGGCGTCTCGAGGATCGGTCAAAATCCTGTAGCAAAACTACAGATTTCGACCACCTTTCACGACCTTGATCATAAACGACATGCACAAGCCGCAAGCCATGGGGTTTGCCCGAGCATGCGCCTCTCGCCCAGCGTGTTGATCACCCGATGTAACTCCAGACCACCCGAAGAGACGAGGCCCAGTGAGGCGATGCCACCCTCCGAAAAGGGTCCTGGTATCTTACTGGTATCAACCCAATGCCCGCCGCATTCCGCCCTAGAGTTAACCCCTAAAACGCACTTTGGCGGGACGGGTCGATGCCAGGCATCGCCCACTCGTCCCCCGGATACGAAAAGACCGCCCGAAGGCGGTCCTCAGTCAGCAAGCGGTGTGCCCGCTCAGAAGAACTTGTAACTCACGCGGCCGTAGAACTGGCGACCGATCGGGTTCGTGTACGTCGGGTCGTAACCCGTCTGGAAGTACAGCGAGTTGCGCGACGACGGCGGATCCCGGTCGAAGATGTTCTTGATGCCGAAGGTGAACTTCAGGGCCTTGGTCGGCGACAGCGAGGCACTGCCGTCCCAGGTCATGTAGCTCGACACCTTGCGCACCAGCGGGTAGTCCGGGCCGACCGCGGTGGGGTCGGTGTAGTCCTCGTAGCCGTGGGTGTAGTTGTTGGTCAGCGACGCATCCCAGTAGCTGCGCTTCCAGGTCACGGTCACGGCGTGACGCCACTTGGGCACCGCGCCGAAGTCCTTGAACTTGCCCAGGTCGGACGTCTTCTCGACGCCGGTGTACTGGTACCCGTGGGTCAGGAAGAGCATGCCTTCGAACTGTGCGCCGAAGGTGCCCCAGTCGCCCGCCCGCAGGCGGTACTGCGCGCTGAAGTCCAGGCCGGACGCGTAGGTCTTGCCGGTGTTCTCCTGCGGCAGGTAGACGTAGGCGATCGGGAAGTCCTTGTTGGTGCTGCCCTTGATCGGGTTGGCCGCGTCGGGGTCGTTGACCGGGTCGTAGCGGTAGATGAACTCCGCGTAACGGGTCGGATCGCTCAGGACCTGGATCTCGGACTTGGCGACGATCGGGTCCTTGATGCGGACATTCCAGTAGTCGATCGAGCCGGTCAGTTCCGACGTCGGCGAGAACGCCACGCCCAGGGAGAACTGGCGCGACTTCTCGGGCTTCAGCCCGCGGTCGCCCGACGTGGCGGCGTCCAGCTGGACCTCGCACTCGCTCTTGTACTCGTTGACCGGGTTGACGGTGTTGGTGATCGGCACACCGCCGGGGCAACGGATCGGATCGCTCCAGTTGGCCGAGGTGTTGTTGCCGGTGGTGAACGGACGCAGGTTCTCGTACAGCGTCGGTGCGCGATAGCCCTTGGCCACCGAACCGCGCAGCACCAGGTCCTTCATCGGCTCATAGCGCAGGCTGGCCTTCGGGCTGAAGGCGGTGAAGCTGGTGCCGAAGTCGTTCTTGTACTTGTCGTAGCGACCCGCGAAGTTGGCTTCCAGCTTGGAGATGATGGGCACCACCAGCTCGCCGAACACACCATAGACCTTGCGGCCGCTGGACACGCTGGGCACCGGACCATTGCCGCCGACCACGTCGCCCGAGGCCAGCACCGGCTCGGAGAACTGGTCGAGCTTCTCCTCGCGACCGTTCACGCCGACGGCCACGCCGACCGGGCCGGCCGGCAGCTTGAAGATCTCTTCCTTGGAGATGCGGAAGTCGAACTCGGTGGCCTTGGACGTCGCCGACTGCTGGCGACCGTTGAGCTGCGCGCTGTCCAGCAGCGCCTTGGACGTCGCGTCCTGCGCGCCGAACACGTTGATCTGCCCTGCGGCCACCAGCGGGGTCAGCTTGGCGTAGCTGTACTGGCCGGGGCCGAAGAAGATCTCGCCTTCGTTCTTGGAGTACGTGACCGCGGTGTCGTAGTCCCAGCCGGCCAGGGTGCCCTTGGCGCCGATCAGGCCGCGGGTCATCTTGGTCTCGGTGATGTCGGAGCGTCCGCCGCCGGCGACGGTCCGCCAGGTGCCGCTGATCGGACCGGTCGGGGTGACCTTGTTGCCGTTGGGCAGCGTGATCGACGACGGGTAGAAGCGGCCATTGGTCGGATAGACCATGTTGACCGTATACGGTGCCGGCGAATAGAAGGACTGCACGCGATCGCGGTTGGTCAGCACCTCGGCGATCAGCTGGTTGTCCTCGTTGACCTGGAACACGCCGCGCGCGGTCGCATTGGCCCGCCATTGGTCGGGGATCAGGTCGATGAAGGGCACATAGTCGGTGCCGCACTCATTGGCGTTGCGGATCACCAGCGCGAACCCGGGCGCGTTGCAGCCGTTGTAGCGCAGGGGGTTGACGGCGGTGTACCGGTTGCCGTTCGTGTCCGTGAAGTTCAGGTTCGGGATGCCGTTGCGAGGCGAAGCCTTGTTGATCCCGAGGTCCGGACGCACGGAGGTCTTGGCGAAGTCGCGATCGATGGCCTTCAGGGCCTTGATTTCCTCGCGGCTGGCGGTGATGACCACGTTGAAGCGGTCCTTCGCCAGATCGCCGAAGCCGGCCACGCCGCTGATGATCGACGAATTGCCGCCGCTGCCGTGATCGCCGTGGTACTCGGCGTAATTGGCATCGAAGCCCTGGAAATCGCGCTTCAGGATGAAGTTGATGACGCCGGCCACCGCATCCGCGCCATACAGGGCGGAGGCGCCGTCGCGCAGCACTTCGACGCGCTCGACCGCCGACAGCGGGATGGAGTTCAGGTCGACCGGGTTGTTGCCGAACGCGAAGTTGGACAGCCGCCGGCCGTTGAGCAGGATCAGCGTGTACTTGGCGCCCAGGGCGCGCAGGTTGGCCGTCGCGGCGCCGCCCGTCGCGCCGACGTTGTTCGACACCACCGCGCCGCCGAAGCTGGTCGGCAACTGACCGATGAAATCGGCGGCCGTGGTGGCACCGGTGCGCTGGATCTCTTCCGCGGTGATCGTGGTGACCGGCAACGCGGTCTCGGCAGACGCCCGTCGGATCGACGAGCCGGTGATCTCCACCTTTTCGAGCGCCTGGGCGGATTCCTGCGCCAACACGGGCAGGCCCGTCAGCCCCAGCGCGAGCATCGCCGCCGCGCTGAGCTTGTTTCTCTTGAACATGTGTCGCACTCCTTGGATGTGGAACCGACGCCGCGGGTAGTGGCGTCGGCCTTTGAGCCCTGGTGAGCGATCGCCTCACGTCAGGTTGCGACACAGTGTCAAAGGGACCCTCTGCTTAACCTCCCGGTAATCTCCCTAAACGTTCCAGCAAACCCCAGGGAAGGCCAGGGTTTCGCGGGAAAACACCAAGCGTGCGATGCACGGCTGTCGTTGCGGCGCAGCAACGAGCGGCCCTCGCCCAAACGGTTCATTAACGAACGTAACAGTTCGGAATCGCACATCTGGACGCATTTTTCGCGCGGATTGGCACATCCGGGCGATCAGCGCTCGATCGCAGGCGAAATGTCCTGGCGAAAAGCGCACAAATTGCGGGAAGAAAAGGCACGACACCGGTGCATGATGCACCAGATGCGTTCATGTACCGTTCATGAAATCATGGGGCGACGGACCGTTCCACGCGCGGCACCGCAGCAAGCAGCGTCCGCGTGTACGCCTCGCGTGGCGAGCCGAGGACGACGTCGCAGGCCCCCGACTCCACGATGCGACCGGCCTGCATCACCGCCACCTCGTCGGCGATGTACTCGACGACGCCGATGTTGTGGGTGATGAACAGGTAGGACAGCCCGCGGCTGCGCTGGAGGTCGCGCAGCAGGTTCAGGATCTGCGCCTGGACCGAGACGTCGAGCGCCGAGGTCGGCTCGTCGCAGACGATCAGGCGCGGCTCGACGGCGAGCGCGCGGGCGATGGCGATGCGCTGGCGCTGACCGCCGGAGAACTCGTGGGGGAAGCGTGCCAGCGCGTCGCGACGCAGGCCGACCTGGTCGAGCAGGTCATGCAGCAACTGCAGGCGTGCCGACGCATCGAGATCGGGCCGCAGCGCAAGCAGGCCTTCTTCGAGCACCTCCTGCACCCGAAGCCGAGGATTCAGCGACGCGAACGGATCCTGGAAGATGATCTGCACCTGCCGCCGCGCCTCTCGCAAGGCGACGCCGTCGAGGTGGAACAGGTCCGTCGGTGCCCCACCCTGCCCTGCCGGGCTGGCGGGCGGATGCAGCAAGGCCTGGCCCTCGATGACGGCGACCCGGCGCAGCAACTGGACGATGGCCTTGCCCGAGGTGGTCTTGCCGCAGCCGGACTCGCCGACCAGCGCGAGCGTACGGCCGGCCTCGATCGAGAACGAGACGCCGCCCACCGCATCGAACCAGCGCTTCGTGCCTCCGAAGAACCCTCGCGACATCGGATACCGGACCTGCAGGTCCCTGACCTCCAGCAGCATCGCCGACGCCGACGCCGACGCCGGCCCGGAGCCGGAGGCGCCGCTGCCGGTGCCCCTCGAAGCGAACCCTGAGCGAAGCGAAGACTGTGAGCGCAGAGGGGCACCGGCAGCGGCGCCTCCGGCGGTCGCTGCCACCGCCACCGGCTCCTGTCGATCCGTATAAAGCAGGCACCGCACCTCATGCGCCGCGGCTTCCCCGGCGACCGCCGCGAGCGCCGGCCGCGTCGAACCGCAGTGCACCATGGTTCGATCGCAACGCGGCGCGAACCGGCAGCCTTCGAAGGTCTGCCACAGCGGCGGCACCGTGCCGGGGATCGCGGCCAGCGGCTCCCCGCGGCGCTGCGCGTCGGGCAGCGCCTGCAGCAGCAGCCGCGCATACGGGTGTTTCGGCGAGGCGAAGAACTCGGCGGCGGACGCCACCTCCACGATCTGTCCCGCGTACATCAGCGCCACCTGGTGCGCCATGCCCGACACGACGCCCAGGTCGTGCGTGATCAGCAGCAGCCCCAGGCCGCGCTCGCGCTGCAGGTCCTTGAGCAGGTCCAGGATCTGCGCCTGGATGGTGACGTCGAGCGCGGTGGTCGGCTCGTCGGCGATCAGGAAGTCCGGTTCCGCCGCCAGCGTCATCGCGATCATGATCCGCTGCTTCTGGCCGCCGGAAAGCCGGAACGGGTACTCGTCGATGCGGCGCTCGGGCTCGGGGATGCCGACGCGGCGCAGCCAGTCGATGGCCTTCTTGCGGGCCGCCTCACCGCGCAGCGGCGTGTGCGCCTCGATCGCCTCGACGATCTGCGCGCCGACCTTCATCACCGGATTCAGGCTGGTGCCCGGCTCCTGGAAGATCATCCCGATGCGCCCGCCGCGCACGTCGCGCATGCGGGCCTCGCTCAGGTCGAACAGGTCCTGGCCGTCGAGCTCCAGCCGGCCGCCCGCGATGCGGCCGTTGTCGGGCAGCAGCCGCATCAGCGCCAGCGCGGTCATGCTCTTGCCGCAGCCGGACTCGCCCACCAGGGCGAAGGTCTGTCCCTGCGCCAGCGTCAGGCGCATGCCGTCGATGGCACGCACCAGGCCGGCATCGGCGTCCAGGTGGACGTTGAGGTCGTCGATCTTCAACATGTCGCGGCGTCCTTCACGCGTCCTTCATGCCACCTTGCCGGCCGGGGCGGCGGGCTCGGCGGGCTTGTTCTTCTTCAACGACAGCACCATCGGCCGCAGCTTGCGCGCGCGCGGATCGAAGGCGTCGCGCACGCCGTCGGCGAACAGGTTGGCCGCCAGCACCAGGCTCACCATGAAGCCGAAGGCCGCCACGAAGCTCCACCAGACGACCGGGTCGCGGCTCATCTCCGAGCGCGCCAGGTTTATCATCCCGCCGAAGCTGTTCATGCCCGGATCCACGCCGACGCCGACGTAGGTCAGCACCGCCTCGTACAGGATCAGGTCGGAGAAGTTGAGCACCAGCGAGATCAGCACCAGATGCATCACGTTGGGCACGATGTGGCGGACCATGATCGTCGTGTCGCGCACGCCGAAGGCGGTCGCGGCCTGGACGAAATCGGCCTCGCGCAGCTTGAGCGTCTCGCCGCGCACCAGCCGGCACAGCGTCGCCCAGCCGGTCACGCCGAGGATCACGCAGAGCAGGAAGATCTTCAGGTCGGCGCGCTCGGCGCCGGTCTCGAAGGCCTCGGGATGCTTGTCCAGGAAGACCTGCACCATCAGCACGCAGGCGGCGATCAGCAGCACGTTGGGCACCGACGTCAGCACGGTGTAGAAGTACTGGATGACCTCGTCGACCCAGCCTTTGAGATAGCCGGCGAGGATGCCCAGCACCAGCGCGAACGGCAGCGTCGCCAGCGTCGACAGCGCGCCGATGACGAAGGCGGTGCGGATGCTCTTGAGCGCCTGGTACAGCACGTCGTTGCCGGTCTGGTCGGTGCCGAACACGTGGTAGTGGCCCATCAGCGCGATCACCGGGCCGGCCAGCAGCGCGATCACCGACAGCGTCGCGAGCGCCGCGCGCCACGGATAGTGCGTGCGGTCGCCCAGCAGGTCCTTCAGTCCCTGGCGGAAACCACCGTGATGCGGCGCGAGGATCGCCGCCATCAGCAGCGCCATCAGCACCGACGCGACGGCCCCGAGCGCCAGCCCCGTCAGCGCGCGCCGCGCCAGGTCGCCGTGCCAGTCGCGCTCAGGATCCTGCAGATGCGCGCCGCCGAAGGCCAGGCGCGGGAACTCCCGCACCATGGCCTCGCCGTGCGCGACGCTGTCCAGCGTGAAGCCCCGGTACGCGAGCGGCGCCGAATAGCTGGTCTCGCGCATCTCGATCTGGCGCGCCAGCACCAGGTCCAGCACGGACTCGGTGCGGGTCTCGTAGAACTGCCGGCCGGCGGGGCTGTCGGTCAGCGCGCGGCGGAAGTGCAGGCTGTCCAGCGCGGTGATGCCGAGGAACAGCACCAGCACCATGCCCGCGCTCAGCGCGGCGGGATCACGCAGCACGCGCTGCCAGTTGGTGCGCAGATGCGGGCGGCGGACCAGCCGCACGATGTAGGCGGCCAGCGCCGCGAACATCGCCCACAGCGCCACGTCGGTCCAGAGGAAAACGACCTTGAATCCCATGTCTGCTCTCGTGTCCTGTCTCAAATCCTGAACGCGCCGGAGTCGCCGGACGGCGTCAGGTCAGCCGCACCCGCGGATCGACCCAGGTGTAGACCAGGTCGATCAGCGCGTTGCTGGCGATGTAGAGCAGCGCGCCCAGGAACACCATGGTGCGCACGATGGCGAAGTCCTGCCCGGTGATCGCCTCGATGACGAAGGCGCCCAGGCCGGGGATGCCGAAGAAGCTCTCGAACACCAGGCTGCCCAGGAACACGTACGGCAGGTAGGCGCCGGCGCTGGTGATGATGGGGATCAGCGCGTTGCGCAGCACGTGGCGCATCAGCACGACCGGCTCGGACAGCCCCTTGGCGCGGGCGGTGCGGACATAGTCCTTGCCGACTTCCTCGAGCAGCATCGCGCGGTACAGCCGCGCCTCGCCGCCCAGGCGCGACAACAGCGACAGCGCGATCGGCAGCGCCAGGAACTTGATCGCGTCCAGGCCCGGCTCGTAGCCGTTGATCGGCACCAGCCGCAGGATGCGCGAGAAGAAGAACTGCCCCACGATGATGTAGAACAGGCTGGAGATCGACAGCATCAGGACGCAGATCACCACGCCCCAGAAGTCGATGCGCGAGTTGCGGAAGAAGGTCAGCAGCACCGCGAAGGCCACGCTCACGATCAGCTGCAGCACGAAGATCGGCACCGCGAGCTGCAGGCTCACGCCCATGCGGGTCTTGATCTCGTGGCCGATGTCGACGGCCTGGCGCGCGTCGGAGCGGCCGAAGTCCAGCAGCATCAGCGAGACCGAGCGCTCCCAGAACACGGTGTGCGTCACCTGCGCGGTGCCGGTGCGCGACGCGTCCCAGTACAGCGGCTTGTCGTAGCCGCGCTCGGTTTTCCACTTGTCGATCTGCTCCTGCGACACGCGCTTGCCGCCGATGTTCAGCCGGGCCATGTCGTCCGGCGTGTTGACGGTGAAGAACAGGAAGAAGGTCAGCAGGTTGACGCCGACCAGGATGGCCAGGCCGTAGACCAGCCGGCGGGTGAGGTACTTGAACATCAGTCGGCTCCCCGGGGGACGCTCGAGGCGGAGGGACCCAACGGAGCAGTCGAGCCACGCGCGGTGGCGGTCTCGCGTTTCTGGAAGCTGCGGCGCGTCATCCACACGATCGCGACGCCGCCGACGACCAGCACCAGCAACGGCCACCAGACCGGCCGGTTCCACTGACCTTGCAGCTGCGCGCGTTCCTTCGGATCGATGCGGTAGTGCCGCACGCCGTCGCGGATCACGATGCTCGGCTTGATGTTGTGGACCCAGCGCTGGTACGCCTGCCCGGTCCAGGCCCAGTAGCCGAAAGCCCACGGCGCGTCCTGCTGCGTGATCTGCACCATGCGGTCGATGACCCGCTGCTTCTCGGGGCCGTCGTCCAGCACCTGCACCTGCTTGAAGAGCCGGTCGAATTCGAGGTTCTCGTAATTCGCCGAGTTCTCGCCTTCATGCAGCGACTTGCTGTTGGGACCGTAGAGCAGGAACAGGAAATTCTCGGCGTCGGGGTAGTCGGCGAGCCAGCCCCACCAGAACACCTGGTGCTTGCCCTGGCGCAGCTTTTCCTGGAACTGGTTGTAGTCGGTGGCGCGCACGTCAAGTTGCACGCCGAGCTTGGCGAACTGCTTCACCAGCCAGTCGTTCTCGGCCTTCACCTCCGGCGTGACGGTGCGCATGAAGTCGTAGTTCAGCACCAGCGGCTGGCCGCTCTTCGCGTCGCGGCCGTCGGGATAACCGGCCTCGGCGAGCAGCTGCTTGGCGTCCTCGATGGAGCGGCGCTGGATCTTGCCGTCGACGAGCTGGTGCGTCACCGGATTGAAGAAGCCCGCCTGCGCCTCGCGCGAGCCGAACACGCCCGGCGGCACGGGGCCGTAGGCCGCCACCCCGCCGCGGTTCTTGAAGATGCGTCCGTAGCCCTCCTCCCAGTCGATCGCGATCGACAGTGCCTGGCGCAGCTTGCGGTGGCGGGCCTCGTCCTCGGGCGTCTTCCCCTTGCCGATCACCGGATCCAGCATGTTGAAGCCGAGGTACCAGTTGTTGGGATCGGTCGAACGCGGGAACGAGAAGCCGCGCTGCTTGAAGAAGGCGTCGGTCTCGGCGGAGTCGCTCGCGTCGGCGAAGAACTCCACGCCCCAGTCGGCGCGCTCGAGGTCGGGCAGGTCGAGGTAGCCCTGCTTGAACATCTCCTTGCGCGGCACCCGCTCCTTGATCAGCGTGGCGACGATCTTGTCGATGAAGGGCATCGGCTTGCCGCAGTCGGCCAGCCGGCCGGCCGGGCCGTCGTCGGGCATGCCCTCGCAGGGGTACAGGTCCTGGCGGTAGTTCGGGTTGCGCGACATGACGTGGCGACGGTCCTGCTGGTACTCCGTCATCATGTACGGCCCGGTGCCCACGGGCCACTGGTTCCATGACATGCCGTGCTCGGCCATGCCGGGCTGCGAGTAGAAGAGGTCCGCTTCCCACGGGATCGGCGACAGGAAGGTCGTCGACATCCAGTACGACCACTGCGGGTACTTGCCCATGATGCGCACGCGCAGCAGGTGGTCGTTCACCGCCTCGGCGCCGGCCAGCGGCCATTTGCGGAAGTCCAGGAAGGGCTTGTCCGGCGAGTTCTCGGGCAGGCCCTTCAGCAGCTTGGCGTTTTCCTCGCGGATCAGCGCGCCGTAGGCCTTCAGGCCGAGCACGTGCTCGGAGAACAGGCCGTAGATCGGCGCTTCGATGCGGGTCGTCGCGTGGCGCTTGAGCGCGAAGACGAAGTCGTCGGCGACGACCTCGCGCGTGCCCTGGTGGTCGAACTGCCACGGCGAGCGCTTGTCGCCCAGGTCCTTGGCCGTCAGGTGGTGGTAGCGGTAGTGGCCCTGCCCGTCCTTCGCGAACGCGGGGCTGGGCGCGTAGCGGACGCCCGCGCGGATGGGCACGTCGTAGACGCTCTGCGCGATCTTGTCGGCGGGCGCATCGTCGGGCAGTCGCTGGCCTTGCGCGTCGAGGTAGTACGGCTTGACGACCGCGGCAGCGGCGCGCGGGATCAGCTCGTAAGGCCGCTTCAGGTAGTGGTACCCGTAGAGCGGCTCGGTGATCTGGTACGTGTAGACGGACTCCGGCGCGGTGTACGAGGCGGTCGGGTCCAGGTAGCGCGGCGAGCGCTCGTCGAAGGACAGGTAGAGCGTGTTGTCCTTGGCCGCGCCGGCCGGATACGGGCTGTTGTTGCAGGCGGCCAGCAGCACGGCGGCCAGCAGGCCCGCCATCCGGCCCAGTCGGCCCATCCGCCCCATCAGGGCCACCGGGGCCACCCACGTCCCGCGCCTGCCTTCAGCCGCGTGCAGCGACGCATTCCACAGCCCCGACGACATCGTCATCCTTCCAAAACGCAAACGCCGCATCCTGTGGATGCGGCATTGCCAGATTGTTGCCAAGGCCGCGCCTCTCGTGGAGGCCGGCCGATGCCGGGGCGGATCATAGCGGCCCGGTCCGCGGGGCGCCCGTGACGTCAGTCAGTGGTCGTGATGGCCGTGGCCGTCGTGATCGTGCCCATGGTCGTGCCCATGGTCGTGTTCATGTCCGTGGTCATGTCCGTGGTGATCATGGTGATCATGCCCATGGCCCACATGGCCCCAGGCGACGATCACGTCGCGGCCTTCGACCATCATCTCCGCCTTCGCGCCGACCGGCAGGCACACCTTGGTCGGCACGTGGCCGAACAGGAGGCCCGTGAGGACGGGCACCTTGACGCGCTCGCGCAGCGCCTCGACGCAGGTCTTGATCGAATAGCCGCGATCCAGCGGCGACTTCTTCCAGCCGCTGAAGCTGCCCAGCAGCACCGCCTTCTGCGCGTCCAGCACACCGGCCTGCCAGAGCTGCAGCAGCATGCGCTCCACGCGATACGGATGCTCGTTGACGTCCTCGAGGAACAGGATGCCGCCCTTGATGCGCGGGAAGTGCGGCGTGCCCAGCAGCGAGCACAGCACCGTCAGGTTGCCGCCCCACAGGGTGCCGCGGGCCTCGACGCCGTCCAGGCCGGCCTCGGTGCGGAAGCCGATGGCTTCGAGCGAGCCGTCCATCGCCTCGAGGAAGCAGTCGCGGGTGATCTCGTCGACGCCGCCGTCGGCATCGGCGCGGCCGAAGTCGTCGCAGGCGATCGGACCGGCCCAGCTGGTCTGTTTCGTGTGCGCGAGCAGCGCCAGCTGCAGCGCGGTCACGTCGCTCAGGCCGACCCAGCGCGTGCCGCGTTCGACGCTGCGCGCGATCGTCGGCCAATCGATCCGGTCCAGCAGCCGCGTCAGCCCGTAGCCGCCGCGCGTGGCCAGCGCCACCGACGGGGCCGACTCGGCCACGCGGTGCAGCGCGGCGAGCCGGGTCTCGTCGTCGCCGGCAAAGCGCTGGTGCCTGGCGAGCGCCGCCTCGTCGATCGCCACCTCGAAGCCGAGCGCCGTCAGCCGTTTGGCCGCGCGCTTGAGCGGTTGCGATTGCGCCAGGACGCCGGACGGGGTGTAGAGGGTCAGGGAGCTCATCGCTGCTTGTCGTCCTGCATGTTGTCCTGCGAAGGATCGGAATTCGTGGAAAGGTACTGCGCGTCGCCCACGGGGATCTCGGGGAACTCCTGGACTTCGGGCAGCGCGCGGAGCGTGTCGACGGCGTCGACGTCAACCCCGAGGCCCTGGCCTGCCGGGCCCACCGGGCCCACGTCGACCGCAACGCGGCGACGCGCCTCGCGCAACTGGCGCGCGGCCTCGCGGCGCTCGGCGAAGAACTCGCGCAGCAGGCGGGACGACGCGTCGGCCAGCACGCCGCCGTGCAGCGCGGTGTGGTGGTTCAGCTGCTTCTGCCCGAACAGGTCGAGCACCGAGCCCGCGACGCCGGTCTTCGGATCGGGCGCGGCGAAGACGACGCGCTTGAGCCGCGCATGCATCATCGCCATGGCGCACATCGCGCAGGGCTCGAGCGTCACGTAGAGCTCGCATTCCGGCAGCCGGTAGTTGCCGAGCAGCTGTGCGGCATGGCGCAGCGCGACGATCTCGGCATGGGCGGTCGGATCGTGCGTGGTGATCGGCCGGTTGTAGCCGGTGGCGATCACCTGGCCGGCACGCATGATGACGGCGCCCACCGGCACTTCGCCGACGAGCCAGGCGTTCTGCGCCTGGTCGAGGGCGAGCCGCATCGCGTATTCGTCCGCGGGGTCGGCAGGGCCGGCAAGGTCGGCGGGGGGATCTGGGGGGACTCGGTGGTCATGGCGGCACTCGCGCGGCAGTGTAGCCGCGCCCCGCTATGCTGCCGGCCCATGCAACAGGAGTTCCCCGCTCAGCAGGACGATCTCTTCGGCGAGCTGCCGCCGCCGGCGCCCGCCGCACCAGCGCGGAAGGCGGCCGCGCGCGACGACGTCGATCGCGATGACGATGGCGTCGATGACGACAGCAACAGCGACAAGTCCGACGCAGTGGCCGCCCCGAAGCGCCGCCGCGCCGGCATCCAGGCGCAGCCGGCGGACGAGGCCCAGGTCGCGCTCGCGACCGCGCTGTCGCCGAGGATCCGGCTCGGCACCTCGTCATGGAGCTACCCGGGCTGGCAAGGCATCGTCTGGGCGGGAAGACACGGGGAGTCCAACCTCTCCCGCAACGGGCTGACCGCCTATGCGCAGCAGCCGCTGCACCGCGCGGTCAGCATCGACCGCGGTTTCTACCAGTCGCTGACGGCCAGCCAGTACGAGCGCTACGCGCAGCTGGTGCCGGAGGACTTCCGCTTCACGGTCAAGGCCCCGAGCGTGATCACCGATGCGCAGGTGCGATCCGAGGACGGCCGCGGCCGTCAGGCCAACACGGCCTTCCTCGATCCGCGACTGGCGGTGCAGGAGTTCCTGGCGCCGGCGATGGAAGGCCTGGGCGCGCGCATCGGGGCGCTGGTGTTCCAGCTGAGCCCGCTGCCGCTGGCGATGCTGGACCGCATGCCGGAGCAGCTCGACCGCCTGCACGCGATGCTGGCCGCCCTGCCCTCGCTGCGCGACGTGGCACCCGAGGCGGTCGTGGCCGTCGAGGTCCGCGACCCCGAATGGCTGACACCGGACTTCGTCGCCGTGCTCAAGGACTGCGGCGCGCGCTACTGCCTGGGCCTGCATCCGAAGCTGCCGATGATCCAGGACCAGTTGCCGCTGCTGCGCGCGATGTGGCCGGGACCGCTGGTCTGCCGCTGGAACCTGCACCGGATCCACGGCCCGTTCGGCTACGAGGACGCGGAGAAGAAGTACGGGGAGTACGCCGAGATGATGGACCCGGATCCGCAGACGCGGGCCGTGCTCGCGAAGGTGATCCGGGCGACCGCGGAAGCCGGGCATCCCGCCTACGTCACGATCTCCAACCATGCCGAGGGCTCCGCGCCGCTGAGCCTGCGGGCGCTGGCGCGGGAGATCGTCGCGCCGAGTGAGGCCTGACCCTGACCCGAATCCCCGCGGGGGGCCCCGCCTGCTCAGGCGAGCGGCCAGCGGCCCAGCTCGACGTGCGTGGACTGCCCCTGCAGGCTGTCCAGCAGCAGGACTTCCGTCGCCGTCCAGCCGGGAACGATGAAGGGCTGCGGCGCCACGGCGTGATCGTCGTAGAACAACGTCAGGTGCGGCGTGAAGTGCGGATCGGTTCTCAGCCCGCTCGCGCGCAGGCGCTCGCCGAGCGCCTCCCGCATCTCCCGCACGGCGGCCAGGCATTCGCCGCCACTCAGCACCAGGGGCAGGTTCCGCTGCTTGCGGGTGAAGCTCAGCAACTGATCGAAGTCCACGCGGACCGGCCCTTGAGGGAAGGACACGGCAGCGGCTTCGGCCAGCGACCTCACCTCCGCCATCACATCGATCTGATCGGTCTGGTCGTCATACCAGCCGAGGTGGTGCAGCGTCACATGCAGACGCTCCGTGCGAGGCGGGCGCACCCGCATCCGGAAGCGCCGGGCGACCTCGTCGGAGATCGCACCCAGCCTCGCCGCGGTGCCCGGATCGGGTCGCAGGCAGAAGAAGAGCGCATGGACCGTCATGGTGGACTCACGACGTGCTCACGGCGCGCTCACGACGTCGTCACTGCGTTTCCGACGCGCGTTGCTCGCCCTGCTTCATCAGGTCCTGCACCTGGCGGCCGACCGCCTCCGGCTGGGGCAGTCCCGACGATGCCGCCGAGGCCGACGGATCCGCGGAGGCCGGCGGTTTCATCGCCTGCATCTGTTTCTTCGCGGTCAGCATCACGATGGCGAGCACGATGACGAGGGCGAGGATGGACAGGGCGCTGCGCATGCAAGAACTCCGGAATGGAAACGGGAATGGCGCGAAGCATAGCCAGACTCGGTCGTCCCGCCCTCGTCCGCCGGATCAGCGCGGCGCCGAGGCGACGCCCGGTCGCAAGCGCAGGATCTGCGGCGCCCGCTCCTGCGCGTCGCGCCAGCGCGGCTCGATCGCCCGCCAGGCCGGCGAATGGCGGCAGTCGCTCCAACGCATGGCCCAGTCGTCCGCGTCCGCGGCACGGGTCATCCAGGCGAAGAGCTTCTCGCCCTCGCGCACCGGCAGCCGCGGGAAATTGTTGGGCGAGCGCTCGGGCACGAAGCTGCCGATCACTGGCAGACCGGCCGCCTCGATGATCGGCGCGACCTCGTGCTCGAAGAAACGCGCGAAGCCGTCTTCCGGATCGGCCGGGTCCTTCCACAGCGTGCAGAGATGAAGGATCACGAGCCCGGGCACCGATCCCCGCTGGAAGGTGCCGGCATCCCGCGCGGCCTCAATGCGCGCCGGATGCGGCGCGGCAGCCGGGCTCCTCATCAGCAGCACGTTGTCGTTGTCGACGAGCAGCGGATTGGCCTCATCGCGATGGGCCTGCCACACCGGGCCGAAGTAGAACGCGCCGAGCGTGCGTTCGCGCGCGGCCATGTCGTCGAAGCCGCGGATCCAGACGAACCGGTCCGGATCGTCGAGATCGGCGAACTGCCCGTACAGCCGCATGCCGACGGCCTCCTGCGAGTCGACGAAGGTCGCGTCGAACAGCCGCATGAAGCGGTCGCGCCCGCCCTTGACGATCTTGTACTGGCGCAGTTCGAAAACGGGGTGGTCGTCGGCCATGAGTGTCTCCGGAATGGTGTCGAAGCGATCCGACGATTCTGGACACGGGCCCTGACATCGCGTGTCAGCACAGGGTTCTTCGCGGATGCCACGGATGCAACCGCTGTTCAGAAACGGAACAAGGGCCCATCGGGCCCTTGTGTGCTGTCAGCGCGGAGCGCTCATTCCCACTCGATTGTCAACCCACAGGCGCACGCCCGGGGCGGCTGTAGAAATCTGCCCGGTCGTTGCGAGCGATACCGTCAGCGATGCCGTTAGCCATGCCCGGTTAGGAATTCACCCTGCCGACTAAGGTCCTATTGGAAACCGTGCGAACGGTCCAACTCTCCGTTACGTCTGCAGCCACGACTAGCCTTTTTGACGGTATCGGAGCGTGCGACGTCACCTCCATCGACGGTATCAGCGACGGTACCGGGACCGGGACGTGGACGTGGACGTGGACGTGGACGAGCCGCATAGGACCGCACTCGTACCGTTGGCACGCGTTCTCAACGCCGGTCAATTGGCGCACCGGCACGAGCCGCTAGCCGCTAGCCGCTAGCCGCTAGCCGCCAGCCGCCAGCCGCCAGCCGCCAGTCCAATGATGATCCGCTAAGTCCTTGGCCAGTGCGTCAGGCATCGAACGCCGACGGCTTGAGGCAGTTCATGGCATAACGTTTCCAAGGCCGACATGGGCACTAACAGAAGCTGAGCTTGGAGGCTCACGCAACTCCGCCTGCAAGCTGAGCATGCCGCACCGCGCGATGTTGTCAGGCTAGAAGGGCGTTCACGAAGGTCGCCGCTGCTCGACTGAGATGGCGTTCCTTGTGGCTCACCATGCTGAAGTCCCGCATCGGCAGCGTGCAGTTGAGACGGACAACTTTGTTCAATGCCAGCCGAGACGCCGCGGCCAGGTCCGACACCGCGCCCACCAGGCCACCGTTGCCGACCGCTTCCAGCAACGCGCCGTTAGATGGCAAGACTAGGCGCACGGATAAGTCCCGGAGCTCCACGCCCATGGTGGTCAATGCCTCTTCAAACTGTTTCCGCGTCCCCGAACCGACTTCCCGCGACGCCCAGACTGCGGCGAGAAGTTCGGGCTTTCCGATGACCCTTCCTTCCAGGGCATGGCCTGGCGCCGCATAGACGCCAAGTCGGTCGCCGCCAACCCGCTCAAATCGAAGAGCCGCCTCCTGGGCGTCGCCTTCAATGAATCCAAGGTCGGCATTCCCCGACAAGACCGCAGCCACCGCACTGGCCGTGTTTCCGGCCACCAGCGAGACCTGGATTCCTGGATGCTGTTCAGCGAAGCGAGCGACTCGTCCCGGCAGCCAGTAGGTCGAGACAGTCTGGCTCGCCACGATACGAACCTCGCCTCGGACAAGGCCAGCGAGGTCCTCGAGAACGCGCTGCGCTTCGATGGCCCGAGCAAGCACAGCCTTAGCCTCGGGCAGAAATTCGATGCCGGCGGCACTCAGTTCCAACCGCCGGCCTACGCGGTTGAAGAGGATCGTGTTGTGCCTAGCCTCAAGCGCGAGAACCGCGGCGCTGACGGCCGGCTGGGTCAGATGAAGCCGCTCACCCGCCATCCGCATGTTCAAGGTCTCGGCAACCGCCACAAACACTCGAAGCTGTTCCAGTGTCATTAACAAACATTCTTTGTTGAATAGACAATTTTAAATCGTTGGATTTATTGATTGTGCGCTTAGATGATGGGCGCATGATCAAAGACGTAAATCGCATAAGTCGCTTTGTGCGCCTGATCCCTGGCGTCGCGCTTTGCTGTGCCGTTGCAGCGGCCGCCGTGGCGGCAGAGCACGCGGAGGCGCGGCTGGCTGGGCGGCCTTGGCTGGAAACGTTGGTGTTGGCCATCATCCTCGGCACCGTGGTGCGCACCCTCTGGATCGTCCCCGCGCGATTTGGCGAAGGCATCCAATTCACCACCAAAGTCTTCCTGGAGTTCGCCGTCCTACTGATGGGAGCTAGCATCAGCTTCGGAGCGATTCGATCGGCCGGCGCGCCGCTCCTGCTCGGCATCATCGCAACGGTCTTCGCATCCATCGTCGTCAGCTATGCCTTGGGCCTCGCGCTCGGCTTGCCCACCAAGATGGCATTGCTGGTGGCTTGCGGCAACTCGATCTGCGGCAACTCAGCCATCGCCGCGGTGGCTCCTGTGATCGACGCGGAGAGCGATGACGTTGCAACGGCCATTGCCTTCACGGCTGTGCTCGGAATACTGGTCGTGCTGCTGCTGCCCGTGATTGCTTCGGCCTTGCACCTCAGCCCAACTGCTAGCGGTGTGCTCGCGGGCCTCACGGTCTACGCGGTCCCCCAAGTTCTGGCCGCTGCTGCTCCGATGGGCTCCGTCGCTGTGCAGGTTGGAACCGTTGTGAAGCTCGTTCGCGTCCTGATGCTCGGCCCAGTGGTCACAGCGGTGTCTTTGACGAACATGCGCAACACGAATGTCGGCCTCTCCAAGCCGCGCCTTTCGCTGCTTCGGTTCTTTCCCGCCTTCATCCTTGGCTTCCTCGCGCTCGCGACAGCGCGGTCTGCAGGCCTGCTGCCTGAAGCGATGCTCGAGCCTATGCACACCGCTGCAAGCTCCATGACGGTCGTTGCGATGGCCGGTCTGGGTCTTGGCGTCGACATGCGCCAGGTGAAGGCTGCCGGCCCGCGAGTCTCGCTCGTGGTGGTCCTGTCCCTGATGCTGCTAACTGCGCTCGCGTTCCTGGTGCTCCATCTCCTGGGCATGGCCTAGATCGAAGTGCACACGCAGCGTCGCACCATGCGATTTTTTTGTGATGGTACGGCTCAGGCTTCCCTTACTCGTCGAGTCGCGACATCGTAGAACGAGGCGCGTGCCGCGCTCCGCATGCATCACGTGCGATAGAGAACAGGTCAGATTTTGAATTCTTGTCGCCGGCGACCTTGCGACTCGTAATCCGCCAGCCACCTGGCGACCCTTCCTCGTCCTGACCATGTGTTCGCCGCATTGGCGGGATCGCGGTATAGCGCCGGCGCTGCGCCTCCGGCCGATGCGCCCTTACGTTTGGGCGGGGACGCATATGGCTGCAGCGCATCCAGGGCCTCGTCGACGGTGAAGCCCGCCGCCTGCACTTTCTTGGCGAAGCCGTCGACAAGCACTTTGAGCTCCTCATCGCGCTTGCCCGCGATCTGCCGTTCAAGTTCTTTGCTCAACTCGACAAGCTCGGCGTAGGACAGCTTCGACAAGTCAACGTTGGACATCGGGTGCGTAGGAGAAGTGAATTCGGTCGCATCCTAACCGGCCCGGACAGCGTCGCTCGAGATGCTAGAACTGCAAGGCTACGCAGGAAGCTCTCGTTACTCTATCGAGCCTGTTTGAACGTATGCAGGCACACAGGCGCTGCTTCCACAACTGACTCTTCACCATTTTGACACCCGACGCCTGGTCCAGAAACGAGCCTCGGGCCAGCGACTTTCAACGGCATAGAAGCCGCGCCTAGCAATGTCGTACTCGTCAGCGCGCCACTCCACCGTACGCTGGTCTGCCTCCAGCAGGCGCTGTTCTCCTTCAAGCGCCGCGTCGATCGCCAGCGCACCCAAACGCCCGCTTTCCAGCGCATGCGTCAGCCCGCACGATGAAACCGGGTTCAGCAGCCTGACCTTGCCGCCGATCATCTCGCACGATGACTAGATCAAGGAGATGCGTCGTGAGCCTCAGCGATCTCAGCCCGGAACAGAGGGAACTTGCCAAGCTCATCTCCTGGATCTCCGAGCGACGCTATCGCGCGGGCTCGAGGATGAACATCGAGATGGAAGTCTGGCGCGCTTTGCATGTTCCGGATGCAGGCGGACCGCCAGCCGCTCAAGTCAACAACAGCAACGGCGGTCGCGGCCAATGCATGTCGTCGCATTCGCGGGAAAGGAAGTTACGCGATACAGCATAACGACAACTCGGTTGGCCACCTTCCATGCCCTCTATCAAACCGGCCTCCAGGGTGAGTTGAATGTTTAGCCGTTAGGTGTTCCGTGTGCTGATATGCCTACATCTCGATGTGATGGGTAATCTCTCCGACCTGATCAATGATCAGACGTAGCGAATCGCCGGGCCCAACCCATCTACCCGTCTCCATGCCACAACCTCCGGGCAGGGTTCCGGAGGCAATGAGTTCACCCGCGTACAGACGCTCCTCCCGAGAGAGATATTGGATGACCTCCGCCCAGGAGTGCATCATTCCTGCGGTGCTACTCTGGCTGACGATGTGTCCATTGATCTCCACGTAAGCCTTGAGATTCTCAACTGCTGACCAGACGCCTTTGCGGAGCGCGATCTCGCCCGACATGCTGCTTAGGAAGTGTTTGCACTTCTGTGGGCCGAGCCCTGTCCGCATCTCCTCGCGCTGAAGATCGCGGAGACTCCAGTCGTTCACCACGACGAACCCGCCTATTGCGTCCTCGGCTTCTTCCAACGAAGCATTGAAGAGCGGCTTCTGGAGCACGACTCCCAACTCCAATTCATAGTCGAGCGCGGTCGAAAAACTGGGGATCTGGACGGGCGTGCCGCTCGGCGCGAAGTTGAGATGGTTTCCCAGGTAGTAGATCGGCTGCTTGCGGGCCAACTTGCTTGCACGAAATGCTGGAAATGCGGAGCCACTCAGTTTTTCGTATAGCGACGTAACCCGGCTTGCGGCTGGTAGGAAGCGGCGGGCAAAGCCGCGGCTAGCCTGGATCCAATGCTGCTCGTACAGCATGCAGTCACGGAAGGACAACGGCTGGAACGGGAGCGTGCCTCGGCCCGCCAGGGACTTGCATTGCGGCGGCAACCATGCATCCAAGTTCTGTTCGACGGCACTTTCCCAGGGCCCGTCCGGGCGGTTCTGTAATTGCCAATGGTTTTGACCGGCAGTACCGGGTGATTTGCGCAGTCTCATTCCGATGTCTCCAGCGGCCGGAACCGACCGCATACGTCAATGTTTGGGGCTCAGCGTCCCGCCACGTGCTGCAGCAGGGTCGATACATTGGCGGGCAGTGACGAGCCTCGCCAAACGATGTGCTGATCGGCCCGGACCAGAATCAGCGTTGACTGCTGGTGGTCCATGGGAGTGTTCGCGGGAACGTCAACGACCTCGATCGGCAGGCCGAGCTGACGGGCCACTGCAGTCAGTGAACCGACATCGAGCGACGCGTCAAAGCGCAGCAAGGTGAAAGCTCTCCCGAGCCGGTCGTAGATCGACGCGCCATCTTCTAGCCAGTGATGCGGATAGCGACAACCCGGCACCGTCGAGCTCGGCGCGCTGCCCATGTCATAAGAAGGATGCGGCTCGCCGTCGTACGAGATCACCGGGGATCGGTCATAGAAGTAGCCGAAGTTGAGTCCGGCTGGCGTGAACTGTGGGACGTTCAGTTTGACCAGACGGCGGCCAATCAGCTTGCGCAGTACGGCCCCCACTGGGTTGAATCTGCTTGATAGCGAACGAGGGATACGTCGCTTGCCCACGGCCTCGATGTTCTCGAGTAGGTTAGCCATCGCATATCGAGACACCTGATCCGTGATCGGGAGTCGCTCATCCTCGTAGCTGTCGAGCATGCGCGTCGACGACCAGCCGCTCAGCACCGCACTGATCTTCCAGGCGATCGCCACTCCATCGGCGATGCCCGCGTTCATCCCGTATCCAGCAAAAGGAACCCACAGATGGGCGGCATCGCCTGCAAGAAAAACACGGTCGTCTCTGAGCCGACTGGCCACCAGGCGTCGGCCAACCCAGTCTTCGTGGCTGAGCACAACATACGGAAAATCGCGGCCGACACCCAGCAGATCTCGGATGGACTGGTGAAGGTCCACGGAGTCGTAGTCCTCTTCACCGATGGGGAGGGCGCGGTGGATCAGCCAAGTGTCTCGGCCATCGATCGCGACGAGGTTGCCTTTCACCTTGTGATTGACCACCCACGACATCCAGGCAGGACGTCTGTCGCCGAACAGCGACTTAATGGCCGCAGACCGAATCAACGTGCTTCGTGTGCGGCCGAGCTCGACATCGCCGACGAGCTTGACGCCCATCTGCTTTCGAACTGCGCTTCGACCGCCGTCTGCGGCGATCACAAACTGCGCGGTGACGGTCCCTTGTCGCCCGTCAGGCAGCGCGTATCGAACGACCACGTGGTCATCGACGTTCTGATACTCGACGAACGTAGTGCAGTCCATGAAAGTGATGAGCTCGATACTCTCCAGCTTGCGGCGTAGGATCGGCTCAAGATACATCTGGCTCACACGAACCACCGGCTCAGGCGTCGCCCAGTGAGAGTCGAGGTAGTGATGATCAGCGTTCAATCGCTCCAGTCGGGACGGTAGGGGAATCCGGGCCAGTTCAATTCCCGCAACGGAAGTGCAATAGATGACGTCCGTCGGGAAGTCGTCTGGCAGGCCGGCCGCTCGAACGTTGTCGGCAATGCCAAACGTCCTGAAGATCTCCATCGTCCTAGCGGCGACGGTGTTGCATTTAGCGCCGGCCGGATCGTCGCGTCTGCGCTGCTCTATGACCAGACTCCGAACCCCGTGCCTGGCCGCCTCCAAGGCCGCGCTCATTCCCACGGGGCCGGCGCCAATGATCACAAGGGGAAATCCATCCTCGTTGCGTCTTCTCTCATGCGTGCTGTCTTTTTCTCATGTCGAAGTTGCTCGACTTACATTCATCCCTGAACGATGAGGCTTCTCTGGGTGCCCAGATTCACCCCCCATCGGCGGAAACGATGGATGACGTCATGACGTCACCGGGCTGCAGGTACTGCGTGCGCCGGGCCTGCACCTTGGCAAATATTTCCCACTTCTTCCGTTCGGGCAACAACGCGCCGATCCTCTGCTTGGCCGGGGATGGAATGGACAGCGCGCATCCCGCCGGCGTGCCGGTAGCGATCAGATCGCCAGGATGTAAATCCTGTAGACCGGAAAGCTCCGTCAGCGTCTCCTCGATCGGATGAACCATGTTGAGCGTGGAGTCCTTCTGGCGCACCTGATCGTTGACGCGCAGCTCCAGCTGAAGTTCATTGAGGAGAGGCATCTCGTTCTTCGACAGAAGCGTCAGATGGGGACCGACTGGACCAAAGGTCCGGTAGCTCTTCCCCTTGTAGAACTGCAATTGGGGGAGTTGGACATCGCGGGCTGAGACGTCGTTGACGATGACTACGCCGGCAACATACTCGTGCAAGTCCTCGCGCCGGATATGCATCTTGCGATGGATGGCCTTGCCGATCACCACCCCGAGTTCGATTTCGTAGTCGAGGAAGCGGACGTGGGCCGGTCGTACTACGTCAGCGTAGGCGGAGACTATGCAGCTAGATGCCTTGGTAAAAAGCATGTTGTAGCGCTTCTCGTCAGGGTCCATCCCCGACTCCACCATGTGTTGCCGGTAGTTGGCGCCTTGGCAAATGAACTGCTGATTGGTCGTGATGGGCGCCAGGACTTCGACCCTGTCCAAGTCGATGGGTTCGTTGGCGGTCATGGACGCGGCGGACGCTGCCGTGATTTCGCTCAGGAGCTCAGCCGTCGTGAACGCTCGAGTCTTGAGCGGAAGGAGGACCGACTTCTCGACGATCCCCCAGGAGATGGCTCCTTCGTGTCTGAATCGCAAAACGTTGATGGGCATCCGAATCTCCTCAGTTGAATATTTTTGCCAGTTGACGGAGCTTGCTGAACGTGACGTCGGAACCCTCCCGCAGGTTCGAAATCAGGTCCCGCACCGTGGCCAAGCTGATCTTCGGCCGCGTAAACGCTGCGGGCATCTCCGGCCCCCACTGCGCCATCGACTGTTTCGAAAGCGGGTGCAGTCCTGTTCCGTTGCTGGCAGTGAATAGGTCGCCGTCGCAGTAGTGCTCATGCTTATCCCCCCACGGGTCCTCCCAGTAGTCGAAGACCTGACTCCCGAGCAGGTGGCGGCCGATGCCCCAAGAGTGTTTCCAACCTTCTGCATGAAGAATGCGATTGCCAATGCCCACGGCATCGGTGTCGAGAACTTCGAAGGCGAAATGACCCAAAGACGGTCTGAAGCTTTGACCCAGAGCGACCGTGTGGTGGTCGGTAGGCTGATTACCGCGATTCAGCCGCAGGAAGGCCACGACAGGTTCTCCGCCCGGGAGAACCTGGACGTCGCTCGGGATGAATCCGAGGTGTTGGCAGTACCAGTCGAGCGAGAGGTTGAACCTGGCCACCTCAAGCACAACATGCCCGAGTTTGACGATCTCCGGTGCAACCGGCTGAACCCTCTGGGTTGAATCCACTCTTGCCGCGGACAGACTCGTCTGGGTTTCCATCAGGCTGCGAGGGAGATGCGCCTGGGAGGTGGCTTTACGCGCCAGAGAAACCTCGATCCGGTACCCGGAGGGGTCGTGAAGCACGACCATCTCGGCAGCCGCCTTCGGTCCAAAAGTTGACGCGGACGTCTCGAAAGTCGCACCGGGCAGCTGGGATAGCGCGAGTAGCTCATTAGCGGTGGCGACCTCCAGACCGAACCCGATAAAGGAGGGTTCCGGCGTACGGAGCACTCGGTAGCAGCACGGCTGCACAAGGCTCTGGAACGCCAGATGCTCGTCGCCGCGATGACATTCGACCAAGCCGAAGCTGCTGAGGAAGCGCGAAGCAAGATCCAGGTCCGGGCGTCCTACCAACACGTGACTGAGTGCGACCGCCCGTGCAGTCGGATGCTCATAGCGGCGAGGCCTGCGACTCGAAAATGCGGTGTCGGCTGAAGTCATGCTCGATGTGCGATGAGCTCGCTTTGTGTTTCATAATGAATGTTATGTCATCATGACAGGTATTGCGGGAATGACGAAGTGAAGCGGGTAAGTGCTTTCCCGCATCGTCTAGACATCGGCCACCGAGGACACCCGTATAGCTCGGTCGGCGCATCAAGGAGAACCCATGTCCAACAGTCCCTCGAAGATTGCGATCGTGCTCAGGAGCGATCTGGAGCACTGGCAACGGCTCAATGTGGCTGCATTTGTCGCCAGTGGGATGGCGCTACAGCCCGGCGTTTGTGGGGGCAAGTACCGCGACAACGACGGGGCTACGTATGCCGCTCTATTCGTCGACCCGGTCATCGTTCTCGGTGGCAGCCCTGAAGACTTGCAAAGGACGCTAGCGCGCGCCCGGGTCGAGGGCCTGGAGCCGGGGATCTTCACTGAGGACATGTTTCACACGTTCAACGACGAGGACAACAGAGCGGCGGTTGCGCAACACAAGACCCTCGCGTTGCCACTTGTCGGCGTGAGCCTGAGAGCGGACCGGCCCACGCTCAATCGCGTGGTGAAGGGCTTGCCACTCTTGGCCTGAAGCGACGCTCGGCGACGACGAACCTGATCGGCTTGACGTCTAATCATTGCGAGCGATATCATCACTATACATTTCGATCGCAATCAAACAGTTCATCACTGAAAGGACATCTCTATGAACATCAAAGGCACTGTCGCACTCGTCACCGGCGCCAACCGCGGTCTTGGGCGTGCGCTCGCTCTCGAACTGGCTCGGCGCGGTGCAAAGGTCTACGCTGGCGCTCGCGATCCCAGCACCGTGAAGGATGCAGGACTCATCCCGATCAAGCTGGATGTCACCAGCCAGGAAAGCATCAGCGAAGTCGCGGGCCAACTGGGGGACGTGAATCTGTTGGTGAACAACGCTGGCGTCGCAGAGGTGATGCACAGCACGCTGGATCCCGAGTTCCTGAACGTTTATGAGCGACTGTCGGCCGCGAACTTCACCGGCTTGGTCAGGGTGACTCAGGCCTTCGTGCCGAAGATTGTGGAGAACGGCGGTGGTGGCGTGATCAACGTGCTCTCTGACGCCACTTGGTTCTCGCGTCCGATGCTGGCAGCCTACTCGGCGACCAAGTCGGCCGCGTGGGCTTTCACGAACGCGCTTCGCGTCGAGTTCGAATCGCAGCTTCAGGTGCTGTCGATCCATGTGGGCTTCCTCGACACCGACATGACCAAGGGCTTTGACATGAAAAAGACCGCCCCTTCGGAGGTGGCACGCCAGGCAGCGGACGCGTTCGAGGCCGGCAAGTTCGAGGTCCTCGCGGATGTCGGCACCAACGAGTTGAAAGCCAGTCTGACCACCGCTCGCCCCTTCTACATTTATCCGCCCGAAATCGCATGAGCCTCGGCGTGCAACGGATGGTGCCCTAACCACGACAGGTGGGGCCCGAAGAGTCGGCTATGCAAGCGCGCGGCCCGCTCACCTTGAGCGGTATGCCTGTGCCGCCAGGATGGTGTCCACCCAAACAAATTGGGTGGACACCATGTCAGTCCCGAAGCCGAACAGTCGCTCGCGCCACAACGCAGGCCTGAAGCGTCGAGTCATTGCTGCGTGCGCGGCGCCCGATGCATCAGCGGCCCAGGTGGCGATGAGCCACGGCCTTAACGCCAACCTCCTGCACAAGTGGCGGCGTCTGGTTGAGCACGATGGCATACCTGCGTTCGTCCCGGTGTCGGTGGTCATCGGGGCGCCACCATGCGAGCCGCGGCAGTCCATCGAACTGCAGTTGTAACGAGGCCCGGTCCACGTACAGGTCGTTGGCTCATGGGGGGCGCGCCTTCCTGGGCGGCTTGGCTGTGCGAGACGCTGCGTTGATCAGAGGGACGCGGCGTGGCTAGCGGTCGAGGCGCTGGACATGCGCGCCGGCACGGACGCCCACCTGTTCGCCTGCAGGATGTCCACGGCAACGTTGTGCTTCTTGTGGAGGTGACGAAGTCGGGGGATAACTGTCTCGTAGGGCAGCCGCGCCGTAGCGCGCTTAAGCCACGCAAACTCCTGGTACAGCGGCACATCGTGTAGCACTTCTTCCCTCGCCGATCGGACAGGACCACTGCTTCAAATAGCGAAGCCGAAGCGCCGTCTCCCATGGAAACAGGGAGCTCAACGACACGCCGGCGATCATGGAATGTCGAGCGAGCGGGTGCAGCAGCATGTCGAAGACCCGCGAACGCAACATGTGAGGACATACAGCAAATTTGCGCTGCACGACCTCATGCGGCCAAGCGGAAGGTACTTACCAACGTCGTGAGTTGATCGGATTGCGAGCGTAGGCTGCTCGCCGCGGCAGCAGATTCCTCCACGAGCGCTGCGTTCTGCTGTGTCATCTCGTCCAGGCGCTGCACCGCAGCGTTGACCTGCCCGATGCCGTCCTTCTGCTCGCTCGCGGCCGTGGCGATTTCGCCGACGATGTCGGCGACCCGGCGCACGCCCAGGACGATCTCGCCCATGGCCAGGCCCGCGTTCTGCGCCAGCCGCGTGCCGGTGTCCACGCGCAACACACTCTCGCCGATCAACGCCTTGATTTCCTTGGCCGCGCCCGCCGAACGCTGCGCCAGCGCGCGGACCTCACTGGCCACCACCGCGAAGCCGCGACCTTGTTCGCCGGCGCGCGCAGCCTCAACAGCCGCGTTCAACGCGAGAATGTTGGTCTGGAACGCAATTCCGTCGATGACGCCGATGATGTCGTTGATACGACGCGAGCTCGATTCGATCTGCTGCATCACCGCGACTACCTCGCCGACGACGTCGCCGCCCTTGGAGGCTGCCACGCGCGCGGCGCTCACCAGGTCGTTGGCCTGCTGCGCCGAACTCGCCGTGTGAGTGACCGTGCCTGTCAGCTCTTCCATCGAGGAGGCAGTCTCCTGCAAGTTGGAGGCCGCTGCCTCCGTGCGGGCCGACAGGTCCTCATTGCCGATCGCGATCTCGCGTGAGGCAACGTTGATCGTCTCCGCGCCGTCCCGCACTTGGCGCACCATACGCCTCAGAGCGTATTGCATTGCACTCAGCTCGCGCAGCAGCACGCCGATCTCGTCGGTGCGGTCGATGACGATGTCCTGGCTCAGGTCACCGCTGGCGATCGTCTGCGCCACCGCGCCGGCCCTCACCATCGGCGCTCGCACCGAGTACGTGATGCGCCAGGCGATGAAGATGCCCAGCACCACCGCTACGGCCGTGAGCGACATCATCAGCGTCGCTGCTTGCGCGGCTTGCTCGCGCTGCTGCGTGGCGAAGGTGTCGGTGTCTTCCGAGATCAGCGACACCAGCTTCTCGACCGAAGCGAGGTAGGTGGCCGCCGCCGGGATCAAGGTTTGATCGACTAGGCGCGCGCCACCGTCTGGATCGGCTTTGATCGCGGCCATCACGTCAGTGCGAATGCCCACGTAGCGTTGCCGTTCCGCAGCAATCACGGGTAGCTGGGCCTTCTGCTCGGTGTCGTCGATAACCTTGTCAAGCTGCGCCTGCAGCTGGTTGATGCGGTCGGTGGTGCGCGTCATCTCGCCCGACTGGAAGCGGCTCAGTCCCTCATGGCCGCCCGACTTGGCCATCGCCAATACTCGATTGAGATTGAGTTCGGTCGCAGCGCGCCAGTTCGTGGCCATCAGCCGGCGCTGCTCCAGTGAGTGGAGCTGGTCGCTGAGCCGCACCATCTCTCGCAGCTTGAAGACGCCCACGCCGGTCATGATGGCCGCCATCGCCAGGACCGCCGCGAAGCCCAGCTGAAGGAGGGTGGTGATCTTCATGCGATTGAACGCTTTCAACATATCGAACTCCTCGAAGAAACTTGGCCAACGCTCCCACTCGGCTTGACGATGAACTCAATCGCAGCTGTGACCAGCGCCCGCATCTGGGCCTCCGCACTGGTGTGCCCGGTCACAAGGGTGATCGGAATCGCGGCCGGGGCGGGAGCGCACAGCCTGATCTGACCCAGCTTTAAGCGGGACATGCCCGGCGTCTGCTCGCCCAGCAGGACAAGGTCCGGCGCACGGGTCTTCATCGCCCGTAGTGCCGCGGTTCGGTCGGTCGCGTGCGAAACGTTGGCGAGCAGCTCAAGCATCCCGACGATGAAAGGGATGAGTTGGACGTTGTGGTCGACGATCAGGATGGACGGCATGGCGGGGTTCCTCCGGCACATCACGCGGCGGCTTGCGCGGGAAACTGGAACCTCGCAACAACCTCGTCGAGCGCGCAGCCCTGTGCGCTCGGGCTCTGGGAAGTGGGCGCGCTTTCTTCCACTAGGGCCACGTCCTGTTGTGTGAAGTGATCGATGCTGTCCACCGCCGCGCACACATGAGGCACATCCACGCTCTGGCGTCGGCCGCGGTAGGCGGCCCCACATCGCGACGCCGGGCGCATCGGCTCGCCTCGGACCGTCGCGCACCTGCTTGGCGATGTCACCGATGAGGGAAAAGATCTCGTTAGCTGTCTCCAAACAAGGCCGAGCAGGGCCCCGTACCTCGGGAATGGCCAGGGCGAATCCACGCCCCTGTTCTCCGGCACGCGCCGCGTCGACGGCCGCGTTGAGCGCCAGCAGTTCATTGGCGGCCAAGGCCCGCTGGGTGTCGCTTTGGACGCAGCCGCTGAACCGTACCCGGGTGCGCTCAAGCGAGAGGACTGCCATCGCACGGCCCGCAAGGACGGCGGCGGCCAGGAGATCGACCTCTGCGACCAGTCGGAACCTGATGCCGACGCGATTCATGGAACCTCCGATGGACTTGGGTGGGTGCGGCCTTGCTGACCGGCATGAAACTCCATGAAAATGATAAAAATACAATTGGCGTAATGCAATTACTGTTTTTTAAGTGCTATTCAAGATCGAGATCGCCGTGTGGGAGTTAACAACTTCCGGCCCAAACGGCGTCGGATCAGTCGCGAAACGAGCCTCCAAGCGTTGGCCCGGGACGTCTGTGGCAGTCGAAAACCCGAGCGGACAACTCGTCGTTCGAGGCTCTTCAGCGATGCTTCAGATAAGCCTTATTTCCTGACGAATGCAGGACGAGAAAGCGCGGACCTGACAGAGTGCGCAAAGGCCTTACTGGGCCAACTCCTCGGCATTGGAATGGTCCGCAAACACGATCTGCGACGCATGAACAGTCACCTGTCGCGTCGCGGCCGTCGATCTGTGCTGGGAGCAGTTCTTAGGCGCGCCGCAATGAACCACTCGGCCGCCGTTGGCAGGGGTTTTGCAGAAGCTCCCTGAGATCGACGAGCTAGAAGAACATGGTGGTCCGCACCTGGAAGATGTCACCTGTCTTTGCGTTGCGAGTTGAGGTGGGGCGCATCGCCTGGAGCGTGATGGAATTTTTCTCTCCGGGGAGCTTGGTCGTGAAGAACACACCGACATTACGCGACTCGAAGCGGCTGGCGCCCAGTGGGTTGCCGGCGTCGTCCTGCAACTGCTTGATGTACACGCTGTGCAGACCCAGCACACCGAAGTCCGTCAGATAGGCCAAGGCGAACTCCGCGCCACCCCAGGTGCCGCTTCTCACATGGGTGTCCTTGTTCTTCGAGTTGATGCCCAACGAGAACTTGCCAGCAACGGCGAAACGCGCAAGGGCCTGATAGGTCACCTGGAAGGACGGGCGAATCGTATAGAAGTTGCCGCCGCCGATGTCCGGAGCCGGCTGGCTGTCGTATTTCCCTGTGGGCATGACGAGCGCTGCGCCTGTAATGGTTCGAAGCGAGCCGAACTCATGCAGAACCCCCACCTGGATCTCGGCATCGCCAATGCCCGATACCGTGCCGTTCTGAGGGTCGATGGCACCGCGGATGCCTGCTTGGTAGACCTTATCGAAAGCCTCGCTCGTCAGTGTCTTCGCGGCAGTCGGCGGGGCGACCGGGCTGGGCCAGCTCAACTGGGGCGTCGTTGCCGAGGCGCTGACGATTTGCACCTTACGCCCGAAAGGGACGGTGGCCAACAGGGCAATACTGGTGTCCTTGGAAGCAAGCCTCCAGATTTTTCCAAACGTCAGATTGACGATGCTGAGACTGCCGCCCGCATCGATGTTGGAGATGTTGGCTGAGTAGCTGGGGTAGAGAGCCGGCGGAGCGGGAGCGGGGAGCGGAAAAACGCCACCGGTCACGGGAATCTGAAGTTTTCCGCCGTCCGGCCCCGTGATCTTGTCGATCGCAAAGCGGGTTGCAGCGCCCGAGAAGATCCACCCCGATTCCGGAATGGGCGAGAAGACCTCGCCCCCCAAGCCGCCGGCAATGTTGTATCTCAGTTGGAAGTATTCGGCGGCCGATGCGCTGAAGCAGAGTGAGCAAAGCGTTGCGCCCATGGCGAGCGTGCGAGGGATCGTCAAGATTGTCTCCTTTGATTTTTGGATGCGGCTCGCTGAGCAACCGCACCGCTTCATAATGAACCATATGTCATGATGACGTAGTAATCGTTTTCACCAGCGACCACATGGCGGAGAATCGCAACATGACCTCCACAGACCATCGCCCCAGAGTGGCGGCAGAGCGGCGCTCCAAAATGAGGATGCGCCTGCTGACGAGTGCGCTCCAGCTGACGGCGACCAAAGGACCGCTCGAAACAACCATCGACGATGTCGTCAAGCTCGCCGAGGTCTCCCGCGGGACGTTTTACAAGTACTTTTCCTCGCCGCAAGAACTCGTTCAAGCACTCGCCACCGAGGTGTCCAACCAGTTGATCCGGCTTGCGGAGTCCCAGGTCGTCAAGGACACGGATCCGGCGATCCGAGTGGCCAACGGGCTGCGCCTGGTTTCCCGCCTGGCTGTCCGCCACCCGCTTATCGCGAACTTTCTGGTGCGCCTTGGGTGGCCAACTGTGCTGGGGCCAGACATCTCCCTCAAGTACGTGCAGCGGGACATCGATGAAGGTGTGCGTATCGGTCGCTTCAAGCGGCTCCCACCGCCCTTGGCGGTCAATGTGGTCACCACCTCCGTGATCGCCTCAGCTCACGCAATGCTGCTTAGCAATTGCGATGGCGACTTCCCCGAGCAGGCTGCCGCTGCAGTGCTACGTGCCCTCGGCTTGTCTGACGAGGAAGCGCAAACGGCGGCATTCGCGCCGTTGATGGGGATTGAAGAGCTTGCCGCTCAAGGATGGTCATCGGAGCTTGCCGATTTGCCTGACTGACGCCCGTTGGCAAATGACCAAGGGCGCAGCACTACCTACGCTTCGTCGTGCGTGCTTTGGCGCTGGCGGCCTGATGCGAGTCGACCAGTTCCTGAAGCTTCGCTCGGACGCCGCCCGCAAAGGCGGCGGCTCTTCGCGGGGAGGCCTTTTGCATACCGAAAGAGATCGCTGCGGCGCCTACCGACGCTGCAAGCAGCAGGTCAGCCACCGCAGGATCGAGGCCGCCCGGACCTTCAACCGAAAGAAGTTCATGCAGCCGCCGTTGCGAGACGAGCACCTTCTCGCTCATCTCCATGCCCTGCCGGCCCAGCTCGCAAGTCGATGCCAGCATCGGGCATCGTTTCTCAAGATCGTCCGGTCCGTTCGCCTTTCCTATATAGAGATCCAGAAAGGTCGCTGGTATATCAGCTCCGGCGGCTGCGGCATTCTCCAGGTGAGAGAGTCCTTCACGGAATCCCTTGTCGAAGGCCTCCGCAGCAAGCTCGTCCTTGCTCGAAAAGTGAGCGTACAGGGCGCCGTGCGTGAGGCCGGCCTCATGGGCGATTTCCTTGACGCCGACCGCATCAATGCCCTCCCGCCGGAATAGGCGCGAGGCGGCCCCAACCAAGGCCGTGCGGTTCAACTCTTGCTGCTCTTTGGACACCTTCATGCGTAGATCTCGGTTCCGCTCAGGCTGGCCGACTCGCACGGGGACTTTCCGGGGTGCGGTCCACGAGCAAAAGCTCGACTCGCCGCCAGCGAGCGCAACCGATTTTCATTGCAACTGAAATCTATGTCAATCAAAACCATGCACTCGTAGCAGAACTAGGGCCTCAGGATTGCGCGTCCTTCAGCCCTCCGCTTCACGTGGCCGAACGCCTCGTCAGCGTTATCCAACGACGCAACGAGGCCCACTGGCAGGCGGATGCCTCCGGAGTGCACGAGCGAGAGCAGGACGTCGAGTGCTTCGCGTTCGGGTCGAAAGACGATCCATTCGTAGCTCGCCTCAGGCGCGCGGGCTCGGCACAGCTTCTTCCCACGAGCGCGGTCGCGAAAGGTACGGACTGCACCTGAAAGCCATCCGTGCCGATCGAAGTTCTGCATCAACGGATGGACTGCCGTTGCATACCCGCGCGCCCGGTTACCGAGCAGCGCAAGCAACGCGTGTTCATCTTCAAATGAGGCAAAGTTCAATATGGCATCAACCGATCCGACCGATGAGAGTCCGCTGCTGTCGTGGCCATCGACCCATCGAACGGCGCCCTGACCCAAACACAGCCCCGATCGCCCTTTGGAGGACGTTGCGATGACGCGCGCGCCGTATGACGAAAGGTACTGTGTCGCCAGCATTCCAAGCGCGCCCGAGCCTCCATGCACAAGCACCGTAGCGCCCTCGCATCGAGCCTCCAGCAGATCGACGGCTCGTAGGGACTGATACATCGTCGTGAATGAATATGGCAGCGCAGCAAGTTCAGCGGCGGGAATGCCGTCCGGCGCAGGACGCAGCCAGCGGGGATTCGCGGCAACGATGGAGGCGTGTGAGCCACCTCGCCCATTCATTGGTAGGAGCCCAAAGACGAGTTGGCCCTTAGCGAGGCCGTTGCGATCATCCGGTGTTAGAACTCGCCCTGCGAAGTCGTTCCCCAACACTAGCGGCGCCCTTCCAGCGCCCTTCAAGGAGAGCAAACGCTGTCCGTATCCGATCGACCGCCTCACGTCGATGGGATTTACCGATGCGGCCTCGACCTTCACCAGCACATCGCCGGCCACAGAGGTCACCTTCTGGCTTCGCTCGACAACGAACTTTCCAGGAGCCTGCTGACCTGTCTCGGTACAGACGAGCGCTGATCTGCGGATGTCGTGAAACATGGGCTGCTACACTCGTTATCATAATGACGAATCGATCATTATGTTCCGAATGCTTAAGTGCGGGGGAATTTCGATGAAGAGTTCTGCCGCCGGTGTCGTCAATGGGGGCGAACCTGCCAGCGCCTTGAGATTGGGCTACTTCAGGGACTCAAGTGCCAGCGCGATGCCTTGACCTCCACCGATGCAAAGCGTCACTATGCCGCGACGAAGGTCATCGGCCAGCAAGGAGTGAAGCAGTCGAACGACCAGCACGGCGCCAGTGGCCCCGATCGCGTGCCCATGGGCGATAGCGCCACCTTCCACGTTCACGACATCCGGGGCGATGCCAAGTTCGCGAATCACGGCAAGGGGCACCGCCGCGAAAGCCTCGTTGATTTCGAACCGGTCGACCTCCTTGAGCGCCCATCCGGCGCGCTTCAGTGCCTTTTTCACCGCCGGGATGGGACCGAGACCGAACATGGACGGCTCCACCGCACCAACCCCGTAACCGACAAGTCGGGCCATTGGACTCAGTCCTAGGGCGTCCGCCTTCGCCCGATCCGCAACCAGCATGGCCGCCGCCCCGGCATTCAACCCAGGTGCGTTTCCCGCGGTGATGGTTCCCGAGGGACGGAATGCTGGCTTGAGCTTAGCCAGCGATTCAACCGTCGTCTCCGGGCGGCTGCTCTCGTCGAAATCGAAAATTTTGGTCTCCCGTCCGCTGCTGACGTTCACTCCCACGATCTGCGAGTCAAAGCGTCCCGCAGCTTTAGCCCGCGCAAAACGCTGTTGACTGCGAACAGCCCACTCGTCCTGCTCCAGCCGTCGCAAACCGTACCGGGATGCGAGGTCCTCTGTGTGCCAGCCGGAGTGGTGGCCAGAAAAGGCATCGTTCAAACCGTCTCTCAGCATGCTGTCGTACATCACCCCATCGCCCATGCGATTGCCCCATCGACCGCTTGGGACGAGGTACGGTGCCCTGTCCATGTTCTCCATCCCGCCGGCGACCGCCACGTCGGCGAAACCGAGCAGCACCTCTTGCGCAGCGCTCGCGATGGCTTGCGCGCCTGAGCCACAGACGCGGTTGATTGTCATGGCCGGCACGGACACGGGGAGCCCACCCCCAATCGATGCCTGGCGTGCGGGGTTCATTCCGTTGCCGGCCTGGATGACGTTACCCATGAGCACGGCATCCACCTTCTCTCCGTCAAGTACAGCTCGGCGCATGCATTCGGCGATAACGGCCGCTCCGAGGTCCGGCGCAGGAATCGCCTTCAATGAGCCGTTGTAGGAGCCAATGGCGGTCCGAACGGGATTGCAGATCACGACTTCACGAGCATTCACTTCATCACCTCTGCTCAGTCAATTTAAGTTCACTTCCATCCCCCTCCGACCGCTCGGTACAGGGCGACGGCCGAACGTGAGGCATCGGCCGAGCTTTGGTGCAGGATGATGCGCGACGCGAGAAGTTGGCGCTGCGCGTCGACGACTTCGATCAACGACACCGCCCCGAGCTTGTAGGACTCCTCGGCCAAATGCTGGGCCCGATCGAGTGCGGCAACTTGCAGGCGGACATGATCGACTCGTTGCTGGCCCTCGTTGAAGGCCGTGACGGCATTCTCGACATCCTCCACGGCTTTCAGGATCGCCTTGCGGTACAAGGCGAGCGCCTCGACGTTGGCACCTTTTGCACGTCGCACTTCAGCGTCAATCCGACCAAAGTCGAAGAGCCTCCACCGAAAGCCCGCCGCACCTATGTGCTGCGCAGAGTCACTATCGAAGAGCCGTCCACCGGCCACCGTGTCGAACCCACCGCTCAGTGAGAGGGAGAGCTTTGGGTAGTACTCCGCGATGGCCGCACCGATGAGCTCCGAGCTTGCCGCGAGATGCCGCTCCGCTGCGACAACGTCTGGTCGGCGCCTCAGAAGATCAGCTGGGGAAAGCTCGGCTGGAAGGTCAGGTGCCGAAGGAATCGTCCCCGCCGGCCTCAGTTCGGAATCGACCGCACCAGGCTGCTTGCCAAGCAGGATACTCAACCGATTGAGTTGCGCGTCCAGCGCCGCCCTGAGGGGGGCAGCGAGGCTCGAGCCTGGTAGAGCAATGCTTGCGACTGAGCCAGCTCCAGATCGTTGCTGGCACCGGCCGAGATTCGTCGTTGCACCAGATCTAGCAGACGTTCGGCTGCGCCGACTTCTCCCCGGGCCGATCCGATCTCCTGCTGCAGGCCGCGAATACTCAAATACGCGTCGGCGATGTCGGCGGCCACAGAGATCTGGACCGCGGCCTGAGAGGCGCCCGCCTCGTCAGCTAACGCACTGGCCGCTCCTGCTTGCCTTCTCAAAGACCCGAACAGATCGAGCTCCCAGCTGGCCTGCAGGCCCGCCGAGTACTCGCTGTGAGTGCGACGAGCCGAGGGCGCCGCACGTCCCGCGGCACTGTTGAGGCTCAGTCGCTGACTGGCTGCGGATCCGTCCGCCTCGATCGACGGAAGCAGGGCCGCCTGAGATTGATCCAGATAGGCGCGGGCCTGGGACACCCGAGCAGCCGCCACGGCAAGATCCAGGTTCCGTGCCAGGCCGTCCTGAACCAAGCGGTTCAAGAGGGGATCATGAAACCCCTCCCACCAACGCTCAATCGGCGCCGCATCGGACGCAGACAAGTGTCTGGCCTGAGCACGCAGTGCATTGAGCTCGACCACCGGCGGCTGGTACTCAGGTCCTACCGCACATCCTGCCATCAGCAATGCGGCCGAGAACGCGGCCGCCACGACAGCGGCATAGACTCGGGAATGAGCGCGCGACATCTGATGGTCATGCAGGATTTCCTTAGGCTTCACGGGCCACCTCCGCCGTTTGGGCAACATCGGCCGCCGACGCCACACGAGGGGAGCGTCGAAGGCGACTGGTCAGGATGTAGAAGATCGGGGTGAACAGGAGTCCGAACGCCGTCACGCCGAGCATCCCAAAGAACACGGCGGTACCCAGCGACTGACGCATCTCCGCGCCGGCACCCGTGGCCAAGGTCAACGGTGCGACGCCCAGGACGAAGGCCAGCGAGGTCATCAGAATCGGTCGCAGACGTGTCCGGGCCGCGTGCACGGCCGCCTCGACCGGGGTAGCCCCCTGGTCTTCCTTTTGCTTGGCGAATTCGACGATCAGGATGGCGTTCTTGGCGGCAAGGCCGATGAGGACCACGAAGCCGATCTGAGCCAGGATGTCGATCGGCATCCCGCGAAGCGAGAGCCCGCTCACGGAGGCCAGCAGGCACATCGGAACGATGAGGATGATGGCCAGCGGAAGACGCCAGCTCTCGTACTGGGCAACAAGGACCAGGAAGCAGAACAGCGCCGCCGCGGCGAAGACCACCCAGGTCGGAGTGCCGCCTTGTTGCTGCTGGTAGGCGAGTTCGGTCCATTCGTAGCCCACGCCGTTCGGAAGCACCTCCGCTGCCAGCTGCTCCATCCGCCTGAGCGCATCTCCAGAGGCCACGCCAGGTGCGACTGAACCCTGGACCTCGGCCGCTGGGTACAAGTTGTACCGTGGCACACGATATGGGATCGTGTTACTGCGCAGGTCGGCAACGGCGCTGATCGGCACCATGTCTCCTTGCGCGTTGCGGACGCGGAGGCGGGCGATGTCCTCCGGCCCGCGCCGGAACTGGCTGTCGGCTTGCGCGATCACCTGATAGGTGCGACCCAGGTAGTTGAAGTCGTTCGCGTACTGTGACCCCAGGTAGGTCTGCAAGGTTGCGAAGACGTCGCTGGTCTTCAACCCAAGCTTTTCAAGCTTTTCGCGGTCGATGTCGGCATACACGGACGGCGAACCCGCATTGAACAACGTGAAGACGCCGGCGAAATGGGGATCCTTGTTCGCCGCGTCGATCAGCTTCCTGGTCGCATCCACCAGCACCTGCGTTCCGACGCCTCCGCGATCCTCGAGCATCAGCTTGAAGCCGCCGGCGTTGCCGATGCCCTGAACGGGTGGGGGCGGGATGGTCAGGACGTAAGCGTCCTTGACCACGGACAAGCGCTTGCGAAGGTCGGCCAAGACGGTGTTCGCGTTCACCCCTTCCAGCTCATGGCTGTACAGGGACGGCAGCCCGGTGAATACCGCACCGGTGTTCGACGCCACGGTGCGGGTCACGGCATCGAGGCCGACGAACGGGGCAGCGTGTTCAATGCCCGTCGTGTCCATAGCGATGTCGATCACCTGCTTCACCACCTTCTCGGTGCGCTCCAATGAAGCGCCTGCGGGAAGCTGAACCACAGTGATCAGATAACCCTGGTCTTGTTCGGGGATGAAACCCGTCGGCGTCCGCCAGAACTGCCAGCCCGTCAGTGCGATGAGGCCGAGGTAGGCGACGAACATCAGGACGGACACGCGAGCGATCCGCCGAGTGACGTTGCCGTAGCCGAAGGAGAATCTGTCGAACCCGTTATTAAACGCCTGGAATGCTCGCTGCAGACGCTGCTGGAACCAATTCAGGCGGTGATTGCCGCCCTCCGCATGATCCTTGAACAGCAGGGCGCAAAGGGACGGGCTCAACGTCAGCGAGACGACGAGGGAGATGACCGTCGAGGCGGCAATCGTCACCGCGAACTGCCTGAAAAACGTTCCTGAGATGCCGCTCAGGAAAGCCGCCGGCACAAACACCGCACAAAGCGTCATGGCGATGGAGATCAGCGCTCCGCCAACTTCGTCCATCGTCTTGTGGGCGGCTTCGCTCGGGGAGAAGCCCGAGCGCATGTTTCGCTCCACGTTTTCCACGACCACGATGGCGTCATCGACGACGATGCCGACTGCAAGCACCAGGCCGAAGAGGGACAGGTTGTTGAGCGAGATGCCGAAGAGATAGAGGACGATGAACGACCCGAACAGTGAAATTGGAATTGCCACCACCGGGATGATCGTCGCCCGCCAGTTCTGAAGGAAGACGAAGACCACCACCACCACGAGCAGGATTGCCTCGAAGATCGTCTTGACCACTTCGTCAATCGACTTTCCGATGAAGATGGTCGGGTCGTAGATGATCTTGTAGTCGACGCCGACGGGAAACTCCGACTTCAGGCTGGCCATTCGGGCGTGGACTTGCTCCTCCACCTGAATCGAGTTCGCGCCTGGCTGTGCGTAGACGAGCAAGGAGGCAGCGTCTTGTTTGTCCATGAACGCCTTCGAGCCGTAATCGGAGGCCCCGACCTCTACTCGTGCGATGTCCTTAAGGCGTGTCACGTGGCCTAGCGAGTCCGCCTTGACGACAATCTCTGAGAACTCGTCGGGCGAAGCAAGGCGCCCAAGTGCTTCGACGTTCACCTGGTAGGCCTGACCGGTCGAGGTCGGCGGCTGATTCAAGACACCCGCAGAGACTTGAATGTTGTGTGAACGCAGTGCGGCAGTGATCTCCGGCGCGCTGATCTTGTTGGCCGCTGCGCGGTCAGGATCGATCCAGACGCGCATGGCGTATTCGCGCCCGCCCTGGAACTGGACGTCGCCGACCCCCTCGATCCGGGCGAGATCGTCCTTGACATGCAAGGTTGCATAGTTCGACAGGTAGAGCGTGTCCCGGGAGCTATCGGGCGAGAACAGGTGCACCGCCAGAAGGATGCTGGGGGTTGCCTTGCGGACCTGGACACCAATGCGCTGCACGTCCTCAGGGAGCCGCTGGATGGCGTTCTGGACCCTGTTCTGCGTCAGATTGAGCGCGAGGTTCTGATCGGTCCCGATCTTGAAGGTGACGGTGATGGTGAGCTTGCCGTCCCCCGTTGACTGGCTGCTCATGTAGAGCATGCTTTCGACGCCGTTGATCTGCTGCTCCAATGGCGTGGCAACCGTCTTCGCTATGGTGTCGGCAGACGCGCCAGGATAGGCGGTCGTGACCTGCACGGTGGGCGGGACAATTTCCGGATATTGGGCGACCGGAAGAACAAACATGGCACCCAGGCCGATCAGGGTGAGGAACGCGCTGACGACGATCGCGAACCGCGGCCGATCAATGAAGAAATGAGCGATCTTCATGGCGGTGGCTTATTGAGGTTGGTGGGGTTCTGGACGAGAGTCCAGCTGTTCCCGCTGCGGGGCCACCTTGGAGCCAGGGCGTGCGTAAGGGAGTCCCGAGACGATCACGTCCTCGTCCTTTGTGAGCCCGGCCTTGATGACGGTGAACTTTCCAGTGGTTGAGCCCACCTGTACCGGACGTGGGACAACCGTACCGTCGGCACTTGCCGTCAAGACCAAGTAGTTCGACTGGTCCGGGAGCACTGCCGACGATGGCACGAGGAGTTGGTTGGAGGGGCGCGACAGCGCCATACGCACGCGGGCGAACTCGCCAGGGGTGATCCGGCCGTCCGGATTGGTCACGGTCGCTCGGACACGTATCGTCCCGCTTGCCCTATCCAACTGGTTGTTCACAAAATCCAGGGTAGCGACTTTGTCGAAGACGTCCCCACCGTTCAGCGCAAGGAAGACGTCGCGTGAGGCGTTCTTCTCTTGTTGCGTGCGCTTGAGCGATTGAAAGTCTGATTCGCTGAGGTCAAAGCTCGCATAGATTGGATCGACGCTCACGAGCGTGGCCAGCAGCGTTGTCGCGGAACCGCCCGCCCGGCTCCCTGCGATCAAAGTGCCTAGAGAGACCAGGTGGGTGCCGATGCGGCCCTTGAACGGTGCAGTGATGCGGCAGTGGTCGAGGTCGAACTGAGCGTCGTCGGTCAGGGCAGAGGCCTCTGCGAGCGCCGCAGCGGCGATGTCGCGCGCGGCCTTTCGCTGTTCGACGCTTTGCTGGGACCCGGCATTGACGTTAGCCAGCGACGACGCACGACTCAGCTCCCGCTCTGCAAGGTCCAGTGTCGCCGAGGCAGAAGCGCGCTTGGACTTCGCCTGTGCAAGCTTGATCTCATAGGGTCGGGGATCGATCGAAAACAGGAGGGCCCCTTTGGCCACGAGCTCTCCGTCCTTGAAATGGATCCCCACCAGCGTCCCACCGACTTGCGCTCGAAGGTCCAGTTGGTTCACCGCCTCAAACTGACCAAGCGTGGCCAACTGGTCATCCACCATTCGCGATAGAGGATGAGCTACCCCAACGGCCGGTGCCGGCGCATGCTGTGCCGAAGGCTCGCTGGCCGCTCCAACTCTTCGCGCAAGGGCACCAAGCGCGATAACGCCGATCGTCAGCGTTGCAACGAGCGCTGTCGCCCGTAGTCGCTTGGAAGAACTGCCGGCCTTCATTCCGTTCATGATTTCCACCTCACAGAGTCAAACATGTTCATGTCCTTATTCGTTTCGCCCGCAATTATTAAACTCAAGCGAAAGGGCGTGGTGTCGCCTGGGCGATTGAAGCACGCGTATTAGATGTGCGAGATCGGCTCGCACGTTTGCCTATGTCGATGATGACTGACGAGATCAACTGGCCGAGTGACGTCTCATATACACCTGCAGGTGCGCGTAGGCGATCTCCAGCAGCGGCGTACGGAGACCATGTCTAGCCGCGCGAGTCAACATGTCCCCCACGATGCAGTCCGCTTCAATCCTTGAAGCACCGATGTCGATATCTCTCATCATGGATGCCATCCATCCGGAACTCGGATCAAGAAGCAGCTTGCGCAGCCCCTCGCGATGGGCTGGCAATAGTTCGTACCCTTCGGCAGCCGCGGTGTCTTGGCACTCTTCGATAATGGCCTCGACGATCTTGCGGCCGTGCAACGTGGAGAGAATCTGCGAGACACTGCCCCGCATCAAACATGTAGCGGCAGCGCCGGCACACAACATCACCCACTTTGCCCAAAGGTCGTGGTCAATGTGATCACTAAGTTCTCGTTGACCCGCCGCCGTCGAGATCACTGAGTGGACCTTGGAAGCGATCGACCGCCCTGGAGCCGTTCGCGCACCGATGATCATCCGATCTGATGGAGATAGATGACGTGTTGTGCCGTCGCTCTGCGTCGTGACGGCGATATAGGACACGCCACCCAGCACGCGGTCCTTGCCGAACCGGACCGACAAATAGTCATACGGCTGCATCCCATTCAACAACGGGAGGATCGCCGTGTCGGGGCCGATCGCTGCTGCGACCGAATCAACTGCCGACTCGAGGTCATAAGCCTTGCATGTCAGCAGCACGAGATCCGCGATGGGTAGCGCACTCCCTGTCTCTATGACACTTACAGGGTGTTCGAAGTCTCCTAGGCTGCTACGAACAACGAGGCCACCAGCGCGCAACGCAGAGGCTCTCTTGGTGCGAACGAGAAATGACACTGCAGCGCCCGCCTCGATCAGTCGCGCGCCGTAGTACGAGCCCATTGCGCCAGCGCCTAATACCAAGACTTTCATGACTTGGCCTCGGAGGTCGGCTGGCTGCCGTGCAGGAAAGTGCTGGAGACTAAGGAGTGCGCCATGAGGGTAGGTTGGTAAGGCCGCAGAAAACGAGGGATGCATCCAGATGCCGCACGGCAACCGCGACTGGATGCGGCGCAAGAAGCCTCATCTGGGCGATCGAAGTTTTCGTGGAATGGCAGACGTGGACATGATGATGTGTGCAATTGCACTTTGTCAACCGATGCGCCTCCATCAGGACAGGTCTTTTCGTGGCTCTTGCACCAAACAACCGGTAATTTCGGTACCACCGCTCGCCTCATCTAAAGAGTGCCAGGGTTCACGGCGACGTTGCTCCGGCGTAAGGGAAAACCTTCTTACCTCATAGTGACACATTGATCATGATGAAAACATGACAGCCGTAGGGGTTACCTCAATGATTTCGAAACGCGGCCCTGCTTCCAACCGAGACAGGTCCATCCCGAAGGAAGAGCCTGGTCGTGGCTTCCACGCCCGAGTTGTCGCTGCGGCGGCGCTGGGGTTGGTCGGCGGCTTCGCCGCGCTTCACTTCAGTACATTGGCGATCTTTCTTAAGCCCATTGCTGCGGACTTTGGCTGGGGACGCGCAATCACGTCCCTCGCAACAGTCTTGAGCATGCTGGGAATGGCCGTGGGCGCAGCGCTGGTCGGGCCACTCATCGACCGGGTGGGGACGGCTCGCGTCATTGGCACATCCATCATCGGAATGAGCGTGCTGACCTGCGCTCTATCGTGGGTCCCAAACAGCCCGGTGGCCCTTGCGGCGTTGATGTTTTGCATCGGCATGGCTGGGGTAGCTACCACGCCCCTTGGCTATCTGACGGAGGTCTCACGTTGGTTTGGCGGCCGTCTGGGATTTGCACTTGGCGTCGCGATGCAAGGACTCGGCCTGGGCGCCATCATCTTTCCGGTTGTCACCCAGAGCCTGATAGCCAAGAGTGGGTGGAGGGACGCCTACATAGTTTTGGGCCTGACGGGGCTACTCATCGGCGCGCTCGCCTGGGCGCTGCTTTTCTCGGGAGCCGGTCGACGCGCTGCGCAACATCGGGAATCTGTTGGCGAGCCTGAGCAGTTGCGAAGCTCCTCCTTGTCGGATGCGCTGCGACAAAGGCGATATTGGGTGCTGCTGGTTGTACTTCTGAGCGTCTCAAGCGCTGGGCTTGGTACTGCGGTGCATGGCGTGGCACTGCTGACCGACAGGGGCATCTCGCCTGGCGACGCGGCATTCATCGCCAGTCTTTCTGGCGCTGGCGTGATGCTGGGACGACTCGTCGCCGGCGCGCTCCTGGATCGGCTGTCTATATCACTGGTGTGCGGCACTTCGTTTCTGCTTGGTGCCGTAGGCATGACGCTTACTGCATTGACGCAGGGCCCAGCCGTTCCGCCTCTCGTGGTGGGTGCATTTCTAGCCGGCCTTACCTTGGGAGTGGAAGGCGATCTGATCCCATTCGCTGTGCGGCGCTACTTTGGCAGTCGATCCTTCGGTGGGATCTATGGCACCCTGTTCGCGGTCTACATACTTGGCGGTGTTGCTGGACCTGTCATCTTCGGATGGAGTTTTGATCAAACAGGCACATATCGCCAGGCTTTGCTGGGCGGTGCAGGGCTCTGTACGCTATCGGCCGCCTTGTGCCTTTGCCTAGATCGCCCATTCAGACTAGCATAACCACGACCGAGATCTCATCGACGTTGATATCGTCGTCTCGTGGGACGTTGGCAAAGATCGCACTGTACTTTTCAGAGTGTGGGAGACACTGCGGGCGCGACGTCGCAGATGGCCTCAGCGACGCACTGAGCGGGATGCGCTGGCCACCGCTCATCCAGCCAGAACAATCGGCACGCGGCTTTCGTCTGTGCCAACCGAGGATCTATATATGGAGAGCGAAGTCATCATGAAGGCCGGCGACTCTCGCGGGTCACTGCCGCCTTCGTTACCCCTGGAGTCCAGAGGTGCGGACACCAGCGTACTCCCTGGAGCCACTGCCGTGATCCTCAACGTGTGGAGGCAGCGTCGTCCTTGTTCGCACCTTGGCTAAGGCGTTGCACTAGCGCTATGTAGTAAGGGGAATACCTCAGCTGCGTGTACTTGGCCCGAGCCTCTGCGCGCGCGACGGTGTCGTTACCACTGTTCTCTGAGAGTTCAACGAGTGCCAGGCCAGATTCACGATAGATCTGCAGGTCCGCCAGAACTTCCGCGCGAGTGATAGGCACCGTCTTTGAGGCGTCGGTCTTGCTGCCGCCGGAGTTGTCGAAAGTTTCCGCGTGAGCGGTGATGGCGGAAAGCGAGGCGATGAGCCCGGCCTTGAAGAGGAACTTGAATTTCATGAGGACACTTCCTTTAGTGGTTACCTAGCGACGAGTGACTAAAGGTGCTGGCAAGTGCGGCCCAAACGCCAGCCGCGGGTGTTCGAAGGCGTTGCACTGGACGTGTCACGAGATATGCAGCGATTCGATTTATCGGACTCGTTTGAACGATGCGACCGTTGCAGCGATCGCCTGTTCGACCGGCAATCGCTCCATACTTGACGCGCCGAGGAATCCATCCAAACCGGTAGTCTTGGAACGGACGAACTCCCAGTCCGCACTTGTTGCGATCGGTCCGCCGTGCGCCAGGACAAGAACTTCGGGCTTGAGTCGTCGCGCGGCGTCGCAGATCTGCTGGCATCGTCGCGCCGCCTCCTCCAACGCAACGGCCACGCTCGCCCCAACGGCGCCGGAGGTCGTGAGGCCCATATGCGCGACAACGATATCGACGTCAGCTAGGCGCACCATCGCCTCCGTCTCTGCGACGTTGAAGACGTATGGGGCCGTGACCAGACCCAGCTGAGATGCCGCCTTCATCATCTCCACTTCACGGTCGTAGCCCATCCCAGTCGATTCGAGGTTGGCGCGGAACTCTCCATCGAATACGCCTACCGTGGGGAAGTTCTGGACGCCTACGTAGCCAGCGGCCTGGATGCCCGACAGGAATTGAGGCATGAGGCGGAATGGATCTGTGCCATTAACCCCAGCAAATACGGGCAGACCGGGTACAACCGGCAAGACCTCGGACGCCATGTCCATCACGATTTCGTTGGCGTCTCCGTATGCCAGTAGGCCTGCCAGTGATCCGCGCCCCGCCATGCGAAAGCGGCCCGAGTTGTAGACAACAAGGAAGTCGGCGCCACCGGCGCGAGCCGTACGGGCGGATAGACCGGTGCCGGCGCCGGCGCCGATGAGCTGCCGGCCCTCCGCGCCCTCGTGACGGAACGTGGCCAGGATTTCAGATTTTGTGACGGACATTTGCTTCATGATTTGATGAGGAGATGAGTTCGATCAGCTCGGTGACTGCAGCGCGGATGAAGCGCTCGTCGTTGATTTCGGCGTCAATCTCGATAAGCCGGATGTTTGGAGCCAGGTTTGCACGGATGGATGCAAACAGTGCCGCATCAGCAGCTCCGTCGTGGAACGGTCCGCCGGCGGTGGAGATCGACGAGGTGCCACGAAGAGGCAGCGCAACCGAAGCTCGCCCGCGCGTGGCCGACACCTTTTTCGCGAGGCGCGCGCCCAGCTCCGTGTTTTCGGCGACGGTCGTGCGCATGAGTGTCATCAAGGAGTTGTGCGGGATCAGCCGACGCGCTCTGAACTCAGTAGCGATACCTTCCTTGGGTCCGAGGTTCGCCATGTCCAGCGCGCCGACGGAGACAACTTGTGGCACACCCAATTCGGAGGCTGCGGTCAGACGGTTGGGCCCCGCGGACATGACGCCCCCAACCAGATCATCGACCAACTCCGTAGTCGTCAGATCGAGGACGCCTCGGAAGTACCCGGCGCGTATAAGCGCTTCAAGCGATTCGCCGCCGGTGCCCACCGCGTGAAACACCATGGGTTCATAGCCCCGCTCTTCCAGCAGGCGGCGAGCGATTTTTACACCCTCAGAGGTGACGCCGAAGGCGGTGACCGCGACCATTGGGCGCGCGGAATCGGGCTCGTCCGGCTTCGCGCTCGCGAATGCAGTAGCCATCCCAGAGATCGCCCCTGCTGCGTTCCTGATGATCTTGCGTGTAACCGGGTTTAGACCGGCGATGTCCAGCACTGCATAGGTGATGCTGACGTCACTACCGTGCAGAAAAGGGCGCATTTCCTGGCCCGCGATTGTCGAGACGATAAGCTTCGGGAACCCAACGGGCAGGTGCTGGAAGGCCAAGGAGGCCAAAGTTGTGCCGCCTCCGCCGCCGAGAGCCACGGCGGCATGGATCGCGCCCCTGGATTGCAGCTCCCGGAGGATGGCGCCAGCGCCTCGGCCCATGGTTTCTATCGCGCCGTCCCTTTTTCGAGATTCGTCCAAAGCGCCAATGGTTTCGCCTGCCGCGGTGGCGACCCGATCGTTTGTGACGTCGACCGGGAACGATGAACGACGAATCCCCACGTCTATGATTGTGACGGCGTGCCCACTGGCGCGGATCAGTTCCGCCAGTAGCTGATGCTCCTCACCTTTGGTGTCCATCGTGCCGATGACAGCGATAGTTGCCACTTGATTTCTCGCTCGTTTGTTGCCAAGCACCCGGGAAAGCACGGCACCAGTGATCTCACTGTCGCGTGCCCTGCCCTCAAGGGTCAGTTCTGAGTCAGCTGCTGAATTGCTCCAACCCAGTTTTCAACGTGGAAGGACTTCTTGATTTTTCCGCGTTCGATTGTGTGGATGTTGACAGCCAACACACCCTGGAAGCTCCTGCCGGTATAGGGAACGCCAAAAAAGCAGTGGCGGGCGTGCCTGACGCCTCGCTTCGAACAATCACACGATCGCCAGTGACAAGAACCTCTTTGAGGTCCCATTTGAGGTTGGGCACCGAATATCCGAAGGTTTGCCAGAACGAAATGATCTGGTCCCGCGTCAGGCACTGGCCATCGCTGCCACAGTCGATCCAGTCATCTGTGGTGGCCCTTGTCACGAGAGCAGCGGTGTTCTTCGTCCGGGGATCGTTGAGCGCGTCATACAACGGCGCCACTATCGCCAGAGCGCGTTCGACGCTGTCGCGCTGGTTGATATCCAAAATAGCCACGGCCATCTGAACAAAAGGCGCGGGAATCCCTTGTTTGGTTAGCTCGGAAGGCCGCCTGAGAGGGCGACAACGCGCTCCGGATCTATATCAATGTGCAATTACACTATAAGCTGTATTTCTCTAGAAAATATTCTGGTCCGGGGTCCAAGAGGCGTGAGCCTCGCCAAACCAGACAGCGTTACGTTCGCTAGTTGTCGTTTTAAGTTGCAGCCCGTGCCGCAGCGCAGACAACGAGGTTGTTGTCTCGGATGGAAGCCGCGCGCTTGTCGCCCAGCGTGGACTCGAATTCGACCTGCGCCGCCTTCCAAAGTGGAAAGCAGTCAGCCGCCTTCTTCCGACCCTCCTTGGTCAGATCGAACGAGAGCGCACGACCCGTGCTGGCCTTCTTGCTTTCAATCCAACCAGCCTCAATGAGCGGCTTAAGCGCGCGGACCAGGGTCGTGCGCTCCATCACCATGATCTCAGCCAGGTCGCTGATTTGAACGCCTGGGTTGTAGCTAACGGCGGTAAGCAAAGTGAATTGCGACGACTTGATCTGCTGTGGGGCAAGATGGCGGTCATACAACCGGGCGATGTGCCTCGCTCCGCGTCGAAACGCGGAGCAGTGACACTGATCTAAACCGAGATCTTTGCTCATGCGGCACAACAATATATGTGCAATTGCACTTTGTCAAGAGATCCTTCATGATTCGCGTCGACGGCGCGCTGACGCCGCCCCGACTTCAATCTTCTTTCGAAGCAAAGGATCTCTTCGTGACGGACATCGACAAGACGACTGCGCCTCGGCGCCACCCCTTCCTCGACGATCTTGCAGCGGACGTGACACTCATCACCCGAAGCCTGTGCTTGGCCGAGACGGCGTGGCACGCGTCGTGAAGACTGGGGCGCAACTTTACGAGAAGCAAGTTCCTACATACACGGCACGGGTTGCAAGCATTGAGGCGCTCGTGCCTACAAGCAAACCAATCACACCATCTTTCAACACAAAACTGTTCTGTTCACTGGTCGAAGTTGCGGCATCGAATCCATCAGCCGCGCGAACTTCCGAGTCGGTATCGAGCAGAGCAGAGTAGACCTAACTCGTATATGAATACCATTCAAGAACTCACTCTGCAAATGTCGGCGGACGCCCGCGCCGTCAGCTATATCGCTGGAATCGACACGAGACGCGTTGTGCCCGATGCAGCGGCCATCGATGCGCTAGCGAAGTTCGATGAGCATCTGCCGGAAATCGGTTGCGATCCTCATGAAACACTTCGAATTCTCGATGAGGTGGGCTCGCCAGCGACGGTGGCGAGCAACGGACCTCGTTACTTCGGGTTCGTCGTAGGCGCGGCGCTTCCAGTGGCCGCAGCGGTGGAGCGCTTGATGCTTGCGTGGGACCAAGGTGCACCTTTGGCGGTGACCTCTCCTGTCAGCGCCGCCGTTGAGGAGATCGCTTCCCGCTGGCTGTTGGAAATACTCGATTTGCCCCGCGGGAGTGCGATCGGCTTTGGGACATCGGCCTCCTCAAGTGCCTTGATTTGCTTGGCCGCCGCACGGCGATCGCTCTTGGTTCGAGCGGGATGGGATGTCGATCGGGCCGGGACTAACGGGGCGCCACGGATCAAGGCCGTCGTTTCAGACAAAACGCACATTACAGTGTTGAAGGCGCTACGCATCCTTGGCCTGGGAACTGATGACATTACCTCGGTTCCGACGGACCAGTTTGGTCGAATCATCGTCGACAGAGTGCCGCCACTCGATGCCCTGACCATCCTTTGTCTTCAGGCAGGAGAGGTGAATACCGGTGAATTCGACTCGTTCTCCGAGCTTGTGGCGCAAGGACGGAAGGCCAGCGCCTGGGTGCATATTGACGGCGCCTTCGGACTCTGGGCCCGTGCGACGCGTGGCCATAAGTCTTTGACCGAGGGCGTTGAGGACGCTGACAGCTGGGTCGTCGACGGCCACAAATGGCTGAATACGCCGTACGACTGCGCCATGGCCATTTGTCGCGATCCGCAGTCCTTGGCTGCTGCAATGAACAGCGACGCTGCCTACGCCGCGGGAACGGCCAGCGCTCAGAAGAATCTCACCCTTGACTTCTCCCGGCGTCCTCGTGGGATTCCAGTTTGGGCGGCACTGCGATCGCTGGGGCGCAGTGGCGTCGACGATCTGGTATCGCGCCACATCGCGCAGGCGGCCCTCATTGCGGAAAGCCTGAAGGCCGCCGGATACACGGTACTGAACCGAGTGGTGCTGAACCAGGTCCTTGCTCGATGTGAGACAGATCAGAAAACACGTGCTGTGGTCAAGGCTGCACAGGACTCCGGGACAGTTTGGTTCGGCAGCACGACATGGGAAGGGCAAGCCGCCTTTCGAATCAGCGTGTCGTCGTGGAGAACTAGCGATGACGACATCGCGCAACTTTGCAGACTGATGGGGCGCCTGATTGAGCGATTCGATCCGGCAGGGCTTGTCCTGGGAACGTGAGCCTCCGCAACAGCTATCCGCTTGATAGCCCGGTGTTGCGGGTCAGGCTTGAGACCGCCGCTCGACTCGCGCGGCTGTCGCCCAACGCCACCGGCCGATCGTTCGCAGCCGCTATGCGGCCGCTCATGCGTGAGAGCAAGTCGTCAAGGGTCCGGCTTCACCATCTGCAACAGGGGCAACTCGTGTTGTTTGAGGGTTAGACATGGAAATCGAAATCCTCAAGCGCTTGGCCTCGCTGCCTCGTCCAGTACTAAAGGAGGAACCCAATTCATGGCTGACGCGGGCAGCGTGCTCGTAGGACGAGAAAGTCGGATCCTTCCGCAAGGCACTGGGTATCGATGGAGGCAGCGATCTCGACCTCGCCGCCGTGCGGCGGCTCGTTCGCAGCGACGCCAAGGCCGAGAACGAATGGCTGCGGATCCTCATACCGGCCAGGCGCGTGGTGTTGTCATTGATGAGCATCGACTCAAGGAGATTCGCCTACCTGCTTAAGTCGGCTCAAGGCGGCGCCAGCTTTCGGTTTTGCCCGGCATGTCTTACCGGGATATCAGAGCATGCCTGCTCATGGCGTTGTCGCGGTCCATTTCAGTACACGCCCGCCCTCCCCGACTTCGCCAGCGATTCAAGCTTGACATTCAAATCGTCGATGCGCTCCAGCAACGCGACGAGGTACTCGATCAACTCCTCGCATAGGTACAGCACGAGCGTCGCCAACTCCTGCGTCGATTCTTCCTCGAGGCTGAAGTACGCGCCAAGATCCCCGCCTTTTGGCACTGAACCCGCGAGCTTCAACAGCGGTTTGCCGAGGTTCACATGCGGGGGCAGTGCTTCGGCCTGTGTGGCGAGAACTTCTCGCTGCAACTCGACACACAAGGCCGTTTTGGCGAGGCCTTCAAGCGAGCGCCTGCACATCGGGAGGAGCTCGTGGGCGCATCGCTAGCGCGGGTTCGCGTGCTCAGTGTTGCACACGGGCGTCGCGGATCACTGCCGGTCGCCTCCAAACGACAGCAAGACTTTGCCACCCTTGAGGGCGTGGGCCACCGCTTCCTTCACTTGAGCCATTGGATACACCGCAGCAACGGGCTGGCGGATGCCATTCGGACGCAGGAACTCCTTGAGCCGGTTGAGCACGCCAGGCACCCGCGAGGCGTTCTCCGGGTGACCTTCGAAGAACCCGTGCACGTTGATGCGTTTGAAGATGAGGTGCTGGGCGGACACCTCCATCGGCTCATGGCTGGCTGCTGCATAGGCCACCAGGCTGCCACCGACGGCTAACAGTTCTGCCAAACGCCGTGCCGAGGCACCGCCAACCCCGTCGAGCGCCAGCCGCACGTTCAAGCCGCGCAGGGCCGGTGCGCTCGCCACGCCGTCCTCGTCCACCAGAACCACCTCGCAGCCAATCGCCTGCACGCGGGCGATATCGGCCTCTTTCCGTACCAGCGCGATGGCACGCAAGCCACGGCCCCGAGCCAAACCCACCAGCCACTGCGCCAGTCCCGACGTGCCTGCGTTGAACACCACGGCATCACCGGGCTGCAGGTCTACATAGTCATCGAGCAACATCGAGGCGGTAACCGCATTGATCGTGGCCATGGAGGATTGCTGCAGGTCGGCATCGGCGGGCAGGGCCACCGCCAGGCTGGCGGGCACAACCAGACGTTCCCGCCAGGAGCGCGCCATGAAAGGCACCGCCACGGGCATGCCGGGCACAAGCCCGGTAACGCCCTCCCCCACCGCCAAAACCTCGCCGGCGCCTTCGTTCCCCAGTACTTCGGGTGGCTGCGGCTTCCAGCTGTAGACGCCCCACACAACCATCAGATCACTGACGTTGACGGGTGCGTAGCACATCTGGATCAGCACCTCGCCCGGTCCCGGTGGAGGCGGTTCGGGCAGGTCATGCACCTCCACCCCGTCTATCGCGTCGCCGTAGGCCACCAAACGAATCGCACGCATGGTGGCACCTTCAGACAAACAGGCCGACATCGAACTCGTCAGCCAGAAGGTCACGCGTACCCTGGGCCATGGACAAGACCACTTGCAAAGGGCTGAAGCAGATCTCCAGGCTGGTCACCTGCCGCCTGCCGTCCCGGCGGATTGACACCAGGCCCGTGCCCGACGTGCCGTCTTTCAAGGTGACCGCATATTCGAAATAACTGCGGTCACCGACGTCCCCCAACACGATAGGGGTCTGCTGGGCGTATTGGGCCGCGCCAGCTTTGACGACTTTCAGCACGTCGCGTCGGCCCTTCACGGAACCGCGCAAGATGGATGATGTGAGGATCACGTCCTCGGCAAGGTCATCGAGGAAGGGATGTCGTTTGGCTTCAGTCATGAGAATTCCAGTCACTTGGGGGGGTCAGACGCCCGGGGCCAGCAGATCGCGCTGGTGGGCTTTCACAAAGGATTCCAGGGGGCGGGGCGCTCGGCCTAGCAATGTGTTCAACTCAACGCCGCTGACGTCGAAGTGGCCCGCGCGTTGGTTGGCCTCGGTCATCGACACCATGCCGACGATGACCGGGTCCACGCCCTGTCGAAGCATCTCGCGCTGCACGACGTCCGGCGTGGTGTGCACTACGCGGAGGCTGCGGCCAAGGATGTGCGCCACCACGGCGGCAATGTCGTCGATCGTCAAGGCTTGGGGGCCTGCAACGTCCATCACGCCTCGGTCCTGGTGGGTCGCCAGTACAGCGGCGGCCGCCGCAGCGGCGTCTTCTCGGGCAACAAAGGCGATCCGGCCGGCACCGGCAGCGGTGAACCAGGTGCCGTCCCGCACGATCTGCGGCAGATAGGCCAGCAGATTCTCCTGGTACCAGCTGTTGCGCAAGCTCGTCCAGGGGCGGCCGCTATGGCGCAGCCCTTCCTCCATGGCCGCATGGTCTGCAGCAAATGGAATCGCCACGCTGCGCGCGGGGTCCGGCATGGACGTGTAGACCAGATGGCCTACCTGCTGCCGCAGCGCCGCCGCCAGAGCGGCCGCATGTTGGACAAGACGATGGCCCGGCACCGTCAGCGCGTCGGTAGAGATGATGAGCGCCTGGCTGGCGCCGGCAAATGCGGCCTCCAGTGTGAAGGGCTGGTCAAAGTCAGCTAGCACAGGTATTGCGCCGGCGGCAGCCAGGTGGCCCAGCTTTGCGGGCATCCTGGAGCCGGCGACGACGCCCTTGTGGCCGGCCGACAGCAGGGCTTGGCACACCAGCCGGCCCAAAGCGCCGCCGGCGCCAGTCACCACGATGCGCGTATCCGTGAGCATGTTGCGCCCTCAGACGGTCGTGACCAGTTCACCCAGGGACTTGCGCACCTTGGCCACGGGGGCCAAAGGGATCGTCGCTGGCACGATGGCCCAGCAGCGTGAAGGTGGTCGCGCGCAAGCCCTTGGCTTCGAGGCCGAGGATGCGATCGACGCTGGCGGAGTCAAACCCCTCCATCGGACATGCATCAATGCCAGCCTCGGCGGCCGCCGCCACCAGCACGCCCATGGCCAGATACAGCTGTCGCTGAGCCCATGCCAGACGACCGATTTCATCCAGCTTACCGAGTTGGCTGTTGATCAAGGTCTCGCGGCCAGCCAAAGACTCTCGCGGCACCCGGCGAATGGCGGCAGCACGATCGGCAAACTCACTGACCATCTCTGGCCCCACGCGGGTGGACGCGGCCCACACCAGGAGGTGCGAAGCGGAGTTGACTTGTCCCGGGTTCATCGTGGCACCGCCAATCTGCTCGCGCAGGCCGGCATCCGTCACATTGAAGACATGGAACGGCTGCAGTCCGAAGGAAGACGGCGCAAGGTTCACGGCTTGCATCAACTCGTCCACGCTGTGCGGTGAAAGGCGCTTGGTGGAATCGAACTTCTTGGTGGCGTAGCGCCATTGCAGGGCAGACAGAAGAGACATCTTGGTTCCTAGGTTGCGGTCGAAAAACGCTGCCCATCAATGTAATGGGCTAAAGCCACTATGCCAATTACGATACAATCATGCAAGCGAAATCTTTGACACTTCCGTCCACCGTCTTCTGTCCCCACGAGGCATCGCCATGGCGCTATTCGATCTTTCCCCTGCGGTAGCCGCCGAGCGGCTCGTGCTGTTCCTGAATTCGCATGGCGTCGGATTCAGCCCTATCGACCTGTTGCGCGTGCCGGGCGCGGCCGACTGCGCGGCGCTTGGCTATCCCGGTGTGCAGTTCCCTCAGGGGAAGCCGCTGGCGCAGGCCTTGCGTTTCAGAACGGTGTTGATCCGCCAGGTCCATGGCGACGCGGGTTCGGAGATAGCCGAGATCAATGAGATTGCGGGAGAACTGCCATGGGTCTACTTGTTCGGGATCGACGGAGTGGCTACGCCCGTACCGGTGAAGGAGGGGCTGGCGTCGTTGGCGTTACTCGACCTTGCGGTCGTAAGCCGCGCTGGGCAGTGGGATCGCATCAAGGTCTGCGCCAACCACGCCTGCGGAGCCCTGTTTTACGACAACACAAAGGCCAAGACCCGGCGCTGGCACTCATTCCAAACCTGCGGCAACAAAGCGAATGTGGCGGCGCACCGGCAGCGATTGGTCGGTCATGGGAGCCATGCAAAGTAGCGCCTATCGCCGCCAACGCCCTGCGATGCTGGCGGCGAGACGGCTCAGCCTTGCCCGGCACTGAGTTGGATCGGGGGCTGCGCAGTCAGGCCAGCATGGACCTAGTTGTGAAGCGTCAAGACGTTATCTCCTGAAGCGTTGAGCCTGGTTATTGGCGCGACGTCACCGATGCCGCTGTGCGGGCGATGCCAGTTGAAGTGGTGCATCCAGCTGGCCAAGGCGGCGGTCCGATGCCTGGAGTTCTGGTAGGTCCAGCCGTAGGCCCACTCCCGCAACGCCGACTGGATGAAGCGCTCAGCCTTGCCGTTGGTCTGCGGTCGATAGACCCGCGTGAAGCGATGCTGAATGCCCAGATCCTTGCAGGCGACCGCGAAGTCGCGCGATCTGAAGGCTGCGCCGTTGTCGGTCAGGAGCCGCTTGAGCCGCACGCCCAACGACGCGTAGTACGCCGTGGCATTGCGCAGGAACTGCACGGCCTGCGGTGTCTTTTCATCGGGCTGCATCTCCGTGAAGGCGATGCGCGCGTGGTCGTCGACGGCAACGAACAAGGTCTCCCATCCAGCACCCTCAACGCGGTCACGGCGGTCGCCGGTGACGCGATGACTGGGCCTGACGATGCACCCGAGCTTCTTCGTGTCGATGTGCAGCAGATCTCCTGGCGCCTCGTGCTAGTAGCGTTGCACCGGCTCGACCGGCTTGAGGTCGCTGAGCTTGGAGAGCCCGGCGCTTGCCAGCACACGGCTGACGGTCGACTCGGACACGCCCACAGCTCGGGCGGCGCGTGCTTGCAGCAGGTGCCGACGCCGCAGCTCCACGATCAACAAGGCCTTGGCCGGAGAGATAGAACGCGGCGACTTGGCTGGCCTTGAGGACGCATCCTCCAACGCGGACTCACCGCCGGCGAGATAGCGAGCCAGCCACTTGCGGACCGTCGCCGGGATCACTCCGTGCTCGGCTGCGGCTTGGGCGAAGAAGAAGCCTTCGAGGATGAGCTGCTGGACCATCTGTAGTCGACGCGTGAAGGTGCGTCGGACATGCTTGTGGGTGTTCATCCGACTGCTCTCCTGAGTGACTGGGGGTTTGGCGATCTCCAGTCTCTCAAATTCAGCCCGGTGAACACCCGACACAACCTATTGAAGCTTCACACCTAGTCAGTCATCTCTCGGTCAACACTTCGCTCTCACCCGACTCCAGGAGGCCGTAGGGGTCTTCACGACAGAGTCAGGCGACGACTTGGGCGCTTCAAATCCGCGGCGAGGTCAGTGTCAATGAATCCAACGTGCAGCCCCAGCAACAGCGTGTTATGGGCAGCCATCTCAATGCGGGTGCCGGTGGTGAGAGCCCACGCCGCTGACTTGCCCATGCTGTAGCTGCCCAGTACCGATCCGCTGATCCCACTCACCACCGACCGCACGTTCAGGACGGCACCGCCGCCGTGGGCAAGAAAGAATCGGTCGGTTCAAAGGCCTGGGTAAGGCGCAGCGGACCGAAGCCATTGTTCTCCACGGGATGGCATGCCGAGTCGATCGAGCTCAGGGCCAGGAAGCCTCACTACCTCGGCAATGCCTGCATTTTTGATCAGCAGCGTGACGTCGCCGCAGACTTTGTCGGCGGCCGCCAAAGGGCGGCCTCGTGGTCGGATGAGTGTTCGCCGCCCACCAATTGGGCACCGCCGTCGCAGTGCATGGCGCCGGCCTCACGCGCACGTTACTGCTACTGACCTCGCCCCCCGTCCTCATGGCCGCGGCCACCGCCAGCGTGGATGCCGCCAGATGCAACGGGCTGCAAAGCCTTGTGAGAAAAGACCCCTCGGATCGCACGGCGTTTGCTCGACACTTGCTGGCGCACGCACGAGAGATCTATTATTAATTGCGTTCGCAATCTTAAAGCTTGGATGCGTGATGTCTGTCGTGAATTAAATGAGCAGCAAAGTGGCGCTCCCGCCATCCGCAGCCACGAGCCATTGGCAGAGGTCTGCCACCAGCTGTGAGGTGGCACCACTTCTGAAGAGCTCTTGTGGGTCTGAACGCAGGCCATCGAGCGCTCGCGCTATGTACTTACGACCACGACAAGAGGCACCGACATGCACTTCGCGAACGCCAGGCCAGCAGATCACTCTATTGACACGGAAACGCCATACCAATGAATCGATTGAACCGTCGAGAAGCCCTATTGGCCCTCAGCACCAGCGCGATGGTCGGTGCGGTAGCACCCCGAGTCAGCGCATCCCCCCAAAACCTCAGCAGGAGCAACGAAATGAATGATCTGTTGAAAAGCGCGATCGAGGCCCATGGAGGGCTTGAGAACTGGCGCAGCGTGAAAAGTCTTGATGTCACCGTATCGTTTAAGGGTGGGCTGTTTCCATTCAAAGGTCATCCAGATGGGTTTCCTTCAGTGGTCATGAACATCGATACCCACAAGCCTGAGGTTGTTACCGCCCCCTACCCTTCGCAAGGTCGCCGCGGGCACTACACGAGCAAGCTGGTTTCCATTCGCTCGCTGGACGGCACCATCCTGGAAAGGCGTGAAGACTTTCACCATCGCATCCACTCGCAGCAGCTAGCTGACCCATGGGACCAGTTGGACCGACTGGCGTTTGTCAGCTACGCGATGTGGGAGTACTTGAACGTGCCGTTTGTCCTTGCAGAGCCGGACTTTGTAGTGGAGGAAATAAAGCCCTTGGCAGAGTATGGGGACAAACCCTGGCGAGCTCTTCGCGTCATCTTCCCGGACAGGATTCCAGTTCATAGCAAGGAGCAGTTCTTTTACTTTGACGAGCAGTCATTACTTCGCCGATTTGACTTCCAAGCAATCGGGAGTGGCGCCCATTACTGCTTTGATTACATATCTATTGATGGGCTGAAGTTCCCAATGCTGCGACGAATTATTGCCAAGGAGGCGCAGAACTCAATGTTTCAATCCTCTACCGGGGTGCTTATTGAAATCTCGGACATCCGCATTAATCGCTAGGCAATCGCTAGGTTCGTAGACGCGACGCGATGAATGCGAGCCAGTTTGTAGCTTACCCCAATATGAAATTGCCGCAGGTAGTTTGCGGGGGTCTTTTTGATAGACCTCGTAGGTATCTGGCCACCGAGCTGGCGCGCTGTGAAATTAAATCGTCGATGGACGAGGTGCTCAAGCGAGGCAAAATTTAAGTTAAGTTAAGTCAACTTGGTAAAGAATAGGTCATGAACAAATCCAATCAATCTACTTCGCTTCGGACTCTTCTCCGAGCAAAACTTTCAGCTGCTCTGATTGCAGCAACGTTAGCAAGCGGACTAATGTCAGCGGGAGCGGCCGATGCCGCCGGCCCACCGCAGATTTCTTCGGACTTCTCGACAGCGCCCAACGAGTATGCGACTGTAGGAACTGCGCAGATTGCATATCGTCGGATCGGCAACGGTTCCCGAACACCAATTCTCCTCCTGCAGCACTTCACCGGAACCATGGACGGCTGGGACCCGCTCATCGTCGACGGATTGGCGCAGGATAGGACTGTCATCTTGATGAGCGGTCGCGGCGTTGGATCTAGTACCGGGACACCATCTGACAGCGTCGAAGGGATGACTGATGATGCCATCGGCCTTCTCGATGCGCTGGGCATGAAGACGGTGGATGTGTTCGGCTTTTCTCTCGGCGGTTTCGTTGCGCAAGACCTTGGCCTTCGCTTCCCCAGTCGAGTGCGCAGAGTGATCCTTGCCGGGACTGGCCCGCGTGGAGGGCAGGACATGCAGGAGTCCTCGCCAGCAGTGGTCAATGCCCTGGCGGAAGCCATTAAGGCAGGCGACTATGGCAACGCTCGCCCATTTTTGTTCTTTTCGCCCTCTTCTGCGGGCCAAGCGGCAGCACATCGCTTCATGGCGCGCTTGAAGCAACGGACTGGTGAGCCCGATGGCGCCATGAACAGTGGAGCGGTAGCAGCCGCCCAGGGGAAAGCGATCCATGCCTGGGGGCAACGCGGATCTCATGCAGATTGGATTCAACGCCTCAAGCAGTTCAAGCCTGCAACGCTTATCGTCAACGGAAGCGACGACATCATGGTGCCCACCATTAATTCGTACATGCTGGCGCAAGCCATTCCGAAGGCTCAGTTGATTGTCTATCCAGATGCGGGGCACGGTTCGCAGTTCCAATATCCAGGTCTGTTCTTGGAACATGCGAGGGTATTTCTAGACCGCGACGATGACGGTCTTAACGATACGCGATGACGCCCGAAATCCAGCGGCCGATACCGAGGATTGATCCGCTAATCCAGATCACTGAGGAAAGCACGTTGAGGATTGCCGCGGAAGCCTTTATGAATTACACCATCAGTCAAAAATGAGGTCAGGGAAACGTTCACGCGTTACTCGGCCGGCTGTACTCGACCCAGCGATTCGTCGGGTCGATGGTTCTATAACCATAAAGCCAGTCAACAGTCCCGCCCTCACCTCGGCCAGCGAATCGAAGTTGGACCGGTCGGGACCTCGGTGCGATAGCTCTTGTTGAAACGCTCGACATAGGTGTTCTGGCTTGACTGACCAGGGTGAAAGTGACGTAGTTCGATGCCTTTATGCGAAACAAAGTCGCATAACGCCCGGGCAACGGCTTCGGGCCTGTTGTCCAACCGGATCGACAACCGCGCGCCGCACACCTCGACCAGTTCGCTTAAGGAAGGTCTGCAAAACGCGATCTGCGACGCATGAGGAGTCCGCTTTCGCGACGCACTCGCCGCTCAGCATCGGGGTCAGTTCTTGAGCGTGCTCTTTCGAGCTGTTCGGGCGCTGTTTTCAGCGCCTGAAGCAGCCGTTTCGGCCACTTCCGGCGGACTCATCCCCGCATCTCCATCAGCTGTTTGCGAGCCATCCACAGATTGGACAGCGCGAACAACGTGACGATCTGGCTGGTGTTCTTGAACAGTCCGCGGTACCGGACTTTGGTGAAGCCGAACTGCCGCTTCAACACCCGGAACGGATGCTCGACCTTGGCCCGGATGCTGGCCTTCATCTTCTCCGCTCGCTCAGCCACGAAATCAGGCTCGATGAACGGATTGAGCAGGCGCCGTTTGCCCGGGCGCATCGCGACGTGCCACGTCGGCCCTGCGGCTTCGGGGCGCTTGTGAACCCCTTGGTAGCCCGCGCCGCCAAACGCGGCCTCTTCATCGCCGTGGAGCAGCGCTCCGGCCATGTTGATATCGCTGACGTTGCCCGACGTCGTGACGACGGTGTGCACCAGCCCCGAGGCCGCGTCCACGCCTATGTGCGCCTTCATCCCGAAGTAGTAGTTGTTGCCCTTCTTGGACTGCTTCATCTCCGGATAGCGCTCGCCTTCGATGTTCTTGGTGGAACTCGGCGCCGCGATCAGCGTGGCATCTATAGCGGTCCCCGAGCGCAGCATCAATCCCTTGTATCCCAGCAGATCGTTGACCACTCGCAGCATGTCCACGGCCAAGTTGTGCTTCTCCAAGAGGTGGCGGAAGCGCAGGATCGTCGTCTCATCGGGAAGTCGGTCCGTTGCGCCTTCAAGCCGCGCAAACTCGCGGTAGAGCGGCACGTCGTGCAACGCTTCTTCCATCGCCGGGTCCGACAGGCCGAACCACTGCTGCAGGTAATGGATGCGCAGCATCGTCTCTACAGGGAACGGCGGACGCCCGGTCTTGGCCTTCGGGTAGTACGGGTCGACAACCTGCACCAGGACGCCCCAGGGCACCACATGCTCCATTTCCTCGAGAAACTCGCGCTTGCGCGTCTTCTTCGTGGAGAGATTGAATCCAAGTCCGAGCCGCTTCATGAGCAGCATGCTCCCCGAACCATCACGCTCTTGCAAGGCAGATCAGTGCGGGGTTTTGCAGAGTCTCCTTAGCCCCCAAAGCTCAAAGCAAGCAAAGAGGGGCTCAAGATTGGAAGGGAACGGCGGGCCGGGATCGAATGCGAATCAACGCAACGTCTCGTGTTGCAAGCCCTGAAAGAAGTTGCCCCCGATGCCACCTTGTGCATTGCGGCAGGCACGCAGTCCCCGACAGAGTGCGGCCACACACACCCGGAAGAGGTAGTTGCCTATCGACGCTTACTGCTGATTGCAGTTCTTGCGACTCTCCATTGGAATCGCTTTCAATGCGCGGGAAGAATGACCGTCGACTCACAACGAGAGACGCGCATGCCCCCTTCTTCCCGCCCGGACTTCGGAAAGCTCCACGCCGCACCGAGCACGATCGCATTGGCCGTCAGCCTGTTGTTGAGCGCCTGCGGCGGCGCCGACTCGCCGGACTCGATGGCCGCCTCCGCGGACACGACCGGCACGGCATCCTCCGATCGCGCGAGCGCCCAGGCGCTGGCCGCCGATCCGTCCCCGGTGGTGGCCGCGGGCCGCTACGTCCTCATGAACGCGCTGACCGGCAAGTGCGTCGAGGCCGTGCCCAGTGCGGCGGACGGCGGGCGCGTCCAGCAGAACGCCTGCGGTGACGGCCTGAACCAGGCGTTCGACCTCAGCGTCCAAGGCAACGGTTTCTACAAGCTGGTCAATGCCGGCACCTCGAAGGTGTTGGAGCTGGCCGGGGCCTCGCGCGCCGACGGCGCGGCGATCCAGCAAGCCGGCAGCAACGACGGCGACGCGCAACGCTTCCGCTTGTGGCGCGCCAACGGCAATCGGGTCCGCGTCGTCAACGTGTCCAGCGGCAAGTGCCTCACCCTGCCCGGCCGGTCCGCCGCCAACGGCGTGCAGATCCAGCAGGCCAGTTGCCTGACCGCGGAGGCGGTGCACCAGTTCTTCCTGTATCCCCGTGACGTGGCCCCGCGCGGTCTGCTGCCCGTGGGGCAGTACCGCGTGCGCGGCGTCCAATCGAACCTGTGCGTGGACATCGAAGGCGCTGCCGCCACGGACGGCGCGCTGACGCTTCAAGCGGCCTGCAGCAACGCATCGAGCCAGCGCTTCGAAGTCCGCGCCGCGGCCGACGGCAGCTACGCCTTCCTCAACGTCAACAGCGGCAAGGCGCTCGATGTCAGCGAGATCTCCACGGCGAACGGCGCGCTGATCCATCAGTGGGGCTACGTCGGCGGCGCGAACCAGCGCTTCGCCGTCACGGCCAAGGGTGATGCCTTCAACATCGCCGCCAAGCACTCCGGCAAGTGCCTGGACGTGAAGGAATTCAGCGTCGCCGTCGGCGGCCGCCTCCAGCAATGGGATTGCGGCAACAACGACAACCAGCGCTTCCAGTTGCTGGCCACGGATGCGCAAGGCCCGACACCGACACCGACACCGGCGCCCGCACCGTCACCGATGCCGCCACCAGCGCCCGCCCCCTCTCCCACTCCTCCGGCTCCTGCACCGGCACCTTCTCCTACACCCGCGCCGTCGCCCGCACCCGCACCCGCACCGGCGCCGGCTCCCCCGCACCGCCTCCGCCGACAGCCTCTGTGTTGCAGCTTCCGCTGGAAGTGCTGGGCGACGGGTCGCCGTCGGCGCCGGTGGTGGCCGAGGCCGGCCTGACGATCTCCACGGGTGATCTCGCGAAGGTGAATCAGCTGTGGTTCGTCTGCCATCGCTGCGGCTTCTTCGGCGCGCCGGAGTTCGAGGCCACCACCCAGCCCACGACGTTGGTCAAGGCGAGCGTGCGCGTGCTGGGCGGCGCCTCGACCGCCCAGGCCGCCAGCGTCCCGTGGGTCGACATCACCGACGCCACGATGAAGCTCGCCGATCCCGAGCGCGTCCAGGGCGGCCTCACGCGCGGCGGCCTCTACACCACGCGCATGAGCCTGGTGCTCGACACCACGGCGAAGGCGCGCCTCGTCGCCGGCGTGAACCGCGTGCAGTTCCGCTTCAACGGCACCGACGGCGAATCCAACGGCTACCGCATCGTCGAGCTGCAATTGCAGGACGCCCAGGGCCGCAGCCTCGCGACCGACACCGTGCAGCGCGCCGACATCGGCGCCGAGAAGGCCGCCGGCAAGACGCTCACCGCCGACGTCACCGCCGGCGACGCGCTGTGGCACGGCCTGGGCCTGCTGAAGAAGTCCAGCATCGTCAACCGCAACCTCAAGGCCGCCTGCGCCTCCTGCCATGCGGTCGACGGGCGCGACCTGCAGTACTTCAACTACTCCAACAACTCGATCGTCCAGCGCGCGCGTTTCCACGGCCTGAGCGACGCGCAGGGCAAGCAGATCGCCGCTTACATCCGCTACAGCCAGCGCGACGTGCCGCACGTGGCCCAGGCCACGCCTTGGAATCCGCCTTACCAGCCCGGGCCGGGCCTGGACGCGAAACCCACCGTCGAATGGGCGGCCGGCGCCGGCATCGCCGCGGTGCTCGACAACGCGACGCAGGCGACCAAGGCGCTGTTCGGCAAGCCGCTGGATCAGCCGCTCGCGCTGACGCAGGCGGACATCGACAGCGTGATGGACGTGACCAAGACGATGAACGTCCGCGAGATCCAGATCCCGCTGCAGTTCCCCGACTGGAACGCATGGCTGCCGACGATCCACCCGATGGACGTGTGGCCCGAGGAGAACGCCGCCGCAGCCGGCGGCTCCTTCCTGAAAGGCGGCACCTTCGCGAACGGCAAGCAGGACACGCTGGCGATCCACACGCGGGCACGGACCTGGCTGCAATCGCATCTGAATCCCAACGGCAAGTACGGCGACTGGAGTCACCTCACCGACGCGCAGCGCGACGAGATCCAGGCGATCTTCCTGGGCATGGGCTTCTCGCCGAATTCATTCCTTGGCAATGCGGACGATCCGAACCAGGCCACCGGCGCCATCGTCGGCGGTCGCTACCTGAAGTCCAAGGCCAACACCACCACGATGGCCCGCGCCGACGCCGGAGCCTTCACGGTCCCGGCCTTCACCGAGCGGGCCAAGATCTCGCTGACCAACTGGGGCGCGCTGCAGCAGTGGGAACTCGCCCACACCTTCGGGCTGGAGGGCAACCAGAAGTGGTTCATCCGCGCGGCCGACAAGCAGAAGAGTGGCGCCTGGGTCGGCGCCGGCGAGGTGCGCGGCTGGCCCTTCAACACCTTCGGCGTGTTCGAGCTGGCCCCGCACTTCATGCATGTGAACGAGCGCCTGCCCAACGGCGTCGACCGCAACCGCGTGATGGCCTGGGAGGCCAACAACATCGTCGCGTCGCTGTATCACACCAACCAGTGGTACCAGCTGCAGATGACGCTGAACTCCGGCGCGCAGCAGGCGTGGAGCAACTTCCCGATGGACTGGCCGTACATCGTGACCTGGGACGCGATGCTCACCGACGAGATCGGGCTGAAGAACGGCGCCCAGCACGAGGCCTTGAAGGCCAACCTCGTGCGCACGCTGCAGGCGCGGATCAAGCTCGCGCAGTACGTGAACAACGGATATCCGATCAGCAAGCCGGATCCCGCCGCGCCCAACATCCCGGAACGGGACCAGGGCAACAACGGACGGGCGAAGGCGCTGTTCCACGTCGTGCCCACGCTCTACGTGGACGGCGGCGAGGCCTACAACTCGACCTCGCCGCAATCGCGCTACCGGCTGTACGACAGCCTGCAGCCCGGGCTCTACAAGATGGCGCTGAACGGCGGCATCCAGATGTTCAACCAGCTCTATGCGACCCAGCCGGTATCGGCCTGGCGGCGTTGCGACCCGAACGCCCTGATCGCCGGCGAGCCGGAAGAGACGACCGGTTTCCGCTTCTGCCTGGACCGCGCCATCAATCCGCTGCCGAGCGACGGCAAGGGATCGGTGCAGCTGCCCTTCGGCGCTCGGACCGACCAGATCGTGCGCTACGGGCTGATCAAGACGAAGGAATTGGGCACCGGCATCGAGCCGGCGCGGCTGAAAACTTGGAGCGATTGGGTCAGTGCCGCTTGGCCGCCATAGCCAAGTTGTACATCACGCAAACTCACTCAAGCGGCATCGCTTCGATGAGTGTGGTGTCGAAGCTTTGGCTTGGTCAGTGCTGACATGGCCCGTGCCAGGGTATGGGCAATACCAAATGAAGCGATAAATACGCCGGGCCAAAGCCAGCGGTGCGATTCCCAGACTTCCGAAACGCTCAGTTCAATCCAAAGCTTGAGGAAGCTCGAAACTTTTAGCTTGGCACCCACTGCGCGCACCACAAAACCGCGAAGGACCTTAGATATCTCCGTCTCTTTTAAATCTGGATAAGGGTTTTAGCGACAAACCTCACCCCCTCCAATTAACTCATCAAACTTTGCCCTCTCACAGGAAACAATTGCGTCGCCTTGCAGCCGAAATTCAAATGTGCGCTATATTTTTCATAAAAGCTTGCACTAACTGGAGCCGAGGGCAAAAATTTGCGAGAGGGAAGTCAAAACCATCTCTTATGCCGTTGCAACCAAACACACCTATAGCCTCACGGATTATTAGCGCCTTGGTGACTTCCATCGCCATCCTGCTGATGCCGGCGCAAGCACAGACCGTCGATGCTTCCACCCTCGACGGCAAAGTTATCGTAGGTTATCAAGGCTGGTTTCGCTGCCCCGGCGATGGAAGCCCTGGAAATAACTGGTCGCACTGGTCAAACGGCCAACCTTCCGCATCCACCTTGGCGATTGATGCGTATCCAGAGCTTAGCGGAATGAGCAAGGCATCATTGTGTGCTGTCCCAGGGATGACAGTGCAAGGGCGACAGGCCAATTTATTCTCGTCCTATCCGAAGGAAACCGCGGAAACTCATTTCCAGTGGATGCGGAGCTATGGAATAGATGGTGCATTGCTGCAGCGGTTCGTCAGTGATATTCCATGGCTGCGCAGCGAGAAGGACGTTGTGCTTCAAAATTTGAAGGCAGCTGCTGAGAAAAACGGGCGCGTTTTTGCAGTTGAGTACGACTTAAGCCTTGATTATCGTAGTGCCAGCGAAGATGAAGTTCTTTCAAAACTCAAGGAGGATTGGATTTATCTGGTCAACGAGATAAAATTGACGTCAAGCAGCGCATATTTAAGACACAAGGGAAAGCCAGTAGTTTCCGTTTGGGGCCTCGGTTTTGGCGATTCCAATCATGTAAGCAAGCCAGCATTAGGGCGTAAAATTATCGACTGGTTCAAAAACCAAGCTCAGGTGACAGTCATGGGTGGAGTGCCGGGCGGCTGGCATACTGGTGGACGATCTAGCTCGGATGACCCAGGGTGGCCGGCGGTTTATGAGATGCTGGATGTCGTTCAACCGTGGACCGTGGGTTCGTTTGGAAATTTGGCTGAAGCGGACAATTGGAAAAGTCAGGTGATACAAGCTGACATGGTCAAGACAAAATCAAACGGACAGTCCTATTTGCCGGTCATTTTCCCTGGATTCTCGTGGCACAACTTGATGAAGAATGCTCCGCAGAACCAAATCCCCCGCAATGCTGGCGAATTCTTATGGCGTCAAGCTTTCAATGCGCGTGCGGCTGGAGCTGTGGCAGTGAAAATTGCGATGTTCGATGAGGTTAATGAGTCGACTGCAATTTTTAAAGTGGCGAGTCAGCGAGCCTTAGCGCCAGATCAAGGTTATTGGCTTACATTGGATGCAGACGGAAAAAGTTTACCAAGCGACTATTATCTCCGATTGGCCTACGAAATAAATCGCGTATTTTCAGGTCGAGCCGCAAATTCGAGTTCCATTCCTGCCCGGCCTGGTCCTGCACCTTCATCCGACCCCCCACCCGCCGCCACCTGCGGAATACTTCTTGCAAATTCATTTCTAACAGTAAACCAGCATTTGGACTCGTGTGATGGGCGCTTCCAGTTGTGGTTGCAATCAGATGGAAATCTGGTCCTTTATTTCCTCAATCAGCCTCTGTGGTCAAGCGGCACTGTCGGAAGAGTCCCCGGTAAGCTGATAATGCAAGGTGATGGGAATCTGGTAATTTATGACTTATCCGGCCACCCATACTGGTCAAGCAGGTCTTCTGGCGATATCAATTCCCGTCTCCTCATGCAGAATGATGGCAATGCAGTGATCTACAAGGGGGCGACTCCTAAGTGGGCAAGCGGCTCCTGTTGCCATTGATCCGTCAGGAGTGCGACGGAAAATTCGATTAGAACTGATCGAGACGCAAGGGTGATCTTCTTTTACGGTGAGCGCGGCCGTTTGCAGTAGTGACTTAGGTCCGATAGCCCGCCTGCCCAACCAGCCGTGTAAATCCCCGTACCTTTGGAGAAGGCGGGGCAGTTAGACTCGCGCCGCTGCCCTGAGATTACCGCCGAAATCCTCCCTGACGCGGTGGCAGCTTCAAGGCGCTGGCTTGTCCAGCGCCTTTTCTTTTTGCTTCAGACCGCTTGCGAGAGGACTGTTCCGTCTACTTCCCCTCGATCGAAGACGGCGTATCAAACGCCAGATTGGTCTGTCGAGCGACTGATCCGCTGACCCTCAAATCCGCCGCCCCGTGTAGCGCGACCGCTGCCGCGACACCCTCTTGCGCCACCGTCCGGTGCTGCGCCATAAGTCCCTCGTGCGCGAGAAATCGCAGCCGGTTCACACGCTTGGTGCCCTTGTTGAAACGGACCAAGTCGTCGTAAAGACGTGGGTTGTCGTCGCGCGAGAGCTCAAACAGCAGCCGTACCGACCCGGCCGAGTTCGACCGATCGTCGCTCACGAGCGCTCTCCTTCGAACGCGGCGGCGCGCGGCCGGGACGCGGAGCCCAAAACGCTCTGTGCGTAGTTCATTCCGGCGATCTGATACCCGCGCACATTCGCGAACATCGGCTCTTTCACTTCGAGGATCTGGTGCGTGCGGAAGGCCTGTTTGACAGCTTTGCGGAACAAGAACGCGCCGCCGCCCACCAAGATCACGTGCTGCACGTTGAAGGCCCCGCCGATGCGCCGCATCATGGCAGCGACCGCATCCCTTGCGATGATCTCCACCATCGGGTGTCAAGCGACATCGAGAACTGACCCCACTCGATTGTCAACTCATAGGCGCATGCCCCAGGGCGGCTGTAGAACTCTACTGGATCGTTGCGAGCGATACCGTCAGCGATACCGTTAACACTGCCCGCTTGCGAAGCCACGCTTCCAACTCAGGAGGCCGGTACTTTTGGAGGCGGTGCGAACCTACCAACTCTCCGTCACGTCGGTAGCCATGGCCAGCCTACATGACGGTATCTGAGCGCGCGTTTTCACCTCCATCGACGGTATCAGCTACGGTACCGGCACTGTGATCTGGACAAGCCACCTAGGACCGCGCTCATACCGATGGCACGCGTTCACGACGCCGCTGACTCCGCCTCACTCCGCCACCAACGAACTGATCGCCCGACTCTGCATCCATCTTGATCCTGGTGGACCATGCGTGCGCCGAGTTGAGGAGTAAGGTCAGCCGACGGTGGGCCCGCTCACGAACAGGCGGGTGGCTACATCTCCCTCGGAGTCAGATATGAGCATCAAGCGCTGCCTCGCCTGTGCGGAGCCGTTCAAAGCGGACGCCCGCGTTCCCAATCAAAGCTACTGCTCTCGTCAGCAGTGCCAGCGGGAGAGAAAGCGCTTATGGCAGGCGCGAAAGCGTCGGGAAGACGTTGACTATCAGTTCGCCCAAAAGCAGAGCCAGAAGCGATGGCAAGAGCACCATCCAGAGTACTGGAAGCATTACCGCGAGTCCCATCCCTTATACACAGATGCGAATCGACTTCAGCAAACCGTGCGAAGGCAGTCGAGACCTCAGAAGGGGCTTGCAAAGATGGACCCGACGCTATCGCTAGCGCTTGATTCTGGCCTCTATTTGCTTCAGCCAGCCCGCACTGACCTCCCCGCAAAGATGGACGCGTACCTTGTGCAGATCACCGTGCTAGCGAGGGCTTGAAGCACGCGACGCCACTTGCAAAGAGCCTACTAGATCGACCTGGAGCGACCAGGCTGCTAACTTGGCTTGGCTGCGAGGCCCTTCCGCGCGCGACGCAGCACCAACTCAAGATTGGCTTAGGCGCGGGGGACCGGGGGCAGCTATGCAATCCCACACTTCGACAGGCTACGCGACGATTTACGGCGCAACGCATCGCGCCGCTGAGTATGTCCGTATGTCGACTGAACATCAGCAGTACTCCACGCAGAACCAAGCCGACAAAATCCGCGAGTACGCCGCCCAGCGAGGCGTCGAGATCGTTCGGACCTACGCCGATGAAGGAAGAAGCGGGCTGCGCCTCGATGGCCGCGATGCACTGAAGAGACTTCTCTCCGACGTGCAGAGTGGTGGGGTCGACTTCAACACCATCCTGGTCTACGACGTCAGTCGCTGGGGCCGATTTCAGGATGCCGACGAAAGCGCCTACTACGAGTACATGTGCCGCCGAGCTGGCATCCAGGTCGCTTACTGCGCAGAACAGTTCGAGAACGACGGCTCGCCGGTCTCGACCATCGTGAAGGGGGTGAAGCGTGCGATGGCGGGGGAGTACAGCCGGGAGCTCTCCGCAAAGGTGTTCGCAGGTCAATGCCGGCTGATCGAGCTCGGATTCCGCCAAGGAGGACCGGCCGGAATAGGACTGCGCCGGGTACTCATCGACTCGAACGGTGCGCTGAAGGCGGAGCTGGCGCGCGGGGAACACAAGAGCCTGCAGACGGATCGCGTCGTGCTAAGGCCCGGTCCCGAGGACGAAATCCTGCTTGTACGGGATGTCTATAACTGGTTCGTGAACGAAGGGCTGGATGAACGGGCGATCGTCGATCGCCTGAACGCGTCTGGGAGGAGAACTGATCTGGGGCGCCCGTGGTCACGATCTTCCGTCCGGGAAGTGCTCAGCAATGAAAAATACATTGGGCACAACGTCTACAACCGGATCTCCTTCAAGCTCAAGAAGCTGCGCGTCCGCAATCCGCCGGAGATGTGGATCCGCAAGGAGCACGCGTTCGAAGCGATCGTTCCACCGGATCTCTTCTACACAGCACAGGGAATCTTGCGAGCGCGCGGGCGGCGCTTCTCAGACGACGAACTCATCGCACGCCTGAAGGCTGTCTTTCAGAGCCGCGGCTACCTTTCAGGGCTGGTGATAGACGAAGCGGAAGAGCTGCCTGGCGCGACGGTGTACGCCCATCGATTTGGCGGTCTTCTGCGCGCCTATCAACTTGTCGGTTTCAATCCTGGGCGTGATTACTGCTACCTGGAGATCAATCGCCAGCTCCGACGCATGCATCCGGAGCTTGTGCTGCAGGTCGAGACTGAGATCGAGAAGCTAGGCGGCGCGGTGCAGCGTGACAGCCTCACTGACCTGCTTTCGGTGAACGCTGAGTTCACCGCCTCGATCGTCCTTGCCAGATGCCATCGGACGTCAGCAGACCACCTGCGCTGGAAGGTTCGCATGGACGCGAGCCTGGTCCCTGACATCACCGTGGCCGCCAGGCTGAATGAAGAGAACGACGCGATCAAGGACTTCTATCTTCTCCCCAGGGTCGACTTCAACGGGTGTCGCGTCCGTCTGGCTGAACACAACGCGGCCGAGCTTGAGACCTATCGCTTCGAGACCTTGGATTACCTCTACGGCATGGCGTGTAGGGCTCGACTGAAGGTGGCCGCATGAACACCGATCGTCCAAGGGAGATCCGAACGATCCCGCTCTCAAGCGTGGAGGTACTGAACCCCCGCGAGCGCAATGCTCACGCGTTCGAGGAAATCGTGCGCAACATCAAACTGATTGGACTCAAGAAGCCGATAGTCGTCACCGCTCGCCCCTCGGCCAACGGCGGAGAGCGCTACGTTCTGGTGTGCGGCGAAGGCCGACTAAAGGCCTTCAAGGCGCTCGGAGAAGCGGAGATCCCGGCACTCGTGATCGACGTTCCAGACGAGGATGCCTTCATCATGAGCCTCACCGAGAACATCGCTCGAAGGCAATGGCGCCCGCTGGAACTGTTAGCGGGCATCGAGCAGCTCACCGCGCAGGGCTATTCGACCAAGGACATCGCGCAAAAAACAGGCCTTACCGCGCCGTATGTGCATGGAATCCTGACACTGCTTCGCCAAGGCGAGCAACGCCTCTTGGCGGCGGTTGAGCGGGGAGACATTCCCCTGAACGCGGCGCTGTCGATCGTCGGCGCCGGCGACGATGACGCGGCAGTCCAGATAGCACTTCAAGACGCCTACGAGGCTGGCACCTTGCGCGGCAAGCGTCTCCAGGATGCACGGCGCATTCTTGAGCGTCGCTCGAAGTTGGGTCGCTCTCTCGCAAAGCGCATGCCCCGCGGCTCCGTCGAGGTCTCCACTTCAAGCATCGTCAGGACTTATCAGAAGGAGGTTGAGCGCCAGAAGGCAATGGTGCGGAAGGCGTCCTTCGCGCAGGAGCGGTTGATGTTTGCGGTGGGTGGACTCGTCCAACTGTTCCGCGACGAGAATTTCGTGAACTTGCTCAGAGCCGAAGGACTGGACACCCTTCCCAAATTCCTTGCTGAGCGGGTTTGGAGCGATGGGAGAAGATCGTGACCGGCGTAAGCCTTGCGTTTGTGCCCGATCCAGTTTCCGTGGAGCTCACCCGACTGCTGCCCTCGCGGCGTGTCCCTGATGGTCTGACGGCAACACGGAAATTCCGGCAGATTCGTTCGTCGATCGAAGAAATCGGATTGATCGAGCCACTCAGCGTCACACGCGCTGAGCCATCGAGCGGCCAGCATGTGATCCTTGATGGGCACGTTCGGCTAGTGGTGCTTCGAGATATCGGCTGGCTGGAGGCCCCATGCCTCGCGTCCACTGACGACGAGGGCTACACCTACAACAATCGCGTGAATCGGCTCTCCAGCGTGCAGGAGCATCTGATGATTCGTCGCGCGATTGACCGCGGAGTCTCGCCCGAGCGAATTGCCAAGGCCCTCAGCGTCGACGTTTCACACATCCTCAAGAAGAATAGCCTTCTCGACGGGCTGTGCTCAGAGGTCATCGATCTGTTGCGGGACAAAAACTTCTCCGTTGAACTCGCACGTGTGCTGCGCAAGATGAAGCCGCCCAGGCAGATCGAGTGCGCCGAACTTATGGTGTCTGCAAACAAACTGTCCGTGTCCTACGGCGAAGCTCTACTCGTTGCGTCGCCCCCGTCAAGCCTGATAGACGGACCGCATGTGCGCAACATGCGAGGGGTCACTCCAGAGCAGATGTCGCGAATGGAGCGAGAGATGGCCAACCTGCAGGGCCAGTACAGGCTGGTGGAGCAGTCTTACGGGCAGGACGTGCTCAACCTGGTGCTGACGCGCGGCTACCTGAAGAAGCTGCTCGCGAATGAAAAGATTGCTCGGTACCTGCGACTTCACCAGCCAGAGATGACCGACCAGTTCACGTCGATCGTGGAGACAGAGTCCCTGGACTGATCTCCCGGTCGGAATATGGAGGTGCTAGCAGCTGCCCGGCCTCCGATTCTGGTTCGTTCGTCAATAACGCAGTGCCACCCATGACATGGATGCGTCCCATGAACTCACCCTGGACGACCCGGCGAAGGCGCCCGGCACGGTGAGCGTCTAGAACGGGGTTCGATCGAAGTTGACCACGCCGGGACCGAAGACATCCACCGCCTTGGTCTTCACCAACTCCAGCGTCATACGAAGCTCGATCAGGTCATTTCCGTAATCGGCGACTTCGTCCTCGTCATCGGAAGTCTGGCAGATACGGGCCCACTTCGCGTCCAACTCCGTGAGCGCCTTAAGAATTCGCTGCGCTTGCCAGTGCGTCAGTTCTAAGTCCAAAGTCTTCATGCTTGCTTGCCCTGCTTATAGAAGACGCGGAGTGCTTTCACAGCCACCTCCTCTAGAAGTCCCTTGTATTTGTCCATCGGAATATTAGTTGCAGGACCGATCATGTAGTGATCCCTATGCGGTCCCGGCGAGTTGCCCACGGTGCCGCAATGGCAGAATTCTCGGGGAAGGCTGATCGTCACGGCAGCGCTGGAACCCTCTAAGAACCAAGTCACGCACTCCTGTTCCTCGGCCAAGACACGACGCAGATGGTGTAACTGATTGAGCGTCTGCTGGAGGAATATGCGGAGAAGAAGACGCTCTACCTGTCTTGGGACGCGGCGTCCTGGCACGACCCGAAGGCGCTGAAGACGTACATCGGGAAGCACAACGACGAAAGCACCTCAGGGCCACATCTGGAGCCGGTTCGGCTTCCGGCCAGCTCGTAATTCTTGAACGTCATCGAGTCTTTCCTTAGCAGCATGTCGCGAGCCATCATTCACAACAGCAACTACGCCACGATGGACGATACGAAAAATGCGATTGATAAATACTTCCAGAGCCGGCACCAGCACGTCCGAAAGAACCCCAAGAAAGCGGGCGACCGGATCTGGGGAAGAGAACGATCCGCATCATCATTCTCTGCAGCGAACGACTGCCAGGATCCGGCCTACCGCTAGCGAGATGTAGTCTCCGAAATGAACCAGTGCGGCGTTAGGGCGCATTGAGAGCAATTTTTCACACGTGTACCATTGGAGGAGGCGGGTCAGTTAGACTCGCGCCGCTGCCCTTAGAAAACCGCCGAAATCCTCCCTGACGCGGTGGCAGCTTCCAGGCGCTGGCTTGTCCAGCGCCTTTTCTTTTTGCGTCAGACTGCTTGCGAAAGGACTGTTCTGTCTACTTTCCCTCGATCGAAGAAGGCGCATCAAACGCGAGATTGGTCTGTCGAGCGATTGATCCGCTGACCCTCAAGTCCGACGCCCCGTGTGGCGCAACCGCTGCCACGACACCCTCTTGCGCCACGGTCCGGTGCTGCGCCATCAGTCCCTCGTGCGCGAGAAAACGCAGCCGGTTCACGCGCTTGGTGCCTTTGTTGAAGCGGACCAAGTCGTCGTACAGACGCGTGTTGTCGTCGCGCGAGAGTTCAAACAGCAGCCGCACCGACCCGGCCGAGTTCGTGCGATCCTGGCTCACGAGCGCTCTCCTTCGGTTGCGGCGGCGCGCGGGCGGGACGCAGAGGCCAACACGCTCTGTGCGTAGTTCATCCCGGCGATCTGATACCCGCGCACATTCGCGAACATCGGATCTTTCACCTCGAGAATCTGGTGCGTGCTGAAGGCCTGCTTGACCGCCTTGCGAAACAAGAACGCGCCGCCGCCCACGAGGATCACGTGTTGCACGTTGAAGGCCCCGCCGATGCGCCGCATCATGGCCGCGACCGCATCCCTGGCGATGATCTCCACCATCGGGCGCATGCGGGCGGGGTTGTACTGGCGCTGGTAGACGGTGAGGGCTTTGCCGCTGCGCAGTGCCCAGTCGATGAGGTCCAGGTTCGTGTACGGCTGGCCGATCTCCTGACTGATGTCGTCGGCCACCAGCTGCAGGATGTTCGAGACGCCGCGATCGACCGAGTAGCTCTGCTTGGACGAGAGCTTCATGCCGCGCGCGATCAACCAGTCGAAGGTCCGAGATCCGGGGTCGATCACCAGGCTCTGCTCATGCTCCATCGCTTCGACCTGGTCGTGCTGCGTGGCGTAGTCGATCAGCGCGCCGTTGGGCTGCGCCATGGCCAGTGTCTTGTGCACGACCACGGTCTTGCCGCCGCCCACGTCGTGACGACCGGTCATGAGCTTCTCCAATGCGCCCCGCTTGGCGGCGAACGCCGCCACCGGCAGCCCGACCACCAACAAGTCGATGGCCTCGACCTTCATCATCCGCAGCGCGCCGCGCGCCAGTGTCAGGTACTGCGGCGTCTCGATGTAGTCGCCGTGGATCTCGGTCGCCCGGAACGCGTCAGCCGCCAGCATCACGTCCGGACCGACCTCGTAGTACAGGCCGCCAAGGGGGATGGCAAAGGTCTTGCGCCCCTCTCCGCCCAGCGCCTTCGCGGGGTCACGCGGGCTTGGATAGGCCCGCGACGGGAAGCTGGCGCAGCGAATGTCGCCACCGGCGCCAACGCCGGTGACGAACTTGGTATTGCCGAATCCGACATCCACCGCTCGAACGATCAGGTCCATGGGAGGGCTCCGGTTCAAGGTTGCCGTGCGCGAAGGATCGACACGCCGACGCACCCCGTCCACACAGAACTCCCCCGTCAAAGCCACAGCTTTCGCACGCAGCTGCGACCCGGGGTCCAACTGGGTTGTTGCCAGCTCCCACCCGATCAAGAGCGCACCGAGAGCTGGTCAAGAATTCCGCGGTCCGAGAGCGGTCACGACAACTCCATTCGGACTCCGCTCTCACTCGAATGCGGTTCATGAGTCCTGGCTCGGCGCTTGTCGCACCGGGAAGCGGCGCACGATCACCTTCATCGAAGCGGTCCCGTGGAGACCAGAGGCCGCCGCTCCTGCTGTCAACCCCGCATGCGCTCGCGCTCGCGCCCTCCCCCGCAAGATAAGCCCCACTCAAGCACGCGCCACAAGCCGTCATCCGCCACGCCAAACACCGGCATTTTCGGGGCAGTCGTGCTCGTTCCCGGTTGACCTCGCGACAAGCCAGGTATCCACTGGAGCTTCCCGAGGGCCACCCTGGCCCGCTCCTGATGGAGCACAAAGGCGTCGCAGTCGTGACCTGCCCTCCAGACACGGGCCCTGAGCCTGTGTTGTCCACACCCTCGGAGGCGTGGGCGTCGAGGACCTACTCGTAGTGCAAGTGCCGTGGCCCAGCCGGCGTTCCTCGCCGGGCGTTCCAGAAACGCGCCATCGCCAGCGATCCAGACAGCGGCACCCGATGCTGCTTGCTGCTCCCGCCATCCCCTGAGCATGCGTTCCACGCACCGAGCGGCCGTGTTTGCCTTCTAGGCTCCCCGCTCGACCCCGCTCACAGCTCGACGCCGCCCTGGACTTTCGGTCAGGGGCGGACCCACGCGAGCGGATGGCGCTACGACCCCAGAACTGATCCACCACAGACGCGCCAGGCCAGACCTGGGCGTTGATACCGAGATGCGAGCACAAGAGGCCCGCCGGCATCACCAATCTCGTCGCTGCAGAAATGCACACGCGAGGCGGATCACCCGTTTCATTTTTAAGACCGACCGAGCTGGCCGTGCCGCGGGCACGTGCCAGCGAACCCTGGGTAGGCGCCGCAGCGCTCGTGATCGCGTGCGGCGCCAAATGTCCTGATCACGCGCCGGCGGGACCAGCGGAATGGTCTCGCCGGCGTCTGCCGCCAATTCCGCGTTCATTCCATTGGGCTCGCCGTTCGGGCGACGGGCCCTCAGCCTTGGAGCTTCGCCATGTCCATCCCGTCGTCGCATTCCCCCCGCGCCCACGGCACCGCCCACACCCCCTCCCCCATCCATGCCGGACCTGATGAGACGCCAACTACAGGCCCACAGCCCGGGCCGGCTGCCAGCTCAGCAGATAGGTCGCGCGCAGGAATGGGCGGGCAGGACACCGTCGGAGATCCTGGCGCGATACCGTCCCGGCAAGGCGCCGCCGCGCATGGTGCTGGAGGTGTTGCTGGCCTTGTTCAACGCCCAGCACACCGCACTGGAGAAAACGGTCTCCCACAAGACGCGCCACGACCGGGCGCAGTTCCTGCGGCGGTTCTTTCGTGACCTCCACGACAAGGCCGGTTTCAAGCAGCTGCCCGATCCGCGCAACCTTGGGCAGAAGCACCTCCGCGCCATGGTGAAGGTGTGGCAGCAGGACCGGCTCGCCCCGGCCACCATCCAGACCTACCTCAGCTTTCTGCGGGGCCTGGCGTTGTGGCTGGGCAAACCCGGATTGGTGCGGGAGCCTGCCTTCTACGGCCTGCACATCGACGAGTACCAGCGGCACGAGGGTGCCCGACGCGACCGGAGCTGGTCGGCACATCATGTGGACATCGACGCGCTGATTGACGAGATCTGCGCCTTCGACCGCTACGTCGGCGCGTCGCTTCGCCTGATTCGTGCCATGGGGCTGCGTCGCAAGGAGTCGGTGCTGTTTCGTCCCTTCGCGAACGTGATCGCTTTTGAGGGCACGGGGCTGGCGCCAGAGGAACGATTGGCGGATCGATACGTGTGCATCAAAGGCAAGGGCGGGCGAAAGCGCTACATCCCTCTGGACAGTGCCGCGCGTGTCGACGCGGTCGAATTCGCGCAGCGCGTGGTAGGCCATCGAGATGCGCACATGGGCGATCCCGCAAACGACCTCAAGAAGAACCTGCGACGCTTCGACTACGTGCTGGCCAAGTTCGGCATCACCTGCGCGCGACTCGGCATCACGGCGCACGGTCTGCGGCACGAAACGCTGATCGACCACTTCGAGGCGTTGACGGGAACACCGCCACCCGTGCGGGGAGGCTCGCCACCGACACCCGCGCTGGACCGGTCCGCGCGTCTGGCCGTCTCTCGCCTAGCCGGTCACGCTCGCATTCGCGCCGCTAACCCATATTTAGGCACGCCCACAGTAAGCGGCTAGACAAGTCATGTTGACGCGGAAGTGCTGTTGTCGGGCAATGACTTCGAGTGCACGGGATTGAATACGCCTGTCAGCGTACCGTGCCGCTGGACGCGCAGGGACGTCTTCGCCACTCGTCGGCTGATCGCCTGAGCGTCCGGCCCGCGAAGAACCGCCGCTGCAGGTCTTCTCGCGGACCAAGCGTTTGGCCCCTTGCTGCAAAGCCCGCGCAGCCTCTCCTGGATCTGACTGCCGTCCGGTCCGCGGGCGGGCACCGGCTCGCTCATGACCGAGGCCGGCCCGTGCATCGAGCGGGTCGCGCTCGCCGGCCTTGAAGCGCGGAAGACCTGCGTGATGCCGTCGGTGCCCAGTCAGGACACTAGGAGGCGTAGTCCAGAGCCTGCGCCACGATCTCGCGCGGCGCACGCTCGCGCTTCACGTCTACCAGCACCAGCGATCCATCGGGCGCGATTCCCGGCAAGTCGATGCGCCCTGCATGCGAGGTGGTTTCCTGCGTACCGATCAGCATTCATCCAGGCCGGCGACAAGATGCTCAAGTCCTGCACGATCAGCTGTTCGAGCAATGCCTCGCTGGTGAATCTGCTGGGCTTCAACTGCACAGCGGGCCGACCAACTTGCCAGAAGGCCTGTTGGATGGGCATGGTGAAAAGGATCTAACAAGCTTGTCCGTGCAGCGGCCGAATCGCTGAAGCGACGGCTTGTTCGACCAGTACCGACGCGAGGTGTTCGTGATGCTGGCGAGCTTGGCCAAGGCCAGCCTTCAATTGATCGCAGCAGGCTAAGAGTTCCCTAACTTTAGCGACGATGAGATGCTGCTCTGCCGGCGGCGGAAGTTCGACCGGAATGCTGCGGATCTTGCCGACGCTCAGGTTGAACAGGCCGCTCGTGGTGATGGCTAAGCGCCGCATGTGAGCAGTACCGATTGGCGAGTTGAGGTACAGCGCCAGGTAATCAACGGCATCGTCCCCGGTCGGGCGAACACGCATCAGGTGATTCTGGTACACGCAATCATCGACCTCGCCGTGCCAGATCGCGCAACGACCGATCTCGCTCTCGCTGCCGTTGCCTTCTACGATGAGCAGATCCCCGGCGTTCAAACGCCAACGCTGCAATTCCTCCATCGCAAGCTCGTACCGCTCCAGTTGAGCAATATCGATCCGGCCTCTTTGCACGTTTGCCACCCGAAGGTATGGGAAGTGATGCTTCGCTGGGGCACGCAGTGGCGTCTTCTGGATGCCGCCTTGCACCGTGCAAAACTCGTTGATCGTCCGAAGCCGCCATGTCGAACGTGCGGCGCCAGTGCAAAGCCGCCCCTCCACGCCCAGTTGCATCACCGACTTCTTCAGCGCCTCAACGCTGGCCTCGGTGGTGAACAGCGCATGGAAATGCTCGGCTAGTTGTTGCCAACCATCTCGGAACTCGGCAGCGTCGCGGGCTTGGTTGAGACTGGCGAGCAGGGCCTCCACTAGCTTGGCATGGGCGGCAGCGGCGTCGTCCTGCTCAGCCTCCAGCCGATCGCATAGGGCCATCAATTCCTCGACCTTGGCGACGATGCGGTGTTGCTCTTCCAGTGGTGGCAACGGAAAAGGATGCCTCTCAACAAACTCCTTTGGAAGTCGCTTCTGTCCTGCCGTGCCAGTCATTCGGGATTCCCCTGTCACCAGGAACCAAGGTGACTTGAGGTATGCCAAAACATACCTGGGGGCAAGCGTTCCAGCGCACGGTCTGACGATGTGCAGCTCAGTGGTGCCGGCGCCGATGCCGTTTGTCAGGCCAGTGAAAACACAAGCCTTGCTGTTCTCGAAGCACGGCGTGATCTTCGCAACTCCGATGTCACCCTCGGCGAAGTGGGTGAACCCCTGTTTTACCTCGCTCCAGCGGCGTAGCTCCTGGGTGTGTCCGCTGTCGAACTTGGCTCCAATCGAGGCCATTGGCACGAATGAAACTGACAAGTCGTCAGGCGCCACGTTGCGCGGATTGATGAGCGACACCGTTGCAAGAGTGGTCCAGAGCCAGCCAGCAGGCAGCTCGAAATGGTCGTCATAGGAAGCCTCGGCCGATTGGCTGGACTCCGTCCTGGCCTTACGGCTGGCGGCCGCAGCCAGACGAGCGGCACGAATACGCTCAAGCAGTGCCTCCGCTGGTTCGTCTGCCAAAGATTGCGGTACGAGCTTGCCCCTGATGGCGAGGTCGAGGATCAATGATCGAAGTTGGTTGATGCCGTTCGGAGCAGCCGCCAGCAGCGGCAGATTCTCAGTGACCAGCGCCGTCATGCGTCTCGCTCCAGCGCCTCAGATAAGACCGCCTTCAACTGCTCCCGCAAGCCATGGATGCCTTCTTGCATCTGCGCGTACTCGGCCAGCAATTGTGCCGGGTCATGGCTCACCTGTTCGCCAACGTGGCGGTTCTTGCAGTCGAGGTTGTAGTTGCGCGCCTTGATGTCTTCGGCGCTGACCTTCCAGGCGAACTGGTTTTCGACGCGGGCGGCAAAGCCGTCGCCCTCACTGCCCCACCAGGCCTGCTCGACCGCGAACTCCTCGATGCGCATCGGACGCGTCTTGGAATAGTTTTTCGCCCCGTCCGGATACTGGTGCTCGTAGAACCAGATGTCTTTGGTCGGCGTGCCCTTCGTAAAGAACAGCAGGTTGGTCTTGATGCCGGTGTAAGGGTTGAACACGCCGTTGGGTAGGCGAACGATGGTGTGCAGGTTGCAGTCGGTGAGCAGCTTCTCCTTGATGCGGCTTTTGATGCCCTCGCCGAACAGGAATCCGTCGGGCAGCACCACGGCGGCGCGGCCACCATCCTTCAGCAAGTGCATGATGAGCACAAGAAAGAGATCAGCTGTTTCGCGGGTGCGGAAGGCGGCGGGGAAGTTGGTCTCGATGCCATCCTCTTCCATGCCCCCGAAGGGTGGGTTGGCAACGATGCAGTCCACCCGGTACTTCGGCCCCCAACTGATCAACGGTCTGGCCAACGTGTTGTCATGCCGGATGTTGCTCGGCACCTCAATGCCATGAAGAATCATGTTGGTGGTGGCCAGCAAGTGCGGCAGGGGCTTTTTTCCACGCCACCAATGCTGGCCTGCAGGACCCTCTCGTCTTCCGGCGTCCTCACATAGCGGCGTCGCTTGTGTTCGATGGCGCAGGTTAGAAAGCCACCAGTGCCACAAGCCGGGTCCATGACTTTCTCGTCCAGCTTGGGGTCCACCATGCGCACCATGAACTCGGTGACCGGGCGCGGCGTGTAGAACTCACCTGCGTTGCCTGCGCTCTGCAAGTCGCGCAGTAGCTGCTCGTACATGTCGCCGAAGGCGTGCCGCTCCTGTGCCTTGTTGAAGTCAACCGCCTCTTGAATTTTGTTGACGACCTGGCGGAGGAGATGTCCGGACTTCATGTAGTTGTAGGCGTCCTCGAACACGCTGCGCACGACAAACGCGGCCGGTGTGGTGCTGTAGCTCTCAAGCTTCTGCAGCGACGGGAAGAGTTCGTTGTCGATGAAGCTCTTCAGCTCATCGCCGGTGACGCCTTCGGGATTGGCAGCCCAGGTGCGCCAGCGGTAAGGCTCGGGCAGAGGCGAGCGGTAGGCATCGTCCAGCAGCTCCCATTCCTGCTCGCGATCGTCAAAGATTTTCAGGAACAGAAGCCACACAAGTTGGCCGATGCGCTGGGCATCGCCGTCGACACCGACGTCCTTGCGCATGATGTCTTGGATGGACTTGATAGAGCTGCTGATCGACATTAGGGAAGCGTAGAGAAAGCGAAAGCGCTGGCGACAGGCCAGCGCAATGGGAGGTCAATGGAATCGCCAGTGCCGGCGCTGATCATGCGTAAAGCTGCGCCTCCAACTCCGCAACGGCCTTCACGTAGCCCGACCTGCCGCCAAAGGCCTGTACAAGCTCGACAGGCGCGCCGAAGCGGCTGAACGGGTCCAACTGCAGGATTTTGATGTCCTCAATGGGCTCCAGTCCGGTGTCGGCATACTTCTGAAGCAGCGCTTCGAGCACCTGGCGTGCGGCACCTTGGTATTTGGCAAAGTAATTGCGCTTCTTGACGTTGTCGGCACGTTCTCTGCGGGACAGCGGCGGCTGGTCGAAGGCGACGTGACAGATCAGGTCGAACGCGTCGAGCGGCTTGCCATGCTTGGCTTCGACCTCTTCGGCCAGCGCATCCCAGAGCACGCCATGATTGGCCAGCTCTTCGATGATGACCTTCTTCTGCTCGGCGTCAGACCAGCGGCGCAGGAAGGCGTCCAGCGAGCCGAACTGCCGGGTGACGCAACTGCGGGTGTAATCGCGCAGGGACTCGGTGATGAGCTTGCCGTCGGGACCGTAGTACTGCACGCGCTCGGCCACGACGAAGACCGGCACGTTGCCGACCACATACTTGATCCGGCCCCCGCCATCTCCCCCCATATCGCCGCCTTCGTCCGGCGGCCGGCCGTCGCCGCCCCCAGGCTCACCGCCTTCGGGTTGCTCGGGCAGTTCGTCCGGCGGTACCGGCGGCTCGTCGCCCTTGGGTTCGTAGACCTGCACCGGGTCACCATCAAAAGCCGGGTCGGCGAACAGCTCGGTCGCCTTCTTGAAGTCCATGATGGTGAACCAGAACTTGCCGTAGTCCTCGTTGATGCGGGTGCCGCGGCCGATGATCTGTTTGAACTCGGTCATGGACTTGATGTGCTGGTCCAGCACTACGAGCTTGCAGGTCTGGGCGTCAACCCCGGTGGTCATCAGCTTGCTAGTGGTGGCGATGACGGGATAGCGCTCTTCCGGGTTGATGAAGTTGTCGAGCTCGGCCTTGCCTTCCTGGTCGTCCCCGGTGATGCGCATCACGTACTTGCGGTTCTCCTGGCTACGCATTGGGTTCAGGTTGACCAGTGCCTGACGCATGCGCTCGGCGTGGTCGACGTCGTCGCAGAAGACGATGGTCTTCTGGAAGGGGTCAGTGGCCTTGAGTAAGGCGGTAATCTTCTCGGCCACCAAGTGGGTGCGAGCCTCCAGCACCAGGTCCCGATCCATGTCCTTGAGGTTGTAGATGCGGTCTTCGATGGGCTGGCCGTTCTTGTCCAGCATGCCGGCCGGCGGGCGCCAGCCCTGCAGGTCCTTGTCGAAGTCTATGCGCACGACCTTGTACGGAGCCAGGAAGCCATCGGCGATGCCTTGCTTGAGGCTGTAGCTGTACACCGGCTCGCCGAAGTAGTGAACGCTAGAGACCTCCTTGGTTTCCTTGGGCGTGGCAGTGAGGCCGATGTGGGTGGCGCTGGAGAAGTAGGCCAGGATTTCGCGCCAAGCGGAATCCTCTGCGGCGCTGCCTCGGTGGCACTCGTCGATGACGACGAGGTCGAAGAAGTCGGGCGAGAACTGCTTGTAGATGTTCTTCTCTTCCTCAGCGCCGGACACGGCCTGGTACAGCGACAGGTAGATCTCGTAGGACGTGTCGATCTGCCGCTTAGTGATCTTCGTCATCGCCGCGCCGAAAGGCTTGAAGTCGTTGTTCTTTGTCTGATCGACCAGGATGTTGCGGTCGGCCAGGAACAGGATGCGCTTCTTCTGCCGGCTCTTCCACAGGCGCCAGATGATCTGGAACGCGGTGTAGGTCTTGCCGGTGCCGGTGGCCATCACTAACAGCACGCGGTTCTGGCCGCGAGCAACCGCCTCCACCGTGCGGTTGATGGCGTTCATCTGGTAGTAACGCGGCATGCGGCCAGTGCCGTCGTCGTAATACGGCGCCTCGACCTTGGCAACAGCTTCGGCGTCGAGGCCCTTCCAGACACAGTAGCGCTGCCAGAGTTCGGCGGGGCTGGGGAACTGGTTGAGCGTCAGCTCGGTCTCGGTGAGGGCCGCGTTGCCGGTGCGGTCATGGAACAGGAAGCCATCGCCATTGCTGGAGAACACGAAGGGCACGTCCAGCGCCTCAGCGTAGTCCAGGGCTTGCTGCATGCCGTCGCCCAGCGTGTGGGTGTTGTCCTTAGCCTCGATGACTGCCAGCGGGAGGTTGAGCTGGTGGTACAAGATGAAATCGGCGCGGCGCGACTTGCCTCGGCTATGCAGCTTGCCACGGACGACGATGCGCCCCTTGGTGAAGCTGACCTCCTCGCGCACCTGCCGCTGCACGTCCCAGCCCGCCGCCGTGATGGCTGGCGCGATGAACTTGGTACAGATGTCGCGCTCAGACAGCGATCTTTTGTTCATGCCGACGTGATCCCCCTGGGAAGCATTTTGCCTGCTCGAACCATAGGGGCGCCGGGTTTGGTACGGAATTCGCGCATCGCGCGCCGTACACCTCGGCGGTTGCAGCTGGTCATCGCTAGCTTCCACAACATCGGTTGCAGCCGCGACAATCCACCGAGAAAGATATCGGGGCGAAGAACAGGTGGAACGGAAATGGGCAGGCGTTCTGACCGACGTGGACCGCTACCTCGCGGATGTGAGTGCGGCGTCGGCTGTGCATGCCGTGCTCGACAGATTAAGAGATTTCGAAACCTCGTACGAATCCATGTTCGTAGTTCAGGAATGGTCTTCGAGAACAAAGAAAGTATGAGGTATCAGCCGCAAGCCGTGTCTGGCAAAGGACGCTTGCCGAAGCGTCGCTCCGAAGGTCGATTCGCCCTCAAGTTCGGCGGACGTCGCGCAGACCTCATGGAAGCCGAAATTGCCCGGGCAATCCAGGAAGTACTAGCGCAAGGCTAGAACTGCTTGTGAAGCTACTCGAATACCGGCGTAGCCTCCACCGATGGGACACTAGCCCGCCTCGATGACCATGCGAAGACTGCGGATGTCTTCTACATGGAGCACATCTACAAGGCGCAAGGTAAGCGTGGCAAGAAGCAAGTCGTGGAGTACGCGATCCACCTTCCGTCCGAATCGCTGAGACGCCGGCTCGGAGAGTGGCCGCAAAGCGCGCCGCGTCGGCGCTCTTGCGTCGAGCCGAATCAAAACTCGCGCTTGAAGAATCGGCCACCCGGGTCGTCGCTGAGCGAGGCCACCGTGACGTCGCCCACATCGAACTCATAGGCGCCGTCGCGCGCCTGGTCTTGCTCGGCGGAGGAGAGTTCATCGACGTTGAAGGTCGCGATGTACTGGAACGGGCGGTAATCAGCCTGCGCCGCGAGGGCTTGACGGTACACGTAGTTGAGCGTCTTGACCGCGATTCGCTTGGCGATGCCGTGGAAGACACCATCCTGGATCAGGAATCGCGGCAGCGCCAGATCCTCCTCGACCTGGGTCAGCAGAACCGTCAGGTCGTACGCCACCAGGAGGAGGCGCGCGAACCCGAGCGCATCCACCTTCGGCAGCGAGACCGAGATCTTCACCGGCAGCGCTTTCGCGGCCGTTCCCGACTGGCTCACGATGTCGAGCGCCGCACCGGCAACTTCATCAGCAGATGTTGTCACCGCGTTGTGGACGACGTCGATGTAGCGGGCCCGCACACGGTCGATCTGCTCTTCCACCGTCCGCAGCGCGGCGGCCGCCTCGTGGCGGTAGGTCTGCATCAGAAGCTCGAGACTCGAAATGCGATCGTCCGCCAGCTTGATCTGGCCGATTGTCGCCCGGTACCGCTCGAGATCGCCATGTTCGGTCGCCAGGCGCTGGATGGCTGAATCGAAGGTCTCGTGGAAGTTGGTCGTGTCGACCGCGCGCATCAGGCTCGAGCGCTGCTGCTCAAGCTCGCTGAGCCTTTGCACGGCCTCGTTGTGCGTCCGGTCCAGTTCCACCAAGCGCTTGCCGTGAAACCGCAAGCGCTGCTGGGCTAGCGAGCGCCGGAACTCCATGACCTCTTCAATTGACTTTCGAACGGCGGCGCCCAGCGCCGCCGACACGTCGTTGTACTGCTGGATCACGCCAGCGGCATCGATCTCGTCCGTCACATCCAGGAAGCGGCGCAGCTTCTCAAGCTGGCGCCGAGACTGGGTGGCCAGCTTGCGCTGCTCAGACGCATCGGCCTCGAGCTTGGACAACGCCGCCGACACCTCCTCGAAGCCCTCGAAGAGATTGAAGTCCCGCACGGCCTTGGTGATCTCGGACAGGCGGGTCTCAGCGCTGACGAGATCGGTGCGCAGGACTTCCAGCGTCTTGCCGGTCTCTTGCTCGATCTTGCCCTTGAGATGTTCGCGCCCCTTCTGCTCTGCGTCCCACGTGGTGCGCGCCTCCTCGAGCTTGACCAGACCTTCGTTGGGCAAACCCAGCAAGTAAAGCGATAGGATCGTTGACTCGCGCTGGTTCCCGCCGCCATGCGTCATGAACTTGACGGGCTCGTGGCGCTTTTGCGCGCTCAAGTCGTCCTTGACGTAGAACGGCAGCAACTTGCGAAGCCCCCGTCCGCACCGATGCTGCCCGAGCGCGGCGGAAAGAAGATCTCGCCCAGGAGCGCCTTGGCACCACGAACGTCTAAGACCTCCTCGGCCGCATCGCCGATGCGCAGCCCCACCTCATCAGCCGCCTTACCGAACCCGCGGCGGATCTGGATGGACTTGCCGGCCACGGTCAACCGCAGGCACGCCGAGTGTGCATCCTGCGAGATCCACGCGTACTCATCCTTGGCGAACACGTGTCGACTCCAGTCGGCCAGGAGGAGGAAGTCGATCATGCGAACGATCGAGGATTTCCCGACGCCGTTGATCCCAGGCCCCTCGTTGCGACGTGCATCGGCGTACTTGCCGATGATGAGATTGATCCCGCTGCGGAACTCGACGTCCTCGAACAGCCCGGTGGGCGACCACATGCGCTCAAGCATTGCCGTCGCCCCTGTTGGTGATGACGTTGGCCGAGACGGCACTGCCGGCGGCAGTCACCGCGGTTGCCGACGGGTCGCAGAGCGTCACCTTGTAGCCTTTGACCTCGATCGTTCCGGTCGCGAAGAGCATTTCAAGGGTCGAGAAGAAGTTCTGCGGAGTGCGGCGCTTGTCGGCCTTGAGGAATCGGTCGAGAAGATCCTCGACGATCAGCGGCTTGCGCAGCCGGCGCAGCGTGCCCAGGACATCCGCGCCGTAGAAGACGAGGCTGAGCGACAGATCGGAATCGGGATGCAGGATCGCCATGGCTCAGGTTCCCGTCCCCGGCTGCACGGGGTCGGGCTCCAGGCCAATCAAACACTGGGTGAACACGTGGAAGAGCAGCGCCTCGATGTACTCGCGTACCTCATCGTGCTGCCCATAGTTGTAGCGCTGGCCGTAGGCCTTGGCCAGGCTGTTGAACTTCTCCTCGAAGGTGGCGCCGGGGGCCTGCGCGAAATCCGACACGATGCGCGCCTTCAGGTGCCCCGTGTCCTCGACGCTCATCGAGGTGAACTCGGCGTGCACCTCCATCTGCTGGGCCGCCGTCAGTGCGATCTGCTGCAGCACCGTATCCACCGAGGCCGGCGAGTAGTTCTTGATGACCTTGGCTTCGATCTCGGGCGCGCTGCGCGCGTATTTGACCCAGGGCGCCGTTGGCGCGGGCCGCTCGAGCAGGTCGTTGAGCACCATCTGCACAAAGTCGCTTGACAGCAACTCCTCGGGAATCTGCAGCGACTTGCAGATCCGGCGGCGAAAGCCGAAGCTCAAGTCGTCGATCATCTGAAGGATGCGACCCAGGCCCCACACGCTCTGGCCGCTGCCGTGCAGGTCGTTGACGAGCTTGAAGTGATCGGGCGATGGTTCCTTGTTCAGGAACAAGCGCCAGTTCGGGTACTGAGCCTTCCAGTGCGCGACGTACATGTTGTAGTCGTCGGTGATCTTCTTGCGCTGCTTGGTGAAGGTCGGCTGATCCGGCCCATAGCAGGCGATTCCGCAACCCTCTTCAAAGATGATCCCGTCCAGACCACCGTCGCGCGTGGGCCGAAGGTTGGAGAAGCCAGCGGCGCCGTGAACCATGTACAGGATGCTCACCACGAAGTCCTGGAACGGCATCTCGCGAAGCGCGCCAACCTGCGTCTTCAGATGAGTTTCCAGCGCACCCCGCAACATGTCTAGCTCCTGGCATTCACCTGCGGCTCACGGACCACTGGCGCTTCAGTAGTATGCACCATGTGCATATTTAGTGCTAGGCTGAACGGATGCGATTGCCACTGCCAAAGGCGCCCCATCTCGTCGTGAAAGCTGCGCGTTTGAAGCTTGGACTGACCCAGGAAGCCTTTGCAACCCAGATCAAGACGAGCCAGTCTCTGGTGTCGAAGTATGAAAGCGGCCAAGTAGCCCCGCCGGCCGAAATCTTGATGCACTGTGTGCATGTCTTGAGTTCACCAGGTGAGGATTCGGTGAGCGAGAACGCACTGCTCGACCTGGTCAGAGAGCGTCTCAGTGGTAAGCACCGAGCGGCCATACGAGCTGCAGTGGCAGACCTGATCCTGGGCCTGGTCCCCGCCGCCAGTCCAAAGCGACGATCTCGCAAGCCGAAGGCTAGCGCCTGAGCCAGCGGCTACCTGCTGCCTACGGTCTCAGGTCGCTCTCTGTGTGTCCCGATTCTTGCCGGAGGGGAACGAGTTCTTCCCAGCTCGCCAACGCTTAATGGCGGCCGGCTGCGTCAGCGCCTCGAGTACTGCAGCAGACATCTCGTACCTCGCAGCATCCATTCCTTCGATCTCCATGGACGCAACAGAGGACGTGAAAAGGCCATGGGCAACCGCCAGACGCTCCAGGGATTGCGGCGCCGCATCTTGCGACGTCGGATCATCGAACGTGACCCGACAGGGTTCAACGTCGAACGAATGGTGCTTGCGGCAAGCCACCGGGCGGACGTCATAGATCGAGCAGGAGTCCTGCGGAGACAGGAACGCACACCGAACGTTGGTGGCGGTATGCTCTTCTTCGGTCAGTCCCTGCACCGACGCCACGTTCTTAGCCAGGCTCTCGATTGCCACGGCGACACGCTCGGGCCTCCATTTCGCGCGCAGGTGCTCCGCGATCGCAATCGCCTCCGGCGCGCTGACGTGCACGTGATAGTTGCAGCAGTAGCTGCAGCCCTGGCCGCACGCCAGGCTGAGGTCGTCGGGAATCTCGACACTGGCCAGCGCCGCGTCGACGCGCTTATAGAACTGAACTTGGTGCTCCGCCAGGGTGCGGAGACCCTTCTTCACAGCCAACAGCCCCTGACGATGTAAGCCCAGCTCACCGCGAGCCGCTTGCGCGGCAACGGTCATGAAGTTGTCTTCGAACCCGCGTGCGTCGTCCATCACGATATTCCCTCGGAGAATTTTCGGCGCAGCGCCAGGAGCTTGGCCCGTCATTCGTCGCTGCTGAGAGGCATTCTCTTAGTAGAGAAGCTCACTGGGTGAGCTACTAGTCTCGGAGCCAGCGGTTCTTGAACGCCGTCGCTTCGGACGCGAACCTGTCTAGGAACCGATCCCTGGGCGCATGCTTTAGGGCGCGCTCGACGCATTGTCGAGCGCTCTCGACGTCCTTCGGTTCCGAGTAGACGTAGGCATAGCCGCGCTGCAGGTCGCACAGGTGCTTGGGCTTGCCGAGGGACTCGGCGCGATCCAGATCCTTGAGCGCGTCGGGCGCGCGCCCCATCCGCGCTTCGATCATGCCGCGGGTGAACCAGGCTTCAGGCTCTTCGGCGAGCAGCACGGTCGCACGCTTGGCCTTCTCCAGCCCCTCCGGATAACGCCGCTGGCTGAACAGGGCATAGGCGAACCGGTCGTAGAGGTAGCCGTTGTCCGGATCCTCCGTACAGGCGGCCGCGTAGTGCTCGAAGGCCTGGTCGATGTTTCCGTCCTGGAAGCTCTTCCAGGCAGCGCGCGCCGACGGAACCACGAAGGCGCGGGTGTTGCGGTCGCGCACCTGGGTGGACGCATCGGCGACGAATTCCTTGTACCGCTTTTGAACCCAGTTGACGTCCTCGTCGGTCGGAACCGTCTTGCCGTCCAGGAGCTCGGTGCGCTCGGCGCAGTAGTTCGAGAACTCCGGGTTAAAAGCAACTTGCAAGATGCCTTGGATCTTGGTCACCGTCCCGATGCCCTTGCTCTCCTCGATGGCCTCGCTCGCGGCGGCCACGTTCACGTTGGCGATCCGGCAGCACAGCTGGATGATGTACTGGTCGATCACATCGCCGATGCGGCTCATGAGGAGCATCACGTGGCGCATCTCGGGCGCGAGGCGGCTCCAGGCGTCGTCGTACAGGAACTGACCCAGATCCTGGCGCTGCATCCGCTGCACGCGCTCGAACGCGCGCTCCAAGCTTTCACCAGGCGCCGACGCGGCTTGAGCGAACACTTCGAGAGCGATTGGCTTGTTGTTGAGTGCCTTGGAATGGGCGCGGAGCGTGGCCGGGCCTGCCTGGATGATGGACTGGCACCTGAGGGTGCGCCCGCGCTTCTTCAGGAACTCCAGACCCTCGTCTGGTGTCCAGCTCTCCGTAGGGATGGGAAACGCCTCGATCTGCTCGCGGCGCCGCGAGGTCAGGATCACTCGCCCGACGTGCTTGCTCAGCTCGTTGATCTGGGCACCGAGAGCTTTGATGTCGGCCTCGTTCTTGGCCATCGTCTCGGTGTTGTCCAAGATGATCAGGTGGTCGTCACGTTTGATCCGCATCCCAGCCTGCAGGCCAGCGAGCTTGGCGACGACCTCCTTGGGACTCTTGTCATACCAGGAGCGGTCCAGCGGCTTGGTGGAATGCAGGCGCGCGATCTCGACCGCGACATCAGCGACACCGACGTCCTGCGCGGAAATGTGCTCCAGGCCTTGCAAGCCCCAGCGGGTCTTCTTGGCCGTGTAGAAGGTGATCAGCTCGGGCCGCCACTTGACGTCGGTCTCGCCTTCGATGAGTCGGTGCAGGAACTCGATGACCAGGGTAGTTTTGCCCATCCCACCGTCGCCGTGGACCATGCACCGGCGCGAGTCCATGTCGTCCGCCCACTCCTCCAGCGCGGACAGCTCGATCGACCGCCCAGTGAACTCCTGAATCGTCGCCAGCCGATCGGGGATCAGAACGAACGGCTGCCAGTTCGGAGCCCAGCTCGGCTCAGCGATGGCATATTCGGGCGACGATCGCGCCGGAAGCTCCAAAAGCAGGTTGGGGACTTCAAAGACGACGTCTTCGCGCTTCAGGAGCGCGCGAGAGATCTGAGCCTCGACCCGGATCTTGCCGGCGGAAGTTGCAATGAGTCGACGGTAGCAAACCGGGTCGCCACGATAGAGCTTCAGCGTTTTCAGGGGCGTGCCCTCGCGACCACCAAGCGACGGGATCAGGAGCGTCTCGCCGTCGTCAGAGACTGTGGGCAGGAACGGCGCGGCTCGAGTGATCAGGCTGCGGATGACGGCCACGTCCGATTCGGGATCGTAGTCGCCCGGCAGTCCGTGCCCTTCGACGCCATCGTTGCGCTCGCGCACGAACGCCAGGAGGACGGTTTCGACGTTCGCCTTGGGCTTTCCGACCAGGCGCTTGAGCGCCTCGGACAGAGGCGCCGTCTCCCAGTAGTAACGACCGGCTGACTTCCAGCCGATGTTTTCGACCGCCACGAGGAGTTCGGACAGCAAGCCGACCAGGTCACCGTCCGCGGGCGCAACGAAGTCCTTCAAGTCGACGCCGGTGAAGTTCTGCAGCTTGGAAGGATCTGCTCGGAGGGTGTTGGCGATCCACTCCCCGAGCACAACGCAGGCGTGCTGAAGCGTGATTCGCATCAGACCCAGGACGGCAGCCCGAACATTCTCCGGGTTCTTGAGTTGCTCGGCACCCCGAGCGCGGGTCTCCAAGATTGCTTGCATGCGTCTCGCTTTTTGTTCGATCGATGTTGAACCTGGCAGCAGGTCAAGCACGGGACGGCCGCAGCATCACCGCTGCCGTGACTCCATGCGATCTTTTTCTCCTCTAACCCTTAAAACGGGATCGATTTGCAGAACCCGACATTGGGCTCAAAAACTTTTTTCCGGGAGAGCCTTTACTGCAGTGGCCACGCACGCCGCCTCGCTGCATGTCACCGTTTCGGAGCTTCTGCCTGACTCGATCGGGGCCGATGAGATGACTCGGGTGAGGAATGAACCAAGCTGCCCATCACCGGAATACGGTATGAGGCATGGTCGCCAGCGCAATTCGGAGCGCGGGAACGCTGGCGCGTGAGATATCAGTGATCCGGGCCGCAGATTCTGGCGTTGTGCAGCCGAGTTGATTTACGACGAAGTTGGGGTCCTACTGGGTGCAATGTTCGTGCTGATTCAGGCGGGCATCACCGAGACCGTCTCCATAGTGATGGCCTGTATCGACTGCACGGTCAGACGGTCAGCAGGGATGCCGTGATGGACTTCGAAGCCGGCAGCGGAAGCCCACCGCGCTCAACGCCTCATCAAGAATGAGGATGATGAGCTACCCATATAAATCGGGCCTGTAGTCTATTAAGGCTCCACTCGGAAAACTGCAACGCCAAACGGTGGCCGAAGCGATCAAGCTTGTGAACTGAGGGAGAGAGACATTCGATATCGAAGCCTCGCCACAATATTTCAGAAGGCCGGTTCGTGTGAATAGTTCCAAGCGCAAGGCGCAACCATCAGCAACAACGTCCGGGGCGTTTCGCCCGAAGCGCTCTGCGAACAGAGGTTGGACCGCGTACCACCGCCCTTGCACGCCAAAGTTCCTGCAGGCAGCCCACAGGTGACCAGGTGTTTCGTAAACAGGTTGAGTGCCGGCGCTAATGGCCATGGTGGTGACATGCCCCCCGCCGTAGAGCACGTACTTTGGCATCGGGCACGTTGTTGACGCCTCCGACGAGCGTGCCGGCGACCGCAACGTGTCGTGATCGCATGTCGCGGGGCGCCAGGGCAGTCGTTCTTGCCTGCACAGTGCTTGAGCCCGCTGTCGGGCGACCGGTTCAAGGCGTGAAACAGCCGGTCAGAGCGGGCCGCCCTCAATGACCGGTCTGCGTGGGCGCTGTCGTTCAGGCAGTGGCCCGCGAATGACTCAGACCAGCCTGATGCAGTCAGTCGGCCTCATCGGTGCTGCCGGTGCTGCCGGTGCACGAGTATTCGCGAGTGGCGAATGGCCCACAGAGCGCGAGGCGCTACGGGGCGGTGAGCGTGACACCCCCAGCCTCCCGCTGCAGCACCAAGTCGTGCAGCCGCGCCACCGCCCGGGCGAAGGCGTCGTTGTCTCCGGTCCGGTACACGCCGCTCACCCGCAGCGCCTCACCATCGACCCCCACGAGGAAGATCTGCGCCTTGCTGTAGCGATTCAACTCAGCCACGGCTTCAGGCAGTGGTGTGTTATCGAATACGGCCTCGCCCCGCTGCCAGGCCAACAACTGATTTAACCTCGGCCGATCCAGTCGTGGCGGCGGGAACTCTTCCCCCGCCCTACCCTCCTCCGACCGGAGGACTCGCATGCGATCTCCAGGCGCCATCACTAGAGAAGCTGGCATCGTCTGTGCGCCGCGAGGGCGTTGTACGACCACCCGCCCCTCGATCAGCGTGACGCCGAAGGATTCACTGCTGTCGCGTTCGCGCGGCGTCGCCCGGACCAGAAACGCCGTGCCGGTGGCCACCACCTTGGCGTTTGCGACCTGGACCTCGAAGGCCCTACTGGAGTCCTTCGCCACCTCGAACAACACTTCCCCACTCCGAACGCTCACAGCTCGCCGTGTCTTGGTCAGCTCGACACGTACATCGGTCGATGTGTTGAGGCTCATGCGGGTGCCATCGGCCAGCATCACGACGCGCCGCTCGCCAACCCCCGTCTCATAAATCTGCTCATCGGGAAGAAGACGCCATGCGAGCGAGGCCGCGCCACCCAGCGCCGTAGAGACCAGGACCGCGCGCCGGATACGGAAACCCCCGTTGGCGCCGTGGTGCGGTCGCGCACCGGCGGTCGCACCTGCATAGACGCTGAGCGTGAGGCCCGAGACAGCCTCCCAGGTATCGGTGCACCGCTCGAAAGCCAGGCGATGCGCCGCCGAACGACCTTGCCAGTCCAGGCAGGCCAATTCCATAGTCCGAGATCGGCTGGGGCCGTGCAGCCGGGCCACCCACACGGCGGCCTCTGCGGCAATCTCGGGCGTCACTTTCAGATGCGATTCCGGTGCGGTCGCTGGTGTGTCGGAGGTCCTCGGCGGAGGCATTGCTACCAGCCTTCCATCCAGGAGGTCAGTCGCAGCGTGGCCTTGGCGACGTGTTTGTGGACGGCGCTGACGCTCATGCCGTGTGATTGTGCGATCTCACTGTAGGAAAGGCCATCAATGCGATGAGCCAGGAAGACACTTCGCGTTGTCTCAGTCAAGCGCTCAAGGCCGATGCTCAGGCGTGCGAAGCGCTCCTTGGCGAGCAGTGCGGCCTCCGCGGTCGGCGCGATGCCGGTGAGCACAACCTCCTCCACGGTGACCTCATCGCCGCGCGTCCGCTGCGCACGATGGGAGTCAATCGAGAGATTGAGCGCCGTTCTCATCATGAAGGCTTCGGGCCGCTCGACGACGTGGTCCCGCTCGTAGCAGGCGAGTCGAATCCAGGCCTCTTGAACAAGGTCGTCGGCCTCGTGTCCGCTGCGCCCACGGCGCATCAGCGCAAGGCGAACGCGAACGAGGGTGTCGTGCAAGTCCTTGAAGGGGAGTGCTGTCATACCACGTCAGCGCGTTGGTTGGAATCTGGCAGCGCTTGCGCGAGCAAGGCTAGCGCGCTGGCGCGAGCAGGAGGACAAAGGTTTTCGAACGTACCGATGACATGCCTTAGACAAAGCGGCCCGCGAGGGCATGCCGAGAGGGCAAGGAAGCTGACTCCCGCTCCGTCGATAAGGTCTTCGAGCCGATTCCCGTCTCTAACAATCGCTGAGTGACTCATTACGCCTCCTTGCGAGCGCATGGCGGCGTCCACCCACACAACAAGCTCAGCCAATATGTGAAGCAAACTCCGTAGATGCAAATTTAGCACATGAGCACGCTAGCGGAATGTCCGCCAAGCCGAAGCCGCCAGAACATTTGCCACCTCCCGAAGACGTTCGGGCAGTCCTTGCCTACAACGTTCGACGTTTGCGCGTGAGCAGGTCGTGGTCCCAGGAAGATCTTGCGATGGAGTGCGGGTTGGACCGTACCTATGTGTCTGCCGTCGAACGAGCTCGCTGGAACATTTCCTTGGGAAACGTTCAGCGAATTGCGTCGGCGCTCGACACTGAACCCTGGCGGCTGCTACGGCCGCCATCGACATCCAGTGATAACTGAGTTGCTACCGCCGGCATCGCTCGAAGAGTGACGGAGACAGAGCGGCGAATAGACGAGGGTAAGGGGTCAGGCGCTATGGCCAGTCGCGAGAGACTCGGCTACCGTATTCGCTCATTCACAAACAGGGAGGACGTATGGCAAGAGCGCCTGCGAAAAAGGCTGTGGCTGCGAGGAAGAGCGCGGAGAAGCCAAAAGCACGAGCTGTGAAGGGCTCGCCACCGGCAAAGCCTTCGGCGCCAGAGCGTACGCGTTCCTATATGTCGCAGGAAGAAATTCCCGCATATGAACTTGACGAGGCGTTGCTGGTCGCCAAAGCGCTATTGCAAGAATATGGCGGGCATGCTGCCGCACCTCTTGACGTGGCGGCTGCGATGGATCTGACACCCACAAGCGGAAAGTTCCGAATGCTATGCGGGTCGTCCATCGCGTATGGACTGACCACAGGTGGGTACAACGCAGGACAAATCGCGCCTACCGCGCTGGCTCGCCAAATCTTAGAACCGCAAGAGGAAGGCGCAGGCGCTTCCGGCCGACGGGAGGCGGTTATGAAGCCGCGCATTCTCCGTGAGTTTCTTTCAAAGTATTCTGGTTCTCCCCTACCAAGACAAGATATTGGAGAGAACGTGCTCAAGGGTATGAGTGTCCCCGCCGATCGAGCAAGCTCGGTGTGGGAGATGATCTTGCGCACTGCAGACTCGGTCGGATTCCTGCAGACCATTAAAGACAAAAAGTATGTGAACCTCGGCGGCGGCAAGCCTTTGGCAGCGTCAAAGCCGTTGGTCGACGACCATGGAGAGTACGAGGCGCCCAATCACAGTGAGATCAAAGAACTAGTACGCGATGTGCACGAGCCTGAACCTGGCGAGGTCGCGCGAGAGTCGAAGCGATCTAGTAGCCACAACGACGCGAAGCTGCGCCGAGTTTTCATCACGCACGGCAAGAACACCGCGTTCATTGAGCCCATCAAAGAGCTACTTGGCTTCGGCGAATTGATTCCCGTGGTCTCTATCCACAAGGAGTCGGTCGCCCAACCCGTACCAGACAAAGTGATGAATGACATGCGAAGCTGCGGCGCTGCGATCATTCACGTGGACGGCGAGCAGAAATTCTTGGACCACGAAGCAAAAGAGCACACAGTCATCAACGCGAATGTGCTGATCGAGATTGGCGCTGCAATGGCTCTATACGGCAGACGCTTCATTCTGCTTGTGCGTGACGGCGTGAAGCTTCCGTCTAATCTGCAGGGCCTGTATGAAGTGCGATATCAGGGCGAATCGCTAGACGGAACGGTGACCATCCGCCTCTTGAAAGCCATCAATGAGATGAAGGCAGTCGGGCTTCCAAGCGAGTGAGCGTGAGCAAGCCCTCCCGCACGGCCGCCTGACCTCGGCACCCGGCGCCAGGGCGGGATTGCCGGAGGTGCACGACGAACTCGCGCAGGCGTTCGTAGGCTTCCAGGCGCTACTTGCCGAACTCCAAGTAGGCGTCGGCGGTCGTGGTCGCATCCTCCTGGGACTTCGTCACCTTGGCCAGACACAGGCTCTCGGCTCAGTTGTCGGTCAGCGCGCCAGTGATGAATAGCCGGCTCAGGCGGGTGAACGCCGGCACGCGGCTGCCGCGGGAGGACGAAAGGCGCCGTGACCAACCGTCACTGGGGCGTTGGGACGGGGCCACTATCTCCATAGCGGATCCAGCCGTCCAGCATGTCCGCCCAAGTCTGGAGCATCGACCGCCGCTGCTCGGCGTACTCTGCCTTGTTGTAGACGGCGCGCACGCCGCGCTGCTCATGGGCCAGACACTTCTCGATCCAGTCGCTGTTGAAACCCGCCTCATGCAACAGCGTGCTAGCTGTTCGGCGCAGATCATGCACGGTGAAGGGCTCGAAGTCATCTCCTCGCTCACGAATCAACGCTACCGTCGCGTCAATCACGCGGTTCAGCGTCGCAGCGCTGATGGGCAGCGCCGTTTCGTACCGCCCCGGATGAAGATAGGAGCTGGCTCCGAAGCAGGTCTTGAATGCCACGAGGATGTCCAGCGCCTGCTGGCTCAAGTAGACGTTGTGCGGCCGCCCTGCCTTCATGCGCTCCTTGGGGATTGTCCAAGTCGCGGTCTCGAAGTTCACTTCGCCCCAGACGGCATCGATGAACTCAGACTTGCGAACCAGCGTCAGCAGCATGAACTTGAGGGCCAGGCGCAAGGTCGGCATCGTCGCGGTCTGCTCGAGGGCCTTGAAGAAGACGTGAATCTCAGCCGGTGACAGGGCTCGATCCCGCGCCTTGAACGACGCAATCGCGCTGGGGCGGATCGCTTCGGCCGGGTTGTCGATCTTCAACCCACGCGCCTGAATGAAGCGGAACACCTGCAGCACGATTTCGCGGGCGTGAACTGCCGGGGCCGAGACCCCGCGTTCCTTGATCTTTTCGCACCGCGCCATCAGGCGAACGGGCGTGATCTCTTCGAGCTTCAGCCGGCCAAACTCCGCCGCCAGATTGCGGTCGTAGACCGACTTGCGCATCGCACGCGTGGACTCCGCAAGCGGGGCCTGGGCGAAGTAGGTCTCCACCCACTTGCCGAAGGTCAGAGCGTCGGCGGCCTCGGTGCGCTTCTCTGTCTTGCCACGCGACGGGCTTTCGCCCTGCTCCACGGCTCGACGCGCCCGCGCCAACAGCAGCCTCGCCTCGGCCAGGGTCAGCGACATGCCGTAGTCCAGTCCCGCGGGATCGCGGCGCCGCTTCGCACCGAGGCTCGGATCGTACTTGCCGATCACCAGCGTCTCCCGGCGCCCATGGATGCGGTAGTCAAACCGAAAGCTCGCCACGCCGGTGCGCGTGACGGCGACATACAGGCCCTGCTGATCCGCGACCTTGTAGACCCGATCCTTGGCCTTCAGCGCCTTCAATTGCATATCGGTGAGCATCGATTCCCCCTGAACTGATACCGTCAGTCGATACCGTCAAGCCATTCGACGGTATCGGCGGTGGTCGTTCAAGGGGCTGCTCTCGATACCGCTCGGAATACCGCCGGAATCGACGGGCTTTCGTGTGGCGGACTGGAACCGGGTGAGACCGTAGGTGCCTGTCAGGACTGAGGTTTCGAGGGACCGCCGGACTACATGGCACGACCTGAAATCAGCTTAAGTCACTCCCACTCGATCGTCGCCGGCGGCTTGCTCGAGACGTCGTAGGTCACGCGGTTGATGCCGCGCACTTCGTTGATGATGCGACCCGAGCAGCGCTTGAGCAGGCTGTACGGCAGCTCCGCCCAGTCGGCCGTCATGAAGTCGCTGGTCTGCACCGCGCGCAGCGCCACCACGTAGTCGTAGGTCCGGCCGTCGCCCATCACGCCCACGCTCTTCACCGGCAGGAACACCGTGAAGGCCTGGCTGGTCAGTTCGTACCAGGTCTTGCCCGTCGCCTCGTCGCGCGTGTTGCGCAGCTCCTCGATGAAGATCGCGTCGGCGCGGCGCAGCAGGTCGGCATATTCCTTCTTCACCTCGCCCAGGATGCGCACGCCCAGGCCCGGGCCAGGGAACGGGTGGCGGTAGACCATCTCCGGCGGCAGGCCCAGCGCCACGCCCAGTTCGCGGACCTCGTCCTTGAACAGCTCGCGCAGCGGCTCCAGCAGCTTCAGGCCGAGCTGCTCCGGCAGCCCGCCCACGTTGTGGTGGCTCTTGATCGTCACGGCCTTCTTGGTCTTCGTGCCGCCGCTCTCGACCACGTCCGGATAGATCGTGCCCTGCGCCAGGAAGGTCGCGCCTTTGTGACCGCCGTCGCCGGACTTCAGCTTCTCGGCCTCGGCCTTGAACACGTCGACGAACAGCCCGCCGATGATCTTGCGCTTGCGTTCGGGATCGGTCACACCGGCCAACTGGCCGAGGAACAGATCGCTCGCATCGACACGGATCACCTTCGCATGCAGCTTGCCGGCGAACATGTCCATCACCATGTCGCCCTCGTTCAGGCGCAGGAGCCCGTGATCAACGAAGACGCAGGTCAGCTGGTCGCCGATGGCGCGGTGGATCAGCGCCGCAGCCACCGAGGAGTCCACACCGCCGGACAGGCCGAGGATGACCTCTTCGTCACCGACCTGCTCGCGGATCTTCTGGACCGCTTCCTCGATGTAGTCGCCCATGATCCAGTCGCCCTTGCAGCCGGCGATCTCGCGCACGAAGCGCTTGTAGATCGCGGCGCCCTGGACCGTGTGCGTGACCTCGGGATGGAACTGGAGCGCGTAGTAGCCCTTGTCCTCGTTGACCATGCCGGCGATGGGGCAGGTCGGGGTGGACGCCATCAGCTTGAAGCCCGGCGGCAACGCGGTGACCTTGTCGCCGTGGCTCATCCAGACCTTCAGCATGCCGTGGCCCTCGGCCGTGGCGAAGTCCTGGATGCCGTCCAGCAGCTTGGTGTGGCCGTGGGCGCGGGCTTCGGCGTAACCGAACTCGCGGTGATCGCTCCACTCGACCTTGCCGCCGAGCTGCACCGCCATCGTCTGCATGCCGTAGCAGATGCCCAGCACCGGCACGCCCAGGTCCCACACCGCCTGCGGCGCGCGCAGCTCGTGGTCCTCGTAGGTCGACGCGTGGCTGCCCGACAGGATGATCGCCTTCGGCGCGTACGCGCGGATGAAGTCGTCGCTGACGTCGTTGGGGTGGATCTCGCAGTAGACCTGGGCCTCGCGAACGCGACGCGCGATCAGCTGCGTCACCTGGGAGCCGAAGTCGAGGATGAGGACTTTGTCGTGCATGGTCAGCTTCTGAAGATGCTTGGGGATTCTGGGAGGCTCAAGCTCAAGTTCGGGCTCAGGCCTTGGCCGCGGCGGCCTGCGCCGGCGGGCCCATGTTGAAGTGGCGCCACGCGAAGCCCAGCGAGGCCAGCTGCAGCAGCGCGCAGAGGTAGAACGGCGCGCCGAGGCGCCAGTCGGTCTTTGGGAGCTCGGCGACCAGCGCCATGAGCCCCAGGCCGGCGATCGGCGAGATCACCGCCATCAGGCTGTTGATCGCCGCCACCGCGCCCATGGTCTCGCCCTGCGTGCGGGCGTCGGCGGCGTTGGAGATCACGCTCTGCATCGCCGGGGCCGCGGCCACGCCGGCGATGTTCAGGAAGATCGCGGCGATCATCATCCAGGCCTCGGTCGACATCCCCCAGATCACGTTGGTGAGGATGGAGGTCGTCAGCCCGATCAGCACCAGCCGACGCGCGCCCAGCCAGCGCATCAACGGCTGCAGCAGCACGCCCTGCACCACCACCGCGACCAGACCGACGACGAACAGCGACAGGCCGTTCTCGCGCGGGCCCCAACCGAACTTGTGCTGGTTGTAGAGGACCCAGCTGGTCTGGATCACCAGCTGCGCCAGGCCCGAGCACGCGATCACGTAGATCAGCGGGCCCACGCCGCTCAGCTTGCGCAGCCGGCCCAGCGCGGCGACCGGATTGGCCTTGCGCCATTCGAAGGGTCTGCGGTGCTCCGGCGCCAGCGATTCGGGCAGCACGAAATAGCCGTACAGCCAGTTCAGCAGCGCCAGCGTGCCGGCGACGTAGAACGGCAGGTGCAGGTCGATGCTGCCGAGCAGCCCGCCCATCACCGGACCGAGGATGAAGCCCATCCCGAAGGCCGCGCCCAGCATGCCGAAACGCTTGGCGCGGTCCGCCGGCGGCGTGATGTCGGCCACGTAGGCGTTGGCGACGGCAGCGTTGGCCTGCATCGCGCCCGAGAACAGCCGCACCACGACCAGCATCCACAACGCGTCGGCCAGCGCCGTCACGAAGAAGCTGAGCGCCAGCCCGCTGAAACCGATCAGCATCACCTTGCGGCGGCCGAAGCGGTCGGACAGCCCGCCCAGGATGGGCGAGCCGAAGAAATTCGCGAGACCGAAGGCGAAGGCCACGGCCAGCTGCGCCAGCGTGTGCTGGGTCTCGCTCTGCGTGAAGGTTCCGACCAGCGGCGGCAACACCGGGATGATCAGGCCGATCGACACCATGTCGATCAGCACCGCGATCAGGATGAACGACATGGCGGCCTTGCGGCCGCCATGGGTCGTCGTTGCCGCGACGGCGTCGACCTTATTGGACAAGGGGCGTCACTCCAGGCGGTAGTTGGGCGCTTCCTTCGTGATCTGCACGTCGTGGACGTGACTCTCACGGATGCCCGCCGAGGTGATCTCGACGAACTCGGCCTTGTCGTGCATGTCGGCGATGCTGCCGCAGCCGCAGTAGCCCATCGAGGCGCGCACGCCGCCCGCCATCTGGTGCACGATCGCGACCATCGACCCCTTGTACGGGACACGCCCTTCGATGCCTTCGGGCACCAGCTTGTCCGCGTTCGGGTTCGTCGTCTCGTCGTTCTCCTGGAAGTAGCGGTCCGCCGAACCGGCCTTCATCGCGCCGATCGAGCCCATGCCGCGGTAGCTCTTGTAGCTGCGGCCCTGGTACAGGATCACTTCGCCCGGGGCTTCCTCGGTGCCGGCGAACATGCCGCCCATCATCACCGTGCTCGCGCCGGCGGCGATGGCCTTGGCGATGTCGCCCGAGTAGCGGATGCCGCCATCGGCGATCGCCGGGACGCCGGTGCCCTTCAGCGCGGTGGCGACGAAGTCGATGGCCGCGATCTGCGGCACGCCGACGCCGGCGACGATGCGAGTCGTGCAAATGGAGCCGGGGCCGATGCCGACCTTGACCGCGTCCGCGCCGGCTTCGACCAGCGCCAGCGCCGCGGCGCCGGTGGCGATGTTGCCGCCGATGACCTCGACCTGCGGGTAGTTCTTCTTGACCCAGCGCACACGCTCGATGACGCCGCTGCTGTGGCCGTGCGCGGTGTCGACGACGATCGCGTCGACGCCGGCCTTGACCAGCAGCTCGACGCGTTCTTCGGTGCCGTCGCCCACGCCGACCGCCGCGCCGACGCGCAGCTTGCCGTGCGCGTCACGCGCGGCGTTCGGGAAGTTGGTCTGCTTGGTGATGTCCTTGACGGTCATCAGGCCGCGCAGCTCGAACGCGTCGTTGAGGACCAGCACGCGCTCGAGCTTGTGCTTGTGCATCAGCGCCTTGCCGTCGTTCAGCGAGGCGCCTTCCGGCACGGTGATCAGGCGTTCGGCCGGGGTCATGATCTCGCTGACCGGGATGTCCATGCGCGTTTCGAAGCGCAGGTCCCGGTTGGTGACGATGCCGACGACCTTCTGCCCCACCAGCACCGGGAAGCCGGAGACGCCGTGGTGCTCGCTGAGCTGCTTGACCTGGCGGACGGTGGTCTCGGGGGTGATCGTGATCGGGTCGCGGAGCACACCCGACTCGTAGCGCTTGACCCGCGCGACTTCCGCGGCCTGCTGCTGCGGGGTCAGGTTCTTGTGCACGATGCCGATGCCGCCTTCCTGGGCGATGGCGATCGCCAGGCGCGCCTCGGTCACGGTGTCCATCGCGGCGGACACGAGCGGAAGGTTCAGGCGGATGCCACGCGTGAACTGCGTGGCCAGACTGGTGTCGCGCGGCAACACCTGGGAGAACGCCGGCACCAGCAACACATCGTCGAAGGTGAGGGCCTTTCCGAGTAGGCGCATGAGGGAAGCTCCAGACGCAAAGGCGCATTATAGAGAAGCCCGGCGGTACACTCCACGACCATGATGAATCCCCGACTCTCGCGACGCCCGCTGGGCGTGATCTGCGCGCTGGCGCTGATGGCGCTGACCTCGATCGCGCACGCCCAATGGAAGTGGCGCGACGCCGACGGCCGCACGCAATACAGCGACCGTCCGCCGCCGCCCAGCGTGGCCGAGAAGGACATCCTGCAGCGTCCGTCCAATGCGACGCGCGTAGCCCCGTCGTCGGGGCAGGCCGCGCTGCAGAGCGCGTCGGCGGCCGCCTCCGCCGCTTCGGCGCCGGCCCGTCCGGCGAGCGAGGCGTCCTCGCGGGAGAAACTAGAGCGCGAGCGCAAGGCCCAGGAAGACAAGGTCCGCTCGGAAGCCAAGGACGAGAACTGCCGCCAGGCCCAGAACCGCCAGCGCGTCCTGGAGTCCGGCGTGCGCCTGCGCAGCGGCACGCAGACCGGCGAATCGCAGCCGATGACCGAGCAGATGCGCCAGGACGAGATCCGGAACATGCAGTCCGTGATCACGGCGAACTGCAAATAGGCCGCGAACGCGTCCAGGAAACAACACTGCGCGACGCCAGGACGTAAGTCTGGTGACCGCCGGTAAGACGAAAGGCCGCTGATTGCGGCCTTTCTGCTTTCTCCCTCCGAGGGGCGCGTGTCAGGCCTTGCGGCCCAGTGGCCGGTGGCGGGTGACGATGCGGCTGCCGGCGGCCTGGAAGCGCTGACGGCGCGCTTCCTTCGGATCGACCGTCAACGGCCGGTAGACCTCGACGCGGTCCTGCTCGCGCAGCGGCGCCTCGAGCGGGGCGACGCGTCCCCAGATCCCGGTCGTCAGCGCGGCGATCTGATCCGGCTCGAACCAGGCGCTGGCCGCCAGGGCGTCGCGCAGCGTGCTGCCGGCGGGCAGGGTCAGGCGTTGTTCGCGCAGCTCGCCGGGCACAGGGCTCCAGAACAGCTCGACCGACAGGTCGGCAGGCCGATCAGCGAGCGCCATAGACCTGCTCGGCGCGCTTCACGAAGCTGTCGACGAAGGTGTTGGCGATGCGGTCGAACACCGGGCTGACAACCGCCTCGAGCGCGAAGCTCGAGAAGGCGTAGCGCAGTTCGAATTCGATCTTGCACGCGCGCGGCTCGCCGTCCGCCGGCGCGCCGGGACGATGCAGCGGCAGGAACTGCCAGTCGCCGTCGAGCATCGAGAACGGCCCGTCGACGAGCGCCATGCGCACGCGCCGGTTCGTCTCGTTCGTGTTGCGGGTGGTGAACGCGTGGCGCAGGCCCGCGTACTGCAGGGACAGCTTCGCGGTCACGCCGTCGTCGTGGCGCTCCAGGACCTCCGCGGAGGAGCACCAGGGCAGGAACTCCGGATAGCGCTCGACCTGGGTGACGAGGTCGTACATCTCGCGCGGCGAGTACCAAAGGAGGACTGTCTTCCGGACGTGCTTCATGGCGGTTCTTAGAATGGCGGGATTGTAGGCGGCCCGATCGCCCCCATCTGGGCGTCACCGGGACGCCATCCGGGGGCCCGCCCGACCGCGCGCCAGCAGATCCGCCCTGGACGCGACCCGCCTGCGCCCCGCACAAGAAGAACGCCCATGCCCATTGCTGAAAACCGTCGCGCCCGATTTGAGTACCACATCGAGGAGCAGTACGAAGCCGGCCTCGTCCTCGAAGGCTGGGAGGTCAAGGCCATCCGCTCCGGACAGGTCCAGCTGCCGGACGGTTATGTCGTCATCCGCAACGGCGAGCTGTTCCTGATCGGCTGCCGGATCGATCCGCTGCGCACCGCGTCCACGCACGTCAACCCGCTGGCCGACCGCACGCGCAAGCTGCTGATGAGCGGCGCCGACATCCGCCGCCTGATCGGCAAGGTGGAGCAACGCGGCTTCACCCTGATCCCGCTGGACCTGCATTACACCAACGGCCGCGTGAAGGTCCAGATCGCGCTGGCGAAGGGCAAGGCCCAGCACGACAAGCGCGAGACCGAGAAGAAGCGCGACTGGGAACGCGAAAAGGGCCGCCTGATGCGGCACAAGGTCTCCGGTCCGTCGAAGGACTGACGGGACCGGCAGGCCGCCCGCGCGCTCAGCGGCTCAGCGGCTCAGCGGCTCAGCGGCTCAACACGTCGAACGCCTGCGCCAGGTCCGCGCGCAGGTCCTCGACCTCCTCGAGCCCGATCGCGAAACGCACCAGCGTGCCCCCTCCTCCGCCGTCCATGGCAGCCCCAGCGAGCGGCTGCGGCTGAGGTCGTAAGGCACGGCCAGGCTCATCGGACCCGCCCAGGAATAGCCGATCCCGAAGCAGGTCAGCGCATCCACGAAGGCGTCGACGCGGCGCGCGTCGAACCCGGGACGGAACACCGCCGAGAACAGGCACCCGCCCGCCTCCGGGCTCACGGCCCGCCAGTGCACGTGGCCGGGCGAGTCCGGCAGCGCCGGATAAAGCACCCGTGCCACTTCGGGCCGGGCAGCCATCCACTGCGCGAGCTCGCGCGCCGCCGCGTCCTGCGCGCGGTAGCGCAGCGCGATGCTCGGCAAGCCGCGCAGCACCGCCTCGACGTCGTTCTGGCCGACGCCATAGCCGAGGTATTCGTGCGTCGCCACCAGTTCCCGATGGAGTGCGACATCGCGCGTGCAGACGGCCCCCATCAGCAGGTCCGCGCCGCCGGACGGGAACTTGGTCAACGCCTGCATGCTGATGTCGGCACCGAGTCCGGGGGCGACGGCCGGCGCCACCTCGAAGGCGTTGAACGCCAGTCCCGCGCCCCAGGTGTTGTCGAGCGCCGTGAGCACGCCCCTGGCGCGGCAGGCCTGGAGCAGCCCGATCAGGTCGGGGAACTCCAGCGTGATCGATCCCGTCGCCTCGAGCCAGACCAGCTTCGTGCGTGCCGACAGCATCGCCTCGAACGCCGGCACGTCGAGCGGATCGTAGAAGCGGTGGGTGATGCCGAGCCGCGCCAGCAGCCCGTTGGCGAGATGGCGGTTCTGGCCGTAGACGTTGTCGGGCAGCAGCACCTCGTCGCCCGGCTTCAGGAAGCTCAGGCTGACCAGCGTGATCGCGGAGACACCACTCGGCGTGAGTACACAGTGCGACGCGTGTTCGAGCGTCGCGATGCGCGCGGCCAGCGTGTAGGTCGTCGGTGTGCCCGGCAGACCGTAGCGGTAGCTGATGCCGTCCCGCGCGCGTGGGCGGTGCAGTTCGGCGGTGTTCTTGAACAGCACCGTCGAGGCCTTGGCCACCGGCACGGGAACCGCGTCCCAGCCGTCGGGCGCGCGGAACGGGTGATGGATCTGATCGGTGGACGGGCCGCGTCGGGTCACGACATCTCCTGGTGCTGAGCAAGCAGACCGGCATTCTGGAACATCGGCGCGACGACAGGCCCGGAAACGACAACGCCGGCCCGCAGGCCGGCGTTCGTCAGTGCGCGGAACCGCAGAACCGCGGAGGCGCGGATCAGATCGGCAACGCGATCAGGTCGTGGCCTTCGACGCCGACGATGCGGGCGCGGGTGAACTCGCCGACGCGCAGCTGCTTGCTGGCCTTCTCGGGCGGCAGCAGGCGCACGGTGCCGTCGATCTCGGGCGCGTCCGCGTACGAGCGGCCGACGCCGCCCTTGCGGCCCAGTGCCGGCGCGGAATCGACCAGCACCTGCATCGTCGCGCCGATGCGGCGCTGCAGCTTGGCGATCGAGACTTCCTCGGCCACGGCCATGAAACGGGCGCGGCGTTCTTCGCGGACCTCGTCCGGCAGCGCGCCGTCGAGCGCGTTCGCCGGCGCGCCTTCGATCGGCGAGTAGGCGAAGCAGCCGGCGCGGTCGATCTGGGCTTCGCGCATGAAGTCGAGCAGGTACTGGAACTCGGCCTCGGTCTCGCCGGGGAAGCCGGCGATGAAGGTCGAGCGGATCACCAGCTCGGGGCAGATCTCGCGCCAGCGCAGGATGCGCTCGAGATTCTTCTCGCCGTTGGCGGGGCGCTTCATGCGCTTCTGCACGTCGGGATGGGCGTGCTGGAACGGCACGTCCAGGTAGGGGAGGATCAGGCCCTCGGCCATCATCGGCACGATCTCGTCGACGTGCGGGTACGGGTAGACGTAGTGCAGGCGGACCCAGGCGCCGTAGGGCTTGGCGATCTCGCCGAGCTGCGCGACGAGGTCGAACATGCGCGTCTTGACCGGCTTGCCGTCCCAGAAGCCGGTACGGTACTTGATGTCGACGCCGTAGGCACTGGTGTCCTGGCTGATGACCAGCAGTTCCTTGACGCCGGACTCGAACAGCGCCTTGGCTTCGGACAGCACGTCGCCGATCGGGCGCGAGACCAGGTCGCCGCGCATGCTCGGGATGATGCAGAAGCTGCAGCGGTGGTTGCAGCCCTCGGAGATCTTCAGGTAGGCGTAGTGCTTTGGCGTCAGCTTGATGCCGGCGATGCCGCGGGCCTCGGGCACCAGGTCGATGAACGGGTCGTGCGGCTTGGGCACATGGGTGTGGACGGCGTCCATCACCTCCTGCGTCGCATGCGGGCCGGTCACGGCGAGCACGCTGGGGTGGATCTCGCGGACCATGTTGTCGGAGCTCGCGCCGGCCTTCGCGCCGAGGCAGCCGGTGACGATGACCTTCCCGTTCTCGGCCAGCGCCTCGCCGATGGTGTCCAGCGACTCCTTGACGGCATCGTCGATGAAGCCGCAGGTGTTGACGATCACCAAGTCCGCGCCGGCGAAAGTCTTGGAGGTCTCGTAGCCCTCGGCGCGCAGCTGCGTCAGGATGAGTTCGGAATCCGTCAGGGCCTTCGGGCACCCGAGAGATACGAAGCCAATCTTCGGGGCGGTCTTGCTGCCTGCGGCGGTGGGGTCGTAAGTCGTTGATTCCATTTGGGTTCCGCCGGGCGATCTGGCTGAGGGCTGGGGCGGCATTGTAAGCGACCCGGCATTTTCGGGACAGGGGCGGGTTCATGGCACCGGCCCACGCATCGTGCACGACTGCCGCTCGCACGACCGGTAACGGGCCGGGATCGTCGCGTGCCGCCCCGGCGGGCCGCTACGGGGATACTCGCCCCTCCGGCCCTCCCGTCACGCCTCGCCCAGCCCCGCCTCGATGTCCGATCCTTCCCCGCGCTCCGAGCTTCTGCCCCTGATCGGCGACCGCGCCTCGGTGGAAATCGCCGCGCTGGTGCTGCCGCCGGTCGTGGTCGCGAGCACGCCGGCGGGAAGCCCGGCCGCCGTCTGGGCATGGGCATGGGCGATCGCCTATGGGTTGAGTTCGATCGGTGTCGCGGTCGCGCGCCGCCGCTTCCGGCGCGAGGCCGCGGTCATGGCCCCCTCCGCCTTAGTCGCGCGCTGGGCGCCACCGCTGGAGCGCATTGCGATCGCGTTCGGCGTCCTGTGGGGCCTGCTGCCGGGGGTCGCCGCCGCCAGCGGCGTCTTCGAACACGCGATCTTCCTTTACCTCGTGCTCGCCGGCACGACGGTATCGACCGCCGCCTTCGCCGCCGCGGACCTGCCGTTCTTCGCGCGCTTCCTCGTTCCCGCGTGGGCCATGGCCACGGCGGCGGTCCCCTTCGCGTTCCCCACGCACTGGCCCATCGTCCTGCCGCTGTGCCTGCTCTTCCCATGGCTCGTGTGGCGCCATGCGCGCACCTCGAATGGCTTCCTCGTCCAGCAGTCCCGGCTCAAGCGCCAGAGCGAAGCCCTCGCCCTCGCGCACCAGGAGGCCCGCGATGTCGCGAAAGCCGCGTCGCGCGAGAAGAGCCTGTTCCTGGCCACCGCCTCGCACGACCTGCGCCAGCCGCTCTACGCGCTGACCCTGACCGCGCAAGCGGCGCTTCAACGCAACCAGGATCCGTCGCTGCGGCCGCTGCTGGTCGACATCTCCCAGGCCGCCGGCCACGTCAACGACCTGCTGAACTCGCTGCTCGACGTCTCGGCGCTGGACAGCCGCAGCGCCGAACTCGCGCTCCAGCCGCTGGCGCTGGCGCCGCTGCTGTCGGAGTTGCATGAACGATTCCAGCCGGAGGCGCATGCGCGCGGCCTCGACTGGCGCATCCGCGGGCCGGAAGCGCCCGCGTGGGTCGTCGCCGAGCCGATGCTGCTGCGACGCGCGCTCGCCAACCTGCTGCACAACGCGCTGCGCTACACGCCTGAAGGCGGCGTGCTGCTGGCGGTGCGCAGACGCCAGGACGACTGGGCCATCGAGGTCTGGGACACCGGCGTCGGCATGGCCGCGACCAAGCGCGAAGCGCTGTTCTCCGAGTTCCATCGCGGCGACGACGCCGCGCGCCACACCGGCGACGGTCAGGGGCTGGGCCTGTCCGTGGTGCGGGACTGCGTGCGGCGGATGGCAGCGACGATCGCCTGGCACTCGATCCCGGGTCGCGGATCCTGCTTCCGCATCACGCTGCGCGGCGCGGCCATGCCGGCGGCACCGGTGAAACGCGCATCCGCCGCACCGCATGTCTTCGAGCGGCTCGGTGGCCGCGTGCTCGTGGTCGACGACGACCTCGGCGTGACGCGCGGCCTGTCCCATCTGCTGAGCGAATGGGGCATCGACTGCCGCATCGCGAGCGATGCCTCGCAGGCCCACGCGGTGCTGGACGCCGACTTCGAACCCGACGTCGTGGTGAGCGATCTCCGGCTGGGGCACCACGACGGCGGCTATGCGCTGCTGCAGGACCTGCTGGACCGCCTGCCGCTCGCGCGCGGTCTGGTGGTCACCGGCGAGCTCGACCTGCCCGACCTGCGCCGCGCCGAGTCCGAAGGCTTCCTCGTGCTGCGCAAGCCGGTGTTGCCGGCCTCGCTGCACGGCGTGCTGCGGTCGATGCTGGCGCCGAAAGCCGCCAGGCTCACGGGGTGACCGTTCGCGTGGGTGCCACAGGTACGTCGCTTGCTGCCAGGAGGCATCGACAGATGCTCCCCAGGATCACCATGCACCTCGAAGGTTCCTGCCACTGCGGCCGCATCCGCTTCTCGGTCGACTCGACCGAGCCCTGCCCGTTCATGCGCTGCTACTGCACGATCTGCCGCAAGACCGCCGGCACCGGGGGCTATGCCATCAACATCGGCGCCGACAACACCACCTTCCAGCTGATCCAGGGCAAGCGCGACCTGAAGGTCTATCGCGCCGTCATCGACGGCAAGGAGAGCAGCGGTCAACGCCACTTCTGCGGCCATTGCGGCACCGCGCTCTGGATGTATGACGACAACTGGCCCGACCTGATCCACCCGCACGCGAGCGCGATCGACACGCCCTTGCCGGCGCCGCCGGAGAACGTGCACGGCCTGCTGGACTCCAAGGCGCCCTGGGTCCAGGTCGAAGGGAACCCGGGTGACGCGCGCTTCGACCACTTCCCCGACGAGTCGCTGGCCGACTGGCATCGCCGTCACGGACTCTGACGCGGCGCATCGCCCGCGAGGCACTCGACCGGGGGGCCGCGACGCAGGATCGACCGGGGGCGCGCATTCGGTCACGGGCCCGGCGCCGCGGGTCGCCCACGAGGCGCCAGCCGCTGACTAGCATCGCGCCCATGTCGGACACACGCCCCGCCCCGCTCACGGACCTCGTCCCGCGCGCACGCGCCAGGCCCTTTGCCTGGGCGAGACAACGCCCCGTGACGGCGGCGCTCGCGCTGATCGCGGTGATCGTGCTGCTGGCGGTCTGGACGGGCCAGGACCCCTACGCCGATCGCGACGACTGTCGCGCGCGCGAAGGGACACCAGTGGTCGTCAATGCCGCCTTGAATCAGGTCGACTGCCGCATCTCGGGCGACAGCGCCGACGACGGACGCCAGCGCTGATTCAGGCGCGGTCCCGGTGCCGAGCACACGGCCGGCGTCGACGACGCAGAACGGCTGGACGGCAGGACCTGCCGCTCATTTCTTCGACGGTGGCGGCGGCGGGAAGCCCGGCATGCCGGGCACGCTGGGGAAGATGGTCCCCGCGCTCTGGAACTGCTCCTGCATCTGCAGGAACAGGTTCTTGGACTGCTCGAGGTAGTTGCCCATCAGGCCCTGCATCATCGGTGCCTGGCCGCTCATGAACTGCGACCACAGCTGCGGATCGAAGCCGCCGCCCTTGCTCGGGTCGGCGAAGCGGCTCTGCAGCTCGGTGACCGCCTGCAGGTTCTTCTCGAGGTAGGCGCCCATCAGGCCCTGCATCGCATGGCCGTAGAAGCGGATGATCTGTGCCAGCAGCGGGGTCGAGAACATCGGCATCCCGCCCATCTCCTCCTCCAGGATGATCTGCAGCAGGATGGAACGGGTCAGCTCGTCGCCCGACTTCGCGTCGCGGACCTCGAAGTCCTCGCCGCCGAGCACCATCTTCTTGACGTCCGCCAAGGTGATGTAGCTGCTGGTCTGCGTGTCGTACAGCCGCCGGTTGGGGTACTTCTTGAGGACCCGCGTCCCCTTGGGTTGCGCGGGGTCCTCGCTGCCGGTTGCGGTCTTGCCGCGTCGGGCCGTCGCCATGCTGTCTCCTCTGAGGGTCTTCGACCCATTCTAGGAGGCGCCCGGTTGACGGCCCGCCGGGTGATTTCCCTTGCTGTGCGGGAGGCGGACCGCCCTGCCGCACCCAGGTGCGGCAGCGACGTCAAGGGAGTCAGTCCGGCTTGACGTTGCCGTCCTTGATCACCTTCGCCCACTTGGCCTGCTCGGCCTTCTGGAACTCGGCGAACTGCGCGGGCGTGTTGGGCGTGTACTCCAGGCCCAGCGATTCCATCTTCGCCTTCACCTCGGGCAGCGCGACGATCTTCTGCACCTCGGCGTTGAGTTTGGCCACGATGGGCGCGGGCGTGTTGGCGGGGAAGTACAGCGCCTGCCAGCTCGACACGTCGAAGCCCGGCACGCCGGACTCGGCCAGCGTCGGCACATCCGGCAGCTGCGCGCTGCGCTTGGCCGAGGTCACCGCCAGCGCCTTCACCTTGCCGCCCTTGATCTGCGGCAGGGCCACCGTCACCGTCTCGAAGCTCATCGGGACCTGACCGCCCATCACGTCCTGGATGGCCGGCGCGCTGCCCTTGTAGGGCACGTGCGTCAGGTCCGCGCCGGTCAACAGGCGGAACACCTCCCCGGACAGATGCTGCGACGTGCCCTGCCCCGCCGAGGCGAAGGTGATGTCGCCGGGCTTGGCCTTCGCGGCCGCGATGATGTCCTTGACCGTCTTGGCCTGCGAGCCCGGCCCGATCAGCAGCACGTTGGAGATCTTGCCCAGCAGGATCACCGGCGCGAAGTCGCGGTCGGCCTTGTACGGCATCTTGGGCAGCAGCGACGGATTGATCGCGTGCGTCGCGATCGTGCCCAGCAGCATCGTGTAGCCGTCCGGCGCGGCCTTGGCCACGCTGTCCGCGCCCAGCACGCCGCCGGCGCCGGCCTTGTTGTCGACCACGATGGTCTGCTTGAGCGCGACCTGCAGCCGCGCCGCGATCTCGCGCGCCAGCACGTCGGAGGTGCCGCCCGGCGCGAACGGGACGATCAGCTTCACCGGCTGGGTCGGCCAGTTGGCGGCATTGGCGGCGTCGGCGGCCTGCGCCGTCATCGCCGTCATGCCCAGCACCACCGTCGCCGCCGCAGCGGCCAGGACGCGCACGCGGCCCCGCATCACCGAATTCATGTCGCTTGTCTCCATCCATGAGGGCGAGCGGCCCTCGTCGACATCGACGAAGGTCCGATGCCCTCTTCTGATGAGTCAAATGGTATCGGTACCATCCGCTGCGTCAAGATTGCGTTCATGAGGGATTCCACCCGGTGCGCCTGCCTGGCTCCCTCTCCCGCAGCCAGCAGATTCCGCATCGCTTCGCCGTCAAGCGCTGGCGCGCTGGACCAGTTCGAATCCGATATCGACGGCGCGTCTGTCGACGCTGCCGCCGGCCCGGTCGAGGATGAAGCGCGCCGCCTGCCGTCCGATCGCAAAACCGTCGATGCGGACCGTGGTCAGCGCAGGTTCCAGGTCCCGGGCCAGTGCCAGGTCGCCGAAGCCGACGATGGCGAGGTCCTCCGGGATGCGCAGGCCGCGCGCCTGCGCCTCGATCACGACGCCCAGCGCCAGCGAGTCGGAACTGCAGAACACCGCATCGACGCCGTCCGGACGCGCCAGCAGTTCGGCCAGCCCGCGGCGGCCACTGCCCAGGGTCGTCGGCGTGGCGACGGTGGCCACCGGCACGTCGGCGATGCCGAGCGTCCCGGCCTGCTCCTGGAAGGCGCGGAACCGGCGCATCGCGCGCTCGTCGCTGCCGCCCACGCCGGCCAGCCGGCGGTAGCCGCGCTCATGCAGGAAGGACGCGACCTTGCGGCCGACCTCGACGTGGGAGAACCCGACCAGCATGTCGATCGGATCGTCGCTCTGGTCCCAGGTCTCGACGACCGGCACGCCCGCGGCGCGCAACCGGGTGCGCGCCTGTTCGGAGTGGCTGGTGCCGGTGAGCACCAGACCGTCGGGGCGGCGGCCGATCATCGCGTCCAGCCAGGCTTCCTCCCGCGCGTTGTCATAGCCGGTCTGGCCGAGCAAGACCTGGTACCCGGCCTCGAACAGCGCCTCGGTCAGGCTCTGCACGGTATCGAGGAAGACCGGTCCGGCGATCGTCGGCACCGCGACACCCACCATGCGGCTCTTCATCGACGACAGCGCGCCGGCCAGCAGATTGGGCACGTAGCCGGTCTTGCGCACCGCCTCGGCCACGCGCTCGCGGACCTCGGGCGACACCTGCGCCGGGTTGTTGATCGCGCGCGAGGCGGTGATCGGCGCCACGCCCGCGAGTTGCGCCACGTCGCGCAGCGTGACGGCGCCGCTGCCCTTGCGGCGGCGGGGACGGGGAAGGTCTCGATGTCGGACATATGGCGGTCGATTATGGCGGTCGATCACCGGCGCTGACCACGGTCGACCGCCCGTTCGTCAGCCGGCGCGACGCCCTTCGTAAGCCACCACCACATTGCGCCCCGCGTCCTCGATCCCGTCGCACCGCGAGGTCACGAACATCAGTTGGTTGACGTTGGCCGTTGCCCAGGCGATCGCGCGCGGGTGATCGAGCGCCGGTGACGTGAGCCGCAGCCGCAGCGCCTCGTCGGCGACGGCCTCGCTGATCGACAGGCGCTCGAAGCTGCGCAGGAAACCGCGCGTCGGCTCCAGCAGTTCAGGCGGACAGCGCGCCATCACCGCCAGCCAGGTGAGCACGCTGATCGACCGGTGCGCGCAGGCGTCCAGCGCCTGCGCCGCCGTCGGCACGCCGTTGAGGTAGTCGAGCAGCAGGTCCTCGTCGATGACGGCGTTCATCGGCGGGGGCTCCGTCCGGGCGCGCTGTCGTCCCCGCGCTCCGACCGGCCCGGTGCACCCGCCGGATCGGCGACGCCACGGCGCGAGGACCACAACCCGAACGCCTCCGGCGTCACGTCGACATGCCCCTGCGCGAACGTGGCGAGCGCGCGCCGCACCGCCTCGGCGCGCGAGATGCCCATCAGCTTGCAGAGCCGGTCGATCTCGACGAGCTGCGCGGCCGGGATGTCGACGATGGTGCGGGTCATGCGGGCCTCCGGTGGATGGGCTTCAGGTGTCCGCGCTCGAGGTGTCCGTGGCCGCGGACCTGGCATTCGACTCAACGCGCGAGGAAATCGGGCTGTCGGAACTTCTCTTCGAGGAAATGTCCGTTGGCGATGAGCGCCTGGGCGTCCTGCTTCGCGGCGTTGGCGACGATCTCGCGCATCTGCGATTCCAGCAGCGACAGCTGTTCCGCCAGCAGTTGACGCGCGGTCTTCCCGTCCTTCAAAGCATGGCTGACGCGGAAGGCCGGCGGCAGCGCGACGTAGTTCGCCAGCGTCTCCGGCAGGTAGCGCAGCACCGTCTGGCGCACGGTGAACAGGTCCTCGCTGTGCAGGCCGGTCCCGCGCAGACGCGGCAGCACCTCGGCGACGGCGTCGCGGATGGCCGCCAGGCGGGGCTTCACCTCCTCGGGCAGATGCGGCACCGCGTGGGCGATGACCTCGTCGAGGCGCTGCAGGGTCTGTTCGTGGGTCAGGCTGTCCTCGATCGCGCGCTCGAGCTCGGGCTGGCGACGGCCGAGCAGCAGGCCGGCGAGGTACAGGCCCGCCGTGATCGCCAGCCAGCCGCGATCGATGACGCCGGCGAACAGCAGGGCGGGCCCGATCAGCGCCAGCGCGCAGCCCAGGATGTTGCCGCTGCCGTAGAGGAACAGCAGCGCGCGCAGCTTCAGCGGTCTCGAGGCGGCCATCGCGGGCGTTCCGGCGCGTTCACTGATAGCCGCGGATCTCGCGGAAGACCTGCGCCAGACGCGAGTGGCGTCCGTCGAATTCGCGTCCGCCGGTCATCTGCGCGATCCGCTTCATCTCGTCGACGTTGCCCTCGCCGAACAGGATGGGGAACACGCGCGCCGGCGCGCCCTGCCCGTAGCGCGAGCGGAACGCGGCGAAGGACATCCCGCTGTTGCTCTCGCCATCGGTGAGCAGCGCGATGCTGACGAAGCGGTCCGGATGCTCGCGCGATTCCTGCGCGGCCAGCTCCAGCGCCGCCGACAGCGCCGAATACACGGCGGTCCCGCCGCGCGGCCGCAGGCCGTCGGCGACGGTCGCCAGCCGGGCGCGCGAGCCGTCGATGTCGCCGGCCTCGAAGGCCACCAGCACCGGGTCGCTCACATGGTCGTCGAACGGGATGAGGAACACGCGCTCGCGTCCCTGGAAGGCGGTGAGCCGCGCGCTGGCCGTCGCCTGCGACGCGCCGCTGAGCACCTTCAGCGCCTCGCGCATCAGTTCGATGCGATCGCCCTTCATCGAGCCGCTGATGTCCAGCACGAAGATGGACGTCGACGGCTTGCGCCAGGTCGACTGGTAGGCCGTGAGCACGGCGTCGATGACCTCGAGCCGGTTCGGGAAGGAGAGCTCCGCGATCGCCGCCGTCGGCAGCGCCGACGCGGTCGCCACCTGCGCATTCGCCGGCCGCAGGAAGGCCGGCCCCAGCACATCGCGCTGGAAATCCGCCGCCTTCAGCGCGGCGACCAGCTGGTTGTACGGTGCGCGCCGGTCCTCGCGCAGCAGCATCAGCGGGTAATCGGCCGAGATCATCCCGTCGCGGGGATAGACCAGCGTCAGGCGCTGGTCCTGCGCCAGCTTCTCGTTGGCGCGCAGGATCACGGCCTCGTAGTTCACCATCGCGTCGATGGCGCCGGGGTCCATCGTGAAGGCATCGGCCAGCCAGCCCGAGCTGCCCGCGGTCAGCCGCTGGCCCGACAGGAAGGCGGTGATGACCTTCGCATCGACATCGGACGCGGCCATGTCCTCGGTCTTGCCCGAGGACGCGGCGGCGACCGCGAAGAGCGCGCTCATGCCCGAGTTCGAGCTCGCCGCATTGGTCATCGCATAGCGCAGCCTGCCGGTGCTGGCGGCCTTGGCGATGTCGGCCCAGGTCGGCGCGCGTGAACCCCAGCCGAGTTCGGTCACCTTGGCCGCGTTCACGCCGAGCGCGATGCGGGAATAGAAGAGCTTCTCGCGCGCCAGCGGCGGCGTCTGCAGGGCCAGCGACGGATAGGCACCGTTGGGCGGCAGGATCGCGTCGAAGCGTTCGCCCGCGTTGATCCGCTCGACGATGTCCAGCGTCCCGGCGTAGCTCATCTTCACCGTCACGCCGGCCGCTCGCCCGGCTGCGACGATCGCCGGCTCCAGGTCCTTGACCTCGGAGCCCGCCAGCACGGTGAAGGCAGCCTCGGCGTCCGCCCCGCCGGTCGCGTCGGCGTTCGGCGCGTCGGGCTCCCGCTTGCCGCAGCCGCCGAGCGCCAGCGCCGTCGACAGCAGCGCCGCCCACAGCAGCGTGAAGGACAGACAACCGGACAGCCAAACGGGAAGCCAGCCGGGCAGCCAGCCGACCGCCGGGCGGCGCGCGCCGCTCACAGCGACACCTCTCCCGACGCCTGCAGCGCCGCGGCGGACTCCTGGCGCCGGACGCGGTCCAGGTAGGTCCGGCTCTTGGCGACCTCGTCGGACAGCGTGTCCACGGTCGTCTGCATGGACGCCAGCGCCTTCGTCTTGAAGTCGGCGATGGTGTCCATCGTCTGGTAGATGTTGGTGAAGGCCAGCTGCAGCTTCGCGATCTCGATCGTGCTGGACGCGGCCTGCTGATGGATCGCGGCGCTCTGGTCGCGCAGCATCTCGCTGGTGCCGGCGATGAGGTTGCCCGTCGTCGTGTTGAGCGCCGAGATCTGGTCCAGCACCAGCTTCTGGTTGTTGAGCGCCTGCGCGACGATGACCGCCGTGCGCAGCGCCGAGACGGTCGTCGTCGTCGCCCGGTCGACGCCCTTCACCAGTTCGAGGTTGTTCTTGCGGATCAGGTCCAGCGCCAGATAGCCCTGGATGTTCACCGCCTGCTGCGTCAGCAGGTCCGTCACCTTCTGGCGCGTGTAGAACAGCATCTCCTCGCGGACGACGCGGGCCTTCTCGCCGTCCGAGATCTCGAGTTCGCGCGCCTTCGCCTCGAGCTGCCCGTCGAGCGTGCGGCCGATGTGGATGTACTTCTCCAGCCGCTCCATCAGCGTCCAGAGGTTGACCTTCTCCTGCTCGATGGCGGCGTTGTCGCGCAGCAGTTCATCCTTGCCCCCTTGAGCGCCTCGATGATGCCGTTGAGGTGCGACTGCGAGGACTGGTAGCGGTCGAAGTAGTCGGCCAGCCGGTTGCCCAGCGGGATGAAGCCGAGCAGCTTGCGCGCGGAGAACAGGTCGCCCTGGCGCGAGGGGTCGAGGTCCTCGACCGTGCGGCGCAGGTCGACCAGCGACTGGCCGATCTGCGCGCCCTGGTCGAGCAGCCCGCTCTTCAGCGATCCGACGGGCCGGTCCAGCATCCGGTTGGACGCGGCGGACGCGGCCTCGATGTCCTTGCTGCCCATCGCGTGGATGCGTTCGACGGCCTGCTTGAAGGTCGGATGCTGGCTGTCGTGCGTCGTGATGTCATCGATGAACTGGCGGACCTGGCCGTCGAGCTCGGCAACGTCCTCCGGCTTGAGCCGGACCTTGCCCGCGACGGCCTCGGCGGGCACGACCTGCACCGGCGCGGGCGGCTCCAGCGTGAAGGACGGCGGGGGCTGCAGCCCGTCGAGCGCGGCGTTGCCGGTCGACGTCTCGGTCGCGCGCGGAGTCGGGTTCGGGGTCTGGGAAGCGGTCATGCGGTCCTCCTCGGGATGAAGCATCACTTGAACCGGGCCTCGACGCCCTGGATCATGCGTTCGAGCCATTCGTGGCTGGGCGGGTCGACGACGTCGACGAGCACCGGCGGCACCTTGACGCCGCGCCGGGCCCAGGTCTCCGGGCCCTTCACGTCGCCGCCGGTACGGAAGCCGTATTCATGCGCGAGCTCGCGCAGCTGGGGGTCGGTGTCGAGCGCCTCGCCCAGGCGGGCGCCCTTCTCGTTGTAGGGCACCAGCACATGCTTGGAATACACGGTCGGGCGCGGGTAGAGCACGACCATGTCGCCCTTGAGCCGGTCCGGATTGCGCAGCCAGAACTCGACCATCTGCGACTCGTAGGCCGCCAGCAGCGGCGCCTTGCCCATGCCCAGCGCCAGGTAGTCCTCGAACGGGCCGGCGGAGCTCTGCTCCTGGAAGCCCTGGCGCAGGAACAGCGGCGCGACAAGCGGCAGCACCTTGTCGACTTCCTCCTGGCTCTGGACGATCTGCTGCTGGTTGGCCAGGTAGCTGGCGAGCGCCAGGTACATCGCCGCCGAGTTGGAGGTGCGCACGTCGGTGGAGTTCACCAGCACCGCCTTGCCGGTGGCGAAGGCCTCGCTCTTCTTGAGGTCGCGCCAGCGGGCGTTCTGCTCGATCAGCGTCATCAGCCGCTGGAGGTCGACGATGTAATAGAAGTCGCCCTCGCGCTGGGCGATGCCGTTGGCGACCAGGATCTCGGCGATCGGTTTCCAGCTGGCGAAGACGATCGGCGTATAGAAGGGCGTGTAGACGTTGGCGGCCTTGGCGGCCGTCTTCAGCTGCTGCCCCGCCGGCGCGCCCGACGGGAAGCCGAAGTCGTACTTCGCGGCGTCGAAGCGGCCGGCGATGGCGCGCGAGCCGGCCTTCTCCACCGTGACGCTCAGCCCCCTGGCCGCCAGCGCCTGCTGGACGCGCGGGTCGTTGAAGAACGCTTCCTTCTCCGAGCCGATCAGCCCGCGCAGCGTGACCTGCCGGTCCCGCTCCTGCTGGGCGCTCACGGCGGCGACCTTGTCCTGGCCGAGCCTGGCGTTGGAGAACCAGACGCCGCCGCCCACCGCGGCGAGCAGCGCGATCGCCAGCACGGGGGCGACCAGTTTGCGGATGTCCAAGGTGACGAGCCCCTGAGAGCGCGTGGAAGCTCACGCTGCCGGGGACGATATCGCCGGGTGATGACGGAAATATGTCACACGACTGTCACGGGGCAGGCCGCCTCGATGCGGATGAAAGACTGGGGGCAGCGAGTGATGGTGGGGCCGGAATGATGCGAGGGGTTCGCGGACGCGATGCCCCTTGCATCGTGGAGTGCCCGCGCTTGGCAGACCGGGGTCCGTTGAGTTCCCCAGCCGACAGCTGTGGGCAGATTCCCTACACCGCGGTGCGGGTCCCGCCCGACCCCTGGTACCGCTATCGGCTTCTGTTGGTAACGAGGCGTGAGAACGAAGATTCATTCATCGCAAACAGGGGGCCAACATGAACACGATCTCGAAGCAAGCCAGCAAGTTCAAGCACATCGCCATCGGCCTGGGCCTGGCGGTTTCCGCCGCCGCGGCAGCCAACGCCACCACCGCGCAGAACACCTTCCAGGTGACCGCGACGATCACCAGCTCCTGCACGGTGTCCGGTTCGGCGCTGAACTTCGGCAGCGCGATCGACCCCCTGGCCGCCGGTGTGCCGCTGGACGCCTCGTCCACGCTGACGGTCACCTGCTCCAACACGACGCCCTACGCGGTGTCCCTGAACGCCGGCGCGAACGCGGGCGGTGCGTCCAACTTCACGTCCCGCACGATGAAGAGCGGCGCCAACACCCTGGGCTACCAGCTCTACATGGATTCGGGCCGCACGACCGTCTTCGGTGACGGCACCGCCAGCTCCAGCACCAAGAGCGGCACCGGCAGCGGTTCCGCGCAGTCGATCAGCGTCTACGGCCGGGTGCCGTCGCTGGCCGGCGTGGTGCCCGGCTCGTACACCGACACCGTGACCGTCACGATCACCTACTGATCCCGATCCGGGGCCCGGTTCCGCGCCCCCGGGCAACGGACCTCGGACGGCACCCAAGCTCCGTTCACGCCCGCAGGGGCGCACGGAGCTTTCTTCTTTTCTTCTCTTCGTAGGACATGTCGTCCGCGATCTCCAGCAGGCGCTCGTAGCTGGTCCGCCCGTCGCCGACGGCGTAGCCGATGGAGGCGCCCACGGAAACCGTCCCGCCATCGATCGCGATGGGTTCCGTCAGGGCCTGCAGCAGACGCTGCCGGATCTGGGCCAGCCGGAATTCGTCCGGCGCGCCGGAGAGCAGCAGGACGAACTCGTCGCCGCCGACCCGCGCCGGGAGGTCACCGTCGCGGCACTGCGCCCGCAGACGCTGGCCCACGGCGCGCAGCACCGCGTCGCCGGCGGCATGGCCGTGGCGGTCGTTGACCGGCTTGAAGTCGTCGAGATCGAAGACGATCACGCTGATCGGCTGCCCGGCCAGCTCCCGCGCCCGGCGCTCCAGTGAGCGTCGGTTGGCCAACCCCGTGAGCGGGTCCGTGTCGGCCGTCGTGGCCAGATGCGTCATGTCGCGGTCGCTCGCGCGCACCAGGCGGCTGGCGTAGCCGATGGTCCAGAGCGTGAACGCGATGAACAGCGCCGCGAGCGCCAGGGCCGAGCGCTTGACCGACTGGAGTCCGCGCTCCTGCCCGGCCTGACGGGATGCGAGGAGGGAGCGCTCGGTGCGCTCCATCGTGTCGAGGAGCTGGCGCAGCCGCTTCGAGGCGTCGTTGGTGATGCGCGCGTCCAGCCCGTGACGCAGGGCTTCGGCGCCGTCGCGATCCCCGATCACGGCGGAGGCCAGGTACCAGCCGGTGATCTCGAGGGTCTCCGACCTCACCTCCGCGGCGACACCCAACTGCGCAGGGTTGTCCTGGACCAGCGATTCCAGCTTCTCCGCCGTCTGCCGGGCATCCCCGGCGGCGGCCCGAAGCCGCTGCAGCGCTTCAGCCTGCGGCACCAGCGCGAAGTTGCGCAGCGCGATGCCGCCACGTAGCAGGCCGGAGCGCAGCTGATTCAGCTGGTCGAGGACTTCGTGGGTGTGGGCGACCAGGTCGTTTGCGTCGCCGTAGCGGCGGGCACTGTCGACCAGCACGCCGGCGGCGCCGATCACCAGGACCAGCGCCACCGCCTGGGACAGCTGCAGGACGCGCGCGATGCGCCGGAGCAAGGGGTTGGAGACGGTCGCCAAGAGCGTGTGCGGGTGCAGGAATCGCGGCATCCTAGCGCCGGGATCCTCCCGCAGGAGGCCGGAAAAGCGCGCCCTTTGCCGGCCATCACGGTCATCGCACAACGCGCGCAGGCAAGCCGCAGGGAAGCTCTGGACTGCGGCAGAACAACGGTAGAAAAAACCGAAGCCACGAACGAGGCCAAAGACGAGGCCACAAAGCGAAACGCCCGCTGGAGGCGGGCGCACAAAGCAGAACGCCCGCTTGCGGCGGGCGTTTGCTGAGGTCTCGGGTCCCGGAGGACCTTCTACCAATTCTGGTAGGCGCGATTGGATTCGAACCAACGACCCCCACCATGTCAAGGTGGTGCTCTAACCAACTGAGCTACGCGCCTGAAAAACTCGGCCGACGGTGGTCAACCCGCCGGTCCGTAAAACAAATCGCCCGTTGAAGCGGGCGATCCGTCTGAGGTTGTCCCTGAGGACTGCCTACCAAATCTGGTAGGCGCGATTGGATTCGAACCAACGACCCCCACCATGTCAAGGTGGTGCTCTAACCAACTGAGCTACGCGCCTGGAGAAGCCTCGCAGTATAAGCCGGATTTTCAGGTCCGTCCAGGAAGCTGCGGCAAAAAGAACAGCAGTCGCACGGCGTCCTCGACAAGACCGCGAGCGGCAGACCCTGAGAAGACGTCAGCGACGCCGCGCGCTGCGGATGCCCGAGACCTGGGAAAGCGCCACCAGCGTCTGCTGCAGGCGCTGCGCGTCGCTCACCTCGACGGTGAAGTTCATCCGCGACAGGTCGTTGCGCAAGGGCTTGCCCTTGCCGCTCTGCTGGTTCACCGAGATCACGTTGAGCTTGTCCTTCGCGAACAGCTCCAGCACGTCGCGCAGCAGTCCGGGCCGGTCGGTGGCCTCGACGACCAGGTCCACCGGGTACATCGCGCCCTTGCCCGCCCGGTCGGGCGCGGGCTCGCCCCACGCGACCGCGATCACGCGCTCCGGCGCCGACTGCGCCATCTGGCGCAGGTTGGCGCAATCGCAGCGATGGATGGCCACGCCCTTGCCACGCGTCACGTAGCCGGTGATCGGATCGGGCGGTGCCGGCCGGCAGCAACGTGCGAGGCTCGTCAGCAGCGAGTCCACGCCCACCACCAGCACGCCGCCCTTGGGCGTGCGCCCTTCCCCGACCGCGCCCTTCGTGTGCCGCTGGACGAGCAGCTCTTCCTCGTCCGCCTCCGGCACCGGCGGGCGCAGCAGCGTCTCGATGTTGCGCAGCGAGTACTCGTCCTTGCCGACGACCTCGAACAATGCTTCCGCGCTCTTGAAACCGAGCCGGCCCGCCAGGTCATCGAGCTTGATCGCCGTCTTGCCTTCACGCTGCAGCAGCTTCTCGACGAGCTCGCGGCCCTTCGAGATCGTGTGCGTCTGGACCTGCGCGTTGAACCACGCCCGCACCTTCGCCCTGCTGCGCTGGCTCTGCAGGTAGCCGAGCTCCGCGTTCAGCCAGTCCAGCGACGGGCCGCCCTCCTTCAGCGCGACGATCTCCACGGTCTGGCCGCTCTGCAGCGGTGTGTTCAGCGGCACCATCTGGCCGTCGACCTTCGCGCCGCGGCAGCGGTGACCCAGGTCGGTGTGCACCGCATAGGCGAAGTCCACCGCCGTCGCCCCGGCGCACAGTTCGACCACGTTGGCCTGCGGCGTGAACACGTAGATGCGGTCGTCGAAGCTGGCATCGGTCTCGGCGACGTAGTCACGTTCCCAGGCGAGCAGCTGCCGCAGCACCGCCTTGCGGGCCTGCGCGACCTGTTCCTCGAACTCGCCCGCCGCGCTCACGCCGGCATAACCCTTCGTGCCCGCCTCCTTGTAGGCCCAGTGCGCCGCGACGCCGTGCTCGGCATGCTCGTGCATCTCGCGCGTGCGGATCTGCACTTCCATCGGGCGGCCGTCCGCGGCGATCACCACCGTGTGCAGCGACTGGTAGCCGTTGGGCTTGGGACGCGCGATGTAGTCGTCGAACTCGCCGTCCACCGGCCGGTAGCGCTCGTGCAGCTGCGCGAGCACCGCGTAGCAGTCCGCCACCTCCGGCACGACGACGCGCAGCGCGCGCAGGTCGAAGACGCGCTCCAGCGTCAGCCCCTTGCCGCGCATCTTCTTCCAGATGCTGTAGAGGTGCTTGGGCCGCCCCTGCACCTGCGCCTCGATGCCATGGCCCTGCAGTTCGCGCTCGAGCGCGGCTCGCACCGACTCCACCGACTGCTCGCGCTCGACGCGCTTCTCGTGCAGGCCCTTGGCGAGCTGGTGGTAGTGCTCCGGCTCCAGGAAACGGAAGGCGAGGTCCTCCAGCTCCCACTTGATCTGCCAGATGCCGAGCCGGTTGGCCAGCGGCGCGAAGACCTGCAGCGACTCCGCCGCCAGCTCGCGCGGGCACGGCGTCTTGCTCGCCGCGAACCAGCGCAGCGACTGCAGCCGCGACGCCAGCCGCAGCAGCACCACGCGCAGGTCGCGCGAGAACGCCAGCAGCATCTTGCGCACCAGCTCGGTCTGCTCCTGCCGGCGCTGCTCCTCGACGCGCGCCTCGCGCGCCGCGCGCTGGATCTGCACCAGCCGGCGCGTGTGCGCGACCAGGCTCGCGTCGCTCTCGCCGAACGCCTTGGCGACGATCTCTTCCGGCTTGTTCAGGTAGTCGCCGGCGTACACCAGGTAGGAGGCCGCCTGCATGGACGGCGCCGCGCCGACGCCCGCCAGGATCGCCGCCACGCCGTCCGCGTGGTCGAGCGCCGGCTCGCCGGTGCCCAGCAGGTGATCGGCCAGCAGTGGTTCCGCGAACGCGCGGGCGCGTCGCACCGGATCGGCCGTCTCTTCGGCGCGCGGCTGCGCCGCCGGCAAGCGGTGAGGCAGGTCCCCGTCCAGCAGGGCCACGATGGGCGCCGCCTGGTCCTGCCGCAGCCCCAATTCCGTCTTCATTCGTCGTTCATCCGTGTCGTCGGGGGCGCGAAGGCCGCCGGGACGTCATCCGCGGGCCAGGAACTGCTCCACCACGCGGATCTGTTCGTCATGCACCAGCGTCGGCGCGTGGCCGACTCCGGGGAACTCATGCAGCTCGGCGCGCGGCCGCGCTGCGTCATCAATTCGGCGGTCGTGCGCGTCAGCAGGTCCGAGTCGCCGCCGCGCAGCAGCAGCGTCGGGCATCGCACCGCGTCGTAGGCCGCCCAGAGCTGCGCCTCGCCGGCCTTCGCCAGTTCCGGCGTCAGCCCGGCCAGGCCCTGGCCGATGCGCGGGTCGTAATGCAGCCGGCAGCGATCGCCGTCCGGTTTGAACATCGCCCGCGACAGCGCGAGCCACTGGTCGTCGGTGTGCGGTCCGAAGCTCTGCGAGATGCCGCGCAGGTAATCCGCGCCCTGCTGGCAGTTCTCGAACTGCGGCGCGCGGCCCAGATAGCTCGCGATGCGCTGCAGCGCGACGAACTCGATCGTCGGACCCACGTCGTTGAGGACCAGCCGCTTGATCGGGCTGGCCGGCATCGCCGCCAGCGCCAGGCCGATCAGCCCGCCCATCGAGGTGCCCAGCCAGTCCACCTGCCCCACGCCCAGACGGGCCAGCAGCGTGACCATGTCCGAGACATATTGAGGCAGCTGGTAGTTGCGCGGATCGCCCAGCCATTCCGACTCCCCGCGCCCGACGACGTCCGGGCAGATGACCCGGAAACGGCCGCTCAGGCGCTGCGCGATGACGTCGAAGTCACGCCCCTGCCGCGACAGCCCGTGCACGCAGACCAGCACCCGCGGGTTGTCGGCCTGCCCCCACTCCCAATACGCGACCTGGTGAAGGCCGCAAGGGCTCAGCGCCTGGACTTTTTTCAACAAGGGTTCAGACATCGCTCGTATCCTTTGTCCCCATCCTAACAACCCTGAAGAGGACGCGGCATGTTGAAAGGCAAGACGGCGCTGGTCACCGGCTCCACGAGCGGCATCGGATTGGGGATTGCCCTGACCCTGGCCAGGGAGGGCGCGAACATCGTGCTCAACGGCTTCGGCGACCACGCGGGTCCGAAGGGGCAGGTGGAAGCGCTCGGCGTGAAGGTGGGATACCACGGCGCCGACATGAGCAAACCCGCCGAGATCGAGGCCATGATGGCCTACATCGACCAGGAGTTCGGCGGCTGCGACATCCTGGTGAACAACGCCGGCATCCAGCACGTGGCCAATGTCGACGAGTTCCCGCCGGAGAAGTGGGACGCGATCATCGCGATCAACCTCAGTTCCGCCTTCCACACGATGCGCCTGGCGCTGCCCGGCATGAAGAAGAAGCACTGGGGCCGTGTCGTGAACATCGCGTCGACGCACGGGCTGGTGGCGTCCGCGGGCAAGTCGGCCTATGTCGCGGCCAAGCACGGGCTGGTCGGCCTGACGAAATCCGCGGCGCTGGAAACCGCCCTGCTCCCCGTCACCGTCAATGCGATCTGCCCCGGCTGGGTGCTGACCCCGCTGGTGCAGAAGCAGATCGACGACCGCTCGGCCAAGGAGGGCCTGGACCCCGCCGAGGCCAAGCGTCAGCTGCTGGCCGAGAAGCAGCCTTCGCTGCAGTTCACGACGCCCGAGGAACTCGGCGCGCTGACCGTGTTCCTGTGCTCGGACGCCGCGGTCAACGTGCGCGGCCAGGCCTGGGCGATGGACGGCGGCTGGACCGCGCAGTGACCCTCCATGGCGCCTCCACGGAGGCTCGCTGGAGCCTCACTTCGTCATCAGCACGTTGCCGTTGACGTTCACCGTGACGGTGGCCTTGCCGGACTCGGTCGGCAGGGCCTCGTCGGCGGACGCGCCCATGGCTTTCATGCGGGCCATCGGCGCCGCCATCATGGCCATCGGCTGGTCGGCGTTCACGCTGACCTCGCCGATGCGATAGCCGGAATAGCCGAACTGCTTCGCATAGACGGCGGCCTTGGCCTTGTAGCTGGCGATCGCCTGACCGACGACCTCGTCCTCGGCCTTCTCGCGCGCTTCGCGCGACAGTCCGTAGCTGACGTTGGCGATGGCCAGCGACTGGATGCGGCCGCTCAGCTTGGAGATCGCCTCGATGTCGCGGCCCTGCACCAGCAGTTCCACGCTGCCCTGCCAGCCGGTGATCTGCGGCCCGGCGTTGGAGCCCGCCTTCGGCTGGCCGTAGCGCGGATAGACCGACAGGTTGCCCGCCTGCAGGTCGACCTGCCCCGGCTTGGCGACCTTGCGCGCCTCGGTCAGCGCGGCATCCAGGGCCTGCTTGAGTTCGTTCTGGACGGCGGCGGCCTCCTTGCCCTCGCGGGTGGTGGAGAAACGCAGTTGCAGCAGGTCGCGGGCCACCTCGGTCGTGGCCGAGGCGGACAGCGAGAGCACGTCGGCCCGCACGGCCTGGGCCTGCGCCATCACGGGCAGGACCGCCACCGCGCCGGCGGCGATCAGGGTGCGGGCGAGGATCTTGGAGCTTCGGATCATTCGGGTTCCTACGGAGAGTCCAGGTGGGAACCAGCATAACGTGTGAGGAAAGCGTCACGGTTGACCGGAACCGGACGCCGTTCATCCGCCTTTTTGAGTCATTCATCGACCTCACCAAGGGGAATGGGCCGCCTTGTTACAAAAGATGTAACTATTCAGTAAGGACTGATGCATCCCGCAAACAGGCCGAAAAACTGCCCTTACAGTCCCGCTGTTACAAATTCCGAGGTGGCCGCCATGCAATCCACAACCCGCCCCAACCGCGTCCTGGTCGTGGACGACGACGCCCGCATCCGCGACCTCCTGCGCCGCTATCTGGCCCAGGAGGGCTTCGAAGTCCTGCTCGCCGAGGACAGCAAGGCGCTGAACAAGCAGCTGACGCGCGAAACCGTGGACCTGATCGTCCTGGACCTGATGCTGCCCGGCGAGGACGGCCTGTCGATCTGCCGCCGGCTGCGCGCCGCCGGCGACAGCACGCCCATCATCATGCTGACCGCCAAGGTCGAGGAAGTGGACCGGATCGTCGGCCTGGAAGTCGGCGCCGACGACTATCTGGCCAAGCCCTTCAACCCGCGTGAACTGCTGGCCCGCATCAACGCGGTGCTGCGCCGCCGTCCGCCGCCGGAAGCCCCGGGTGCGCCGTCCAAGGAACCGATGACGGTCCAGTTCGGCCCGTTCGAGTTCGACCTGGCGCTGCGCCGCCTGGCCAAGAACGGCGAACCGGTGCCGCTGACCACCGGCGAGTTCTCGATGCTGAAGGCCCTGGTGCGCCACCCGCGCCAGCCGCTGTCGCGCGACAAGCTGGCGATGCTGGCCCGCGGCCGCGAGTTCGAGCCGTTCGACCGCAGCCTGGACGTGCAGGTCTCGCGCCTGCGCAAGCTGCTGGAAGAGGATCCGGCGCAGCCGCGCTTCATCCAGACGGTGTGGGGCGTCGGCTACGTGTTCGTTCCGGACGAGGCGGCCTGATCCCGTGGCACCCCCGCGTCTGGCGCTGAACCTGTTCTGGCGCACATTCGCGCTGCTGGCCTTGCTGCTGGCGGCGGGCGTGCTCGCCTGGCAGCAGACCTTCAAGGCCCTGGAGGCCGAACCCAAGGCCCTCGAGGCGGCGCAGCAGCTGGCCGGCCTGGTGAACCTGTCGCGCGTGGCGCTGTCCAGCACCGACGCGATCAACCGCGTGGCGGTGGTCAAGTCGCTGGCGCGCAGCGAGGCCGTGTCCGTGGAAGTCGCCGAGGCGACCGACCGCTGGCTGCCCTACGAGAACTCGCCCTTCGCCCAGCGGCTGCGCAAGGAGCTGGTCTCGCGGCTCGGGCCGCAGACGGTGCTCGCGAGCGGCCTGAACGGGGTGCCCGGGCTGTGGGTGAGATTCGACGTCGGGCCGGACCAGTTCTGGCTGCAGACCAACCCGGCGCCGCTGCAGGCCAACATCTCCAGCAACTGGTGGTGGATCGCGATCGCGCTGGGCGCGTCGCTGCTGGGCGCGGCCGCGATCGCGCGCCTGATCAACCAGCCGCTGCGCGAGCTGTCGATCGCCGCGAGCCGCATCCGCGAGGGCGAATACGACTCGCGCCTCGACGAAAGCACCCTGACCAGCGAGATCCGCGAGGTCAACATGGGCTTCAACCGGATGGCGCGCGAGCTGGCCAAGATGGAAGAGGACCGCAGCGTGATGCTCGCGGGCATCTCGCACGACCTGCGCACGCCGCTGGCGCGGCTGCGGCTGGAAGCGGAGATGAGCGTCAACGACGAGCAGGCGCGGACCTACATCGCGCAGGACATCGACCAGCTCGACGCGATCATCAACAAGTTCATGGACTACGCGCGTCCGAGCGAGCTGCAGCTGCAGGCGCTCAACCTGCGCGAGCTGGTGGAGCGGGAGGCGCAGGGCTTCCGCGATCCGCAGCAGATCCAGATCAGCGTGCGGCTGTCCGCGGCGCTGCGCATCTGGACCGACCCGACCGAGCTGGGCCGCATCCTGCTGAACCTGTTCGAGAACGCGCGCCGCTACGGCCATCACGGCGACGAGCCGACACGCGTGGAAGTCACCGCCGAGGCGGACAGCGCCTGGGTGCTGCTGACGGTGCGCGATCACGGGCCCGGCGTGCCGCCGGACAAGCTCGCGAAGCTGACGACGCCGTTCTACCGCGGCGACACCGCGCGCACGGCGGCGACCGGCGCCGGCCTGGGCCTGGCGATCGTCGAGAAGTCGGTGCAGCGCCTGGGCGCGCAACTGCGCCTGGCCAACGCCGACGACAGCGGCTTCGTCGCGCAGCTGCGGCTCAAGCGCGCGAGCGTCTGACCGCAGTCAGCCGGCCTTTCTTGCTCCCTCTCCCGCAAGCGGGAGAGGAGTCCGAGCGAGCGATTCAGTCGGCAGCGCGGACAAGCAGGCAGACGGCCCGCGCCTCGATCGCCTTCAGCTCGCCGACCGGCCCCATCTTCTCCGCCGTCTTCGCCTTCACGTTGATCTGGCCGGCGTCGATGCCCAGCACCTCCGCGAGCCGCTGGCGCATCAGCGGGATGTGCGGCGCCATCTTGGGCTGCTGCGCAATGATCGTGCTGTCGAGGTTGCCGATCACCCACCCCAGGTCCTTCACGCGCCGGTAGGCCTCGGCGAGCAGCACCATCGAATCGGCGCCCTTGAACTCGGCCGCGGTGTCGGGGAACAGCTTGCCGATGTCGCCCAGCGCGGCGGCGCCGAGCAGCGCATCGGTGATCGCATGCGCGAGCGCGTCGGCGTCCGAATGGCCCAGCAGGCCGTGCGTGTGCGGAACCGTGATGCCGCCCAGGATCAGCGGGCGGCCGGTGACGAGCTGGTGGGTGTCCCACCCCTCGCCGATGCGGAAATTCAGGACCATGTGGATGTCGCGTTGACTGCGGAAAGCGGGCGGATCGAAGGAGCCGGGCTCAGTGCGGCAGCGCGTTCGTCACGACGATTGGCCCGTTGCGGGTGACGATCATCGTGTGCTCGAACTGCGCGGACAGGTTGCCCTTGACGCCGGAGAGGGTCCAGCCGTCGGCCTCCTCGTCGACCCAGCGGCTCTTGGTCGACAGGAAGGGCTCGATGGTGATGACCATGCCTTCGGTGAGCACGCGGGTGTCGTTGGCGTCGTAGTAGCCGGGGATGCTCTTGGGCTCCTCGTGCAGCGAGCGGCCGACGCCGTGGCTGCAGAGGTTCTCGATGATCTTGAACTTGTGCCCCCTGGCGACGCGCTCGATCGCATGGCCGATGCGGTTGAGCCGCGCGCCGGACTTCACTTCCTTCATCGCCTGTTCGAGCGCGTACTGCGCGGCGAAGACGAGCTGCGTCTTGGTCGGCGTCGTCGGCGGGACGATGCGCGTGCCGCCGGTGTCGCCGAAGTAGCCGTTCAGCTCGGCCGAGACATCGACGTTGACGACGTCGCCCTTCTGGATCACGCGGTCGCCGGGGATGCCGTGCGCGGCCTGCTCGTTGATCGAGATGCAGGTGGCGCCGGGGAAGTTGTACATCACGCGCGGCGCGGACTTCGCGCCGAACTCGGTCAGCCAGCGCTCGCCCATCTGGTCGAGCTCCAGCGTCGTCATGCCGGGCCGGATCGCGTCCAGCATGCGGCGCAGCACGGTGGCGACGGCTTCGCCGGCGGCCTTCAGGCCCTGGATATCGTCATCGGATTCGACAGTCATGCGCGGCTCCTCAGCAGGCGTTCGGCCAACGCGAAGTCGGCGGGATAGGTGACCTTGAAATTCTCCATGGAGGCTTCGACCAGCCGGGGCGCGTGGCCGAGGGCCTCGATCGCGCTGGCCTCGTCGGTGATGCCGTCCAGCGGGCCGGCCAGCGCGGGCATCAGCAGGCCGAGGCGGAACATCTGCGGCGTCTGCGCGGCCCACTTGCCGCGACGGTCGACGGTGGCGGCGACGCGCAGCGACGGCGACGCGCCGGGGTCCGTGCCCGGGCTCGCGGCCACCGCGTCCTTGAGCGTGTCGGCCACGGGCAGTGCGAGCAGGCCGCCGACCTCGTCGTCGTCGCAGGCCGCGATCAGCGCCTCGACCCATTCCGGGCGGAGCAGGCAGCGGGCGGCGTCGTGGACCAGCACCCAGTCATGCGGTTGGGCGCCACGTTCGCGCAAATCCTGCAAGCCGGCGGCGACCGTGTCGGCGCGCGTCGCGCCGCCGGTGCGCGCGATCCAGCCGCGTTCGCCTTCAAAGCCGGGGACGGCGGATTCGAACTGGTCATCGTCGGGCGAGAGCACGACCAGCGTGGCCTCGATGCGAGGGACGGCGCCCAGCGCCGCCAGCGTGTGCGCGATCATGGCGCGGCCGGCGAGCGGGACGTACTGCTTGGGGCGGTCGGCGCCGGAACGGCTGCCGACGCCCGCGGCCGGCACCAGCGCGAAGCAGCGCGGCGCGAGACCGATCGGAAAGGAACTCATGGGGTCGATTGTAGGGATCGGCGAAACTCCAGCCTTCAGCCGCCCCTGCTCCGAATGCCGTGTTCGCCATCGCCGACATCCACCGCCGCCTGAGCGCGCTCGGCGCCAACGAGGCGCACGCGGGGCGCGTGCTGCGTCACTGGGTCCAGGCCCGGCCGCTGACCGAGGGCCGACGCAAGCTGGAGCACTATCTGCCGCAGGCGGTGCGCGACGCGCTGCCGGCGCTGATGGACGAGCTGCACGGCCTGGCCACGCTGATCGAGCGCCATCCGGGCGAGGACGGCTCGGCACGGCTGCTGGTGGGACTCAAGGACGGCCTGACCGTCGAGAGCGTGCTGCTGCCGCGCGACGGCCTGTGCGTGTCGAGCCAGGTCGGCTGCGCGGTGGGTTGCCGCTTCTGCATGACCGGCAAGGACGGCCTGCTGCGGCAGGTCACGAGCGCCGAGATCGTCGCCCAGGTGGCGCTGGCGCGGCGCGAGCGCGCGGTGAAGAAGGTGGTGTTCATGGGCATGGGCGAGCCGTCGCACAACCTGGAGGCGGTCATGGAAGCCATCGAGCTGCTGGGGCTCGAAGGCAACCTCGGCCACAAGAACCTGGTGTTCTCGACGGTCGGAGACCTGCGCGCCTTCGAGCGCCTGGCCGCGGGACCGGTGAAGCCGGCGCTGGCGCTGTCGCTGCACACGACCAAGCCGGACCTGCGCCGCGAACTGCTGCCTCGTGCGCCGCGCCTCACGCCGCGCGAGCTCGTCGAGGCGGGCGAGCGCTACGCCCGCGAGACCGGGTATCCGATCCAGTACCAGTGGACGCTGATCGACGGGGTCAACGACGGCGAGGATGAACTCGACGGCATCGTCGAGCTGCTCAAGGGCAGGTACGGCGTGCTGAACATGATCCCGTACAACAGCGTGCCCGAGCTGCCGTACGCGCGGCCGGACTGGGACAAGGCGCGCGACATCGCCCGGCGGCTGCACCAGCGCGGCGTGCTGACGAAGCTGCGCGATTCGGCCGGGCAGGACGTCGACGGCGGCTGCGGGCAGTTGCGGGCGCGCAGCCTCGACGTGGCGCCGGTATCGATGCGCGAGGCCCGCCGGTCGATTCCCATCGCCTCGGCGGGCTGAGCCGGCGTCGGCGCCAGCGCGCGCGCCGCCGCCGCGGCTCACACGACCCGCGCGCCGGGTACGCCGACTGCTCTTGTCGCTCCTGTCACGCCGTGTCGCGGCGGCCTCCCTACAATTCCGGCGGGCCCCTTTCCGGGGCCGTCCTCATTTGTGCGCCATGCAGCTGTCCACGATCTCCCCCGGCAAACGCTTCACCCTGCCCCGCCCCACCGGCTCCGCCGACGCGCTGCTGCTCGCCCGCTTCGCGCGGCAGCAGCTGGCGGCCGGCCGCCTGACGCTGGTCGTCACCGCCGAACCCGGCGACACGCAGCGCCTGGAGGACGAGCTCAAGTTCTTCGCGCCCGAACTGCGCGTGGCCGTCTTCCCCGACTGGGAGACCCTGCCCTATGACAGCTTCAGCCCGCACCAGGACCTGATCTCCGAGCGGCTGGCCACGCTGTGGCGGCTGCTGCAGGCCAACGGCAAGCCGGTCGCCGAGCGCGACCTCGACGTCGTGCTGCTGCCCGCGACGACCGCGCTGACGCGGCTGGCGCCGCCGTCCTTCCTCGCCGCGACCACCTTCAACTTCCGCCAGAAGCAGCGTCTGGACGAGGCCGGCCTGAAGCAGCAGCTGACCCTGGGCGGCTACCAGCACGTCAGCCAGGTCGTCTCGCCCGGCGAGTACGCCGTGCGCGGCGGCCTGATCGACCTCTACCCGATGGGCTCGCTGGTGCCCTACCGCGTGGACCTGTTCGGCGACGAGGTGGACTCGATCCGCGTCTTCGATCCGGACTCGCAGCGCTCGCTGTACCCGGTGCCCGAGGTTCGCCTGCTGCCCGGGCGCGAGTTCCCGATGGACGAGGCCTCGCGCAAGGCCTTCCGCGCCCGCTGGCGCGAGAAGATGGACGGCGACCCGACCAAGTCGCGCATCTACAAGGACATCGACACGGGCCTGGCCACCGGCGGCATCGAGTACTACCTGCCGCTGTTCTTCGACGAGGTCGCCAGCGTGTTCGACTACGTGAGCGCCGAGGCGGGCCTGGTCCTGCACGGCGAGGTCGACGAGGCGCTGCAGCGCTACTGGACCGACACGCGCGAGCGCCACCGCTTCCTGCAGCACGATCCCGACCGACCCATCCTCGCGCCCGAGGAGATCTTCCTGCGGCCCGAGGAGTTCTTCACCGCGACGCACCGCCACGCGGTGCTGGCCGTGCGCGGCCACGAGGCCGTCGACTACGCGCGTCCGCTGCCCGACGTCAGCGTCGAGCGCGGGGCGCAGGAGCCGCTCGCGCGCCTGGCCGCGCACTTGAAGTCCACCGACTTCCGCGTGCTGCTGCTCGCCGAGAGCGAAGGCCGCCGTGAAAGCCTGCTCGAGCTGCTGCGCGACAACAAGATCGATCCGCCGTCGGTGAAGGACCTCGCCGAGTTCGAGGCCAACAAGGACGAGCGCTTCGCGATCACCGCCGCGCCGCTGGCCGCCGGCTTCTTCTGGTTCGAACCCGACGAGGGCCGCCAGATCCAGCTGTTCACCGAGACCGAGCTCTTCGCGACCACGCCCACCACGCGCCGGCGCCGCAAGCAGGAGCAGGTCAGCGACGTCAACGCGCTGATCAAGGACCTGTCCGAGCTCAAGGTCGGCGATCCGGTCGTGCACACGAACCACGGCATCGGCCGCTACCTCGGCCTGATCAACATCGACCTGGGCGACGGTCCCAGCGAGTTCCTGCACCTGGAGTACGCCGACAAGGCCACGCTGTACGTGCCCGTCGCGCAGCTGCACCTGATCAGCCGCTACACCGGCGTCAGCGCCGAAGAAGCGCCGCTGCACCGCCTCGGCTCGGGCCAGTGGGACAAGGCCAAGCGCAAGGCCGCCGAACAGGTGCGCGACACGGCGGCCGAACTGCTCAACCTCTACGCCCGCCGCGCCGCGCGCGAGGGCCATGCCTTCCGCTACTCGCCGCACGACTACGAGGCCTTCGCCGCGAGCTTCGGCTTCGAGGAGACGCCCGACCAGCGCGCCGCGATCCACGCCGTCATCCAGGACATGATCAGCCCCAAGCCGATGGACCGGCTGGTCTGCGGCGACGTCGGCTTCGGCAAGACCGAGGTCGCGCTGCGCGCCGCCTTCGTCGCGGTGATGGGCGGCAAGCAGGTCGCGCTGCTGGCACCGACGACGCTGCTGGCCGAGCAGCACTACCAGAACATCGCCGACCGCTTCGGCCGCTGGCCGGTGAAGGTCGCCGAGATGAGCCGCTTCCGCTCCGCCAAGGAGATCAAGGCGGCGATGGAAGGCCTGGCCGACGGCTCGATCGACATCGTCATCGGCACGCACAAGCTGCTGTCGGCCGACGTGAAGTTCAAGCGCCTGGGGCTGCTGGTCATCGACGAGGAACACCGCTTCGGCGTGCGCCACAAGGAGGCGATGAAGGCGATGCGCGCGGAGGTCGACGTGCTGACGCTGACCGCGACGCCGATCCCGCGCACGCTGGGCATGGCGCTGGAGGGACTGCGCGACCTGAGCGTCATCGCCACCGCGCCGCAGCGGCGCCTGGCGATCAAGACCTTCGTGCGCAGCGAGACCAGCGGCACCATCCGCGAGGCCATCCTGCGCGAGCTCAAGCGCGGCGGCCAGGTCTACTTCCTGCACAACGAGGTCGAGACCATCGAGAACCGGCGCATGAAGCTCGAGGAGCTGCTGCCGGAGGCGCGCATCGTCGTCGCCCACGGCCAGATGCCCGAACGCGAGCTGGAGCGCGTCATGCGCGAGTTCGTCGGCGGCAAGCACAACGTGCTGTTGTGCTCGACCATCATCGAGACCGGCATCGACGTGCCCAGCGCCAACACCATCGTCATCAGCCGCGCCGACAAGTTCGGCCTGGCGCAGCTGCACCAGCTGCGCGGCCGCGTCGGGCGTTCGCACCACCAGGCCTATGCCTACCTGATGGTGCCGGACGTTGAGGGCCTCACGAAACAGGCGGCGCAGCGGCTGGAGGCGATCCAGGCGATGGAGGAGCTGGGCTCGGGCTTCTACCTCGCGATGCACGACCTGGAGATCCGCGGCGCCGGCGAGGTGCTCGGCGAGCACCAGAGCGGCAACATGATGGAGGTCGGTTTCCAGCTCTACAACGAGATGCTGTCGGAGGCCGTGCGTTCGCTCAAGGCCGGCCGCGAGCCGGACCTGCTCAGCCCGTTGTCGGCGACCACCGAGATCAACCTGCACGCGCCCGCGCTGCTGCCCGACGCCTACTGCGGCGACGTGCACCAGCGGCTGTCGCTGTACAAGCGGCTGGCGACGGCGGACCGCGCCGAGCAGATCGACGCGATGCTCGAGGAGGTCACCGACCGCTTCGGCAAGCTGCCCGCGCAGGGCCAGACGCTGTTCGACACGCACCGCCTGCGCGTGCTGGCCAAGCCCTACGGCGTGCTGAAGATCGACGCGGCGCCCAGTGTCATCAACATCAACTTCCGGCCCAATCCGCCGATCGATCCGATGCGCGTCATCGAGCTGGTGCAGAAGAACCGCAACATCAAGCTGGTGGGCAACGAGAAGCTGCGCATCGACAAGGCGCTCACCGATCCGAAGGACCGCGCGCAGGCAGTGCGCGAGGTGCTGCGGCTGCTCGGCGCGCCGGTGGCGCAGGCCTGATCGAGGGCCCGCCTTGCAATGATGAAACGGCGGCTCCGGCCGCCGTTTTCCATGGCAATCCGGAGAGGTGAGTGGACCTCACTTGAATTGCTGGAAGACGTCCGGCACGTCCACCAGTTCGAGTCAATGACGGCGGAGGAACCGCTTCCTAGACTGACGGCTTCTCAACTTCTGGAGATGCCGATGCATCAACACCTGCCCCTCTCAACGACGGGCCAACCCATCGAATCGATGGCGGCCCGCCTCGCGCGGGAACAAGCGGAAGACGACGCCTGGGAGGCCGCGCGCGATGCCGAGATCGCGGGGAAGTACCGGGGGCGCGAGTACGCCAGGACCTGCCTCGCGTGCCCACACCTGCCGCCGGATTATCTGGATGTCGGGACGGATCCCCTCAGCCTGTGTCTGCGCGAGGCACGGCGGATCGGCCGCCTGGAAGTGCACGCGCGCGAGGGCTGCGAGACCTGTCCCTACCTGCCCGAGAACTACGGCAAGCCCGTCCGGATGCGAGTCCTCGGGCTGGACGATTGGGGGATGGACCGGAGGTGGACCTCATCCGCCGCGTGCGCTTCGAAGCCTGGGAGGCCCGCCATGTCTCGCGCTGAACCGCTGTACATGCTCGACACGAACATCGTGAGCTACCTCATCGACCCGCCCGGCAAGGCACGGCGCCTCTACTGCCAGGAGAGGTTCGACGCGCTCCAGGGTCGGATCGCGATCAGCGTGATCGTTCAGGCAGAAATCTTCTACGGCCTGGAGAAGACGCACTCCCCCAGCAAGGAGTTGCGTTTGCGGGAGCTGATGCGCCGTATCCGGGTCGAGTACCTGCACGATGGTCTGTGGTTCTCCGATCTCTACGCCTGCATCAGGACTCAGTTGGAACGGATCGGCCGGGGTCCGGGAGAGCTCGACATGGCCATCGCCGCTCACGCGATGGCGGTCGGAGCGACCCTGATCAGCAATGACAAGGCGATGTCCCACATCGGAGGTCTGAAGCTGGAGAGCTGGAACGTTCCCGAGATCGCCCACCATCGACGTGCTCCCGGCGTCGCCGAACCCGCGGCGATGTACCGCTCCCATCGGGGTGGCCGTGACGCGGACCTGGTCGACCTGTCCCTGCCGGCAGCAGCCTGGATGTCCCAAGCGCCGGCCGCCCGCTACGCCGTGGCTCATGCGCGCTGAGGCCCGCTCCGGCGAGTGCGCTAAGCTCCCGCCCGTCCCCGCCAACTGATCCAAGTGATCATCGGCGGGGGCCTTCCGCATTCAAGACCGCGCTCGCATGACCACCTCGTCGCCCTCCACGGCATCCCTCTCCCCGCTCGTCCTGCAGGGCTTCACGCCGCCGCTGGCGCTGAGCGACTTCAAGCTCGCCGCCTTCGACATGGACTCGACGCTGATCTCGATCGAGTGCATCGACGAGATCGCCGCCGCCGCCGGCCGCAAGGACGAGGTCGCCGCGATCACCGAGGCCGCCATGCGCGGCGAGATCACCGACTTCAAGGACAGCCTGCGCCGCCGCCTCGCGCTGCTGAAGGGCGTCGGCGAGGATGCGCTGGCGCAGGTGCTGCGCGAACGGCTCACCTTCAATCCCGGCGCGCGCGAGCTGTGCGCCGCGCTCAAGGCCGCCGGCCTGAAGCTGGTGCTGGTCTCCGGCGGCTTCACCTACTTCACCCGCTTCGTCGCCGCCGAACTCGGCATGGACTTCGTCCGCAGCAACGAACTGGAGATCGTCGACGGCCGCCTGACCGGCGGCCTCGTGATGCAGGACTGGGGCGACATCTGCGACGGCGAGGAGAAGCGCCGCATGATGCTGGCCTGCGCCGGACAGGTCGGCGCGACGCCCGCGCAATGCATCGCCGTCGGCGACGGCGCGAACGACCTGCCGATGATGGGCGCCGCCGGACTCTCCGTCGCGTACCACGCCAAGCCCAAGGTCCGCGAGCAGGCGATGGTCGCCATCAACGACGGCGGACTGGACCGGCTGCTCGACGTCCTGCGCTGAGGCCCTTGCCGTCAGGCGTCGGGCCTGCGATGCTTCCGGGATACAGGGAGCAGCGATGCGAGAACAGCACGCGACAAGAACCGACGAGCAGGCCGACATCGACCACCTGCAGCGCGACGTGCTGGAAGCCGTCGCGCTCGGCGCCCGCTGGCGGCGGTGATGGACCTGCTGTGCCGGGCCGTCGAGACCCTGGCGCCGGAGGTGATCTGCTCCGTGCTGACGGTGGACGAGGACGGCCGCGTGCACCCGCTGGCCGCGCCCAGCCTGCCGACCTCGTTCAGCGGCGCGCTGGAGGGCTTCTCGATCGGCCCGCAGGCCGGCTCCTGCGGCACCGCCGCCTGGCGCCGGCAGCCGGTCGAGGTGACCGACATCGACAATGACCCGCTCTGGACGGACTTCCGCGAGCTCGCGCGGTCGCATGGGCTGGCGGCCTGCTGGTCGACGCCCATCCTGCTGGGCACCGAGCAGGTCGTCGCCACCTTCGCGCTGTACTACCGCGAACCGCGCGCCGCCGCCCCCTTCCACCGCCGGATGGTCCAGGCCTGCACGCAGCTGTGCCAGATCGCGTTCATGCACGACCGCCACCAGCGCGAGATCGAGCGTCTGGCCTATTTCGACGGCGTCACCGGCCTGCCCAACCGCACCCTGCTGGCCGACCGGGCCCGGCAGACGCTGATGCAGTCCTCGCGCACCGAGGCGCCGGCCGCGCTGCTGCTGCTCGACATCGACCGTTTCAAGACCGTCAACGACTCGCTCGGCCACGCGGTCGGCGACCAGGTGCTGAAGCACATCTCCGCGCGGCTGCTGGGCTCGCTGCGCGACAGCGACACGCTGGCGCGGCTTGGCGGCGACGAATTCGTCGCGCTGCTGCCGGGCTGCTCCGCCGAGGACGCGATGCATGTCGCCGCCAAGCTGCGCGCGGCGCTCGAGGCCCCGATCCCGCTCGACGACAGCCACGCCCGCGTGCAGATGACGGCCAGCATCGGCGTCTGCGCCTATCCGCGCGACGGTCTCGACCTCGACCAGTTGCTGAAGAACGCCGACATCGCGATGTACGAGGCCAAGCGCGCCGGTCGCGACTGCGCGCGCTTCTTCCTGCATGCGATGAACCAGGCACTGGACGAACGGCTCGACATCGAGGCCGCGCTGCGCCACGCCTTGTCCAACCAGCTGCTGCAGTTGCACTTCCAGCCCAAGGTCCGCCTGACCGACCGTGCGCTGGTGGGCGTCGAGGCGCTGCTGCGCTGGCACGACACCGCACGCGGCTGGGTGCCGCCGGACCGCTTCATCCCGGTGGCCGAGGAAAGCGGCCTGATCAATGCGCTGGACGCCTGGGTGCTGGCGCACGCCTGCGCGCAGCTGGCGCGCTGGCGGTCCGAGGGCATCGCGGTGCCGGGGATGTCGGTCAACGTCTCGCCGCAACGTTTCCACCAGGACGACGTCGCCGCGCACGCGCGGGCCCTGCTCGCGAAGCACGGACTCGCGGCCAGCGACCTGACGCTGGAGGTGACCGAACGCCTGATGCTCGACGACACCAGCCGTCCGCGCGAACAGCTGCAGCAGCTCCACGAGATGGGGGTCGGCGTGTCGGTGGACGACTTCGGCACCGGCTATTCGAGCCTGAGCTACCTGAAGCGGCTGCCGGTGACCGAGCTGAAGCTGGACAAGAGCTTCGTGCGGGATCTGGAGCAGGACGCCGACGACCGCGCGCTGTCGAGCGCCGTGATCGGCATCGGGCGGTCACTCGGGTTGACGGTGGTCGCGGAAGGCGTGGAGACCGAGGGGCAGCGCGACATCCTCGTCGCCATGGGCTGCGACGCGGCGCAGGGCTGGCTGTTCGGCCGGCCGATGGCGGCCGAGGCGCTGTCCGGATGGATCGCCGCGCGGGCCGCGGCGCCCGGGGTCTGACCCGGCCCGCCTCGCCCCCGGCGGTGAGCCCGGTCAGCCCGCCGCGTGCACCGCCGCCGGCGTGACGACGACGCCGTCCTCGTCGGCATAGAGCCAATCGCCCGGCCGGATCCAGACGCCGTCGATCTGGACGGGCTGGTCCGACAGGCCCTGCTCGCGACGCTCGGTCGGCATCGGGACATGACCCAGCGCGAAAATGCCGACGGCGGCCGCGCGCAGTTCCTCGAGGTCGCGCACCGCGCCGTGGACCAGCACGCCGGCCCAGCCGTTCTTCGCCGCGCTGACCGCAAGGTTGCCGCCCAGCAGCGATCGCCGCAGCGAGCCGCCGCCGTCCACGACCAGCACCCGTCCCGCGCCGAAGCTCTCCACGGCCGCCTTGACCTGCGAGTTGTCGTCCAGGCATCGCACCGTCGCCACAGGGCCGGCGAAGCGCGGATGGCCACCGTAGCTGCGATACCGGCTGCCCGGCAGCCAGCGCGTGTCGCCGCTGGTGTCCGCCTTCAGCGAATCGCAGAGGTCGCAGGTCGAGAAACGGATCGCGGCGCGGGTCGAGGCACTGGGACTGGTCATCGGGTCATTCCTCCGGGTCGTTCAGGATCTCGATGCGTTCGCCGTTGAACTCGACCACCTGGCCGGCGCGGATCTTGGCGGTCTTGCGCAGATCGACCTGACCGTCGACGCGCACCTGGCCCTCGGAGATGAAGTGCCGGGCCTCGCCGCCGCTGCTGGCCAGCGAGGTGGCCTTGAGCAGCTTGTCGAGTTCGATGTATTCGCCGCGCAGGGCGAAAGGAATAGGTTCAGACATGGGTCGATTCTCCGTCAGAGGCGGCAGCAGCCATCGACGTCACGCGGACTTCCGCTTCAGCGCCGCTTCACGGATGCTGCTGAGCGTCGCACGCGAGGTGGAGATCTCGACGGGCAGCTTCAGGTGGATCAGCGTCGGGACCTGCGACGAGAGCGCCTGCCGCAGCGCGGGCTCGACGTCCTCGGTGCGGGCCGCAGTGAAGGCCGCCCAGCCGTAGGCGCGCGCCAGCGCGGCGAAGTCCGGGTTGTGCAGGTCGCTGCCGCTGACGCGGCCGGGATACTCGCGCTCCTGGTGCATGCGGATGGTGCCGTAGCTGCCGTTGTCGACGACCAGGCAGATCAGCCGCCGCGCGCCGTGCGCCATCGCGGTCGACATCTCCTGGCCGGTCATCAGGAAATCGCCGTCGCCGGCGATGTTGACGACCCAGCGCTCGCGCTGCAGCAGCGCCGCCGCCACGGCGGCCGGAAAGCCGTAGCCCATGGCCCCGCTGGTGGGCGCGAGCTGCGTGCGGCCGCCCTGATGCAGCGCCGTGTAGCGGTGGAAACGATGCAGCCAGCCGCTGTAGTTGCCGGCGCCGTTGGTGAAGATGGTCTCGGCCGGCAGCAGCCGGTCCAGCAGGTGGATGACCTCGGCGAGGTCCATCGGGCCGACCGGCAGCGCCTGCTGGTTGCGCTGGTAGTCGGCGTGCGCGTCGCGCGACCACTGCCGCCACGGCAGCTCCTCCTGGTCCGCCGGCGGGCGCAGCTGCTGCAGCGCCAGCGCGGCGCCGCTCATGCTGGCCTGGATCATCTGGTCGGCGGCATAGACACGGCCCAGCTCCTCGGACCCGGCGTGGATGTGCACCAGCTGCTGCGCGGGCCGCGGCGCCTTCAGCAGCGTGTAGCCGCCGGTGGTCATCTCGCCCAGCCGCGGGCCGATCGCGATGACGAGGTCCGCCTCGCCGATGCGCTTGGCCAGCGCCGGATTGATGCCGATGCCGACATCGCCGGCATACAGCGGGTCGCGGTTGTCATAGAGGTCCTGGAACCGGAAGGCGCAGCCGACCGGCAGTTGCCAGGCATGGGCGAAGTCCTGCAGCGCGGCGCAGGCCTCGGCGGTCCAGCCGCCGCCGCCGGCGATGACGAACGGCCGCTGCGCGCCTTCGAGCCGTGCCTGCAGCTCGACGAGGTCCGCCGGCGCCGGCCACGCGACGGCGGGCTTGGCGCGCGGCAGCACCGGCGCGTCGGTGAGCTGCGTCAGCATGTCCTCGGGCAGCACCAGCACGACCGGTCCGGGCCGCCCCTGCATCGCGGTGTGGAAGGCGCGCGCGACGTACTCGGGCAGGCGATGCGGGTCGTGCACCTCGCCGACCCACTTCGCCATGCCCAGCGTGCCGGGGCCGAACATCTGGCGGTAGTCGACTTCCTGGAACGCTTCGCGATCGCGCTGGTCGGACGCCACCTGCCCGATGAACAGGACCATCGGCGTCGAATCCTGGAAGGCCGTGTGCAGCCCGATGCTGGCGTTGGTGGCACCGGGCCCGCGGGTGACGAAGCACACGCCGGGCCGGCCGGTCAGCTTGCCCTGCGCATCGGCCATGAAGGCGGCGCCGCCTTCCTGCCGGCAGCCGATGAAGCGGATGCGCTCGCGATGCTCGTGGAAGCCGTCGAGGACCGCGAGGTAGCTCTCGCCCGGCACGCCGAAGACCTCCTGGATGCCTTGCTCGATCAGGGCCTCGACGAGGACGTGCCCGGCGGGGCGGCGGACGGTGCGGTGCTGATCCATGACGGACGACTGTAGCGAGCGGCCCCGCCATTGCAAGCGGGCGGGATGTCCCCTGTTGCGGCGCGGATGCGACTTGCGGACCGGCGCCTTCCGGGGTCAAGTCTTGCCTGGCCGTCAACACCCCCGATCGACTTCCCCCGGAAGGGTGTCAGCGCTTCCCCTGCCGCACCAGGCTCGCCGCACCGATGCCCAGCAGCAGCGCGAACGACGCGCCGAAGAACACGGCGTTGTTCCAGTGGCGGTCCATCAGCGCGCCGAAGATCGGCGCCGCCACCGCGAAGCCGGTGTCCAGGCCGGAGTACACCGTGCCATAGACGCGGCCCGTCGCTCCGGGCGGCGCCGCGCGCTTGATCAGCATGTCGCGCGACGGACCCGCCAGGCCGGTGCCGAAGCCCGCCGTCGCGGCGGCGATCAATGCCGCCGTCGCCGGCAGCCAGCCCGTGGCCGTCAGGGCCAGCAGCGCCGCGGCGACGAACATCGCGCCGGCGATGTTGCGCTCCAGGTTCTGCGACTTCGCCACCAGGAAGCCGCCGACGATCATGCCCGCGGCGCCGGCCAGCATGTAGCCGGTCACCACGAAGGCGGTGCTCGCCAGGCTCACGCCGTACATCGCCGACAGCGCCGGCGACGCGAAGCTCTGGATCGCGCTCAGCGCCGAGGTCGTGAAGAAGAAGAACGAGAAGCACAGCCACACCGACGGCAGCTTCAGGAAGGCCATCGGATGCTCGTCCACCGGCGCCTTCGCCGCGCCGGCCTTCTCGTGGCCCCAGGAGCCCTGCGTGTCGTCGATCGCGTCGCGCTTGAAGACCAGCAGCGCGATCACGAACAACGCCCACGCCGACGTCGCGACGTAACCCAGCCGCCATTGGCCGGTCGCCTCATGCATCGAGATCAGCAGCAGCGGCGCCACGGCCCAGCCGAGGTTGCCGGTGATGCCGTGCACCGAGAACGCATGGCCCAGCCGCTGCTGCGACACCCGCTTGTTCAGGATCGTGAAGTCCACCGGATGGAAGGGCGAGTTGCCCAGGCCCGCCAGCGCAGCGGCCAACGCCAGGCCCGCGAAGCCCTGCGCCGTGCCCGCCGCCAGCGACGCCAGCACGAAGCAGCTCAGCGCCGCGAACAGCACCGGCCGGGCCCCCGTCTTGTCGACCAGGAAACCCGACAGCGCCTGCCCCACGCCCGAGATCACGAAGAAGATCGTCACCAGCAGGCCCAGCTCCGAATAGCTCAGCCCGAACTCCCGCATGAACACCGGGAACAGCGGCGGCAGCAGCATGTGGAAGAAGTGCGAGGTGCCGTGCGCCAGGCCGATCAGGCTGATGGTCTGGATGTCTCGTGTCCTGCTCTGGGCGGCGCTCTGTTCGGGGCTCAGTCCCGGAAAGCCGCTGGCGGTGGTGGTGGCGGTGTTCATGGGCGGAATGGTGACAGGGCCTTCACGTCGGGATTACGATAGCCGGACAAGTTCTGTCGAGTTTCCGCCATGGACCGTCCGACCCAGCACCTGACGCCACATCCGACGCCCACCCTCACCCGGCGCACCAGCCTGCCGCCGCTCGATCCGCGTCGCTATGCACCCAGCGCCGCGCGTCCGGTGCGGGCCAAGTCGCGCAGCCTGGACGGCTTCATGGACATCCAGGCCCACCTCCACACCTGGGGCCAGTTCGTCTTCTCGGTGACCGGGGTCGTGCGCGTCAGCACCGACCGCGCCACCTTCCTGGTGCCGCGTCGCGCGGCGTCTGGATTCCGGCCGGCGTGGTCCATGCGGTGACGGCCGTCGAGCGCTGCGAGCTGCGCACGCTCTATCTGCTGGATCCGCCCGACGACGGCGAGGTCTGGGCGGAGAACCGCGTCCTCGAGGTCTCCCTGCTGCTGCGCGAACTGGCGGTGCAGCTCGCCCGTGACGAGGTCGAGCCCGGCGCAAGCGTGGACAAGGCCGTGGCCGACCGCGAGGGCTGGATCGGCCAGCTGATCCTGGACGAGATCCGCCGCGCGCCCAGCCTGCAGCTCGGCGTCGCGCTGCCGACCGACAAGCGCCTGCGCCGCCTCTGCGAGGCCGTGCTGGCCGAGCCGATGCGCCATGCCAGCCTGGACGACTGGGCGGCGGAGGTCGGCGCGAGCGCGCGCACCGTCTCGCGCCTGTTCCGCCAGGAGCTGGGCAGCAGCTATGCGCAGTGGCGCCAGCAGGCGCTGCTGGCCGAGGCGCTGCGGCTCGCGGCGCACCGCAAGCCGATGCAGGTCATCGCCGCGGAGCTCGGCTACGCCAGCGCCAGCGCCTTCACCGCGATGGTCACAAGGACGGTCGGCATGCCGCCGAGCCGGTTTTTCGGGCACACCTAGAATTCCGACCCTATGGAACAGGTTCTCTACGACTTCGCCCGCCAGGATGCGGACGGCGCCACCTGCACCGCCCATGCGTGGGCCAAGGTGCCGGCACCGTTGACGCCCAGCCAGCGCTCGCAACTCAAGGCGCGTGCCGCCGAACTGCTCAAGGCCAAGGGGCGGTGCTCGTCGCCCACTACTACGTCGACGGCGACCTGCAGGACCTCGCGCAGGAAAGCGGCGGCATCGTCTCCGACTCGCTGGAGATGGCACGCTTCGGGCGTGATCACGCGGCGCAGACGCTGGTCGTCGCCGGGGTGAAGTTCATGGGCGAAAGCGCCAAGATCCTCAGCCCCGAGAAGCGCGTGCTGATGCCTGATCTGGACGCGACCTGCTCGCTGGACCTGGGCTGCCCGGCCGACGACTTCGCCCTGTTCTGCGACGCGCATCCGGATCGCACGGTGGTCGTGTACGCCAACACGAGCGCCGCGGTGAAGGCGCGCGCGGACTGGATGGTCACCAGCTCCTGCGCGCTGGAGATCGTCAGCGAGCTCAAGGCCCGCGGCGAGAAGATCCTGTGGGCGCCCGACCGCCACCTGGGCCGCTACATCCAGGAGCAGACCGGCGCCGACATGCTGATGTGGAACGGCGCCTGCATCGTCCACGACGAGTTCAAGGGCCTGGAGCTGGAGCTGCTGCGCGAGCAGCATCCGGACGCGATGATCCTGGTCCACCCGGAGTCGCCGGCCTCGGTGGTCGCGCAGGCGGACGTGGTGGGATCGACCTCGGCGCTGATCAAGGCCGTGGTCGAAGGCACGGCGCGCGAGTACGTCGTCGCCACCGACAACGGCATCCTGCACGCGATGCGCCAGATGGCGCCGGGCAAGGTGCTGATCGAGGCGCCGACGGCGGGCAACAGCGCGACCTGCAAGAGCTGCGCCCACTGCCCGTGGATGGCGATGAACGGCCTGCAGGGGCTGGTCGACTGCCTGGAGCGCGGCACCGGCGAGATCGTCGTCGAGGAGGCGATCCGCGTCGAAGCCAAGTCCTGCATCGATCGCATGCTGGACTTCACCGCGAAGCTGAAGGCGAAGAAGGCGGCGGAAGCGGGCGCGATGGTGCCGGGCATCGGCGCCGCCTGACCGCCCTTCGACGACCGCCCCGCGTGAACGAGTGTCCGCGGGGCTTTCCATTTGCTCGGGAGGCGGCCTATGCTGTGGCCATCAGTTGCCCACGGCAGGACGCACATGGACTTCACCTCGCTCTACAACCATCACGAACGCGAAGTGTTTGCCGCGGTGATGGAGACCGCGCCGCAATTCCCCGAGATCCACCGCGAGGCCGAGCTGCTGGCCGACGTGGCCTGCGTCGCGCTGAACCGGCTGCCGCCGCGCTACATCCGCCATGCGGTCGACTACTCCTTCTACCTGACCGAGCAGGAACGGCTGGACGTCGACGCCGCGATCAAGGAGGCGGTCAGCTACGCCTACAACTTCGTCCAGGCGCGCAGCGTGCTGCGCACGAAGGCGCGCTGAGCGCGAATCGAATACCCCGACGGCGCGTCGGGGCACTTGTCGCCGATTGCCAGTCCGAATGCCGTCATCGGTCAGCCCCGTTGACCCAAAGGCATATCGGAACGGCAGGATCCGGTGACCCCCATCGACTAGGCAGAAGTACCGGCTAGGCGCGCCCGGCCGCCCTTTCCTAACCTGCTCCGAAACACAGCCCGCACCCAGCGGGCCACGCACCGCCACCCCCGTGGCGATCGCGGGATTCGGAGTCATGGAAGCCCTGTTTCGCCCTGAAGTCCTGAACGGCGTCGAGCGCCCCCGCTGGGGACCGCCCGCCTGGACCCCCATCCGACGCTCACCGTCATCGCGGTCGCCGCCGTGGTCGCGGCCGTGCTGCTGGTCGTGTTCGCCGGCCTGGGCCGGACCGCGCGCAAGGTCACGGTGCCGGGCCTGGTCGTGTCGCCGGCAGGCAGCATCCAGGTCGTGGCGCCGGTCTCGGGAACGATCCGCGGTCTGCGCCTGACCGACGGCGACGCGGTGCTGGCGGACCAGCCGCTGTTCTCGATCTCCGCGGCGAAGCGCTCGCGCAACGGCGCCACCGTCGCGCGGGTGGCCCAGGAGATTGCGACACGCGGCCGCGCGCTGGGCGACGAGGCCGCCGCGCAGCAGGCCCTGGCCGCCTCCCGCCTGGGATCGCTGCGGGCGCGGCAGGTCAGCCAGCGCGCGGAGATCGAGCACAACGACGCCGAGTCGGTCCTGCTGAACCGGCGCATCGAGCTCGCGACCGGCAGCGTCCGCCGTTTCGAGTCGCTGGCGCAGGACGGTTTCGTGTCGTCGATGCAGGTCCAGCAGCGTCAAGAGGAGCTGCTCGATCTGCAGGCCCGGCGGGAGTCCGTCGCGCGCAGCCGCTCCGCGCTGGAGCGCGGCGTCCTCGAGATCGATGGCGAGATCGAGGCACTCGACGCACAGCGCGCCGCGGAGCGGGCCCAGCTCGAGCGGCAGCGCGCGCTGGTCGCGCAGGAGTCGGCGGAAAACGACGAGCGCCGCGAGGTGCTGGTCGCCGCCCCCATCCGCGGTTCGATCGGGGCGCTGACGCTCCATGACGGCCAGGCCGTGCGCGAGGGTCAGGTCTTGCTGACGCTGGTCCCGGACGAGGCGCAGACCGATGCCGATTTCCATGTCGATGTCGATGCCTATGCCGATTTCCATGCCCGTGCCGATGCGGGCGGGCTCGCCGCTCGCGGGCACCGGGACCGCGACGATCGCCAGGCCCGGTGGCTGGAGGTCGAGCTCTTCGCCCCCAGCCGCGCCGTGGGCTTCGTCGCGCCAGGGCAACCGGTGCGGCTGCGCTTGGCCGCGTTCCCGTACCAGAAGTTCGGCATGCAGCGCGGCCACGTCATCTCGGTCAGCCGCACGCCGCTGGCCGCCGACGAACTGCCCGCCGGTCAGGCCGCGGCGCTGACGCAGGCCGCGCGATCGAACGAGCCGCTGTTCCGGATCAAGGTCCGGCTGGCCTCGGCCTCTGTCCGCGCCTACGGTGCCCGTTTCCCGCTGCGGCCGGGCATGGCCCTCGAGGCGGACATCCAGCAGGAGTCCCGAGCGATCTGGGAGTGGTTGCTCGAGCCGCTCTTCGCGGCGGGCCAGGCCGCCTGAACACGCGACCTCTTCATCACGCGTCGACGGGCTGAACGCGTTCCCATCAGCCCGACCCCTGAAAGGATCACCATGACCATTCGATGCCTCACCGAGCAGGAAATTTCCCGGATCAGCGGCGGCGACAGCCTGCTGCGCAAAGCGCTGCAAGGCTGCATCAACGGCGGCTTGGCCGGCGCGGGTACCGCCGCGGACGGCGCGAAGTGGAACGGCGGCGGCGCGGGTTGCCTGGCCGGCGCCTCTGCGGCGATGGTCGGCGCGGGCGGCGCCCGCCAACAGGCGGCCGGCGCGCTGGCAGGCGCGGCGTTCGGTCCGTACGCGGGCTCGTCAAGCGACCCCGTCGCGGCGAACTACGAGAACTCGATGGACCGCGACAGCACCCGCTACATGTACCTGAAGGCGTAAGCCACGGGGTCGGCGACGGTCTCCCGGGCGACCGACCGCGCCCGGTCCTCCGCCGGCCCCCTTTCCCCGCGGCCGACACACACGGGCGCCCAGCGTCCGTCGGCCGTCTCCACGTCCACCGCCCCGTCCACTCACTTCCTCCGCGATCGGAACGCCCATGCGCCTTCACCGCATCCGCTTCAACACCCGGCGGGCCGCGCGACTCGCCGCAGCCGCCATGATGGCGCTGCTCCTCGCCGCGTGGCCCCCGCTCGCGGGCGCGCAGCCCGTCTGGCGGCTCGATCGGGCCGGCCAGCAGATCTTCCTCATCGGCACCAAACTCACCGGGAGCGCCGACGACCACCTGACGCCGTCGGCGCTGAAGGCGCTCGAGGCCGCCGAGCGCCTCTACCTGCAGGTCGAGGACGGCGGCAGCTGGCGCCTGCCGCCCGCGTGGCGCGGCACCACGGATGCCACCTTCCAGAAGACGGTGATCCACGACTGCGAGCGCTGGAATCCGCTCGATCAGGCCGACCAGGGCACCGCGGGCATCTCCGCGGCCTATGCCGTGTGCCTGCAGGCCTTCGCGTCCGAGCTCGGCCAGGAGGTCCGCTTCGGCACGGAGCCGCTGCTCGTCGAGGCGTTCCGTCGCCTGGGCAAGGGCGGCCCGTTGCGCAGCCTCCAGTCCCCCGCCGAGGTCGTGCTCGCCAACTTCACCGTGCCGGTCGAGGCCAGCCTGCGCGCGGCCATGGGCGACAAGCCGACCGCCGGATCCGTGGCACGCGACCTCGCACGCGAAGCCGCCGCCTTCGCGGCGCCGACCGACGCGCCCATGACGCGGATCGCACTGGAGGACTACGACGCCCGGCACGCCGATCCCGTGATGCTCGAACGTCTCGTCGAGGGCCCCAACAGCGTGTACGTCGCGCGCATCGTGGCGGCCGCCGGCGACGAGCCCATCGCGGTGGCGATGGACTACACACGCCTGTTCGGCCCGCACGGCGTGCTGAAGAAGCTCTCCCGGGCCGGGTTCGCGGTGACACGCCTGCCCGCCGGGACGCCGACGCCGACGTCAGCGTCGACGCCCCCTCGACACCGACGCCCGGGCATTGAATGAAGACCCAGCTCCAGTCGGAATCTGCGGAATGCGGCCTCGCCTGCCTGGCCACGGCGGCGGGCATGCTCGGGCTGTGCGGCGACCTCCCGACCTTGCGCCAGCGCTTCCCGCAGAGCCGGCGGGGCATCGATCTCGCCGGTCTGATCGAACTCGCCCAGGCGATCGGGTGCCAGGCCACGCCGGTGCGGGCGGACCTCGACGACCTCGCCCATCTGACGCTCCCCTGCGTGCTGCATTGGGACCTGGCGCACTTCGTGGTGCTGCACCGGATCCGGCGGGGCCGGTTCCACATCGCCGATCCGGCCGTCGGCGACCGCGTGCTGACGCGCGAGGAGGTCTCCTCGCACTTCACCGGCGTCGCGCTGCTGCTGAGACCCGCGCTCGACTTCACGCCGATCCCCGCGCGCCTGGGCATCGCCTGGCGCCGCGTGCTGGGCCGGATCCAGGGACTGCCGCTCGCGCTGGGACGCATCGCGGCCGTGGCGGTGGTCCTGGAGGCGTTCACCGTGACCGCGCCGCTGCTGCAGCAACTGGTGATCGACGACGTCCTCGTGTCGGCGGACGCCGATCTGCTGACCGTGCTGATGATCGGCTGTCTGCTGCTGATGGTGCTGCAGACCCTGCTGGGTCTCGCGCGCTCCTGGATGGTCCAGATGCTCGGCCAGGACCTGGCGTTGCAGCTGTCGGCCGGCGTCTTCGCGCGGCTGGTGCGTCTGCCCCTGTCGTTCTTCGAGCGCCGCCAGATGGGCGACATCGCCTCGCGCTTCGGCGCCATCGGCGCGATCCAGCGCGTCCTGACGCAGCGGTCGGTCGACGCGCTGCTCGACGGCCTGATGGCCGTGGCCGCGCTGGGCATGATGCTGAGCTACTCGCCGCCGCTGGCGGGCGTCGTCGTGGCGGCCGTGGCGCTCTACGCGCTGCTGCGCTGGGCGGCCTTCGCGCCCTACTGCGCCGCGGCGGCCGAACGCCTCGTCGTCGAGGCGAACGAGCAGAGCTATTTCCTGGAAACACTGCGGGCGATGCCGGCCCTGAAGCTGTTCGGCCGCGAATGCCAGCGCGAAGCCCGATGGCAGGCCCTGTTCCGCGACGTCCAGCGCCGCGACGTGCGCACCGCGCGCATGAACATCGCGTTCTCGGCGGCGAACGCGCTGATCCTCGGCCTGGAGAACCTGCTCGTGCTGCGGCTCGGCGCGCGCCTGATCCTCGCGCAGGGCACGCCCGGCGCGGCCCCCTTCACCATCGGCATGCTGTTCGCCTTCATCGCGTACAAGACGCAGTTCGGCGGCCGCGCCAGCGGACTGATCGACTTCGTGGCCGAGCTCAAGACCCTGTCGGTCCAGACGGACCGGCTCGCCGACATCGTCCTGGCCCCGCCCGACGAGGAGGATGCGCCGGTCGCGGACCTGTCGCATCTGCCGCCCGGCATCGAACTGCGGGACGTCAGCGTCCGCTACTCGGACCGGGATCCCTGGGTGCTGGACAAGGTGTCGCTGCGCATCCGCGCCCACGAGCATGTGGCGCTGGTCGGCCCCAGCGGATCGGGCAAGAGCACGCTGATGAAGATCGCGCTGGGACTGCTGCGTCCGACCGAAGGGGAAGTGCTCTACGGCGGCCTCCCGCTGCGGCAGGCCGGCGCCGCCAACGTGCGCCGGCTGATCGGGACCGTCATGCAGGACGACGCGCTGCTGGCCGGATCGATCGCCGACAACATCTCGTTCTGCGATCCGTCGGCGACGGCCGACCACGTCGAGGCGGCGGCCCGCGCCGCCGTGCTGCACGAGGACATCCAGCGCATGCCGATGGGGTACGCGTCGCTGGTCGGCGATCTGGGCGCCGGCCTGTCCGGCGGCCAGCGCCAGCGCCTGCTGCTGGCGCGCTGCCTCTACAAGACACCGCGCGTGATCGCGCTGGACGAAGCCACCAGCGAGCTCGACGCCGCCAACGAGCGCAGCGTCGCGGCGACGCTGCGGCGCACGCGGGCGACACGCCTGACGATCGCGCATCGGCCGGAGACGATCGCCGGCGCGGACCGGGTCGTGGAGCTGCGCTCAGGCGCGCTGCGGGTCGTGCGCGACCAGCGCGATCAGCGCGCGGGGCCGCTGCGCACCAGCACGGTCGGCAGGCTGGCCGGCAGCGTCCGCGGGTAGTCCCGGCTGTAGTGCAGCCCGCGGCTCTCGTGCCGCAGCAGCGCCGAGCGCACGATCAGCTCCGCGCAGTCGACCAGGTTGCGCAACTCCAGCAGGTCGCGGTTGACGCGGAAGTTGGCGTAGTAGTCGTCGATCTCCGCGCGCAGCAGGTCGATGCGGTGCAGCGCGCGTTCCAGCCGCTTGGTGGTGCGCACGATGCCGACGTAGTTCCACATCAGCGAGCGCAGCTCGTCCCAGTTGTGGGCGATGACGACCTGCTCGTCGGCGTCCTCGACCTGGCTTTCGTCCCAGGCCGGCAGCGGCGCCGGCGGGAGCACCTCCTGCGCCAGGATGTCGGACGCGCAGCCCTGGCCGAGCACGACGCACTCCAGCAGCGAGTTGCTCGCCAGCCGGTTGGCGCCGTGCAGCCCGGTGTGGGCGGTCTCGCCGACGGCGTAGAGCCCGGGCAGGTCGGCCCGCCCGTGCAGGTCCGACACCACGCCGCCGCAGGTGAAGTGCACCGCCGGCACGACCGGGATCGGCTGGCGGGCGATGTCGATGCCCAGCGCGAGGCAACGCGCATGGACGGTCGGGAAGTGCTCCTTCAGGAAGTCCTCGCCCAGGTGCGTGGCGTCCAGCCACACGTGGTCGAGGCCGTGCTTCTTCATCTCGAAGTCGATCGCGCGGGCGACCACGTCGCGCGGCGCGAGCTCGAGCCGCTCGTCGTGCGCGGCCATGAAGCGCGTGCCGTCCGGGAGCTTCAGGTGACCGCCCTCGCCGCGCAGCGCCTCGGTGATCAGGAAGCTGCGCTCCTGCGGGTGGTACAGGCAGGTCGGGTGGAACTGGATGAACTCCATGTTGGCGATGCGGCAGCCCGCGCGCCAGGCCATGGCGATGCCGTCGCCGGTGGAGGTGTCCGGATTGGTCGTGTAGCGGTAGACCTTGCCGGCGCCGCCGGTGGCCATCACCACGGCGCGCGCGGCGATCGCGTCGACGCGCTGGGCGTCCATGTCGAGCGCGTAGATGCCGTAGCAGCGCGACGGTTCCTCGCGCTGCACATGGCGCGACGTGATCAGGTCCAGCGCCATCCAGCGCTGGCGCAGCTGGATGTTGGGATGGGCCTGCGCCTTGGCCAGCAGCGCATCGTGGATGGCCTTGCCGGTGGCGTCGGCGGCGTGGGCGATGCGGCGCACCGCGTGGCCGCCCTCGCGGGTCAGGTGCAGCCCGAGCGGCCCCTGCTCGTCGGGCGTGAAGGGCACGCCCTGCTCGACCAGCCAGCCGACGGCGTCGGCGCTGCGTTCGGCGATGAAGCGGGCGGTGGCCTCGTCGACGAGGCCGGCGCCGGCCTCCTGCGTGTCGCGCACGTGGCTCTCGATGCTGTCGTCCGAGCCGAGCACCCCGACGATGCCGCCCTGGGCCCAGGCGGTCGCGGCCTCGTTGAGTTCCCGCTTGGCCAGCACGATCACCGGCACACGGTCGGCGAGGTGAAGCGCCACGGTCAATCCGGCCAGGCCGGCGCCCACGATCACCACCGGCGCCAGCGCGGCGTCGGTCCGAACAGCTGCTGTCATCGTCATCGCCCGGTCATCGGGGCGTCATCGCTTGGGAGAGGGGATTCTAAGCATCGGGCCGGGACGCGCCCGCGCCGCGCCGCAGCAGCGAGGGCGGCAGCCGCTCATGCCTGTTCCAGTTGGCGCGCAGGGCCTGCACGCTGCCGTAGCCGCAGGCGGCGGCGATGTTCTCCAGCGAGAGCCGGGAACTGGTCATGAGCCGGCGGGCCAGGTCCATGCGCAGCGCGATCTGGTACTGCTTGATGCTCACGCCGGTCTCGGCGAGGAAGAGCCGGGCGAGGTGGCGCCCGCTCAGGCTGACCTGCGCGGCCAGCTCGTCCAGGGTGACGCGATCGCCCAGGCGGCTGCTGATGGCGTCCTGCACCGCATGGATGCGCTGGTTGCAGTGGGATCGATGACGCATCGCGGCGGACAGCCCGGGATCGGCGCCGAAGCGGCGGAAGTGCACGACGTTCTCGCGCGCGACCTGGATGGCGATGTCCTCGCCGAACGCACCGGCCACCAGGTGCAGCGCCAGGTCGATGCCGGAGGTGACGCCGGCGGAGGTGAGCAGGTCGCCGTCCTCGACGAACACGCGGTTCTCCAGGACGGTGGCTGCGGGGACGGCCGCGCGCAGCCGCGGGATGAAGCGGTGATGGGTCGTGCACAGCCGGCCGTCCAGGAGGCCGGCGTCGGCCAGCAGGAAGGTGCCGGAGCAGACCCCGCAGATCCGCAGCCCCTCGGGCCGTTCATGCCCCAGGCGACGCAGCCAGTCGACCGACCGGCGCCAGGCCGTCGAGCGCATCAACGCCGGCGTCAGCTTGCTGCCGATGACGAACAGCACCGAGTCCGGCGGCAGGACGCGCGGCAGCGGCCGGATATCGGTCAGCGTCAGCGGCTGGAAGGCGCCGACGGACGCCTCAGGCCCGATGCAACCCACGTCGATCGAGCCGGCCCCCATCTCGCCGACCGTGTGGATCACCTGCAGCGGCCCCGCGAGATCCAGCAGGTGGGTCGACGGCATCGTCAGGAACTGGACATTTTTCATCGCCGGCAGATCCGCTGGATTTCCTCCTCCCGATCATGTCCGATTTTTTGTCCTTCTGGGCCTGTCCGCTGCTGTTCGACCAGCGGGTCCGTCATTAACCTGATCCCACGATCTCCCACGACATCTCACGACGGAGCAGAACCATGGCGCATCGACAGGCACAGGGCGGGCATCGCGACCGCAGCGGAGGACTGGCCATCGGTCGTCTCGACCGCCGTGCGGCCGCGCGCCACGGCGCGACCGAGGGGGTCGCATGAAACCCGTCGCCGCGTCCCGATCCTTGGTCTACGGCCTGGTGGCGGTGGGTTTCCTGGTGATGTTCTTCTCCACGAGCATCAAGAGCGTCTACCAGGTCTACTTCGCCGATCTGGCCACCCACTTCGGTCGTGGCCGTTCCGACTTCGCCTGGTCAGGCTCGGTGTTCATGCTCGTCACCGGCCTGGTGTCGCCGCTGGTGGGCGCGCTGAGCGACCGTCACGGTCCCCTGCGCACGGAGGTGGTCGGGTGCCTGGCCGCCGGCGCCGCGCTGACGGGCGCCAGCCTGTTCGACCGGTCGCTGCCGGTCTTCGTCCTCGGCTACGGACTGCTGGCCGCGTTCGGACTCGCGGCGATGACCTACGTGCCCATGGGCGTGCTGGTCGACCGGCTCTTCGAGCAGAAGAAGTCCGGGCTGGCCTATGCGGTGGTCACCAACGGCACGTCGATCAGCTTCATCGTGCTCTCCCCTTCTGGCTCTGGCTGGCGCCGGAGGCGCCGTGGGAGACCACCTTCCTGCTGACCGGCGCCTTCCTCGCGCTGCCGCTGGCGGGCCTGGCGTGGTTCGCCGCAGCGAAGGCGACGGCGGCCGGTCTCGACGCCGCCGCGGACACGAGGTCGGCATCCCCGCCGCCCGCCTGGCCCCTCCTGCGACGCGACCCAGGCTTCTACGCGCTGGCGATCGGCTTCATGGGCTGCGGTGCGAGCATGGCCTTCATCGATGTCCACCTGGTCGCGTTCTGGCAGGACCAGTCGGCCCCGCGCGGACTGATGGGGCTCAGCCTGAGCCTCCTCGGCGTGCTGGAACTGATCAGCGGGTTGCTGACCGGCTGGCTCGCGATCCGCCTGCCCCGGCGCGCGCTGCTGGGCGGGTTCTACCTGCTGCGATCGTGCGCGGTGCTGTTGCTGCTGGGCGCATCGCAGGATCTGCGCACCCTGGGCTTCTCCGTCCTGTTCGGCGCGACCTATCTCGGCACGGTGGTGCTGACCTCGATGTCCTGCCTGGCGCGTTATGGCGCCGCCATCAAGGGACGGGCCTTCGGCTACCTGTTCCTGGCGCACCAGCTCGGCGGCTTCGCCTCGGTGCAGCTGGGCGCGTTCAGCCATGACCGGTGGGGCAGCTACCAGCCCTACATCGTCGGTCTGGCGGTCCTGACGGCGGTGGGCGGTCTGACGAGCTGGCTGTTCCTGCGCGATCCGCGGGCCGAGCCTGCGCCGCCGGCCGGTCTGCCGGCCCCCTCTTCCGCCTGACGCGCGGCTGTCCCAGGGAATGCCATCCCAGCGAACGCCCTCCAGGGGCACGTCTGGATCGACCACCGATTGAACCGAGCCGGGATCATGGACACCGCCCCCCATGCGCTGATGAATGCCCTGTTCATGGTGGGTGTCGGCGCGCCGTTCCTCATCTCGGCCTGCCGGCCGCTGTCGCGATCCGCACGGGCGATCCGGCTGGGTCTGGGCGCGCTGGCCGTGTGCGCATCGCTCGCGACGGATCCGCTCTCCGTCGCATTGCTGAGGGTGGACGGCGTGCTGGCCATGAGCAGTTGCGGGCCTTGACGCGCCACGGCGCGGATCGTTTGACGCGCTCCGGCGCGGATCGTGCGCAGCGCCGGAAGGCCCCGTGGGGCCCGCGCGCCGGACGCCGTGCGCAACCGCAGTTCAACTCGCCCTTGGATCGCCGCTGCTCGTCGCCATCGGCATGAACACATGCGCAGCCCGGCCGTCGCCCGCGTACAGCTGAGCGTCCGCGTCGGCAAGCTTGGCCGCGAGCTCGGCGCCCACCACCCGCAATGCCCAGGACAACGGCGCCGGCCCCTCGGTTCGCGCGCCGGCCTGTGCGATCGCGTCCAGGAAGTCCTGCACCGAGGGGATGTGAATGACGATGCCGTTGCCGCGCCATCCCGCGAGATGGACGCCGAGCGCCTCGCAGATCGCGACCTTGGCCGCGGCGTCCCGCCCCAGTTCGCCCTGGAAGGCCTCGACCATCGCCTGGATCCCCGGCGGCATCCGTCCATCCTCCTCCACGAGGATCACGCCGGCCGGCGGGTTCCAGGCCTCGGGCGGACAGGCCCGCGTGTCCATGCGGAACACGCTCAGCGGATGGGTCTGCGCGGGGTAGAGGCGACAGACCGCGGGACGGTCGTCGTAGATGCGGCAGGCGTTGTCATCGGCAAGATTCGGGCAGCCGGCCTGGAGGTCCGCCCCGAAGACCGGCGCGATGCGCAGCCCCATGCCGCCTGACCGGACTTCGACGCCGTAGTCGACCGGAAGCTGGAGGCCAGGACCCGCCTCCTGCTCGCCGCTGGCGGGGAAGGCCTCCAGCAGCACGGCCACGCGCTGGCCGCGACGCAGCCAGGCCACGGTCTCGGCCAAGGTCAGGGACATGAAACCGTGCCTGCCGCGGCAGCAGTCACCGCAGCCGACGCAGTTGAACCGGATAGGGGGTCGGGTCATGTCCAAGATCGTGCCCAGGAAGTCGACGTGGCCGGAGTGTGGCCGAACATCGCCCGCCGCGCGACACCGCCCTGCTGATCGGAATCTGCGTCGAGCCCAGCGCGGATGTCGTGCGCAAGACACGTTCGAACGACTTCGAAGAAATATTTGAAGCGCGTGGCATGTTCGGTTGAAGAAGCCACCTGACTGCCACCGTTGCTTCGACGGCTGGAACACGTCATTTCAATGCCAAGACCCTGGGATCAAAAGCCGCCATTACTGGCGAATCCGATCGGTCGATTCAACGCCTATCCCAAACGTCGTTGGATTTCCATGACCTTTCCAGGTCTGACGTCGCCTATATGCCATGCCTACAGTCGGCAACGTCAACGGCTCCGCGATGAAGCAGTGGCCGTGACAAACCCTCAACTTCAGCTTTCATAGGCACACGACATGGATATCGAAGTTCTCACCGAAAAAGAGATCGACATGGTCAGCGGAGCAGGCGGCAAGAGCGGCTTCGTCAAGGGCTGCATCAATGGCGCCCTCGCCGGGTACTCCGGGGCCAGCTCTGGCTATGGCGCCCAAGGCGCTGGTGCTGGCTGCCTCGCGGGTGGCAGCATCGGATTGCTGGGGGCGGAGCCGAGGCGCAATCGCTGGCCGGCCTTCTCGCTGGTGCGGCATTCGGTCCGTACGGCGGGAGCTCCTCCGACGCCTTCGCCGCGAACTATGAAAACTCGTTCGATCGTCAGGACTCCGCCCGGCGGATGTCCTCCACCTGATCGATGACCGACTGCGGCGCCAGCGACTGGAGTCCCTGGCGCCGCGCCCATCCGATGAGCAAGGACACTCTTCTCTTCGTTTGCCTGCTCGTGCTCGGCGTCGCCGCCCAGAACACGGCGCATCCGATCCGGACCTATCTCGTGGGCCTGGCGGTCATCTACCTGCTGCGCAAGGCCTACGAGCGATGGGGACGACGCTAGGCGCGGGACCGTCCGGCTAGAACAGCGGCTTCTCGCCCGCCAGCACGCGCAGATCGTCGAGCAGCTGCAGCTGCTCATGCGCCTTGTCGTAGAAGCCGTCGGCGCCGTGCTTCTCGCACAGCGTGCGGTAGAAGTCGGGGTCGCGGCTGCTGAGCACCCACAGCTTGCCGGTGTAGCCGCCGGCGCGCGCGCGCCTCAGCACATGCATGCCGGAACCGACCTGCAGGTTCAGGTCGAGCAGCACCACGTCGGGCTTGAGCACGGAGATCGCCTGGACGGCATCTTCCTCACTGTCCGCATAGCCCACCACTTCCACGAACTCCAGTCCCTCGAACAATCGCAGGAACTGCTCACGGACAAACTCGGAATCCTCGACGAGCAAGACGCGCATGCCCTTCCCTTCCTCTCACTGAATCGTTCGCCACATTTTGGCGCGGCGCCGAATCACGCGCAGGCGTCAGGGGCGTCGACTTCGCAACGGGGCGTAAATCATGGGGATCTGGCGGGCGCTCCTCGCGCCGACGACGTCAGACCACCACGGCGATCACCGTGCACACGCCGCCCACGCCCGCCGCCGAAGCGAGGAAGGTGACGTCGCGCTGCTCGCTGCCCCCTTCCACGCCATCAGCGCGACGATGGCCAAGGTGGCGGTGAACAACAGGCCGGCGATGACGGGAGTGGTGAGGAAGTCCAAGATCGTTCGAAGCGGGGATGTCGGGAGCACGCAGTGTGGGCGGCCCGCGCCCATCGCTCAAGGCCGAACTTCCTTGTCCGCGATTCGGCTTTGCCGATCCACAGCCGATCCGACCACGACTGCTGGCCCTGTGGCGGCTCAGGCCGCGGTGATGGTCTTTGGCTCCAGGAAGGCTTCCATGCCCATCACGCCGAACTCCCGGCCCATTCCCGACTGCTTGACGCCGCCGAACGGCGCCAGCAGGTCCGGTGCGACGCGGTTGATCAGCACCGTGCCCGCTTGCAGCCGCAAGGCCGCGCGCCGTGCCCGGGCCGCGTCCGTCGAGAACACATAGGCCTGGAGTCCATACGGCGAGTCGTTGGCCACGGCGATCGCTTCGTCCTCCGAATCCACCGGCAGGACGGACAGCACCGGACCGAAGATCTCCTCGCGGGCGATGTCCATGTCGTTGCGGACGGCGGCGAACACCGTGGGACGCACGAACCAGCCGCGGTCCAGGCCGTCGGGCCGGCCTTCTCCGCCGGAGATCAGCGTCGCGCCCTGGTCGAGTCCCCGGCGGATGAAATGCTGGACGCGCTCGTACTGCGCCCGGCTGACCATCGGCCCGATCGCGGTGGAAGGATCACGAGGATCGCCGACGCGCAACGCGGCGACGGCGGATCGGAGCCGATCCAGGACCTCGGACATCCGCACCCGCGGCACCAGCAGCCGTGTGCCCGCCACGCAGGCCTGCCCGCTGTTCATGAAGGCCGCGCCCAGCGCGAGCGGCAGCGCGGCATCCAGGTCCGCGTCCTCCAGCAGCAGCGAGGCCGACTTGCCAGTCAAGGCCAGGCTCACGCGCTTCATCGTGTCGACGGCGCCGCGGGCGATGAGCTTCCCGGTCGGCGTCGAGCCGGTGAAGGACAGCTTGGCCACACCCGGATGCGTGCCGATCTCAGCGCCGACATCGGCGCCTAGCCCCGTCACGATGTTGACGACGCCCGGCGGCAGGCCCGACGCGTGGATCGCGCGAGCGACGACATGCGCCTGCCACGGACTCAGCTCGCTGGGCTTGATCACCGTCGCGCAGCCGGCGGCGATCGCCGCCGCGAGCTTGCTGGCCATCGTGCCGGCGGTGCTGTTCCAGGGCGCGAAGAGCGCCGAGACACCGACCGGCGCCATCACGACGATCGAGCCGCCGACGGTGCGTTCGAACGCGTAGCTCGACAGCGCACGCGCCGCGTCGCCAAAACACTGCGCGGCGTAATCGGCCACCCATTGCGCGCGAGCGACCGGTCCGCCGTACTCGGTGATCGTCGCTTCGAGGAGCGCATCTGCCTGCGCCAGCATCGCGGCTTGCAGGCGCTCGAGCATCCCGATGCGTTCGGCGACGGACGCGTGCCCGAACGCCGGCTGGGCGCGCATCGCTGCCTCGACCGCGCGCCGGGCGTCGTCGCGGCTCGCGAGCCGCGCACGGCCGACGACGCCCTCCGTGGCTGGATCCACGATGTCGACGAACTCCTCGCCCGTCACCGGGACGAAGGCGCCGTCGATGTAGTTCCGGTCGAAGGTCCGCATGACTTGTCCTTTCAGCATGTACCTCGGCGAATGCCGGGACTCGATGGGATGAATGTAGGCAGCGACCTTCGTTTCGATAAGACGGTCAATGTCGGATGTGGAATCCCGATTCCAGGAACAATGCGGGCATGCAGAAAGACAGCCTGACCGAATTCGAGGTGGTGCTCGCCGTCGCCCGCCGGCAGGGATTCCGGCCCGCGGCGGTGGAGCTGGAGATGTCGACCTCCGCCGTCAGCAACGCGGTCGCGGGATTGGAAGCGCGCATGGGCGTGCGGCTCTTCCACCGCACGACGCGCAGCGTGTCGCTCACCGAGGCGGGACGACGCTTCGTCGACCGGATCGGCCCGGCGGTGGCGCAGATCCAGGAGGCCGTCGCGGCGGCGGACGATCGCGCGGGCGCGCCTTCCGGCACGCTGCGGCTCAACAGCTCGCTGGGCGCGGCGCAGATGGTGTTCCGGCCGATCCTGGCGGAGTTCCTTCGCAGGCACCCGGACGTCACGCTCGATGTCGTCACCGAGGGCCGGCTGGTCGACATCGTGGCCGAAGGCTTCGATGCAGGACTGCGGCTCGCGCCGCAGGTGCCGCGGGACATGATCCGCGTGCAGATCGGTCTGCCGCTGCGGATGGCGGTCGTCGGATCGCCCGACTACGTCGAGCGGCACGGCACGCCGTCGACGCCCGCCGATCTCGCGCGCCACGCGTGCATCCGAGCGCGGATGCCGAGCGGATTGCCATCCTCCTGGGAGTTCGCGCGGGTGAAGCGCGGCAAGGCGCCGGCACACGAGACGGTCGAGGTGCCAGGCCCGATGGTGTTGGACTCGCCGCTGCTGATGCTGGAAGCAGCGCGTGCGGGCCTGGGACTCGCGCAGGTCGCCGAGTGGTACGTCGCCGACGACATCGCAAGCGGACGCCTCCGCCGGGTGCTTGACGACTGGGCAGCGCCGCTACCGGCGCTGTGCCTGTACTACTCGGGCCACCGGCACATTCCGTCGACGCTGCGCGCGTTGATCGAACTCATCCACGAGATCAATCGCTGAGGTTCGCGAGAGACCGCCCTCCTGCACCATTCAGGGCGCGGGCCCTCCCAGGGCATGGGGCGTCCCGTCCGGGAACCCCAAGCCCTGTGCGGACCCCACACGAGCACCGCCCTGCCACGGTCTGGTGCTCGCTGCCTCCGAGCCTTGGCGTCAGCCCTTCTTCGCCACCAGCGTCAGGATGTCGTAGCTCGCCACGAGCTCGCCACGCTGGTTGGTGACCTGCACGTCCCAGGCGACGACGCCCTGCGGCGGCTGGTCCGGGCGATTGCCGCGGTCGATGCGGCGCTTGCAGGTGAGGCGCGCCTGGATGGTGTCGCCGATGGCCACGGGGTTCACGAAGCGCAGCGTGTCCAGCCCGTAGTTGGCCAGCACCGGGCCCGGCGCCGGCGACACGAACAGTCCCGCCGCCGCCGACAGCACGAAGTAGCCGTGCGCGATGCGCTGGCCGAATTGCGTGTCCTTGGCCGCGACCTCGTCGAAGTGCATGTAGAAGAAGTCGCCGCTGATGCCGCCGAAGTTGACGATGTCCGCCTCGGACACCGTGCGGCGATGCGTCAGCAGCGAGTCGCCGACCTGGATTTCCTCGAAGTGCTTGCGGAACGGATGGATCGCATCCTCGGTGACCTTGCCGCCGCGCACGTATTCGCCAGTGATGGCAGTGAGCATCGTCGGCGAGGCCTGCACCGCGCAACGCTGCAGGTAGTGCTTGACGGCGCGGATGCCGCCCAGTTCCTCGCCGCCGCCGGCGCGCCCCGGACCGCCGTGCTTGAGCATCGGCAGCGGCGAGCCGTGGCCGGTCGATTCGCCGGCCGCGTCGCGGTCCAGCACCAGCAGCCGGCCGTGGAAGGCGGCCGCGTGATACACGGCCTGCGCCGCCAGCGCGGGCGTCTTCGTGACCACCGAGCCGACCAGACTGCCGCGGCCCTTGGCGGCGAGCGCCAGCGCCTCGTCGAAGTCGCCGTAGCTCATCAGCGTCGACACCGGCCCGAAGGCCTCGACGTTGTGGACCGCCTCGTTGTTCATCGCGTCGCGGCACAGCAGCAGCGTCGGCGCGAAGAAGGCGCCGTCGGCGACGCCCTCGCCCACCGGCGCGAAGCCGTCGCGCTCGCCGAAGACGACCTCGTTGCCCTGGGCGAGTTGCGCTAGGCGCTCGGCCACGTCGGCCTGCTGCGCCTTGGACGCCAGCGCGCCCATGCGCACGCCTTCGACGGACGGATCGCCGATCCTGATCTTCGCGAGCCGCTCGCGCAGCGCCGCGGCCACCGCGTCGATCTGCGCCGCCGGCACGATCGCGCGGCGGATGGCCGTGCACTTCTGGCCGGCCTTGGCGCTCATCTCCCGCATCACTTCCTTGACGAAGAGATCGAATTCCGGATCGCCGGGCACGACGTCCGGCGCCAGGATCGCGCAGTTGAGGCTGTCGGCTTCCGCGTTGAACGGCACCGAGCGGCGGATCAGGTTCGGATTGACGCGCAGCTGCGCCGCCGTGTCCGCCGATCCCGTGAAGGTGACGACGTCCGTCTCCTCCAGGCGGTCGAGCAGATCGCCGGAGCCTCCGATGACCAGCTGCAACGCGCCTGCCGGCAGGAGGCCGGACTGCTCGATCAGGCGCACGCAGGCTTCGGCGACGTAGCTGGTCGCCGTGGCCGGCTTGACGATGCAGGGCATGCCGGCAAGGAAGCTCGGCGCGAACTTCTCCAGCATCCCCCACATCGGGAAGTTGAACGCGTTGATGTGCACGGCGACGCCGCGCTTGGGCACCAGCACGTGCGTGCCCATGAACTGGCCGAGCTTGCCCAGCGCCTGCGCCGGACCTTCATGGACGATGTTGCTCGACGGCAGCTCACGCCGGCCCATGGACGCGTAGGCGAAGAGCGTGCCGAAGCCGCCTTCGATGTCGATCCACGAATCCGGACGCGTCGCGCCGGTGTGCGCGGAGATCGCGTAGAGCGATTCCTTGTGTTCCTGCAGATAGGTCGCCAGCGCCTTCAAGATCGCGGCGCGCTGTTGGAAGTCGAGTGCCAGCAACGCCGGCAGCGTCTGCCTGCGCGCGAAGTGCAGGCTCTCGCCGAAGTCGATCTCCTCGGCATGGGTCTGCGTCACCAACCGTCCGTTGACGGCGCTGTGCAGGCCGCGCGCGGCGGTGGAGCCGATCCAGCGACCAGCGATCAAGCTCTGAAGGACGGGGGTGGCGCTCATGACTGTCTCTCTTGAACTTCTGTTTGAACTTCGGTTCGAACGTCTGAAATGAACGAGGGCGGGACGTGGTGCGTCCCGCCCTCGGGTCAAAGGCTTAGGGTTGGTACTTCCAAGCGCCGTTCTCGATCTTCACCATCACGCGGGCGCGTTGGTCCAGACCCAGATGGTCGTTCGGCGACATCGTGAACACGCCGTGCGCGGCCGGCAGTTCCTTGACGCCTTCGAGCGCGTCGCGCAGCGCCGCGCGGAACTGCGGCGTGCCCGGCTGGGCCTTCTTGATGGCCTCCGGGATCGCCGCCTGCAGCAGCAGGCCGGCGTCCCACGCGTGGCCGCCGAAGGTCGACACGCTGCCCTTGCCGTACGCGCCCTCATAGGTCGTCACGTAGGCCTTGGCGCTCTTCTTGGCCGGATGGTCTGCGGGCAGCTGGTCGACGACCAGCACCGGGCCCGACGGCAGGAAGGTGCCCTCGACGTCCTTGCCGCCGACGCGCAGGAAGTCGTTGTTGGCCACGCCGTGGGTCTGGTAGTACTTGCCCTGGTAGCCGCGCTCCTTGAGCGTCTTCTGCGGCAGCGCCGCCGGTGTGCCGCTGCCGCCGACCAGCACCGCGTCGGGCTTGGCCGCCATGATCTTCAGCACCTGACCGGTCACCGAGGTGTCGGTGCGGTTGTAGCGCTCGTTGGCGACGATGCTCAGGCCCTTGCTGGCGGCGACCTTGTTGAACTCACCGTACCAGCCTTCGCCGTAGGCATCGGCGAAGCCGACGTAGGCCACCGTCTTCACGCCCTGCGCCTGCATGTGGCTGGCGATGGCCAGTGCCATCATGATGTCGTTCTGCGGCGTCTTGAAGACCCACTTCTTCTTGGCGTCCATCGGCTCGACGATGCGGGCCGAAGCCGCCATCGAGATCATCGGCACCTGCGCCTCCGACACCGCGTCGATCATCGCCAGCGAGTTCGGCGTGACGGTCGAGCCGACGACCACGTCGACCTTGTGCTCGGTGATCAGCTTGCGGGTGTTGGCGACAGCCGTCGTCGTGTCCGAGGCGTCGTCCAGGATGATGTAGTTGACCTTCTGCCCGGCGATGGTCTTGGGCATCAGCGAGAAGGTGTTCTTCTCCGGGATGCCCAGCGACGCGGCCGGGCCCGTGGCCGACACGGTCACGCCGACGTTGATGTCCGCCCACGCGCTGCCGCCCGCGCCCATCAGCGCGGCACCCGTCATGGCCATGGCCAGCAGGGTCTTCTCGATGCGTTTCATGTCGTCTCCTTCGGAATGTGTTTTTCAGGAACGCAAGGTCAATGAGGTACTGCTACTGCGATGACTGCAAGCACTGCACGGAATGCATGTCGACGGCGATGGTCCTCTCCGAAGCCTTCATGAGACTTGCGGCGCCGCGGGGTCGAGTTCGCTGCGCTCGTGGCGCACCGAAGGATCGGTGAGTCCGGTCCGCACCGCACCGAGCCCGCCGAAGAACAGGTCCGCCACCATCGGTGCGACCGCCTCGTAGGTCAGCGCGCCGTCGGGCCGCAGCCAGGTGAAGGTCCAGTTGATCATGCCGAAGAGCAGCATGGTCAGCGGCTTGTGCAGGTGCGCGCCGCGCAGCTCCGGCCGCACCGCGGCCACTGCGTCGGCGAAGCGGCCCACGACCTGGCGCTCGACCGCGACCATGCGCTCGCGGTGCTCGTCGTCGAGGAACTTCAGGTCCTCGGTCAGCACGCGGTGCTCGTTCTGCGCCTCGCCGTAGGCCTGCACGAATCGGTGGATCAGCCCGCGCAGGTGCTCCTGCGGCGGGAGTTGCTGCGCCGTGACCTCGTCGACCAGGTCGACCAGGTGCTGCAGGTGGTTCTGGCAGATCTGCGCGAGCAGCTCATGCTTGTCGCGGACGTAGTGGTACAGCGTGGGCTTGCTCACCGAGCACGCTTCGGCGACCTGGTTCATCGAGGTCGCGGGGTAGCCCTGGTTGGCGAAAAGTCGGGCGGCCTGCGCGAGGATCTCCTCGCGGGTGGCATCGAATCCTGGAGCTCGACCTCGGGCCATGAAATCTCTTTTCCTTATGAATCAGCGTTCGTCAAAGGAGATCACGACGCGGGGGTCAGGGCATGCGCCTGGCAACTCAGGATGAATCCGGCCGCCACTTCGTGCTTCTCGAGGGCGAAATTCTTATCCATCCGGACCTCACCTTCGATCAACTTGCAGCGGCAGGTGGAACAGACGCCGGATTTGCAGGAGAACGGGACGTCCATGCCGGCCCGCGCCGCGGCGTCGAGCAGGCTGGGATCGCTCTTGCGGAACTCGATCTCGCGCGAGACGCCGTCGCGGATCACGACAACCTTGGCGGCCTCCGCGTCCTCCTCGTGGACCTCGTGCGGCGCCGGACGGCCGGTCTGCATCTCCGGCGTGCCGAAGCGCTCGATGTGGATGCGTTCCTCGGGGACGCCGGCGGCACGCAGCGCGGCTTCCGCCTGCTCGTTCATCTCGAACGGGCCGCAGACGAAGACCTGGTCGATGCCGGCCGCGGGCACGGGACCGCTGAGGAAGTCGCTGAGCTTGGCCTGGTCCAGCCGGCCCGCCATCAGCGGCGAATCGACATGCTCGCGCGAGAACACGTGATGCAGCGTCAGCCGCGTCATGTAGCGGTTCTTCAGGTCCTCGAGCTCTTCCTTGAACATCGTCGTCGCCGGCCGGCGGTTGCCGTAGATCAGCGTGAAACGGCTCATGGGCTCGCGGGCGAGCACGCTCTTCATGATCGACAGGATGGGCGTGATGCCCGATCCGGCCGCGATGCCGACGAAGTGCCGGCCCGTCGCGGGCTCCAGCGGCACGTGGAAGCGCCCCTGCGGCGGGAAGACCTGGACCTCGTCGCCGGCCTTCAGGTGCCGGTGGACCCAGGTGGAGAAGGCGCCGCCGTCGACCTGGCGCACGCCGACGCGCAGCTCGCCGTCGTCGACGCCGGCGCAGATGGAATACGAACGGCGCAGGTCCTGGCCGTCGACGTCGCCGCGCAGCGTCAGGTACTGGCCTTGCGTGAAACGGAAGGTCTCGCGCAGTGCCTCGGGCACGTCGAAGCACAGCACGACGGCGTCGTCGGTGTCCTGGTGCTTGGCGCGCAGGCGCAGCGGGTGGAAGTGCAGGCTCATGGCGATGGCTCAGATCGGCTTGAAATGTTCAAAAGGCTCGCGGCAGGCGACGCAGCGGTACAGCGACTTGCAGGCGGTCGATCCGAAGGCCGACAGCTGCTCGGTGTGCGTGCTGCCGCAGCGCGGGCAGACGATGGCCTCGCGACGGCGCACGATGCGGATGGGCACGCCCTGCCCCGCGTCCACCGGTCCCGGCGGCGCGATGCCGTACCGGCGCAGCTTCTCGCGGCCTTCGTCGGTGATCCAGTCGGTGGTCCACGCCGGCGCGCGGCGCATGGTCACGGTCACGGTGCCGAAGCGCGACAGCGCATCGCGGACGCTCTGCTCGATCGCCTCGGTGGCCGGGCAGCCGGAGTAGGTCGGCGTCAGCACGACCTCGACGCCGTCGGCGGTCTCGACCAGGTCGCGCACGATGCCGAGCTCGACCAGCGACACCGCCGGCACCTCGGGATCCAGCACCTGCGACAGCACCTCCCACGCGGCGGACAGACGTCCGCAGCCGAGGTCGGTCGCGCCGACGTCGGACGACGACGCACGCGGTCCGACCGGCGTCAATGACGACAGCCAATCCAGGTGTGACGGCGTCGGCGCGTTCATCACGATCCCGCTCACCACACCCCGCCGGGGTAGCTGCGCTGCAGCGATTGCATCGTCGCCAGCATGTGGCCCATGTGCTCGCTGTGGACGCCGCGAACGCCGGTGTAGACGTGCGGCGTGTCCTTCGGCCGCGCGAGTTGCGCTTCGGTCAGGATTTCGTCCATCGCCGCGTCCCAGTCGGGTTTGAGCGACGACCAGGCCGGACCCAGGCCGCTGGCTTCGGCCGCGGCGTCGATCTCGTCCGACGCGAACAGTTCGTTGACGTAAGGCCAGAGCTGCGCGAGGGCCGCCTTCATCCGCTGCGCCGATTCGTCCGTGCCATCGCCCAGGCGCACCACCCACTCGGCCGCGTGCTGCTGGTGATAGCGGACTTCCTTCACCGCCTTGGCGGCAATGGCGGCGACCTCGGCGTCGCTCGACGCCTGCAGCCGCGTCCACATCGGCATCAGCCAGCAGGCGGCGATCAGGTTGCGGGCCTGCGTGAAGGCGAAGTCGCCGCGCGGCAGCTCCATCATCACGGGGTTGAGGTAATGACGTTCCTCGCGCAGGTAGGCGAGCTGGTCCTCGTCGAGCGGTTGCTCGTTGAGCTGGCCGGCGCGCGTCAGCAGCGCGCGCGACTGGCCCAGCAGGTCCAGCGCGATGTTGCCCAGCGCGAGTTCCTCTTCCAGGATGGGCGCGTGGCCGATCCATTCGGAGATGCGATGCGACAGCACCAGGCAGGCGTCGCCGACGCGCAGCAGGTACTGGACGTCGGCGCGCTGGCCGGGTTGGACGGAAGCGTTCATCGTCCGGTCCTCACATGTGGTCCAGCGACTCGGGCAGGTCGTAGAAGGTCGGGTGGCGGTACACCTTGTCTTCCATCGGGTCGAAGTACATCGACTTCTCGCCCGGGTCCGACGCCACGATCGCCGACGACGGCACGACCCAGATGCTCACGCCTTCCTGGCGGCGGGTGTAGACGTCGCGGGCCATCTGCAGCGCCATCTTCGAGTCCGGGGCATGCAGGCTGCCGCAGTGCTTGTGGTCCAGGCCCGCCTTGTTGCGGACGAAGACTTCCCACAGGGGCCATTCGTTGGCGCCGGTCGTTTGGTTGATGCTCATGATTCGAGTGCTCTGAACTGTTCGTGGCGGAGACGGTGTGATCGCTCGTGCGTGGCAGCGCTGGCGCGCGGCTGCACTCGATCAGGCCGCCTTGGCTTCGGTGGCGCGCTTCTTCGCGTGGGCGAGCGCGGCGTCGCGGACCCAGGCGCCGTCGTCCCAGGCCTTGACGCGGGTGCCCAGGCGCTCGGTGTTGCAGGGGCCGTTGCCGCCGACGACGCGCCAGAACTCAGCCCAGTCGATCGCGCCGAAGTCGTGGTGGTCGCGCTCGGCGTTCCACTTCAGGTCGGGATCCGGCAGCGTGATGCCGAGCAGCTCGGCTTGCGGCACGGTCGCGTCGACGAACTTCTGACGCAGCTCGTCGTTGGTCAGGCGCTTGATGCCCCAGCGCATCGACTGCTCGGAGTTCGGCGAATCCTTGTCCGCCGGTCCGAACATCATCAGCGACGGCCACCACCAGCGGTTCACCGCGTCCTGGACCATTGCCTTCTGCGCCTCCGTGCCCTCGCGCATCATCACCAGCAGGCTCTCGTAGCCTTGGCGCTGATGGAAGGATTCCTCGCGGCAGATGCGGATCATCGCGCGGGCATACGGGCCGTAGGAGCAGCGGCACAGCGGCACCTGGTTCATGATCGCCGCGCCGTCCACCAGCCAGCCCACCACGCCGATGTCGGCCCAGGTCAGCGTCGGGTAGTTGAAGATCGAGCTGTACTTGGCCTTGCCGGTGTGCAGCGCGTCCAGCATCTGGTCGCGGCTGGTGCCCAGGGTCTCGGCGGCGGAGTACAGGTAAAGCCCGTGACCGCCCTCGTCCTGCACCTTGGCCAGCAGGATCGCCTTGCGCTTGAGCGTGGGCGCCCGCGTGATCCAGTTGCCTTCGGGCAGCATGCCGACGATCTCCGAATGCGCGTGCTGGCTGATCTGCCGCACCAGCGTCTTGCGGTAGTGCTCCGGCATCCAGTCCTTGGCCTCGATGAAGTCGCCCGCATCGATGCGGGCCTCGAAAGCCTCGTTTCGCTGCTGCTCTTCAGCGGTCTGCAGCTTGGTCGCCTGGTCCTGGGGACCGACGCTCATGGCTTGCGTGTACATGGAAGCGCTCCTTACGAATTCTTCGGACGTTGGTCCACGACGCGGCGGGCCTTGCCCACCAGCGTTCTTTCAATCGAATCCGGTGCGCCGACGGTCACCCGGGTCGACACGCCGATCAGCGTCTTGATGCGGTGCTGCAGCGACTTCGACATCGCCTGCACGTCGCCGCCGCCCGCGGCGGACAGCTCGCAGCGCACCTCGACCTCGTCGAGGTGGCCGTCGCGGCTGACGACGATCTGGTACTGGCCGGACAGGCCGGGTTCGGCGAGCACCAGTTCCTCGATCTGCGTCGGGAAGAGGTTGACGCCGCGGATGATCAGCATGTCGTCGCTGCGGCCGACGATCTTGCCCATGCGGCGCATGCTGCGCGCGGTCGGCGGCAGCAGGCGCGTCAGGTCGCGCGTGCGGTAGCGGATCACCGGCAGCGCCTCGCTTGCTCAGCGAGGTGAACACCAGTTCCCCTTCCGAGCCTTCAGGCAGCACCTCGCCGGTCTCGGGATCGATGATCTCGGGATAGAAGTGGTCCTCCCAGATCACCGGGCCGTCCTTGGTCTCGATGCACTCGCTGGCAACACCCGGCCCCATCACCTCGGACAGGCCGTAGATGTCGACCGCATCGATGCCGGCCTTGTGCTCGATCTCGCGGCGCATCGCCTCGGTCCACGGCTCGGCGCCGAACACGCCGGTCTTCAGCGAGGACGCGCGCGGATCCAGGCCCTGGCGCACGAACTCCTCGACGATCACCTGCATGTAGCTCGGCGTGACCATGATGACGTCGGGCTTGAAGTCCTGGATCAGCTGGACCTGCTTCTCGGTCTGGCCGCCCGACATCGGGATGACGGTGCAGCCCAGCCGCTCGGCGCCGTAATGCGCGCCCAGGCCGCCGGTGAACAGGCCGTAGCCGTAGGCGATGTGGACGATGTCGCCCTTGCGCGTGCCCGCGGCGCGCAGCGAGCGCGCGACCAGGTCGGCCCAGGTGTCGATGTCCTTCTGCGTGTAGCCGACGACGGTCGGCTTGCCGGTCGTGCCGGACGACGCGTGCACGCGCACCACCTGTTCGCGCGGCACGGCGAAGAGGCCGAACGGGTAGTTGTCGCGCAGGTCCTTCTTGGTCGTGAACGGGAACAGGCGCAGATCGCTCAGGTCCTTCAGATCGTCCGGGTGGACACCCTTCGCATCGAACGCGGCCTTGTAGTGCGGCACGTTCTCGTAGGCGTGCTTCAGCGACCACTTCAGGCGCTGCAGCTGCAGCGCGCGCAGCTCGTCCTGGCTGGCGCGCTCGATGGGCTCGAGGTGCTCGGGCTGGAAGGTCTTCACCGTCATGGGGTCTGTCTCCTGACCTGTCTTCTGAGCTGTCCGCTCGTTCCGGGGCGCCGGCGCTTCAGCGCACGGCGGCCAGTTCCGGCACCACGGGCTTGCCCTTGATGCGGTAGGACCGGCCCCGGAAGACCGCGATCAATTCGTCGCGTTGATTGGTGATGCGGATGTCGTAGACGCCGGTGCGCCCGGCCAGCGAGGTCTCGACGGCGCTTGCCGTCAGCACGTCGCCCAGCCGGGACGGCGCGACGATGTCGATCGCGAAGCCCGAGGCCACCGTCACCTCGTTGTGCGAGTTGCACGCGAAGGCAAAGCAGGAATCGGCCAGCGTCGTGACGAAGCCGCCGTGGCAGATGTCGAAACCGTTGAGCATGTCCTCGCGCACCGCCATCGACAGCGTCGCGGTGCCGGGGCCGATGGCCTCGATGCGCATGCCCAGGCCCTTCGACGCGCGGTCGTTGGCGAACATGGTGTCGCGGACCGCTTCGGCCACGCGCTGCGCGTCCACACGGGGATCCAGGGGCTCGCTCATCAGCGGTCCTTGAAGGTCGGTTGGCGCTTGGTCAGGAAGGCGGCGGCGCCTTCGAGGTAGTCATGCGCGTAGCCGAGCTGGCTCTGCAGCCGGGCCTCGAGCTTGAGGGCGTCCTCGAACTCCAGGTCCATCGAGGCATCGAGCGCCTCGCGCGTCTGCACCAGCGCCCGGGTCGGCATCTTCGCGAGCTTCTGCGCGGTGGCCATCGCCTCGCTCTGCAGCTCGGCATCGGCGACACAGCGCGCGATCAGTCCCCAGGCCTGCGCGTCCGCGGCGGGCAGCTTTTCGCCGAGCAGTGTCAGCTGCATCGCGCGGGCACGGCCCACGAGACGCGTCAGCAGCCAGGTGCCGCCGCAGTCGGGCACCAGCCCGATCTTCGAGAACGCCTGGATGAACGACGCCGACTGTCCCGCCAGCACGAGGTCGCAGCCGAGCGCAAAGTTCGCGCCCGCGCCAGCGGCCACGCCGTTGACCGCGCAGACGGTGGGCACCGGCATGCTGCGCAGTCGCAACGCCAGCGGGATGTAGTAGTGGTCGAGCAGGTTGCCGATGTCCTTGGCCTTGGGCTTCTTGTGGGAGTCGGTGGTGCTCGCCGGGTCCGCGCGTTCATCGAACTCCGGTTTGATGTGGGGATCCGACAGGTCCTGGCCCGCGCAGAACGCGCGGCCTGAACCGGTGATGAGCACCGCCCGCACGGCCTCGTCGTGCGCCGCCTCGTCGAGGGCGACTCGCAACTGGCCCAGCAGGCCGGTCGTGAACGCGTTCAGCGCCTGCGGCCGGTTCAGCGTGAGGACGCGGACGGCGCCCTCGGTGCTGATCAGCAGCGGACTGTCTTCGGCAGCGGTGGATGGGGTTGTGGTGGCGGTGCTCATTCGGCTTGTCTCCTCGGCCGTCGATGGATTCAGCTTTTTCAGCTTTTGTGGGTCGGCTTCTATTTACCGACCGGTCGGTAGATACTACGAGTCATCGCATCGCAAGACAAGGTCGGAAACCTAGGGTTACCACCTAAAAGGAGGCCATTCCATGCCCTGCTACGCCATCGACGACCTGTCGCCCGTCGTCCATCCGAGCGCCTACGTCCACCCGACGGCGGTGCTGATCGGGGACGTGATCGTCGGCCCGGACTGTTATGTGGGGCCCTGCGCCTCGCTGCGGGGGACTTCGGCCGCATCCGGCTGATGGACGGCGCCAACGTGCAGGACACCTGCGTGATCCATGGGTTCCCGGATTCGGACACCGTCGTCGAGACCAACGGCCACATCGGCCACGGCGCGGTCCTGCATGGCTGCGTGGTGCGGCACGACGCGCTGGTCGGCATGAACGCGGTGGTGATGGACGAGGCGGAGGTCGGCGCGTACAGCATCGTCGCGGCCTGCGCCTTCGTGCGGGCGGGGCTGAAGCTGCCCGAGCGCTCGCTCATCGCGGGGCTGCCCGCCAAGGTCGTGCGTCCGCTCACCGAGGACGAGATCCGCTGGAAGCGCGTGGGCACCGAGACCTACCAGGACCTCGCACGGCGCTGTCATGCCAGCTTGCGGGAAGTGACGCCGCTGGCCGAGGAGGAAACGGATCGGCCTCGTTTGCAGGTCGGTGGCCCAAAAGCGCTGGTGGCCGACAGGCGCGCGACAGAAAAATGACAGGTCGAAGCTGTTGACCAGCAGCTTCTAGTCAATTTCTGTCGTCCGATCCATCGGTTGCTGCGATGGTCGCCATGCGGACGAATCCGGAGCATGGGGAACTTCCCACCCGATGGAGTTCCACCGTGCTTCCCTCCCTTTCCGCGCCCCACTCCTGCAAGACCTGGATCGCCGCCGCCTCCGTGGCGCCAGGCAAGTCCCGATCGACGGCCCGGCCGCCCGCCGGCACGGGGAACATCCCGCTGGTCGACTCGATCGTGCGCGCCAGGAAGGCGCTGGCGTCCAGTCTCATCCGCGCGAGGCTCGTCTCCCGGCTCGACCGGGGCGATGCGGTCTACATCGCCTCGTCCCCACAGGGCGGCCCCGTGGGCGCCCTGGAGGATCTGCCCACGGCACCGATGGAGTACCCCGGCGACAGCGCGCCGGCGCCGGTCCACCCCGTGCGCGAGCGTTCAGGGCCTCGAACTGACGCTTCCTCCGTCGCTCCAACCACAGCGCCCCGCAAACGCAGGAAGGATCTGCTGTGGGGCAGCGACCAGCCCGAAGGGCACACCCTGTCAGCCACCCTCCGGAAGCTCATCTGGGCTTGCGGGAAGCCGTTGGACCTGCGTTCGATGTGGACACGATTCCTTCGACGGAGCGCGGCCGATCCGATCCTCGAACTCAACAAGTCGCTGCTGCCCTTGATCGTCAAGATGCGTCAGGACTTCCGGACGGCCCACGATCTGCGGCGCGATTCCGCCGAGGAACGGGACTTCATCCGAGGGACCTTGGAGGCGTATCTGAGAGCCTGTCTCGTCCAGTCACCCGTCGACGAACTGCAGCGGCTGAAATCGCAGCTGAAGTCCGCGCGCGGCCCCTGGGTCCAGGCCCAGGCGGTCATCCATCGTGGACTGGTCGACGCCGCACGCCAGGCCGACGGTTCCGGACGGGACGGTGAACTCGCCCTGTACCGGCAACTGCAGCGCCGCGCCGCGCTGGACGCGCTCGCGCAGGCGTTCAGACAGGCGTTGCAGGTGGGCTGACGCTCACACCACTTCCGCGCGCTGAACCTGCACGCGATCGATCAGACCGCTCACCAGGCCGGCCGTCAGGTCATGGACCCCGGCGCCCGCGCAGGCCGCCGCGCCGGCGGCGACCGCCCAGCGCAGGTGATCCTCGGGATCCTGCGTGCCGCCGTTCATCAGGCTGTACAGCAATCCGGCCATGGCGGCATCGCCGGCGCCGATGGTGTCGACGACCGGGTCCAGCGGCGGCGGCGCCGCGCTGAGGTCGGCCTTCGGATGGAACAACTGCGCGCCGCGCTCACCCAGCGTCAGCATCACGATCGCGCGAGGATTCCACGCGGCGATCTGCGCCAGCCCCAGATGGTGGTCCCGGCTGCGGAACAGGCCGCGCAGATCCTCGTCCGAGACCTTGATGACGTCGGCGAGCCGGCACATGCGTTCGAGCGTGCGGTCGTAGCGGGAATCCATCGACATGCGGTAGTTGGGGTCGTAGCTGATGCGCACGCCCTCGTCCTTGAGCGACTCCGCCAAGGCGATGAGCCGGGCCGCCAGCGGCTCCCGGGTGAGGCTGATCGAGCCGAAATGTGCCCAGCGCAGCGCCCGGCGCCAGCCGGCGGGCAAGGCATGGGGGCGGAAGTGCAGGTCGGCGCTGTCATCGCCGACGAAGGCGTACTCGGGCGGATCGGCCTGATGGACATAGGCCACCAGCGGGGACTTGGCGAACTGCTGGATGAAACGCAAGTCGAGGCTGGCATCGGCGCTGGCCTGCCAGATCGCCTGGCCGAACGCGTCCTTGCTGATGCCGCCGGCGAAGGCGCTGAGCTGCCCCAGGCGCGACATCGCGATGGCGACGTTCCAGGGCGAGCCGCCGCTGCGGCTGCGCCAGTGATCATGGCCGACGCGGATCATGTCGGTGAGGGCTTCGCCGAAGGAGACGAAGCTGGCCAGGTCCGCATGGACCACGGTCGTGGGGGTCAAGCTCATGCCGCGATTCGAACGCCGCCGGCCTCGTGGTGCAAGTGGCAAGTCCTACAGGGTGACGAGGGCGCCCCGATCAGGGCGTAGTGCACGGCATCGCCCCCGGCCGAGTCGTCCGGCGGCTTCCCGAAGGGCCTGCGCCGGCACGGGCGGTCCGGCGGCGGCACAATCCGGACCATGACCGATGGTGTGATTCCGCTGCTCGATCTGCGCCAGATCGGGCGGACGCCTCCCGTGCCGCATCCGCTGCCGCCGCCGCGCACCGGGCCGTGGCTGGATGCGCGCGGCCGGCCGCTGCGCGACCTGCGGATCTCCGTCACCGACCGCTGCAACTTCCGCTGCAGCTACTGCATGCCGAAGGACGTGTTCGACAAGGACTACGCCTTCCTTCCCCACCGCGACCTGCTCTCCTTCGAGGAAATCGCCCGCCTCGCCGGCGTCTTCGCGCAGCTCGGCGTGCAGAAGCTGCGCCTGACCGGCGGCGAGCCGCTGCTGCGCCGCAATCTCGAGGCGCTGATCGCCCAGTTGGCCGCGTTGCGCACGCCCGAAGGATGGCCGCTCGACCTCACGCTCACCACCAACGGATCGCTGCTCGCCCGCAAGGCGCAGGCGCTCAAGGATGCCGGCCTGAAGCGCGTCACCGTCAGTCTGGACGCGCTCGACGACGACATCTTCCGGCGCATGAACGACGTCGACTTCCCCGTCGCCGAGGTGCTGCACGGCATCGAGGTCGCGCAGGCGGCCGGGCTGGCGCCGATCAAGGTCAACATGGTCGTCAAGCGCGGCACCAACGACGACCAGATCGTGCCGATGGCGCGCCACTTCCGCGGCACCGGCGTGGTCCTGCGCTTCATCGAGTACATGGACGTCGGCATGAGCAACGGCTGGCGCATGGATGAAGTCCTGCCGTCCGCCGAAGTCCTCGCGCGGCTGCGCGAGGACGCCGACCTGGTCCCGCTCGCGCCCTCGTCCGACGGCGAGACCGCCACGCGCTGGGGCTACGCCGACGGCAGCGGCGAAATCGGCCTGATCTCCAGCGTCACGCAGGCCTTCTGCGGCGACTGCAACCGCGCGCGGCTCTCGACCGAAGGACGGCTCTACACCTGCCTCTTCGCCGGCGACGGCCACGACCTGCGCGCGTTGCTGCGCGGCGACGCCGTCCACGAGGCCCGGACCGACGACGAGGTCGCCGCCGCGCTCGGCGCGCTCTGGACGCGGCGCAACGACCGCTACTCCGAACTCCGCGCCAGCCTGCCGGCCGCGACGGACTCCGCCCCGGCGCGCCGCGTCGAGATGCACTACATCGGCGGCTGATGCGCGTCACCGCGCTGCTTCTCTGCGGCGGTCGCGCCACGCGCATGGGGGGCGTCGACAAGCCGCTGCAGACCTTCCGGGGCCGTCCCCTCGTCGAACACGTGCTGGACCGCATCGCCCCGCAGACGGGCGGTCGCGTGCTCATCAGCGCCAACCGGCACCTCGACGACTATCGCCGCCTCGGCTATCCGGTGCTCGAAGACACGCTCCCGGACTTCCCCGGGCCGCTCGCCGGCATCCTGGCCGGACTGGCGTCGATGAATGCCGGTCCGGACACGCCGTCGACGACCGCGGAAACCCGCGCGGTCCAGGCGGCCGACGATCGCTGGCTGCTCGTGGTCAGCGGCGACAGCCCTTGGCTGCCCGCCGATCTCCTCGCCCGCCTGGTCGACGGCCTGGCGCCTGGGCAGAGTGCAGCCATGGCGCTGGGCCGCGAGGCCCCGGGCGAACCGTTGCGCAGCCAACCCCTCGCCAGTCTGGTCCACGCCAGCCATCGGGCGTCGCTGGCTGCCGCGCTGCGGGGGCGAGCGGCGTGTCGAACGCTGGCTGGGCAGCCTGCCGCTGGCGCGCGTCGCCTTCGACCGACCGGGCGACGAACGCGCCTTCGCCAACATCAACGACAGGAGCGAGCTTGAGCGACTTGAACGACTTGAAGGACTCCGATGACGCGGACCACGGCGGCGGTGCGCCGATCACGCTGCGCCTGCTGAACGAGGGCGATCTGCCCGCCTACAAGGCGTTGCGCGACGCGATGCTGGGCCGTCACGAGCAGGCGTTCACCTCCGACGCGGAGACCGAACGCGCCCGCGACGCCGTGAGCTACCGGGTGCGCCTGCATCCGCAGGCGGGCGGCAAGTCGCTGTTCACGCTCGGCGCGTGGCATGACGAGCGCCTCGTGGGCGCCTTGACCTGCGAGCACGAGAACCGGAAGAAGGTGCTGCACATCGCGCATCTGATCGGGATGATGGTCGATGACGACTACCGCGGACGCGGCATCGGCAAGCGCCTGCTGCGGCAGGCGCTGGCGCTGCTGCGTCGCGAGCCGCGCCTGGAGTCGGTCACGCTGAGCGTCACCGCCGGCAACCAGGCCGCGATCGCGGTCTACCGCCAGGCCGGTTTCACCCGCTACGGCCACCTGCCCCGCGCCATCCGCCTCTCCGACGGCCGTTACTACGCCAAGGACCTGATGAGCCTGGACCTCCGCCCCTGACCCAGCACGCCCCGGGCCGCCGGCCACGGGCGACAGTGGCGCCGGAACAGGCACAGGCCCTCCGACAGCGAGCGCCGGTGGGGCCGGAATGAGGCTTGGGGTCCCTGGAGGGGCGCCCCATGCCTCGTGGAGTGCCCGCGCCAGGCCTCCCGCAGTCGACGTCAATCGCAGGCCGCTGCCGCCCGCGCCACCACGTCGACGTCGACCGTCAGTTCATCCTGGATGGCAAGCAGCCCGCCGAGCACGGAGAACGGCGTGATGCCGAACTCGCTCTGACGCAGGACGAGCGCGCCCTGGGCGCGCAGGGGCGCCTCCCCGAAGGCCGTGCCACGCGCACGGGCACGTCGATCTCGCGGATCTGGCCGTGCCACCGGACCGCGAGCTTGACCGCGAGGACGGGGAACGCGCCCGCCACCGCGGTGCTGCGCATCGAGATCGTCGGGAATCGTTCGCCGTCGATGGCGCGGAGCATGTTGGTCCGGGTGCCGGCGACATCGGACGCCGTGGGCACGCTGGCGAATTCGGGGCCGAGCCCGGCGCGCCACTCGGGCTTGTCGATCCCGACGTCGTCGAGCCGGAAGGCGAGTTCAACGCCAGCGCTGGCGATGCCGTCCGCGGGCAGGAAGACCTGGCCGGCCATCCGCTCGACGCCGAGCACGTGGTTGTGCCCGACCTTGGCGAGCCGCCCGGCGCGGAACACATGGATGCGCACCTGCGACTCCGTGGCGTCGACGCGATAGAGCCGACCTTCGCCGCGCTGCTGCGCCGCGAGCCAGGCCGGACAGGACGATGGAAGCGCATCGGGGCCCGAGCCGGGCGCCCCGGACGACGCCGCGGGTGCGGCAGCGACCGGCCGCGCATCGGTCGTCACCGCATTTGGTGCACTGCCGCATCCGGCGACCGCCAGCACCGCCGCCACGATTGCGGCGCCGGCCGCCCCTCGCCGCCACCGGGCCCGCAGAACCGGAGGCACCTCGCTTGCCCGCGTCAACACTTGCATAGGGGTAAACCAAGAGTGGTCAGACCCGCATTCTGAACGGCACAAACAGGCGGGTCGCACTAGCATTGCGACATCACGACGACACCTCGCACGGAGACTGCCATGGCACGCCAAGCCACCGACCTGATGGCGCAGTACGCCGCCTACCATCGAGACCGCCGCAACATCGCCACGCATTTCGTCGGCATTCCGCTGATCGTCTTCGCGATCGGCGTGCTGCTCGCACGGGCGCAATTCCATGTCGCCGACTGGACGGTCTCCGCCGCCTGGGTGGTGTGGGGCGCCGCGACGATCTGGTACCTGACACGCGGCAACCTGGTCCTGGGCCTGGCCACCGCCGTGGTCAACGCGGTGCTGATGGCGCTGGCGCACCCGCTGGCGGCGGGCTCCGTCGGCGGCTGGCTGGCCTGGGGCCTGGGCAGCTTCATCGTCGGCTGGATCATCCAGTTCGTCGGTCACTATTACGAGGGCCGCAAGCCCGCCTTCGTCGACGACCTGATCGGACTGCTCGTCGGCCCGATGTTCGTCGTCGGCGAAGCGCTCTTCGCGATGGGCTGGGGCCGCGACCTGCTCGCCGAGATCGAGCGCCGCGCCGGCCCCACCCATCTGCGCGACCTGACCCACCCGGCCTGAACCTCGCGAGGTCACGACCTCGCTCCTTTGGGGGCCGGGTCTTGATGGGGCTTGCGGTGCGCCGCCAAGGCGCTTATCTTGGACCCTCGATGTCCCTCAGCAATTCGCCAGGATTTCGCCAGGAGGCCCCATGAAACCGGTGTCCGATCTGTTGAAGAACCGCGGCCCGAGCGTCTGGCGCATCACGCCGGAAGCGACGGTGTTCGATGCGCTGCATCTGCTCGCACAACATGATGTCGGCGCGCTGCTGGTGATGGAGGGCGAGCGGCTGCTCGGCATCTTCTCGGAGCGCGACTACACCCGCAAGATCGCGCTGCAGGGGCGCGATTCACGCAATACGCAGGTCAAGGACGTCATGACGGCCAACGTGTTCGTCGTGAAGCCCAACACCGAGTGCCGCGAGTGCATGAGCCTGATGAGCCAGCGCAAGATCCGCCACCTGCCGGTGGTCGAGGGATCGACCGTCGTGGGCATGCTGTCGATCAGAGACCTGATGGACAACATCATTGCGGACGATGAACTCACCATCGCCCAGTTGCAGAGCTACATATACGGCTGACGTAGGCGCAGCGCCCACGCCAGCCGGCGACGCGTTTCAACCACCCCAGAATTGCAGGGCCTGATCGGCGCCGTCCTTGGCGCCGCGTGGCTTGGCCGGCTTGTCCGACGGCGCCGGCGTGCCCATCGCGATCCAGCCGAGCAGTGTCTCGCCCGGCTCGCAGAACGCGGCGATCAGCCCCGGATCGCGCGCCTTTGCCCCGCTCAGCATCTTTCCGCCGAACCCGAGCGCCTGCGCGGCGTTCAGGAAGTTCGTCAGCGCTCCGCCCACGCAGGCCCACTGTTCGTGCGCCGGCACCTGCGGATGGCCCAGGTCCAGCCGCGCGACGACAGCCACCGTCACCGGCGGCCGCAGTGCGCGTTCCTCGTCCATCGCCAGGCCCACCGCGTCCTTGCCGGCACGGCGGGCGGCCTCGGCGAACAGCGCCGCCATCGACCGTTTCGCCTCGCCGCGCACGACCTTGAAACGGAAGGGCACCAACCCCGCGTGGTCCGGCGCGTGCAGCGCGGCATCGACCATCAGGCGCAGTTGGGCCTCGTCGGGGCCGGGCTCGATCAGGTACTTCGGCCCGACCGAAGCTCGCGCGAGCAGCAGCTTCAGGGCGTCGTCGTTCATGGCGGCTCTCTTCATCGATTCAACTGCCGGCGCGCCGCGTAGGAACAGGCGTCGACCAGCATCACCAGCGCCAGCATCGCCAGCAGCACGGTGCAAGTCTCGCGCATCTGGAACAGGCTGAGGTGCAGGCTCAGCATCTGGCCGAGTCCGCCGGCACCGACGACCCCCAGCACCGTGGCGGCGCGGATGTTGTTCTCCCACCGGTACAGCGTGTAGCTGAGCAGCTGCGGCGCCGCCTGCGGCAGCGTCGCGAACGCGAAGACCTGCCACCGGGACGCCCCCGCCCAGCGCAAGGCCTGGGCGGTCTGCGGCGGTGCGTTCTCGAGCGCCTCGGCCATCAGGCGGCCGAGCACGCCGGTCGTGTGCAGTGCCAACGCCAGGGTGCCCGGCATCGGTCCCAGACCGGCGGCGACGAGCAGGATCGCCGCCCAGACCAGCTCCGGCACGCTGCGCAGCGCGTTCAGCAGCAGCCGGGAGAGCCAGCGCAGCGGCCCCGGCGGCCGGCTGGCCACCAGCGCGATCGCCAGCCCGGCCACCGCCGCCAGCCCGCTGCCCAGCGCCGACATCGCCAAGGTCTCCAGCGCCCCCTGTCCGACACGCGCGAGGAAGGCGGGCGCCAGTTGCGGCGGGAAGAACTCCGCGATGAAGCGCCCCATCTGCGCGAGCGCGCCCGCACCGAGCAATTCGCCCCAGCGCAGCGGCAGCGTCGCGAAGCTCGCGATCAGCAGCACCAGCAGACCCAGCAGCAATCCACGCACGCCCCATCGCGCGGTCGGCCGCCCCGTCTGCCGCAGGCGCTCGGCGCCCTGCCCGGCCTCGCGCGCCGGCCGCAGCCAGGCGCTGACCCGGTCCGCCATCGCCACCAGCGCGATGAAGATCAGCAGGATGGTCGCGACCTCGGAGCCGGCGAACATCTTGGTCGCGTTGTCCAGCTGCTGCCCCAGGCCGCCGGCGCCGACGAAGCCCAGCACGACCGAGGACCGGATCGCGCATTCCCAGCGGTAGACGGTGTAGCTGACCAGCTCGTCGGCGCAACCCGGGATCGTGCCGAAGAGCAGCGCCTGCAGCCGTCCCGCGCCGCCGCGCAGCAGCGCCTGCGTGGGCGCGGCGTCGGCGCTCTCGAGGATCTCCGCGTAGACCTTGCCGAGCATGCCGCCATAAGACAGCGCGATCGCGAGCACGCCGGCGCCAGGACCGAGGCCGATCACGCGGACCAGCATCAGCGCCCAGACCAGCTCCGGTACCGATCGCAGCACGATCAGCACCAGGCGGACGAACCAGCGCAGCGCCGCCGGCACCGGTCCCATGCGACCGGCCACCGCGGACACCGACAGACGCGCCGTCGCCAGCAGCGCCAGCGGCACGGCGATCGTCCACGCGAGCGCCAGTCCCACCGTGGCCATCGCCACGGTGCGCCACGTGTCGGCCGCCAGCATCGCCAGGAACTCGAGGTCCACGCGCGGCGTCAGGAACTGCGCGCCGAAACGCATCGTCGCGCGCAGGCTGCGTTCGTCGAGCAACTCCCAGGGACGGAACTCGCACCAGACCAGCAACGGCCACAGCAGCACGAGCAGCCCGACGGTCACGCCGAGGCGCCGCGTGGCGGCCGGATCGCGGCGCCAGGGGGCTTGCGCCGCGGCGCTCATCGACACATCGCCTGCGGCAACGGTGTCGGCAGCACCGGCGCCTCGGCCACCGGCGGCGGCTCGTTCTGCAGATCCGCGTAGATGTCGTCGAGCTGATGCGCGCCGAGCGCCCGAGGCGGGCCGTCGTACACGAGGCGGCCCTCGCGCAGCGCGATCACGCGCGGAAACAGCCGGCACGCCAGATCGACCTGATGCAGGCTGCACACGAGCGTCCGGTCCTGCGCCCGGGCGCTGTCCCGCAACACGTCCAGGACGCGCTGCGCGCGCTGCGGATCCAGCGCCGAGAGCGGCTCGTCGGCCAGCCAGAGCCGCGCCTTCGACACCAGCAGCCGTGCGACCGCAACGCGCTGCCGCTCGCCACCCGACAACTGGTCGACACGCGACCAGAGCCGGTCGCCGAGTTCCATCCGATCCAGCGCGTCGAACGCGAGCCGGGCCTGCGCCTCGGTCGGACTGAACAGCATGCGCAGGGTCTGCGCCATCGACGCGCCGGGCAGTTGTCCGGCCAGCACTGCGGTCACCACACGCTGGCGCGGCGGCAGCGGGGATGCTGCGGCGCCAGCATCAGTTCACGGCGCAACGCGTGCCGGTCGCGGGACGACAGCGCCCAGGCGTCCTCGCCCGCCAGCCGCATCGTCCCGGCGACCGGCGCCAGCGCCAACGCCAGCGCGTGCAGCAGCGAGGTCTTGCCGGCCCCCGAAGCGCCGATCAACGCGACCTGCTCGCCGGCCTCGATGCGCAGCGACAGCGGCTCGATCAGCGTGCGCGCGCCCGCCCGCAGATGCAGGCCCTCCAGTTCCAGCAGACGCATCGCGTTCGCCTCAGTTCATTTGAGCAGGCCGGCGCTCTCGGCGGCGGCCTTGATGCCGTTGTAGTTCTCGATCCGCGTCGGCACGTATTTCGTCGCGCGCTGATGGTCGAGGACCTCCCGGTGTTCCGGGATAGCGGCATTGAGCTTCAGGAACGCGGCCTTGATCGCCTCCCGGGTCGCGACCGGCATGTCGGCATGGACGCTCCAGTTGGCGTCGTAATAGGGCGGCGTGGTGAAGAACACCTTCACCACCGAGCTGTCGACCTTCTTCTCCGCGACGAGCCGCTCCCAGAGATAGAAGTTCACCGCACCCGCGTCGACCTTGCCCGAGGCCACGGCGGCCACAGTGCCGTCGTGCGCGCTGGAGAAGACGATGTGCTTCAGGCTGGCGTCGGGATCGATCCTTGCGGCCAGCAGGGCGGCGCGCGGCATCAGATGCCCGGAGGTCGACGTGGCCGGACCGAAGCTGAGCGTCCGGCCCTTCAGGTCCTCGAGCCGCCGGATCCCTGAGTCGACCCGCGTGATGAACACGGAGCGGTAGTTGCTGTCGCCCTCGCGCTGGACCAGCGGGATGATCTTGCCGCCGGACCGCTGGTTGGCCCGCACCAGCGCGAAACCGCCCAGCACGGCCAGGTCCACCTGCCGATTGACGATGGCGTCGACCACCAGGTCGTAGTCGGTGCCCGGGACCCACTCGACCTTCATCTCGAGTTCCTTCTCCAGGTACCTGCCCAGCGGCACGAAACGGCGGGCCACCTCGGTGGGCGACTCGCCCGGGATGGCGCTGACGCGCAACAGCCCCGGCGTCTGTGCCCGAGGCTCTCCGACCACGCCGACGAGGAACGCGACCACAAGGAGCACGAGGGTTGGCAACGCGCGGCGAGTCGGTCGATGCGGGCTGGACATGCGGGGTCCCCTCAGGTCACTTCAGCAGGCCGGCGTTCTCCGCGGCGGCCTTGATGCCGGCGTAGTTCTCGGGCTGCGTCGGCACGAACTTCGTCGCGCGCTGCAGGTCGAGGATCTCCTTGCCTTCCGGCGTCGACGGGTTGAGCTTCAGGAACGCGGCCTTGAGCTTTTCCTTCGTCGCGACCGGCATGTCGGCATGGACACTCCAGTTGTAGTCGTAATACGGCGGCGTGGTGAAGAAGACCTTGACCGTCGAGGTGTCGACCTTCTTCTCGGCGACGAGCTTCTCCCAGACGGAGATGTTCAGCGCGCCCGCGTCGACCTTGCCCGAGGCCACGGCCGCGACGGTGGCGTCGTGCGCGCCGGAGAAGGAGACGCGCTTGAGGTCCGCGTCGGGATTGATCTTCGCGGCCAGCAGGAACGAGCGCGGCATCAGGTGGCCCGAGGTCGACGACGCGGAGCCGAAGCTGAGCGTCCTGCCCTTCAGGTCCTCCAGCTTGGTGATGCCCGACTTCGCGTCGGTGATGAAGACGGAGCGGAACTTCTCGTCCTCCTCGCGCTGGACGAGCGGGACGATCTTGCCGCCCGATCGTACGTTGGCCTGCACGAAGGTGAAGCCGCCGAACCAGGCCAGGTCGATCTTCTTGTTCACGACCGCCTCGACCGCGGCGGCGTAGTCGGTGACGGGCGTCCACTCGACCTTCACGCCGAGTTCCTTCTCCAGGTAGCGGCCGAGCGGCGCGAATTTGCGGGCGAGCTCGGTCGGCGATTCGTCGGGGATGGCGGTCACGCGCAGCACCGGCTGCGGCTGCGCCAGCGCGGGCGCCGCGAGGCCTGCGGCGATCAACGACGCGGCGACGATTCCCTGCAGCGCACGGCTGACTTGTCGGAAGAGGCTGGGCATCAGAGGCTCCGGTGAAGGGTGGGAGAAGGAACGCCGGGAGGGTGGAAAAGAGGGCGGAAGGAAATGGGAGTCGAACCCACCCGACGGCGCGTGGCGCCGTCCACCGGATTTGAAGTCCGGCCGATCCACCAGGATCGTTTTCCTTCCATGGATCGTGGCGCGCTCATGCGGCCTCGACGGCGTCGGCGCGGGTCGCGCCGCCGCCTTCATGATCGTCGAAGAACAGGCGGCTGTCGGTCCGCAGCCGGTGCGCATCGCCGACGCGCCGCAGCACGCCGACCTTGTCGAAGAATTCCAGCACCTGGATGGCGCGCTTGCGCCCGAGGCCGCTGCGGTCGCGGAACACCGCGGCCGTCACGTCGCCGCCGACGGCCGAGGCCCGCGCGATGCGCGCCAGTGCCTGGATGGCCTCGGGCGCGTAGTACAGGTCCTTGACGACCTGGAACAGCTCGCCCCGCTGCGACAGCCGCGCCAGCGTCGTGCGCACCAGCGCCTCCGGCTCGTGCGCGTCCTTGGCCAGGTCGCGCGCCCAGGCGCCCTCGAAGCCCGCCGACCGCAGTCGCGGCATCGCCTTCTGCGCGAGGCGCTCATCGAGCGCCGACAACTGGATGCCATGCGCGGGCAGATGCGCCGCGGCGCCGCTGATCGTCACCTGCCCGGCCGAGGACATCCGCCGCACGAGCGACTGCCACAGCGGCTCGGCCATCCGGGGCGCCGCCAGCCGTCGCCAGCGCGCGAGATCGGGGCCCAACTCCTCCGGCTGCTCCTCGTGATAACGCGCCAGGCGCGCCAGCGCGACGGCTTCCCACTGGGCGGTCTGCGCGGCACCGAGCGCCCAGACCGGGCCGTCGGCGCCCAGCACGACCGTCGACGCACCGGCCGCCGCCAGCAGCGTCACGCGGGCGTCGTGTGCCACGCCCTGGCCGGCGGCGAAGCGCGCGAGATCGACGCCCATCGGTGCCTGCGCCAGCAGGCCGGCGAGCCGCCGCGCAGGCGACGCCGCGGTCAGCGCGACAAGTTCCGCGAGCCGCTGCGGCGTGCGTCGATAGCGCGCGGGCGCCTGCGGATCGAGCACCACGCCGCCCGCCAGCGCGCGCGTCGCGGACGCGTCGCGCAGCACGACGCGATCACCGGCCCACGCGCCGATCGGGCGATGCAGCACCAGCTGCACGACCGCCTCGGCCCCGGGCTGCAGCGCGTCGAGCGTCGATCCGTCGACGCCGCCCAGCACCGCCACGGATCCGGTGACCTGCTCCGCGCCGACATGCACATGCACCGGCGCGCCGCCGCGCAACGGCCGAGACTCCCCGGACCACAGCCGCAGCCGCGCATCGAGGCGGTCGGTCCACTGCGCGATCTCCGGCGCGGCCAGCCATTGGCCGCGCTCGACCTCGTCCTTCTCCAGGCCGGCAAGACCGATGGCGACGCGCTGTCCCGCCGAGGCGCGCGTGGCCGGTTCGTTCTGCGCATGCAGGCTGCGCACGCGGCCCCGCCGCGGCGACTGGCCGGGCGCGGGCGGCAGCAGCAGGAGCTCGTCGCCGATCGCCACCTCGCCAGCATGCGCTGTGCCGGTGCAGACGGTGCCGACGCCGGCCAGACTGAACACACGATCCACCGCCAGACGGAAGCCGCGGCCCGCGACCTCGCGCGGCGGCAGCGCCGCCGCCTCGGCGATCAGGTGCTCGCGCAATTCACGCACCCCCTCACCCAGCGTCGCCGAAACCTCGAACACCGCCGCCTGCGCCAGCGAGGTACCGGCCACGAGCGCACGGACCTCCTCGCGCCGCTGCCTGCATGTCGCCGCGTCGACGCGGTCGCACTTCGTCAGCGCGATCGTGCCGCGCCGGATCCCGAGCAGCGACAACAGTGCCAGATGCTCGCGGGTCTGCGGCATCACGCCGTCGTCGGCGGCGACCAGCAGCAGCGCATGGTCGATGCCGGTCGCCCCTGACAGCATCGTGTGGACGAGGCGTTCGTGCCCCGGCACGTCGACGAACCCGATGCGCAAGGCCTCGCCGGCCTCCAGGAACGCGTAGCCGAGCGCAATGCTGATGCCGCGCCGCTTCTCCTCGGGCAGCCGGTCCGTGTCGACGCCAGTCAACGCCTTCACCAGCGTCGTCTTGCCATGGTCGATGTGGCCGGCGGTTCCGACGATCATGCGAGCGACTCCTTCAGCCGCGCGAGCTGCTCGATGAAGTCGGGCTCCTCGCGAGCCTCGTCGAGGCAGCGCAGGTCCATCCAGAGTTCGTCCGCCTGCACGCGGGCGATGACCGGCAGCGGCAACGAGCGCAGCGCCGTGAGCAGCTCGTCGAGCGCGCGACCGGTGCCGCGCTTGCCCGGCAGCCTCGGCGTCAGCACGAGGCCTGCCGACGGCAGCGTCTCCACCGGCAACGAGCCCGAGCCGATCTGCCCGCGCATCGCGCTCACGCGCGCGTCGAAACGCGGCGCGACGGCCTCCTCCACGCGCGACAGCAGCCGCTGCGCCTGCGCCTCGATCTGGTCGACCGGGCGCGTCAGCAGCCGCAGCGTCGGCAGGTCCTGCGTCAGGCGGTCCGGCTGCAGGTACAGGCGCAGCGTCGCCTCCAGCGCGGCCATCGGCAGCTTGGACAGCCGCAACGCGCGCTTCATCGGGAACTTGCGGATCTTCTGCACCAGGTCCCGGCGCCCCACGATCAGTCCCGCCTGCGGCCCGCCCAGCAGCTTGTCGCCGCTGAAGGTCACGACGTCGCAGCCGTCGGCCAGCATCGCCTGCGGCAGCGGCTCGGCCGGCAGCCCCCATTGCGCCAGGTCGACCAGCGAGCCGCTGCCGAGGTCCGTCATCAGCGGCACGCCCGCGGCCTTCGCGATCGGCGCAAGTTCGGCCTCGCTGACCGACGACGTGAAGCCGTGGATCGCATAGTTGCTGGTGTGGACCTTCATCAGCAGCGCGGTCCCGGGACCGATGGCCGATTCGTAGTCCCGCGCGTGCGTGCGGTTGGTCGTGCCGACCTCCACCAGCCGCGCCCCCGCCGCCGCCATCACATCGGGCATGCGGAACGCGCCGCCGATCTCGACCAGCTCGCCGCGCGACACGACCGCTTCCTTGCCGCCGGCCAGCGCGGCGATGCCCAGCAGCACCGCGGCGGCGTTGTTGTTGACGACCGTCGCCGCCTCGGCACCGGTGATGTCGCAGAGCAGCGATTCGACGAGGCTGTCGCGGTCGCCGCGCTCGCCGCGCGCGAGGTCGAACTCCAGGTTGTTGGGCGAGCTCATGCAGGCCAGCACGTGGCGCAGCGCCTCGTCGGCGAGCAGCGCGCGACCCAGGTTGGTGTGCAGCACCGTGCCGGTGAGGTTGATCACGCGGCGCATGCGCGGCGCGAGACGCTCGACGCAATGACGCTCGAGTTCGACCGGCAGGCGGTGGAGTTCATCCACCGTCAGGGCGTCGGTCAGTGCGCGTTCGCGCGACGATTCGAGCAGCCGGCGCGCCTCGGCGGCGACGAAGGCATGGCCGTGTCTCGCCATCAGGTGCGTCACGGCCGGATCGCGCAGCAGGCGATCGACGGAGGGGAGGTCCTTGGGGGCCGCGACCGGATCGGAACTTCTGACCGGGGAGCCTGCCGTCGGACCATGAACCATGGATGCCTCGGGCTTCATGCTCAGCGTCCTCCGGGATCGGGAGGCGGCGCGCCGCCGCTCGATGCGTCGGCCTCCCCCAGGATCAGCAGCGGATTGAAGCCCTGGCGCACCAGCCCCAGTTCACCGACCAGCAGGTCCAGCGTCAAGGTCGCCAGGTCGTCGGCCAGCGGCTCGACCTGCAGGTCCTTTTCCATGTGGACCTGCTTCAGGTAATGCCCGCAGGTCTCGCAGCATTCGGCCGCGACCGCGTCGGACTTGTTGCCGTCGTCGTCGACCAGGCTCTGGAAGGTGATGCCCTTCGTGCCCTGGCAGTGCGTGCACTTGATGCGCACGTAGTGCCACTGCGCGCCGCAGAGCGAGCAGGCGAGGAAGCGCTGCCCGGACTGCTCGGCCGCGATGCGCGTGATCGACGCCACCGGACGCGAGCCGCAGCAGGGGCAGACCGTCGGGTCGTCGATCATGCCGAAGGGCGCGACGTGTTCGCCCTGGTCGCTGGCGTCGTAGCGCTGCTGCAGCTGCACGACGAGCCGGGACCAGTACACCTGCAAGGCCGCGGCGATCAGCGGCGCGGAGGCCGGGTCCAGGCCCGGTGCACCGCCCGCGAGCAACGCGGCCGCCTGGTGCTCCAGCCAGTCGCCCTCGGCGTCCGCGAGCTGCCTGATCTGCGCCTTCGCCGGTTCGGGGATCGCCGCCGCGCCCATCGCGCGCAGCAGCGCGCGGAGTTCCTCGCGCCACACCGGATCGCGCGGATACGTCGCCACGTCCAGCGGCGGCAGCCCGCCGACCATCGCGCTGTTGACCAGCACCTCGGCCGGCAGCGCCAGCGCGTCGGGCCGCTTGAAGCGCTCATGCTGCGCCTGCGCCAGCTCGGCCACGAAGAGCAGGTAATCCCGCATCGCATGCCCCTCGGCCAACTGCCTCAGGCGCACGGCGCGCTCGGCGAAGAGTCCGGGATCGGGCACCTTCACCGGCGCGGCGCGCGCGCCGGCGTTGACCGCGATCTCTTCCGGGGTCATGACCCGGATGGGGCTGGAAGACGTCATGCGCGAGGCCGCTCCTTCACTTCCTTGTGCCACAGCGGATGATGGTGCGCGGCCCAGGTGTCGGTGACCGTACCACGGGTCATCGCCCGGAACGAGCCCTGCACCCAGATGGCCGCGTAAACGTGGATGATGATCGTCAGGATCAGGATCGCCGCCGACGCCGAATGCAGCAGCACCGCGATGCGCCGCATCAGGATGTTGCCCTCGGGAAACCAGGCGTGCCAGAACATGAAACCGGTGACGAGCAGGATGCTCAGCGTCACCACCATGATCCAGAAGACGATCTTCTGCCCGGCGTTGTACTTCGCGGCCGGCTGGACGTCCTCCTTGCCAGCGCCGCTGATCATGGCCGGGCTCTGGCGCATCCACTGCGAGTCGGCGCCGATCCACAGGTTGTCCCGCCACATCCGCGCCGCGAGGAACGCGAACGCGATCACCATGCCCAGCCCCATATAGGGATGCAGCACGCGCGTCCACGGCCCGCCGCCGAAGAGGTTGCTCAGGAAGAAGAGGCTCGGGTGGAAGAAGGCCAGGCCCGAGAGCCCGGCGCACAGGAACAGCAGCACGATGAGCCAGTGGTTGAGCCGCTGGCTGTCGCGATAGCGTTGCAGCAACATGAGGATCTCCCGGTGGGTCAGAGGCCGCCGCTGGGCGGGGTGTACGAGGTGCGCCGCGGCTCGCCGCCGGAGGGGACGTCAGGCCCTTCGCCGTGCTTCGCGCGCTCGTAGGCCAGCTCCTCCTCGGGATCCGGCTCGTCGTGTGCCGTCTTCTGCGGACCGACCTTCATGTAATGGAAGAAGCCGGCCACCGCCGCGCCGACCATCGCGGCCACGGCCAACGGCTTCGCCGCGCCCTTCCACAGCGACACGAACGGGCTGATCTGCGGATCCTTCGGCAGCCCGTGATAGAGCCCCGGCTGGTCCGCATGCTGCAGCACGTACATCACGTGCGTGCCGCCGACGCCCTGCGGGTCGTAGACGCCGGCGTTCGTGTAGCCGCGTTCCTTCAGATCGACGATGCGTTCGGCGGCGAACTCATGCATGTCCTCCTTGGAGCCGAAACGGATCGCGCCGGTCGGACAGGCCTTCACGCACGCCGGCTCCAGGCCGACGCCGACGCGGTCCGAGCACAGGCTGCACTTGTAGGCCTTGTTGTCGGCCTTGCTGATGCGCGGCACGTCGAACGGACAGCCCGTCACGCAGTTGCCGCAGCCGACGCAGTGCTCCGAGATGAAGTCAACGATGCCGTTCTGGTACTTCACGATCGCGCCCGGCGCGGGACAGGCCTTCAGGCAGCCGGGATCCTCGCAATGCATGCAGCCGTCCTTGCGGATCAGCCATTCGAGCTTGTTCTCGACGACCTCCACTTCGGAGAAGCGCATCACCGTCCACGACTGCGGCGTCAGGTCGCGCGGGTTGTCGTAGGTGCCGTGGGTCTCGCCCACGTCGTCGCGCAGGTCGTTCCACTGCATGCAGGCGACCTGGCAGGCCTTGCAGCCGATGCACGAGGAGACGTCGATCAGCTTGGCGACTTCCGTCGTCGTGCGTCGCGCGTCGGGGCTGGGCAGCGTCGTCGCGGAGCGCTTGGCGATGTCGAGGGATTGCAATGAAGACATGGCGTGGGCTCCTCAAGCTTTCTCGATGTTGACGGTGAAGCTCTTGAACTCCGGCGTCTGGGTGTTGGCGTCGCCCACGAAGGGGTCAGCGTGTTCACCAGATAACCGGGCTTGGCCACGCCGACGAAGCCCCAGTGGTTCGGCAGGCCCACCGTGTGGACCCGCTTGCCGCCGACATCGAGCGAGGCCACGCGCTTGGTCACCACCGCCACGGCCTTGATGAAGCCGCGGTTGGAGCTGACCTTCACCTGATCGCCGTTGGCGATGCCCTTGTCCTTGGCGAGTTCCTCGCCGATCTCCACGAACTGCTGCGGCTGGATGATGGCGCTGGTGCGGACGTTCTTGGTCCAGTAGTGGAAGTGCTCGGTGAGCCGGTAGCTCGTCGCCACGTACGGGAACTTGTCCGGCTTGCCGAAGGCCTCGCGGTCGGCCTTGAACACCCGGCCGGCCGGGTTGTTCATCGCCTTGGCGTTGGTCGGGTGCATCGGGTTGACGGTGAGCGGCGACTCGAAGGGCTCGTAGTGCTCGGGCAGCGGACCGTCCACCATGCCGCTGGGCGCGAACAGCCGTGCGACGCCCTCGGCGGTCATGATGAACGGCCGCACCGCGTCCTCGTCGTTGGGGTTGGCGTCCGGCCGGATGTCCGGCACGTCGGAACCGCCCCACTTGTCGGTGTAGCTGATCAGTCGCCGCTTCGGATTCCACGGCTTGCCGCTCGGATCGCAGGACGCGGCGTTGTAGAGCACGCGCCGGTTCGCCGGCCAGGCCCAGGCCCAGTTCAGCGTCTGGCCGATGCCCCACGGATCGCTGTCGTCGCGCCGCGCCATCTGGTTGCCGGCCTGCGTCCACGCCCCGGCGTAGATCCAGCAGCCGCTGGACGTGCTGCCGTCGTCGCGCAGCAGTGCGAAGCCCGAGAGCTGCTCGCCCGCCTTCGCCAGCACCTTGGTCGCGTCCTTCGGATCGGTCACGTCGGCCAGCGCCTTGCCGTTGAACTCCATCGCCAGTTCCTCGGCCGAGGGGCTGTTCGGGATCTTGTACGGCCAGCTCAGGTTGACGATCGGATCGGGGAAGGCGCCGCCGTCCTTCTGGTACATCGTCCGCAGTCGCAGGAAGATCTCCGCGATGATCTCCGCATCGCCCTTGGCCTCGCCGGGAGGCTCGGCGCCCTTCCAGTGCCACTGCAGCCAGCGGCCGGAGTTGGTCAGCGAGCCGTCCTCCTCGGCGAAGCAGGTGCTCGGGAACCGGAACACCACGGTCTGGATCTCTTCCGTCTTCACGTCGTTGTGCTCGCCGTAGTTCTTCCAGAACTCGGCGGTCTCCGTGTTGAGCGGATCGATGATGGCGAGGAACTTCAGCTTGGACAGGCTCTCGACCACCTTCTTCTTGTTGGGGAACGATCCGACCGGGTTGAAGCCCTGGCAGATGTAGCCGTTGACCTTGCCCTGATGCATCAGGTCGAACGCCTGCAGCACGTCGTAGCCCTTGTCCCACTTCGGCAGGTAGTGGTAGGCCCAGTCGTTCTCCTTGGTCGCGGCCTTGCCCCACCACGCCTTCTGCTGACTGACGAAGAACTTCGGATAGTTCTGCCAGAAGCTCATCTGGTTGGGGCGCAGCGGCTTGAGCGCCTTGGTCTTGTAGTAGGTCTCGAGGTCCTGCTCCGAGTCCTTGGGCAGCGTCATGTAGCCGGTCAGCGAGGTCGACAGCAGGCCCAGGTCGGTGAGGCCCTGGATGTTGCTGTGGCCGCGCAGCGCGTTCATGCCGCCGCCGGGCTGGCCGATGTTGCCCAGCAGCAGCTGCACCAAGGCGCCGGTGCGGATGATCTGCGAGCCCTGGCTGTGCTGCGTCCAGCCCAGCGCGTACAGGATCGTCATCACCTTGCCCGGGACCGAGGTCTCGCCGATCTGCCGGCAGATCTCGACGAACTTGTCCTTGGGCGTGCCGGTGATCTCGCTGACCTTCTCCGGCGTGTAGCGCGAGAAGTGGGTCTTCATGACGTTGAGCACGCAGCGCGGATGCTGCATCGTCATGTCGACCTTGGCGAAGCCCTTCTCGTCCATCTCGTAGGCCCACGACGCATTGCTGTAGGCGCGCTTGGCCTCGTCGTAGCCGGAGAAGATCCCGTCCTCGAACTTGTAGCCCTCATTGATGATGAAGGGCGCGTTCGTGTAGTGCCGGACGTACTCGGTCTGGATCTTGTTGTTGCTCAACAGGTAATTGATCACCCCGCCCAGGAAGGCGATGTCGGAGCCCGCGCGGATCGGCGCGTAGTAATCGCTCATCGCGGCCGAGCGCGTGAAGCGGGGATCGACGACGATCAGCCGCGCCTTGTTGTGGTGCTTGGCCTCGATCACCCACTTGAAGCCGCAGGGATGCGCCTCGGCGGCGTTGCCGCCCATGATCAGCACGAGGTCGGCGTTCTTGATGTCCACCCAGTGGTTGGTCATCGCGCCGCGTCCGAACGTCGGGGCCAGACTGGCCACCGTCGGTCCGTGTCAAACGCGGGCCTGGTTGTCGAACGCGAGCAGCCCCATCGAGCGCATCGCCTTGTGGGTGATGTAGCCCGATTCGTTCGAGGACGCGGACGCGCAGATCATGCCGGTCGAGAGCCAGCGGTTGACGGGCTTGCCGTCCGCGTTGGTCGCGATGAAGTTGGCGTCGCGGTCGGCCTTGAGCAGCTTCACGAAACGGTCCATCGCCTCGTTCCAGCTGACGCGCTTCCACTCCTTGGCGCCGGCCTCGCGGATCTCCGGATACTTCAGCCGGTTGGGGCTGTGGACGAAGTCCAGCAGGCCCGCGCCCTTCGGGCACAAGGTGCCGCGATTGACCGGGTGATCGGGGTCGCCCTCGATGTGGATGATCTCGGAGGTGACGTTCTTCGCCTTGTCCCCGAGCGAGTACATGATGATCCCGCAACCCACCGAGCAATAGGGGCAGGTGTTGCGGGTCTCGGTCGCCCGGGCAAGCTTGAACTGGCGTGTCTCGGCCAGTGCGGCAGTCGGGGAGAACCCCAGCGCCACGAGGCTGGAGCCCATCACGGCCGCCCCGCTCACCCGGAAGAAGTGCCTCCGGTTCATGTCCATCTTGTGCCTCCTGGGCTCGCCGTTCAGGCGACCTGGGTGAAATGCACGACCGTCACGCGGCCCGTTCGAGCATTTCGGCACAAAGCATCGGCTTTGTCCAATGGGGAGTCACCCTCTCGCGAGAGGAAGAACCGCAACGCGCACCGGGCTTGACGGTGGCTTTTCCGGAGCGGATCTTTTGTGCGGTGCAGCGGGGGCTCGTGTCGTCGCGGGGGTTGCATGCATCGATCGGAGCGCCCCGCCGCGCGAGCGGGTGCCCCTCGCCGCTCACAGTATTCCCTTCGGTCAGGGTTCGCTATGAGGGGCACCCGCCCGCGCGGCTCCCGTTGCGGTGCAGCACGGCGGCGAGGCTGCCAGCGCGTGCGTTGGGGGGTCAGGTGTTTTTCGAGATGGTGATCGTCGGGAATTTCGACGAGTAGTCCTTCGCCTGGCCGGCAAGCTTCACGGCGATCTTGCGCGCGATCTGCTTGTAGGCCTGGGCGTGGACGCCGTCGGGCTCGGCGACGACCGTCGGCTTGCCGCTGTCGGCCTGCTCCCGGATGGACAGCGCCAGCGGCAGCGAGCCGAGCAGTTCCTGGCTGTACTGGTCCGCCATGCGCTGACCGCCCCCGCTGCCGAAGATGTGCTCGGCATGGCCGCACTGGCTGCAGATGTGGATGGCCATGTTCTCGACGATGCCCAGGATCGGCACGCCGACCTTCTCGAACATCTTCAGGCCCTTCTTCGCATCGATCAGCGCGATGTCCTGCGGCGTGGTCACGATCACCGAGCCGCTCACCGGCACGCGCTGCGACAAGGTCAGCTGGATGTCGCCGGTGCCCGGCGGCATGTCGATGACGAGGTAGTCCAGGTCGCGCCAGCGCGTCTGGCGCAGCAGCTGCTCCAGCGCCTGCGTGGCCATCGGGCCGCGCCAGACCATCGCCTGGTCATCCTCGACCAGGAAGCCGATCGACATCAGTTGCAGGCCGTGGGATTCCAGCGGCTCCATCGTCTGGCCATCGGTGCTCTCGGGACGCCCGCTGATGCCCAGCATCAAGGGCAGGCTCGGGCCGTAGATGTCGGCATCGAGCAGGCCGACGGTCGCGCCTTCGGCCGACAGCGCCAGCGCCAGGTTGGCCGCCGTCGTGCTCTTGCCGACGCCGCCCTTGCCGGACGCCACCGCGATGATGTTCTTCACCCCGGGCAGCAGTTGCACGCCACGCTGGACGGCATGGGCGGTGATCTTCGTCGTCACGCCGACGCTGACATTGCCGACGCCCGGCACCGAGCGCGCCGCCTCGACCAGCGCGGCACGCAGCGCATCGACCTGGCTGGCCGCCGGGTAGCCCAGTTCGATCTCGAAGCTGACCGCGTCACCCTGCACCTTCAACTGGCGCAGTTGCTTCGTGGAGACGAAGTCGCGGCCGGTGTTGGGGTCGACGACCTGTTGCAGGGCCTGCAGCAGCGTGGTTTCTTGGATCTGGGACATGTCGGGGAAGGCAGGTGACGGTCTGAGGAATCTGGCAGTCAGTCTAGCTGAGCAGACAAAACCCGATACCGGCAGGCGTTTGACGTCGACCCGGTCGAGTTTCGGCGCGCCAATGACAAAGGGGTTGCAGCACTGCTGCAACCCCTTTTATTTGGTGGGCCCTGAAGGATTCGAACCTTCGACCAACGGATTAAGAGTCCGCTGCTCTACCAACTGAGCTAAGAGCCCGAAATTCTTTTCGTTCCTCAAGTTTCTGCTGAAACTTGCGAAGCCGAGATTATGTCAGATATTTTGATCTCGTCACGCCAAATCCTCTCTGACATCGTTTCGTCGTCCGTGAATCGCACGCTGATCGTTGTCGATCAACACGTTCTTCTCTCTGACGATCCGACAAGGATCGGTGGTGGGCCCTGAAGGATTCGAACCTTCGACCAACGGATTAAGAGTCCGCTGCTCTACCAACTGAGCTAAGAGCCCCCGAGAAATCAACCGCCAGTCATTCCACTGACAGTCATCTGAAGCGATGGTGGGTCGTGCAGGATTCGAACCTGCGACCAACGGATTAAAAGTCCGCTGCTCTACCGACTGAGCTAACGACCCGAAGCCTGCTTCAAGCAGTGAAAGCCAAGTCGAACCCGCCTCGGCTCCTCTGCATCGCTTCGAGGTGTTTGCCCCTCAGCAGAGCCTCACATTATAGGACGGTTTTTTGCGCACGCGCAAGCGTCTTCAAATACCTTGTCACCAGTTCGGCGGCGGCGGTCATGCCGAAGCCGGCCGTGACCGCGACGCTCGAGCCATAGCCGTGGCAATTCAGGTTGCCGTCGAGATCGCAGGCCTCGACCCCCTCTGGCCTCTTCACCGGTTCGCGCGAGAACACGCAGGTCACGCCCATCGCGCCCTGGCGCGGCGCGGCGTGGAACTTGCGCAGCCGCTGCCGCAGATTGGCCAGCAGCGGATCATGCGTCGTCTCGGACAGGTCGAGGATCTCGACGTCCTGCGGCCGGTGCTTGCCGCCCGCGGCGCCGATGCAGATCTGGGGCAGCTTGAGCGCCCTCGCCCACGCCGCGATCTGCGCCTTGGCCCGGACCTGGTCGCAGGCGTCGACGATGCCGTCGACCTGCACGTCGCCGAGCAGCGAGGGCCAGTTCTTGTCGTCGACGAAGTCCTCGACGGTGACGACCTCGCAGCCCGGGTGGATGTCCGCGATGCGCTGCTTGAGCGCCTCCGCCTTGGCCATGCCCAGCGTGCTGCCGAGCGCCTGCACCTGACGGTTGATGTTGGATTCGGCGACGTGGTCGAGGTCGATCAGCACCAGCCGCGCGACACCCATGCGCGCCAGCGCCTCGACGACCCAGGAGCCCACGCCGCCCAGCCCCACGACACAGAAACGCGCCGCGCGCAGCCGCGCGTAGTCCCGGTCGCCGTGCAGGCGGCGCAGACCGCCGAAGCGGCGCTCCGCGTCCGCTTCCAGATCGAGGGGGCCGTGCCCGGTCTCCAGACTCAAGATCGTTGCGCGCCGCAGCGCGTCCTCAGCAGGTCGAGATCAAGCAGGGATCAGCGCAGTCCCGCCGCGCGTTCCTTGGCCGCCTTGGCGGCCTCGCTGCCGGGATAGGCCTTCTGCAGGTCTTCCAGCGTCTTGCGGGCGCTCTTGGTGTCCTTGAGCTCGATCTGGCAGTTGGCGATCGCCAGCAGGCTCTCGGCCGCGCGCGGGTGGTCCGGGTTCGCGGCGACGAAGGCCTTGAAGGTCGCGATCGCGCCCTTGTAGTCGCGCTTGCCGTACTGCGCGTTGCCCAGCCAGAAGCGCACCGAGTCGGAGAAACCGCTCGCCGGAAAACGCGTCAGGAAGGACGTGAAGGCGGAGGTCGCCTCATTGAAATCGCCGCGCCGGATCAGGCCCATCGCGGCATCGAACTGGCGCTTCTCTTCCGGATCGGCCTGGAATTCCTTGCCGTCCAGCGACACCTTCTGCGGCTCCAGCGGGCGCAGCCGGTTGTCGAGCGTGGCCGACTGGTCGGTCACCTTGCGCTGGGTCTCGGACAGATCGCGCGCCAGCTGTTCGTTCTGGCCGCGCATCTTGGCCAGGTCCGATTTCAGCGCCTCGATCTGCCCGGACAGATCCAGCAGACCGCGTCGCGCGGTCTCGAGCTGGCTCTGCAGTTCCGTGACACGGGCACGCTGCGCATCGTCGTTCTGCGCCATCTTGGTCCGCAGGTCGAGGATGGCCTTGCGGGCCTCGTCGTCCTCGAACAGCGCCGCCCGCGCGGGGCCGGCGGCGCTCAGCGCCATCAGCACGCCGACCAGCACGGCCTTGGCCGTCGGGGTCGACGCGAACGGGAGGAAACGATCGCTACGCAGCATGCTCATGTCACCGGATTACTTGTCGCGCAGTTCGACGCGACGGTTCTTGGCCCAGGCCTCTTCGTTGTGGCCCGTGTCGGTCGGACGCTCCTTGCCGAAGCTCACCGCCTCGACCTGGGTCGACGTCACGCCCAGCAGCGTCAGCGACTTGGCGACGGCTTCGGCACGCTTCTGGCCCAGGGCCAGGTTGTACTCGCGGCCGCCGCGTTCGTCGGCGTGGCCTTCCAGGCTCAGCTGCAGCGTCTTCTTGTTGTTCAGGCGCTTGGCGTGGTTCTCGATCAGGCTGCGGTACTCGTCCTTGACGACGAAGCTGTCGAAGTCGAAGAACACGACGCGCTGGTTGGACACGGCGGCGTCCAGCTGGGCGCCGAGGTCGACGGTCTCGACCTTGCGCTGTGCGTTGGCGTTCGGATCGGCCACCGGGGCCTGTTGCGTCGGGACCGGCTCCTTGGTCTCGACCTTGGCAGGTTCATCCAGCTTGGTCGAGCTGCAGGCGGACAGGGCGGCCGCGGCCACCAGGCCAAGCATCAGTTTTTCGAATTTCATGGGCATACGCTCCTATGGGTCAAAGCGGGCGGGGAGTTACGGTCAGGACATGGCGGTGGACAGCGCCGCCGGTGAAGCCGCGGGGAACAACAATTGTGAATCATCGGCTAACACATCCGTGGGGCATGCAGGCCTGCACGGGCGGTTGGTCGAGTCGTCGCGATCACGCTTCGCACGGGACGGGCGAAGCGCGACGCCAACGTAGGCAATCCATGTGCCCGGCGTTGCGAAATCCTTCAATTCCTCGAACGGGGGCCACGCCGGCATCGTCGACGCTCAGTTGCCGAACGGGCCCCACGCCGGCTCCCGGATGTCCGAGACGCCGGGCGTGGCGAGCTTGGCCTTGACCTTGCCGTCGAGCGTCGTCGTCATCAGCACGTCGCGGCCGCCGGCGCGCGTGGCGTAGACGATCAGCTTGCCGTTGGGCGCGAAGCTGGGACTCTCGTCCTCGCTGGTGTCGGTGATCTGCTGGACCTGGCCGCTGCCGAGGTCCATCACGCACAGCTTGAAGGTGCCGCCGCCCACGCGGGTCACGTAGGCCATCGTGCGGCCATCGGGGCTGATGGACGGGCTGATGTTGTAGCTGCCGCTGAAGGTGACCCGCTCCGCGTTCCCGCCGCCAGCGGGCATGCGGTAGATCTGCGGCGCGCCGCCGCGGTCGCTGACGAAGTAGATCTGCGCGCCATCGGGCGAGAAGGTCGCCTCGGTGTCGATCGCCGAGGTCTGCGTCAGGCGCTTGGCGCCGGAGCCGTCCTTGTTGATCAGGTAGAGCTGCGAGCCGCCCTCGCGCGACAGCGTGACGACCAGCTGCTGGCCGTTCGGCGAGTACGACGGCGCGCTGTTGGTGCCGCGGAAGTCCGCCACCTTGCGGCGCTTGCCGGTGCGCAGGTCCTGGATCCAGACCACCGCCTTGCGCGACTCGAAGCTGACGTAGGCGACCTCGTTGCCGTCCGGCGACCAGGCCGGCGAGATGATCGCCTCGGGGCTGTTGAGCACGGTCTGCTCGCCCTCGCCGTCCGCGTCGGCGACGCGCAGCGAGTAGCGCGGACCGGCCTTGTTCACGTAGACCAGCCGCGTGGCGAAGACGCCGCGCTCGCCGGTGAGCTTCTGGTAGATCGTGTCGGCGATCTTGTGCGCCGCCAGGCGCAGGTCGCCGGCGACGACGGGGATGCTCTCGCTGCCCACGTCGGCGCCCTTGACGACATCCCAGAGCCGGTAGCGGACGTCGAAGCGTCCGTCGGCCAGCCGGGTCGCGGAACCGGCCGCCAGCGCATCGGCGGCGCGCGCGCGCCAGTCGACGAACTGGGGTTGGGAGGTCTCGCTCATGCCGGTCTGGCCGGGCACGATGCTGAACTGGCCGCTGCGCTCGAGGTCGGCGCGGATGATCGCGGCCAGGGGCTGGCCGGTGGCCGATTCGTTGTTGAAATCGCTGATCGCGATCGGCAGCCGGGTGGCGCCGACACCGGCGATCTCGACCCGGAACTGCGCGAGCGACGGCATCGCCAGCCCTGCGGCCAGGCCGCCGAGCAGTCCACGGCGCGTCAACGCGCTGATGCCGGGAGGAAGAAGAGCGGAGGGGGTGGCAATCGTCTTGGTGCTCATCGGCTTGCGGAACGAATGGAGGCCTGATTGTGCCCGAGGCCTGGACAGGGGTCGCGACTCGGCGAGGTTACAAAGGGCAAGGCCAACGGCAAGCGGCGCGCCACCCTCTCCTTCAACAAGTCAGTGACCGACCTGGACCAGCCGGTACCGCGCGAATCCTTGATGAGTCCCGGCCATGGCGCGAGGGCCTCCCGTTTTCCAGAATGACGGTTTTCGCTCGCACACCGGATCCCCCGGACACATCGCGATGACTCGCACCTCCATGACCGGCACCTCCTTCAAGCACCTCGTGGCGGCGACGGCGCATTTCCACCGCCTGGTCCGCGCCCAGCTGGTCACCGGCGGTGGCCTGGCCCATGCGCAGACCCAGATCCTGGGCGCTGCCCGGCTGGCCGGCCTGCTGATGTTCCGCAGCTTCCGCGTCGACACCGGCGCGCTCGCGCCGGGCATGCGCGTCCCGTCGGCGGAGGCGGAGATCCACGGCGCCCGGCTGCGCGAGGTGCTGCTGGCGACCCTGCATCAGTTGGGTCATGCCCTGCACCCGGACGACGTCGATCCCCATTGCATGACCGCGGCGCTGTCGCGCCTGGCGTTCATCGAAGTGCATGAGCGCCTCACCCTGCCGGTGCTGGCGTATCTGGAGCACTCGCCGATGGGGGTCCGGGATGCCGCGGTCGCCGCGGCCAGCGCCACCGCGGGCCTGATCCACGACCACGCACCCGCGATGCCGGCGCGCCAGGCGACGGCCCTCGCGCTCCACGGCTTCGAGGAGGGCCTGACGACGGTGCCCTGGCCGCTGGCGTCGACCTGCGCCGCCCTGCTGGGCAGCGCCAACATCGCTCACATCAAGACGATGTCGTAGTGTTCGGTCTGGTTGGTCGGCTCGGCGGTCAGCGAGATCGGCTTGCCGATGAAATCCGACAGGCCGGCCAGGTGCTGGTTCTCCTCGTCGAGCAGCATCTCGACGACGTTCGCCGCCGCCACCACGCGGAACTCCTTCGGATTGAACTGCCGCGACTCGCGCAGGATCTCTCGCAGGATCTCGTAGCAGATGCTGCGCGCGGTCTTGACCTGGCCGCGGGCCTCGCAGGTCGGGCACGGCTCGCAGAGCATGCGGGCCAGCGATTCGCGGGTGCGCTTGCGCGTCAGCTCGACCAGCCCCAGCTGCGTGAAGCCGCCGATCGTCACCTTGGTGCGATCGCGGCTCAACTGCTTGCGGAACTCCTGCAGGACGGCGGTCTTGTGCTCCTCGCGGGTCATGTCGATGAAGTCGACGATGATGATGCCGCCCAGGTTGCGCAGCCGCAGCTGGCGCGCGATGGCGCCGGCCGCCTCGAGGTTGGTCTTGAAGATCGTGTCGTCGAAGTTGCGCGCGCCGACGAATCCGCCGGTGTTGACGTCGATCGTCGTCATCGCCTCGGTCTGGTCGATGATCAGGTAACCGCCCGACTTCAGGTCCACGCGACGCGCCAGCGCGCGGGCGATCTCGGCGTCGATGTTGTTCAGGTCGAAGATCGGACGCTCGCCCCGGTACAGCTCCAGCTTGGCGGTCGCCGTCGGCATGTAGGTCTCGCCGAACGCGCGGACCACGTCGTACTGGAGCTTCGCGTCGATCCGGATCGAATTGGTCCGGTCGCTGGCCAGGTCGCGCAGCACGCGCTCGACCAGGCTCAGGTCCTGGAACAGCAGGCTGCCGGGCGGCAGGGTCAGCGACTTGTCGCGGATCGAGTTCCAGGTCTTGCGCAGGTAGTGGATGTCGGCGCCGAGTTCCTCGTCGCTCGCTTCCTCGGCGTTGGTCCGCAGGATGAAGCCGCCCGTGTTGCCGTCCTGGACGCCGGCCGACACCAGCGTCTGCATGCGCGTGCGCAGCGCGTCGCGCGCCTCGGGCGACCCGATCTTCTGCGAGATGCCGATGTGGTTGTCCTGCGGCAGGTGCACCAGCAGCCGGCCGGCGATCGAGATCTGGGTCGAGAGTCTCGCGCCCTTGGTCCCGATCGGGTCCTTGATGACCTGCACGGTCAAGGCCTGGCCCTCGTAGACCTGGCGCTCGATCGGCACGGCCTGCGCGGCTTCGCCATGCGGGCCGTGATGGCCGCGGGGATTCACGCCGTTCAGGTGCAGGTCGGCGACATGCAGGAAGGCTGCCCGCTCCAACCCGATGTCGATGAACGCGGACTGCATGCCCGGCAGCACCCGCGCGACCTTGCCGAGGTAGACGTTGCCGACGAGGCCCCGTTCCAGCGTCCGTTCGATGTGCAGTTCCTGCACGGACCCGTTCTCGACCACGGCCACCCGCGTTTCCTGCGGGGTCCAGTTGATCAGGATGTCTTCCATGTTCTTGTACTCCAGCGTTCTCGTCAGCCTCGGGGCTGGCGGCAACGCTCGAGTCGCCTTCCGGAAAGCTTTGTCGGTCCAGGGTCCGCTGCCGCTCCGCTTTCCCGTCCGTGTTCAGACGGGGAAACCGGCCTCCCGCAACAGCTCCGCCGTTTCAAACAACGGCAGGCCCATGATGCCCGAATAACTGCCGGCGATGTGTTCGATCCAGGCGGCCGCCTGACTTTGTATCGCGTAAGCGCCGGCCTTGCCCATGGGTTCGCCCGACGCCACATAGGCGCGCAGGCGTTCGTCGCCGATGGCGGCGAAGCGCACCTGCGACACGCTGAGGCCGTTCAGCACGCGGCCGTCCGGCAGGCCGACGGCCACGGCCGTCAGTACGCGGTGCTCGCGGCCTGACAGGCTGGCCAGCATCTGCGCCGCATGCGCCGCGTCGTCGGGCTTGCCGAGGATGCGGTCGCCCAGCGCCACGGTCGTGTCGGAACACAGCACCGGCGCGGGCGGCAGGCCGCGACGCTCGCGACGCTGCAGCGCAGCATCGAGCTTGGCGACGGTGACGCGGCGCACGTAGTCGTCAGGCGACTCGCCGGCGATCAAGGCTTCCAGCGCCTCGGCGTCCTCGTCGGCGCCGGGCAGCAGCAGTTCATGACGAACGCCGATCTGCTCCAGCAACTGTCGCCGACGCGGGCTCTGCGAGGCGAGGTACAGGAAATCTGCGGACATCGTCAGTTCATTCGCGGTGGTACGGATGGCCTTCCATGACCGACCAGGCCCGGTAGAGGCCTTCGGCCAGCAGCACGCGGACAAAGGCGTGTGGCAGGGTCAGGTCGGACAGGCGCAGCTTCTCGTCGGCACTCGACTTGATGCTGTCGTCGAGCCCGTCCGGGCCGCCGATGAAGATGGCGACGTCGCGCCCGTCGCCGCGCCAGAACTCGAGCCGCTGCGCGAGCTGCTTCGAGGTGACGCGCTCGCCGCGCTCGTCGAGGATGACGCGCCGGGCGCCCTTGGGGCAGGCGGCGTCGAGACGCAGGGCCTCGGCCGCCATCAGTTGCTCGGTCGACTTGCCGGTGGTGCGCGGTTCCGCCTTCACCGCCTTGAGCTCCAGCCGCATCTCGGGCGGGAAGCGCTTGGCGAAATCCTCATAGGCCTCATCGGCCCAGGCCGGCATCTTCTGGCCGACCGCGCACAACACCAGCCGCACGGGGTCAGGCCTTGGGCTTGGACTTCGTGCCGGTCTTCACCGTGGTCTTCTTGGCGGCCGGCTTGGAGACCGCCTTGGCCGCCGGCTTGGCGGCCGGCTTTCTCGGGGCGGTTGCCGGCTTGGCAGCGGCGACCTTCGGAGACACCTTCTTCGTCGCCGGCTTCTTGAGACCGACCTTCACCGTCTCGACCGGCGCCTGGGAGGCGGCGGGCTTGCGGGCGGTCTTGGCAGCGGGCTTGGCGGAGGCGGCGGTCGTCTTGATGCTCGTCTTCTTGGCGGCCGGCTTGGCGGACTTGGTCGCGGACGTCTTCGTCGCGGCGGTCTTCACCGGAGCAGCCTTCGTCGACTTGGCGGCGGCGGACTTCGTGCCGGTGGCGCGGGTCGGCGCCTTCTTCGACGCGGCACCGATGACCTCGCCGTCGACGGACTTGACCTTGGTCGCCTTCTTGCCGGCCTTGTCAGCCTTCTCGGCCTTCTCGGACTTGTCGGCCTTGCCCGCCTTCTTGTCCGCGGACTTGTCGGCCTTCTTGGCGGAAGACTTCTTCGCCTTCGGCGCGTCGTCCTCGTCGTCCATCGGCTCGGAAGCCTTCACCAGCTTCGTGCCGCCGTTGCCCAGCTTGAGCTTGACGGGCTTGCCGCCCCAGATCTCTTCCAGGTGGTAGTACTGGCGGATGGCGGGCTGCATCAGGTGGACCACGGCGGCGCCGCAGTCGACGATGATCCATTCGCCGTTGTCCTCGCCCTCGGTGCGCATCACTTGCATGCCGCGCTTCTTGACCGTCTCGCGCACGCTGGAGGCCAGCGCCTTGGTCTGCCGGTTGCTCGTGCCCGAGGCGATGATCACGCGCTCGAACAGCGGCGACAGGCGTTCGGTGTCGAAGACCAGGATGTCCTGGCCCTTCACATCCTCGAGACCATCGACGATGGCACGTTCCAGTTTCTTGATGTCCATTCAGTTCTCACTGTAGAGACGGTGCCGGGAAATATAACCCGCCACCTCTTCGCCCACCACGGGCCCTACGTCAGCGCCCTCGGCCGCCAGTCGGCGGGCCTCGGTGGATGACCATTCCAGCGCCGGCATCGTCAGCCGGACCAGCCGATGCGGCCGTTCCAGCAGCGCCGCCGGCGCCTGTACCTTGTCCTGCGCGCGGGCCGCGACTGCCAGCCCCATGCGCTCGACCAGTTCCTCCCAGCCGTTCCAGCCCGGGAAGCCGGCCAACTGGTCCTGCCCGAGGATCAGCCACAGCGCGTCGTCGGGACGCGCCTGCTGATACTCGCGCACCGAGTCGAGCGTGTAGCTCGGCCCGGCGCGTTTCATCTCGCGATCGTCGAGGACGAAGCGCGGATCCCCGCCCGGCCCCTCGATCGTCAACCGCACCATCTCGGCACGGTCCGCGGCCGCCGCCATCCGGCGGCCCGCCTTCTGCCACGGCTGTCCCGCGACGATCCAGCGGACCTCGTCCAGCGCCAGCTGCTCGAGCGCCGCATGCGCCAGCGCCAGATGCGCGCGGTGCACCGGATCGAAGGACCCGCCGAACCACCCGACCTGACGGATCCGACCCGGCCCCTTCGCCAGATCGTTCGGTCTTCCGGAAGCGCCGTCGCTCACTGCTGATCCCTCCGGCTCACGCGCGCGCCTTCAGAACCACAGGTGCGTCGGCACCTCGTCCGCCCAGTCGCGGGGGCGGAGGAAGTCGCTGTAGAGCTTCGCCTCGGGCGAGCCTGCCTCGGGCTGCCAGTCGTAGCGCCAGCGCGCGACCGGCGGCATCGACATCAGGATGGACTCGGTGCGCCCGCCCGACTGCAGCCCGAACAGCGTGCCGCGGTCGAAGACCAGGTTGAACTCGACGTACCGTCCGCGCCGGTATTCCTGGAAGTCGCGCTCGCGTTCGCCGTAGGCCAGACCGTGCCGACGATCGACGATCGGCTCGTAGGCGGGCAGGAACGCGTCGCCGACGGATTGGACCATGCCGAACGCGTTCTCGACGCCGCCCTCGGCGAAATCGTCGAAGAAGATGCCGCCGACGCCACGCGGCTCGTTGCGGTGCTTCAGGTGGAAGTACTCGTCGCACCACTGCTTGAAGCGCGGATAGAGCGCCTCGCCGTGGGGCTCCAGCGCCGCGCGGCAGGTGCGGTGGAAGTGCTGCGCGTCGCGTTCGAAGCCGTAGTACGGCGTCAGGTCCATGCCGCCGCCGAACCACACGACCGGCTCGCGGTCGGGCGGCAGCGCCGCGAACATGCGCACGTTCATGTGGACCGTCGGCACGAACGGGTTGTGGGGATGCAGCACCAGCGACACGCCCATCGCCTCGAACGGCGCGCCGGCCAGCTCGGGCCGATGCGCCGTCGCCGACGGGGGCAACACCCGGCCCCGCACATGCGAGAAGTTGACGCCACCGCGTTCGAACACGGCGCCGTTCTCGATCAGGCGCACCAGGCCGTCGCCTTCGAGGCGGCCGCCGGGCTCGCGCTGCCAGGCGTCGGTGATGAACTCCTGGCCGTCCAGACGCTCGAGCGTCGTGACGATCCGCTGCTGCAGGCCGAGCAGGTAATCGCGCACCAACTGCGTATTCATCGGGGATCTCCGTCCTTGGCGGGTTCTTTGTGGGATTCCTGGGAGGAACCGGGCTTCAACCGGATCGGGCCGGCGTTCTGGGGGTACTTGCCCCGACGGCCTTGCAGGACCTCGGCGAACAGCGCGAAGTCCCGCGCCGGATCGCCGCTGACCTCGACGAAGTCGGTGAACAGCACCCGCTTCGTCGCGAAGTCGAACGACGCCAGTCCGACCGGCACGTCGGCCTGCACGGCCACGTGGTACGCGCCGGACTTCCAGTGGTCGGCGTAGCCGCGCGTGCCCTCGGGCGCCACGATCAGCCAGAAGGACTCGTCGTGCGCCTTGGCGGCGAGCATCTGTTTCACCGTGTCGGCGACCATGCCGTTGGCCGAGCGGCGGTTCACCGCCACGCCGCCGATGGACCGCATCCAGCGGCCGACGACCGCCGGCCTGAACAGGCTGTCCTTGGCCCAGAACTTCAGCTGGAAGCCCAGGCTCCACTTGGTCAGCACGCCGATCGGGAAGTCCCAGTTCGACGTGTGCGGATAGACCATCACGACGCCCTGCCTCGCCGGCAGGCCCTCGTTGACGATGCGCCATCCGAAGACCCCCAGCACGGCGCGCGCGAGCGCGCTGCCGCCGGGCATCGGCGTCAGCGCGCCGGTCCAGCGGCGAGGGGCGGAAGGGGCCACGGCAGGTCGGGGGCGGAGTTCGTAGTTCGGAATTCGGAGCGGTCGGGTCGGCGCAGGTCAGCGCTTGATCGCCCGGTATCCGATGTCCTGGCGGTACTGCTTGCCGTCGAACTGGATCGATTGCGCGGTCTGGTAGGCCAGCTGCTGCGCGTGGCGCACGGCCTCGCCCAGCGCGGTCACGCACAGCACGCGGCCGCCGCTGGTCACGAGCTGGCCGTCGTCCTGCATCGTGGTGCCGGCGTGGAAGACCATCGCCTCCTCGCCGTCCACGGGCAGGCCGCTGATCGCGTCGCCCTTGCGCGGCGACAGCGGATAACCGCCGGCGGCCATCACGACGCCCAGCGCGGCGCGGCGGTCCCACTGCAGTTCGACCTGGTCGAGCGTGCCATCGGTCGCGTGCATCAGCACCTCGAACAGGTCGCTCTTCAGACGCATCATGATCGGCTGCGTCTCGGGATCGCCCATGCGGGTGTTGAACTCGACGGTGCGCGGCTGGCCGTGCGCATCGATCATCAGCCCGGCGTACAGGAAGCCGGTGAACGGCGCGCCGTCGCGGGCCATGCCCTGGATCGTCGGCATGATGATCTCGTGCATCGCCTTGGCGTGGACGTTGGGCGTCACGACCGGCGCGGGCGAGTACGCGCCCATGCCGCCCGTGTTGGGGCCCTGGTCGCCGTCGAGCAGGCGCTTGTGGTCCTGGCTGGTGGCCAGCGGCAGCACATGCTTGCCGTCGCACAGCACGATGAAGCTGGCTTCCTCGCCTTCAAGGAACTGCTCGATGACGACGCGGGCGCCGCCCTCGTTGTGGACCACGCCCAGCTTGTTGTCCGCCAGGATCCAGTCGATCGCCTCATGCGCCTCGGCCAGCGTCATCGCGACGACCACGCCCTTGCCCGCCGCCAGGCCGTCGGCCTTGATGACGATGGGCGCGCCCTGCGCGTCGACGTAGGCATGCGCCTGGGTCGCGTCGCTGAAGGTCTCGTAGGCGGCGGTCGGGATGCCGTGGCGCTTCATGAACTCCTTGGCGAAGGCCTTGGAGCTCTCCAGCTGCGCGGCCGCCTTGGTCGGTCCGAAGATGCGCAGGCCGCGGGCGCGGAACTCGTCGACGACGCCGGCGGCCAGGAAGGCCTCCGGACCGACGACCGTCAGCGTGATCTTCTGCTCGATGGCGAAGTCGGCCAGCGCCTTCACATCGGTGATCGGCACGTTCTTCAGCAGCGGGTCGCGCGCGGTGCCGCCGTTGCCGGGGGCCACGAAGACCTGGGTGACGCGCTCGCCCTGCGCCAGCCGCCAGGCCAGCGCGTGTTCACGGCCACCATTGCCAAGGACCAGGACCTTCATTCGGACAGGCTCGCGTTGTTGTAGACGTCCTGGACGTCGTCCAGGTCCTCGATCACATCCAGCAGCTTCTGCATGCGGGCGGCATCTTCGCCGGCCAGATCGATGGTGTTCTCGGCGCGCATCGTGACTTCGGCGATTTCGGGCTTCAGGCCGGCCGCCTCGAGCGCGTTCTTGACGGCTTCGTAGTCGGCGGGCGAGGTCAGCACCTCGATGGCGCCGTCGTCGTCGGTCAGGACGTCCTCGGCGCCGGCTTCCAGCGCGACTTCCATGACCTTGTCCTCGGAGGTGCCCGGCGCGAAGACCAGCTGGCCGCAGTGCTTGAACTGGAAAGCCACCGAGCCTTCGGTGCCCAGGTTGCCGCCGTACTTGCTGAACGCGTGACGGACCTCGGCGACGGTGCGCACGCGGTTGTCGGTCATGCAGTCCACGATGATCGCGGCGCCGCCGATGCCGTAGCCCTCGTAGCGGATTTCCTCGTAGGTCACGCCGTCGAGGTTGCCGGTGGCCTTGTCGACGTTGCGCTTGATGTTGTCGGCCGGCATGTTCGCGCCCTTGGCCTTCTCGATCGCCAGGCGCAGGCGGGGATTCATGTTGATGTCGGCGCCGCCGGCCCGGGCCGCGACGATGATTTCACGCGTCAGACGGGTCCAGACCTTGCCGCGCTTCTCGTCCTGGCGACCCTTGCGGTGCTGGATGTTCGCCCATTTGGAATGCCCTGCCATGTCCTCGTTCTCCTGTGACGCGGCCCGGAAGAAATTCTCCGGGGCGGCGCGGTGGTTGCTTCGTTAGACTGCGATTTTAGCTTTTTTGCCTCTGGAGACTTCCGCATGGCCGACCCGATCCTGCTGGCCCGCCACGGCGACATCGAGTGCCAGCTGTTGCCCGCGCTGGCCAACCGCCACGGCCTGATCACCGGCGCGACCGGCACAGGGAAGACGATCAGCCTGCAGAAACTGGCGGAATCCTTCAGCCAGATGGGCGTCCCGGTCTTCATGGCGGACGTCAAAGGTGACCTGACCGGCATCTCGCAGGCCGGCGCGCCGTCGACCAAGCTGCTGGCGGTGCTCAAGGAGCGCGGCTTCGAGCCGCCGGTGCCCATCGCCTGCCCGACGACGCTCTGGGACGTGTTCGGCGAACAGGGCCATCCGGTGCGCGCGACGGTCTCCGACATGGGGCCGCTGCTGCTGTCGCGGATGCTGGCGCTCAACGAGACCCAGGGCGGCGTGCTGCAGATGGTCTTCAAGATCGCCGACGACCACGGACTGGCGCTGCTGGACCTGAAGGACCTGCGCGCGATGCTGCAGCACGTCGGCGACAACGCCAGCGAGTTCACGACGCAGTACGGCAACGTCTCGGCGGCCAGCGTCGGCGCGATCCAGCGCGGGCTGCTGCAGATCGAGGCGCAGGGCGGCGACAAGTTCTTCGGCGAGCCGATGCTCGACATCCACGACTTCATGCAGACGTCGGATGGATTGGGCGTGATCAACATCCTGGCGGCGGACAAGCTGATGGCCGCCCCGCGGCTGTACGCGACCTTCCTGCTGTGGATGCTGTCGGAGCTGTTCGAGGCGCTGCCCGAGGTCGGCGACCTGGACAAGCCCAAGCTGGTGTTCTTCTTCGACGAGGCGCACCTGCTGTTCAAGGATGCGCCGGCGGCGCTGGTGGAACGGATCGAGCTCGTGGTGCGGCTGGTCCGCTCCAAGGGCGTGGGCGTCTACTTCGTGACGCAGAACCCCCTGGACATCCCGGACACGGTGCTGGGACAGCTCGGCAACCGGGTGCAACATGCGTTGCGCGCGTTCACACCGCGGGACCAGAAGGCCGTCAAGGCCGCGGCGGACACGATGCGTCCGAAGCCCGGCTTGGACATCGCGATGGCGATCACCGAACTGGGCGTCGGCGAGGCGCTAATCAGCCTGCTCGACGAGAAGGGCCGGCCCGCCATCACCGAACGGGTGTTCGTGCTCCCGCCGGGCAGCCAGATCGGACCGATCACGCCGGAGCAGCGCAAGGCGCTGCTCGCCGGGTCGCTGGTTGCCGGTGTCTATGAAAAGCACATCGACCGGGAGTCGGCCTATGAAAAGCTGACTGGCCGGGCGTCGACGACGGCGGACGCCGCGCCGCAGCCGTCGCAGGCGGGATCGCCGCGCGGAGGCGCCGGCGCGGGCTCGATCGCCGACGAAGCAGATCAGGCACTGCGCCGGGCGCCGACCACGGGTCGCGGCGGAGCGCCCGCTCCCGCGCCTGCGCAGGACGACGGTGGCGGCCTGCTCGGCGGGCTGAAGGACGTGCTGTTCGGCAGCACCGGCCCGCGCGGCGGGCGTCACGAAGGGCTGGCGGAGACGGCGGCCAAGTCCGCGCTGCGCAGCATCGGATCGTCGGTGGGTCGGGAGATCGTCCGTGGCGTGCTGGGCAGCCTGCTGGGCGGCGGTACTAAGCGCCGCCGCTGAGCTGGCGGCGCCGGGCGCCGCGGGGGCGGCCGAGCCCGCCAGGGCCACGACTGCAACCGCCGTCCCGGCCGCCACGTCCGCTGAGGCCGCCACGTCCACGACCTCCACGACGTCCGCAAGGCCTGACCCCGGGCCGTCGGACATCGCCTGGGTCTGGGACCACCACGCGCCGCCGGCCGGCGCCACGGCCTGGGCAGTCACCGTCACGCAGATGCGGCTGACGCCCGACGGCATCGAGGAGCAACCGCGACGGCAAGGCCTGCCCCCGCCGGGCGGGCGCCCGGTGACGCCGGTCGTGCATGTGGACCCGCTGCCCCAGGGCCGGCGGCCGGTGCCGGCAGGGGAGCTGTACGACGGCGCGGGCGCCAGCGCATCGCCGGGACGTGCGCTCACCGAGCGCCAGACCCGCGCCATCGTCCAGCGCGTGCTGGACGCGGCCTCCCGTTCGACGAGCGGCTGGGTGCAGCTCGACTTCGAGGCCGTGCCCTCGCAGCGCGACAGCTATCACGCGCTGGTGCGCCAGCTGCGCGCGGCGCTGCCGGCGTCGACGCGGCTGTCGGTGACGGTGCTGGCCTGGCAATGCCGCAGCCGCGCCTGGATCGCGCCGATCGTCGCCGACGAGGTCGTGCCGATGTTCTTCCGCCTGGGCCGCGACACGGCCCGCTGGCAGCGGGAACTCGCCGACGGCGCGGACGCGCTGCAGCCGCGCTGCCGCCACGAGGCCGCGGGTTTCTCGCCGCAGGACACGCCGCCGGCGGCCTGGCAGCGGCGCTGGCCGAAGCGCTACTGGTTCAACCTGGCGCGCGGCAAGACGACCCGTTGGCCGCTCGAATGGGAACGACGCGTCTGGGGCGACGCCAATACGACAACGCCTGCAACGTCATCACGCTGAAGAGGGAGACGAATCCATGACCACGACGACCCGCGCCAGGATCCGCCTGACGACGATCGCGCTGCTGCTGGCCGGCGGCGCCGCCACCGGACCGGCCCGCGCCAGCGGCTTCGACGACGCCAACGACTTCGTCGCGGAGAGCCGCACCGAGATCCGGCTCGACCGCTACGTGCAAGGCCAGTTGGGCGTGGTGCTGCCGACGTATTCGAGGCCGATGCTGTACACGGCCTGGCGCGCGATCGCGAGCGCGGACGCGCACCGCCCGCTGGTCCCGATCGCCGGCGAGTGGCTGGACAAGGCCTGCTGCGACGCGGGCGCCGGCCAGTCTTCCTGGGAGCCCGAACGGCAGCCGTCGGTGGCCGCCTGGCTGGCCGCGCGCCAGGAACTGGTCGCCGAGCCGCCGCGCTGGCGTCCGGGCACGATGAAGGAGACCGCCCCGCGCTCCTACGTCGAGTTCCTGAACTGTCCGGACGGCGCCTACGCCTTCGCGGTCGAGACGCTGGCCAGGCTGCGCCAGCGCCCGGACGCGACACCGGCCCGGCTGCGCGCCTGGGTCGACGGCCAGGACCTCGTCTTCGCGCAGTGCGCGCCCGACCTCGCGGCCAAGGCCTTCCCCCCGCCGAAGACACCGCCGGTCGCGCCGCCGGCGCTGACGGACCTGCCGGCGAACGAGGCGCTCGCGTGGCGTCAGGCGCGGCAGTACCAGCGCGCGGCATCCGCCTTCTACAGCGGCGACTGGGCGACCGCCGAGAGCGGCTTCGCGGCAATCGCCGCCGACGACGGCCACCCGTGGCAGGCCTGGGCGTCGCTCGCGCGGATGCGGACGCTGGTGCGCGAGGCGTCGCTGGCCACGCCCGGCCAGCCCGACGGGATAGGCGGTCCGCGACGCCTGCCGACGGTGCTGCTGGATCGGCTGCAACCGCTGGCCGCGCGGATCGCGTCCCACGCGGACTGGCCCGTCCAGCGCGAGGCGGCGGAGAAGCTGCTGAACCTCGTCCGCGCGCAGACCGATCCGGAGCGGCGCTTCGCGCAGCTCAGCCGCGAGCTGGCCCTCCTGGACCAGGCGCCGGCGCCGCAATCGCTCGCGGACTGGGCCCGGATCGCGGATCACTGGCTGGACGGCGGCCCGGACGGCGCGCAGCGCACGCGCTTCCCGCAAGTGGGCGCGCTGCCGGTGATGGACTGGATCCTGGCGTTCAGGCACTGCGGGACCGAGCCGTCGTCCACCCCGCCGTCGGCATCGGCGGTGGCGGCGCAGGTGGCGCGCTGGAAGACCCGCCCAGACAGTGTGCTGTGGCTGATCCCGGCCATGAGCTGCGCCCACGGCGACCTGCTCGCGAAGGACGCCGCGACGTGGCGGACGCTCCAGGCCGCCGCGGACCGGGTACCAGCGTCGCATCCGGGATGGATGACGGTCCGGCTGGAGCAGGTCCGGCTGCTGCGCGAGGCCGGCGAGTTCGACCGTGCCCGGGCCCAGTTGACCGCGCTGACGGCGACACCCGCACCAACGCCCAGCGCGCGCAACCTGATCGCCGAAGAATCATTGAAACTCGCCCGCACGCCGGCCGACGCACTGCCGTGGCTGAGCCGCGAGTACGGGACCTGGTCGCGCTTCAATGGGGGCGACACGCCCTATCCCTACGACTTCCCGCCGCCTAAGCAGCGGGCGCTGGACAACGACGGCGTGGAGGTCCTGCTCGGGCGATTCGGGCTGTCCGAGTGGAAAGCGGCCGTGGCATCGACCGCGGTGGCACCGTCGATCCGGGCGCAACTCGCCTTCGGCCTGTGGTGGCGGGCGGAACTGACCGGACGTACGGAACTCGCGCGCGGCGCCGCGACGGCACTGGCCGGGCTGCTGCCGCGTGCGGACGGCGAAGCGCTGACCGGCCCCTACCTCGGGGCCACCACCGACGCCGAGCGTCGGGCCGCGCTGTGGCGGGCCTCGGTCACGCGCCCCGGCCTGTCGGCGGCGCCGATCTCCGGCATGGGGTCGGTCGACGTGGTCTCCGGACTGAAGGCCGGCGATCCGCAGGAGGCGGCGGCCGGCATGTGGTGCCAGCTGGACACGAACGGCGGCGTGGCGGACGCGAAGGACGCGGCGACGCGCAATCCGGTACCGGGCGCGGTGTCCGGCTGGCCGACGCCCGAAGCCCTGGCGCAGGAACGCGCCGCGCTGCGCACGGTCGGCAGCGCGACCGGCGCCTATGCGAAGTGGGTGCTGGCCGAGAGCAGGCGGCCGGACCGTCCGGCCGACCTGCCCTGGCTGCTGTACGTCGGCATCCAGTCGACCAAGGGCGGCTGCGTGGACAAGGACAACAGCGCCCAGTCCAAGGCCATGTTCCAGACCCTGCACCGCCTGTATCCGAAGTCGGAGTGGGCCAAGCGCTCGCCGTACTTCTACTGAGGCACGGCTTCGGTACTGCCACCGCCGCTGGCCCTCACCCCACCCTCTCCCGCAAGCGGGAGAGGGAGCAAGAGGCTTCAGTACGTCCACGGCCGCCGCACTTCACGCCGTCCGGCCACCGCTCGCGCCGGATCCGGGCGCCTCATCGCAATCCCATGGCCGGCCCGGGCGGGCTCGAAGACAGTCGATCCCATCGACAACGCACTGCCTCACGGAGCCCGCCATGACCCCCACCCCGATCCAGATCCTGTCCCACATCCCCGGCTTCGTCTGGGCGATCCTGGTGATGATCCTGTACTTCGGCCTCAAGCAGACCCGCGACACGGCGATGCGCGCCAAGCGCCTGATCGTGCTGCCGGCGCTGTGGCTGGTGTTCGGCGCCTGGGGCGTCGAGAAGAGCTTCGGCCTGGACGGCCTGGCGGGCCTGGCCTGGCTGCTGGGCATCGTCGCCGGCGTCCTGACGCTGCGCGCGCTGCGCTGGCCCGGCAACGTGCGCTACGACGCCGGCAGCCGCCGCTTCATCGTCCCCGGCAGCTGGGTGCCGATGGCGCTGATGGCCGGCATCTTCGTCCTGAAGTTCGCCTCCGGCATGAGCCTGGCCCTGCACCCCGACTACGCCCGCAACCTCGCCTACGCGATCGGGTTCAGCGCCACCTTCGGCCTGTTCAGCGGCGCCTTCCTGGGCCGCGCCGTCAACATCCTGTCCCACCGCCCGCAGGCGTCCGCCGCCATCGCGGCCTGAGCTGGCAGACACCGGCACGGACGCCGGCACGACCCAGGGCGCACCCCGCCCCCTGGGCGCCCCTCGCACGCCCCCCGGCGGACCGCACGGTCCGCCCGGGAGCAACCACTAGCCGCCGCCCCGGCGCCATCGCCGACACTCCGCCCCCATGAGCCCCCTGCCCCTCTCTCCGCCCGTGCGCTGGATCGTCCGGCACGTGCTCATCGTGCTCACGCTGACCGTGGTCGTCTCCCTGGCGCTGGTGGCCATCTTCAACCAGCCCCTGCGCCCGACGCTGATCTACTGCTTCTTCATCTCGCTGTTCTGCGCCGCCAGCATCAACCTGCTGCGCTACGGCCTGGGCTGGGTCCGCTGGCGGCTGCTGGAGCGACTCGGCCGCGCGCCGGCCGAACCCTTCGACTGGCCGGGCTGGCCGCTGATGGTGGTGTGCCTGCTGCTGGGCACCCTGGTCGGCTACAGCCTGGGCGTGGAGGCCGGCAACATGGTGACCGGCCTGCAGGAGAAGAGCCTGCTCTCCAGCCCCTTGCGCCGCGTGTTCAGCGTGATGGTGATCGCGCTGATCCCCGGCTTCGGCGCGACGCTGTTCTTCCTGTCCCGCCATCGCATCGCCGCCGCCGAGGCCCGCGCCGAGACCCTGCGCCGCCAGGCCGCCGAGACGCAGCTGCGGCTGCTCGAATCGCAGCTCGAACCGCACATGCTGTTCAACACGCTGGCCAACCTGCGGGTGCTGATCGGGATGGACACGGACCGGGCGCAGGCGATGCTGGACCACCTGATCGCCTTCCTGCGCGCCACGCTGTCGGGCTCCCGCGCCGAACGGCATCCGCTCAAGGACGAGTTCGCCCGCATCGCCGACTACCTGGCGCTGATGCAGGTCCGCATGGGGTCGCGGCTGCGTTTCGAGTTCGAGCTGCCCGACGCGCTGCGCGAGATCCCGGTGCCGCCGCTGCTGCTGCAGCCGCTGGTGGAGAACGCCATCAAGCACGGCCTGGAGCCGCACGTCGGCGGCGGCACGCTGCGGGTGCGTGCGGTCGAGGCCGAGGGCCAGCTGTGGCTCGACGTTGAGGACGACGGCGCCGGCTTCGACGCCGAGGCCGCACGCTCACCCGAAGGCGGCTTCGGCACGGTGCAGGTCCGCGACCGTCTGGCGGTCGCCTGCGGACCGCAGGCACAGCTGGAACTCACCCGGCTGGACCTGTCCCGCCCGGCAGGCGGCGGCACGCGGGCGCGGATCCGCATGCCGCTGCCCTCGTCCGCGGGCCAGACCACCAGCACGACCCCGACCCCGCCGACGTCCGGCCCCGTCTCCGGCACCACGTCCGGCACCGCGCCCGGAACCGCACCCTGAACCGATCCGATCTTCCTGGAGGAATGCCCATGCCCACCGCCCTGATTGCCGAAGACGAGGAACTGCTGGCCGCGCACCTGCGGCAGGAACTGAAGGCGCTCTGGCCGGAACTGGAGATCGTCGCGATGGCCGCGCACGGCGAGGAAGCCGTGACGATGGCCCTGACGCACCGGCCGGACGTCTGCTTCCTCGACATCCGCATGCCCGGCATGACCGGCCTCGAAGCGGCCGCGCAGCTCGCGGACGACTGGGAGGACACGGCGGCCGGCGGCGCGCCGTTCCCGCTGCTGGTCTTCGTGACCGCGTATGACCAGTTCGCGCTGCAGGCCTTCGACCGCGCGGCGGTGGACTACGTGCTCAAGCCGGTGCAGCGGGAGCGGCTCGCGCAGACGGTGTCGCGCCTGAAGGCCGCGCTCGCGCAGCGGCAGCAGCCGCCCGCGGCCCTCGAATCGGCCATCGAGCAGCTGCGGGGACTGCTGGGCGTCCCGGCGACACCCGCGGCCGCGGGGGCGGGCGCCGCCCCGGCGGGCGGCACCGCGCCGACGCTGCGGCATCTGCAGGTCGGCGTCGGCGAGTCCATCGTGCTGGTGCCGGTCGACGACGTCGTGTACCTGGAAGCCGCGGACAAGTACGTCCGCGTGCTGACCGCCGATCAGGAGTACCTGGTGCGCATCTCGCTGCGCGAGCTGCTCCCGCAGCTCGACACCGAGCGCTTCTGGCAGGTCCACCGCGGCCACATCGTGCATGTGGACGCGATCGAGCGCGTGCACCGCGACGACACCGGCAAGCTCACCCTGCGGCTGCGCCACCGGCCCGAGCGGCTGGCGGTGAGCCGGATGTACGGGCACCTGTTCCGGGCGATGTGAACATCCCCGCCCGGGAGAGGCCCTGCCGGACGGCACGTAGAATCGTCGGCCTCCCTTGAGACTTCACCCATCGATGTCCAGCCCTGACAAGACCGCCGGCGCGAACGCGCCCGACAAGACGGACGCCGCCGTCAAGCCCAGCAACTTCCTGCGCGCGATCATCGAGCGCGACCTGGAGCAGGGCTTCCAGCCGGCGCGCCACTTCGGCGGCAGCCCGGGCGACGCGGCGCACCACGCCGCCGGCCCGCTGGACCCGGCGAAGATCCGCACCCGCTTCCCGCCCGAGCCCAACGGCTACCTGCACATCGGCCACGCCAAGGCGATCTGCCTGAACTTCGGCCTGGCGCGCGACTACGGCGGCATCTGCCACCTGCGCTTCGACGACACCAACCCGGAGAAGGAAGAGCAGGAGTACGTCGACGCGATCAAGGAGATGGTCGCGTGGCTGGGCTGGCGCTGGGACGCCGCCGACGCGAGCGGCCACGAGACCAGCCACCTCTACTACGCCAGCAACTACTTCGACCTGATGTACCGCGGCGCCGAGTACCTGGTGTCGCAAGGCCTGGCCTACGTCGACGAGCAGTCCGCCGAGGACATGCGCGCCAATCGCGGCGACTTCGGCACGCCGGGCAAGAACAGCCCCTTCCGCGACCTGCCGCCCGAACATCACCTGACCCGCCTGCGCGAGATGCGCGACGGGAAGCACCCGGACGGCGCGATGGTGCTGCGCGCCAAGATCGACATGGCGTCGCCCAACATCAACCTGCGCGACCCGGCGCTGTACCGCATCCGCCGCGCGACGCACCACAACACCGGCGACCAGTGGTGCATCTACCCGATGTACACCTACGCGCATCCGATCGAGGACGCGCTGGAGTGCATCACGCACAGCGTCTGCACGCTGGAGTTCGAGGACCAGCGCCCGTTCTACGACTGGCTGGTCGAGCACCTGGCCGAAGGCGGCCTGCTCGCCCGCCCGCTGCCGCATCAATACGAATTCGGCCGCCTGAACCTGACCTACGTCGTCACCAGCAAGCGCAAGCTGCGCCAGCTGGTCGAGGAAGGCCACGTGGCCGGCTGGGACGACCCGCGCATGCCCACGCTGGTCGGCATGCGCCGTCGCGGCTACACGCCGGAAGCGATCCGCGCGATGGTCGAGAGCACCGGCGCGTCCAAGACCAACGCCTGGATCGAGTATTCGGTGCTGGACGGCTACCTGCGCGCCGACCTCGAAGGCAAGGCCGCCCGCGCGATGGCGGTGCTGGATCCGGTGAAGCTCAAGCTCGAGAACTACGCCGAGATCTTCGGCTCGACCGACCACCGCGAGCCCTGCTCGGCGCCGGCCCATCCGCATGTGCCGGAACTCGGCACGCGGTCGTTCAGCCTCGGCCCCGAGCTGTGGATCGAGCGCGAGGACTTCATGGAAGTCCCGTCCAAGGGCTACCACCGCCTGTTCCCCGGCAACAAGGCGCGCCTGAAGTACGGCTACATCATCGAGTGCACCGGCTGCGAGAAGGAGGCCGACGGCACCATCACCGCGGTGCTGGCCAAGCTGGTCCCGGACACGAAGAGCGGCACGCCCGGCGCGGACGCGGTCAAGGTCAAGGGCGTCATCACCTGGGTCGGCGTGCATGAAGGCGTCGCCACCGAGCTGCGCCTGTACGACCGGCTGTTCACCGAGGCCCAGCCCGACGCCAGCGACCGCAACTTCCTGGAGCTGCTGAACCCGGCGTCCAAGCGCGTGGCGACCGGCTATCTGGAACCGTCGCTGAAGGACGTCGCGCCGGACACCAAGGTGCAGTTCGAGCGCCACGGCTACTTCGTCGCCGATCGCGTCGACCACCGCGCGGGAGCGCCGGTGTTCAACAAGATCACCGGACTGCGCGACAACTTCGCGAAGTGAGTCTGTCCGGACACTGTCCGTCCGAGTGTCCGCGGACACTCGGCGGGCAGACCTCGATGACGGCAAGTCATTGATCTGACAAGGACTATTGAGGAATCGCGGCCTGGCACAGGGCTTGCGATCCAGTGCGGCATCGATCACACGACACCGCCCTCGGACACCTCAATGATTCGCGACACCTCCGGACAGGACGTCCCCCTCGCCCGCCCCCAAGGACGCCGCCGCCTCTGGCTGGCACTGGCCGGCGCGGGACTGCTGATCGCCGCGTTCGCCGCCGCGCCTGCCGTGCAGCGGATGCTGGGCAGCGGCAACTCGGTCAGCCTGCAGCGCCTGTCGGTCGCCTCCGTCGAGATCGGCCCGCTGGTGCGCGACGTCGCCGGCGAAGGCAAGGTCGTCGCCGCGATGAGCCCCACCGTCTATGCGTTGCACGGCGGCAACCTGGTGCTCAAGGTGAAGGCCGGCGACAAGGTCGCCAAGGACCAGCTGCTCGGCGTCATCGACAGCCCCGACCTGCGCGCCAAGCTCGCGCAGGAACAGAGCAATGCCGACGCGCTGCGGACCGAGGCGCTGCGCGCCGAGGTGGACGGCCGCGAGCAGCGCGCCGCCCTGCGATCGTCGTATGAGAACGCCGCGATCGACCTGCAGACCGCGCGCAACGACCTCGACCGCCAGACCAAGGCCTTCGAGGCCGGCGCCGTCGCCGGCATGCAGGTCGAGAAGGCCCGCGACGCGATGGAGAAGGCCCGCATCACCGCGGCCCACGCACAGGCCGGCCTCGGTCTCAAGGACGACAGCCTGAAGTTCGAGCTCCAGTCCAAGCAGCAGGCACTGCAACGCCAGCAGCTGCTGGTCAAGGACCTGGAGCGCCAGGTCGCGGAACTCGAACTGCACTCGCCGGTGGACGGCCAGGTCGGCCAGCTGCTGGTGGCCGAACGCGCCAACGTCGCGGCCGGCGTGGGCCTGCTCACCGTCGTCGACCTGACCGCGCTGGAAGTGCAGATGCAGGTGCCCGAGAGCTTCGCCCGCGACCTCGCCATCGGCATGCCCGGCGAGATCTCCGGCAACGGCCGGCAGTGGAAGGGCCTGGTCAGCACGGTGTCGCCGGAGGTCGTCAACAACGAGGTCGCCGCGCGCCTGCGCTTCGACGGCGCCACGCCCGACCAGCTGCGCCAGAACCAGCGCCTGTCGGTGCGCGTGCTGCTGGACAAGCGCGACAAGGTGCTGACCGTGGCGCGCGGCAGTTTCGTCGAGGACGGCGGCGGCCGCTTCGTCTACGTCGTGCAGGACGGGCAGGCGGTCAAGCGCCCCATCCGCCTCGGCGCGCAGAGCCTGTCCAAGGTCGAGATCCTGGAAGGCCTCAAGCCCGGCGACCAGGTCATCGTCTCCGGCACGCAGTCCTTCGAAGGCGCGGAGCGCGTCACGCTGAGTCCGTGAGCACCCGGTCGATGCGCCGATGTGGCAGGGCGCCCTCGACCTCGTCGCCGCCGACCCTCTCCCCTCTCCCCTCTCAACGATTTTTCTCCCCAATTCAACGCCCGCGAGGAACCTCATGCTGAAGATGCAATCGCTCTCCAAGGTCTACCGCACCGAAATGATCGAGACCTACGCCCTGCGCGAGTTCAACCTGGACGTGCGCGAAGGCGAGTTCGTCGCGGTGACCGGGCCGTCGGGCTCGGGCAAGACGACCTTCCTGACCATCGCCGGCCTGCTCGAGGCCTTCACCGGTGGGCGCTACCAGCTCGACGGCGTCGACGTCAGCGGCATGGACGACACGCAGCGCTCGCGCATGCGCAACGAGAAGATCGGCTTCATCTTCCAGGCCTTCAACCTGATCCCCGACCTGAACGTGCTGGACAACATCGAGGTGCCGCTGCGCTACCGCGGCATGAAGGCCGCCGAGCGCCTGCAGCGCGCCCGCGACGCGCTGGCCCGCGTGGGACTGTCGGCGCGCGAACGCCACTACCCCGCTGAACTCTCCGGCGGCCAGCAGCAGCGCGTGGCCATCGCCCGCGCGCTGGCCGGCTCGCCGCGCCTGCTGCTCGCCGACGAACCGACCGGCAACCTCGACAGCGCGATGGCGCGCAGCGTCATGGACCTGCTCGAGGAACTGCACCGCGACGGCGCCACCATCGTCATGGTCACCCACGATCCGCAGCTCGCCGCGCGCGCGCAGCGCAACGTGCACGTGATCGACGGCCAGGTCGTCGACATCGCCGCCGAGCTCCACATGGACCCCGAGCTGCTGCGCGCGGCCAAGTCCTTCACGCCGACCTCCGCCTGATCCCGTCCCGACCCCGTCCGACCATGACACTGCCCTTCCCTTCGAGGCGCGCGATCGTCCCAGCGATCATGCCGGCGATCGCGGCGGCGCTGCTCTGCGCCGGCGGCTGCCTGCCGGCCGCCGCCGAGGACCTGCTCGAGATCTACGCGCAGGCCCGCGCCGCCGACCCTGTGCTGGCCGGTGCCCGCGCGGTGCGCGGCGAGCAGCAGGAACTCGCCGTCCAGGCCCGCGCGCAGCTGCTGCCGCAATGGTCCGCGCAGCTGAGCGAATCGCACACCCGCGACGACGGCCGCCAGCATCAGCTGACGCACAGCCTGAACCAGGTCCTCGTCGACCTGAGCCGGCTGCGCAGCTGGGACGCCGCCAAGACCCTGGCCACCGCCGAGGACGCCCGCGTGCGCGCCGCCGAGGCCGATCTCTGCGCCCGCGTCGCCCGCGCCTACTTCGGCGTGCTGAACGCGCAGGCCACGCTGCAGACCGCGCAGGCGATCGAGGACGTCTACGGCCAGCAGGTCGCGCAGGCGCAATCGCGCTTCGACGCGCAGCTGTCGGCGTCGCTGGACGTCGAGCAGGGCCGCGCGTATTACGAGCTCGCCCGCGGCAACACGGCCTCGGTGCGCGAGGAGCTCCTCGACGCGCGCCAGGCGCTGGCGCAGATCACCGGCCGCATGCCGGGCGAGCTCAAGCCGCTGGCGCCCGACCTGGCGATGTTGATGCCCGATCCGGCCGATCCCGAGGCCTGGGTGACACAGGCCCTGCGCGACAACCCGTCGCTGCAGGCCGCCGCGCTGGCGGTGAGCGCGGGCGACCAGCGCGTCGCCGCCGCGCGCGCCGCGCACCTGCCGACGCTGAGCGCCGGGCTCGATGGCCAGCGGCTGTCCGGTCCGGCCGTCGCGCCGCAGGACTCGGGGCGCTACACGACGACGGTCGGCCTGAAGCTGACGATCCCGATCTTCGCCGGCGGCGCCACCGAGTCGCAGAAGCGCCAGGCGATCTACCAGCGCGAACAGCTGCGCGACGACCTCGAAAGCGCGCGCCGGTCCATGACGCGCGAGACCCAGGCGCAGTACCAGGCGGTGCTGTCCGCGCTGAGCCAGATGCGCACGGCCGGCGCCGCGGTACAGGCCGCCGAGAAGGCGCTGGCGTCCACACGCAGCGGGCTCGACCTGGGCCTGCGCACGATGACCGACCTGCTGCTCGCGATCCAGACGCAGAGCAACGCCCGCAACGCCTGGGAGCAGGCGCGCCACCGCTACGTGCTGTCCAAGCTGCTGCTGCAGCAGGCGGCCGGCTCGCTCGGCGAGCCGGAACTCGCGTCCGTGAACACGCTGCTGAGCGCCACGACGATGCCCGCCCCGACATCGACGCCTGCGCAGCCGGTCAAGACCGTTCCGCCCGCCAAGTCGTGAGATGAGAGAGGACTCCCCATGCTGACCTACTACCTCGAACTCGCCCTGCGCGCCATGCGCAGCCACCGCGGCCTGACCGCGCTGATGCTGCTGTCGATCGCGATGGGCGTGGCCGCCTGCATGACGACGCTGACGGTGTTCCACGTCATGTCCGGCGACCCGATCCCGCACAAGAGCGGCCAGCTCTTCAATGTGCAGCTCGACGCCGGGGCCAGGCGCGACTGGAAGCCGGGCGACGAACCCGCACTGCAGCTCACGCGCTTCGACGCCGAACAGCTGTTGCGTGCCAAGCGCGCGGTGCACCAGGTCATCATGACCGGCGCGATCGTCGCGATCGACCCGGCGGGCTCCGGCGACGCCGCCCAGCCGCCGTTCTTCACCGGCGGACGCTGGACGACGTCGGACTTCTTCGCCACCTTCGACGCGCCTTTCCGCTACGGCAACGGCTGGACCGCCGCCGACGACGCGTCGGAGGCCCGGGTGGCCGTCATCTCGGCGGAGCTCAACGACAAGCTCTTCGGCGGCCAGGACAGCCGCGGCAAGACCGTGCGGCTGCGCGACAAGGACTTCACCGTCGTGGGCGTGCTGAAGCCCTTCCGCCCCGCGCCGCACTACTACGACCTGACCCTGGGCGCCTATGCGAAGGCGGCGGACGTCTACATCCCGCTGGCGACGTCCTATTCGCTGCGCTTCGGCGCCGCGGGCAACACGAACTGCTGGGGCCGCACCGACGGCATCGATTCACGCTCACTGAACGCGCCCTGCGCCTGGCTGCAGTACTGGGTGCAGCTGGACACGCCGCAACAGGTTGCCGACTACAGGACCTACCTGACGCAATACTCCGACCAGCAGCGCGAGGCCGGCCGTTTCGAGCGCCCGTCCAACCCCAGGCTCAGCAGCGTCAACGAGTGGCTGGCCATCCGCAAGGTCGTGCCCAGCGACATCAAGCTGCAAGTGCTGCTGGCCTTCGGCTTCCTGGCGGTGTGCCTGACCAACACCGTCGGCTTGCTGCTGGCCAAGTGCCTGCGCCGCAGCGGCGAGATCGGCGTGCGCCGCGCGCTCGGCGCGCCGCGGCGGCAGATCTTCCTGCAGTTCCTCGTCGAGGCCGGCACGCTCGGCCTGGTCGGCGGCCTGCTCGGGCTGGTGCTGACCTGGGTCGGCCTGTGGGTGGTGCGCCAGAACCCGTCGGACTACGCGCAGCTCGCGCAGCTCGACTGGCAGATGCTGGCGACCACGCTGGGCGTGTCGCTCGCGGCCAGCCTGCTGGCGGGTCTGCTGCCCGCGTGGCGCGCGTGCCAGATCACGCCCGCCATCCAGTTGAAGACGCAATGAGGCCCTGAGGAGCTCACCATGGACATCCTGCCCATCCTGTCGACGCTCAAGCGTCACAAGACCGCCGCCGGCCTCATCGTGCTGCAGATCGCGCTGACCTGCGCGATCGTGTGCAATGCGCTGTTCCTGATCTTCCAGCGTGTCGAACGCATCACCGCGGAGACCGGCGTCGCCGAATCGGCGCTGACCACCCTGTCGCTGTCGAGCATGGCGCGAGTCGACAATCCCGAGCCGCAGACGCAGGCCGACCTGGCCGCGCTCCGCCAGGTGCCGGGCGTGGACTCGGTCACCCTGACCAACCAGTTCCCCTACGGTCGCAGTTCCAGCAATACCGGCGTGCGCCTGAGCGCGGACGCCAGCCAGCCCAGCCGCGTCGTGGCCGGCCAGTACACCGTCGGCCCCGGCTTCATCCGGACGCTGGGATTGCAGCTGCTCGAGGGTCGCGACTTCGAGGCCAACGAGTTCGTCTCCGGCCCGTCGCTGGACAACAACCCCGACCCGCGGGTGCCGGCGGTGATCGTCAACAGGACGCTGGCGGAGCGCCTCTGGCCCGGCGAGTCGGCCGTGGGCAAGGCCATCTACGTCTACGGCAACGAGCCGCAGCGCGTCGTCGGCGTGGTGAAGGACCTGCCTTCGCCCAACCCGGGCTCCCAGGACGAGAACGCGCTGAACACGATGATGTTCCCCGTGCAGCCGAGCTTCCGCAGCGGCAACTTCATGATCCGTGTCGCGCCAGGCGCCGACCGGGCGGCGGTACTGAAGGCCGCCGGGGACAAGCTGCTGGCCAACAGTCCCGGCCTGCGCCGCGTGATCCGCGACCAGGACACGGTCGAGACGCTGCGCAGCAAGTACTACCGGCAGGACCGATCGATGATCCAGCTGCTGGCCGGCGTCTGCGTCGGGCTGCTGGTGGTGACGGCCTTCGGCATCGTCGGCCTGGCCAGCTTCTGGGTGCAGCAGCGCACGCGCATGATCGGCACGCGGCGCGCGCTGGGCGCCACGCGCGGCCAGATCCTGCGCTACTTCCAGACCGAGAACCTGCTGCTGTCCACCGCCGGCATCGTGCTGGGCATGATCGGCGCCTACGGCATCAGCCTGCTGCTGATGCGCAGCTACGAGCTGCCGCGCCTGCCCCTCGTCTACCTGCCGCTGGGCGCTGTCGTGCTGTGGGCGCTGGGCCAGATCGCGGTGTTCGCGCCGGCGCGCCGGGCCGCGGCGCTGCCGCCGGTGGCGGCGTTGCGCGGCGGTTGATGGTTCCCATTGCTATGCTGCGCCTCCAATGAGAACCGTCCTGATCATCGATGACCATGCCGGTGTCGGCGAGGCGCTGTCGCTGCTGCTCTCGCTGCACGACATCGATCCGCTCTACGCGGCCTCACCGGTCGAGGGCCTGGCGCTGCTGGCGCAGCGCCGCGTCGACCTGGTGATCCAGGACATGAACTTCAGCGCCGACACCACCTCCGGCGAGGAAGGTCGCGCGCTCTTCCAGCAGCTGCGCGAACGCCACCCCGACCTGCCCATCATCCTGCTGACCGCCTGGACGCAGCTGGAACAGGCGGTGGCGCTGGTGAAGGCCGGCGCGGCGGACTACCTGGCCAAGCCCTGGGACGACACCAAGCTGCTGGCGACGGTCGAGAACCTGCTGGAGCTGGCGGAGAACGGCCGCGCGCTGCGCGAGAGCCGGCACGAGCAGCGCCAGCGCCGCGACGAGCTGCGTCGCCGCTACCGCCTCGACGGGCTGGTCGTCGAATCGCCGGCGCTGCTGCGCTGCCTGGAACTCGCGTGCCAGGTGGCGCGCTCGGCCGCCCCGGTGCTGGTCACCGGTCCGAACGGCAGCGGCAAGGAACGCGTCGCGGCGATCGTGCACGCCAACTCGGCGGTGGCCGACGGTCCCTTCGTCGCGATCAATTGCGGCGCGCTGCCGGGCGAGCTGATCGAGGCTGAACTCTTCGGCGCGGAGAGCGGCGCCTTCACCGGCGCGGCGCGCGCGCGCGAGGGCCGCTTCGAGGCCGCCGACGGCGGCACCCTGTTCCTCGACGAGATCGGCAACCTGCCGCTGGCCGGCCAGGTGAAGCTGCTGCGGGTGCTGGAGACGGGCCGCTTCGAGCGCCTGGGCTCCAGCCGTTCGCGGCAGACGACGGTGCGGGTGATCTCGGCGACCAACTCGGACCTGCGCGCGATGGTGCGCGCCGGCACCTTCCGCGAGGACCTGTACTACCGGCTCAACGTGATCGAGGTCGCGCTGCCGGGTCTGGCCGAGCGCGCGCCCGACATCCTGCCGCTGGCGGAGCATTTCCTGGCCGGCCGCGCGACGCTCGGCGACGCCGCGCGCGAGGCGCTGCTGGCGCACCCGTGGCCGGGCAATGTCCGCGAGCTGAAGAACGCCATCGAGCGCGCCGCGCTGCTGGCGCCCGACCGGGTGATCGGCGAGCAGGACCTGGCGCTGCCGGCCGTGTCGCCGCTGACGGTGCCGCTGGGGTCGCGCAACCTCGACGAACCGAGCCGCGAGGCCGTGATCGCCGCGCTGGAATCGGCCTCGGGCGTGATCAGCCGGGCGGCGCAGTCGCTGGGCCTGTCGCGCCAGGCGCTGTACCGACGCATGGAGCGCTACGGGTTGGACATCGGATGAGCGAGGCGTCGCCGCCCCCACGGCAGCGCCCGGCGTCCCGACGATCGGGCTGGCACCGCTCGCTGCACATGCGGCTGGCGCTGTGCCTGATCGCGGCGGCCATCGCCGCCGTCCTGATCCACCTGACGCTGACCTTGTGGCCGGTGCCGCAACTGCTCCAGTCGATGGGCCACGAGGCGCCCGGCACCTGGAGCGCCGCCGCGGTCGGGCTCACCTTCGTGCTGATGCTGCCGATCGTCTGGGGCTTGGCGAGCCTGCTGCTGATGCCGTTGTCGCGTTTGCTGCGGGCGCTGGAAAGCACCGTGCTCAGCTACCGCGACGGCGAGTTCGGCAGCGGCATCGCCGCCGAGCCGCCCGGCGGCCTGTCGGAGCTGTCGACACTCACGCGCCTGCACAGCGAGCTGGGCCTGGCCCTGCGCGAACAGCGCCGCCACCTCGCGCAACGCGAGCTGCTGCTGGACACGGTGGTGCAGAACACGCCGGTGGCGCTGCTGCTGACCGATGCGAACGAGCGCATCGCCTACGCCAACATCGCCGCGCGGCAGTTGATGGACCAGGGCCGCAGCCTGGCCGGACGCGGGCTCGACGAGCTGCTGGTGCATGCGCCCGAAGACCTGCGCCTGGCCTTCGCGGGCGCGCAGGACGGCCTGTTCAGCGTCATGCAGGACGGTCAGGAAGAGCGCTACCACCTGTCGATGCGCGACTTCCGGCTGCAGGGACAGCCGCACCGCCTGCGGCTGCTGCGTCGCATGACGAAGGAGCTGTCGCGCCAGGAGGTCGCCAGCTGGAAGCGGGTGATCCGCGTGATCAGCCATGAGCTGAACAACTCGCTGGCGCCGATCTCCTCGCTGGCGCACAGCGGCGCGGAGCTGTCGCGCCGCGGCATGCACGAGCGCGTGCCCGGCGTCTTCGCCAGCATCGGCGACCGGGCCAGGCACCTGCACCAGTTCCTGGCGGGCTACGCGAGCTTCGCGAAACTGCCGGCGCCGGTGCTGGCGCCGGTGGACTGGCGCCCCTTCGTCGACTCGCTGGGGGCGCACTACGCCTTCGCGCTGACGGGCGAGCTGCCCGCGGTGCCGGGACGTTTCGACGCGGCGCAGATGGAGCAGGCGTTGATCAACCTGCTGAAGAACGCGCACGAGTCCGGCAGTGCGCCGGAAGACGTGAGCCTGAGCGTCGGCGCGGCGCGCGAGGACTGGCGCATCGAGGTCGGCGACCGCGGCCCGGGCATGACCGAGGCGCAGCTGTCGCAGGCGCTGATGCCGTTCTACTCGACCAAGCGCGGCGGCAGCGGCCTGGGCCTGGCGCTCGCGCGCGAGATCGCCGAGGCGCACGGCGGCCGCATCGCGATGGGCCACCGCGAGGGCGGCGGCCTGTGGGTGGCGGTCAGCTGGCCGAGGCGCTGAGCGTCACTTGTAGAACGCTTCGACCTTGCCCTTGAGCTTGATCATCATCGGCTGGCCCTTGCGGTCCACCGTCTTGCCGGCGGGGACGCGGATCCAGCCTTCGGAGACGCAGTACTCCTCGACGTCCTTGCGTTCCTTGCCGTTGAAGAGGATGCCGATGTCGTGCTCGAACACGGCGGCGACGTGATGCGGGCTGCGCGGGTCGATGGACAGGTGGTCGGGCAGTTCGGGGCGGGTGGTGTCGCTCATGACAGGATCGTGCGTGGGGAATCGGAAAACGCGTGATTGTCCCGCAGACCGGCGCCTAATATCGGCGGCATGACCGCCATCGCCAAGACATCCCTTTCCTGCTCCGCCATCGACGCCGTCACGCTGGACGCATTGGCGGCCTTCCCCGCGCAACTCGCCGCGCACTTCGCGCTCTTCCCCGTCGAAGCCCGGCATTGGGCGCCGTCGTCCTGGGACGGTGTCCCGAGCGAGCCGCTGACCGCGATCGAGCAGGTCTGCCACGTGCGCGACATCGAGATCGACGGCTACCAGCAGCGCATCCGCCGCACGCTGGCCGAGGACGATCCGCTCCTGGCGTCGCTGGACACCGAAGCGCTGGCGCGCGAGCGCAGGTACGGCGAGGACGATGCCGCGACCGCGCTGGCCGCTTTCGCCGCGGCCCGCCGGGAGACGCTGGCGCTGCTGGCGGCGATCACGCCGGAGCAGCTGGCACGCCGGGCACGTTTCGAGGGCTACGGCCCGTTGACCTTCAAGTCGCTGATCCACTACTTGTGCAGCCACGACCAGCAGCACCTGGCGGGACTGCAATGGGTGCTGGGGCAGTACGACGCGGCGCAGCTCGCGGCGCGCTGAGGTCGCAGCCGGGAACTACTCGTCGCAGCGCCGGACCACCGGCGTCGCGTACTCGTGACCGACGACGGCGCGGGCGAAGAGGTAGTTGTCGCGGGCCTGCTCGCTGAGCAGGTCCAGCATGACCTGGCCCCGCTCGTCGCAGGGGAAGGACAGGCCGCGGCCCGAGTGGAAGAGCGACTCGAACCGCAGCAGATATCGGCCCTGGCTGTGCCCGAAGGCAGGGCCGAGGCTGCTGCGCGAGCCTGTGTCGCTGTGGAGCGCACCGAACTGGGAAGGACGCATGGACGGTCTCCGCGGCCCCCGGGGAGGTGGGGCCGGACGAGGCAACCTTAGGACGCTGCCCCGGCGACCGCACGTGCAAACGTCGCAACTCGCGTCACCGGATGCAACCGGACCCCTCACTCGGGGGCCGGTATCCGCCCGGAGTTCTCGCCAGCGCTTGCGGCATCATGGAACGCATGGAACGCACCGACCCAGACACCGACGACTTCTACCGGCGTTACGCCGAGCGTCTCGCCTCGCAGCCCGAGTCACCTCGCAGCGCGATGCTGCCGGTCGTCGAGGCGGCGCTGCCGCGGGGCAGCCGGGTGCTCGATGTCGGGGCGGGTGCGGGACGCGATGTCGCCGGGATGCTGGCGGCCGGACTGGACGCGTACGGCGTCGAGCCGAGCGCGGAGATGCGGGCACGCGCGCTGGCTCAGTTCCCGGCGCTGGCGGATCGGCTGCATCGCCTGCATCGGCTTCGTGAAGGCGCCCTGCCCGACCTGGGCCGCCCTTTCGCCGACGCGGTGCCGGAGGGCTTCGATGGCGTCGTGTGCAGCGCGGTGCTGATGCATGTCGGGGAGGACGCCCTGCCGGACGCGCTGTCCGCGCTGGCCGCCACGCTGCGGCGGTCCGCCGATGGCCGCCATGCCGCGCCCGGCACGGTGATGCTGCTGTCGCTGCCCGAGCAACTCGACGGCTCGCTGGCCGAAGGTCGCGACGTCGACGGCCGACGTTTCGCGAATCACGCGCCGGCGCGCGTGGCGACGCTGCTGGCGACGATGGGGTTCTCGCTCGCCGCCCACACGGTGAGCGATGCGGTGCTGAGCGCGAGCGGGACGCGCTGGCACACGCTCACCCTGCGGGCGTCCGCTTGAACGGGCGCTGAGCCTCAGCCGCCCGCCTTCTTCGGCGCGAATCCCGCCGTCGTCAGCCAGGCCATCACCTTGTCCAGGTGATCGCCCTGGATCTCGATCGTGCCGTCCTTGACGGTGCCGCCGCTGCCGCAGGCGGCCTTGAGCTTCTTGGCCGTCTCGGTCAGATCGGCCGCCGTCATCGGCAGGCCGAGGATGACCGTCACGCCCTTGCCCTTGCGGCCCGCCGTCTCGCGGCGCACGCGCACCTTGCCGTCGCCCAGCACGGCGTTCGCCGCCTGCGCCTTGCAGCGGCAGTCGGCCTGCGCCTGCCGGCAGTCCGGGCACACGCGCCCGCCGTTCGTGGAATACACCAGCGCCATCGCTCCGCTCCTGTCTCGTGAGGCCGGCGCTCAACGCGCCAGCGTGCGCGCGAAGAAGGCGTCGATCGTGCGGTACAGGTGCAGCTTCGCGCTGCGCCCCGCGATGCCGTGCGCCTTGCCCGGGTAGATCATCAGTTCGAACGGCTTCGCCTCGTTCTGCAGCGCCTCGGTCAGGCGCAGCGTGTGTTCGAACAGCACGTTGTCGTCCGCCGTGCCGTGCACGATCAGCAGCGGCTTGGTCAGCAGCTTCGCGCGCAGCACGAGGTTGGCCTGGCGGTACGTGTCGGTCTGACCGCCCTTGCCGTCCTGCGGCATCCCGAGGTAGCGCTCGGTGTAGGCCGTGTCGTAGAGCGTCCAGTCGGTCGGCGGGGCGACCGCGACGGCCGACGCCAGCGGCGTGTCGGCGTCCAGCATCGCGCGCTCGGCCAGGAAGCCGCCGTAGGACCAGCCGAAGAAGCCGATGCGCTTGGGATCCACGCCCGCCACCTGCTTCGGCAGCTGGCGCACCGCGGCGAACAGGTCGTTCACGTCGACGGCGCCGAAGGCCAGCCGATGCGCGCGGGTGAACTCGCGGTCGCGGTTCTGCATGCCGCGCGTGTCCAGCGTGAACACGCCGTAGCCGCGCCGCTGCCAGTAGGCGATCAGCGCCGTGTCGCGGCTCCAGTTCCAGTTGGTCGTCGAGGTGCCGGGGCCGCCGTAGGCCATCGCGATCACCGGATGCGGGCCGGCCTTGCCGTCCAGCGGCGCGAAGTACAGCGCGTTCAGCGGCGTGCGGCCGTCGGCGGCGGTGATGTCGACCACCTCCGGTTTCGGCACGATGCGCGCCAGCAGCGCGTCCGGGGCGTCGCCCGGCAGCGCCACCGGCTTCGCGCCGGACTTCGCGGTCACCGCCTGCAACGACAGCGCCGGCGGCTCGCCCCACGCGCCGCGCGTGACCAGCACCCGCGAGCAGTCGCCATCGCCGCGGGCGTCGCGCCATTGGCGCGGCTGCGCGCCGTCGAGCGGGCGACTCGTTCCGTTCAGGTCGATCGCGAACAGCTCGCGCGAACGACCGCGGTCGCGCGCCGCCGCGTACACCACCGTCTTGCCGTCGCTGCATACACGATGCGCGACCGGCTCCGGCTCGTTCGTCAGCGGCCGGCGTTCGCCGGTGCGGCGGTCCACCAGCACGAGCTGGCGACGGCCCGAGGATTCGCTGGACCACAGCAGCGCCGGCTGACCCGACAGCGTCAGGCCGTCGATCTCCTGCAGGTCGTCATGCACCTCGACCCACGCCGGATCGCGCTCGTCGATCACGGTGCGGCCCGGGCCGGCGCCGTGGGCGTATTCGGTCAGCGCCAGCTTGTGCTGGTCGCGCGTCAGCGTCTGCAGCCACGGCGTACCGTCGCCGAACCAGCCGGCGCGGGCGATGTATTCCGCGTCCGAGGGCAGCGGCAGCGGCGTCATGCGGCCGTCCGACACCTGCAGCGTCCACGCGGTGACGCGGGCGTTGTTCTCGCCGGCGCCCGGGTAGCGCTGCTGCGTCATCGTCGTGCGGTCGGAGAAGATCTGCGCGCGCGTCTTCACGGGCACGTCGCGCTCGTCGACGTTCAGCGCCAGCAGTTGCTTGCCGTCCGGCGACCACCAGTAGCCGCGCTGGCGGCTCAGTTCTTCAGCGGCGATGAATTCGGCCAGGCCCCAGAACCGCGTCTCCGTCGCACCCTTCGTCAGCGCGCGGGCGGTGCCGTCGCCCTCCAGCGCCTGCACCCAGAGCTCGCCGCCCTTCACGTAGGCGATGCGGCTGCCGTCGGGCGAGCAGGTCGGATCCTGCTCCGGCACCTGGTCGTCGTTGGTGAGCCGTTGCGCCTTCGGCCCCTGCTCGCCGAGGCGCACCAGGTACAGGTCGCCCGACAGCGGGAACAGCAGCGCCTTGCCCGACGGACCGCACCACTGGTAGCCGGTGATGCCGCCCTGCGAGATCCGCTTGCGCTCCAGCGCCATGCGTTCCGCCTCGGTCAGTTGCTGGCTGCGACCGCCGAGCACGTCCGCCGCCGACACCAGCTTGCGCGGCGCGCCACCGGCCGCGGGCTGCGCCCACAGCTCGAGCTGCTCGCTGTCTGTCTCCGACGGGCGCAGGTAGCTCACCCAGGCGCCGTCGGGCGAGATCTCGGCCTGCCGGACCAGGCGGCCCTGCAGCGGCGGATCGCCGAGGACGCGCTCCAGCGTCAGCGGGACGACGTCCTTGGCGGCGGGCGAGGCGGAGGCGAAGGCGGCGGTCGCGGCGCCGGCGAACACCGGCGCCAATGCGGCGGCGAGCGCCAGCAGGCGCGAAGTCAGACGGTAGGCGGTCATGCGGCGATCAGCGTGTCGCTGTCTTGTTGTTGATCGGGATCGGCAGGGCCGACGGCGGGCTCGTCCGCTTCGCAGGCGCTGAAGGCGTCGACGAGGTCGTCGTCGTCCAGGTCGGGCGGCGGCGCCGTCGGATCGAGCGGGCGGCCAAACAGCGTCATCGCCATCACGTCGGGGGCGTTGATCGTGCGGACGCGTTGGTGGGTCTCCTCGGCTTCCGGATAGTGGCGGCGAAGGTAGTGCAGCCACTGCTTGAGCCGGCCCGCCTGGTGGCGCGTCGCCACGTTGCGACGCACCTGGGCGAAGAAGCCCTCCATCAGCGGGATCACGTCCGACCACGGCAGCGCGGCGGCGCCCTGCCCGTTGCCCTGCGAATGACCCAGCGCCGCGCGCACCGCCAGCGCCAGTCCGGGATCGGCCACCATGCCGCGCCCCAGCATCAGCGAGGTGCAGCCGGACTCTGCCAGGCAGCGCAGCGCGTCCTCGACGGTCCACACCTCGCCATTGGCGACGACGTCGATGCCGACGGCCTCACGGAGCACGCCGATCTGGTCCCAGTAGGCCGGCGGCTTGTAGCCGTCGCGCTTGGTGCGGCCATGCACGACCAGTTCCGACGCGCCGGCGGCCTCGATCGCGCGGGCGCAATCGAGCATGCGGCCGCGGTCCTCGTTGCCGAGCCGCATCTTGGCCGACACCGGCAGATGTGCCGGCACCGCGCGGCGCACCGCGGCGACGATCTCGCCGACCAGTTCCGGCTCGTCGAGCAGCACCGCGCCGCCGCGATGGCGGTTCACCGTCTTGGCCGGGCAGCCGAAGTTCAGGTCGATGCCTTCCGGGTCGAGCTCGGCGAGCCGCGCGGCGTTCTCCGCCAGGCACTGCGGGTCGGAGCCGAGCAGCTGCGCCCGCACCGGCACGCCGGCGCGCGTGCGTCCGCCGTGGAGCAGCTCCGGCACGATGCGCGTGAACACGCGGCGCGGCAGCAGCCGATCGGTGATGCGGATGAATTCGGAGACACAGCGGTCCACGCCGCCGACACGGGTCAAGGTGTCGCGCAGCATGTGGTCCAGCAGGCCCTCCATGGGCGCCAGCAGAATCATTGGAGGCAGGGAACCCGCCGCGCTCGTGGCGCCGCGGGTCGGCGGTCTGGAAAGACCGGGAGCATAGCGGAAGCGCCTATTCCTCGACCTTCCGGGCCTTCGCGCGCTTCTCCTCCTGGTCCCGCACGCTCAGCCACAGGCGCACATCGAACTCCAGCTGCGAGTAGTCCGACGCCATGTGATGGCACAGCGCGTAGAACGCCTTGTCGTGCTCGAGCTCCTTCAGATGCGCGAGCTCGTGCACGACGATCATCTTCAGGAACTCCGCCGGCGCCTCGCGGAACAAGGTCGCGACGCGGATCTCGCGCCGCGTCTTGAGCCGGTTGCCGTGCACCACCGCCTGCCGCGTGTGCGTGCCCAGCGCATGCTGGATGACCTTGAGCTTGGCGTCGTAGGCCACCAGCGCCAGCGGTCCCGCGTTGCGCATGAAGCGCTGCTTCAGGTCCTGGGTGTAGTCGAACAGCGCCTTGTCGCTGCGGACCTCGTGCGGCTGCGGGTACTTGCGCGCCAGCAGCGGGCCGAGTTCGCCCGCGTCCAGCAGCTGCTGCGCCTGCGCGACCAGCGCCGGCGAATATCCCTGCAGGTACTTCACGACGCGGTCAGTGCGCGACAGCGGCGGCCGAAGCGGCCGGCGTCCCGTAGTTCGCGACTATCCAGTGCTCGAAGCGATCGAACATCGCCTGCTCCGCCGCCGTGCCGCCGTCGCCGTTGTCGGCCAGCAGTTCCGCGCCATGGACCACGCGGACATGCGCGTCCAGCGGCGGACCGTCGTCGGTGCGTTCGCCGCGGCGCCCGGACGCCTCCAGCAGGTCCTGCGCCTTCGCCCAGGCCTGCTCGACCGTCTCGTCGCAGGCCTCGGCCAGATAACGCGCCGAGAAGCCCTCGCCGGTCAGCCGGCGCAACGTCGCGTCGTGCGACAGGCTGTTGCCCGGCGCCCAGTAGGCCTGCGCGAGCGCCGGTCCGATCGCCGGGTTGTCGGTGAGGTAGCCGTCGCGTTGCAGGAAGAACGCTCGCGTCTGGTAGACCGCCATGTGGGCCAGCAGGTAGCCCTGATACGAGGCCGCCGACTCCTGGTTCAGCAGATGCGGGATCGCCAGGATCGGCCGCGGCGCGCGGTCCACGCCCTGGATGCGGCGCTCCATCGCGCGGGCCAGCGCCAGCACGGCTTCGGGCGTGCGCTCTTCATCGGACATCGCGTACAGCGCGGCCTCGAAGTACGGCACCACGGCGATCGCGCGCTCGTCGAAGGCGCGCATCGGCTGCGCCGAAGCGATGCGGTCGTGGATCAGTTCGTCGGGAATCGCCTGTCCGTCGACGGTGCGCGCATACCGCTTGAGCCAGTCCGCATCGCCCAGCAGGCTGTCGCAGAACATCGACTGCGTCTCCGCATAGGCCATCGAGGTCGGCGCGAACTCCTGCGAGAAGCACGGCGAGTTCTGCGTCACGTTGGCGAAGTGGGCCGCATGGCCGCCCTCGTGGAACAGGGTCATCATCGCCCGCGCGCCGCTGCCGACCTGGTCGGGCTTGGCCTCGGCGGTGAAGTTGATCTCGCCGGCGTGCCAGCGGCCCTGCTCGTCGAACCAGGTCGGCAGCGGGCCGTGGCAGAAGCCGTTCTGGTACTTGCCCGGGCGCTGCAACAGGTCCAGGCGCATCGTCGCGCCGCGGTACTGGATGCCCAGCCGGCGGAAGCTCCGCACCCAGCGCCGCAGCGCCGGACCGAAGGGCATGTACGGGTCCATCCGGCGGGTCACGTCGCCGGTGCTGTGGAAGCGCAGGTTCCAGGGCGCCAGCGCATCGGCGCCGTGCTTCGCGATGAGCGCGTCGTGCGCGCGCTGCTGCGCCTGCTCGGTGCGGGCGACGAAGTCGTCGAGCACGCCGAAGAGCTCGGCCTTCGTCATGCGCTCGTTCTTGCGCAGCTTCATCTCGAAGTAGTCGGGGAAACCCAGCGCCCGCGCCAGCCGGTTGCGCAGCGCGACGATCTCCAGGAAGCCGTTCTCCAGCACCCAGCGCTCGATGCCGTGCAGCGCCTCGTAGGAGCTGCGGCGACGGGATTCGTCCGGGTTGGTGGCCGCGTTGGTCGACAGCATCGTCAGCGTGGCCGCTTCGGTCTCGCCGCAGTCGTTGACATGCGTCGGCGCGAAGTCCTTGCGTTTGGCGAAGAGCACCCGCTCCGCCTCGATCAGCTCGGCCATCAGCCGACGACCTTCGTCGTTGTCGACGATGTTGGCCTCGAACACGCCCAGCCAGCCGCGCAGGCCGTGGGCCAGTGCCTGGCGGGCGTCCGCGCCGGCATCACCGCCGGCGCCCGGCGCGGATCCGAGCACGGCTTCCACCGCAGCCAGGTGCGCACGCGTGGCCTCCAGCTTCGCCGGATCGGAGATGAAGGCCTTGTAGTCGGTCTCGGCACGGCCGAAGCCCTCGTGGTCCTCGCTGGTGGCCATGTAGGTGGCCCAGAACAGGTCTTCCTTGCGCTTGTGGACCGCGACGTAATCGCGGTTGAGCTGGTCGAAGAAAGCCCGGGCGGACTGGATGACCGGTGCGACGGACGCATCGTTCCCCGAGGTGGCAGTGGTGACGTGAGGCATCGGACAAGCTTAGCGCACGGCATGATGGCGCCCATGGATCACGCCCCTGATGCCGCCGAGGAGACCGGCGCGCCTTCACTGCCCCCGTCTGCGCCCGCGCCGGCGGTCCACGCGGTCGACCTTCATCCCCAGGGATGGCGCTTCGACGCGCCCGAGGACGAGACGCTGCTGCTCGCGGCGCTCGACCATGGCCTTCGCCTGCCCCATTCCTGCCGCAACGGCACCTGCCGCGCCTGCATCGCGAAGCTGGTCTCGGGCCGCGTCGACTACCGCGTCGAATGGCCCGGCCTGTCGCGCGAGGAAAAGGACGAAGGCTGGATCCTCCCCTGCGTCGCCTGCGCGCGTTCGGACCTGGTGCTGGACCAGCCGCAGGCGATCAATCTCTTCGACGTCCCGCCGCCGCCGGGGCGAGGTCCCGGGCAGCGCTAGGGGCGGGACCGGGGTCGGCCCGTGGCCTGCAAGTTGACCGCATCTCGCACAAGCTGCGGCGATTAACCCACACGCGGGTTCACGACAACGCCTTCCGCGCTTTTGTTCACGGCACACCCCGCATATCCACCGATCAGTTTTCACCTGAGGCAGGCAGCATCGCGTCCGCGTATCAAACATTTCAAAGCTGACATGACCGGCTCAGGGCCTCAGGCCTGCCGGGCCCGGTCTGCCGCGAAGAAGAAGGACTCCCGAGATGCTGAATCTGAATCGTTGGCGGCTTCGTAGCCGTGTGCTGGCCGGCTTCGCGCTGGTGATCGTGCTGATGGCCGTGGCCTCGGCGGTGGGCGTCGTGCGGGTGTCGATGCTGCATCAGCGCATCGAGCGCCTGGTCGAGGTCGACATGCACACGCTGGAGATCTCGCGCCAGTGGTCGGGTCTGACCGAAGGCAACATCCAGCGTCGCATCGTGCAGCTGGTCGTCGACGACGAGAACTTCGTCAAGGCGTTCACGTCGCGCTCGAAGGAGCTGTCGGCGCGGATCGACAAGATCCAGAAGGAGCTGGACGACAGCATCACCGAGAAGGAAGGCGCGCGCCTGATCGACGAGATCGGCGCGGCCCGCAAGAAGTACCAGGACGCCCGCGAGGCGGCCATCAAGGTCAAGGAAGGCGGCGGCGACGTGAAGGCGGCCGCTGCGGCGCAGCTGATCCCGGCGATGAACGACTATCTGGCCGCGATCGACAAGTTCGCCGAACACACCCGCGACCTGCTGCAGTCCGCCCGCAAGGAAGCGCAGGCCGAGGCCGAGAGCACCCGCAACCTGGTCATCGCGCTGATGACGGTGGCGATCGTGCTGGGCGTGGGCATCGCGCTGGTGATCACGCGTTCGGTGACCGAGCCGCTGGCCGAGGCGCAGTCGCTCAGCCAGGCCATCGCCGACGGCGACCTGAGCCGCCGCAGCGCCGACGTGGACGGCACCGACGAGGTCGCCTCACTGCGCCGCTCGCTGCAGGAGATGCAGCAGCGCCTGGCCGCGACCATCGCCAGCGTGCGCTCGTCCGCCGACCAGGTCCGCCACGCGTCCAGCGAGATCGCCACCGGCAACGCCGACCTCTCCAACCGCACCGAGCAGGCCGCCAGCAGCCTCGAAGAGACCGGCGCCGCGATGGCCCAGCTCGGCGAAGGCGTGAAGCTCAACGCCGAATCGGCGCGCGAAGCCGATGCGCTGGCGCAGACGGCCTCGCAGGTCGCCGGCCGTGGCGGCGCGATGGTCGAGCAGGTCGTCGCGACGATGAACGAGATCCAGCAGTCGTCCAACAAGATCGCCGACATCATCGGCGTCATCGACGGCATCGCCTTCCAGACCAACATCCTCGCGCTGAACGCCGCGGTGGAAGCGGCGCGCGCCGGCGAGCAGGGCCGCGGTTTCGCGGTCGTCGCCAGCGAGGTGCGCTCGCTCGCCCAGCGCAGCGCGGAAGCCGCCAAGCAGATCAAGACGCTGATCTCCGCGTCGGTCGAACGCGTGGACGGCGGCTCGCGCCTGGTCGGCGAAACCGGCAGCACGATGCGCGAGATCGTCACCAGCGTCGAGCGCGTGACCCGCATCATCGGGGAGATCTCCTCGTCCAGCGCGGCGCAGTCGCTCACCCTCGGGGAGATCGGCCAGGCGGTCCGGCAGCTCGACCAGATGACGCAGCAGAACGCGGCACTCGTCGAGGAGTCGGCAGCGGCGGCGGAGTCGCTGAAGGACCAGTCGGCACAGCTCGTCGATACGGTGTCGAGCTTCAAGCTCGGTTGACACCCTCGAGCGCCTGCGCTTCGCCAAGCGCGGGCTCTCCGCGGCGCAGGGGGCGTCCCTCCGGGAACCCCCAGCGCCACTCCGGCCCCAGTGAGCCCCTCTCACTGCGGGCCTTTTGTCTTTCTGGCCGCATCGTCCTCCGTCGGTACCCCGCGAGCCGCAGGGCCATGAGGGGCTCGGTAAACTGCCGCCATGAATGCGCCTCTCAACGCGGGCCTCCACACTGGCCTCGACGCGGACTTCCCAGGCGCCGAGCCTGATCGCTGGAGCCATCGCTTCGCCAGCCTCGGGTCCGACTTCTTCACCGAACTCCCCGGCACCGGATTGCCCGATCCGCACTGGGTCGCGACCAGTCCCGACTGCGCCGCCCTGCTCGGCTGGCCCGACGACTGGTGGACTCGCCCCGCGGCCCTCGAGGCCTTCAGCGGCAACGCCCGCCTCGCCGGCATGAAGCCGCTGGCCACCGTGTACAGCGGCCATCAGTTCGGCGTGTGGGCCGGACAGCTGGGCGACGGTCGCGCGCTGCTGCTCGGCGGCGTCGACGGTCCGAACGGCCACTTCGAACTCCAGCTCAAGGGCGCGGGCCTGACGCCCTACTCGCGCCGCGGCGACGGCCGCGCGGTGCTGCGCTCGTCGATCCGCGAGTTCCTCTGCTCCGAGGCCATGGCCGCGCTGGGCATCCCGACCACACGCGCGCTCGCAATCACCGGCTCGACCTCGCTGAAGGTGCAGCGCGAGCGCGTCGAGACCGGCGCCATCGTCACGCGCGTCGCACCCAGCTTCCTGCGCTTCGGGCACTTCGAGCACTTCACCCATCACGGCATGGAAGCCCGCACGCGCGAGCTGTTCGACTTCTTCGTCCGCCATCACGCGCCGGAGTGCGCCGACGCGCCGAATCCGGTGACCGCGGCGCTGTCCAAGGTCGCCGCGCAGACCGCCGAGCTGGTCGCGCAGTGGCAGGCCGTCGGCTTCATGCATGGCGTGATGAACACCGACAACATGTCGATGCTGGGCCTGACCATCGACTACGGCCCGTTCGGTTTCATGGACGGCTTCGATCCGGGCCACATCTGCAACCACTCGGACCACCAGGGCCGCTACGCCTTCGCGCGGCAGCCGCAGGTCGCGTTCTGGAACCTGCATGCGCTGGCGCAGGCCTTGCTGCCGCTGATGCCCGGCATAGCCACCGATGCGGAGGCGGCCGGCGACGAGCTGATCGAGGCGCTGGAGATCTACCGCGACCGCTTCGGCGCCGCGCTGCTCGGCGCGATGCGCGCGAAGCTCGGCCTCAGCGCCGAGGTCGACGAGCGCGGCGAGGACGGCCCGCTGATCGACGACTGGCTGCGCCTGCTGGCTGCACATCACACCGACTACACGATCGCGCACCGCCGGCTGGCGGGCTTCGATCCGGCGCAGCCGCTGGAGGCGGCGGCGGATTCGGGCCTCCGCGACCTGTTCCTGGACCGCGCCGGCTTCGACGCGTGGGCGTCGCGCTATGCGGCGCGCTTGAAGATCGAGCCGGCGGACGCACTTGCGTCCCGTGCCCGACGGATGAATGCCGTGAACCCGGCGGTGGTCCTGAGAAACCACCTGGCCGAGACGGCGATCCAACGGGCCGAGGCCGGCGACTTCAGCGAGGTGCGCCGGCTGCTCGACGTGCTGCGACGTCCGTTCGACGAGCCCGCGCTGGCGTCCGACGCCGGTTTCCCGCCCGACTGGGCGCAAACGCTGGAGGTTTCCTGTTCATCATGAGCCGCTACGACAAGTTCATCCAAGACGCCACCGACCAGGACCGCGATCGCGACACCGCCTACCCCGTCAAGAAGACGGACGCCGAGTGGCGCGAGCAGCTGGACCCGACGCAGTACCAGGTCGCCCGGCATGCCGCGACCGAACGCGCCTTCACCGGCAAGTACTGGGACCACTGGGAAGCCGGGAACTACAACTGCATCGGCTGCGGCACGCCGCTGTTCAAGGCGGACACCAAGTTCGACGCCGGCTGCGGCTGGCCCAGCTATTACGAGCCGATCAACGCCGAGGTCGTGGAGCGCGTCGTCGATTCGACCCACGGCATGGTCCGCGTCGAGGTGCGTTGCAACCACTGCGGCACCCACCTGGGCCACGTCTTCCCCGATGGTCCGGACCCGACGGGCGAGCGCTTCTGCATCAATTCCGCCGCGATAGACTTCGAGCCCCAGCGCTGAGCGCCTAGCCGTACTGATTCCCGAATGAAGCTCCTGCTCGATTTCCTGCCGCTCCTGCTGTTCTTCGTCACGTTCAAGGTCGCCGACGGACGGCCGGATGCGGCGGCGGCCTTCGCCACCGAGCACCTCGGTTTCCTGGTGTCCGGCGGCAAGGTCGGCGCGACCGAGGCGCCGGTGCTGCTCGCCACCCTCGTCGTGATGCTCGCGACGATCTCGCAGGTCCTCTTCCTGAAGCTGCGCGGCCGCAAGGTCGACCTGATGCTGTGGATCAGCCTGGGCCTGGTGGTCACGCTCGGGGCGGCCACCGTCTACTTCCATAACGAGACCTTCATCAAGTGGAAGCCGACGATGCTCTATTGGGCGTTCTCCGCGGCCTTCTTCATCAGCCACGTCTTCCTCGGCAAGAACCTGCTGCGCAAGATGCTGGGCGCTGAACTGCCGCTGCCCGATGCCGCATGGACACGACTCAACTGGGCCTGGGTGGCCTTCTTCGGGCTGATGGGTTTTGCCAATCTTTACGTCGCTTACGCCTTCAGCACCGAGGCCTGGGCCAACTTCAAGGCCTTCGGTTCGACCGGTCTGATCGTGCTGTTCACGCTGGGCCAGGGCGTCTACATGAGCCGGCATCTTCCGCATGAGACCGAGGCCGCCGCCGAGGAGCCCAAGCCGTGAGCGGCGACGGCACCGGCGCGAATCCCCCGTCGGCATCGGCCTCGGCGCCGAATCCGGCGGCCACGCCCTCGGTCGAGATCGAGGCCCGCCTGAGGGCGGCGCTGTCGCCCGTGGTGCTGCGCCTGAGGGACGACAGCGCGCATCACGCGGGGCATGCCGGCGCACGCGAGGGAGGCCATTACTACCTCGAAATCGTGAGCGCGCGCTTTGCCGGTTTACCCAGGGTGCATCGGCATCGGCTCGTATATGATGCCCTCGCCGATCTGATGCAGAAGGGCATCCACGCGCTCGCCATCGATGCGCGCGCGCCCGACGAACAGCAGAAACCAGGTCTCTAGCAGCGCCGCCAGTCGGCGCTTTGTTTTGGAGCGTTCACGCTCACCCGAGAGTCGAAAGGCCCTTTACCCATCATGAAGAAGTTTGTGCTCGCCGCCACCGTGGCGGTCATCGGCGCCGTGGCCCTGCCGGCCCTCGCCCAGAACATCGCGATCGTGAACGGCAAGCCCGTGCCGAAGGCCCGCGCCGACGTGCTGATCAGCCAGATCACCAAGGGTGGCCAGCCGCGCAGCCCCGAGATGGAGAACAAGGTCAAGGAAGAGGTCGTCCTGCGCGAGATCTTCCTGCAGGAAGCCGAGAAGCGCGGCCTGAACAAGACCGACGACTACAAGAACCAGATGGAACTGGCCCGCCAGTCCCTGCTGATCCGCGAGCTGTTCGCCGACTACGCCAAGAAGAACCCGATCACCGACGCCGACGCGAAGGCCGAGTACGACAAGTTCAAGGCCCAGGCCTCCGGCACCGAATTCCACGCCCGCCACATCCTGGTGGAGAAGGAAGAAGACGCCAAGGCGCTGGTCAAGCAGCTGAACGGCGGCGCCAAGTTCGAGGACCTCGCGACCAAGAACTCCAAGGACACCGGTTCCGCCCAGAACGGCGGCGACCTGGGCTGGTCCGCGCCGGACGCCTACGTGCCTGAATTCAGCGCGGCCCTGGCCAAGCTGAAGGCCGGCGAGATGACGCAGGAGCCGGTGAAGTCGCAGTTCGGCTTCCACATCATCAAGCTGGAAGAGACGCGCCAGGCGCAGTTCCCGGCCTTCGACGACGTCAAGGCCCAGATCGTGCAGCGCATGCAGCAGCAGAAGGTCGCGGACTTCCAGGAGGAACTGCGCTCCAAGGCCAAGACCGACTTCAAGTTCTCCCAGAACTGATCGCCGATCCGAACAGTCTTTGCTGTACTGTTCAGAGCCCGCGCCGCTGCAGGTCAGCCGCGCGGGCTTTTCACATCTGATGATCGCTTGATGACCTCATGACGGCTTCCCGCCTTGCCCGCCGACTGCTGCCCTCGCCCGAGTCCCTGGAACAGACCAAGGGCTTGAAGTGGCTGGGCCTTTACCTGAAGGAGCGCCCCTGGCTGTGGGTGGCGCACCGGCGGCGCGTGGCGTTGGGTGCGGGACTGGGATTGGCCGTCGGCGTGATCCCGTTGCCGACGCAGATGCTGCTGGCGGCCGTGGTGGCGATCGCCTGCCGGGCCAACGTCGCCGCGGCGATTGCCGCGACCTGGCTGACGAATCCGTTGACGCTGGTGCCGATCTGGACGCTGGCGATCTTCCTGGGCCGTCAGGTGCTGGGCATCCACGGCCCGATCTCCGCCCCGAAGGAACTTGCGCTCAACTGGAGCGATCCGTCGAGCTGGTGGCACGCGCTGAGCCAATGGCTCTCCGAGCTGGGCACGCCGCTGCTGGTGGGCCTGCCGCTCGCCGGCGTCATCCTGGGCCTGGCCCTCTACGTGATCGTCTACATCGGCTGGTGGGCCGTCATCCGCTTCGAGCGCAGAAGGCGCCTGCGCGAGCGCGCGGCGCGCCCCGCGCGCCACTGACGATCCCTGCCCGTCCCACCGCTCCCGACGTCTGCCGACGTCCCCGGTCGCAAAACCGTCGAAGGCCGATGGTGGTCGGGGACGGCATTGCTAGGGGTTCAGGCGCTTGCCGCCTGTGGCCCCTTGCAATGGCGGCCAACGCTCCATACGGGGCATGCCAGCGCCCTCAAGCCGGCAGATCCGCCATCGTGATGTCCTGCAGATGCCCGGCCGAGATCTTCAGCTGACGCTCACAGCGCGCCGCGATGCTCTGATCGTGGGTGACCATGACGAGCGTGGTCCCCAACTCCCGGTTGAGCTCGAACATCAGCGCCATGACCTGCTCGCCGGTGGCGTAGTCGAGGCTGCCGGTCGGTTCATCGGCCAGCAGCAGCGCCGGTTGCTGCACGAAGGCGCGGGCGAGCGCCACGCGCTGCTGTTCCCCGCCCGACAGCACGCGCGGATAGTGCGACAGCCGCTGCCCCAGCCCCACGCGTTCCAGCATGAGCTTGGCCTGCGCCCGCGCGTCCCGCTCGCCGCGCAGTTCGAGCGGCAGCATGACGTTCTCCAGCGCGGTCAGGTGCGCCAGCAGCTGGAAGCTCTGGAACACGAACCCCAGGTGCGCCCCGCGCAGCGCGGCGCGCCCGTCCTCGTCCAGCGCGAACATGTTCTGCCCCTGCAGCCGCACGGTGCCTTCGGACGGCGTGTCCAGGCCGGCGAGGATGGACAGCAGCGTGCTCTTGCCGGAGCCCGAGGCGCCGACGATGGCCACCGACTCCCGCGCCTGCAGCTGGAAATTGATGTCATGCAGAATGGTCAGCACGCCGTCGGCATCCTGGACCGACTTGCTGACGTGATCGACTTCGAGGATGTTCTGAACCATGAATCAACCGCAGATGCGCCGCCGTGAATGGATGTTGCACTGTAGCGCCTGTGTCGCGACCCTCGTCGCGACCGGGGTCCTGGCCGGGCCTGTCGCGGCGCAAGGTCGCACCGAAGGGGGTGCCGCGCCGGGCGCGGCCGCGCGCCGCATCGTCGTGCTGGGCGACAGCCTGTCGGCCGAGTACGGCCTGGCCCGCGGCAGCGGCTGGGTGGCGCTGCTGGACCAGCGCCTGAAGGCGCAGAAGCTCGGCGCCGAGGTGATCAACGCCAGCATCAGCGGCGACACGACCTCGGGCGGTCGCTCGCGGCTGCCGGCGCTGCTCCTGCAGCATCGCCCGACGCACCTGATCATCGAGCTCGGCGGCAACGACGCGCTGCGCGGGCTGCCGCTGAAGATGACCCGCGACAACCTCAAGGCGATGGTGCAGGCCGGCAAGGCGGCCGGCGCGAAGGTGACGGTGGTCGGCATGCAGATCCCGCCGAACATGGGCGCCAGCTACGCGCGCGATTTCGAGGGCAGCTTCCAGGTCGTCGCCCAGGAGGAGAAGGTGTCGCTGGTGCCCTTCCTGCTGGCCGGCGTGGCCGACCGCCCGGACATGGCGGAGTGGTTCCAGGGCGACCGCATCCATCCGCTGGCCAAGGCGCACCCGGTGATGCTGGACAACGTCTGGAAGGTCCTGAGACCGACCTTGTGAGCGGGTGCGTAGACTGCGCGCCTTTCCTCCCCCTTCCCGCCTTCTTCCCGCCTTCTTCCCGTCCGATGTCCGCTTTGATGTTCCAACGCCCCGCGCTCCTGCGCTGGGGTGCCCTGGGCCTGCTCGCGCTCGCCTGCGCCGCGGCGGTGCTGGCGGGCCACGAGAGCCGCCGTGCGGCGCAGGTCGGGCTGCTCGCCCTCCCCGCCCTGCTCTGGCTGCTGTGGCCCGTCGAGCGCCCTGCGTGGCGTCGCTTGCGCTGGGCCGCGGTCTTCGTCGTGATCTCGGCGTTCCTCGTCGACGGGGCGGTGCGAGGCTTCCTGCAGAGCCAGTACCAGGCGGCGCCGGACAGCTCGCTCGTGCTCGCCGCGGCGGCGAACACGACGCCGCGCGAATCGATCGAATACCTGACCTCGCAGGTTCCCGCGATGGCGCTGGCGCTTGCCGCGCTGATCGCGATGCTCGGGCTCGCCGGCGTCGCGATCACGCGCGCGACGCGCGATCAACCGGCGCTCTCGCGCCGTGCCCGCATCGGGCTCCTCGTGGTGCTGGCCGTCTGCGCCCTCGCCCACCTGAGCAAGCCCTGGCGCCGTCACCATCCGCTGCTGTTCTGGCCGGCCTGGACGCAGCAGGTCGCGGACCTGCGCGCCAACTGGGCGGACCAGCAGGTCCAGCGGGAACAGCTGATGCGCAACGCCCGCGCGGCGACCCCCACGATGGCGACGAACGCGCCGTCGACGGTGGTGCTGGTCCTGGGCGAGAGCGTGAACCGCGACAACATGAGCCTCTACGGCTACGCGCGGCCGACGACGCCGGAGCTGATCGCGCTGCGCGACGAGGAACGCGCCCGGCTGCTGACGCTGCGTCACGCGTGGTCGACGCAGGCGACGACGGTCGCATCGCTGAGCGGCCTGTTCAGCTTCGGCGAGCGCGACGAGGACGATCCCGCCGGCCGCACGCAGCACCTGCTCGCGCTGGCCAAGAGCGCGGGCTACAAGGTCTGGTGGGTGAGCAACCATGACGACGTCGCCGTCGACCAGCAGCATGCGCGGCTGGCCGACGTGGTCGAGATGATCAACCGGCAGCCGGGCCGCTCGTCGGGGTCGCTGGATGGCGAGTTGCTGGACGAGGTCGAGACCGCGCTGGCCGATCCCGCGCCTCGCAAGCTGGTGGTGGTGCATCTGCTGGGTGCGCATCCGCATTACCGGCTGCGCATGCCGCCGGGCGAGCATCCCTTCGACCACGACGACGGCGACGCGGTGGACACCGCGATGAAACGCGACGGTCGCGCCGCGTGGGTGCGGGAGTTCCGGCAGGACTACGACTCGGCCATCCACTATCACGACCACATCGTGGCGCAGACCTTGCGGCTCACGCGCAGTCACCTGCCGGCGGGTGGACGCGGCGCGTGGATGTTCGTCTCGGACCATGGGCAGGAGGTCGGCCACAGCCTCGACCACGCCGGCCACAGCCCGGGCACGGCGTCGGGCTACCGCATCCCGGCGCTGCTGTGGCGCAGCGAGTCGGACTTCGACACCTCGACGGCCTCGCGGCCGTTCCGCGCCGACTGGGCCGGGTGGACGCTGGCCGAGCTGATGCAGCTGCGCTGGCCCGGCATGCATGACGAGCGCAACGTGCTCCACGCCACTTACGCGTGGGAAGCGCCGGCGCTGCCGGTGAAGGGCGTGCGCTTCGAGCAGTAGGTGACGGGCACTGCGCTTGCCTGTGCTCCGGCAAACCAGGAGCCGGCATGGAGCGAATCGACAGGGACGCCGCGACGGATGCCGACCCACCGACGCCCAGCACGCCGTGGTGGAGCAAGCTCGGCCCCGGCCTGATCACCGGCGCGGCCGACGACGACCCGAGCGGCATCGCGACCTACTCGCAGGCCGGCGCGCAGTACGGCTACGCGGTCGGCTGGACCATCCTGGTCACCTTCCCGCTGATGGTGGGCATCCAGCTCGCCAGCGCCCGCATCGGCCGCATCACCGGCAAGGGTCTCACCGAGAACTTCTCGAAGCTCTGCCCGCGCTGGCTGGTGGTCGCGCTGGTGTCGCTGCTGGTCGTCGCGAACGTGATCAACCTCGGCGCCGATCTCAGCGCGATGGGCGACGCGATGCATCTGGCCGTCGGCGGCCCGCCCGGCGCATTCGTCGTCGTGATGGCGCTGCTCTCACTGCTGCTGCAGATCTGGCTGCCCTATGAGCGCTACGTGAGGCTGCTGAAATGGCTGACGCTGACGCTGCTGGCCTACGTCGGGGTGGGCTTCGCGGCGCAGGCGGACTGGGTGCTCGCGCTGAAGTCGCTGGTGCTGCCGGCGGCGCAGTGGGACCGCGAGTACGCGACCACCGTCGTCGCGATCCTCGGCACGACGATCAGCCCCTACCTCTTCTTCTGGCAGGCCAGCCAGGAGGCCGAGGAGATCCGCCGCATCGACGCGGACCGGCCGCTCGCCGTCGCGCCGGAGCAGGCGGTGGTCCAGTTCCGACGGCTGCGCACGGACACGCTGGTCGGCATGGGGTTCTCGAACACGATCGCGTTCTTCATGATCGTCGCGACCGCCGCCGCGCTGCATGCCCACGGCGTGCGCGACATCGAGACCACCGCCCAGGCCGCACAGGCGCTCAAGCCCATCGCGGGGGAATTCGCCTTCGTCCTGTTCGCGGCCGGCATCGTGGGAACGGGCTTCCTGGCCTTGCCGGTGCTGGCGGGATCGGCGGCCTACGCGGTCGCCACGCTCGCCGGCGTGCGGCGCGGCCTGGACCGCCCCGCCCACTCCGCCAAGGCGTTCTACGCGATCCTGAGCGGCGCCATGCTGATCGGCCTGGCGCTCAGCCTCTCGGGCTTCAACCCGATCAAGGCGCTGTTCTGGTCGGCGGTCGTGAACGCGGTGATCTCGGTGCCGATCATGGTCGCGGTGATGGTGGCCGCGTCGCACCGCAGGATCGTCGGCGAGCTCCGCATGCCGCCGCTGTGGCGCGTGCTCGGCTGGCTGGCGACCGCGGCGATGGCCGCGGCCACCCTCGCGATGATCGTGCTGCAGACTTCCAGCACGCTCGGGGGCAGTCGCTAGACTGCCCCGATGACCGCACCCGCCCCGCTCCACGACGCTTGGTCCCTGCGCCTCGACGACGTCTGGCGACGTGCGCCGGATCTCACCGGCGCGCAGCTCATCGCCGAGATCGATGCGCTCGCCGCCGAACGTGCCGTCGGTGATGCCCGCGCCCTCTTCGAGCGGGCCTGCGCGCGCGACACGGCCGGCCTCGAAACCGAGGCCGAGCCGCTCTACCGCGCGGCGCTGGAGACCGGCGGTCTCGATCCCTACCGGCGCACGCGCGCGGTCATCCAGCTCGGCAGCACGCTGCGCTGGCTGAAGCGCTACGACGAGAGCGAGGCGCTGCTCACCGGCGAACTCGCGCACCACATGCAGCCCGGCCATGACCGTCCGCTGCATGACGAGGCGCGCGCGATCCTGGCGCTCACCTACGCGGCGCAGGGCCGCGGCAACGAGGCGGCCGGACTGGCCCTGGCGGCGCTCGCGCCGCGGCTGTCGCGCTACAACCGGTCGATGCTGACCTGCGCGAAGCAGCTGGCCGGCGAGGTCTGGGACTACGGCGCCGTCGCTGCACCCGGCGCCGCGGGCACCGAACTGATCGAGGGCCGCTTCGTGCTGCGCCCCTACCGCCCCGCCGACCTGCCGGACTTCGTCGCGGCGGTCCGCGAGTCGCATGAGTCCATCGGCCGCTGGATGAAATGGGCGCATGCGGACTTCTCCGCCACCGAAGGCGCCGAGTGGCTCGACCACTGCGCACGCGGCTGGCAGAGCGGCACCGGCTACGAGTTCGGCATCTTCGACCGCGCGTCCGGCGACTTCGTCGGTGGCGGCGGGCTCAACTCGCTGCATGCGGTGCACCCGTTCTGCAACCTCGGCTACTGGGTGCGCTCGTCCTGGCAGGGCCAGGGCGCGGCCTCGTCGGCGGTGCGCGCGCTCAGCCGGCACGCATTCGACAAGCTCCAGCTGAAGCGCGTGGAGATCGTCGTCGCGCAGGGCAACGAACCGAGTCTGGCCGTGGCGCGCCGGAGCGGCGCCCACTACGAGGGCCTGCTGCGCAACCGCATTCGCGGCGTCGATGGCCAGCCGTGGGATGCGCACATGTTTTCGCTGGTGCCGGGCTAGTCCACCGCATTGCGGATCGGGCAGTCCGTCCGGAGGGCTCGGCCACCTGTTCCGGCGACGTGAAGGAGCGGCGCCACGACGCCCTCCTAGAATGATCCGCACCGCCGCAGTCGCGGTGCCTGCACGGATCGCCATGCGTCAACGCGTTCTCGCCCTTGCCTGTCTGGCAGCCTTGACTGCCTGCTCCAAGTCCAACGACACCGTCGATGACAAGGGCGCGCCAGCGACAGTCCCGCCGTCGAACACGCCATCGGAGGCTTCGCCACCGAACGCCTCGGCGGACACCGCGAAGGCGGCGGCATTCACGAACGCGGTCAAGGCCGATGTCGCCCTGCAGCTGGTCACCACCGCGTCCGACGCCTGCGGCAGCGTGAAGGGTCAGGACATGCCCGACCTGAAGTCGGGATCGCCGATGCAGTACACCGCGAGCGGCGTCATCAGCTGGGGCAAGGGGTCGCTCGACTACGTCAAGGAGCCTGGCGCGACGGTGGTGTTCACCAGCGTCCTCAACGAGAAGACGTTTGCGTTCGGTACCGACATCTACGAGCTTCCACAGGGCAATCGCAAATACGTGGCGGCCCTCAGCCAGTTGAAGGGCGGCTCCCTGAGCGCCACGGTCACCGACGAGACCAAGGCCGTAGATGGCGATTCCAAGCTCACCACCGGCAACCTCTGCGTCGGCAGTGCGCCGCCCGCGCTCGGCACGCAAGGGGCCTGGTCGGTCGCGGCCAAGCATCTGCAGGTCCCTGCCACGACGATGAACTGCACGCAGATCGGAAAGCTCGACGCGCAGAGCCTGTCGTTCTCGTTCGACGGCAAGACGATCCAGGCTGGGTCGAACAGCTTCACCCAGGCGGACAGCGCGTCCGGGGAGACCTTGACCATCGACCCGAAATCCGGAGCGACCAGCGTCGTCTATTCGGTGGCCAGGGCCGATGGCATGGGCGCCGGACTGGGACTCTCCGAGCCTCGGGTGCTTTCCTACGCGGCGCTCGATCTGCCCGGAGGCGTGCACCTGATCTGCGCGCCGAAGTGAGCCTGACCGCCAAGCGGCGGCGTCGCTAGCACCGCCTCACTCAACGAACAAGCCGGCGCGGCCGATTCCGCCGACAGGTCGATCGGACTGGGGATACCGCCCGACGCCCTCAACTGACAGACTCTTCCATCGTGTTGAAAGGGGCTGGCGATGAGTGCGCATGGACTTCTGGATCAACTGCTGAAATCGGGTCGGGATCTCCTTCAGGGCAGCGGCGGCGTACCGGGCCGGACCGGCTCGAGCGGGCTGGGTGGACTCGGCGGCCTCGGCGGACTGGGCAACCTAGGGAATCTCGGCAACCTGGGCGGACTCGGCAAGATCGGCGCGGGTGCCGGCGTGGCGGGTGTACTCGGCGCGCTGCTCGGCAGCAAGCGCGGCCGCAGCTACGGCGGGAAGGCGCTGAAGTACGGCAGCATCGCCGCGCTCGGTTTGATGGCGTACAAGGCCTATAAGGCCTGGCAGGCGCAGCAGCCGCCGCAGGGGCAACAAGGGCAACAAGGACAGGCGCCAGGAACGGCGTGGACGCCGGGCTCGCCCGCGGCATCGCAAGCGCATCTCGCGGCGGAGCCGCGCACGCTGGACCGGGTGCCGCAGGACGAGGCCGAGGAGCACAGCCGCGCCGTGCTGCTGGCGATGATCGCCGCAGCCAAGGCCGACGGCCATCTGGACGACCGCGAGCGCGAGCTGATCGAGCAGGCGCTCAGCCGCGTCGAGGACGATCCCGAACTGCGCCGCTGGCAGGAGGACGCGCTGCGTCGTCCGCTCGATCCCGCCGCGGTCGCACAGGCCGCCACCACGCCGGAGATCGCTGCCGAGATGTACCTCGCGAGCCTGCTGATGGTCGACGAGACCAGCTTCATGGAGCGCGCCTACCTCGACGAACTGGCCCGCCAGCTGAAGCTGCCGGACGGCCTGAAGTCGCAGCTCGAGGCGCAGGCGCTCTCGCAAAGCTGAATCAACCGTCCCCGCTGAGGAATCCGCGCTGACCGCTACCCCGATTTGGGATGCACAGCTAGGCGCAAACCGGAGCCATAGCCCAGCTATGGCGAGGATTTGCAACGACGCGGGGCGCCCAAAGCGGGGTGGCGGTCAGCGCGGATTCGCGTTCACGATGCCCTTGAAGTCGTAGGGCACGACGATCGTCTGCACCTTGCCGGCGGCCACGCCTTCGGCGATCTTCAGCTGGGCCTGCGCGTTCATGTACTCGATGGCCTTGCTGTTGGTGTTCAGCGCGGCGATGCGCTCGGCTTCCTTCTTGGCCGTCTCGACCTCGATCTCCTTGGCGCGCAGCGCGTTCTGCGCCGTCACCACGGCGTTGGCCGACGCGATGATGTCGTCGGCCGGCATCACCGTGCGGACCTGCACCAGCGACACCGACAGCGCCGTGCCCAACCCTTCCGAGGCCAGCGTCTCCGTGACGATGCGCTTGATCTCGGCCTCGATCTTCTGGCGGTTGTCGGCGACGGCCAGGGCCTTGTACTCGCGCACCGCCTTGTAGGCGGCGTTGTTGGTCACCGTGGTCATGTAGCCGTGCATCAGGATCCAGTCGCGGTCGTCGCGGCTGAATGCATGGAAGGTGCGGCTCTTCGTGGTCCACAGGTCCGACACCGCCGCCGGATTGATCGAGTAGACCAGCGTCATGTCGAAGTCCTTCAGCGTGCTGTTGTCGGACGTCAGCGGCTGCTTGTTCTCCAGCAGGACCGCGATGTCGCGGACCGGGAAGGTCAGCACGTCGCCGAAGAGCGTCTGGTTGAAGCTGCCCGGCAGCAGTTCGGCGCCGCTGATCTGCTTGTCGACGCCGACGCGCAGGCCGACCTCGCCGGTCTCGATGCGGGTGCAGCCGGCCAGCAGCGACACCGCGGCCAGCACGACGAGCGACAGGCGCGAGGAACGCAACGATTGCGCGTGAACCTGGGTGATCATTTTTCTTCTCCTCAGAATAGATAGATGGTGAGTGCCGCGAGGCCCAGCGCCAGCACGGCGCCGCCGATTGCCCAGCGCGCGAGCTGCAGCCAGGCCACGGCCTGTCTGCGCGTCATCGACCGCACCCACACCACCAGGCCCAGACAGGCCAGCCACAAGACGATGAGCACCAACCAGGCGCGAATGAGAGCCATGTTTTTCTCCTCGGCATGGATTGTGGGACGCCGCGCCTCGTCGACATGCGTCTGCGACAGGGGGACACCCCTCAGAGGGAGAACCACGCGGCTAGGACACCACATCGCGGCCCCGCAGGTTCGGTCCTTCGGTGTGGCGTGCCAGGACTTGCCTGCTTGATGGCATCGACGGTTCACGCCGTCGCGCGATGGCGAGGCGCCGTTGGCGCGCCGCAACGCGCAGACGAACCGCACTTGCGCGCCGGGCCCTCGCTCAGCATCATCCGCGTCCACTGCTGAAGGCGCCGACGACAGCGCCCGCACGACGGAGATCCCTCTTATGTCCTCCCTGTTCATCTCGACGATCGACTGAACACGGTTCCCGAGCCCCGGCTGGACCGTGTCTGTTCACAGATACGGCCTCAGACCGCGCGGCTTAGCAAAGCCCCGCCGCCATCGAGCCGGGGCTTTTGCTTTTCGGAAACCGAATGAGTGCACAACTTCGTTCCCGCGCCCTCCAGGAGGGGCGGGTCAAGGCCCTGCGCCGCATGAAACAAGCCATGACGCTGGTGCTCGAGACGAGCCCCGGTGCGCGCGACCCCGTGGCGCGCGCGATGGCCCAACGTGGACTGCGTGGCGCCGGCCAACACATCCAGAGCCGCGGCGCGCAACGCCGCGCCGACCGCGTGGCGCTCCAGGCGCTGCTGCGACGAGAGGATTGGGATGAATGAATCCAACGACCTGCGCGGGCAGCTGGCGCAGAGAAACCAGCAGCTGCAATCCGTCGCCGCCCAGCTCAAGACCGAGCTGTTCGGCATCGACGCCATCATCGACCGCGTCATCGATTCGGTGCGCGCCTGGTACGTGCTGCCCGAGCTCGTCTCGCGGCCCGTCATCGTCTGCCTCTGGGGACTGACGGGCACCGGCAAGACGCAGCTCGTGCGCCGGCTGGCGCAGCTGCTGGGCTTCTACAACCGTTTCGTCGAAGTGCAGATGGACGGCTTCTCCAACGGCGCCGGCATGCGCGGCGCGCAGAGCATCTCCGGGATGCTGGGGCGGTCCGGCGTGCGCGAGGGCGAGCCGGGCATCCTCGCGCTCGACGAGTTCCAGCGCTTCCGCACGATCAACGCCAAGCGCGACGAGGTGCGCGTCGAGCGCTACCAGGACGTGTGGGCGCTGCTCTCCGACGGCCGCCTGCCGCCGGCGCTCTCGCTGCTGGGCGACATCGAGTCGTCCATGGCGGAGGCGGCCTTCGACGCCGAGCGCGCCGATGCCGACGACGCGAAGCTGCGCTTCAAGCTGCGCAGCTGGGAGGCGCAGGAGCTGCAGCGCACCCTCAAGCTCGACGAGCCGCTGATGACGATCATGGCCTGGACGCCCGACCAGGTGCAGGCGCGCCTGCGCGAATTCCGGGAGCGCGGCCAGCAGCAATGGGACACCGACTACAGCCGGCTGCTGATCTTCGTCTGCGGCAACCTCGACGAGATGTACGAGGACCTCGCCACCAGCGTGGACGACTGCGACAGCGATGCCGACACCTTCCACGCGGTGACCGGCAAGCTCAGCGTCATCGACGTCAAGCAGGCGCTGAACAAGCGCTTCAAGCCGGAGCAGGTCGCGCGGCTGGGCAACGAGCATGTGGTCTATCCCTCGCTGTCGCGCCGCGCGTACGAGCAGCTGATCGAGCAGGGCTGCGCCCGATACGCCCGCGAGACCGAGGCCCGCTGCGGCCTGCGCTTCGACCTGACCGCCAGCGTGCGCGAGCAGATCTACGCCAACGCGGTGTTCCCCGCGCAGGGCACGCGACCGCTGTTCTCGTCGCTGCACGCGATCCTGGGCGCCGGCCTGGCGAATGCCGCGCTGTGGGCGATCGGGCGCGGTGCGGCTGCGGGCGACGACGTGCGGCTTGCCGCCGACCGTCGCAGCCTGATCGCGCAGTGGCGCGACGAGTCCCACGCGATCGCCGCGCCCTTCGAGATCAGCCGTCTGCGCCAGCGCAACAACGCGGACTTCCGCGCGCTGCTGGCGGTGCACGAGGCCGGTCACGGGCTGGTGCATGCGCTGCTGTTCGGTCGCGCGCCGCGGGAGATCAAGATCCATGTGGCGAGCTTCGAGGGCGGCTACAACGCCTATGCCTCGCGCAAGGTCTGGTCGCGGCGCAACCTGCTGGACAACATCTGCACCAGCCTGGCCGGCCGCGCCGCCGAGCTGCTCGTGTTCGGCGCCGACATGAGCTCCAGCGGCGCCGAGAGCGACCTTCGCAAGGCCACCGAGACGGCGGCGCGCATGCTGCGGCACCTCGGCCACGGTCCGCGCATCGGCCGCAGCGATGTCATCACCGCCAGCGACGACAACCTGTGCACGGACGTGGAGGCCAGCAACGCGCCGATCGAGGCGCTGCTGCAGGCCGAGCATGCGCGCGCGACGGACTTGCTCGAGACGCATCGCGACGCGCTGCTGGCGCTGGTGGACGAGCTGATCGCGCAGGGTCAGGTCACGCCGGAGCGGTTCGCCGCGGTGGTGGGTCTGCCGCTGGGCAGGCCGGAAGAGGCGCTGGATCCCTACGCGGAACGGCTGACGACGTTCCGGACGGCAACGTCGGAGCGACCGCCTCCGGCTGAGGTACAACGCGGCCATGCACTGGCCGCGCTTCCACGCCCGGCCTTCCTCCCTGCCCTGCGGACTGCCCCGCTCCTGAGGTGACCCGACGATGGCCATGACGCTCTACGCTGGCGAGCATCGCGAGCACATCGCGCCGCAGGACGAAGCCCTGCTCCAGCTGGCGGAGGCGGCACGTCATCCGCAGCTCAGCGCGCTGTGGCTGGCGTTCTACGACAGCCCTCGCCTGTCCTCGCGACAGGCGGGCGACCTGGTGCATGAGCTCCTGGTGCTGATGACCTGCGCCGACGGCTCGCTCAACCCCGCCCAGTTGCGGCGCGGCCTGCGGTTGGCAGCGTTCTTCAGCGCGGCCTCTCGCGACGGGTTGGAGATCCGGACGTCGAGCGATTGAGCCATCACGCCCGCGTACGGCGAGCGCCGCCTCCGACAGGAATCAGGTCCAGCCCTTGGCGCGGGCTTCCTCGACCTCGCGCCGCTTGCGGATCTGCGCGAGGTTGGCGGCGTGCAGGCGCTCGCCGTCTCGATGCGTCGCAAAGTACGGCCCGAGCCATCCGTCCTCATGGGTGAACGCCATGGTCCACGCGAAGTTGGACGGAAAGACGTACCAGTCGCCCATGTAGGTCCAGTCGGGCCGCTGGTCGGTCACGAAGGCGGTTTTCCGGTCGTTCGACAGGACGATGTACTCCGGCGCCTCGCGCGTCGCGTAGGCCACGAGCGCTTCCTTGCCGGAGAGGCTTTCGTAGCCACCCCCGCTGAACACGTGCCACAGGTAGGCCTTCAGATTCATCGCACGGACACCGCGCGCGAACGCGTCGAGCCACGATGCCGCCAGGGCGGCGGCCTCCACCTCGGACAGCTCGCGCAAGATACGGCCGGGTGTGATCAAGGGAGTCTCTTGCTTCGCCATGCGCGGGATCATGCCATCCGCGAGGACAGCGCCTGATCCGGTCACGCGGCCAGCGGCTCGACGCCGTCTTCACGCGTCTGGCCGATGGGGCACTTAGACTGCCTCGTGCCCGAGCTACGAGATCCATCAGCCATGAGAGTCCACGGTTCCTGCCATTGCGGCGCCATCCAGTTCAGCGGCGAGGTCGATCCGACCCAGGTCGTCGTGTGCCATTGCGACGACTGCCAGATCCTGTCCGGCGCGCCCTATCGCGCGGTCATCTCGGCGCCGATGGACACCTTCGAGATCTCCGGCGCGCCCAGGACCTACGTGAAGGTCGCGCAGAGCGGGAACCGGCGTGCGCAGGTCTTCTGCCCCGACTGCGGCACGGCGCTGTACGGCGCCGCGGCGGAGCACCCGACGCACGCGGTGCTCCGGCTCGGATGCCTGGCGGAGCGGGATCAGCTGCGGCCGTCGCGGCAGATCTGGACGCATTCCGCCGCCGACTGGACGGCAGCACTCGGCGACGTGCCAGCGTCGCCGGCGCAGTGAGACGACGACGTCGCGTCTGTTGACGCTCATCAACGCATGCGGCTGGAGCGAGAATCGCGGTCTGGACCGCCCCGGGTCGGCTAGGCAGCCTGTCGCTGTCTACACCTGGAGCCGTCAGACCGCTCATGACCGACGCTCACTACACGACCTTGCCGCAATGGCCCAACGCCTATCCGGCCAGCGGCGCCAGCGCCACCTTGAAACTCCTCAACGAGGATTTCATCGTGACCGAACTGCCGCTGCAACTGCCCTCCGGTGCCGGCGAACACCTCTGGCTGGACATCGAGAAGAACGGTGCCAACACCGCCTTCGTCGCCCAGCAACTGGCGCAGGCCGCCGGCGTGGAGGACAGGGATGTGGGCTACGCCGGCCTCAAGGACCGCTACGCCGTCACCCGGCAGTGGTTCAGCATCTATCTGCCGAAGGGCGAGACGCCCGACCTGACGCTGCTTCAGCATCCAGAATTCAAGGTGCTGAGCCAGAGCCGCCACGTGAAGAAGCTGCGCCCCGGCGATCTGCAGGGCAACCGGTTCCGCATCGTGCTGCGTGACGTGACCGGCGACCGCGACGCCATCGAAGCCAATCTCCAGGCCGTGGCGTCGCAGGGCGTGCCCAACTATTTCGGCGCGCAGCGTTTCGGCTTCGACGGCGGCAACGTCGAGCAGGGCCGGGCCATGCTCGCGCGCGAGATCCGCGTGCGCAACCCGAAGAAGAAGGGCATCTACCTGTCGGCGGTGCGCTCCTTCGTCTTCAACGAGGTGTTGGCGCTGCGCATCCATCAGGGACTCTGGGGCCAGACCCTGCCCGGTGACGTGATGGACGAGGCGGGCCAGCCCACCGGACCGCTCTGGGGACGGGGCCGCGTGAGCACCACCGATCAGGCGCAGGCGCTGGAGAACGGCGTGGCGCAACCTCACGCCACCTTGTGCGACGGCATGGAACACGCCGGCCTGGATCAGGAGCGCCGCGCGCTGGTGGCGAGCCCGGAGGACATGTCCTGGGAATGGCCGCAGGCCGATCAACTGGTGCTCACGTTCTCCCTGCCCGCCGGGAACTACGCCACGTCCGTCCTGAACGAGATCCTCCGCACCACGGAGCCTGAGCGGCACACGGAGAATGCGGAGAACGAGTCGGCGGCCGTCGAGTGACGGTGCCCGCCCCCATTCCGACGCAAGCGGTGTGAGGGCCGGTCCGGTGCCGTGAGCACCTGACCAGCCCCTGGCACTCGATTCACGGCCCGGGCGACCAGCCGCTCACGCCGCTCATGCCGCGATCCCGCCCGCCTGCGCACGCTGCTTGATTGCCGCCGCGAGCCGCAACGCATCCTTGGCTGGCGGCAGTCCGAACGCACGTCCATATTCCCGGCTGAACTGGGTGGGACTTTCGTAGCCCACCTCGTAGGCCACGGCGGTGACGTTCTGCCCCGCAGCCACCAGAAGCTTGCGCGCCTGGAGCAGACGCAACTGCTTCTGATACTGCAGCGGGCTCAGCGACGTGACGGCCTTGAAGTGCCGGTGGAAGGCCGACGCGCTCATGGCCGCCTCTTCGGCCAAGGCCTCCACCGCCAGCGGCTGGGCAAACTCGCGGCGGATGCGTTGGATGACCTTGTTGACCCGCGCCAGCGCGGAATCAGGCGTCGCGATGTCGCGCAGCATCCAACCCATGGGCCCCTGCAGCACGCGGTAGAGGATCTCGCGTTCGAAGGCGGGCGCCAGCGCCGGGATGTCGGCGGGCCGTTCCATCAACCGCAGCATGCGCACCCAGGCGTCCAGCAACTCGGGCGTCACGGGCGCCACCGAGAAGCCTCGTCCGGCGGTCGCGGGGGCGGGATCCGGGAGCGTGGACAGGAAGTCCGCCAGCACGGAGGCGCTCAGCGTCAGGGCGACCGCCAGATACGGGGCGCCGTCCGCCGCCGGTCTCACGGCGCCCGCCGCCGGCAGGTCCACCGACATGACGAAATAGGTGGCGGGGTCGTAGTCCAGCGCCTGGTCGCCCACCGTCAACGTCTTTCCTCCCTGCAGGATGAGGTTGACCATCGGGTCGTAGACCGCGGCCAGCTCATGCTCCGGGATGCTGCCCTGGACCATGAACACACGCGGGATCCCCGTCTGGGTGGGTCGGTTCTCCGCACGGCTGGCCAAGGCCCGAAGCTCGTCGAGTTGCTGTTCCATGGCGAGATTGGAACCAGTTCCACCGTTTCCGGCAGTACGCAGAAGCCGCAGACAGGAATAGGCAGGAAACGGGCAGGAACCGTTGCGACCCGAAGCGGCGGCGTCCCTATCGTTCAGTCATCCCAACCACTGAACTTCAGGAGCCTGAAATGAACAACGGCAAAGTCATCGTCATCACCGGCGGCAGCCGTGGCATCGGCGCCAAGACGGCCTTGGAAGCGGCCCGCCGCGGCCTCGGCGTCATCCTCACGTACAACGCCAACCCCGATGCGGCCCATGCCCTGGTGCGAGAGATCGAGGCGGCCGGCGGCAAGGCGGTGGCACTGCGGCTGGACGTCGCCATTGCGTCCAGCTTCGCCGCCTTCCGTGCCGACGTCGAACGAGCGCTCGCGACCACCTGGAACGCCACACACCTGTCCGGCCTGGTGAACAACGCCGGCTACGGCTTGTTCCAGCCCATCGCCGCCGTGACCGAGGCGGAGTTCGACGGCCTCTTCAACGTGCACCTCAAGGGTCCCTTCTTCCTGACGCAGGCGCTGCTGCCGCTGCTGCGCAAAGGGTCGAGCATCGTGAACCTGACCAGCGCCACCACCCGCGTCGCCTTCGCCGGCGTGGCGCCCTACGCCTCGTTCAAGGGTGGGCTGGCGGTGCTGACACGCTACATGGCCAAGGAGTTCGGCGAACTGGGCATCCGCGTCAATTCCGTGTCGCCCGGCCCGATCCGCACCGAGCTGGGCGGCGGGCTCAACGACGAATTCGAAGCGCTGCTGTCCTCCCAGACGGCACTGGGCCGCGTCGGCGAGCCGGAAGAGGTCGCCCGTGCGATCACGACGCTGCTCACCGACGACAGCGGCTGGATCAACGCGCAGGACATCGAGGTGTCCGGCGGCTACGTGATCTGACCCCCATGGGAGCGCACGCCATGTCTCTGTCTCCATCCAACCCTTGGCCACTCAGACTCGTCACGAGCGTGTTGCTGATTCTTGTAGCAACAGCGCTGGAGGCCTGGCTGCGTATCCCCATCGCCCCCTCCTCAATGACTATCTGCAGGCTGCGGCCTCGCGCGTCGCAGGTCTGCTGCGATGCCGCCCGGCGCGGAAATTCATTCCGGAGGTCCTGTGATCGACCACATCTTCCTGTCGGTCAGCGACACCGATCGCTCCGTCCATTTCTACGCTCGAGCCCTCGCGCCGCTGGGCATCGTCGATCGACTGGACTACGACGGGCGCAACGGCCCTCCAGGCCACCCCGACCTCAAGGGTTTTGGCGCCCATGGCCGAATGTTCTTGTGGCTTCGGCACGGTCCATTCGATGCACGCTCGGCGCACGTCGGTTTCGTTGCCAGCAGCCGGCATGCGGTTGATGACGCCTACGCGGCGGCGATGGCCGCCGGCGCAGCCGACAACGGAGCGCCTGGTGCGCGGCCGTACTACGATCCGCGCTACTACGCCGCCAACGTACTGGACCCCGATGGCTACAGCCTGGAGTTCGTCTACAAGCCGTGGCAGCACGCCGATGCCCGCACCACAGGAGCAAACGATGAGTGAAGCCATGGAACTCACGACCTTCCAGTTGGCGAAGGGAACGACGATCAAGCAGTTCATCGCAGCGAACGCCGACATCGATGCCTGGCTACAGAGGCAACCCGGCTTCATCCTGCGGCGCCTCTGCGAGGGTCAAGACGGATGGGTCATCGACATGCTGTTGTGGAGATCGGCGCGCGATGGGCAACGGGCTGCGGCTGGAGTCATGTCCGAGCTGTCCGACTCTCCCGTGCATGCGGCGATCAACCCATCGACGGTGGACTGGACCATCCAACCGTGCAGGCATCGACTCGGCTGACCCGTGTACGAACCGGTATTCAGAAGGAAGACTGAAATGACGACCTTGGATCACATCGAGTTCGCAGTCAGCGACTCAAGTGCCTCGCTCGCCTTTTACAAGGCGGCGTTGAAGCCTCTCGGCATGGACGTCGTCGTATCCCTCGGCCCGTCAAAGACGAGGGCCGGCTCCCGCCATGGCCTAGGTGCTGACGGGTATCCGCGCGTGTGGATTCACGACGGCAAAGAGGGTGGCGCCGGCCTGCACCTCGCCCTCTCGGCCAGCAAAAGATCGCAGGTGGACGCGTTCTGGAAATCCGCGGTCGCGGCCGGTGGCGTGGACAACGGCCCGCCAGGCGTCCGGGAGCGATACCACGACCACTACTACGCGGCCTACGTCCTCGACCCGGACGGCAACAACATCGAAGTCGTCTGCCAGGCACCGACGTAAGTGGTGCAGGTATCGGGTGTTGGCGTCGCCGTCGTCTCTGGCGGAGTCAACCGGTGGAGGCGGTCATCGATGCAGCCAAGTCCATCGATGAGGTCATGCTCAGACCTTGGCGAGGAAGGCCCCTGCATCGCCTGCTTCGCACTTCCAGTCTGCGAAGACGCCGACCAGGTTGCACTCCACGCAGCGGCACGCAATGTAGTACCAGCGCACGTCATGGGTACCTTCGTACACGGAGACGCCGGACACCAGCTCGAACACCTCGTTCTCGCACACGCACTCGTGCGCCTCTGGCGCGGCGTCCTCGACGTAGTCCGCACTGTCGCCCATCAGGTGTTCCTGCCCGCAGTCGGTGCAGGTGCGGATGGCCACGCCGGCTTCTTCATCAGTCTGCAGCGCGAAGGTCCGGCACCCGCATTCGCATTTGGACGAGGCAAACCGGACGGCCTCATGGCGATTCGCCACGCTGTAGCTGCGCAGTTCTGCTTGGGTGTCGCCGGACGTGGTCCCGTACCAGAACTCGCCCTTCTTCGTCAGTGCCATTGATGCTGCTCCATTCCTCAAGATCGGCTTCCCGGCACGCCTGACGCCGGCCTTGCCCCGTACGTCCGGATTCTGCCTTGGTGTCCGGTGCGCCATCGTGCAAGGCTTGGGTCGCGGTAGTCGCCGACAGGAACTGCGGACACCCTCCAATGACGATTCCTGGAGATTGCAGCCGCACGGCCTCTCGGATTCGCACGACCCCTATCAGCGTGAAGCGCCGACGGCATCGCAGCGATAGCGGACAATCGTTCGCGTCATCAAGAGTTCAACGCGGCCATGAAGCTTAGAGTTATCCGCGGATCTGCATTCACCGCTGCATGTGCGTTGTTTGCGCTGGTGGTCGCATGCAAGCCGTCAGAGCAGCGTAGCCAGACATTCAAAATCGAGTTCCCGGACGCTTCGTTTGTCGTGCCGGAAAGCTGGATTCCGGCTCGCGTCTGGGGCAGCCACGGACGCTTCAACTTTATTGTCGACGTACCCCTCTCCCACTTGCCACCCGCATTGACGGTCGAAGAAAGAGCGCTGCCCGGTGCAAGGCTGTCGACTGCGGCCGTGCATCTTCAGTTCGGCTACCTCCCGAACCCGGAGCGCAGGTCCAAGGTGGATCTGGTGGACGCGGGGTGGAGATCGTACCGACAGATCGCGGGCTTCGCCGAGTACACGCACAGCACCATTCGAGGCGACGGCATCACGGAGCATCTCCTGGTTTGGGAAGCCGACGATCGGATATGGGCGCGGTGCCTCGAATCTCCCGCCGAGAAAGTGGTCAGGGGGTGTGGGATGGTGGTGCCATACAAGACGTTCACCGATGGGAAAAGCACCCAGATCACCTTCAGCTTGTCTTACGCTGCCATCGAGGCATGGGAGCAGCAGGCCAATCGGCGACGGCAGATTCTCCGGATGCTCGAGGTCCAATGAAGCGTTGAAGCCTCCAGAAAAGGCTGAATGCCCCCCAACACGCTCTGGTTCTCTCTTCCCTTCAGAGCCGCAGGGTTCCGCGCGAAACACTCTCCAGAACTGACCTCCAATGCCGGTTCCACCCTGAAGCCGAACCCGACTATGCAGCGCCTGTGTTTCTACGCACTGCTGAGGTCGATCCCTGGAAGCGGCCGTTCAACCTAGCGAGGAAACGCCCTGCCGATGAATCAAGAAGTCGCCGTGGTGTTGAATCGGCCGCGCCGGTACGCGAGCATCAGTAAGACCGCTGTCATGGCCAGGCAGAGAACCACCGCGACAACCGAGCCCTCGGCGCCAAACACACCGCCTGACAGCCAAGCGGGACCAGTCAGTGTGCCGTGGAGCCAGGATTCCCCCGACTGACCGGAGACCGCGATCGAGAACACCGCGCCCTGCACGAAGTTCCAGGCGAAGTGCAGTGCGGTGCACATCCATATCCGCCGGGTCAACAGGTAGGCCGCGCCAAACAGCAGTCCGAGTTCCAACCCGAGCAAGATCCCGATCAATGGCGTCGCGCCGGCATTGCCCAAGTGGGCCAGGCCAAAGACGAGGCTGGAAATCGCCAGTGCCCAAGCGATGCCAAAGGAACGCTCCAGCAGGCGCAAGAGCACGAGCCGGAACAGCAGTTCCTCGATCAGCGCACCGGCTGCGATCCTCGGCACCATGCTCACCAGCACCGCACAAAGCTCGTCGAGCGTTCCCACCGATTCCAGCGAATACGCTCCCAAGACGGTGAGTATGGCCACCACGCAGGAGAAGAGCAGACCGCCAAGCAGCAGGCCGGCAATCAGTTCGGTGCCTGCCCCGGACGTGGAAAGCTCCCGCGCGGGTCGTCGTTCCCAATAACGGACGTAAGCCCAGTACCCAGCCACCAGGACCAGCGCCTTGATCAGATTGCGCCAATCTCGCAGGTCCGGGTCCGGCATGAAGAGTTTCGTGCAGATGTTTGCTGCGACGAAAGGGACGGCGATGAACAGGAAGGCGGCGAGCCAAGTCCCTGCGGTCGATTGGCCCAAGCGCTGAACCCACGGCGCAGGGCTCGTGGGCGACACAGCAGTTCCTTGTTTCATACCGGGAAGGTCCATGGTGCGACGCAGAGGCTGCGCGGTGAATGAATCGGTCAGGCACTCTGCCCGATCTGCAGATCGGATCCCACCTTTCGCCGACAGGCTGCAATTTTGGTGGATTGAACTGCAGGCATCATCTTGAATCCGCCGGCCGCTCTGCAGCGAAAGCGAACCAAGTTGAAGTAGGCTCCGCCCCATGGACTACCACCTGTCGGTCAACGAAGCTCTGGCACGCCTCCCTGAACTGGAAGGTCGGGACATCCGCATTGAGGGGGTCCTGAGTTTCGACTTTGAAGACGTGTGTGTGAGTCACTTTCCAGCCGACGAGCGAGCCGATGGATATCGGTCCTCGATTTGGCTCTGGGTCGGGACTGGTTCACTTGGATTCGACCGAGAAGCCTGTCGTCGTCTTAGCGGGAGGCGGGTGGTGGTCGAAGGCTCGCTGTCCGCCGCGACTCCCACCATGGGTTGTGGACACATGGGCCTATGGCCGGCGGAGCTGCTCGTCAGGACTCTGAATCGTGCTTGATGTTCGTCCGCTTCCAGCCTGAAACGGTCCTGCCACCACGGCTGGCTCCGTCCACACTTCGTGAACAGACCAAGCCTCAAGCCGGGAAGCGCCCACCGATCTCCCGCATCAACACCGTCGCCGCGCCGGTAAGTCCACGCGCCACGGCACCGTCCCACGCCGCATCGAACGCCCCCGACGGTCCGATCGCCGTCAGCGCCAGCGCCATCTGCGCGTCGCTGTCGAAGACGGGCACCGCCAGCGCGCTGACGCCTTCGACAATGCCGCCCACCGAGCGGTGCATCACCCGGCCACGGATCTCATTCAGGGTCGCTGAAAACGCGGCCCAGGTCGGCAGCTCGCGCGGTCGGTCGTGCGGGCCCACGCGCGCCAGATCCGCCGGTCCTTTGCGGCGCGCTTCCGCGAGCATCGCCTTGATCTCCGCCTCCGACCGGTAGGCCGCGAACAGCGGCCCCGACGCGGTGTCCGACAGCGACACCACCGTCCCGTGCCGCATCGTCACGTGCACCGCCGCCGGCGACGCCGCGGTGCGCACGATCGTCGCGCCCTGCGAGCCCCACACCGCGATCGCCACCGTGTGGCCGATCTCCTCGGCCAGCACCTCCAGCCGCGCCGTCGCCAGGCGGATCGGGTCGATCTGCTGCATGCCGATCAGCCCCATCTCCATCGCCAGCGGGCCCAGGCCGTAGTACCCCGTCGCCGGATCCTGCCTCATCAGCCCCAGCTTGCAGAAGCTCACCAGGTACGGATGCGCCTTGGCCGCGCTCATCTCCGCCGCCTGCGACAAGGCCTTCAGCGGCAGCGGCTGGCCGCGCGCCGCCGCCGCCTTCAGCAGACGACCGCCCACCTCGATGCTCTGGATGCCGCGTCGATCCTCGCGATCGTCCCGGTCGTCCCGGTCTTCCCGCTCACCGGGCTCCTCGCGGTCGTTGGCGTCCGGCACGTCGTCAGCGATGTCTGGCATGGTCATTTCGCTATTGTTGAACGAATTCAGCGACACAGCTATATTCGCATCCAACAAACGGATTCCGTTTTGCTGAATTCCTTCAGCACCCGCCCGCCCCCATCCTTCCCCCCAGCCAACGCCCGGAACACGCCATGACCAAGCAGTTCGCCAGCCACGCCGACGTCGAGGAGAAGCAGGTCTCCTTCGTCAAGCTCAGCGACAACGCCTATGCCTACACGGCCGAGGGCGACCCGAACACCGGGATCATCATTGGCGACGACGCGGTGATGGTGATCGACACGCAGGCCACGCCCGTGATGGCGCAGGACGTCATCCGTCGCATCCGGGAGGTCACCGACAAGCCGATCAAGTACGTCGTGATGAGCCATTACCACGCGGTGCGCGTGCTGGGCGCTTCCGCTTATGAGCCCGAACACATCGTCGCCAGCCGCGACACCTACGACCTCATCGTCGAACGTGGCGAGCAGGACAAGGCCAGCGAGATCGGGCGCTTCCCGCGGCTGTTCCGCAATGTCGAATCGGTGCCGGCCGGGCTCACCTGGCCGACGATCACCTTCCAGGGCGCGATGAGCATCTGGCTCGGCAAGCTCGAGGTGCAGCTGCTGCAGCTCGGGCGCGGGCACACGAAGGGCGATACCGTCGCGTGGCTGCCGGCGCAGAAGATCCTGTTCTCCGGCGATCTGGTCGAGTTCGACGCGACGCCTTACGCCGGCGATGCGTACTTCGGCGACTGGCCGCAGACGCTCGACAACCTCGCCGCACTCAAGCCGAGCGCGCTCGTGCCCGGACGCGGCGCCGCACTGACGACGCCGGAGTCCGTCGCGCAAGGGCTGGCCGGCACGCGCAGCTTCATCGCCGATCTGCACGAGTCGGTGAAGGCCGGCGTCGCGGCGGGCAAGGAACTGAACGCCGTCTACAAGGACACCTACGCCGTCATGAAGCAGAAGTACGGCCACTGGGTCATCTTCGACCACTGCATGCCCTTCGACGTCACCCGCTGCTACGACGAGGTCACGCAGTTCCGCGATCCGCGCATCTGGACGGCGCAGCGCGACCAGGAGATGTGGCAGACGCTTGAAGGCTGATCGACGGAGACCGCCGTGCCCGCCACCTCGACCGCGACGACCTCCGATGTCGACTATCAGCGCGTCGTCTATCCCTATCGCCGCAGCGACGATCAGGACGCGCACGCGCGCGGCCAGCCTGCGCGTCATCCCGTCGTCGTCGTCGGCGCGGGACCGGTCGGGCTGACAGCGGCGATCGACCTCGCGCTGCAGGGCGTGCCCGTGGTGCTGCTCAACAACGACGGGCGGCTCTCCGTCGGATCACGAGCGTTGTGCTTCGCGAAGCGGACGCTGGAGATCCTCGACCGCCTCGGCTGCGGTCAGCGGCTCGTCGACAAGGGCGTCTCGTGGAACGTCGGACGCGTGTTCTTCCGCAGTGAGCAGGTCTACCAGTTCGACCTGCTCGCCGAGGCCGGCCATCAGCGGCCTGCCTTCGTCAACCTGCAGCAGTACTACGTCGAAGGCTTCCTCGTCGAACGCGCCCTCGAGCTGCCGTCGATCGATCTGCGCTGGCATCACGGCGTGACGGGATTGACGCAGCACGACGACCACGTCGCGTTGGAGATCGAGACGCCGGACGGCCCGTACACGCTGCTCGCTGATCACGTCGTCGCCTGCGACGGGTCGCGCTCGACGATGCGCCAGCTGATCGGCGAGGAGAGCCACGGTCGCACCTTCAACGATCGCTTCCTCATCGCCGACGTGCGCATGAACGCGCCCTTCCCTGCCGAACGGTGGTTCTGGTTCGATCCGCCATTCCATCCGGGTCAGAGCGTGCTGCTGCACCGGCAACCCGACGGCGTGTGGCGCATCGATTTCCAGCTCGGCTGGGATGCCGATCCCGAATTGGAGAAGCGGCCTGAGCGCATCCTGCCGCGCGTCCGCATGCTGATGCGCGAGGCTTCGATCGCCGCGGGCGGCGACGGCGCGGTCCCGGAGATCGAGCTCGTGTGGGCCAGCGTCTACACCTTCGCCTGCATGCGCATGGATCGCTTCCGGCACGGACGCATCGTTTTTGCCGGCGACGCGGCGCATGGCGTGTCGCCGTTCGGCGCGCGCGGGGCCAATTCGGGCATCCAGGATGCGGACAACCTCGCCTGGAAGCTGGCGGCGGTCGTGCAGGGCCGCGCGCCCGATGCACTGCTCGACACCTATGCGCGCGAGCGCGAAATCGCGGCGGACGAAAACATCCTGAACTCGACACGCTCCACCGACTTCATCACGCCCAAGAGCGCGATCAGCCGGATGTTCCGCGACGCGACGCTGACGCTCGCCAAGGATTTCGATTTCGCGCGTCGGCTGGTCAACAGCGGACGACTCTCGGTGCCGACGGTCCGGTACGGCATGCCGGCGGCGGACGCGCCGATCACGATCGATGGTCTCGATGACTGGCTCCTGCGCCAGATGCGCCCGGGCCGTTTCACGTTGATGGTCTTCGACGAGACCGATGAAGGAAGTCGGAGTCAACGAGCGCCTGTGGGGCCGGAATGGGGCTTGGGGGTCCAGGAGGGATCCCCCATGCCCCGTGGAGAGCCCGCGCCTGGCCACGCGGAGTCCGGGCTTGAAGCGGTGCTCCAGCTCCATATCGACGATGCCTTCGACAGACGCGGACTCGTGCGCCGGCGCTACGACGCGACCCCGGGCGCGGTGGTGCTGCTGCGCCCCGATCAGCATGTCTGCGCGCATTGGCGCACGATGCCGACTGGGGATGCGATCCAGGCGGCGATGCGTCATGCGCTCGGCCACGGGGCATCGCTGGAGGAGCCTGCGGCATGCCACTGATCACTGCGCCCCACCTCGACGCCGGCGACGATTTCTACGAAGCATTGCTGAGCGCGCATCATGGGCTCGACATCGAGGCGAGCCACGCTTTCAACGCGCGGCTGATCCTGCTGCTCGCCAATCACATCGGCCGGCAGGACGTGCTGCTGGAAGCGCTCTCCGCCGCGGCCCGCGCCCATCCGGTGTCTTCCGTTTCCTCCGTTTCCTCCGTTTCCTCCGTTTCTCCCGCTTCCATCGATGCCCCGACCCCGGGCGACGCTTCCCCACGAGGACAAGCATGAACGCACCAGAGACCCTCCGTTCGCCCGACGCGACCGGCACGGCGCCAAGCGCGCTGACGTACCAGAGCGGCTTCGGCAACCAATTCGAGACCGAGTCCGTGCCCGGCGCATTGCCCAAGGGCCGCAACAGCCCGCAGCGCGCGCCGATGGATCTTTATCCGGAGCTGCTGTCGGGCAGCGCCTTCACCGCGCCGCGCGTCGAGAACCGCCGTACCTGGCTGTATCGCCGGCAGCCGTCGGTGGTGACGGGCGCGTTCCATGCGTATGAGCAGCCGTTCTGGACCAGCGGCGCCGCAGGCGGCGTCGCCGCGCCGCCGGATCCGCTGCGCTGGCATCCGTTCCCGATGCCCTCGGCGCAGGCGGATGCCCCGGGCGTCGACTTCGTCGACAGCATCAAGACCATCGTCAGCAACGGCGACCCGGACGCGCAGGTCGGCATGGCCTCGCTGATCTATGCCTTCAACCGGCCGATGACGCGGCGCGCGCTGATGAACGCCGATGGCGAGATGCTGATCGTTCCGCAGGAAGGCGGGCTGCGCGTCACGACCGAGATGGGCCTGCTCGACGTCGTGCCCGGCGAGATCGCGCTGATCCCGCGCGGCGTGAGCTTCCGCGTCGAGGCGCTGGACGGCCCCGGTGCGTCAGCGCGCGGCTACCTCTGCGAGAACTACGGCGCCGCCTTCCGCCTGCCGGAGCTCGGCCCCATCGGCTCCAACGGCCTGGCCAATCCACGCGACTTCCTCGCGCCCGTCGCGGCGCACGAGCCCGACGGCGCGCCGTACGAGGTGATCCGCAAGACCGGCGGCGCGCTGTGGCGCAACGCGCAGGCGGTGACGCCGTTCAACGTCGTCGCCTGGCACGGCAATCTCACGCCGCTGAAGTACGACACGAAGGACTTCATGACGATCGGATCGATCAGCTTCGACCATCCCGATCCGTCGATCTTCACCGTGCTGACCTCCCCGAGCGACACGCCCGGGACCGCCAACTGCGACTTCGTGATCTTCCCGCCGCGCTGGCTCGTGCAGGAGGACACCTTCCGTCCGCCCTGGTATCACCGCAACGTGATGAGCGAGTTCATGGGCCTGATCTACGGCCAGTACGATGCCAAGCCCGAAGGCTTCCGGCCCGGCGGCGCGAGCCTGCACAACTGCCTGGTGCCGCACGGCCCCGATGCCGACGCCTTCGAGGCGGCCAGCACGCGCACGCTGACACCGCAGAAGCTCGACCACACGCTGGCCTTCATGTTCGAGAGCCGCTGGCGCTTCCGTCCGTCGGACTGGGCGCTCAACGGCGGCGCGCTCGACATCCACTACGCGGCCTGCTGGGGCGGGCTCAAGGACAAGTTCAAGCCCGCCTGACGGCACGCTCCTCACCAGAATCCGAAAGGCTTTCCCATGACCGACATCGACCACACCCACGACCCCGCGCTGCGCAGCTGGATCTCCTCCGCCAACACGCCGGACACCGACTTCCCGATCCAGAACCTGCCGCTGGGCATGTTCCGCCTGGCCGGCGCGACCGGCGCGTTCCGGCCCGGCACGGCGATCGGCGACCAGGTGCTGGACCTGATCGCCGCGGCCGAGCTGGGCGCGTTGTCCGACGGCCTCGGCGCGGTGCTGCGCACCTGTGAAGGCCTCGGTCTTAATCCGCTGATGGCGATGGGCCCGGACCTGCGTCGGCAACTGCGGCATGAGCTCGTCGCCGCGCTCAACGCCGATGCGGGACCGACCTCGTCCGAGCAGCTCGCCCCGGCGCTCAAGCCGATGGCCGACGTCGAGATGACGCTGCCCTGCCGCATCGGCGACTACACCGACTTCTACGCCGGCATCCATCATGCGACGACGGTGGGCAAGCTGTTCCGCCCGGACAACCCGCTGCTGCCGAACTACAAGTGGGTGCCGATCGGCTATCACGGTCGCGTCTCGTCGATCGGTGTCAGCGGGCAGACCTTCCGCCGCCCCGTCGGCCAGACGAAGGCGCCGGACGCCGAGACGCCGAGCGTCGGCCCGATCAAGCGGCTCGACTACGAGCTGGAAGTCGGCGCGCTCGTCGGCACCGGCAACGAGCAGGGCCATCCGATCGCCATCGGCGACGCGGAGCGTCACCTGTTCGGCCTCGTGCTGCTGAACGACTGGTCGGCCCGCGACATCCAGGCCTGGGAGTACCAGCCGCTGGGCCCGTTCCTGTCGAAGAGCTTCGCGACGACGCTGTCGCCGTGGGTGATCACGATGGAGGCGCTGGCGCCGTTCCGCCGCGCGTTCACGCGGCCGGACGGCGATCCTCAGCCGTTGCCGTATCTGGACGGCGCGGACAACCGCGATCGCGGCGCGATCTCGATCCAGCTGGCCGTCCATCTGCAGACCCGCGCCATGCGCGATGCAGGCGAGGCGCCGGCGAAGCTGATGGCCTCGGACTTCGCCGATGCCTACTGGACCGTGGCGCAGATGCTGACGCACCACGCGAGCAACGGTTGCAACCTGCAGCCGGGCGACCTGTTCGGGTCGGGCACGATGTCGGGGCCCGACGCGGGCCAGGGTGGCTCGCTGCTGGAGCTGACCAACGGCGGCAAGCAGGCGATCACGCTGCCCAACGGCGAGCAGCGCACGTTCCTGCAGGACGGCGACAGCGTCGCGCTGGTGGGCCGCTGCGAGGCGGCGGGGCGTCGCGCCATCGGCTTCGGACCGTGCGTCGGCACCGTGTCGCCGGCCGCCGTCTGATCGACGCAACGGCCAATCCATGCAGCGCCCGTCACTCGGCGACCTCCCGCATGGGAGGATGCACGAGGCGCGAAAAATTCCGATTGCGTCCCTCTCCATGAGAGACCTCTCATTCCAGGCCCCCTACTCTCGCGAGTCCAACAACAGACAGGGAGAAGAGCATGGCAATGACTGCAGCGCATCTGGAAGAACTCAAACAGGCGCACCAGTTGCTTGAGAATCCCGGCTTTGCCATTCGGGCCGCCAATGTGCTTGGCAAACCATTGGAGTTTGTGCTCGAGCAATTGCCAAGTGCCGGCCGCACGGCCATTGCCACCGCGACCGAGAAAGCGCTCCGGGTGACGCTCGACGGCGCCGTGGCGACCATGGAAAACAAGCAGGACGAGGAGTCACCGATCCTGCACAAGGTCTTCGCAACCGTGACTGGCGCAGCGGGCGGCTTCTTCGGTCTGGCGGCCCTGCCCATCGAGCTGCCGATTTCCACTGGCGTCATCTTCCGCTCCATCGCCGACGTGGCGCGCGCCAACGGCGAGGACCTCGATGAGGCCGAGGTCAAGCTCGAATGCCTGAAGGTCTTCGCGATGGGCGGACCGTCCCCGTCGGACGATGCGAGCGAAACCGGCTATCTCGCCGTGCGGGCGAGCATGGCGCGCCTGGTGACTGAAGCGGCGGACTATCTGGCCGCGCACGCCGTCGCCGAGGAAGCCGCGCCCGTCCTGGCGAGGCTGATTGCCGCCATCGCCGCGAGGTTCCAGGTGCAGGTCGCGGAGAAGGTCGCGGCGCAAGCCGTGCCAGTGATCGGCGCGATTGCCGGCGGTTCCATCAACTATCTCTTCGTCAGCCATTTCCAGGAAATGAGTCGCGGTCATTTCACCTTCCGCCGACTGTCCCGCCTGTATGGCGTCGATGAGGTCACGAAGCAATACCGGGCATTGAACGCGAGTGCACCCGCTGCCGAGACGGCTTGAATGAACCGCATTCGTGCGACCGATCGACCGATCGGCCGCTCAATGTCGATCCGTCTCTCTATCAGTGGGCACCCATGAATCAGATCCGAGTTCAAGACAATGAAAAGGCGGGGTTCCTCCGCGCGCTCCATCAGACCTTGGAGGGCGCCGCCGCCGGCGTGGCCGTCCTGTGCGTGTTCTGGCTGTCCAATGCCGTGATCGGCACGCGGGTGACCAAGCACGCGCTCGAGAACGTGACGCATCACCTGACAGAGTCGCCGGTCTACTACCCGACGCTGGCCGGCGCGCTCGTGGCCATCGCGCTCCTTGTGGATGGATGTCTGTTCCTGTTGAGCCGCCCCATCAGCCAGCGGCCGCTGCTCCATCGCATCGCACAAGGATTGAAAGGCCTCCTGGAGCTCAGCCTGTCCGGTCTCTCCCACGTGCTGTCGTTCGCGATCATCCCCGTGGCGGTCTCGGCGGTCATCGCCGTGTGCCAGGACTTGCCCGCGCACGTCAGCAAGCCCGCAATCTTGGCGGGCGTCGTCGTGCTCGTCCTGGTCACGCTCATGGCCAATCTCTGCGCGGTCGTCATCAGGCACGAATACGAGGTCAAGACCCCCGCGGAGAAGTTGGCGCCCCTCCTCATGGCGCTCATCTTCCTGCCGCTGCTGTACTGGGTCGCGCACTGGCCTTGAGGCAGCCCCCGGAGAAGCCGTACCGTCCGATACACCCTCCGCGCGGTCCGCGCACACCACTGCCAGTGGTCATGCCGGACTGTTGTCGGAGGATGTCGACTGATCCTGTCAGATGGAGGCCCCGACAGCACCGATGTTGCCGGACAGGATCAAGACTTGCCGAAGCTCGCGCATGTTCACTCTCCCCAAAGGAATCGACATGCCGCCGACGCGCCTCCTCCTCGCCTCGCCGCCGCCACCTGCCTCGCCGCAATCCCGTTCGCGACCTTCGCCCAGGTCACCGTCAAGGATGACGGCGAATGGCGGGCACTGTTCACCGCCGGGGCCAGCGTCTCGTCGGGCAACAGCGATTCGACGACGGTCAACCTCAGCGGCGATGTCGTGAAAGCCACGAAGACCGACAAGCTGACGCTCAACGGCCGTGCGCTCTACGTGAAGAACGACGAGGCGGATTCCGAGCAGCGTTATGCGTTCGGCACGCGCTACCAGCGTGACGTCACCGAGCGCGTGTTCGGCTTCGGCCAGTTCGACGCGCTCAAGGACGAGCCGGCGAACCTGTCGTCCCGCTACTCCGTCGGCGCCGGTGCCGGTTATCACGTCATCAAGCAGGACAACGTCACCTGGGACGTGTCCACCGGTCTGGGCTTCACGCAGGAACGCTACGTCGAACCGGCGCTCCAGGACGGTGTGCTGCGCAGCAAGTACAGCAACACTGAACTGCTGTTCGCAGAGGAGTCGAATCACAAGATCTCGGACAACACGACGCTCAAGCAGCGGCTGGCCTACCTGCCGGACCTGCGCAACAGCGGCGAGTACCGCGCCACCTTCGACGGCGGCATCTCGGTCGCGATGACCAAGCGCTTCAGCCTCACGGCCACCGTCCAGCACCGCTACGACAGCAATCCCGGCGACGGCCTGAAGAAGAACGACACGCTGTTCATCACGGGCGTGTCGTACAGGATCGATTGATCCGCTGATCGAAACGCCCGCCCACCGCGTCCGTCCGGCAGCGCGATCAAGCGCTGCGCGCAGCCGGCGACCGTGGGCTCCGCGCGCCCCGCCTTCAACGCTCCATCTGGCGGCCAGGGCCGTCGCCACGGCGCGGCGGGTCGGCCGCGCGCGGTGGTTCCGCCGCGCGAGGGGCTCGGCACGCGGTGCCGGACGCGGCGCCTCGACGCGCGGCTGGGGTTGCGGCATCGGACGCGGTGCTTCCACGCGTGGTTGCTCCACCCGCGGTTGCTCCATGCGCGGTTGCTCGACCCGAGGCTGCTGCGGACGCTCGAAACGAGGCTGCTCGAAGCGCGGTTGCTCAACCCGGGGTTGTTCAACGCGGGGCGATTCGGTCCGGGGCTGCTCCATGCGGGGCTGCTCGATGCGATCCGGTCCACGATGACGCCACTCGTTGCGGTCGCCTTCACGACGCTCCGACGGACGCTGCACGTCGGGACCGCGCTGCGGCACCACCGTCTGCTGCGTTTGCGGCACCTGCGGTCTCGCCGTCGCGATGTCGGGTTCAGGGCGGATCACGCCGCGGACCGGACGGCTCTCGCCGGGCCGCGCGTCATTCGGACTGTCCGGACGACCATCGCCGTTGCGATCGGTGAAAGGCCGACCTTCGTTCCGACCACCATTGCGACCATCGTTGGGGCCGTTGTTCGGGCCATCCGGTCGACCATCGTGATTGCGATCCACGAACGGACGACCGGCATCGGGACGCCCATCCGGACGACCGTCGACCTGCCCGATCGGACGCGGCGGCCACGACCGCTGCGGCTGCAGCGCGGTCGCCGGCAACGGTGCCGACACCGGCCGCTGCGTGTACAGCGGACCATGGTCACGCTCGTTCCGGTAGGTCGGCGGGCGCTGGCCCGGGCGCACCACGGTGGCCTGATTCGCATCCGGATTCACGCGGCGCCAGTAGGCCTGGCTGTAGCGGAAGCCCGGGTTCCAGGCTTCGCGCGGCGCCAGCGGCACCCAGCTGCCGTAGCGCGGCGGCGGCGGGCGCCGCCCGCCATTCACGACCAGGCCGAAGGAGATCCCCGGCCCCACGCCGCCGACCAGCGCCGGCGCATACGCGGGACGGCGCACGTACGCCCCCGGCACCCAGCACCAGCGGTCGCGGTAGTAGGCCCAGCGGCCGTAATGGAACGGCGCGAAGCCCCAGGGCATGTCATCCACCCAGGTGTAGCCCCAGCGTGCGCTCCACATCCAGCGGCCATAGCGGTACGGCGCCCAGTCGGCGACGACCACCTGCGGGATCCACACGGCGCCGTACTCGGAACTCTGCTCCCAGGCGCCATAGCGCGCGAGGTCCTCGGCGCCGGTCATCTCGGGCGACACATAGGGCACGCTCGTCCCGCTGCCGACCAGCGGCTGCACCGCGTCGCGGCTGTCTTCCAGCATCAGGCGCGCGAAGCCGTCCTGCTGCAGCGGCTGACGCTCGGTGCGCGGGCCGTTCTCCCACCAGAACTCGGCCTGCTCGTTCGTCGACAGCCAGACCGGCTGCGCATCGGTCGCGCGCGAGTCGAAGCGCAGCTTGCCCTGCCAGGCCTGCGCCTCGCTGCCGCGATCCAGCTGCGTCATGCGGTACAGCCCCTCGCGCTCGAAGCCGAAGCGGCCTTCCAGCGTACGCACCGTCCATTCGTCGGCCGACTCCTGGCCGCGCACCCGCAGGCCGACCCCGCCCTTCACGATCTGCACCGCGATGCGGTTGTCGGCCAGCGCGTTGAATTCGATCTCGCTGCGCTGGTCGAGCCACAAGGTCGACGTGCCGATGGTGATCGTGGCACCGCTGCCGTCGTCGGCGCGGAGGCGGTCGCCCTCGCCGACGCTCTGGTTGCGATGCATCTGCACCCATTCGCGCTCATCGGCGTCGTACAGCCAGACGGAGCCGGCCAGATCGGCCAGACGTCCTGCGCGCGACGGCGCGTCCGCGAATGCCGGGCCATGGGCCAGCAGCGCGACCAGCGCGACCAGCACCAGCGAACTCGCCAGCCACCAGCGCGACAGCGGCGAGCCGCGATCCTGCGAGCATGCCCTGCCGGCGGTCGGCGATCGAGCCATCGAACGGTTCATCGAACGGGTCATCGAGTCAGTCATGGCCTGGAGCCTCCACCGGAATCCGGAGGAAAGCGGGACGCGGAGTTCCGCGATCGATTCTTAACGCTTCGGCGACGTTCTGGTGCACGCCTGCTTACAACTTGACGCCCTGTTGCGCGGAGGTCAAGCGGACGCCGTATGTCCACGATCGCCACGATGTCCCGCGGCGCCCTTCGATTCCGGCACCCGGCGCGCCCGGCCTCCCGCCGACGGCGTTCAATCGTCCGTGTTGGGGTCCAGGCCCGGGAACAGGATCTCGGTGTATCCGAAGCGGCTGAAGTCCTTGATGCGCATCGGATACAGCGTCCCGACCAGGTGGTCGCACTCGTGCTGCACGACGCGGGCGTGGAAGCCGTCGGCCTCGCGGTCGATCAGCGCGCCGAAGGCGTCGAAGCCGCGATAGCGGATGCGGCTCAGCCGCGGCACGACGCCGCGCAGGCCCGGCACCGACAGGCAGCCTTCCCAGCCCTCCTCTGTCTCGTCGGACAGCGGCTCGATGGTCGGGTTGATCAGCACGGTCATCGGCACCGGCGGCGCCTCGGGGTAGCGCTCGTTGCGCTGGAAGCCGAAGACGACGACCTGGAGGTCCACGCCGATCTGCGGCGCGGCCAGGCCGGCGCCGTTGGCCGCTTTCATGGTGTCGAACATGTCCTCGAGCAACTGCTTGAGCTCGGGCGTGTCGAAGTCCTCCACCGGCTTGGCGTGGCGCAGCAGGCGCGGGTCGCCCATCTTCAGGATTTCTCTCACGGCCATGGCGGGTCCTTGTAATCTGGACATCATTCTAAGAACCCGACCCGGAGACTGCCCGTGAGCGCCACCACCGCCCTGCCCGCCACCCCGGCATCGCTGCCCGTGTATCTGGAACCGCTCGGTCACGGGGTCTTCGCCATCGACACGGCTTTCCAGCGAGACCACTTCGACGCGGCCTTCCTGATCGTCGACGACGGCCGCGCGGCGTTCATCGACACCGGCACGCGGCTGGCGCTGCCGCGGCTGCTCGGTGCGCTGGAGGCGCTCGGCGTGGCCCGCGACGCCGTCGACTGGGTGATCCCGACGCACGTGCATCTGGACCACGCCGGCGGCGTCGGTCCGCTGATGGCGGCGCTGCCTTCGGCCACGATGCTGGTGCATCCGCGCGGACTGCGGCACATGGTGGATCCGTCGGCGCTGTGGGCCGGTGCGCTCGCGGTCTACGGCGAGGCGGAGATGCGCCGCTCCTACGGCGAGCTGGTGGGCGTGCCGGAATCGCGCGCGCAGGCGAGCAGCGATGAGCAGCGCATCACCGTGGGCGGACGCACGCTGCGCCTGATCGACACGCCGGGGCATGCGCGCCATCACCACTGCGTGTGGGACGAGACGAGCGAGGGCTGGTTCACCGGCGACACCTTCGGACTGTCGTACCGGGAGTTCGACGATCCCGAGCGCGGCGCGTGGATCATGCCGACAAGCACGCCGGTGCAGTTCGAGCCGGACGCGTTGCGCGCCTCCATCGCACGGATGATGGCGACGCGTCCGTCGCGCATGTACCTGACGCACTACAGCGTCGTGGGTCGCGACGCGGCGGACGTCGAGCGCCTCGCGGCGCTGCTGGTCGCGCAGATCGATGAAATGGAAGCGATCGCGCTGCGGCTGAAGGACGCGCCGGATCGCCACGTCGCGCTCAAGCGCGAGCTGCTCGCGCTGTACCGGCGCCGCGCGATCGAACATTGCGGCGAGGGCATGCCGCCGACGCGCGTGGCCGCGCTGCTGGCGATGGACGTGGAACTCAATGCGCAGGGACTGGGCGTGTGGCTCGACAAGCGATCCCGCCAATGACAACGGCGGCCGAGGCCGCCGTGAGGTGACGCGACGCGCGGTGGATCACGCGTCGAGATTCAGCTCCTGGATCTTCCGCGTGATCGTGTTGCGGCCGATGCCGAGCTTCTGCGCGGCCTCGATGCGGCGGCCGCGTGTCAGGTCCAGCGCGGTCAGGATCAGGCTGGCCTCGAAGCGGCGCGTCAGCACGTCCCACACGTTGGGTTCGCCGGCCGCGAGCAGGCGTCTGGCCTCGCGCGCCATCTCGGCGACCCAGGCATCCGGCGACGGCGGGATCGGCACCGCCGGCAGCGGCATCGACATCGCCGAGGAGGAACTCGTCAGACCGCTTGCCAGCGGCATCACGTCGGAAGACATCGTCGCGGAGATCGCCGATCCGGGCGCCCCCGGCGTCGCGAGCAGCTCCTGCGGCAGGTCCTTGGCCTCGACCACCAGGCTGGGCGCCATCACGCTCAGCCAGTGGCAGATGTTCTCCAGCTGCCGCACGTTGCCCGGGAAATCGAAATTCACCAGGCGCTGCAACGCCGCCTCCGCCAGGCGCTTGGGCTCGACGCCGAGTTCGCCCGCGCTGCGCTGCAGGAAGTAGCGCGCCAGCAGCGGCACGTCCTCGCGGCGCTCGCGCAGCGGCGGCAGCCGCAGGCGGATCACGTTCAGGCGATGGAACAGGTCCTCGCGGAAGCGGCCTTCCTTGACCAGCGTCTCGAGGTTCTGATGCGTCGCCGCGACCACGCGCACATTCGCCTTCTGCGGGCTGTGCCCGCCGACGCGATAGAACTGGCCGTCCGACAGCACGCGCAGCAGGCGCGTCTGCAGGTCCAGCGGCATGTCGCCGATCTCGTCGAGGAACAGCGTGCCGCCCTCGGCCTGCTCGAAGCGGCCGCGCCGCGTCGCCTGCGCGCCGGTGAAGGCACCGCGCTCGTGGCCGAAGAGCTCCGACTCCAGCAGGTCCTTCGGGATCGCCGCCGTGTTGATCGCGACGAACGGGCCGTCCGCGCGCGGGCTGTGCTTGTGCAGCGCGCGCGCCACCAGCTCCTTGCCCGAGCCCGACTCGCCGGTGATCAGCACCGTTACGTGGCTCTGGCTCAAGCGTCCGATCGCGCGGAACACGTCCTGCATTGCCGGCGCCTGACCCAGCATCTCGGGCATCTGCACCTGCTCGGCCTCGCCGACGGCCTCGCGCTGGCTCTCCTCCTGCGCACGCCGGATCAGCTCCACCGCGCGCGGCAGGTCGAAGGGCTTGGGCAGGTATTCGAAGGCCCCGCCCTGGAACGCGCTCACCGCGCTGTCCAGGTCCGAGTAGGCCGTCATGATGATCACCGGCAGCCCCGGCAGCTGCTTCTTGATCGTGCTCAGCAGCTCCAGGCCCGAGCCGCCCGGCATGCGGATGTCCGACACCAGCACCTGCGGCGTGTCCTCCTCCAGCGCGGCCAGCACCTCGCGGGTCTGGCTGAAGCTGCGCACTGGCAGCCCTTCGCGCGTCAACGCCTTCTCGAGAACAAAACGGATGGAATGGTCGTCGTCAACAATCCAGATCGACTTCATCTATGGCTCCCCTTTCCCCTGTTGTCGGCTTGTGGCCGCGGCTCAGGGCAAAGGCAGGGTGATTCGGAAATCGGTCCGACCCGGCTGGCTGTCGCAATCGATCATCCCCTGGTGCTGTTGGGCGATCGTCTGCGCCAGCGTCAGCCCGAGACCGGAACCGCCATCCCTCCCTGAAACCAGCGGAAAGAAGATGCGGTCCTTGATCTCCTCGGGCACGCCCGGGCCGTTGTCTTCGATATGCAATTCCAATGCCAAGCGCCACCGCTGCTTGCCGATGGTCACCTGCCGGGCCACGCGCGTGCGCAGCGCGATGAAGGCGTCGCCCGCCCCGATGCGCTCGTGCAGCGCCTGCGCGGCGTTCTGGACGATGTTGAGCACCGCCTGGATCAGCTGCTCGCGGTCGCCACGGAAGTCGGGCAGCGAGATGTCGTAGTCGCGGATCATCGTCAGCCCGCGCGGGTACTGCGCCAGCACCAGCGACCGCACCCGCTCGCAGACCTCGTGGATGTTGACGTCACCGACCACCTGGGCGCGCCGGTGGGGCGCCAGCAGCCGGTCCACCAGCGACTGCAGCCGGTCGGCCTCGTGGATGATGACCTCGGTGTATTCCTCGAGCTCGGGCCACAGGTCCGTCGGCTCCAGCTCCAGCGCCAGCAGCTGCGCCGCACCGCGGATGCCGCCCAGCGGGTTCTTGATCTCGTGCGCCAGGTTACGCGTCAGTTCCTTGGTCGCGTGGACCTGGTCGAGGTTGCGCTCCTCGCGGTCCTGGCGCGTCTGCTGCGCGTTCTCGATGAGTTCGATCACCAGCCGCTGCGGATCGTCGGTCTGGCTGACGATCACGTGCACCGGCAGCAGGTCGTCATGCGTGCGCGGGCCGCGGCGGATGGTCGCGTCGAAGCGCGAACTGGAGAACGCGTTGCGGCTCACCTCTTCGAGCGCCTCGACGACACGGCCGGTGTCGACGAACCATTCGAGCAGGTTGCTGCCCTGCACCGCTCGGCGCGGCAGGTTGAACAGCGTCTCGACCGCGGTGTTGGCGAACTCGCAGGTGCCGTCGGCGCGGACCACGGCGACGAGCGTGGCCAGCAGGTCGAAGCAGGCATATTGCGCGTTGTGCGCATCGTGCGCGTCGTGTGGAACCGGTGCGCGCGTCATGCGGCACCGCCCTGTCCGCCCTGTCCGCCTTGTCCGCCCGGCCCCGGCCAGGCAGGCGACCCCGCTGCGGCCGGCGCCGAGCCCCGGTCAGAGGTTGGGCGGCGGCAGCTTGGCGAGTTCGCGCTTGATGGCCTGGACGTCGGCCTCCTGGCGAGTGACCGACGCCTTGAGCTCGTTCGTGCGGTCCTGGTACTTCTGGAAGTTGCGCTCATCGCCACGGCGCTCGGGCTGGCCGCCGTTGTACTCCTGCTGGGCCTTGGCGAGCTTGCTCTCCGCGTCACGCAGTTCCTGCTCGAGGATGCGACGGCGGTCGTCGTCGCGGACGCGCTGGTCCTTGCCATCCACCTTGAGGTCAGCACTCTGGCCTCCCGCCGCGGGGCCGGTGGTCGCCGGCGCGCGGGGTTTGATCGGCGCGATCACGGAGATCGGCGTGCCCTCGATGCTGCGGCAACCCTTGTCGGCGGCTTCCTTGGCCGACATGGCATCGGTGTACAGCACCGGTGGCCCGGGGCAGCGATACACCACGCCCTGTGCCGAAGCCTGCCCCGCGATCCATCCTGCCGCGCCCGCAAGCGCGGTCAGCATCACGGCCATCCTCGAACGTCCCACCCGCTTGTGCTGCAGCGTCATCTGCATTCCCTGCTTCTAACTGACCAGAGTCGTCGGACATTGTGACGCAATCGGTCACCCCGGAGCGTGAGCGTACGCTCACTCGCTGTTGCCAGGTGTACGCGTGTGGAAGCTGAGACACGAGACTCCCGTGACTGGAAAAGAAAAGGGACGGCGCGAGCCGTCCCTCTGCAATGCGACGAACGTGCGGAGCGGGCCGTGCCGTAGCGGTCATGGCGCTCTCCGCGCGGTCGATCACAGCGAGTAGTACATGTCGAACTCGACCGGGTGGGTGGTCATGCGGAAGCGCTGGACTTCCTGCATCTTCAGCTCGATGTAGGCATCGATGAAGCTGTCGGTGAACACGCCGCCCTTGGTCAGGAACGCGCGGTCCTTGTCCAGGTACTCCAGCGCCTGGTCCAGCGAGTGGCAGACGGTCGGGATCTTCGCGTCTTCTTCCGGCGGCAGGTGGTACAGGTCCTTCGTGGCGGCTTCGCCCGGATGGATCTTGTTTTCCACGCCGTCCAGGCCGGCCATCAGCAGCGCGGCGAAGGCCAGGTACGGGTTGGCCGAGGGATCCGGGAAACGCGCCTCGATGCGGCGGCCCTTGGGGTTGGCCACGTACGGGATGCGGATCGAGGCCGAGCGGTTCTTGGCCGAATAGGCCAGCTTCACCGGGGCTTCGAAGCCGGGCACCAGACGCTTGTACGAGTTGGTACCCGGGTTGGTGATGGCGTTCAGCGCGCGGGCGTGCTTGATGATGCCGCCGATGTAGTACAGCGCGAAGTCGCTCAGGCCGGCGTAGCCGTCACCGGCGAACAGGTTCTTGCCGTCCTTCCAGACCGACTGGTGCACGTGCATGCCCGAGCCGTTGTCGCCGACGATGGGCTTCGGCATGAACGTGGCGGTCTTGCCGTAGGCGTGCGCGACGTTCTGGATGATGTACTTCTGCAGCTGCAGCCAGTCGGCGCGCTGGACCAGCGAGCTGAACTTGGTGCCGATCTCCATCTGGCCGGCGTTCGCGACCTCGTGGTGGTGGACTTCGACGGGGATGCCCATCTGTTCCAGGATCAGGCACATCTCCGAGCGCATGTCCTGGCCGCTGTCGACCGGGGGCACCGGGAAATAGCCGCCCTTGACGGTGGGACGGTAGCCGCTGTTGCCGTGCTCGTATTCCTTGCCGGTGTTCCAGGCCGCCTCTTCCGATTCGATCTTGACGAACGAGCCGGACATGTCGACGTTCCAGCGCACGCTGTCGAAGATGAAGAACTCGGGTTCCGGACCGAAGTAGGCGGTGTCGCCCAGGCCGGAGGACTTCAGGTAGGCCTCGGCGCGGCGGGCCAGCGAGCGCGGGTCGCGCTCATAGGCCTTGCCGTCGGTCGGGTCGATGACGTCGCAGCTCAGGATCAGCGTCGGCTCTTCGTAGAACGGGTCGATGTTGGCCGTGTTCGGATCCGGGATCAGCAGCATGTCCGACGCTTCGATGCCCTTCCAGCCGGCGATCGAGGAGCCGTCGAAGGCATGGCCTTCGGTGAACTTGTCTTCGTCGAAATGGGAGACGGGCACGGTCACGTGCTGCTCCTTGCCGCGCGTGTCGGTGAAGCGGAAGTCAACGAACTTGACTTCGTGCTCCTTGACCAGGTTCATCACGTCGGCGACGGTCTTGGTGGCCATCAATCACTCCTAGAGGGGGCTGGAAAGAAAGGAAGAGTCGTGGGGCATCGGCCCAGCGGGGACGATTTAGCAGTTTGCATGCCAACAGATGGCGGCACGGTGACAGGCAGGCGCCAGAGCGGTGCATGACGCGCAAGCCCTTGATGCCCAACGCGCCAGACGGGGGCGGAGGCGGCAGATCAGAGAGGACCGCGACCGGACCACCCGTGACGCGCTCCTCGCACACGTCCGAATCGGTGCATCATCGCACCAATTCAGTGCTGATGGCAGCACCAAACTGGACGACGCCCGTCCGCAGGGCGGCGTAGGCGGCATCCATGGCGGCGGCGTCGCCCTTGACGCCCAGTTCGATGTGCCGACCCCACTGGGGGTGGTCGACGCTGGGCAGCGAGAAGACCTTGATGCCGGGGAAGTCGGACTCGATGCGCTCCATCAGCGGCGTGAGACTCGCCTCCATCGCGCCCTGCACGATCAGCGAGCGCTCGCGCGTGCCGACCTCGCGATGCAGGTCGGCGTGCAGGTGGTCCAGGACCCACTCGATCATCGGATGCGCCATCACCGGGAAGCCGGGCACGAAGTAGGCGCGACCGACCGAGAAGCCGGGGATCTTGTTGTACGGGTTCGGGATGATCGCGGCCCCTTGCGGGAACACGCCCATCTCCAGGCGGCGCAACGTGTCGGGATGATCGCGCTCGGGCGTCGTGCCCTGCTCGGCGGCCATCTGCTGGACGCGCTGCCAGATGAGCTCCGCGGCCTCGGGGTGCAACTCGAGCGGCCGGCACAGCGCGGCGGCCGCGGCCTGCCGCGTGTGGTCGTCCGGCGTCGCGCCGATGCCGCCGCAGCTGAAGAACAGGTCGCCGCTGTCGAAGGCGGCGCGGTACTCGCGGATCAGGTGCTCGCGGTCGTCGCCGAGGTACTTGGCCCAGGCGAGCGACAGCCCGCGCGCGCTCAGGAACTCGATCACCTTGGACAGGTGCTTGTCCTGACGTTTCCCGGACAGGATCTCGTCGCCGATGATGAAGAGGCCGATGTTCATGCGGGGTTCCTGCGAAGACGTGGGAGCGGAAGTCCGTGCGCGCGTCAGTCGGCGCGGGCTCAGAGCGGCGAAGGCTTGTTCTCGATGCGTGGCGCCGGGCCGGGGGCCGGGTCTTGCCTGTCGTCGACTTCTTCGACGTCCTCGACGAGGCGAGGCGGCGCGGTCGCGTAGTTGGCCGGCAGCGCATCCATGACCGGATCGGGCGCGCGGTCGGAGACGGTGTCGGCGCGGCGCATCTCCTGCAGCGCGGCCAGCGCGTAATGCGAGAACCACAGCGAGCTGAACGCGAACACCAGCGTGTACAGCCACACCGACACCAGGATCAGCACCGGCGCGAAGGCGATCGTCAGCGCGCCCATCGCCCAGATCGCGGCGGGCGCGGCACCGAGGTAGCCGGTGGCCAGGCCGAGCACCAGCAGCGGCATCCGGTGCTCGTGGATCAACCGGCGGCGCTCGGGGCCGGAGGCGTGCTCGGCCAGCACGTCGAAGGTGAAGACGCGGTAGCCCAGCCAGCCCCAGATCAGTGGCGGCAGGATCAGCGCCAGCGGCGGGATCAGCCAGAACGGCAACGACGCGATCAGCAGCACGACGCACAGCACCGTGTGGCCCAGCGACCAGCCCAGGCTGGCGACGAAGCCCGCGCCGCGCTTGCGCTCCAGGCCGGCGAAGCGGCGCTGCGCGACGAGATCCACCATCGACGGCGTCATCAGCAGCGCCACCAGCAGCAGGCTCAGCACGACCAGCGCCGGCACGGCCATCGCCAGCACGACGATGGGCGCGAGCACGGTGCGGAAGGACGAGGCGCCGAGGCTGTCCAGCCACTTCAGCATCCCGTCGATGAGGCTCCACGACTCCATCGTCGCGCGCACGCCGGCGACCGCGGCTTCCCAGAAGAAGTAGCCCAGGCCGAAGGCCAGCGCCGCCGAGACGACCAGCGGCAGCAGCGACAGGCCGATCACCCGCGGATGCAGGCAGTACGCGGCCGCGCGCCAGAACGAGTCCGCCAGGCGGCTCATCGGCTTGATCATCAGTCGTTCCCTCCGGCCGGCGCGCGGCCGGCGATGTCCATGGGCGCGCCGCCGGACGGGGTCGATCCGCCGCCGGGCGCGGCCGCGATCTTGTCACGTCCGGCGAGCCGCTTGAGCCCCAGCCACTGCTGCGCCCAGAAGCCGCGCCCGTAGTCGCGGCCACCCTCTTCCGGGAGCTGGTCGCGCACGCCGGTCGGATCCCAGCGGTCCTCGAAGTTGGCGGTGCGGAACAGCACGTCCCAGATCGGGAACATCACCGCGAAGTTGTGGCCGCCCAGCGTGCCGCGGCCGAAGTTCTCATGACCGATGCCGATCGAGTGGTGCAGCCGGTGGAAGCGCGGGCTCACCAGCAGCCGCTCGCCGATCAGGCCGAAGGTCAGCCGCAGGTTGGCGTGCTGCAGGTTCTCCAGCAGCTGCGAGATCGCGACCAGCGCGACGAACTGTCCGGGACCGACACCGATCAGCCGCGCCGTGATCGCGACGGCGCTGTCGATGATCAGGTCGTCGAGCAGGTGGTTGCGGCTGTCGCTCCACATCGTCATCTGGCGCTGGCTGTGATGCAGCGAGTGCAGCGCCCACCACCAGTTCCACGAATGCTGCGCGCGATGCAGCCAGTACATCAGCAGGTCGAAGGCGACGAGGTAGAGCACGAAGCTGATCCAGGCCACGTCCGTGACGCCCGGCCACAGCGCATCGAGCTGGAAGGTCGGGATGCCGTGCATGCGCATCTCGCCGACGGCGCTGTCGAACAGCGGCTCCAGCGAGAAGAACATGACCAGCCGGAACAACCCCAGCCGCTGGATCAGCGTGTAGACGATATCGATGCGGATCGCATGGCGGTCGGTGACGGCCTCGGCCGGACGCCAGCGCTGCAGCGCACCGATCACCGCCAGCATCACGACGATCTGGATCAGGCCGACCAGCAGCCAGCCGGTCGCGTCGAATGCGTCCTCGAGCAGGTTGCCATAACCGAGGTTGAACACGATCGGTTGAATGACGCTCTCGAAGAGCGCCTGCTGCGCCTGTCCGAACAGATCGGTGAACCAGTCCATCACGCCGTCAGCCCTCCTGGGAAGCGATCCATCGTCGTCCTCGTCACGTCAGCCCCGTCACGTCGGCACTCGGGCGACTCAGCGCCGTTGCGCGTCCTTCGGCCCGAGCGGGCCCGCGCCGCTGGCGGAGGCGGCCGTGCCCGCGCCGGACGTCGCCTTCAGCGCGACGGCCTCCTGCGGCCGACGCATCCACGCGACGTACTCCGGATGATCGCGCAACGGCGCGAAGCACAGGCCCCGGTTTTTCAACCCTTGCAGCAGCGGCTCCAGCACGGTCGGCGCCCACGGGTCCTGCCGCGACCAGATGCCCAGGTGGGCCATCAGGATGTCGCCCGGCTTGACGCGTCGCAGCGCCTGCTCGAGCAGCGCCTGGTTGGGGAACTTGTCGCTCGGCAGTTCGTCGCCGAGGAAGCCCGACGGGTTCCAGCCCACGTGCCGGAAGCCGCAGGCCTGCGCCGCGGCGAGCAACGCCGGCGATGTGCGCCCGGCCGGCGCGCGGAAGATCATGGACATCGGCCGGCCCGTCATCTCGAGGAAGCGCTTCGCGGGACGCTTCAGTTCCTCGCAGTACTCGGCCGGGCTCAGCACCACGTTCTGCGGCACCTGCTCGCCGGCGGCGCGCTTGAAGCGGAACCTCCCGTCGGGCAGGTCCGCCGACCAGGCGTCGTGGAACCAGGTGTGGGAGCCGAAGTCGTGGCCCTGCTCGGCCAGCTGCTTCCACCAGGGCGCCCACTTGTCGTCGAGCGTCTGGCCGCCGTCCATCGTCGGCTCCTGCGCCAGGAAGAACGTCGCCTTCGCGTCGAAGCGCTTGAGGGTGTCGACGATCAGCGGCGCCACGCCCATGTGGCCGGTATCGAAGGTCAGGTAGACAGGCTTGTCGCAGGGCGCGGCCGGCGGCGCCGACGCGCCTTGCGGTTGCGCCTGCACGACCGCGGTCAGGCCGACCAGCAGCGCCGCGCCATGACGCAGCGCGCCACGCAGCAGAGGGCGGCGCGATGATCGCGATGAGCGCGATGAGCGCAATACGGGCGGAGTCGTCACGGGCAGCAGCCTGGGTCGGGTCGCGCTCACTGGCGCGGCATCTGGTCCAGCGTCCAGACGCCATGCGGCGACTTGCCGACCTTGACCTGCTGCAGGATCTGCTTGGTCTGCAGGTCCATCACCGTCAGCTTGCGGGCCCAGCGCGACGTGAACATCAGCGTGCGGCCGTCCGTCAGGATCTCCATGTCGTCCGGACCGCCGGGCGCCTTGAACGTCTCGACGACGCTGAAGTCCGCCAGCGCGATCTTGCTGATGGTGTTGGCCGCGCGGTTGCTCACCAGCACGTGCTTCCGGTCGCCGAGCGCGCGGAACGAGTGCGCGCCGTCGCCGGTCTCGATGCGCTTGACCAGCTTGGGCTGCGCGGCGCCGACGTCGTAGACCTCGACGCTGCGCTCGCCGGTCAGCGCGACCAGCAGGTACCTGTCGTCGGGCGTCAGGTACAGGTCGGCGGGCAGCTTCCCGACCGGGATCTTCCAGCGCGGGGCCATCGTGTTCAGGTCGATGGACAGCAGCTCGCTGCTGTCCTGCAGACTCGCGTAGACGACGCTGCTCTTGCTGTCGATGGACAGGTGGCTGGGCGTCTTCGGCGCGGAGAAGCGCTTGAACAGCGCCAGCGGCTGCGTCGCGTTCTGCGGCTGCCACTTGTAGATGTCGACGTGGTCCAGCCGGTTGCCGGCCAGCACCAGCCACTTCATGTCGGGCGAGAAGCGCAGGTGATACGGGTCGGGGATGCCGCGGACGGTGCGTTGCACCTCGGCGGTCACCGGATCGAGGAAGGTCAGCGAGTCGCCCAGCGCATTGGCCACGACCATCGTCTTGCGGTCGGGCGTCAGGTAGAGGTGATGCGGCTCCTTGCCGGTCGGGATGCGCTTGACCTCGCGGAAGTCCTTCGGGTCGATCACGCTGATGTCGGCGTCCAGCGAGTTCAGCACGAAGATGGGACTGCCGACGGATGCGAAGGCGGCCGGGGCCGCGGTCAGCGCGCCCAAGCCGGCAACGACCAGGGCGGAGACGACCAGGGCGGCCCGCACGGGCCGCACGAGGGAAGACAGCATGGAGATCCTCAACAGGAGATGCCCGGCGCGCCCAGCGCCACGCAGCCCTCAAGTGTAGGCGGGTTCACCCTAGGGTCCGGACGGAACAGGACCGCGGAGCCCCTGTTGATGCGGGCTTGGGCGCCAGACAGGCCCGGTGCCTGAGCCGTTCTTGAGCGTTTCGAGGCGCCGCCTTCACGCGGAGTGGGCGCGAGGTGGGCGGGGAGTGGGCGCACGGTCGGCGCACGGTCGGCCGGCGGGTCGCCGGCGAGGCGCCGTTGCATTCAGTTGCGCCAGACTTGCCGCCAGGGTTGCGGCAAGTCTGCGCATGGCGAACTTTTTGAAACGCCTTCCGGCCGCGTCGGGGCGCCTTATTCGTCGTCGCCGCCCAGCAGTCCGCCCAGCAAACCGCCGCCGGCGAGGCCGGTCAGCAGTCCCCCTTCTTCCCGCGAGCCCCCCGCTGCGGGGCTGCGGCGAAGACGCGCGACGCCAGGCGCGAGAACGGCAGGCTCTGCAGCCAGACTTCGCCGGGGCCGGTCATCTTGGCCAGGAACAGACCCTCGCCGCCGAACAGGGCGGTCTTGATCTTGCCTACGTACTGGATCTCAAAACTCACGCTGGGCGTGTAGGCGACGACGCAGCCGGTATCCACCAGCAGCGTCTGACCCGGCTGGAGCGTCCGTCGAACCACGGTACCTCCGGCATGCACGAAGGCCAGCCCATCACCATCGAGCTTCTGCATGATGAACCCTTCGCCACCGAAGAAGCCTGTCGACAGCCGCTGCTGGAGCGCGATCCCCAGCGACACGCCGCGGGCCGCGCACAGGAACGCATCCTTCTGGCAGATCAGCGTGCCGCCGAGCTTGCCGAGATCCATCGGCAGGATCTTGCCGGGGTACGGCGCCGCGAAAGCGACCCGCAACTTGCCATGACTCTGGTTCGTGTAGACCGTGGTGAACAGCGATTCCCCGGTCACCAGCCGCTTGCCGGCGCCCAGCAACTTCCCGAAGAAGCCGCCCTGGTTGGCGGACCCGTCGCCGAACACCGTGTCCATGCCGATACCGGCATCCATGAACATCATGCTGCCGGCTTCACCGATCGCCGCTTCGCCGGGGTCGAGTTCGACCTCGACGAACTGCATCTCGGCACCCTTGATTTCGTAGTCGACAACATCCATGGCCATGGTCTTCACCTTCTGTCTTATCACTTGGAAACGCGCGCGATATTAACGTTTCGCGGCCTTCCTCTACTGCGGTCATGACGCCCATGTCTCCTGACGAAAGCGAAACCAACACCCCCTTGAAGCCTGGCGACAGCTACGTGCAGTCCTTCGCACGCGGCCTGTCGGTGATCCGGACCTTCGACACCCACCATGCCCGGCAGACGCTGACGGAAGTCGCCAAGCGCTGCGGCCTGACGCGCGCCGGGGCGCGTCGCATCCTGCTGACGCTGCAGACGCTCGGTTATGTGAGATCGGAGGGGCGGCTGTTCGAGCTGACGCCCAAGATCCTCGATCTCGGCTTCGCCTACCTGTCCTCGCAACCGCTGTGGCGCTTCGCCGAGCCGGTCGCGATCCAGCTGGCCAACGACCTGCGGGAGTCCGTCTCCATCGCGGTGCTCGACGACGATGACGCGGTCTTCGTGCTGCGCGCGCCGCTGCGCAAGATCCTGTCCGACCCGATGGGCGTCGGCAGCCGCCTGCCGGCCTGGGCCACGGCCACGGGTCGCGTGCTGCTCGCCTCGCTGACGGTCGAGGAGCGCGAGACCCGGGTCGCGCGGGTGCAGCTGGCGCGACGCGCGAGCAACACCGTGCGCTCCCACGAGGAACTGCGCGCCGCGATCGAGCAGGCGCGCCGCCAGCACTGGTGCCTGGTGGACCAGGAGCTCGAGGACGGCGTGCTGAGCGTCGCCGTGCCGATCACCGGCCGCGACGGCCGCGTCGTGGCGGCGATGAACGTCAGCACGCATGCATCGCGGACGCCGCCGCAGCAGCTGCTCGAACAGGCGTTGCCCAAGCTCCAGGCCGCGGCGCAGAACCTGTCGCAGCTGCTGGTGCTGATGAAGAAGGATTGAGGAGGACACCTCGATGATGAAGGGCTGCGGAAGCAGCCCTTCTTTGCCAGCGCCCGGCCTTCGGACCTGCAGTCCGACAGTCGTTCGTCGGCGTCGATCAGCCCACCGGGCTGATCTCGGTCCGACTCACTACCCCATGTGCAGCCCGCCGTTGCAGCTGAAGTCCGCGCCGGTGGTGAAGCCGGAGGTCTCCCCCGCCAGCCAGCCGACGATGGACGCGATCTCCTCGGGCTCGCCGAGGCGTTTCACGGGGATGCCCGCCACGATCTTCTCGAGCACGTCGGGGCGCACCGCCTTGACCATGTCGGTGCCGATGTAGCCGGGACTGACGGTGTTCACCGTGACGCCCTTGGCCGCCAGTTCCTGCGCCAGCGCCATCGTGAAGCCGTGCATGCCGGCCTTGGCCGCCGAGTAGTTGGTCTGCCCGACCTGACCCTTCTCGCCGTTGACCGACGAGATGTTGATGATGCGGCCCCAGCCCTTGTCGATCATGCCCGGCACCACCTGCTTGGTGACGTTGAACATGCTGTTGAGGTTGGTGTCGATGACGGTGTCCCACTCGTCGCGGGTCATCTTCAGGAACATCCGGTCCTTGGTCACGCCGGCGTTGTTGACCAGGACCTCGATCGGGCCGTGCTCCGCGATCGCGCGGTCGAACGCCGCGACGGTCGAGTCCCAGTCGGCCACGTTGCCGACCGACGCATGGAAGGTGTAGCCGAGCGCCGACTGTTCACCCAGCCACTTGGCGTGATCGCGGCTCGGGCCGCAGCCGGCGATGACCTTGAAGCCTTCCTTGTGGAGGCGCTGGCAGATGGCGGTGCCGATGCCGCCCATTCCGCCGGTGACGTATGCAACTTTCTGACTCATGCTTGCCTCCTGTATGACACCGCGGAGCGCCGCGTCCGCGGCCGGGGTGTCTGGAATATCGGAACGGGAAAGACGCGAAAGGGAATGGGAGATCCGCTAGGGACGCGGGGACGGTGTCAGCGCTCGACGCACAGGGCGACGCCCATGCCGCCGCCGATGCACAGGCTGGCGATGCCCTTCTTCGCATCGCGCTTGATCATCTCGTGCAGCAGCGTGACCAGGATGCGGGCGCCGGACGCGCCGATCGGATGGCCCAGCGCGATCGCGCCGCCGTTGACGTTGACCTTGCTGACGTCCCAGCCCATCTCCTGATGCACCGCGCAGGCCTGCGCGGCGAAGGCCTCGTTGATCTCCAGCAGGTCCAGGTCCTTGGGCTGCCAGCCGGCGCGCTGCAGCGCCTTGCGCGACGCGGGCACCGGGCCCATGCCCATGGTCTTGGGATCGACGCCGGCGCTGGCGTACGACGCGAGCCGCGCCAGCGGCGTCAGGCCCAGCGCCTTGGCCTTGGCGTCGGTCATCAGCACCAGCCCGGCGGCGCCGTCGTTCAGGCCCGACGCGTTGCCGGCGGTCACCGAGCCGGCCTTGTCGAAGGCGGGCTTCAGGCCGGCCAGCGCTTCGGCGTTGGACTTGCGGTTGATGAACTCGTCGGCCGAGAACACGACCGGATCGCCCTTCTTCTGCGGGATCGTGACCGGCACGATCTCGGCAGTGAAGCGGCCCGCGTCCTGCGCTGCGGCAGCCTTCTGCTGGCTGGCGAGCGCCAGTTCATCCTGCTGGGCGCGGCTGACGTGGTACTCCTTGGCCACGTTCTCGGCGGTGATGCCCATGTGGTACTGGTTGTACACGTCCCACAGGCCGTCCGTGATCATCGTGTCGACCAGCTTCCAGTCGCCCATGCGCTGGCCTTCGCGCGAGCCCGGCAGCACGTGCGGCGCCAGGCTCATGCTCTCCTGGCCGCCGGCGATGATGATGTCCGAATCGCCGTCGCGGATCGCCTGCGCCGCCAGCATCACGGCCTTCAGGCCGGAACCGCAGACCTTGTTGATCGTCAGCGCCGGCACGGTCACCGGCAGGCCCGCCTTGATGACGGCCTGGCGCGCCGGGTTCTGGCCGACACCCGCGGTCAGCACCTGGCCGAGGATGACCTCGTTGATCTGGTCGGGCTGCAGGCCGCTTCTGCGCAGCAGCTCCTGGATGACGATCGCGCCCAGCTCGCTGGCGGGGGTCTTGGACAGCGTCCCTCCGAACTTGCCGATCGGCGTGCGCGCCGCGGCGACGATGACGATGTCTTGCGGTGAACTCATGACTCGCTCCTCTTTCGAAACTGCTGAACGACGGATGTCAGCGGGTGAATGCCGGATGAACTTGCGGGATCAACTCTGAACCGGTTCGGTTCTCACTGCGCGGGAGTGGGTTTCACGCGCGCTGCTTCACATAACGGCCTGGCGCCGGCTCGATGGCCTCGTGGCCGCGGCCGCCGGGCTTGCGCGGCGCCGCCTTCTGCGGACCCGCGTGGCCGGCCAGCCACTGCGACCAGTCGGTCCACCAGCTGCCGGGATGCTCGGTGGCGGATTGCAGCCATTGCTGGTGGTCGGCCGGCAGCGCCGCGCCCTTCCCCAGCCAGTGGCTGCGCTTCTTCTTTTCCGGCGGATTGATGACGCCGGCGATGTGCCCGGACGCGCCGAGCACGAAACGCTTCTTGCCCTTGAACACCTGCGTGCTGCGGTACGCGGCGTCCCAGGGGACGATGTGGTCCTCGCGCGAGCCGTAGATGTAGACCGGCGCCTGGATCGCGCCGAGGTCGACCTTCTCGCCGCAGACGGTCAGCTGGCCCGGGATGCGCAGGTCGTTCTGCAGGTAGGTGTGGCGCAGGTACCAGCAGTACATCGGGCCCGGCAGGTTGGTCGCGTCGCCGTTCCAGTACAGCAGGTCGAAGGCCGGCGGCGCGTCGCCCTTCAGGTAGTTGCCGACGACGTAGTTCCAGACCAGGTCGTTGGGACGCAGGAAGCTGAAGGTCGTGGCGAGCTCCTGGCCCTTGAGCAGGCCCGGGCCGCCCACCGCCTGGTCGCCGAGCGTCATCTCGCGCAGCTGCACCGCCTGCTCGTCGATGAACAGGTCCAGGATGCCGTTGCTGCTGAAATCGATCAGCGTGGTCAGCAGGGTGACGCTCTCGGCGGGCTGCTGGCCGCGCGCGGCCAGCACCGCCAGCGCGGTCGCCAGGATGGTGCCGCCGACGCAGAAGCCCAGCGTGTTGATCGTGTCGGTGCCGGCGATCTCGCGCGTGACCTCGATGGCCTTGATCGCGGCCTGGCCGATGTAGTCGTCCCAGGTCCAGCGCACGCAGTCGGCATCGGGATTGCGCCAGCTCACCACGAAGGTGCGGTGCCCCTGCGCCACCGCGTAGCGGATCAGCGAGTTCTCCGGCTGCAGGTCGAGGATGTAGTACTTGTTGATGCAGGGCGGCACCATCAGCAGCGGCCGCGCATGCACCTTCGCGGTGAGCGGCTTGTACTCGAGCAGCTGGAAGAACTCGTTCTCGAAGACGACGTGGCCCTCGGTGGTCGCGACGTTGCGGCCGACCTCGAAGGCGGATTCGTCGGTCTGCGACACATGGCCGCGCTGCAGGTCGGCCATCAGCAGCTGCAGGCCGCGCGTGAGGCTCTCGCCTTGGGTGTTCAGCGCGCGCTGCTGGGCTTCGGGATTCAACGCGAGGTAGTTGCTCGGCGAGGCCGCGTCGACGAACTGCTGCACCGCGAAGCGGACGCGGGCGCGGGTCTTGTCGTCGGCCTGCACCTGATCGGCCATCCGCTGCAGCGTCTTCGCGTTGAGCAGGTAGAGCTGCGCGGTGAAGTGGGCCAGGCGGTTGTCGTTCCAGGACGCGTCGGCAAAGCGGCGGTCCTTCAACGGCGCCGTCGCGGCTGCACCCGCAGCAGCGGTGGTGGTGGACGTCGTCGCGCCGTGCGCGGCGGCTTGCACGGCAGCCTGGGAATCACCGAGCGCGGCGTTCCACAGCGCACTGGCCTGGTTGATGTAGTCCGACTGCAGTTGCGACCATGCATCGGGCGGGATCTGCATCGCCTGCAATTGCTTGAAGGCGTCGCCGAACCCGTGCGACAGGCCGCTGGCCGCCTGTTGGGCCTGCTGAGCCCAGTGTTCGAAACCGTGGACCGATGGGCCGGTGAATCCGGCGGCGGCGTTGTTCGCGCTCATGTGTCTCCTCATGCCGACCTGAGCAAGAAGCTTGCCACAGCCGACCACGCGGAAGACGCGGATCGACGGGGAGGCTTCGCATATGCTCAGGCGCTTTGTAGCTCGATCAGCTTACCCCCGCGTGACGCTGCTGTCGCGAAGACCCGAGGAAATCGTTGATGTATCTGGTGGCCATCGCGTGGATGTATGTGGTGCTGATGATGGCGGTCGTCGAGGCCTTCAGCTCGCAGGGCACGGTGCTGGGCGCGCTCATCACCTTCGTGTTCTACGGCGTGGTACCGCTATCGATCGTCATGTACCTGATGGGCACGCCGAGGCGGCGCGCCGCACGCCGGAAGGCCGAAGCGTCCGGAACACCGCATGACGACGGGGAAGGCGCTGTTGCGCCGATGCCGACGACGAGGCCCGCATCGACGTCGACATCGCCGCCGACCGGCGTGTCAGCGCAGCCGGATGACGGCCGCCATGCGTCCGCTGCGCAGTCCGCTGACGCGCTCGTGGCGGAACGAAAAGAATCGTGACGGCTCGCTGAGCGTGCACCAGCCGCCGCCGCTGACGGCACCGATGACGAGCGCTTCGAGTCGGCGTCGCGCGAGGCCGTGGAGATCGGCCCGCCAGCGCGCCTCGCCCTGTTCGTTCCGTTGGAAGCGGAACATCGGTTGATCCTGATGGCGCGGCTCGGCACCGAAGGCCGCGAGCACATCGGCACCGACTTCAAACTGCGCCGGTCCGATGCACGCGCCCATCCAGGCGCTGATCTCGCCAGGCCCGCAATGTGCGGCGGCGCACATCGCCGCGACGGTGTTCTCGAGCACGCCGCCCGCGAGTCCTCGCCAGCCCGCATGCGCGGCGCCGACCACGCCCGGTCCGGCGAACAGCACCGGCAGGCAGTCCGCGACCATCACCGCACAGGCGAGCGACGGATCGGTGCTGATCGACGCATCCGCCGGTTCAGGATCGGCGTCCGGAAGAGCGTGCTCGGCGCGCAGGCGCAACACGGTCGTCCCATGCACCTGCTTCAGGAACACGGGATGACCGCCGATCGCGGCAGCAACGCGTCGGCGGTTCTCGACGACATGCGCAGGCTGGTCACCGACCGAGCGCCCGAGGTTGAGGCTCGCCAGTCCGCGCTGCTCGTCCGGCGCCTGCGGGCCTCCACTGACGCCGCCGGCGCGCGTGGTCATGAAGGCGTCGACGTGCGACGCGGCCCACACGGGTCGCAGCCAGTCCTCATTCAGCATCGGGACAGGCGCTCGGCTGCGTCTTGCTGAAGGCGTCGAGTGCCATGCACTGCTCGAAGATCTTCATGACCGTCGGCACGTGATCGAGGCGGCTGTCGAAGCGCTGCGCGTTGAAGATCTGCGGCACCAGCACGCAATCGGCCATCGTCGGCGTGTCGCCGAAGCAGAAGTGGCCCGATCGGCCTTCGGCCTTCAGACGGTGCTCGACGACCGCCAGGCCGCTCTCGACCCAGTGATGGATCCAGCGGGTCTTGTTGTCGTCGCCGACGCCGAGGTCCTTCACCAGGTAGCGCAGCACACGCAGGTTGTTCAGCGGATGGATCTCGCAGGCGATGTCCTGCGACAGCGCGCGGATGTAGGCGCGGCTCAGTGCATCGCCCGGCAGCAGCGGCGGCTCGGGGTGCGTCTCGTCGAGGTACTCGATGATCGCCATCGACTGCGTGACGAGCGCGTCGCCGTCCTTCAGCAAGGGGACCAGACGCGACGCGGACACGGCGGCGTAGGACTCGTTGAACTGCTCGTTCTTCGCGAGGTGGACCGGCTTGTAATCGAAGTCCAGGCCCTTGAGCGCCATCGCGATGCGGACGCGGTAGGAGGCGGACGAACGGAAGTAGTTGTAGAGCTCCATGGCCGACGATGATGCCACGGGGTCCGCGATGGAGGCCGGTACACTGCGGCCCATGTTCCAAGCGCGGCGCTACCAGCATTGCCCCACCTGCGGCGGCCAGATCGAATACCGCGTCCCGGCCGATGACAACCGGGAGCGCGCGACCTGCACCGCGTGCGGCGCGATCCATTACGAGAATCCGCTGAACGTCGTCGGCACCTTGCCGGTGTGGGGCGATCAGGTGCTGCTGTGCAAGCGCGCGATCGAGCCGCGGCTGGGCAAGTGGACGCTGCCGGCGGGCTTCATGGAACTCGGCGAGACGTTGGCCGAAGGCGCGGCGCGCGAGACGGTCGAGGAGGCCGGCGCCCAGATCGAGCTGCAGAACCTGTACTGCGTGATGAACGTGGTGCGCGTCGGGCAGGTGCACACCTTCTACCGCGCGAAGCTGCTCAGCCCGGCGTTCGATCCGGGCCCGGAAACCCTGGAAGCCCAGCTCTTCCTCGAACACGAAGTGCCGTGGGACGAGATCGCCTTCCACACGATCCGCGAAGCGCTGCAGCGCTTCTTCGAAGACCGCCGCAGCGGCAACGGGTATCCGTTGCATACGGCGGATATCGACTGAGGTCCACCGATTCACGCCCCCGCGGGAATCAGGGCTTGATTTCCTGCGCCGACGCCCACGGGCCGGTGATGCCGTCGAGTTCGCAATCCCACAGCGCCTGGGCATCGAGCGCATCGGTGACGCCTTCCGCATAGACCTTCAGGGAGAGGCTGCGCAGCATGACCACCAGGCTGCGCACGAACGCCGCCCGGCCCACGTCCGCCGACACCCCGCTGACCACCGAGCTGTCGAGCTTCACGTAGTCCAGTCCGGCCTGGAAAAGTCGATCGATTTGAGCCAGTCCGGCACCCGCGTGTTCAAGACCGAGCTGCACGCCCAGCGGACGAAGTTGACGACCGAGTTCCTGCAGCGCCTCGAAGTGCTGCACCGCCGCCGGCTCGGCCAGCTCCAGCCCGATCTGCCGGCGCACCGCCGCCGGCGTCGCCTGCACCAGTTCGCGGGCACGGGCGATGAAGCTGCCGTCGTTCAGCGACGCCGGCGCCACGTTGACGCAACGCATGCGGCTGTCGCGCTGCGTGGCCTGCAGCGCCAGCGCCAGCGCCTGCAGGTCCGCCTCGGCACTCAGCCGGTGGCGCAGCGCCAGAGGCAGCCAGCGCGCCGCCGGCTCGAACTCGCCGACCGGGTTCAGCTTCAGTTGCAGCGGGCACTCCAGATGCAGGACCTGACGCTCGCGGCCGATCAGCGGGAACTCCAGCAGCCGGCTGCGTTGATGCGCCAGCGCGTCCGAGATCAGCGCGCGCCAGGCGCGCTCGCCCTGCGCGACTTCGTCCGAGGGAGGCGCCTCGCGCAGCTCCAGCACGACGCCGTCGCCCTGCTCCGCCTTCGCCAACGCCGCGTCGGCCGCGGCGAACCAGGCGCTCATCGGCTGGTCGCGCATCAACTCGACCGCGCCCAGCGCGACACCGACATTCGACCCGAGGTTCTGCAGGCCGGCCCTCAAGGCATCGGCCAGCGCCTGCGCGGTGTCGCCGACCACGTTCGGCGCCGGCAGCCACAGCGCGAAGTCCGAGCCGTTCAGCCGTCCCGCGAGACAGCCGCGCACCTGCTCGGGATAGACGCGCAGCGCCTGCGCGATCGCCGTCAGCGCCTGATCCGTCGCCCCGTGACCAAGACGCTGGTTCAGGCCCGGCAGATCCCTCAGCCGCAACAGCACCAGCCCCGCGCGCAGCGGGCCGTCGTCGCGCTCCAGCGCCGAGTTCAGCTCCGCCACGAACTGCCGCCGGTGCGACAACCCGGTGAGCTCATCGCACAGCAGCTGATGATGCAGGGTGCGCAGCTGCTCGGCCTGGGCCTCGAACATCTGCCGCGTGCGCAGCACCATCGTATTCATCGCGCTCGTCAACTTGCGCATCTCGGGGACCCGCGGCTCCAGCACGGTCTCGAAGCGCCCTTGCGAGACGCCCTCGGCCTGCCGCACGGCGGTATCCAGCGGCCGGCGCAGCCGGGACAGCACGGCCGCCGCCGCCACGACCGTCGCCAGACCGACCGCGAGCAGCCACAGCGCCGTGCTGAGCGTCGCGCGCCAGAGCGCCTCGTGCACATAGCCGGTCTGGCCGCGCAGCTCGATCTCGCCGGCCGCCTTCCAGCCGTCCGACACCTTGGCCACGCCCGGCGCCACGTCCAGCGGCAGCAGCGCGACAAACCAGCGCGGCGCATGCGAGACCTGCGGCGTTTCCAGATGGCGCTCGAAGACCTGCGCCCCACTGCCGTCGCGCCAGCGCACGCTCTCGTACGCGCCCGCGTCGAACTGCGCCGAGATCAGCAGCGACATCAGCTCCGCATCGCCCTTCTGCTGCGACAGCGCCAGCGCCAGCGCGTTCGCGTTGTCGGCGTTCTTCAGCTGCGCCTGCGTCTGCAGCAGCTCGCGCAGCGACCAGGTGCTCACCGCGACGCCGCCCAATGCCGAGGCCAGCACCGCGCCCAGGACCAGCCACCAGATTTGTCTTATCAGGGACATGTCTTGAATTCTCCGTCGCCCATCAGAAGCCCTCCGACTTCGCCTTCGCCAGCAGGTCGCGCCACAGCGACAGCCGCACCAGCGGGTTGCCCGCCGTCGTGCCGCCGACGCCGCTCCACAGCCCCTCTCCGTTGAAGCTGAACACCGGGGTCAGGTCGGGCCGCAGCGACGCGGGCCGGATCTCCGGGTTGATATTGTCCAGAATCAAGGGCTCCGCCTCCGGCTGCGCATAGTAGGCCAGGACCATGTGCGCCTGCGGCCGGCCCTGGAACTGCGCCCGCACGTACACCATCCGCAACTTGGCCTGCGGCACGCCGGCGCTGAGCAGGCTCATGTACTTGGCGATCGCGTAGTCCTCGCAGTCGCCCGCGCCCTTGTCCAGCAGTTCGAGCGGCGTGGCCCAGTAGTCGATCTGGCCCCACACCTCGATGTCGTCCTTGAACGCGATGCGCTGGTTGAAGAAGCTGTTGACCGTCGTCAGCCGGTCGCGCTCCTCGGGCATCGCCGCGGCGCGGTCCGCCATCTGGATCATGGCTTTCACCGCGGCCTGCGTCTTCGGCGAGAGCTTCGCCGCCGACTCGGTCAGCCGGTCCTTGTCCCAGCCCCAGGCCAGCGCGGACCACAGGCCCGCCACGCAGACCAGCACCGCCAACGCCCGTTGCGCCGGCCGGATTGTCCGGCCTGCGCGTGGCGCTGTACGAGTGACGAAACGTGACATGCGCTGCAATGTATCTGCCCCAGCCCGCTTCCGAGGGCGAAGTGCGACAGGCGATGCGCCCCCGGGGACGCACCTTCGGACAAGCGGCAATTTGCCGCACCCCTTCACGCGCCGGGTCGGAGCGCACCGGGATAATCCGGCGCTCACATGAAGACCCAAGCCATCCGTCAGGAACTCGATCAGGCCCGCGCCAACGGCCCGCTGCGCCAGATCCAGATTCCGCCCTGCCCCGAGCTGCTGCAGCGCCTGCGCGCGGCGATGGCATTGCCTCAGCCCGACCTCAACGAGGTCGGTCGCGTCGCCGCCGCCGACGTGGCGATGTCCGCGACGCTGCTGCGCGTGGCCAACAGTCCGTTGCATCTGGTGGCAGGCCACGTGCCTTGCACCACCGTCGGCCAGGCGATGTACCGACTCGGCCTGGACGAGAGTGTCGCGCTGATGCAGGCCTTCCTGGTCCGTCACGCGATCCCGGTCAACAGCCCGCACCTGCTGCGTTTCTGGCAGCGGTCGACCAAGCGGTCGGTCGCGATGGGATTCATCGCCGGCCAGTTGCCCGGCATGCGGGTCGACCTGGCTCAGAGCTACGGCCTGTTCTGTCATGTCGGCATGCCGGTGCTGCTGCAGAGCGTACGCGGCTACGGCGCAACGATGGTGGAAGCCGGCGCGCGGATCGACCGCCCCTTCATCGCGACGGAGAACGCCAACCACCGCACCGACCACGCCGTCGTCGGCGCACTGGTGATCAAGGTCTGGCACCTGGCGCCGGAGCTGATGACGGCCATCCGGCTGCATCACGACTTCGAGGCGTTGAAGGACGAGAGCATCGAACCGGAGATCCGCTCGCTGATCGCCGCCGGCCTGATCGCCGAGCATCTGATGCGTCAGCATGAAGGGCTGGACGAGGACGCCGACTGGGCCGCCAACCGCGACGCGGCGCTGGCCTGGCTGCACCTGTCCGAAGACGAGCTCGAGCAGTGGGACGACGCGTTGCGTCCGTTGTTGGACGAGGCCTGAGTTCGGCTTGCGGGGCCAGGGGGCCGGCCCTCATACGTGTCACATGTTCCACAAATCGGGCCGGCCCCCTGGCCCCGCAAGCCTCCAGCTCGTGGTCGGCGTCGAGGTGGCGTGTGGCGATCAGGCGGCGCGGACAGCCACACGGGCAGCAGCCAGGTCCCAACGCGCACAACCGACACTTTTGAAGAGGCGCGTGCGGCCGTCGTCGACGGGACGCTGACCGAGCACGAGATCGTCGATCGCATCCTGCGGCTCGAAACGGCCGGCCGCCATCAGGTCGCCGGCCTCGGCCTGCGCACCGACCGGGTCGTCGACCCAGATCTGCGCGCCACGGACCAGTTCCTGCGGGAGCTCGACCATGTCGTCGCGGAACGCGCCGACACCGATCACCACCGCGCCTTCACCGACACCAGGACGCAACACCGGCACGCGACTGGTGGTCGCGCACACGATGACGTCCCAGGCGTGGCGCGTCTGGGACTCGGCCGGGAGCGGCTCGACACCGAGCTCCTCGACAAAACCTGGCACTGTCTGATGACCTTGCACATGGATCGTCGCCTGCGGATGCAGCGCCTGGAGCGCCTCCACGTGGGCGCGCGCCTGCACGCCGCCGCCGACCACCAGCACGCGGCGCGGCGCCTTGCGGATCAGGTGCTGCAGCGCCAGCATGCTGACGGCCGCCGTGCGGCGCGCCGTCAGCGCGGGGCCGTCCAGCACCGCCAGGCGCAGGCCGGTGCGGCTGTCCAGCACGACGACCTCGCCCGAGATCGTCGGCAGGCCGAGCGCCGCGTTGAGCGGATGCACGCTGACGAGCTTGGTGATCGACAGCGTGTCGCTCAGACAGGGCATCACCAGCAGCACGCCGTCCTGACGCAGCGGCAGCACCTGCCGGGGCGGACAGGTGAGCCGGCCGTCGCGGTGCTCGCGGCAGACCAGCGCGATCTCCTCCATCAGGGGAGACCACGGCAGCGCGCGCGAGGTGGCGGCGGCGTCGAGAACCAGCATCCGGTCGCGAGTTCCGAGGATGGCCTGAGCGGCGTGGATGGCGTGGCCCGCGCTTACTTGCGCGGCGGCGGCAGGTCGGTGCACGAGCCGTGCGCGACTTCCGCGGCCATGCCGATCGATTCGCCCAGCGTCGGATGCGGGTGGATCGTCTTGCCGATGTCGACCGCGTCCGCGCCCATCTCGATCGCCAGGGCGATCTCGCCGATCATGTCGCCCGCATGCGTGCCGACGATGCCGCCGCCGATGATGCGGTGGGTCTCCTCGTCGAAGATCAGCTTGGTGAAGCCCTCGTCGCGGCCGTTGGCGATCGCGCGCCCCGACGCCGTCCACGGGAACAGCCCCTTCTTGATCTTGAGGCCGCGCGCCTTGGCTTCGTCCTCGGTCACGCCGACCCAGGCCACTTCCGGGTCGGTGTAGGCGACGCTCGGGATCACGCGCGCATCGAAGCGCGACTTGGCCAGCGTGTCGTCGCCGAGCAGTTCGCCGGCGATGACTTCCGCGGCCACGTGGCCTTCATGCACCGCCTTGTGCGCCAGCATCGGCTGGCCGACGATGTCGCCGATGGCGAAGATGTTGGGCACGTTGGTGCGCATCTGCACGTCGACCGGGATGAAGCCGCGATCGCTGACGACCACGCCGGCCTTGTCGGCGCCGATCTTCTTGCCGTTGGGCGAACGGCCCACCGCCTGCAGCACCAGGTCGTAGACCTGCGGCTCCTTCGGGGCGCCCTCGCCTTCGAAGGTGACCTTGATGCCTTCGGGCGTGGCTTCGGCGGCTACCGTCTTCGTGTTCAACATGATGTTGTCGAAGCGCGGCGCGTTCATCTTCTGCCAGACCTTGACCAGGTCGCGGTCCGCGCCGGTCATCAGCGTGGGCAGCATTTCCACGACGTCCAGGCGCGCGCCCAGCGTCGAGTACACCGTGCCCATTTCCAGGCCGATGATGCCGCCGCCGACGATCAGCATGCGCTTGGGCTGGCTGGTCAGTTCGAGCGCGCCGGTCGAGTCGATCACGCGCGGGTCGTTCGGCATGAAGGGCAGACGCACCGCCTGCGAACCCGCGGCGATGATGATCTTGCGGAACTTCAGCGTCTGGGTCTTGCCGGTGCGCTCCTGGGCCTCGCCGCTGGTCTCCTCGACCGACAGGTGGTTGGCGTCCAGCAACGTGCCGTAGCCGCGCACGACGGTGACCTTGCGCATCTTGGCCATCATCGTCAGGCCGCCCGTGAGCTTGCCGACGACCTTGGACTTGTGCGCGGCCAGCTTGGGCAGCTCGACCTTGGGGGCGGCGAACTCGACGCCCAGGTCGGCGAAGTGCTTGACCTCGTCCATCACCGCCGCGACGTGCAGCAGCGCCTTGGACGGGATGCAGCCGACGTTCAGGCAGACGCCGCCCAGCGTCGCGTAACGCTCGACGATCGCGACCTTCAGGCCCAGGTCGGCCGCGCGGAACGCGGCCGAGTAGCCGCCGGGGCCGCTGCCGAGCACGATCACGTCGTACTCGCCTTCAGCGGGGCCGGTGTAGGTCGCGGCTTGCGGGGCCGGCGCAGCGGGAGCCGCGGCGGGCGCGGGAGCCGATGCAGCCGGAGCAGGCGCGGGCGCCGCTGCGGCCGGAGCCGGTGCAGCAGCGGCAGGCGCCGGTGCGGCGGCCGCGTCGCTCTCCAGCACGACCAGCAGGTCGCCCTGGTTGAGCTTGTCGCCCAGCTTGACCTTGAGTTCCTTGACCACGCCGGCGGCGGAGGACGGGATCTCCATCGAGGCCTTGTCAGACTCGACGGTGACCAGGCTCTGCTCGACCTTCACGGTGTCGCCGACCTTGACCAGGACTTCGATGATCGCGACGTCCTTGAAGTCCCCGATGTCGGGAACCTTGACTTCAACTTGTGCCATGTCCGGTGCTTCCGATCAGAGGACGATGCGGCGGAAGTCCGCCAGCAGGGACGCGAAGTAGACGTTGAAGCGTGCGGCCGACGCGCCGTCGATGACGCGGTGGTCCCAGCTCAGCGACAGCGGCAGGATCAGGCGCGGCTGGAACTGCTTGCCGTCCCACACGGGCTGCGTCGAGGACTTGCACACGCCCATGATCGCGACTTCCGGCGCGTTGATGATGGGCGTGAAGTAGGTGCCGCCGATGCCGCCCAGGGACGAGATCGAGAAGCAGCCGCCGGTCATGTCGGCCGGGCCGAGCTTGCCGTCGCGGGCCTTCTTGGCCAGCTCCGACATCTCCTGGCTGATCTGGAAGATGCCCTTCTTGTCGCAATCGCGGATCACCGGCACGACCAGGCCGTTCGGCGTGTCCGCGGCGAAGCCGATGTGGAAGTAATTCTTCAGGACCAGCGTGTCGCCGTCGAGCGAGGCGTTGAACTCGGGGAACTTCTTCAGCGCCGCGACGGTCGCCTTGATCATGAAGGCCAGCATCGTGACCTTGATGCCGGACTTTTCGTTCTCCTTGTTCAGCTGGACGCGGAAGGCTTCCAGCTCGGTGATGTCCGCGTCGTCGTGGTTGGTGACGTGCGGGATCGTGACCCAGTTGCGATGCAGGTTGGCGCCGCTGATCTTCTTGATGCGCGACAGGTCCTTGCGCTCGACCGGGCCGAACTTCTCGAAGTCGACCTTGGGCCAGGGCAGCAGGCCCGGGAACGCGCCACCGGCCGCAGCGCCGCCAGCCGGAGCCGCCGCCTTCTGCGCGACGGTCTGCGCCGTGCCCGCCATGACGGCCTTGACGAAGCCCTGGACGTCGGACTCGGTGATGCGGCCCTTGGCGCCGGAGCCCTTGACCTCGTCGAGCGGCACGCCCAGTTCGCGGGCGATCTTGCGGATGCTCGGCGACGCGTGCGGCAGCTTGCCCGACGGCTTGGTCGGCTCGTGCGGCGGCAGCGCGGCGGTCGGGATCTGGCGATCCGCCGGAGCGGCAGCGGGCGCGCTCGCGGCGGCCGGAGCCGGTGCGGCGGCGGCTTGCGCCGGAGCGGGCGCGGCAGCAGCCGGCGCCGGCGCGGCTGCGCCACCCGCGGCTTCGATCACGGCGATCTTCGAGCCCTTGGCGACCTTGTCGCCCAGCTTGACCAGCAGTTCCTTGATCACGCCGCCGTGCGACGACGGGATCTCCATCGAGGCCTTGTCGCTCTCGACGGTGATCAGGCTCTGCTCCTGCTTGACCGTGTCGCCGACCTTGACCAGCACCTCGATCACCGCGACTTCGTCGAAGTCGCCGATGTCGGGAACGATGATGTCGACGGCACCTGCCGGCGCGGCCGGTGCAGCGGCCGGAGCCGGAGCCGGCGCAGCGGCAGCCTGCGGCGCGGGCGCCGGAGCGGCAGCCGCCGGTGCGGGCGCGGCGGCGGCCGGCGCGGGAGCGCCTGCGGCATCGCTTTCGAGCACGACGATCAGGTCACCCTGGTTGATCGTGTCGCCGATCTTGACCTTCACTTCCTTGACGACGCCCGCCACGGAGGACGGGATCTCCATCGAGGCCTTGTCGGACTCGACGGTGACGAGGCTCTGCTCCACTTTCACCGTGTCGCCGGGCTTGACCAGCAGCTCGATGATCGCGACGTCCTTGAAGTCCCCGATGTCGGGAACCTTGACTTCCACCAATGCCATTTGTGTTGTCTCCGGGTCCGCTGCTTAGGCGTACAAGGGGTTGATCTTGTCGACGTTGATGCCGTACTTCTTGAGGGCTTCAGCCACCTTGGCCTGCGGGATCTTGCCCTCGTCGGCCAGGCTCTTCAGCGCGGCCACGACGATGTAGTGGCGGTTGATCTCGAAGTGCTCACGCAGCTTGGAGCGGAAGTCGCTGCGGCCGAAGCCGTCGGTGCCCAGCACCTTGTACGAACGGCCGGCCGGGATGAAGGCGCGGATCTGCTCCGCATAGTTCTTCATGTAGTCGGTCGACGCGATCACCGGACCCTGCACCTTGCTCAGCTGCTGCGTCACGTAGGGCACGCAGGCCAGTTCGGTCGGGTGCAGCAGGTTCCAGCGCTCGGCGTTCTGGCCGTCGCGGGCCAGCTCGTTGAAGCTGGGGCAGGACCAGACGTTGGCGCCGACGCCCCACTCTTCTTCCAGCAGCTTCTTGGCGGCCTGGCTCTCGCGCAGGATGGTGCCCGAACCCAGCAGGTTCACCGTCAGCGGCTGCGCGCCTTGCGGCTGCACGGCCTCTTCGAGCAGGTACATGCCCTTGAGGATCTGCTCCTCGGTGCCGGCCTTGAGGCCCGGCATCGGGTAGTTCTCGTTGAGCAGCGTCAGGTAGAAGTAGACGTTCTCCTGGTTCTCGACCATGCGCTTCAGGCCGGAGTGCAGGATGACGGCGACTTCATGCGCGAAGGTCGGGTCGTAGCTGATGCAGTTGGGGATGGTGCCGGCCAGGATGTGGCTGTGACCGTCCTCGTGCTGCAGGCCTTCGCCGTTCAGCGTCGTGCGTCCCGAGGTGCCGCCCAGCAGGAATCCGCGCGCCTGCATGTCGCCCGCTGCCCAGGCCAGGTCGCCGATGCGCTGGAAGCCGAACATCGAGTAGTAGACGTAGAACGGGATCATCACGCGGTTGTTCGTCGAGTACGACGTCGCCGCGGCCACCCAGCTGGCCATGCCGCCCGCTTCGTTGATGCCTTCCTGCAGGATCTGGCCGGCCTTGTCCTCGCGGTAGTACATGACCTGGTCCTTGTCGACCGGCGTGTAGTTCTGACCCGCGGGGTTGTAGATGCCGATCTGGCGGAACAGGCCTTCCATGCCGAAGGTGCGCGCCTCGTCGACCAGGATGGGCACGGTGCGCGGGCCCAGTTCCTTGTCGCGCAGCAGCGTCGTCAGGAAGCGGACGTAGGCCTGCGTCGTCGAGATCTCGCGGCCTTCGGCGGTCGGGTCCAGCACGGCCTGGAACGTGGCCAGGTCGGGCACCTTCAGCGCTTCCTCGGCCTGCGGACGGCGCTTGGGCAGGTAGCCGCCCAGCGTCTTGCGGCGCTCGTGCAGGTACTGCATCTCCGGCGTGTCGTCGGCCGGCTTGTAGAACGGGATCTTGGACAGCTCGCTGTCCGGGATGGGGATGTTGAAGCGGTCGCGGAAGGCCTTGATGTCCTCGTCCTGCAGCTTCTTGGTCTGGTGCGCGGTGTTCTTGCCTTCACCGATCTTGCCCATGCCGTAACCCTTGACGGTCTTGATCAGCATGACGGTCGGCTGGCCGACGGTGTTCACCGCCTTGTGATACGCCGCGTACACCTTCTGCGGGTCGTGGCCGCCGCGGTTCAGGCGCCAGATGTCCTCGTCGGACATGTTCTCGACCATCTTCAGCAGCTCGGGGTGCTTGCCGAAGAAATGCTTGCGCACGAACGCGCCGTCGTTGGCCTTGTAGGCCTGGTAGTCGCCGTCCAGCGTCTCCATCATGACCTTGCGCAGCAGCTCCTGCTTGTCGCGGGCCAGCAGCGGATCCCAGTACGAACCCCAGATCAGCTTGATGACGTTCCAGCCGGAACCGCGGAACTCGCCTTCCAGTTCCTGGATGATCTTGCCGTTGCCGCGCACCGGGCCGTCCAGGCGCTGCAGGTTGCAGTTGACGACGAAGATCAGGTTGTCCAGCTTCTCGCGCGCGGCCAGGCCGATCGCGCCCAGGCTTTCCGGCTCGTCCATCTCGCCGTCGCCCAGGAAGACCCAGACCTTGCGCTGCGACGTGTCGGCGATGCCGCGGGCGTGCAGGTACTTCAGGAAGCGCGCCTGGTAGATGGCCATCAGCGGGCCCAGGCCCATGGACACCGTCGGGAACTGCCAGAACTCGGGCATCAGCTTCGGATGCGGGTAGCTCGACAGGCCCTTGCCTTCGACTTCCTGGCGGAAGTTGTTCAGCTGGTCTTCGGTGATGCGGCCTTCCAGGAAGGCGCGGGCGTAGATGCCGGGCGCGCTGTGACCCTGGATGTAGAGCAGGTCGCCGCCGTGCACGCCGCCTTCGCCGGTGTCGTCGCCGTGCCAGAAGTGGTTGAAGCCGCAGCCCAGCATGGTCGCCAGCGAGGCGAAGCTGGAGATGTGACCGCCGAGGTCGCCGCCGTCTTCCGGATGCAGTCGGTTGGCGCGCACCACCATCGCCATCGCGTTCCAGCGCATGAAGGCGCGCAGGCGCTCTTCCATCTCGATGTTGCCGGGGAAGCGCTCTTCCTTGTCGGCCGGGATGGTGTTGACGTAGGCCGTGGTGGCCGAGAAGGGCACGTCGATGCCGGCCTGACGCGCGTGGTCGATCAGGGTCTCGAGCAGGAAGTGGGCACGGTCGCCGCCTTCTTCACCGATGACGGCGGACAGCGCGTCCAGCCATTCCTTGGTTTCGAGGGCGTCGGTGTCATTGGCGGCTGCGCCGAGGAACGACTGGGGCTGCGCGGACATGTCTTTGTCTCCTGTGTTCAATCACGGCCTTCTGGCGGGCATCTGGGCGTCTGGGCGGGCTGGTCGCCGCACGAGGCTCTCGGGTCGAACGGGTCACTGTGCCCGAACTTGCGAGAACCGTCATGCGCGCGCCGTCATGCGTCCGCACGCGGCAAACCCCACCGGAAGGGCTATGGCGGCGGAGTGTCGCATAAGCCTTTCATTTTCCAAATAGCGCGATGCGTTTCCACATAATGAAATGCAATGGCCTGCCCAGGGGTCGTTTCGTGACGGATGTCTTTCACGATGCGATCCGGGAATGCCCGGATCGGGAATGCCCGGGGCCGCCCGGGCCGGGTGGGGTCGAAGGCGCCGGGATAATCGCGCGCATGTTGTCCCGCCTCGATGTCCAAGGCTTTGCGCGCCGTGCCCTGAATCCCGTCAAACGCCTGGTGTCGGCGTGGTGGCGCCGGCAGTCCCCGTCCCGTCAGGACCGCTTCGCGACGCTGGGGCCGCTGCTGTCGGTGGTGCTGTTCCTGGCGGCGATCGTGTCGGCCTTCTGGTACCTGCGCAACGAGGAGATCGAACGCGAGGCGGAGGCCGTCAAGCGCGACACCGAGATGGCGCAGCAGCAGATCCGCTCGCGCCTGATCGAGAACGAGGACTTCCTCATCCTGCTGCAGCGCGACCTGGCCAACCGCTCGATCGACAACCTCGAGTTCACCCAGCGCGCGATGGCGATCGCGCGCAACCGGCCCGAGATCACCCACATCACCTGGCTGAACGCGCGCCGCGAGAAGCGCGTCAGCGTCGCGGCCATCGGCGAGCAGGCCGAGTCGCTGATGACGCTGGAGGGCAGCGACCCGTCCATGCCCAACGGCCATGCCAACAGCGAGCCGGAACGCGCGTTCCAAAGCGCGCGCGACCGGCGTACGCGGGTCTATTCGGCGTCCTTCGCCGACGCCAACAACACGACCGTCTTCCAGCTGCAGCTGCCGCTGAGCGACCGCGCCGGTTTCGCCGGCGTGCTGATCGCCGAGTACGCGGTCGAGGGCCTGCTGCGCTACTCGGTCCCCAATGAGCTGACCTCGCGCCACGCGGTCGCGGTGCTCGATCCGCGCGAGCAGGTCGTCGCCAGCACCGTGACGCCGATGCCGGGCAAGCGCATCACGCGCGCCCCCATCTATCACGAGGTCCCGATGGCGCCCGCGCCCGGGCTGGTGCTGCGCGGCCAGGGCTACCGCACGTCGATCGGGCTGATCTCCAACACGCTGTTCTGGATGGTGATGGCGCTGTCGGTGCTGACCGTCTGGATGCTGCTCGGCACGTGGAAGCACATGCGCCGGCGCGCGCAGGTGCAGAACGCGCTCGCCGCCGAGACCAATTTCCGGCGTGCGATGGAGAACTCCATGCTGACCGGCATGCGGGCCATGGACCTGGAGACGCGCATCAGCTACGTCAACCCGGCCTTCTGCGCGATGACGGGCTTCGCCGAGTCCGAGCTGATCGGCCGCAAGCCCCCTTCCCCTACTGGCCGCCCGACCGTTACGAGGAGAACCTGCGCCTGCTGCAGCAGGAGATGCAGGGCCGCAGCCCGGCCGGCGGCTCCGAGGTGAAGGTGATGCGCAAGGACGGCAGCATCTTCGACGCCCGCATGTACGTCTCGCCGCTGATCGACCCCAAGGGCAAGCAGAACGGCTGGATGACCTCGATGACCAACATCACCGAGGCCAAGCGGGTGCGCGACCAGCTGTCCGCGTCGCACGAGCGCTTCACCACGGTGCTGGAAGGCCTGGACGCGGCGGTGTCGGTGCTGTCGGTGCAGCAGGGCGAACTGCTCTTCGCCAACCGCAGCTACCGGCTGTGGTTCGGTGCCGATCCGAAGGGGCACGCGATGCTCGCGGGCTCGCAGCCGACCAGCCTGGCCGGCGCGACCAGCACGCAGGACGCGAGCTATGCCGAGGGCGCGAACAGCCACGGCGATCACGGCGACGATGACGACGTCGACGACTACGGCGGCCTGCCCGCGCAGCACCTGACCGAGGTCGGCGGCGATTCGCGCGAGGTGTTCATCGCGCAGCTCGACATGTGGTTCGACGTCCGCGCCCGCTACCTGCAGTGGACCGACGGCCGGCTGGCGCAGATGCTGATCGCCACCGACATCACCGCGCGCCGCCATGCCGAGGCGCAGCAGCAGCAGCAGACCGAGAAGGCCCAGGTCACCAGCCGGCTGATCACGATGGGCGAGATGGCCTCGAGCGTCGCGCACGAGCTCAACCAGCCGCTGACCGCGATCACGAACTACTGCAACGGCATGGTCTCGCGGGTGCGCGGCGACAACATCCAGAAGGACGACCTGATCGTCGCGCTGGAGAAGACCGCCAAGCAGGCGCAGCGCGCCGGGCAGATCATCCACCGCATCCGCGCCTTCGTGAAGAAGAGCGAGCCGCAGCGCCAGCCCGCGTTCGCGGCGTCGATCGTGGAGGACTCGGTCGAACTCGCCGGCATCGAACTGCGGCGGCGCAATGTGCAGATCCACACCTACGTCGCGCAGCGGCTGCCGGTGATGCGGGTCGACCCGATCCTGATCGAGCAGGTGCTGCTGAACCTGCTCAAGAACGCCGCCGAGGCGATCGACAACGCGGCGCTGCCGCCCTCGCGCCGGCACATCGAGCTGCGCGTCGTACCCAAGCACACCGCCGAGCTGGGCGCCAACATCGAGTTCTCGGTGACCGACATGGGGCCGGGCCTGCCGGTCGAGGTCATCGAGCGCATGTACGAGGCCTTCTTCTCCACGAAGGCCGATGGATTGGGGATCGGCCTAGGGTTATGCCGGTCCATCATCGAGTCCCACCAGGGTCGGATCCGCGCCGAGAACCTCTACAATGGCCCGTCCATCGTCGGGTGCCGGTTCGCGTTCACGATCCCCGTGGACATTCCGCGTCCGGAGTCATCACTCGCCCCTCTCGCCACTCCGGCCCCTCTGGAGCAGAGCGGCGACGCGGGGACGGGCACAGCACACAACACTGCCGCAACACCATGAGCTTGATTCCGAAGAAGGGTAATGTCTACGTCGTCGATGACGACGAGGCCGTCCGAGATTCCCTGCAATGGTTGCTGGAAGGCAAGGACTACCGGGTCAAGTGCTACGACTCCGCCGAGAGTTTCCTGAGCCGCTACGACCCGCGCGAAGTCGCCTGCCTCATCGCCGACATCCGCATGGAAGGCATGAGCGGCCTGGAACTCCAGGACAAGCTGATCGAGCGCAAGAGTCCCCTGCCCATCGTCTTCATCACCGGCCACGGCGACGTGCCGATGGCGGTGCAGACGATGAAGAAGGGCGCGGTCGACTTCATCGAGAAGCCGTTCAAGGAAGAGGAACTGCTGTCGCTGGTCGAGCGCATGCTGGACCAGGCCCGCGGCGCCTTCGCCACGCAGCAGGAAGCGGCCAGCCGCGACGCGCTGCTGTCGCGCCTGACGACGCGCGAGGCGCAGGTGCTGGAGCGCATCGTCGCCGGCCGCCTGAACAAGCAGATCGCCGACGACCTGGGCATCAGCATCAAGACGGTGGAAGCGCATCGCGCCAACATCATGGAGAAGCTCAACGCCAACACCGTCGCCGACCTGCTGAAGATCGCGCTCGGCGCGAACACGCAGGCCAAGGCCGGCTGAGTTCCTTCCGCATCCCTCATCCCTTGTGGCCGCCCTGTGCGGCCTCTTTCATTTCAGAGTTTCGTTCTCGAGTTCCGGAGTACCGACATGACCGCACAACTGATCGACGGCAACGCCCTGTCCAAGCAACTGCGCGCCGAAGTGGCGACGCGCGCCGCCGCGCTGACCGCCCAGGGCGTGAAGCCGGGACTGGCCGTGGTGCTGGTCGGCGACAACCCCGCGAGCCAGGTCTACGTGCGCAACAAGGTCAAGGCCTGCGAGGACGCGGGCCTGCATTCGGTGCTGGAGAAGTACGCCGACACGATGACCGAGGCGGAGCTGCTCGCTCGCGTCGACGCGCTGAACAACGATCCCTCGATCCACGGCATCCTGGTGCAGCTGCCGCTGCCCAAGGGCATCGATGCACACAAGGTCATCGAGGCGATCGCGCCGGAGAAGGACGTCGACGGCTTCCACGTCGCGAGCGCGGGCGCGCTGATGGTCGGGCAGGAGGGCTTCAAGCCTTGCACGCCGTATGGCTGCATGAAGATGCTGGAGTTCATCGGCTACGACACCAAGGGCAAGCACGCCGTCGTGATCGGCCGCAGCAACATCGTCGGCAAGCCGATGGCGATGCTGCTGCTGCAGGCCAACGCGACGGTGACGGTGTGCCACAGCGCGACGCCGGACCTGGCCCACTTCACGCGCCAGGCCGACATCGTCGTGGCGGCGGTGGGCAAGCGCAACGTGCTGACCGCCGACATGGTCAAGCCGGGTGCGGTCGTCTTGGACGTCGGGATGAACCGCACCGAGGAAGGCAAGCTCTGCGGCGACGTCGACTTCGACGGCGTCAAGGAAGTCGCCGGCTGGATCACGCCGGTGCCGGGCGGCGTCGGGCCAATGACGATCACGATGCTGCTGGTCAACACGATGGAATCGGCTGAGCGCGCCGCCGCCGCTCGCTGATCCTCATCGCACCATGACAACGGGCGGCCACTGGCCGCCCGTTGTCGTATCAGCGGTCAGTTCGTGTCCGCCTCGCGCAGCGTCTGCACCACCGGGCGCTGCAGCACGCCGCGCAGCGCCCACCAGCCGGCGAGCTGCGCCAGCACGGCGCCACCGATGGTGGTGCCGATCAGCACCCAGGGCTTGAACTGCCATTCGAACTCGAAGGCGTAGTGCGTCAGTGCCCAACCCAGCGCCTGCGCGGCGATCCCCGCGAGGAAGCCGGCGAGCGCGCCCAACCCGAGCAACTCCGCGCGCTGCACTGCCGCCAGCAGCGCGCTCGACGCGCCGAAGGCGCGCATCAGCGCGAACTCCCGCGTGCGCGCATCACGTGACCCCACCGCTGCCACCAGCAGCACCACAACGCCCAGCGCCAGCGCCACCGCGAACAGCAGTTGCACGGCCATGATCACCTGCTCCAGCACCTGCTGCACCTGCTTGAGCTCGGCGGAGACGTCGATCAGCGTGAGGTTCGGGAACTCGTTGACCAGCTTGCGGTCCAGCGCCACGGCCTCACCCTGCCCCTGCGGCGAGCGGTAGGCGGAGATGTAGCTGACCGGCAGTTCCGGCATCTGAGCGCGCGGGTAGAGCACGAAGAAGTTCACCCGCATCGATCCCCAGTCGACCTTGCGCAGCGAGGTGATCTTCGAGTCGACCAGCACACCCGCGATGTCGAAGCGCATCGTGTCGCCGAGCTTCAGACCGAGCTGCTCCGCCAGACCCTGCTCGACGCTGACGCCCTCCTTGTCCTCCGGCGTCCACTTGCCGCCGGCGATCAGGTTGTGCGACGGCAGCTCGGCGCTGTGGCTGAGGTTGAACTCGCGCTCCACCAGACGTTGGGCGCGCTCCTCGGTGAATCGGTTGGCCTTGATCGCCTCGCCGTTGATGGCGACCAGGCGGCCGCGGATCATCGGGTACCAGTCGTAGTCCTTGACGCCGGACTTGTCGAGATCGGCACGGAAGCCCGGCCCCTGCTCCGGCTGGATATTGATCACGAAGCGGTCCGGCGCGTTCACCGGCGTCGCCGCGCGCCAGCTCTCGATCAGGTCGGTGCGCATCAGCACCAGCAGCGCCAGCGCGAGCAGCCCCAGCGACAGCGAGCCCACCTGCAGCACGGCGAAGGCCGGCCGCGCGGCGACCTGCCGCGTCGCCAGCAGCAGCCAGCGCGGCGCGCCGGCCTGCGGCACGAGCCGCCGCAGCGCCAGCACCGCGCCGTAGGCGAGCAGCGCGAAGAGGCCCAGCGCGACCGCGAAGCCGCCGGTCGCGAACAGCCCCAGGCGCCAGTCCGCCGACAGCGCCGTCAGCACCGCGGAGAAGCCGATGACGCCGGCCAGCAGCACGGCGATCGAGCCCATCTTCGGACGACCCAGCTCGCGCCGGATCACGCGCAGCGGCGGCACGGCGGCCAGCTGCAGCACCGGCGGCAGGCCGAAGCCCAGCAGCAGGCTCATGCCCATCCCCAGGCCCAGCAGCACCGGCCAGATGCCGGGCGCGGGCAGGTTGACCTCGATCAACCCGGCGAGCATCGCGATGAAGCCGTAATGCAGCAGGAAGCCGAGCAGCACGCCGATCGCGCTGCCGATGAAGCCGACGGTGGCGAACTCCAGCGTGAACACCCAGGTGAGGCGTCGCTGCGGCTGGCCGAGCACGCGCAGCATCGCGCAGTCGTCGAGGTGGCGGTTGGCGAATTCCCGTGCCGCGAGCGCGACCGCGATCGCCGCCAGCAACGCGGCCAGCAGCGCAACGAGGTTCAGGAACTTGGTCGCGCGGTCCAGCGTCTGGCGCATCTCGGGGCGGCCGGTCTCCAGCGACTCCAGCCGCACGCCGCGCCAGTTGCCGTCCTTCAGCTGCTGGCGCGTCTGCGTGTTGAACTGCTGCACCGCGGTCGCGTCACCGATCACCGCGAAACGGTAGGTGATGCGGCTCGCGGGCTGGATCAGCGCGGTCGCGGCGATGTCGGACTGCGCCAGCATCACGCGCGGCGCGAAGTTCATGAATCCGGCGCCGCGATCGGGCTCGTTCGAGATCTCGCCGGCGATCTTCAGCGTCGAATCACCGAGCAGCAGCGGATCGCCGACCTTCAGGCCGAGCGCACTGAGCACGCCGGTGTCGACCCACACGGTGCCGGCGGCCGGCGCGCCGACCTGGCGGCCGTCCTTCAACGACAGCGCGCCGCGCAGCGGATAACGCGGACTGACCGACTTCACCGCCACCAGGCGGCTGCCGCCGCCCTGGTCTTCATTGGCGCGCGCCATGCTGGGGAAGTTCAGCGTCTCGACACTGCGCAGGTTCAGACGCTCGGCGAGCGCTCGCACCGGAGCCGGCGTCGGTTGATCGCTCGCGACGACCGCGTCGCCACCGAGCAGTTGCGCCGCATCGCGGCGCAGGCCCTGGTCGAGCCGGTCCGACAGGAAAGCCACCGCGCACACCGCGGCGACCGCCAGCATCAGGGCCAGGACCAGCAGGTGGAGTTCGCCCGCGCGGAAGTCGCGCCAGGTCTGCAGTCCCATCTGCCGCCACAGCGACGGCGGGCGGCGGCCCGCGGGGGAACCGGAGGCCGGTCGGGTCGCCGGGGCCCCGGCAGGGGTGGCGGACGGAGAAGACGGGTGCGCGCTCATGCGCGGACTGTAGCGAACCCCATGCCTGCGCGCTGGCACGGGGGTGCGGCCATGCAATCGGCTTGAACAGTCCGTGCAACCGGTTTTGACGATGCGGCGGGCTCACGGGCGTTCAATGGACGCCATGAACACCCACTTCCTCCCCTGTTCGTCTCGCATGGCTCGCCGATGATCGCGCTGGAGCCGGGCGAGGCCGGTGCCTTCATGCAACGCCTCGGCCGGACGCTGGACGCCGTCTGGGGCCGCCCGAAGGCGGTGCTGGCGATCTCCGCCCACACCACCGCACGCGAGGCGGTCCTGCTCGACACCGACCGCCACGAGGCGGTGTACGACTTCGGCGGCTTCCCTCCGGCGCTGTACCAGCTGCGCTACGACGCCCCGGGAGACCGCGCGCTGACCGCACAGATCGGCGAGACGCTCGCCCTGCCCGTGTTCGACCACAGCGGCCTGGACCACGGCATCTGGACCTCGCTGCGGTTCCTCTACCCCGACGCCGATGTGCCCGTCATCCCGCTCACGCTGACGGCGCACGCCTCGCCGGCGCAACTGATCGAACTCGGCGAGAAGCTGCAGGCGCTGTCGCGCGAAGGCGTGCTGATCCTGGGCACCGGCAGCATCACGCACAACCTGCGGCTGCTGATGCGAGCATCGTCGGAAGGCGCGCCGGAGATGGCCGAATCGGCGGCCTTCCGGACCTGGTTCGCGGAGCGTTCCGCTGCCCGTGATTGGGAGGCGCTCGCGGCCTACCGGACGCAGGCGCCCAGCGCCGCGCTGATGCATCCGACGGATGAGCACCTGCTGCCCTGGTACGTCGCCGCCGGCGCGGGCGGGCGCGAGGAAGCCCCGATCCGCATCCACGAAGGCGTCACCTTCGGCGCATTGGGGATGGATGCCTACGCGTTCGGCCCGCAGGCGCAGCGCCTGTCCCAGGCGCTGGCTGGCTGAACGAGCCGAGGCCTCAGGGCCTCGGCGGCGTCGCGGCGGTGGGAACGGTCGCGACGGTCAGGACGGTGGGACCGTCAGAGGAAGATCGCCGCCAGGATGCCGAGGATCAGCGCCCACTTGACGACGTAGTAGCCGGTGCGGGACTTCGCCTTGAACGCCTTGAAGAACAGGCGCACCTTGTAGGCGTGATAGAAGAACTTGTTGAGGCCGCCGATGGGCTCGCTCTCCAGGTTCTGGGTCGCGGCGGACGTCATCACCAGCTTGCCGAACGCACGGTTCAGCCAACGGATCGGCGCGAAGTGGACCGGACGCTCCACGTCGCAGAACAGGATCACGCGCTGGTGCGTGGTCGTGTTCTCGGCGTAGTGGATGAAGGTCTCGTCGAACATCACGTCCTCGCCGTCCTTCCAGTGGTACTTCTCGCCGTCGACGTCGATGTAGCAGCCGGGATCGTTGGGCGTGGTCAGGCCGAGGTGGTAGCGCAGCGAGCCCGCGTACGGATCACGGTGGCGCACCAGCTTCGCGCCCGGCGGCAGCGACGCGAACATCGCCGCCTTCACGCCGGGGATCTGCCGGAGCAGCTCGACCGTCTTCGGGCACAGCGCGTTCGCCGAGGCCATGTCCCGGTCGTACCACTTCAGGTAGAAGCGCTTCCAGCCGGTCCGGAAGAACGAGTTGAAGCCGATGTCGTTGTAGCCCGACGCGGCCTTGATGTAGCCCTCGTCGTTGAGCTTGAGGGCTTCCTCGCGGATCACCTGCCAGTTGTCGCGCAGCAGGCTCAGCTCGGGGAACTCGGACGTCTTCAGGTAGGGCGTGGCCGGAGCGCGCGAGAACAGGTACATGACCGCGTTGATCGGCGAGATCAGCACGGTGAAGTCGGTCAGTGCGCGGGCCAGCTTGAAGCGGACGCGGCCGCGGAAGTGGGCATACAGCGCCGAGGCGATGAAGATCGCCAGCACCCAGTAACGCGTGGGCGGCAGCCATTCGGCCATGTGCGGGACTCCAGCAAGAGAAGCCCGCGATTATCGACGATCGAGCGCCAGCGACACGGCCCAGAAGATCAAGCCCCCGAACGCCAGGGCGACCCCCACCCAGCCGGTGGACGTCCAGCCGTGGCCGGCGGCGATCGCCAGCCCGCCCAGCCAAGGGCCCAGCGCGTTCGCCGCGTTGAAGGCCGAGTGGTTCAGCGCGGCGGCCAGCGTCTGCGCCTCGCCGGCGACGTCCATCAGCCGGGTCTGCAGCACGGTGCCGAGACCGCCGCCGCAACCGATCAGGAAAACCACCGGCAGCAGCGTCCACAGGCTGCCGGCGGCGAACGGGTACAGCGCCAGCGACGCGGCGCTCCACAGCAGCAGCCCGCCGATGGTGGGCATCAGCGCGCGGTCGGCGGCCCAGGCGGACACCAGCGTCCCGGCGGTCATGCCGATGCCGAACACGCTCAGCACGACCGGCAGCATGCCGGGGCCGGTGCGGGTGACCTCGAGCAGCGTGGAGCCGAGGTAGGTGTAGACGGCGAACATGCCGCCGAAGCCGATCGTCGCGATGCCCAGCGTCAGCCAGACCTGGCGGCGGCCGAGCGCGCCGAGCTCGCGCATCGCGCTCGCGCCGGGCTGCACGCGGTCGCGCGGCGCATGCATCGCGACCAGCGCGGCGGTCGTCAGCGCCAGCACCGTGACGACGCCGAAGCCCCAGCGCCAGCCGGCCCACTGCCCCAGCCAGTTGGCCAGCGGCACGCCGATGATGGTCGCGACAGTCAGCCCCAGCATCATGAGACTGACGGCCTGGGAGCGTCGGGCCGGCGCCACGAGCGAGGCGGCGACCAGCGCGCCCACGCCGAAGTAGGCGCCGTGCGGCAGGCCGCTCAGGAAGCGGAACAGCAGCATCGCGTGATAGCTGGGCGCGAGCGCGCTCAGGCCGTTGCCGACGGCGAAGGCCAGCATCAGCAGGATCAGCAGCGTGCGCCGCGGCACCTTGGCGCCGAGCACCGCCAGCAGCGGCGCGCCGACGACCACGCCCAGCGCGTAGGCGCTGATCACGTGACCCGCGGCCGGCGCGTCGATGCCGAGGTCGGGCGCAAAGAACGGGACCAGGCTCATCGCCGCGAACTCGGTCGTGCCGATCGCGAAACCGCCGATGGACAGGGCGAGCAGCGCCCAGCCCGTGTGTGCCACAGGCGTCGGGTCGTCGGAGAGCTGGGGAGGGGCGATCGGAGAAGCGGCGGACATGTCGGACTGCTGAAAGCGAACGCTCAGTGAGCGTTCAGGAAACGTTCAGCATTGCAACACGGATCATGGCGTCCAGCGCCCACGAGGGAGATGGAAAGCGCCCGCGCGGATCCGCTCAACGGCGCCGCGATCGCCGGTCGTTCCGGCCGTTATCGGCCACGGAGGGCGCAGCCAGATCCTCCTCCCGACACAGCCATCTCGCCAGCCAGAGATGACGGCGCATCCGCGTCAACTCCTCGAGCCGACTCGTCGTGAACCGTTGGCCGTCGCGGCGCTCCAAGACCCGGAGTGCGAGGATGCGCGCCAGGGACGGACCAAACCCTGTCGCCAGGACATAGGTGACCGTGGCACCGAGCACGGGCATGGCCAGCCACACGATGTCGTCGGCGCGCAATCCGTTCATCTGCAGCAGCAACGGCAGGTTCAATGCGAGCGCGGAGAGGAACGCGATCCGGCCCATGGTGGGCTGAGTGTCCGAGGCGGGCGGCGGGTGCAATTGATGCCTCTGCAGATCCACCGTGGACAGCAGCGCCACCGGCACGCCATCCTTCTTCGGCAGCAGGCGTCGCCGTTCCGCGAGGAAGCCCAGCAGCAATGCGCCGCCTCCGATGAGCGCAGCCAAGCCGACCGCGAGGCCTTGCAGATCGGGCCTCGCCATCCGCCACGCCAGCGACGTCGTGGACGCCACCAGCAAGCTGCCGAAAAAGATCAACACCAGAGGAAAGCTCCACAGCGCCTCCCCCGGCGAAAACCGGCTGCGGTAGGTCATGTGGAGACCCGCCAGCAGGAACAGGAGGCCCGTGATCGGTGCCATCGTCAGGACAACCCCTGGCGCCAGCAGGAAGGCCCACATCGCGGGAATCACCAGCACGCCCGCGCCGAACATGGCGATGGGCGTCCCTTTCAAGGAGTCCAGCTTGTCCGGCGGCCTCACCGAGGCCCTTCGAGCGCCGCGCGCGCCTGCTTCTCCGCGAAGTCGGCGCCTCCGGCCGGATGCCAGATGAACTGGGCGGCCAGGCCCGATGCGTTGCCCGACTGATGGCGCGCCGACGTGATCAGGAACTTGTTGGTATCAGAGGAACGCATGCGTCGCTTGACTGCCCCGTCGTGGCGGAACCACGCGCTGAACGCCGGGGGCGCCGTGCAACGATCGCCACCGTCGCGATCAACGGTCGACGTCCGGCAAACCTGGAGCGGGCGAAGGGAGTCGAACCCTCGTCATTGGCTTGGGAAGCCAAGGTAATAGCCGTTATACGACGCCCGCGGAGGAGGCGGATTATGACCCAAGCCGGCCCTGGCCCCGGAGGAGCGGCTCAGCGCGCGCGCTGTCCGATCAACTGGGACAGCAGTCGCTGGAGTTCCGCCTCGGCGAGCGGGTTCAGGCCCAGGAAGCGGCAGCCGATGTGGACCTGTTCGCCGGCCAGGAACGACCGGAAGCTGCGACGGAGGCGCACGTCGAGGTCGGCCACCAGCACGAGCTGATCGCCCACCATCACCCGTGCCTGCGGCACCTTCTGACCGAGGAACAGGCCGCGGCCCTCTTCGACCGTGCCGCGCAGGCCGAGCCCGCCCAGCGAGACGTCGTCGACGTTGAGGCTGCGGGCGCGGCCCAGCAGCATGAACTCGACTCGCACGGCCGGGCCGAGCGGCACGTCACGGCGCGGCGTGCCGCGGCGCTCGTCGCCCCCATCGTTGCCCTCATCGTCGGATTCTGAAGACGGTGCATCGACGGCGCCGACGGCGACGGCCGCGTGCTCGACGACGGCCGCCGAGGCACGGACGGCGTGCGGGTCGACGGCGGGTGACGGTTTCGGGCGGAAGCGCAGGCGGAACATCGAAAAGTGGGAAAGCACAGGCTCCCGGGTTGTATGCGCTCCAGGTGAACGGCTTCATGTCTCGCCGGTCATGGAGCGTGCACGATTTCACGCTCGCGAACATCCGCTTACAGCCCCTGCCCGCCCGTGCGGCGGACGCGGTCCCGCCTTCAATCCCAGGCGGGCGCGAAGTCCGGGTTGGCCAGCCGCTCACCGCGATCCAGCGTCGCGATGCGGGTCAGGTCGTCATCGCTCAGGCGCAGCGTCAGCGCTTCGAGGTTGGCAGCCTGGTTGGCCGGTTTCGTCGACGACGGGATCACCGTGAAGCCCCGTTGCAGCAGCCAGGCCAGCGAGACCTGTGCCGGCGTCGTGCCATGACGGGCGGCGATGTCGAGCAGCACGGGGTCGGTCATGACCTTGCCGTAGGCCAGCGGCATATAGGCCGTCAGATGCAGGCTCTGCGCTTTCGCGAAATCGACCACTTGCCGGTTCTGCAGGAACGGATGGATCTCGACCTGGTTGGTCGCGATCTCGCCGGCGCCCACGAGACCGATCGCCTCGCGCATCTGCGCGACGGTGAAGTTGGACAGGCCGTTCGCCCGCGTCAGGCCCAGGCGTCTCGCTTGGATCAGCGCCTCGAGCGTCTCCTTCAGCGGCACCGCGTTGCCCGGCGACGGCCAGTGGATCAGCGTCAGGTCGACGCTGTCCATGTGCAGCTTCGCGAGGCTCTCGCGCAGGCTGGGGATCAACCGGTCCCCGGCCAGGTGCTCGGTCCAGATCTTGGTCGTGACGAACAGTTCGGCGCGGGACACGCCGCTTTCGGCGATCGCCTGGCCGACCTCGGCCTCGTTGCCGTAGATCTGGGCGGTGTCGATGTGGCGGTAGCCGAGCGACAGGCCGCTCTTCACGGCGTCGATGACGGTCTGGCCCTTCAGACGGAAGGTACCGAGGCCCAGCGCGGGCATCGGGACGGAGGAGCGGTGCGAGACGGTGGCGGTCATGAGGAACTCCAGAGGATGGTCGGAAGGATGTCGGGGGCGTGAGCGATCAATGGCCCACGGCGATCGGCGCGGCGCCGGCGGCTCGCGCCGGCAACGGGAAGCGACGGTCGAGGCGCCCGGCCAGCACGGTGAGCGCGAAGGCGCCGAGCACGACGAGGGCGCCGATCCAGGGCGTGTGGATCAGCCCCAGGTGCTCGACGATCAGGCCGCCGCCCCAGGCGCCGCCGGCGATGCCGACGTTGAAGGCGGCGATGTTCAGGCCCGAGGCGACATCGACAGCCCGGGGCGCATGGGCCTCGGCCTGCTGAACCACGTAGACCTGCAGACCCGGCACGTTGCCGAAGGCGAAGGCGCCCCAGGCGAGCACGGTCAGCACGGCGGCGATCGGCGACTGCGCGGTGATGCTCAGCACGAACAGCACGGCGGCGAGTCCCAGGAAGATCAGCTTGAGTGCGCCGATCGGGCCGCGCCTGTCCGCGAGCTTGCCGCCCCAGACATTGCCGACCGCGACCGAGATGCCGTACACGAGCAGCACCAGGCTCACGCCGTTGGCGGAGATGCCGCTGATCTGCTGGAGGATGGGTGCGAGGTAGGTGAAGGCGATGAAGGAGCCGCCGTACCCGACCGCCGTCATCGCGTAGACGAGCAGCAGACGCGGCTGGCGCAGCGGTTCCAGCTGATGCAGCAGGCTGGCCGGCGCGGGCTGGGCGAGCTTGCGCGGCACGAAGGCCAGGCTGGCGACGAAGGCGATCAAGCCGAGCGCGGCGACGGCGAGGAAGGTCGCGCGCCAGCCGAAGTGCTGACCGACGAAGGTGCCCAGCGGCACACCGGTGACCAGTGCGACGGTGAGTCCGGAGAACATCGTCGCGATGGCGCTGGCGGCCTTGTCACGCGGGACGAGGCTGGTGGCGATCGTCGAGCCGATGGAGAAGAACACGCCGTGCGCCAGTCCGGTCAGCACGCGGGCGACGACGAGCGCGCCGTAGCCGGGCGCGAGCCATGCGAGCAGGTTGCCCGCGGTGAACAGCAGCATCAGCGCGAGCAGCAGCTGCTTGCGCGGCCAGCGGCCGGAGAGCGCGGTGAGGACGGGCGCGCCGATGGCGACGCCCAGCGCGTACAGCGAGACCAGCAGGCCCGCGGACGGCAGGCTGACGCCGAGGTCGGCGGCCATGGTCGGGATCAGGCCCACGATGACGAATTCCGTGGTCCCGATGGCGAAGGCGCTGACGGTCAGCGCCCACAAGGCGATCGGCATGATGAGGCTCCTGCGAAGCGGGGGAAGTTGGAGGAATGGCCGCCAGTGTGCGCATCCACCGCTTGCAGATAAAGCCTCGATTGACCAAATGATTATTGAATCAAAAGCAACTCAGGAAATTCCATCCAGACCACGTTCCCTGATCAGATGCAGCAGCTTCAATTCCGGCCCCCTCGGGCGCGCAAGCCCTTGCTGCCACCGCAGCACCAGCCGCGGCGTCGTGTTGAGCAGCCGGGCGAAGGTGAAATAGTCGAGTTCCGACTTTCCCACCAGCTCCCGGATTTCGTCCGGCGTCATCGGCGCCGGCAGCGGACGGCAACTCCGCTCGAAGTCACGCCACTTGCCATAGGACATCAGTCCGTTGACATGAAAGCGACGAGAAGTCTCCAGGATGGCGGTCATGATCCGCGATTTCCGTTTACGCATCACAAGGCACCTCAATCAATTCACCACGAACGATCGCGTCGTTCACGCCCGCCGGAGTCAGCGCCAGCAGATAGTCCCCCTGATCGCGGCACACCAAGAGTTCCATCCGGTTGAGGGTGGCTTGACGGTTCTTGGCGTAGCCGAGAACGAAGAACCAGGCGCACGGCGGCTGACTCGCCACGATGGCGCGGTAGCCGGACCGTTTCCCTGCACCCGATCGTGCGATCCGCTTCTTCATCAGTCCATGACCGAGATCTGCATCGATCAAGCCTCGTTTCATTTCGTCCACAGCCCGGCACAGATCGACTTCTGTCCAGCACCTGCTTGCGCATCCAACGACGAAAACCTTCGACCACGAACACTGCCACGGCGACCTCCACGCATTGCTGCCCTGACCGTCAGTGCCAAGACTTGCGTTGTTGTGTGTCACCCTGAAGTTGGCCCACCGTTGGGGGATGAGCGAGGGGAATTCGAGCGCCCCTGTCGGGCTCCTATCATTCACGCCAGCCTCGCCTGTCCATTGCGCCCATGAAAAGCTCCCTCGATGAACTCGCCGTCCTCGCCGCCATCGTCGATGCGGGGTCGATCAGCGCGGCGGCGGAGCATCTCGGCCAGACGGTCTCGGCCGTCAGCCGCTCGTTGAGCCGCCTCGAGCAGAAGCTGGGCACGACCTTGATGCGACGGTCGACGAGACGCCTCGAACTCACCGAGGAGGGCCAGTTCTTCCTCGCCCGCGCCCGCAGCGTGCTCGCCGCGGTCGAGGACGCGGAGGAGCAACTGGCGCTGCGCCGCGACCAGCCCGCCGGCCGCTTGCGTGTGAACGCGGCCTCGCCGTTCATGCTCCATGTGCTGGTACCGCTGATCGGCGGCTTCCGCGAGCGCTACCCGCAGATCGAGCTGGAACTCAACAGCAGCGACCAGATCATCGACCTGCTGGAGCAACGCACCGACGTCGCGTTGCGCATCGGCACGCTGGCCGATTCCTCGCTGCATGCGCGGCCGCTCGGCAGCTTCCGGCTGCGGGTGCTCGCGAGTCCCGCCTATCTCACCGCGCACGGCCGCCCGACGAAGGTCGAGGCGCTCGCGAACCACGCGCTGCTCGGGTTCACCGCGCCGGAGAGCCTCAACACCTGGCCCCTGCGCTGGTCCGGCGGCGAGGGGTATCCGATCCAGGCCGCCGTGAGCGCGTCCTCGGGCGAGACGCTGCGGCAGCTGGCGCTGGCCGGCCAGGGCGTCGTGGCGCTGTCGGACTTCATGACTGCGCGGGATCGCGCCGACGGGACGCTGGTGCAGGTCCTCGCGACGCACACGGTCGACACCCGCCAGCCGGTGCACGCGGTCTACTACCGCAACACCGCGCTGGCTTCACGCATCACCTGCTTCCTCGACTACCTCGCCGTCGAGATGGCGACGCTCACCGCCTGACTCGTCCGGGCGGATCTGGCCGTCCGGGCCAGCCGCGCCGCCCGGGTGCGGCGCGCGGCGTCACGCCGCGATCACTTGTTCACGTCGCCCACGCACAGGTACTTCGTCTCGACGTACTCGTCGATGCCCTGATGGCCGCCCTCGCGACCCAGGCCCGACTGCTTCACGCCGCCGAAGGGCACCTCGGCCGTCGAGATCAGGCCCGTGTTGATGCCGACCATCCCGTACTCCAGGCCTTCGGACACGCGCGTGATCCGGCCGATGTCGCGGGCGTAGAAGTAGCTCGCCAGGCCGAACTCGGTGGCGTTGGCCAGCGCGACGCCCTCGGCCTCCGTGCCGAAGCGGAACACCGGCGCCACCGGGCCGAAGGTCTCCTCGCGCGCGCACAGCATGTCCGACGTCGCCTCCGACAGCACCGTCGGCTGGAAGAAGCGGTCGTGCAGCCGCGCGCCGCCGACCAGCACCTTGGCGCCCTTCTCCACCGCGTCGGCGACGTGCCGCTCGACCTTCTCGATCGCCGCGTCCTCGATCAGCGGCCCCTGCGTCACGCCGGGCTCGAAGCCGTTGCCGACCTTCAGCGCGCCGACCTTCTCCGCCAGCTTCGCCACGAACGCGTCGTACACCCCCGCCTGCACGTAGAGCCGGTTCGCGCACACGCAGGTCTGGCCGGCGTTGCGGTACTTGCTGGCGATCGCGCCCTCGACGGCGCTGTCGATGTCGGCGTCGTCGAAGACCAGGAACGGCGCATTGCCGCCCAGCTCCAGCGACAGCTTCTTGATCGTCGGCGCGCACTGCGCCATCAGGATCCGGCCGACCTCCGTGGAGCCGGTGAACGACAGGTGCCGCACCACGTCGCTCTCGCACAGGACCTTGCCGATGGCGATCGACTGCTCGCCGTCACCGGTGATCACGTTCAGCACGCCGGCCGGCATGCCGGCACGCTGCGCCAGCTCCGCCGCGGCCAGCGCGGTCAGCGGCGTCTGCTCGGCCGGCTTGATCACGACCGGGCATCCCGCCGCCAGCGCCGGCGCCACCTTGCGGGTGATCATCGCCAGCGGGAAGTTCCACGGCGTTATGGCCGCGCACACGCCCACCGGCTGCTTGATGACCATGTAGCGCTTGGTCGCGTCGGTCGTCGGCACGATCTCGCCGCGCACGCGCTTGGATTCCTCGGCGAACCATTCGACGAAGCTCGCGCCGTAGGCGATCTCGCCGCGCGCTTCGGCCAAGGGCTTGCCCTGCTCCGCCGTCAGGATGCGCGCCAGGTCGTCCGCATGCTGCGTCAGCAGGTGGTACCAGCGCATCAGGATCGAGGCGCGCTCCTTGGCCGTCTTCGCCCGCCAGGCCGGCCAGGCGGCGTTCGCGGCAGTCACGGCGGCGTCGGCCTCCGAAGCGCCGAGGTTCGCCACATGCGTCAGCAGCACGCCGGTCGCCGGATCCACCACGTCGAAGCGGCTCGCGCCACCCACCCATTCGCCGTTGATCAGCGCGTCGGTCTTCAGCAGGCTCGGGTCCTTGAGCTGCGCCAGCGGGGAGGTCTTGGGGTCCATCGTCGCCATGTCGTTTCTCCGTGGAAGGCCGGCATCCTAGCGGCGGCACCGTGACCGCCATGTCAACACCGTGTCAACGGCCTCGGCTCCTATAATCGAAAGCTTCGCGAAATCAAGCGCCAGGCCCCGCCATTCCTGAAGGAAGAGCGGCAAACCGCGCACCCGCGAAGATACAAACTGAATCCAGAAACCGGTTCAACCCACCGATTCATGTCGCAGCCCCGGCTGCGCCACATCCGACCCCGCCAGGCCCATCAAGCAAAGGACAGGCATGAAAGCCGCAGAGATCCGCCACACCTTCCTGAAGTTCTTCGAGTCCAAGGGCCACCAGATCGTCGCGTCCAGCCCGGTCGTGCCCGGCGACGACCCGACGCTGCTGTTCACCAACGCGGGCATGAACCAGTTCAAGGACGTGTTCCTGGGCTTCGACAAGCGGGCCTACTCGCGCGCGACCACGGCGCAGAAGTGCATCCGCGCCGGCGGCAAGCACAACGACCTGGACAACGTCGGCTACACGGCGCGCCACCACACCTTCTTCGAGATGCTGGGCAACTTCAGCTTCGGCGACTACTTCAAGAAGGACGCCATCGGCTTCGCCTGGGAACTGCTGACCGAGCACTTCAAGCTGCCGGCCGAGAAGCTGTGGGTGACCGTCTACTCCGAGGACGACGAGGCCTACGAGATCTGGAACAAGCAGGTGGGCGTGCCCGCCGAGCGCATCGTGCGCATCGGCGACAACAAGGGCGGCCGCTACATGTCCGACAACTTCTGGATGATGGGCGACACGGGCCCCTGCGGCCCCTGCACCGAGATCTTCTACGACCACGGCCCGGACGTGGCCGGCGGCCCTCCGGGATCGCCCAACGAGGACGGCGACCGCTACATCGAGATCTGGAACAACGTCTTCATGCAGTTCAACCGGACTGAAGACGGCGTGATGCACAAGCTGCCCAAGCCCAGCGTCGACACCGGCATGGGGCTGGAGCGTCTGGCGGCCGTGCTGCAGCACGTGCACTCGAACTACGAGATCGACCTGTTCGTGAACCTGCTGGCCGCGGCCAAGCAGAGCGTCGACGCGGCCACGCCCGGCACCGGCGACTGCGACAAGGAGTCGCCGTCGCTCAAGGTCATCGCCGACCACATCCGCGCCTGCTCGTTCACCGTCGTCGACGGCGTGATCCCGGGCAACGCCGGCCGCGGCTACGTGCTGCGCCGCATCGCGCGTCGCGCGATCCGCCACGGCTACAAGCTGGGCGCGCGCGCGCCCTTCTTCCACAAGCTCGTGGCCGCGCTGGCCAAGGAGATGGGCGAGGCCTACCCCGAGCTGCGCCGCGATGAGGCCCGCGTCACCGAGGTGCTGAAGCAGGAAGAGGAACGCTTCTTCAAGACCATCGCCACCGGCATGGAACTGCTGGAGTCGGCCCTGGCCGGCGGCGCGACGCAGATCGACGGCGACACCGCCTTCAAGCTGCACGACACCTACGGCTTCCCGGTCGACCTGACCGCCGACGTCTGCCGCGAGCGTGGCGTGACCGTCGACGAGGCCGAATTCAATCGCCTGCTGGAAGAACAGAAGAACCGCGGCCGTCAGGCCGGCAAGTTCAAGATGGCGCAGGGCCTGGCGTACACCGGCGCCGCCACCACCTTCCACGGCTACGACCACCTCGCGCGTGAAGACGCCAAGGTCGTCGCGCTCTACATCGACGGCAGCGCGGTGCAGAGCGCCGACGCGGGCGACGACGTCGTGGTCGTGCTCGACCACACGCCGTTCTATGCGGAAAGCGGTGGCCAGGTCGGCGATGCCGGCGAGCTGCGCAACGCGACGACCCGCTTGGTCGTCGACGACACGCTGAAGATCCAGGCCGACGTGTTCGGCCACCATGCGCAGGTCGTCGAAGGCACGGTCAAGGTCGGCGACGTCTTCGCCGCCAAGGTCGACGCCGAGCGCCGCGCGAAGACGATCCGCAACCACAGCGCGACCCACCTGATGCACAAGGCGCTGCGCGAAGTGCTGGGCGCGCACGTCCAGCAGAAGGGCTCGCTGGTCAACGCCGAGCGCACCCGCTTCGACTTCGCGCACACCGCGCCGATGACGGCCGAGGAGATCCGCAAGGTCGAGGCCATCGTCAACGCCGAGATCCTGGCCAACGCCGACACGCAGGCCGCCGTCATGGCGCTGGACGACGCGCAGAAGAGCGGCGCGATGATGCTGTTCGGCGAGAAGTACGGCGAGACCGTGCGCGTGCTGAGCATCGGCTCGTCCAAGGAACTCTGCGGCGGCACGCACGTGCGCCGCACCGGCGACATCGGCCTGTTCAAGATCGTCGCCGAGAGCGGCGTCGCGGCCGGCATCCGCCGTGTCGAGGCCGTCACCGGCGACAACGCGCTGCATTACCTGCAGTCGCTGGAGTCGACCGTGCAGGCCGTCGCCGGCACGCTGAAGGCCGCGCCCGCCGAACTGGAACCGCGCGTGCAGGCGGTGCTGGAACAGCTCCGCGCGCTGGAGAAGGAACTCACCGCCGCCAAGAGCAAGCTGGCCTCCGCGCAGGGCGACGAACTGATGGCTCAGGCCGTCGACGTCAAGGGACTGAAGGTGCTGGCGGCGACGCTGGTCGGCGCCGACGCCAAGACGCTGCGCGAGACGATGGACAAGCTCAAGGACAAGCTCAAGACCGCCGCGATCGTGCTGGCCGCCGTCGACGGCGACAAGGTCCAGCTGGCCGCCGGCGTGACCGCGGACAGCATCGGCAAGGTGAAGGCCGGCGAGCTCGTCAACTTCGTCGCGCAGCAGGTCGGCGGCAAGGGCGGCGGCAAGCCGGACCTGGCGATGGCCGGCGGCACCGACGCCAAGGCCCTGCCCGCCGCGCTCGCGAGCGTGCAGGCCTGGGTCGGCGAACGCGTCTGACACCTCTGCAGCACAAACTCCGGGACGCGGACGACGATCGAACCGTCCACCCCGGAGTTCCGACGAACAACCTCTTCAAGGGCCCCGGTCGGGCCCTTGTCGTTTCAAGCCACTGGAGCAACCATGACTGACACCCCGATGGACGACGATTTCGCCGACGCGATCGACGTCGAGAACGCGCAGCGCCTCGGCGAGCTGCTGGCCGTGCTGGCCGGACAGGCCGATCCGGATGCGCCGGCGATCACGCTGGACACGATGGACGGTTACCTGACCGCCCTGCGCGTCGGCCCGTCCGATGCCGCGCCCATCCAGGCGATGGACGCGCTGTTCGGCGAGGACTGGCCTGCCGGCCTCGACGAGCAGGACCTGACCGACGCGTTCATGGAAGCGCTGCATGTGCGCTGGAACGAGATCGGCGACAGCCTCGAGCCGCAGCCGCTGCTCGAAGCGCCCGAGCAGATGCACCTGACGCCGCTGATCTCCGAGTTCGACGAGGAGACCAAGGCCGAGCTGGTCGCGCAGGGCTCGATCACCGCGGAGCTGCTGGAACGCATGCCCGCGCCCGGCGCGATGTGGGCCCAGGGCTTCCTGCAGGCGGTCGACGACTCGAACGCGTGGACGCTGCCCGCCGGCGACGGCGCCGACGACCTGCAGGCGATGCTCGAAGCGATCGAGGCCGTGACGCTGGCCGAGGACTCGACGCCGCGCGCCGAGTACGTCCAGCGCGCCTACGAAGAGCCGGAAGGCATCGACCAGAACGCACTGATCGACGACATGCTGTTCACCGTGCAGGACCTGCGCCTGTTCTGGATGCAGCAGCGCGTGCTGAAGGAAGCGATCTCCGGCCTGACCTCGGATCCGGACACGACGCACTGATCCGCCCGGCAGGGCGACCGACGGCGGACACGCACCGCCTCGCACCGACGCCGGCCTCGCGCCGGCGTTTCTCATTCAAGCCGTCGGATGCCGGCCGCAGCCCGGCGACCCTCGACTCAGAGCCGGCCCTTGCAATTCGGCGCGCCGCAGCGGCAGCGCAGGCGGCCCTCGTGGTGGCTCTCGCCGTAGTCGGCGCAGATCTCCTCGCCGGGGTCGATGTCACGCATCGCGTAGAACTCGGCCCGACCCTGCCGGATGCGCAACACCGCGTTCGGTGCGCAGCTGTGATTCACGTGGCGCAGCGCGCAATCGGACTTCGTCGCATCGATCGCGGTCTTGTCGGTCACCTCGACCACATGGATCCGGCGTCGGCCCTCGATGCGCCGGCGGGCTTCGCGCACCGGGACGATCTCGCCGCGCATCTCGCCGATCTTTCGGCGCGCCGGGATCGACTCAGCGGCGAACACCCCGAGCCCGTCGATCGGACTCTTGTCCACCGCCAGCGCGAAGCGCTCGGCCGGCTGCGGCTCGCCCTTCGGGCGCGAGGGCGCGTCGGTGGGAGCCGGGGTGGCGACGGCAGCGACGGAACTCAGTCGAGGCATGAAGCGGCGCGCGGCATCGGCCGCGACGGAAAGGGGAAACGCACATTGTCGCGCCGTTGCCACTGGTGCGGCGGAGGACGCGCTTGACGCCTCCGACACGCCACCAAGATACTGGCCCGCATGTCCTTTGCGATCCGCCCTTCCTGCCTGGTCCAGATGTGCTGCATGCATCCGCTGCAGGCGCTTCTGTGCGCACGCGGCCAGGGACGGCGTCGAACGCGGTAGACGCCCCCGAGGATCCAGGACCCACGGTCCCGAAGCGATCCCCAGAACTCCCCCGACAAGGCCCGCGCACCCCGCGGGCCTTGTTCATTTCCGCCCTCGGTCCTTCCATCCCACCAGGAGAACCTCCGATGCAGCCCTCGACGAATCCGCCCCGCTCCCTCGACGATCGCCCCTCCGGCCGCAGCGCCGTGCGCATCGCCGAGGGCCTCACGCTGCGCCGTCCACGCGCGGAAGACGCCCGTGCGCACGCCGAGTTGATGGGGCATCCCGGCGTCCAGCCGTCGCTGCTCCAGACGCCCTATCCGTCCGAGCAGGCATGGCAGGAGCGATTCTCGAAGGTGCCCGACACGAACAGCGGCGAACTCGTCCTGCTGGCCTTCCACGGCGAGCGGCTGGTGGGCTCAGCAGGCTTGCATCCCGTCGGGCCGCAGGTGCGGCGCCGGCACGCCATGATGCTGGGCATCGGGGTGCATCCCGAAGCCCATGGACGGGGCGTCGGCTCGGCGCTGATGGACGCGCTCACGCGCCAGGCGGACGATTGGCTCGGCGTGCTCCGGATCGAACTCACCGTGTTCGCCGACAACGCCAGGGCGATCCGTCTCTACGAGCGCTTCGGCTTCGAGCACGAGGGCCGACTGCGCGGCTATGCGTTGCGCGACGGTCGCTACGTCGATGCGTTCACGATGGCTCGGCTGCATCCGCAGCCGCCCGTGATCGACAGCACCGCGATCTGAGCGAGGCCCTCGGCGACCGGCGCCCGCAGGCGCCGGTCGATCGACGATCCATCCAGGATCAATCGACGGTCAGCGCTGGCGCCTGCGCCTCGACCACGCCATTGACCAGGCGCCACAGGTCGTCGCTGTCCAGCAGCGTCAGCATCTGCGGCCCATGGCCCTTGAGCAGGTGGACCTGGGCCTGCGCGGCCCAGCCAGGCCGCGTCGGGCTGGGCTGCAGTTGCTCCGCGCCCGCCACGAACACCTGCCCCAGCTGCTGCACGGCCAGCACCAGGCGCTGGCCTGCACCGGTCTGGCAGACCATCAACGCGGCCTCATCGCCACAGGGGCGGTGGAACAGCAACTGACCCAGATCCAGCACCGGCAGCATGCGGCCTTCGAATCCCAGCATGCCGCGCACGGCGGCGGGCGCGGTGGGCCAGGCGGTGATGCGCTGGCGCTCCAGCGCCGCGACGACCTGCATCGCGGGCAGGCCCAGCCACTGGTGATCGACGAGGAAGCTGGCCACATCGACCGTCCTGGCGCCCGTCGGCGACGTCGGCGTGAATGCACCGGGCATCGCGCCCGCGCCGGCCGACGTCCCGGCCGCCAGACGTTCGCCGAGCGGCAGCACCACGAGTGCCGCGAGGTCGGTCGCATCGGGCGGCGTGAGGCGGCGATATTCGCGGTAGCCCCCCGACATCGCCAGCCCGTATGCATGAACGCGGCCATCGAACTCGAGTTCGCCGGTCGCATGCTGGTCCGCGGGCAAGGCCGCCAGTGTGGGCAGCGGCATCGGCAGACGATCGCCCGGCGACCAGCGCGCATCGCTGCTGGCCACGACCTCGCCGGCGCGCGTCACGAGCAGTGCCGCCGCGCCGGCATGATCCGGCAAGGCCGCACCGAGCATGGCGCGGAACTGCGGTGCGCCGTCGAACACGATCGCGATGCCGCCGGCCATCGCCGCACCGTCCGGATGCGGCACGCCGGCCGCGTAGACGAGACAAGGCGCATGTCCGTCCTCGCCGTAGAGCCCGCAAGGCGCGTGCGCCGACACCACGTACTGGCCGGCGTCGCGCAGTCCGAGTGCGCCGGACACCCAGTCGCCTTGCAGCGTTCGCCCGACGTGATGGGACTGGGTGGCATCCGACACGGCGACCACGCGCCCGGCGTTGTCGAAGACCAGCAACAGCGAGTAGACGGTGTAGAGCGCATGGATGCTCTCCAGCACCGTCCCCGCCAAGGCGGCGTCGCCGTCCGCGAGCGCGCGCTGCAGACGCGCGTCGAGCGCCCACCAGCGGCAGTCATTGGCACGCTCGTACAGGTTGCGGTTGACGATGGAGATCGCCAGTTCCGCGCGGAAGCCGGCGCCGTCGAAGACCGCGTCCAGCGCGCCATCCTCGAGCTGCGCAATCGCACGCTCGAACACCTGCCGCAGTTGGTCCCCGGTGCGTTCGACCTCATTGAGCAGGGTCACGGCGAAAGCATTCCCGCCGCCCTGTTCCGCCGCGGCGCCCGGTTGGGCGTGGGCGCGGCTCTTGAGCTTGCCATTCCACAACGACCGCGACAGCTCGCGCTGGATGCGCCGCGCCTCGACGGGAATGCTGCGCAGCTCTTCGTCGAACAACTCTCGCGTGTCGAGGTCGCGGGCGCGATCGCCCTGGCGCTCCGGCGGCGCATCCGCAAAGGCATGCTGCAACGGCTGCAGCATCTGCGCCCGCCATCCCGGTCCGAAGTAGCCTTCGTAGCCGCTGGCCGTGCTCTCGCAGGCCAGATAGTCGCGCCCGGCGAAATCCAGCCGCCATCCTTGCGCTTCGCCGGCCTCCGCCAGCGGCGCGCCGAGCGGGATCTGCCAAGGATCCGAGGTCAGCAGCACACGGCCCTGCGCGTCCTTGAGCACCAGCACCGAGCGGGGCACGCCGGCGCACAACGCGCGGAAGAGCCCCAGCATCTCGTCCTCGAGCTTGAACGACAGGCAGAGCAGTCCGCGTGCGCCGCCAGCGTCGGTGCGCTCACCGCCGCTCACCGCCGCCGCGTAGATCAGTCCCCCGCGCCCGCCAAGCAGCGCCGTGGGTCCGTGTACTTCGACGAAGGCTCGCCCGGGCTCGAAGGCCTCTTGCAGACGCGGGTCGTCAACGACCGGCGCGCAGCTCGACTCATCCAGGGCCGCAAGACGCCGGCCATCGGCGGCCAGCAGCACGACCTGGTCGTAGACGGAGTACTTGGCGACGTAGGCGGCAAAGCGGCGGCGCAGCGCGTCGACCTCACCGGCATCGATGTCACCGGTCGCGTCCGCCTGCAGCAGCGCCCGCAGCGGGCCGTCGCTGGCGAGGAAGCCGACGTCGGCGGTTCGTTCGAAGAGATTGCGCACCAGGATGTCGATCGCCACCTGCGAACGCCCCTGCAGATGCCCGACCGCGTGCCGCAATTGCCGGCGCGCCAGACTGTCCAGCAGGCGTCCCGTCAGCGCCTCGAACGCGGTGCGGGTGTCGGCCATGTCGGTGGCCGCGCCGCTCATCTGACCCAGCAGCGCGAGGCTGTCCCAGGCGCCCTGCAGCCGCAGCAGCGGCTCCCGGTATTCCTCCAGCAGCGGCATGGCGGCCAGCAACGGGGCCACTTCGGCACTGAACGGCAGGCCTTTCCGATAGACCTTGTTCGAACCCTGCGTCATCTCTTTTCCCTCCCAACAATCACGCCCTCGTGAGGCGACGCGCGGCAGTGTGGCGCGCGTTGACGACGTTGTCAGGGGGAGAAACGCACGGTTTCCGAGACTAACTTCATTGATCGCACGGCGATCAGGCGCGAAGTCCTCTACTGGTGCAGCGATGCCGCGAGTTGGGGAGGAAACCGCCGGGGATGCGACAGCTTGGTGCATCAGTCCATCGAGACGGCAGCACCCTCCGCGGTGCGGCGCTGCGTCTGGGCGTGCAATTCGCCATCGGATGCACGGCTCTGGGGCTGGCTGCTGGCGTCGGTGCCACGTTCCGGGGCCGCCGGTTGCGGCGCGGGCGGGCGGCTGGGCTGCCGCTTGCCGGTGATCAGCAGCCGGGCCAGCTTGACGACCTCGCTGGCCTGGGCCGGCGCGGCCGGCATCCACAGGACGGCGCCGAGCACGGCGACGCCCAGCACCCTCCAGAGGGGCCGGTCGGCGTTCAGCGCTTGTTGTTGTCGGCTTTGCATGGTCTCCCCGCGCGAATCTGCATCTTAGCGACGATGACGGGAGTATCGAAAGTCAGCCTCCCGGCCGCCAGGGGGCGGCGACGAACTGCGCCTTGGAGCGGTTGACTTGCGGAATGGGGGGACGGGAGTCGGGTCCGGCCGTGGGCGCCTGCTTCAAGCCGGCACCACGGACCTCGAAGCGCACCGCCTGGATCACCCGGCCCTCCACGTCGAGCAAGGCCAGTTCGTGCCGGCCCGGCATCGGCAGCCAGTCCCAGGTCGCACCACGCCCGATGACGCGGCCGTCCAGTCGCCAGGTCGCGGGGCCGCCGCGTGCCAGCCGGCCCTCGTGAGCGAAACGCAGTCGCTGCGCCATCGGCGGGATGTCGGGGTCCAGCGCATAGATCGCGCCGTCGATCGGATTGGTGAGCGCCACGGCAGTGCCGGCCGGCCGGATGACAGGCTGCTCGGTGCCCGCGACGAACCACTCCCGCCGCGGGGGCTCCTGGCCGCCGTCGAAGCGCAGGACCTGCGGCACGACGCCGGCAGGTGGCACGACCGGTGGCGGGATGCCACCGGCATGGAGGGCCAGCATGACTTCGCGCCAGACCGGCGCCGCCCCGCTCACGCCCGACACCTGATGCATCGCCTCGCCGCTCGAGTTGCCGACCCAGACCCCGACGGTGAACCGGCTGCTCCAGCCGATGCACCAGTTGTCGCGCATGTCCTTGCTGGTGCCGGTCTTCACCGAGGCCGGGAACGGCAGCGCGAGCGCGCTCGACAGTCCGAAGGTCAGAACACGGGCGTTGTTGTCGGCCAGGATGTCACCGACGATGAAGCTGGCCTTCGGATCCGCAACCCGGTGCGAGTCGTTTCGCGGGCTGCCCGGGTCACGGCGCGGCGGACTCACCTCGGCATATCGCCCGCCATTGGCCAACGCGCGGTAGGCGTTCGTGAGGGCGAGCAGCGTCACGTCGGCGCTGCCGAGGGCCAGCGACGGACCATAGAAGCCGCCGGTCTCCGGCAACTGCAGGCCGAGGGCATTGAGCCGCTCGAAGACCGCTTCCGGCGTCAGCATCAGCGACAGCCGCACCGCGGGCACGTTGAGGCTGTTGCCGAGCGAGGCCCGGGCGCTGATCCAGCCTCGGTACTGCTTGTCGTAGTTCTGGGGCAGATACAGCCCCGCCCCGGTCGCGATCTGCGCCGGCGAGTCGTCCAGCAGGCTGGCTGCGGTGATCAGGCGGCGCTCGATCGCCAGTTCGTACAGGAAGGGCTTCAGCGTCGATCCGGGCTGTCGGCGCGCGGTCACATGGTCCACCTGGGCCGCGTCCGACCACTGGCTGCCGCTGGATCCGACCCAGACGCGGATCTCCCCGCTCGCGTTGTCGAGCACGAGCACCGCGCCGTCCTCGACCTGGCGACCGGACAGCTCGGCCAGGTGCCGCCGCAGCGACTGCACCGCGACGCGCTGCCAGGTCGCGTCGAGCGTGCTGCGTTGTGCCGCGGGACCGTCCGCTCGGAGGGCCAGCCGGGCGTAATGCGGCGCCCACTGCGGCATGTCCGCCACTGACAGCGCCTTTCGACGCAGCACGGCGTCGACCTCGTCGATGAGCCCCTCGCAGCCCAGCCGCATCGTGCGCAACACCCCGCAGGCGCGCGTCGAGAGTACGTCCGCCGAGGCGTTCGGCCCCCGCAGCATCGCGGCGAGCAGCGCGGACTCCCGCGCGTCCAGTCCGGCGGCCCGCTTGCCGAAGAGCGCCTGTGCCGCAGCCGGCACGCCGATGAGTTCGCCGCGAAGCGGCACGCGATTCAGATAGGCCTCGAGGATCTGGGCCTTGGTCCACCGTTTCTCCAACCGCCCCGCGACCCACGCCTGCCCGAGCTTCTGCGTCATGCTGCGACCACCCCGCCGGGCCAGGTCGTCGTCGAGCAGGCCCGCGAGCTGCATCGTCACCGTCGACGCGCCGCGGGTGCGCGTGTTCCAGAGATTGGCCCAGGCACTGGCGGCGATGGCCGACCAGTCCACCCCGCTGTGTTCGTAGAAGCGCTGGTCCTCGGAGACCAGCATCGCCCGCAGCAGCGAGGGCGACATCTGCTCCAGCGGCACCCAGGCGAGCACGCGTCGGCGGGCATCCATGCGCAAGGTCTGCAGCGGCTCGCCTCGCCGATCAAGCAGTTGGAGATCCGACACGGGATGCGACGCCCGCGTCTGCGTGAACGAAGGGAGTTCCGCTGCCGGCGCCGACACGCCGGCCCCGGCCCCCAGGAGCACGACGGCCAGCGCCGCCGTCCATCGCGCAGGGCCGCCGCGCACGCAGGCGGCCCTTGGCTTCGTCACGGTTGCACCTCCAGGGTCGCATTCGGCAGTTCGCCGAACCGGTCGGGCGAATACATCGCCTCGGCACGCGTGGTCGGCATCTGGAATCGCCCGGCATTGTTCAGGCGGACCGTGTATTCGAGGACATGCTTGCCGCGCGGCAGGAAACCGAAATAGGCGCGCCACGCAGTGAAGCTGCGTTCGATGAAGCTGGGCCACGCCTGCCCTCGGCGCGCTCGCCCTGCGTGTCGATCGTGCCCTCGACCACGGCGGCGCCGGTGGGCAGCGGATCGCTGAGCACCACCCAGGACATGTCGGCGGCAGCCTCGACCTCCAAACGCACCCGCATCACATCACCGCGGGACCAGCGCGGCGCGGCCTTCTGCGAGACGGCGGTGATCGTCCGCTTGATCGCGTAACCCGAGGAGAGTGGCGCCTTCAACGGCACGGCGGACAAGGCCTGCACCGTGGCCCAGGGGCGTCCGTCGCCCGCCTGCGTGACAGTCAGCGTCCCATTGCCGGCCGCGGGCCACGCCAGACGGAGCTCGCCGCCGTCCGGCTTCGTCGACCAGTCGAGCGCGACGCTCGCGCTGCCCAGTCTGGCCTCGGTCTTTCCCTTCACCGGCTGCGATTCGAAGCGCGCGGAGAACTTCTCGAGCGCCAAGGCGCCCCACAGGTTCGCCGTCGTATTGAACCAGGCACCACGCTCCTGACGCGCCAGCGCGCCAACGACCAACCGGGGCAGATCCTCCTTCCAGCCTGGATCATCCACCAGGGCCAGGATCGCCCGCGCCGCCGTCGCATCGGCGCTGCCCATCAGCCACCACCAGCCGTCGGACTCCTCGTTGACGAAGCGCAGCGTGGTCCCCGCAAAGCTCAGGCGACTGCGCAACTGGTTCTGCGCCGCCGCGATCTGGTTGAGACGATCCGGCGCATCGGTCATCCGCTGATGCAGCACCAGCCAATCCACGACGGTGCCGGTGGGCCACGTCGTCAGGTTCCGGCCCTCCACGGTCCCCAATTGCCGCGGCGTCGCCTTGCCATAACGGGACAAGGCGGCGAGCGCGGCAATGCGCCGCGGTTCATCGTCAGGGCGTGGGGACCAGTGGCGGCGCTCCAGCCGTCCTTCGACGAAAGCGGCCAGGCCGTCGAGCGCCTTGCCCAGTTGCGCCGCCGGCAGCGGCCGGCCGGCTTCCTGTGCCACCGACAGCAGATGGGCTGTCAGCACGTCGCTCCCCTGCGTCAGATGCCGCGACAGCGGGAAGTACGCGAAGAGCCCATCCGGGTCCTGATAGGTCGCCAACTGTCCCATCAACCCGTCCCAGGCCGGGCCGTCGTGCAACGCGATGAACTTCGAACTCTGCTGTTCGAGGCAGGTGTACGGGTACTGCTCGAAATAACGGCGGATGCCGGGAAGTGCCGTCGACAGCTTCGGTTGCAGGCCGATCTGGAGTCCGCCCCGCTTGATGCCCTGCGTGGGCAGTGCGTCGGCAGGCGCGGCGACCGGGAGGCTGAACGGGGCGTCGAGCTGTCGCAGCGTCGCCTGGAGCACCCGCACCGGGACCGCCGGCTCGACGGCTTGCGTGGTCCGCATCGCATCCTTGGCGCTGCCCCCTGCTCCTGGGCCTGCGCCTCCCAGACGATCCGCTGGGCGCCCTCGGGGACCAGGACATCCCAGGTCAGTTCCTGCGCCTGGCCGGCGGCCAGCTTCACGGTTCGAGCGTCGGCGGGCACCGCCTGATCGCCGGCCTCGCCGCTCGCCTTGCCCGCCAGCGTCACCTTGAGGTCCATCGCCCGATTCGTCGCGTTGCGCAGGGTAAGCATGGCCTGCACCCGGTCGCCCTCCCGTACCAGCGGCGGCAGCCCGGAGAGCAGTTGCAGGTCCTGGCTCACATTGATGCTTCCCTCCCCGGTGCCGAAACGCTGCCCCGGTGCATCCGCGACAGCCACGAGCCGGAAGCGCGTGAGCGAATCGTTCAAGGGCACCCGCACGCGGGCTTCGCCCCGGGCATCGACAGTCACCAGCGGCTGCCAGGTCAACAGCGTGTCGAACAGCTCGCGCGTCGCAAACCCGCCGCCGCCGCCGGCGGCGACCGCCTTGCGACCGTAATGCCGCCGACCGATGATCTCGCTGTGCCCGGTCGCCGTCGTGACTCCCCAGGGGCGTGTCTGGATCATGCTGTCCAGCAGCTTCCAGCTCGGGTTGGGAGCCAACGCGAGCAGCCCTTCATCGACGGCCGCGAATGCGATCTGGGCATCCGGCACCGGCTTGCCGTCCTGCGTCACCCGCAATGTCACCTGGGCACTTTGCCGAACGCCGTACTGCGCTTGCTGCGGCACGACCTCGACCTGCAACCGGTGCCTGGCCTGTCCGATCTCGATCGCGGCCATGCCCAGCTTGAAGGACGGCTTGGACAGGTCGACCATCGCCGTGGGCGCCTGATAGTCCCCTGAGGCCCGCCATTCCCGCCACCAGTTCACGGGCTCGCGCCACCCCCAGGAAAAGAACGAGTACCACGGCACTTCCCGCAAGCGGCCTCGCAGCACCATCACGCTGATGAAGGCATTCGGCGTCCAGTCGGGATCGATCTTCAACTCCACCCAGGGGTCGCGACCCGACAGACGACGGACTTCGCTGTGCAACACGCCCTCCCGCTCGACCGTGATAAGCGCCGTCGCGTCGCGATAGGGCATGCGGACCTGGAACCTCGCGGTTTCTCCCGGTTCATAGCGTCGCCGCTCCGGGATCACATCGATGCGGTCGTCGTTGTCCTGCGCAAACCAGAGTTCGCCGGCTTTTGTCACCCAGAGGGATCGGGCGGCTTGCGCCATGCGGCCGCCGTCGTCCTTGGCGGAACCGATCAACTCGATCTGCCCACCTTGACTCAGCTTGACCTCGCAACGCATGAATCCAAGCGCATCGGTCGTGCCGCTGCAGAGCTCGCCGAGATCCTTCAGATTGCGCTGATGTTCGTAGGCATAGAAGCCGCCCACCAGCCGCTTTCGCGTGCTCAGTGTCTGGATCTGGCGCGCACCGACGGTGATCTTCCGATTGGCCATCGGCTTGCCGTTGGTGTCGAGCGCCACGGCCTGAATCGCCAGTGCCTGGCCATTGGCCGCCCACGTGGCCGCGCGCAGGCCGACGATCACATCACTGGGCCACACGACCTGGGAGGCCGCGCGGGTGTGCGTCTGTCCGTCGGGGTCCCGGTAGTTCAGTTCGACGCGCAGTTCGGTGGGGCGATCGACGCCACCCTTCAACGGCACCTTGAACGACACCCCTCCCTTCGCGTCGGTCTGCAACGCCAGCTTGTCCAGCACCAACCGGCTTGCTCCGCGGGGCCCACCGCCAGACTCCCCGTCGCCCTCGTCCATCTCGCCTGTGCCCTCGGAATCCGGCGGCCCCTCCGCTGCTGGTGGCTCGAAGGCGAAATCATCGAAGCCGGGAAAGTTGCTCCAGCGAGGTTGCAACATGGCACTGACTGCCACCGGCGACTTCGCCATGGCGCCTCCCGCCATGTAGTTCAATTGGGCGGCCCAGGCCTGCTCCTTCGCACCCGCAGAAGGCGTCTTGGGCGGGATGAGGCGCGCATCGACAAGCGGTACCCTGAATTCCTCGACACGGACGCTGCCGCTGTCCCAGCTCCGGCGCCCACCGCGCGAACCCTCGCGCTCCATGACAAAACGATATCGACCGAGTTTGGCTCCAGCAGGCACCTTCCACGTGCTCAACGCATAACGGCCCCCCTGCCAACGCAGGTCCAGCGTGGCGATGTCCTCACCCGTGCCTTCGAACACGACGCGCAACTTGTCCGGCAACTGGTCCGGCGTGGCATCGCTCAGACCCTGAACCGTCTCCAAGCGGAAGAAGTGCTTCATGGACAGCGTGTCACCGGCGCGCAGCAGCGGCCGATCAGTGACCGTGTGCGCACGCGCCGCCCGCTCCGAGCCCCAGGCAATGGGCACATTGAAGCGCCAAGGCTCAATGCCACGACTCCAGCCGCTGAACATGAAGGACTGGTCCAAGGCTTTTCCCGGCTGCGAGAAACGCGCCGTGATGAAGAGCCCCGATTCGGCGATGCATTGGCCGCTTCCGCTGTCGCCATCCAGATTCGGGCGATCAATCCGCGCGAGGCCTTGTCCATCGGTCCGTCCACGCCACAGCGATTTGCCGCGACAGTCGTAGACCGACACTTGAGCGCCCTCGACAGGCTTGCCCTTGTCGAGCGATGTCACCCATACCAGGCTGTCGTCTTTCCCCACCTTGACGTGGAGTCCAAGATTGGTGACGAGCGCCCCCGTCCGCACGAACATCGGCTGGATCGGATCAAGGAGCGCCTGGCCCAGTCGCGGCGACTTCAGCTCCAGCACGTGATAGCCGGGTTGCGACAGCGGAACGCCGATCACATCAATGACCTTGTCCGGATTCGGTGGCGGCACCGTCATCGACTGAAGATCCGATGCGTCCTTCAGCCACTCGGACTTGCGATCCTCCCATTCGTTCTGATGGAAGAGCCGTCCGTACCATTTCAGGATCTCGGCATCGTCGGTCAGCCTTCTGATCCGCAAGTGCCCGCCGGAACGAGGCTGCAGGTCAGCCTGCACATGCCGCAGACTGAGGGGGACCAGACTCGGTCCCGCCGACTCCCACTCGACGATCCCGAATGGCGCCGCTGCAAACTTGGCGAGCGGGGGCGCTTCCGATGTTCGAATCTTCAACGGGAAGCTGGCAGCGTTTGACAGAGGCCGACCACTCTCATCCTTGATCCCGTCGGGAAGCTCAAGAAGATAGTCCTGCTGCTCGGCCAATGGCACCGGGAAGCGCACGTTAGCCAACCATTTGGCGGACTGCTGCTCCTGCTCAGTCGGAATCACAGGCGTCACGGTTGCGCCATTCGGTGCCCTGAGTCGCACCTTCAATGCCAGGTCTCGCCCAATCGGCTCAGAGAAGCTGACCGTGATCGGCCGAACCGACAGGCAAGGCGCATTTGCACGTTCGCGTTCGCATGACAACTCTGCAGTCAGCGGCGATCGAACTGAAAAGCGGAAGCGACGATCGGCTCGCGTCCGTACTGAGTCGTTCCCCGCTGCGGCGATGCCAGCTCCCCATACAAGATTGGCCTCCGCGCCTGCCGGCAGTGGCCGCGAGCATCGGACAAGGATCCACCTCTGATCCTTTGCGTCACCCATCTTCAGCGCACGGAGTAGCGCGTCACGTTCGGCAGCATCGCCAAGTACTACGGGAATGCGCTCGCCAAGCGCCTTCGATTCGCACCACATGTAGGGCGCAATCGTCTCAGTCCTGGCGTCACCAGAAAGTTGCAGAAGGAATCGCTGATCCTCCTCGATCTTTCCCCCTCCCAAGGACTCACCCGCCTGACCGTCGGGGCGCCGAGCTGGAAAGAGAACTCGCGAGCGCCGCTCCATCCCGGAGCCGCACCGGGCGCCGTGGGTTGAAAACCCTCGCTCGCCTTGACCACGCACTTCGTTCCTGCAGCCAGTGGGCGAGCGAAATCGAAAACCCATTCCCGCTCGTTGGTCCAACGCCCGCTTCCCTGCGCAGCACTGTCTCCACAACGGATCGTCACGGGAGCAGCGAGGCGCGGATCACCAAACCTTGACGTTGCCGCGCCGAACCTCACTACAACGTTCTGGACTTGCTCCACTTCGCCCTGGGGCACGACAGAGGCGATCTCCGCTGCGCGCGCCGGTGGACCAGACAGCAAGACAGCGAGTGCAGCCAAGGCAAACAGTAGGGAAGGCCTCACGCCACTCCAGAAATGCTGCATAAACCCCTCGCCATGCTCAAACGTGAGGCGCAGTCTATTCCGAGGCCCTAAAAAAAACAGTCCCACAAAAGGGGCGAATACATACACGAATCTGGCGCTGCACTACCGAGATTAGCGGAGCAAACGTATGCACCCCAAATCAAGACCAATCAAACTGAAACTCCAAAAGACAAAACCCCTCGATCATTGCTGATCGAGGGGTTTGGCGGTGTATTAGCCTGACGATGACCTACTTTCACACGGGAATCCGCACTATCATCGGCGCTGAGTCGTTTCACGGTCCTGTTCGGGATGGGAAGGGGTGGGACCGACTCGCTATGGTCATCAGGCTTGACTGGTTGGCTTGCTGAGGAGCTCAGCAGGCCCAATTCGGTAGAGTCAAATCAGCTTTGGTTTGATTGCGTCTTCAGGGATTGAAGAACGGTTTTGATCAGACATCCCGGGATGGGAGTTGATCTGCGTGACCACTCACCTTGACGTTTTGAGTGTCAAAGTTATAGGGTCAAGCCTCACGGGCAATTAGTACTGGTTAGCTTAACGCATTACTGCGCTTCCACACCCAGCCTATCAACGTCCTGGTCTTGAACGACCCTTCAGGGGGCTCTAGGCCCCGGCAAGACTCATCTTGAGACGAGTTTCCCGCTTAGATGCTTTCAGCGGTTATCTCTTCCGCACTTAGCTACTCGGCGATGCCACTGGCGTGACAACCGATACACCAGAGGTGCGTCCACTCCGGTCCTCTCGTACTAGGAGCAGGCTCTCTCAATCTTGCAGCGCCCACGGAAGATAGGGACCAAACTGTCTCACGACGTTTTAAACCCAGCTCACGTACCTCTTTAAATGGCGAACAGCCATACCCTTGGGACCGGCTACAGCCCCAGGATGAGATGAGCCGACATCGAGGTGCCAAACACCGCCGTCGATATGAACTCTTGGGCGGTATCAGCCTGTTATCCCCAGAGTACCTTTTATCCGTTGAGCGATGGCCCTTCCATACAGAACCACCGGATCACTTTGTCCTACTTTCGTACCTGCTCGACTTGTCAGTCTCGCAGTCAAGCACGCTTATGCCAATGCACTATCAACACGATTTCCGACCGTATTTAGCGTACCTTCGAACTCCTCCGTTACACTTTGGGAGGAGACCGCCCCAGTCAAACTGCCCACCATACACTGTCCCCAACCCGGATAACGGGCCAAGGTTAGAACCTCAAACACACCAGGGTGGTATTTCAACGTTGGCTCCACCCGATCTAGCGACCGGGTTTCAAAGCCTCCCACCTATCCTACACAGATCTGTTCAAAGTCCAATGTAAAGCTACAGTAAAGGTTCATGGGGTCTTTCCGTCTTTCCGCGGGGAGATTGCATCATCACAAACATTTCAACTTCGCTGAGTCTCTGGAGGAGACAGTGTGGCCATCATTACTCCATTCGTGCAGGTCGGAACTTACCCGACAAGGAATTTCGCTACCTTAGGACCGTTATAGTTACGGCCGCCGTTTACTGGGACTTCAGTCAAGAGCTTGCACCCCATCATTTAATCTTCCAGCACCGGGCAGGAGTCACACCCTATACGTCGACTTTCGTCTTTGCAGAGTGCTGTGTTTTTAATAAACAGTTGCAGCCACCGATTCTCTGCGGCCTCATTGGGCTAACCAAGTAAATGGATCACCTACTAAAGGCACACCTTCTTCCGAAGTTACGGTGTCAATTTGCCGAGTTCCTTCTCCAGAGTTCTCTCAAGCGCCTTAGAATACTCATCTCGCGCACCAGTGTCGGTTTGCGGTACGGTCGTCAATAGCTGAAGCTTAGTGGCTTTTCCTGGAAGCAGGGTATCACTCACTTCGTCTGCAAGCAGACTCGTTATCACCCCTCATCTAAGCCCGGCGGATTTGCCTACCAGGCACGACTACAGGCTTGAACCGGGACATCCAACACCCGGCTGAGCTAACCTTCTCCGTCCCCACATCGCACTATTGATCGGTACAGGAATATTGACCTGTTTCCCATCAGCTACGCATCTCTGCCTCGCCTTAGGGGCCGACTCACCCTACGCCGATGAACGTTGCGTAGGAAACCTTGCGCTTTCGGCGAGGGGGCTTTTCACCCCTTTAACGCTACTCATGTCAGCATTCGCACTTCTGATACCTCCAGCAGGCCTCACGACCCACCTTCACAGGCGTACAGAACGCTCTCCTACCACGCACAGTAAACTGTGCATCCGCAGCTTCGGTAACTGGCTTAGCCCCGTTACATCTTCCGCGCAGGACGACTCGATCAGTGAGCTATTACGCTTTCTTTAAATGATGGCTGCTTCTAAGCCAACATCCTGACTGTTTTAGCCTTCCCACTTCGTTTCCCACTTAGCCAATTTTAGGGACCTTAGCTGGCGGTCTGGGTTGTTTCCCTCTTGAGTCCGGACGTTAGCACCCGGTGCTCTGTCTCCCAAGCTGTACTCTTCGGTATTCGGAGTTTGCATAGGTTTGGTAAGTCGCCATGACCCCCTAGCCTAAACAGTGCTCTACCCCCGAAGGTAATACTTGAGGCACTACCTAAATAGTTTTCGGAGAGAACCAGCTATCTCCAGGTTTGTTTAGCCTTTCACCCCTATCCACAGCTCATCCGCTAGTTTTGCAACACTAGTCGGTTCGGACCTCCAGCACCTGTTACGGTACCTTCATCCTGGCCATGGATAGATCACCTGGTTTCGGGTCTACACCCAGCGACTGAATCGCCCTATTCGGACTCGATTTCTCTACGGCTACCCTATTCGGTTAACCTCGCCACTGAATGTAAGTCGCTGACCCATTATACAAAAGGTACGCAGTCACCCTTGCGGGCTCCTACTTTTTGTATGCATGCGGTTTCAGGATCTATTTCACTCCCCTCCCGGGGTTCTTTTCGCCTTTCCCTCACGGTACTTGTTCACTATCGGTCGATTACGAGTATTTAGCCTTGGAGGATGGTCCCCCCATATTCAGACAGGATTTCACGTGTCCCGCCCTACTCTATTCGTGCCTAGTTCCACAATCGACATTTCTCATACGGGGCTATCACCCGCTATGGCCGGACTTTCCATTCCGTTCTGATATGCCAACTGCTAAAACACGAGGGCTACTCCGATTTCGCTCGCCACTACTTTCGGAATCTCGGTTGATGTCTTTTCCTCGAGCTACTGAGATGTTTCAGTTCACCCGGTTCGCCTCGCATACCTATGTATTCAGTATGCGATACCTCTAATCGAGGTGGGTTTCCCCATTCGGAAATCTCCGGATCAAAGCTTATTTGCCAGCTCCCCGAAGCTTATCGCAGGCTATCACGTCCTTCGTCGCCTGTAATCGCCAAGGCATCCACCACATGCACTTAGTCACTTGACCCTATAACTTTGACATCCGCAGATGTCGTCAAGGACAGATGCTCAACAACTTGAGCATTTATTTGAGTATCACGCGTTCGCCGTTCTTCAATTTCTACTCTTTTCAGAGTTGAAGTTTGTTGACGCAATCAAATGTCGCTGGCGGCACGGTGCCGCGCCCCTTTACGAAGCGCTAAGCTTTCCGCCAGCAACGCTGATTCGACTCTACGAATTGTTAAAGAACAACAGCCGACTAAAAAGTCGAGACTGGCAAACCACAGTGCCCATTTGGACGCTGTGGTTTGCCACCCATGTGAAGTGATTGGTGGAGGATGACGGGATCGAACCGACGACCCCCTGCTTGCAAAGCAGGTGCTCTCCCAGCTGAGCTAATCCCCCAAGATCTTGACGATCCCCGTGGTGGGTCTGGCTGGATTCGAACCAGCGACCCCCGCCTTATCAAGACGGTGCTCTAACCGACTGAGCTACAGACCCACGCGTTTCTTGCGTGCTCCTGTATCGCGCCAACCGGCAAGGCCAGCTCACCAGGCTCACGCGTTTTCTCACTCACTGTTGTGTGTCTACAGCCGATAAGTGTGGGCGCGCTGAACTCGCTTATGTGGACTCGACTCAATTCTCTGACCTAAGCCAGACAACGGTCTTGTCATCTCTAGAAAGGAGGTGATCCAGCCGCACCTTCCGATACGGCTACCTTGTTACGACTTCACCCCAGTCACGAACCCTGCCGTGGTAATCGCCCTCCTTGCGGTTAGGCTAACTACTTCTGGCAGAACCCGCTCCCATGGTGTGACGGGCGGTGTGTACAAGACCCGGGAACGTATTCACCGCGGCAAGCTGATCCGCGATTACTAGCGATTCCGACTTCACGCAGTCGAGTTGCAGACTGCGATCCGGACTACGACCGGGTTTCTGGGATTAGCTCCCCCTCGCGGGTTGGCAGCCCTCTGTCCCGGCCATTGTATGACGTGTGTAGCCCTACCCATAAGGGCCATGATGACCTGACGTCATCCCCACCTTCCTCCGGTTTGTCACCGGCAGTCTCATTAGAGTGCCCTTTCGTAGCAACTAATGACAAGGGTTGCGCTCGTTGCGGGACTTAACCCAACATCTCACGACACGAGCTGACGACGGCCATGCAGCACCTGTGTCCAGGTTCTCTTTCGAGCACTCCCACATCTCTGCAGGATTCCTGGCATGTCAAGGGTAGGTAAGGTTTTTCGCGTTGCATCGAATTAAACCACATCATCC